>NZ_FVZB01000005.1:0-310000 GCF_900166655.1 Halobacillus hunanensis | reverse complement strand
CTGATCTGCCTTATTTATAAGGCTTATTTAATTTAACACGCACTACAAAATTCGTCAATGCTTTTTCTATTTCTTTTTTAATTGCCCTCTGCATTTCCCACAACGATACTTGGCCGTATTAATTCTTCTTCTTCGGAAGTATTCGTGTGAACAACGCGTACAAAAATAAACGTGTTTCTGCTTTTCTCGTTCAGAAGGTAAAGGCTGGCAATGCCTTGGGGAGCCTGTTTTCTTTAACAGATCCTTAAAATCTTGATCTTTGTGTGCGAATCCTTTTCCTTCAATATGTAAATGATAATGACATAGTTCATGTTTGATAATGCCGACAAACTCTTCGTTATCCATCTCTTCTAAATACTTAGGGTTTAGCTCGATCTTTCTATCCGAAGGGATATATCTTCCGCCTGTAGTCCTTAATCGAGAGTTAAAGGATACATGATCTACATATGGTTTACCAAAAAACTCGAGTGATATGTTGTTTGTCCACTCTTGTAGTTGTTGTTTTTCAATCCACATTTACGGAACACCCCTCGCCCTTGTTGCATAGTCTATTATAAATGGGAATGTCTCCAAATACAAAAGGAGGAGATTCGATTGCCGCGCTGGCTGCGTAAACAAATGTCCAATGCCTTTTTAAATAAAGATAAATACCAAATCAAAATGTTAAATCAGTGCTGGTACTTTTATCGCCATCGATACAAATAAAAAACCCGGAAGAATAAGATCTCCCAGGTTATCTTTGTTATTTTTTCAGCATAGTAAGTGCAATTCGCTGTTTTTGTATATCTACGTTTTCTACCCAAACCGTAACTACATCACCTACGGAAACGATGTCCATAGGGTGTTTTACAAATTTATTCGATAATTTAGATATATGAACAAGCCCATCTTGCTTAACTCCTATATCTACAAACACTCCGAAGTCCACTACATTACGGACTGTGCCTTCAAGCTCCATCCCTTGTTCAAGGTCTTCCATCGACAGTACATTTGTCTTTAACAACGGTTTCGGCAAGTCATCCCTTGGGTCTCGTCCTGGTTCAGTCAATGACTTGATTATATCCTTCAGCGTAGGCTCGCCTACTCCTAATTGCTCTGCTGTTGTGGATAGATTTACACGATTTAGCTTCTCTCTTATTTCTTCATCACCTAAATTCTCAGGTGTACATTCAATTTGCTGAAGCAATGATTGAGCAGCTTGGTAACTTTCCGGGTGAATAGACGTTTTATCTAATGGTTCCTTGCCTTCAAGAACTCTTAAGAAACCTATACTTTGTTCAAAAGTTTTGGCCCCTAGGCGCGGAATATCTTTTAATTCCTTCCTGGTTGCAAACTTTCCAATCTCTTCACGTCTCTTCACAATATTGTTTGCGACACTTTTGCTTAGACCTGATACATATTGAAGTAATGATGAAGAGGCCGTATTGACGTTAACCCCGACCTGGTTTACAGCTGTTTCAACAACAAAAGTAAGGGATTGATTTAATTTCTTCTGGCTTACATCATGTTGGTATTGGCCTACTCCAATGGATTTAGGGTCAATTTTAACTAATTCGGCCAACGGGTCCTGGACTCTTCTTGCTATGGAGACCGCACTTCTCTCTTCCACCTGTAAATCAGGGAATTCTTCTCTTGCAAGTTTTGATGCAGAGTACACACTTGCTCCTGCTTCATTAACAATCATATAGGAAGCGGGTAGTGAATACTTCTGGATCATGTCTGCAATAAATTGTTCGGTTTCTCTTGAGGCTGTACCATTGCCAATCGCAATGAGTTCGATCGAATACTTGTCAAAAATGGCGCGTATTTTCCGCTCCGAACCTTCCACATCACTCTTTGGAGGTGTGGGATATATTACAGCTACCTCAAGTTTCTTCCCAGTCTCATCAATTACAGCAAGCTTACACCCTGTTCGATAAGCCGGGTCTACCCCCAAGACAACCTTCCCTTTAAGGGGAGGCTGTAGTAACAGGCTTCTTAAATTACTGGAAAACACTTCAATTGCTTGCTCTTCAGCAGTTTCCGATAAAGTGTTGCGAATTTCTCTTTCAACAGATGGCTGTATCAATCGCTTATAACTATCCAGAATAGCCTCTTCTACGATACCGCGTAATTTTTGGGAAGTGGATGACTTCACAATATTCCGTTTTAACAAATCAATAATAGCTTCTTCTGGAGGGTGAATCGAGACTTTTATAACGTCCTCTTTTTCGCCACGGTTTAGAGCTAGAACACGGTGGGAAACGATTGACCGCACAGGTTCCTGGTATTCATAATACATTTCAAAGATAGACTTTTCATCTTTTTCTGCATTTTTATCTGATGATTCGATTGTGCCGCTTTGGTGGGTTTGTTTACGAATTCGTTCTCTAAACTCAGGGTCATCTGAAATCCACTCGGCCAAAATATCGTTGACCCCGAGTGTAACTTCTTCTAAGGTATGTAACTCATGCTCTTCAGAGAAATAACTTTCGGCTTCCTTCTCATAATCGAAGTCATTTTGCTCCCATACAAGCAGGGCAAGCGGTTCTAACCCTTTTTCCTTCGCAACAGTAGCCCGTGTTCTTCTTTTCTGTTTATAGGGGCGGTATAGATCTTCTACTTTTTGTAACTGTACCGCTTTTTCTATTTCATTTCTTAACTCATCGGTCAGTTTTCCTTGCTCATCGATGAGTCGAATAACTTCCTCTTTCCTCTGTGTTAAGTTCTGAACATAAGCCCATTGATCTTCGATGGCTTTAATTTGCACTTCATCGAGACCGCCAGTTAGCTCTTTTCGATAACGAGCGATAAATGGCACTGTATTCCCTTCATTTAATAACTCAATAACTTGGTTAATGGGTTTCGCAGCCAAACCTGTTTGCTTGGCTACAATGCTTACTATATCTGTTTTTTCCATTAAATCAGTCAAAAATAAGCCTCCTTCAAATACCTTCTTGATTGTATTGTATCAAATTAAATCGTTGATTTCCTCTACACATGAAAGGGCCTCATTCCTGGATCAGAACAAGGCCCTTTATTTATACTCCATTGCAATTAGCGTTGTATCATCATCACGAAATTGACCATAGAGCTCCTTATATTGTTCAATGATGAAATGGATATCATGAGTGTTCGTATTCTTAACTGATAGACGCCGATCAGTCACCCCGTCGGAAAATAACAGAAAGATCATTCCAGACTCAACCTGACCACGTGTTACCTTAAGTCTCTTAGGATAGCCTGCTAAATATCCGGATAACGGAATATTCCTGTTTCGCTTCCCATCTTTCGCGAGCGTGATAACCCCTATGTTGCCTATTGATGAATAGGAATAGGTTTGTTGTTTAAGGTCAATACGGAGTATGCCTAACACGACACCTCGTTTTCCAAGTAAGACCTCATTACATTTCTTAATAATATATTCGATCTCCTGATTAGGAAACTCTTCAATTACTTCCATAACAGCCTGAGATGAATCTTTGGCTAATTCTCCACTTCCTAAGCCATCTGCCAATGCACATATAAATGCATCATCCGTTTCCTTATGAAAATAGCTATCCCCACAATAGTAGTTCCCTTTTTTTGCCTTTTGATAGACAGAAACAGCTACCTGGTTGTCACTTATGGTCATTAGAACGCCTCAACAGATTCGGCCTGTAATGCCTCTCTCAGCTTTCTCAATGCTCTTCGCTGAAGTCGGGAAACATGCATTTGCGAAATGCCGAGTCTTTCTCCTGTATCTTTCTGACTCATATTTTCAAAGTAGGTGCATTGCAATATTTCCTGCTCTCGCTCATTCAGGGTCGGTAAGACCTTTTGGAGAAGCATCTTTTGGTCAATCTGGTTATATCCATCTTCCTGATTACCAATCAAATCCAGGATGGTTACTGTGCTGCCGTCTGAATCTGCCTCAATCTTCCGGTCCACAGATAAAGCTTTATAGCTTTTCCCCATCTCCATTGTCTCAAGAACATCTTCTTCAGAGACTTCGAGGTAGTCAGCGATTTCAATGACGGAAGGAGAACGCTGTAAAACACTTGTTAACTCTTCCGCGGCTTTCTTTATTTTAGGACCAAGCTCCTTTATTCTGCGGGGAACATGAACACTCCAAGTTTTATCCCGAATGAAACGCTTGATTTCACCGATTATGGTTGGAATCGCAAACGACTCAAACGATTTGCCAAACTCAGCATCATACCTGCGAATGGCTGCAAGAAGCCCCAGCATCCCTACTTGAACTAAATCTTCATGAATAGTACTGTTCTTAGAATATTTACGAGCAATCGATTCCACTAGGTCCCGATAGGCTAGCACAATTTTTTCCTGAATCTCTTCATCTTGTGGATTTTCTTGCAGAATTGTTATCCAATTATAAACCTCATCATTGTGTTGTCGAGATTTGGTCGCCATCTTGACCCACCTCATTCTCATGAAGGTATTTTGTCATTAGGACAATAACTCCATACTTGCTGTTGATTTCAACTTTATCCATTAAGGCATCAATTAAGAATAGACCAAACCCACCTTCCCGTAACTCACTAATATCGTCACTGTGCTGGTAAGGTCCAATATCTTCTTTAATTTCTCCTAGATCAAAACTGCCTCCATGGTCGGCAACCATGACTTCCAAACGATTTTCGTAAACTCCAAAGCCAATGGTAATCTCACCTTCGCCTGTTTCCTTGTATGCATGCTTCACGGCATTCGTGATCGCCTCAGAAATAGCTACTTTCAGGTCTTCGATATCTTCATATGAAAATCCCATACGGTTAGCAATTCCTGAAGTACTCAAACGAACTACACCGACATATTCAGCCTTGGCAGGGACTTTAACTTCGACAAAATCAAATTGTTCCATTATTACATTCCACCCCGAACTGTATTGTCGATGTCCATAATATCAGTTAAACCTGTAATCTTAAATAATCGATATACACGGTCCTGCATTTGGACAAGCTTCAACTCTGTGTTGTGTTCCTTCGTTGATTTTAAAGCGCTGATAAATACTCCTAACCCTGTCGAATCCATATAGTTCACATCTTGAAGGTTTACCTCTACAGTCTGTCCTTCTTCTTTTGTCTCAGGCAGTAAGGATTCTTTCAGTTTAGGAGCCGTAAATGCATCTACTTCTCCAACTAAAGATACATACGTAACGCGATCTTGCTTTGTTATATCTATGGTCAAATTCAATTAGATCTCCTCCCAATAATCCTAAAAAACTCATCGAAGAAGGAATACCCTTCTCAAACTTATTTTAAACATTTCTTCGCAAAATAATTAACGTAAAATCATCTCTTAGTTGAAAATCCTGTAATCGCTCGAAATGTTTATAAACATGTTCAACTGTTTGCTGAGCTGGAAGGTGAGCGTACTCTCTAATTACTTCTAGTATTTCTTCTTGTTCAATGAAACGGTCACCTTGCCGGCATTCCGTCACTCCATCCGTAAGCAAGATAATCATATCACCAATAGCGACCTCTCTAGTGTACTTATGGTAAGTCGTCTCAGAAGATACGCCTAATACCAGGCCAGAAGGGTTGATTTCTTCAAATTCATCTTTCTCTTTGCTGTAGTAATAGCCAGGCTCATGCCCTGCAGATGAATAATTGAACGTGTGATTTTCTGGATCATACAATCCATAAAACATCGTAATGAACATACTTGAATCAACGTTTCTTTCTACCACACGATTTAGACTTCCCAGAATTACATCCGGATCCATTCGCATTTCTGGAAAACTGTCCATTGAATACTTGATCATGGACATACATAATGCAGCAGGAACACCCTTCCCGATCACATCAGCAATAGCTATCCCCAACGTCCCATCAACATCCTCAACAAAGTGATGGTAGTCCCCATTCATTTGTTTGGCGGGGATACTAATGGCACCGATATCTAAATCCCTGCGCTCAGGTTTTACAGTGGACAACAGCGTTTTTTGCATATTAGCCGCAACTGAGATCTCTGATTTCAGCTCTAACTGCCTTTCCCTCAACGATTGATATTCCTGGTAAGCCATCCCATACGAAATCATTGTTTCTAATAAAAAACTTAAAGAAGATTGAATATAATCAGGCATATTAGGGTATAGATCTTGTAACGCTTCAATATGCACATTAATGATCTCTTCAGGTGAGATATTCTGCTGCATAGACTGTTTACTGAATTGCTCGGCCTGATAAAGAGACTGTTCATCTTTCGTTTTAATATACTCTTGCATTAATTCTTTATAATTTTTTAATTCAACCTTCAGAGTATCCATTTCTCAACCTCCTCTAACGGAGCCACTTGACCACCTTAATCTCTGTTCCATTACCTTGCTCAGATTGAATATCAAACTCGTCCATCAGTCTCTTGACCCCAGGCAGACCTGCTCCAAGACCCCCTGATGTGGAAAAACCATCTTCCATCACTTGATTCAATTCTCTTATTCCCGGTCCGTCATCCATTGCAATTATAATTAATCCTTTTTGATTGATTTCTTCGATGGTTTCAAAGCAAACCTTCCCAGTCCCAGCGTATAGATAGATATTTCTTGCTAGTTCGGAGATTGCAGTGGCAATTCGTGCTTGGTCTACTGTACCGAAGCCTACTTTCCCAGCTATATCCCGTCCAAGCTGACGAGCCCCGACAATGTCCCACTCCTTTTTAATATTGACACAGGATTGGAAGTCCATATCTACTCCTCCAGTTCCTGACGAAGTTTGATCAACCCTTGTTCTAAATCTAGAGCAGTCGGGACATCCTGCAAATGAATTCCTAGATCGATCAGTGTCATAGCAACCGCAGGCTGAATACCCGTGAGCACTACCTTCGCACCCATGAGATCTGACATTGTTACCACATCTCCGAGCACTTTCGCGATGAAAGAGTCAATAATTTCAACCGAGGTTAAATCAATGACAACTCCTGTTGCTCCACTTTCATGGATCTTACTTAATAGATCCTCTTGAAATTGAATAGCTGTCTGATCATCTAAGTCGATTTGTATGGAAATAAGCAAATAATTATGAAGCTTTAAAATTGGAATCCTCATTGTGTTCACTCCTTGTCTAGAGAATCGATTAATTTCTCGATATCCTTATCATTCGTTTGAGCTTCTTCAATGGTACGATTCGTCAGCTCCAGCGCCGTTTGGAAACCTTTACGCAGTGAGCTTTTTGTCGGGAATTTCCCTAAATCGATTCCAAGATTGACGATAGTTTGGGCAATTTCAGGTCTGATACCTACTAAAATACAACGAGAACCAATTAAACGTACAGCTTCAGCAGCCTGTATAATGTGATGTGCCACCATCGTATCCACGACAGGAACCCCTGTAATATCAATGAGCACTACTTCTGCATTGTGTTTAATGACTCCATCTAAAAGGTTTTCCATAATGAACTTAGCTCGTTCCGTATCTATGGTGCCAATCAGAGGCATAATCGTAATATTATCCATCACCGGAATTAATGGTGCAGACAGTTCTTGCAAAGCTACACGCTGCAGAGAGACAATGTTTTCCCAGCTTCCAGAGAATTCATTAACCAAACGATTAATTACCGGATCAACCCAATCATCAACTTCTCGTAACACTTTAGAAAAGTAATTTGAGTCGATTTGATCCGATTGGCTTAAAATGTACTCTGTAAGCACCCTGCGGAAAACCTGCATTCCATCAGTCAAATAGCTAAGCGGCCATCCTAAATTAATTAACCGCTCTGAGAAATCGTCCATGTCAGAGGATAATCCCTGTCTCTCAATACTGGAAAAAATAACATTAACAAACTCGCGGTTCGTGCTTTCAAAAAGCTCGTCCGATATCGTTGCTGTATAATCGCCTTTTTTATGGTTATTAACCTCTTCTAACCACATTTGTATAATGTCGTTACTGTGTTCTAAAACAATAGTTTTTAGCTTTTCATCCATCGTTAAACCCCCGACTATATTCTACATTTTCATTCAATGCTTCGACACGTCACAACTACCTGTGCATAATTTTATCAAACATTATGAAGATAATACACTAATTAAGTCTATTTTAACCTTGGACCAAAAGACACGACTACATATTTATTAATATTCTAACATTCAAGAAAAAAAAGAGCATAAAAAAATAAAGCTGCCTAATCTTAGACAGCTTTATCTTAAAAATCAATAAGTCCAAGGCTGATTTGCAAGGACTCGTTTACCTGTTGCATCATCGGCCCATCTAGATGTGTGATTTTATCGGTCAAACGTTGTTTATCAATCGTTCTGATTTGTTCCAGCAGAATAACGGAATTGCGTTCGAAACCATATTTTTCAGCATCAATTTCAACATGTGTAGGAAGTTTAGCTTTTTGGATCTGCGCGGTAATCGCCGCGATAATAACTGTAGGGCTGAAACGATTCCCAATATCATTTTGCAAGATGAGAACAGGGCGCACCCCGCCTTGTTCTGATCCTACAACCGGGGACAAATCAGCGAAATAAACGTCTCCTCGTTTGACTATCACAGGCTTCACACCCCGCTCACTAATTGCTCCAGGGTGTGATCTGCCTCCTCTTCGGCCTGAAAAGCTTCTGAAGCGATAGTTAAATTAATTTTAGCCATTTCCATATATCCACGGCGCATGGATTCTCTAATATGGCGCTGCTTTTCTTCCCTCAAATACATTTTTGTTGCTTTACACATGAAATCGCTCCGATCACTGTTTTCGAGTTGAACATGACCATCTAATTCACTTAGTAGGCTATCTGGAATACGAATGACAATCTCCTGCATACTGTCGGACAAAACCATACACCTCCACCATCTTCTCTCAATAGAAACCAGTCAAATAAGTCCAATTTAATCTTATCATTCGCAGGTGTCTATTGCAAAGGAGTCTTGGATTTTTTTCGTGAAAAATGTTGCATGGTGATTGAATGTAAGGAGTATTGTCTTACGTGTATTTCATCATACCTTCGTAAGAGTGTTGTCTACTTCTACCATATGCCCATTTTTCAAATACATGCGCGGTACACGGTAACTTATCATACAAGGAATCTCATAGTTAATGGTATCCAAATATTCGGCCAGTTCATCTGTATGAATGTCTTTATTATTCTGCTTGCCAATTAATGTAACCTTAGTTCCTATAGAATATTCTTGATCTAGCTTAATCATAAACTGATCCATGCATATTCTTCCGACGATAGGGCGGCGTTTTCCATCCACTAACACCTCAAACCCTTGCAGTTTGCGAATCCATCCATCTGCGTAACCCAAAGGCACTGTGCCAATCCATTCCTCATTTTCGGCCTGATAGGTGGCCCCATAACTAATGGATTCATTTGGTTGTACCTTTTTCACATGAATCAATCGAGAGTTCAGTGAAAAAGCGGGCTTAAGATCTATCGGCTGTTCGCCTTTCACAACAGGAGAGGGATAAAGTCCATACATGCTGATACCAAAACGGACATGGTGATGCATATCTTCCGGAAACCGCATGCTCGCTGCACTATTCCCTGTATGAATCTCAACTGGTTGTGGCCATACCTTCTTAAAATGATCGTACAGGGTATCAAAACGAGCTATTTGTTCTTTGTAATAATCCAGCTTCTCTTCATCCGCTGTGGCAAAGTGAGTAAATATTGCTTCTAATTCAATCCATGGGTTATCCTTAATGCCAGAAAGAATTGCATCCATCTCTTCTTTGTTGCGTATTCCTACTCTCCCCATGCCTGTATCCCATTTCATATGAAGCTTAAGTGTTTTTTTGAAGGCATCTTGTTGTAATTGATCCAGCCACTCTTTCTGAAACACAGGGACAGCAATGTCATGATCGGCGGCAATAGGTGCATCTTCAGGCCTTATCCAGCCCATAACTAAGATCGGGGCAGTAATCCCTGCTCGTCTAAGCTTAATTGCTTCATCCAGCAGTGAAACAGCCAGCCGTTCTGCTCCAGCTTCAAGGGCTTGCTTAGCTACTTGTATATCCCCATGACCATATGCATTGGCTTTCACGACAGCATAGATTCCTGTATGTGGAGAAAGTCGTTTATACATTTGTTCTATATTAAATTTTATAGCTGACAGGTCAACTTCTGCCCAAGTATCTCTATAAAATGATTCGAATGACAAGCCCAAGCTCTCCTCTCCGATTCAATATCTTTCTATTATTGAACGTGAAGAACAGGCTGTCAACAACAATGAATAAACGACCGCTAAGAAGAATTAAAATGTGGGGTTCAAGTAATTATGATCTATTAAAAATAAAAGCAGACCGTTAAGCCTGCTTGCAACAAAGTTATTTGGTTGAATGACTATTGATGGAACTTGCAACTGAAACCATTTCCTCCCGAGTCAGGTCCTCACTTGCCAAATTAAAGGTTGTACCTGATTCAGTCCATTGCATTCGTTGCTTCGACATTGCTGCGACTGTACCTCCAGCAAGCGCAGGGTCTGCATTAACTGTGACGGCCTGACCGGCACTCGTCGGCTGTACTTCTGCTGACTCCTGGATGAGGGTGAAACTCTTATCTCCCTGGTAAGTCATAATCACTCGCGTACCTTCTTCTGTCTGCACTTCTCGTTTATCTACCAGTTCAGCTCCATGAGTGACATTTGGATAAAGAACTTCATTAGCACTGTTTCCCTCTTCCTCCATATTTGAGACAGGAACTTCTGCAGAAGCCATTGCCATGTTTTGGTCTACATCGAAATCTTCCTTCTTAAGACCTTCTGCCTTTTTGAAATTATCAAACTGCACCTCTACTAATGCCTGTGCATCTTGATTAAATACTTTTACCATAACGGGCTTAAATGTTTTCTTATCAAAATAAATCTCCTGCATCGGAAGAGTTTGATTATTTTGGTAGTTTGTCTTTGTTTTAAACACATAATGGTTCTCTGTCACGCTGAACTCTGCATCTGTATCCTTTTTAATGTCTTTCACTAAAGAAGCATACAGATATGGCTGACTGGTGTTATCCGGCCAATCGCTCTGAAACTTAAAACTTTTATTCAAAGCAGGTGTTAAGACATAAACCCCGCTCTTGTTTTTAAGGATGACTTGGTTTCCTTTTTCATCTTCCTGATTGTGAAGTTTCACCTTATAGAAGTTATCTTCTTTATGCCAAATTTGAATTTGGTATTTTTGTTCTTCTTTGCCGGTTCGCATGGTCATCGTTACATCCGTTTTATAACCAGGCATTTCTTCAGCTTGTTGCGACAGTTTCTCAACGACGTCTTCTTTAGATTTCTCACCACAGGCACTTATGACGACCATCACTGCCACTAAGACGAACAAAAGGATCGGAAAACGTTTCGGCATGCACTCAACTCCTTTGTCTCTTCTGAAGGACAAAGGGAACGTTTTATTTGTGGATCAAGAAGAGAATGTACGAAAGGTCTGGGATAAACCTTCTATTAAATCGGTGGCAAGTAAGTCCACCATGGAATGTTTCGATTTTGTTAACGTTTCAGCTGTCATTCCATGCACCATACACCCGATATTTAGTCCATCCATAATTGATTTTGACTGAAGCATCATAGCAAGTAAAATTCCTGACAACACATCACCGCTTCCCCCTTTTGCCAACCCAGCGTTCCCCGTTAAATCTACAGACTGACTACCATCTGGGGCAGTAATAATGGTGGCAGGTCCTTTAAGAACAGTATAAACCCCATAAGTTTCTGAGAACTTACGGCTGTAGTAAAAAGGTGCATTGACAATTGAAGAAATCGGTTGATCAACTAAATGCGCGAACTCTCCTGGGTGCGGGGTGAGAACGGTAGGGTTTGTCCTCTCCTTCACCAGGTGAAGCAAACCTTTCAACTGATAAAGACCATCTGCATCGATCAGAAGCGGCGACTCGACTGCAGTTATAAGATCCTCAACTAGTTTACGAGATTTCAAGCTGCGCCCCATTCCCATACCTAAGGCCAATCCATCATAGTTAGACACATCTGTGTCAATCTCTCCGTTAACCATACCCGACTCTTCCTGCAACGGGAGAAATGTTGCCTCCTGTACGTAAGGTGCGATGTTATTAATTGCGCTCCTAGGAGCGGCGATTGCCAAAAGACCAATTCCACTTCTAAGCGCGGCCCTCGCTGACATCGCAATCGAACCCGGCATATTAGCTGCTCCCCCAACGATCAACCCTTTGCCATGGCTGCCTTTATGGGAATTTGCATGTCGCTTCGGGAATGTTATTTTAGTATCTTCGCGCTGCCATACTTTCCGGTCTGGTGAAGGAAGCTTTTTCACCGGCAAACCGATTTCTACAACATTCCATTCACCATAATACACCCGAGTATTCTCTATTACAGCGCTCATCTTCAGGGCTGCTATGATACACGTATAATCCGCCTGATAAGCTTCAACAACATCAATTCCTTCGTCAGCTGGAACTCCGGCCGGAAGATCCACCGCTATTCGGAATGCCTTCTGGTCATTGGCAAGCACAACAACTTGTCGAATCAGACCGCGTAACTGCCCTTTCATACCAATTCCAAGCATTGCGTCAATAATGACATCAGCACGTCCTAGAGATTCCTTTATTTCAGTTATCTCCTCTAAACGATATAAAGGGTACCCTGAATTCTCAAAAAGCTTCTTATGGAAGTGTGCATCCCCTTCCACCTTGGAATCAGGAACCACCTGCCAAGCTTCTACTGAGTATCCATGGTTTAATAATGTTCGGGCAATTACGAACCCATCTCCCCCGTTATTTCCACCACCAATCAGAATGACAACCTTTTGATGCCTGGACAGCTTTTTTTCTAAATCAAAACAAACAGCACGGCCCGCATTCTCCATTAATAGTTTACCTTCTAATCCAGTGGACTCTATTGCCACATGGTCCCATTCGTACATCTCCTGCGCGGTCACAACATCCATTTCGTTCCCTCCTACCCGCATTACATGTTATGAGACAACCTATGTAATTATGTCATTTGCTCTATCTTCCAGCACAATTTGCGCTACAGCTTGCTTCTTACTATGCGATATGGCTATCCATATCATGAGGTGTTCATAGTCCTTCACATGCATGACTGGAGCTCCATCTTTATTCGTATCCACTTCAATATCCTGAAAGCTGAGCTTACCGAGACCCGTTCCCACAGCCTTAGAGAATGCTTCCTTCGCTGCAAAACGCCCCGCCAGAAATTCAACTCCTCGGTGTTTGGTTAACTGATCATACCGCTTTTGTTCATTCTTGGTTAATATCCTTTGAACAAAGCGAGTATTTCGCTTTATAATTTGTTTAATACGATCAATTTCAACAATATCAATGCCAATCCCCTTAATCATTTTCATCTTCCTTTATACTTTGCCCTCTGATGGGTGAATTACAATTTAGTATACCCGATATTTTCTTTTGTTAAAAAGAATACTAGCCTATGTCATTGCTTATATTGGAAATGAGATACTCTTCTAAAGGAGACCAATAACATGTTTGTCAGAACAGAAAGTTTTAAAGAATTCCTAAAATTTTATCCGATTGTATCAGGGCTTGTAGCCATTAACCTTTTATTATGGCTGATTATTTATGTTTTCCAGTTTTCATTTGCGCTTGACTTGCTGCGTGCCGGGGTAGGGAACAATTACCTCGTCTCTCAGGGAGAGTATTGGCGGCTCGTAACTCCAATATTTCTGCATGGTGGATTTGCCCATGCGCTGTTCAATTCTTTTTCACTCGTTTTATTCGGACCAGCCCTCGAACAGATGTTGGGCAGAGTGAAGTTCGTCAGTGTTTATCTACTCGCTGGGATCGCAGGAAATATTGGAACTTATATTGTTGCACCTAATGCTTTTTACCAGCATCTCGGAGCTTCAGGTGCTATATTTGGCATTTTTGGCATCTATGTATTTATGGTCTTATTTCGCAAACATTTAATTGGGTCAGCGAATTCACAAATCATTATGGTGATTTTTATCCTTGGATTATTCATGACCTTTACACGGCCGAATATTAACGTCATAGCCCACGTCTTCGGTCTAATCGGCGGCTTTGCCCTGGCCCCTCCTTTTCTAAAAAAAGCTAAACCTTTCTCCATTTGGGTCAACCGGGCGAAACACGACAGCAATAGTCATGGCAGCACAGGATTTAACCCGAACCGTTGGAAGAGGCGAAGTGCAGGAGGAAGGGGATATGGAAAAAACATACTTTGGGGAGTTATTATCTTTCTGGTCCTGTTGGCCCTTGCCAATAATATTTTATAAACACCTTGCTATTGGGGGAAAAGGTTTTTATCAAATGAAAACTAAACAGAAACTATAATTTGGTGCATATAACCCGCTACGAAAATATACTTCGCTTTCCGCGGCCCCACAGGATGTGGGGTCGTTCGGGTGTTGGCACAGGACATGCCGGTTTTAACCGAACTTCCTTATTTTTACAGACTCCTTGTGCTGGCGCACTCCGGTGTCTCACCTAGGCCTTCCCTCCCGCAGGAGTCTGCGTATATTTTCTCCACTCAAACAGCACATTGTTCCCTCTTTAGTATGTCCAACTTCCAACCCCTTCTGTGAGAAAAAATCATTTATCCAAAGTACAACTCGTATTATAGGACAATAACCTCTATAAGGATCCGATGCATAAAAAAAGCTGTCAGCCCTTGAAGGGTTGACAGCATGGCAGTTTATTTAGCGTTCGAGTTACGTCCTTTATCTTGGAAACCGCGATTTCCTTTTCCTTTAAAATTACGGGAATTATTACTATGCTTTTTAAAATTACGTTTGCCATCTTTACGGTAAGGTTTCTTACCGCCTCTTCCTTTTCCGCCGCCTCCGCGTGACCCTTTTACACTAATCGGCTGGACTGAGGACAAACGAACCGGTACTTCACTGCGCTCTTTTGTGAGCATTTTCAAAGCTGCTGCAACAAGATCAGAAGCATCATGCTGCTCAAGCAATTCACTTGCTGACTGTTTATACTTATCAAGGTTTTTATTTCCTACAGCATCAGTCAGCTTTTCTACAGCTACTTGCTGTTGCCCCCGACGTGCTTCATCAGAGGAAGGCACACTCATACGCTCAACCTTCTTCTTCGTAAGCTTCTCGATTAAGTTGAGTTGTGCTTTTTCACGTGACGTTACAAAAGAAACAGACTCCCCTTTGCGTCCTGCACGGCCAGTACGTCCAATACGGTGGACATAGCTTTCAGGATCCTGAGGAATATCAAAATTGTAAACATGTGATACTTCAGAAATATCGAGTCCGCGCGCTGCAACATCTGTTGCTACAAGGATCTCGATCCGGCCTTTTTTGAATTTATTCAATACGGACATACGTTTGCCCTGGGTGAGATCACCGTGAATACCTTCAGCACGGAATCCACGTGCTTGTAAACCATCTGAAACTTCATCTACACGTCGTTTTGTACGTCCAAACACAATCGCTAGAGCTGGTGCATGAATATCCAGAAGGCGTGTTAACGTGTCAAATTTGTGCTTTTCCGGAATTTCCACATAATATTGGTCGATATTTTCAACGGTCATTTCTTTTGATTTTACTTTAACTTCTTCAGGTTTCTTCATGAGCGTTGTTGCAATATTACGGATTTCCTTAGGCATAGTCGCTGAGAAAAGTAACGTCTGACGGTGCTCAGGAAGAGCCTTAAGGATATCACGGATATCATCAATGAAACCCATGTTCAGCATTTCGTCTGCTTCGTCTAAAACAGCTGTATGAACGTTCTCAAGTTTAATTGTTTTACGACGGATATGGTCAAGTAAACGACCAGGAGTAGCCACAACGATTTGGTTGTCTCGAAGTGCACGAATTTGACGTTCCATGTTCGAACCACCGTAAATCGGAAGTGTGCGTATCCCTTTATATTTACCAAGCCGATTCACTTCTTCAGCTACTTGAATGGCTAATTCACGAGTGGGTGCGATCACCAGTCCCTGAACAGACTTGATGTCTTTGTTGATTTTCTCGATCATCGGTATTCCGAATGCAGCTGTTTTACCTGTTCCCGTTTGCGCTTGGCCGATGACATCTTTCCCCTGTAACCCAAGAGGAATGGTTTGCTCTTGAATTGGTGTTGTTTCTTCAAACCCCATGTTGTTTAAAGCCTTCAACACCGGATTGGATAATCCTAATGAATTGAATGTTGTCACTATACTTTCATACTCCTTTATTAAAAAAATCTTCTACCTTACCAGTGATTAAAACATGTAAAAAAAGCCTCCTGCCAATGCTATACGGGAGAGGCTTTGAAGCACCTGCCTGATAGATTCATCCATCATAACACACATAACAGTATATATTCTACACATTTTTATTATGCTTTTCAAACGTATCAATGATAAAATAATGTAAAGCGTTTTAAAAAACTAAAAGAAGTTTGGTAACCATATATACTTTATTATCCGCGTAAATGCCAGTGATCACAACAGAAGGAGGGTTAAGTTTGGATAAGCCTCCCTTTCATCCATATTTCATGTTAGCAATCGGTGTTCTATCTATTTCAACTTCGGCTATATTGGTGAAACTAGCTAGTGATGCTCCAGCTTCCATGATCGCTTTCTATCGGTTGGCGCTTGCAGTAATTATTATGCTTCCCTACGTTATGTGGAAACACACCCATGAGTTCAAAGAAGTTTCTTCAAAAGAATGGATGTTAGCTGCCTTTGCAGGTATCTTCCTGGCTTCACACTTTATCTTATGGTTTGAGTCCCTAAATTATACGTCAGTCGCAAGCTCCGTAATCCTCGTATCTATGCAGCCCCTCTTCGCATTTCTTGGAACGTTTCTGTTTTTTAAAGAGCGTTTCACCTTAGGGGCTTTACTAAGCATGGTCATTGCTGTAACAGGCAGTGTTATTATTAGTTCGGGTGATTTCCGATTCAATGGAATGGCACTGCTCGGAGACATTCTCGCCCTCCTTGGAGCAGTAATGGTGACGGCTTATTTCCTAATAGGACAAAATTTACGAAGACAGCTTTCCCTGCTGTTTTATACCTTTATTGTGTACGGAATCGCTACCATTAGTTTATTTATTTATAACCTGGCGCTGAATTACTCCTTTACGGGTTATTCCAGCGATCAATGGCTGATATTTTTAGCTCTGGCCATCGTTCCGACTTTTCTTGGACATACGCTATTTAATTGGTCATTAAAATGGATGAGCACCTCTACCATCTCCATGGGCATACTTTTAGAGCCTGTCGGTGCCTCCATCCTCGCTTACATGGTGCTTGACGAGCAAATTACTTGGTACCAATGGCTTGGAGGGTCGATCGTTCTATTCGGGCTAGTGCTCTTTATTATTAGCACCAAAAAATTGAGAAAACCTAAAATTACTCATTTATCCAATAACCCCTAATAAGCTTTCCAAAATACTGGAGTAAGACGGAAACTTACTATATGAAAGCAGGTGAAAAGAATGTCAATTCAACTTATTATCGATGGAGGGGCCGATTTACCTCAAGCTATGGTTGAACATCATAACTTAAAAATAGTCCCGCTAAATCTCCATTTTGATGAAGAACACTATAAAACGGGATTGACGATAGATTTACCGACATTTTACAAAAAGCTAAAAGAAGCCACTACGCTTCCTACTACCTCTTCTCCTAGTCCTAACGATTTTTACGACAAGTATAAAGAAGCAGACATGGATACACCTATTATTGTCCTAGCGCTCACACAGGGTTTGAGCAGCACTTACGAAAGTGCCGTCATCGGGAAAAAGATGCTGCTTGAAGAAGAGCCTGATCGTTCTATAGCTGTACTTAATACGAAAACAGCTTCCTGTGGAATTGCCCTTCTGGTCCATGAAGCCGCTACAAAGGCAGCAAGCGGCATTAAGTTTGAGGAGCTTGTCACTCATTTGGAGAAGAAAATTGAGCAAACCACGACCCTCTTCATCTTAAAAACGCTGGAAAATGTTATTAAGGGCGGCCGTCTTGATAAAGTAAAGGGGGCCATTGCCAAAACCCTAAACATTAAGCTTCTTATGAAGGCTACTGAGGAAGGCACAATTGAAGTGGCCGAAAAGGTACGGGGGAACAAGAAATCTCTCCGCCGCTTCGTCGAACAAATCGGAGAATATTCCCAACAATTTGAAGACAAAGTGATTGCAATTTCTCATAGTAATGATGAAGAGCGCGGCAAATCAGTTCTTAAAAGTATCAGAGACCGTTATAACTTTAAGGACTCCATTTTCACAGAAATGGGACCAATTATTTCAACTCATGCAGGAGAAGGTGGAATCGTCATAGCATTTTTTAAAGATGAGTAAAGTCAGAGGACCGTCTCCTCTGATTTTATTTTTCCTGGAAAATTATGTAGAAGGGAGCGTGCCTAGACAACGTGGCACGCATCATTTCATCCCTTTTACGAAAGACCCTATTCCTTTAACAATTGGGGAGACTTGCTGGATCGTTTGCATGACCTGACCAGTTGTCGACATCATCTTATCAAAATCCAGTTGTCCTTCCTCATCTTGAAAATAGGAAACAACACTGCTCTTGGTGGCTGCTGCAGGTTCACCTTCATTATATCCCTGAAGTCCATAGCCATATGTGTAAGGATAGTTGTAGCTGTACATCCCTTGATTCCACATGGGATTAGGTGACGATGCGAAATTAGCGTAAGGATTGTAATGATTATAGTAGGGAGGGGATGGATTTGTACGGTTATCTATTTGGCAATAAGGGTAATAAGAATTATAAGGATACGTGTACACAATTAGTTCCACCTTTTCATTCATTTACTACAGCCTATGTTGCTAAGATGAAAAAGTGTAAAAAAAAGCAAGTGAAAATGAATCACTTGAAGTTATGATGATATATTTGTTGGTTTTTGAAAATGCTCATCGTAAGGGATACCCAGAGTTCGTCTCAACTTGCGTTCCTGAAAACCTAAAATCTTCATATTGTTAATAAAGGTAGCAGGTGTAGCATAGATACGTTGTGCTTGTAAATCTTTAAAATGCGTCTTATCGCTAGAAATGTTTCGTTCTTCAAATGCTACATTCCATTCTCTCAATTTTGATAGAACCTTTTCACATTGCACACAATCATTACTCGTGTACACTACAACCTCGTGATCAATCATAAACACCCCTCCTAATCTCTTCTTTCTAGTTCTTTTGTATTATTTATACTATAAATACCCAGTTCACCGAAAATTAAACTTTCACATTAAAAAATACACACAAGGGGTGCCCCCCCTTGCATGCTTGACTAATTTGTTAAAGTCTCTTGAATGCGCTGTTCCCCACTGACTAAGTCAAAACTCTCATTTAATGCTTTAGGCTCGGACAGTAAAAAAGAAAGTGTTTCGGCTACATCCTCACGAGGAATTTTTTCAAAGCCGTTCACATGGTGCTGAAGTTTAACTTTACCTGTGCCTGCATCATTCGTTAGTATACCTGGGCGAACAATCGTATAATTCAAGCCCGACTGTTTCAAATATTCATCAGCCCTATGTTTGGCGTACATGTAATGCCTGAACGTATCGGGGGTAGACTCTGGTCGATCGGCAGCTATCGAACTTAACATCACGAATTTCTTAACCCCGAAATACTTGGAACGGTCAACGGCTTTGATAGCCCCCTCCTGGTCAATCAGAATCGTCTTATCAGCGCCCGTATGTGGACCAGATCCAGCTGCGAAAATAACCGCTTCTATATTGTAAAATGCAGATTCAAAGTCTTTTTCCAGATCGCCAAGAACTGGTTTAAACCCCTTCTCCTCAAACTGCGGGATCTGGTCTGTGTCCCGGACCATGGGTACTGGTTCATGCCCATCATCTCGTAACTTATTAACAATATGTTTACCTACTTTACCATTTGCCCCTATTACTAAAACACGCACGAGTACTCCTCCTTCTGTATATATGGCTATTCGATAATCTACCCTGGTGCTCCCAGGTTTAAACGATTATTTAATAACGGAAAGGCAAAAAATTCATTGAGGAAGCACATTCGCCTCAGTCCACAAGCCAGCCAAGAAAGGTTCGCCATAGAACGTCACGTCCTATGTCAAGAGGACTAATTTAACCAGGTTTCGTACAGCTGGTCTATGTGTTCAGTCAAACTATCTTTCTTTTCCTGCAACCTCATCAATTCATCAACATCCGTTTCCCGTTTCATCGCCTCATTAATATCATCCAGATCCTGTTCAAGCTTTATAATCTTCTCTTCTACAGGTATCTCTTTTTTAATTGGCTTGGAGACCTTCACCTTAGGTGATGATGCTCGTTTAACGGGTTTCTCTATTAAATTCTGCCACTTTTTCTTCGTCTCATTATAGGATCCTAAATATCGATAGAGCCTTCCTCCGACGAGATAGGCTGTCTCCTTAAAGCATCTATTTAAAAAATATCGATCATGAGAAACGCCAACAACCGTCCCTGCAAAATGCTCAAGGGCTTCTTCTAAGACTTCTTGCGATTCAACATCCAGATGGTTGGTTGGCTCATCAAGTACTAACAAATTAACTCCTTCATGCATAAAGACAGCCAGCTTGAGGCGCATCCTTTCCCCGCCACTTAAATGAGCGATTTTCTGAAATACATCATACCCATAAAACATAAACGCTGCCAGCAAATGTCTCGCCTGTCCTTCTGTTACCCTTATATGCTCCCTGAAATAATCGATCATTCGCTGCTGGTCATCAACCCCATCTAATGGATTTTGAGGCAAGTATCCAATTCGAATAGAACTTCCTTGCTTTATAAAACCTGAATCCGGCACTTCCTGCTGAAGCAGCAGTTTAAGCAGTGTTGATTTACCACTTCCATTTGCTCCTACAATCGCAAGCCGCTCTTTATAGCGAAGATTTAAATTGATTTCATCCAAGATCAGGCGTCCTTGGTACCCTTTTGTAACCTCTTCAGCCGTTAGAACGTCATTACCGCTGCGGCCTTCCGCTTGAAGCGTTAAGCCCATTTTCTTGGGATCGATAACTGGGCGATTAATTTTTTCCATTTTTTCTAAGGCCCGCTCCATACTCTTAGCTTTCTTAAACAATTTAGGGTTGGGAGGATTAGCTTCGTTTGCCCATTGCCTGAGGCGTCTAATGGCTTCCTTCATCTTCTTTATTTTCTTTTGCTGTTCTTGATATTGATGAAATTCTGCCAGCAATTGTTCCTCTTTCTGTTGTTCAAAAGAAGAGTAATTCCCTTTATAATACTGGGCCTCACCGGATTCGAGATCGACAATGTTTAAAACAGTATGATCCAGGAATGAACGGTCGTGGGAAATGATACAGACAGCACCCTTATACTGAATCAAGTATTGTTCGAGCCATTCAATCGCTACAATATCCAGATGGTTAGTCGGTTCATCCAGCAACAAGACATTAGGCTTTTCTAATAAAATTTTGGCAAGTGAAAGCTTAGTTTTCTCCCCTCCGCTCAAATTGTTATATGGCAAATGAAGCAGCTCTTCGATATGAAGACCATTAGCTACCTGGCTGATCATAGCTTCCATTTCATAGCCACCTCGTTCTGTAAACTGATCCTGGGCTTCCCCATAATGCTGAAGTGCTTTTTCCATTTTATCCGGATCCAGCATTTCATTCTCAAGACGCTGCATATCGATTAATAAATCGTTAAGCTCTGCAAACGCAGCTTCTAAATACTCTTTACCCGTACCTTTAAACTGGTCTGGGATTTGCTTTAAATAACCGATTGACAAGCCTCTTTTAATAAAAAGGTCGCCCCCATCTAGTGCCTCTTCCTTTGTAATTAACCGAAACAACGTGGACTTACCACTCCCATTTCTGCCTACTAAACCCATCTTCTGTCCTTCATTTATTTCAAAAGTAAGTGACTCAAACAACACTTTGCCGCCTATAATCTTGTACACATCTTTGACTATAATCATTTCCGTTTCCTCCTAAAGACAAAAAAAGCCAGAGGCCTCGCCACCTCTGACTTTCTTTCACTAAAATATAATCAGGTATGAGACGTTATCACTTTCCACTATTTAACTGTAAAATTGGACATACGAATCCCTTGTACAGTTAAATCATGAAAAAGCGCACGATTAATATAGAGCAATTCGCGATCTATTACGTGCTTTGATAACATCATCATTCCCCCCTTTGTCTTTAGTCTTAGGATCATTATAGCTTACTTTTTGAAATAGTTCTACTATTTCTGTTGATCCGCATACTTCCCTAATTTTTTCAGTAAATCTATGGCTTGCAGTTTCTCATCTTCAGACAAGCCCCCTGTTATCATCTCAATTTGCTTCCAGTGATCAGGAAATATTCCATGAAGCAATTCTTTCCCTTTATTCGTAATAGCTGCGTATGTAATACGCCGATCATTAGGGCAAGGTACACGCTTTAAATATTCCTTCTTCTCCAACTTATCTACAACATAAGTAATACTTCCACTTGCTAATAGAATTTTTTCCCCTATTTTCTGTAATGGCTGATCGCCTTCATGATATAAAAGTTCTAACACGCCAAATTCTGTCGTGTTCAAGCCAAAGCTTTGAATATCATCTTTCACTAAATCAGCAATTGCACGCTGAGCCTTTGCTAGAACAACAAACAGCTTCAAAGAAGGGTCTTGTTTCTTTTTGCGATATAGTTCTTGTTCATCCATAATAATCCTCGCCCTCTCATCTGTCCTCTACTTAAAGACAGTATATAGATAACAAATTTACACTGTCAAACAAAGGTACTGAGCTGGATCTCCGAAACGGGAAACTAAAAGAGAAGAACGCCATGCTCAAACTAGGAATGAGCCACAATCTCACCGCAAATCATGACTTCATGCTGATCCGGATCTTGAATTTGGAACCAGCCAAAGTCTCCGTGACGCTCTATTTCTTTAGTTATGTGGAACCCTTTATCTTTTACGTTTTGAAAGCTCCCTTCTAAATCCTTAGCACAAAAATTAAACACAGGGTTAGTTATCCGTTCAAACTTATAATGAGGATCAAATTTATGATCATCAATGGTCAGAAATACTCCCCCTTCCAAAGGAAGGTTATAAACCGGGGACTCAACATTTTCTTCGGAAAACGGAAGATCCAGCAATTCACTGTACCACCTGGCAGATCTTTTGAGACTTTTAGTGTGAATAAAAACTGCATGAACTTCTGGGCGCAAGTTTTTTGTCATCTTCATCACTCCTCTAAAGTAATTATTCGATCTCCGGCTCTATAAACCTTGTTTACAGCTCAAAAAAATCCACTCGTTTTCAGAGTGGATTTCAAGTCTGTTTATTTACTTATTCAGCCTTGCACATTATGAAATACAGTAGGGTCTGCACATAAAAAGGTAAAATGATTGGGTAGAACTTCTATACGCGCAGGAGTGCTCCCCATAATTTCCCCATCCATATCTACCTCTTTTTCCTCTTCCACCTCAACACTGATCTGTTGTCCCTGCATATGTGATAGTTCCTGAAATTTACTGGGGTCTGCCCCAGGCCTGTTCATTGTGAGGAGTTCTTTAAATGTAGTAAGGTTTGAATTCTTCACAATTAATACATCTAACTGGCCGTCCTGGAGCTGGGATTCAGGTAGAGGAACTTCTCTTGTCCCAATAAACCGCCCGTTCATGACTAGCACCATTACTGCTTGCTCGCTGACCGTTTTTCCATCAATTCGTAAGGTAAAAGAGAATGGCTCTGTCTGATTCATCGTCTTGATGGCGCTTATAAAATAACTCAATACACCAATACGATTCTTTTGTTCTGCGTCAATGTTAAAAGAAGCTTCTGTCACGAGCCCTATTCCCCAGAAGTTTGTAAAATAGCGGTTACCGGCCTTTCCTATGTCCACCTTCACTTCTTCCCCTTGGAGAAGCTGTGTTGCCGCGACCTGTAAATTTTGAGGAGTGCCTAACACACGGCTGAAATCGTTACAAGTTCCCCCTGGAAGAAGAGCGATAACGGGTCTGGATTGTAAGGAAGCTAACTGGTTGATACATTCATGTAATGTCCCATCTCCACCTAAAATCACAAATACATCCACATTAGATCCATAGTCGTAACAAACCTTCCTTAATTCTTCTAATGAATGTGTCTGCACGACTGTTAACTCTTTAATTGCCTGAGCCAGCACCGGCAGTGTAACGGTTAAACTTTGGTTGAGACTTTCACTTTGGGCAGTCCCATTATATATAAAAACTCCACGTTGATAACGAGGCATAACGTATCCCCCTCATGACTCTTATACCCTATAGGCATCTATTATATCAGTTACTGAAACTTTACCAAAAGAGATTTCCAATAGAAAGGCGGAGTGCAAAATCATTTACCTTTATCACTCGTTGTCTTATAATAAATTTGTTTAGGAGGCTAACTAACTTATGAATCGTGACATACACCCTTTGCTTGGTTACAACATCAATGTGATTTCCCATTTCATTCAAAATTTATTTAACGAGAAATTAAGTGAGTATGGATTAACTCATTCACAAGCGAAAGTCATATATTTTCTTGCGAATCATGGAGAACAAAGCCAAAGCGACTTGCAAAAAAGATTGTACATTAAAGCCTCTTCCATGAACGGGATTATCGAATCCCTTTTGAAAAACGAATGTATAACGAAACATAACTGTCCCAATGACAAACGTTCTAAGCTCATTAAGCTGACCGACAAAGGCGTTCAACTGGATGAAACCATTTGGACTATTGCTCAGAATTTAGAAAAAGAAATCGGCGTCGGACTTTCTGATGAGGAGCAGCAAATGATGCTCTCATGGCTTGAAGTCATTCAAAAAAACTTAAAACATTTAAAAGAGAGGTCCTGACAATGAAAGATCAAAGTCAGCGTCTAGGAACCCAGCCGATTCCGAAGTTATTATGGAATTTATCTATTCCTGCCATGATCGGCATGTTTGTTATGGCGCTTTACAATGTTGTTGATACATTATTTATTGCTAGAGGGGTTGGAATCCTTGGAGTGGCTGGAGTTAGCATTGGTTTCCCAGTCATGATGATTATGATGGCCATCTCAGCGGCTGTCGGAATCGGGGGAGCATCAGTCATATCGAGACGGCTTGGCGAGAGTAAGCCGGAAGCTGCAAATAAAGTGTTCGGCAATATTATCTTTATTATTTTACTCGTAAGCGTAGTCGGGATAGTAGGTGCCTTCACTTTTATGGAACCGCTGCTAGTCCTGTTCGGAGCTACCCCAGACATCCTTCCCTACGCGGTCGATTATCTTTTCCCCATTATGATTGGATCTGTGTTTTTTTCGTTTTCTTTTACGACCAACAGCATCATTCGCTCAGAAGGAAACTCCCGCTTTGCTATGATCACGATGATTATTCCTGCTGTTTTAAATATCATCCTAGACCCCATTTTTATTTTTGTTTTAGATTTGGGTGTTCAAGGGGCTTCCATTGCGACAGTCATTTCTCAAGCTTCCACCAGCGTTGTGGTCTTACATTATTTCCTCTCAGGCAAATCGAGTCTTGAGTTAAGACTGTCCGAGGTAAAACCAAGATTGCCAGTTATTAAAGAAACACTAACGATCGGGATGCCTGCGTTCGTCCGCCAAGTTGCCGGAAGTGTCATGATCATTTCTATTAACTTCATGTTAATTAAGTATGGCGGCGACTTTGAAGTAGGTGTTTTCGGGATTGTCCATAAGTTAACTATGTTTACCATCATGCCGATGATCGGGGTCCTGCAGGGCATGCAGCCTATTATCGGATATAACTATGGAGCTAGACAGTTCTCGAGATTAAGAGAGACCATCATGCTTGGCATGAAAGTTGTCACGATCATCTCTGCTTTTATCTTTATCGTGATGATGACATTACCTGAAATTCTCATGCATATCTTTACGGGTGATGCAGCCGTCATTGACTCGGGTGCCCATGCTATGAGAATCATGTTTGCAATGTCGGTTCTAATTGGAGTACAGGTCGTAAGCGGCGGGCTGTATCAGGCACTTGGCATGGCTAAACCCGCCTTAATCCTTTCGATGGCGCGACAAGTATTATTCCTTATTCCCCTGGTTTTACTACTTCCAAACTTCTTTGGTGTAACCGGGGTTTGGTTAGCCTTTCCGTTGGCAGATATTATGGCTTTCACCTTATCTATTTTGTTTTTATATAAGGACCGGAAGCTATTTTTTAAAAAAGCAGAGGAGCCTCCTGCCTATGCACCCGTCCATCCGAATTAAGAACGATTCAGCGCCGTCTCATGGAGAGACGGCGTTTTCCATTAATTGATAGATTGATATAGCAAGCTTTGACAAATTAAGTTAAACTTAGAAGGGAGTAGACAGATTTCAAAGGATGACGCACATGAATTATTCGATCCGAATTATAAAGTGGTTTACACGACGAGATGATCAGTTATTTAAGCTAAGGGAAGCTGAAACGATAAGCCGATTTTGGAAAGTTTTTTTCTCCATCATGTTGTTAACGATGCTTACATACACCTGGACAGCGTGGATTGGCCTTGGCACTGATCCTTTGTCCATGAATATGACTGAACTTAGCGGGGCCGAATATGGGTTGTACAAGGCTTGGTTCATCATTGGACGTATCGCATATGGCCTGCTCCTGTTTCTTGGAGTCCTGCTTTTTGCACCCTTATTATTTTGGATTATGTTCGGCCTTTCTTATCAAAAAACTATGGTTATTCAAATGAGCGTTTTACTAATTATGCTGCTAGAGCGAATTACATGGATTCCACTTATGGTGTATACCGGACTAGATTGGTATGTATCACCTTTTTCGTTTGGTGTCATAGCTTCTTACATAACAAATATTGAATGGTTAATCTATTTCTTTGGGGCGATATCCCTTTTTCAAATCTTTATCATTTGGTTTCAGATCAAATGTCTTTCCTATCTCTCCACATCTGGAAAAGGCCGAATTATTATAGGTGTGATTCTTTGGCACCTCACCTTATGGGCAGGCACAGCAGCTCTGACTCATTATGATACATATCTCGTGCATCTACTTACATCCTAACGCAGGGAGGAAGACGATGAGAACACGCTACAAAGTAAGAATTTGCGGTTTAGTAGTCATTGCTTTTTTAACCCTTAATGCCGGCCTCATCTACTTCGATAGAGATCAGCAAGTAGAACAGAAATCCTATATTAATGAATGGTCGGCTGCCTTTACGGAGGACCTCTTTGAATCTATTCATACAAGTGGTGTTTTTACTTCTAATGAAATCACCCCTGTTTATTTTGATAAGCAATCCGGTATTTTCCAAGAATTCTTAGTGGAAGAGGGGGAGGAGATTTCGGAAGGTGATGACCTCTATACATATAAAGTCGAGGATTACCAAGTCCAATTGAATCAATTGGAGACAAAAGCTGCACGCTTACAGGCAGAGATCACCTCCCTGACAGAGAACATCAATGAGCTGGAAAGCTTTACAATTCCTGAAACAGGAGCGTCATCCCAGCCTTCCTTTTTCTCTGAATCTTCCCCTAGCGATTCCTTTTCACAAGACCCGGAACCGCAACAACAGGAAGACAGCGAACTTCAAACCATTGAAACTGAATTTATGAAACAGAACGCCATCGCGGAGAAAGAACTTCAGCTCTCCCAAAAACAGGCTCACCTTTCTATGGTAGAGAACCAGCTGAACCAGCTTGAACAGACGGGCCAGTCGATAACTGTAACCAGTGAATTTTCGGGAGTCGTAACTAATCTGTCTGAAAATCTCCAGCCCCCTTTGCTTACCCTGTCTTCCAGTAATTTGATTGTCAGTGGAGAGCTGTCTGAGGAACATAGAAAACAGGTAAAAGAAGGAATGAATTCTTATGTGCGAATACCGAACTTAGAGTTAGAAGTTAAGGGTTTAGTTGAAAGCATTAAACCCTTCCCTGAATCGGTTGATGTTCAGCATCCCAGTCATTACCCATTTGAAATCGTCATCGAAGAAAAAAAGAAAGAAGTAAGACCTGGCTATCATGCAAACATTGAAATTATAACAGCGGAGGCCATCGATGCCGTCGCTGCTTATGAAGACGTGTTAAAGAATGGGGGGAATTCCTCAGCATGGGTCATGAATGATCGTGGACGGCTGGAAAAAAGGAAAATTGAAACGGGGATTGTAGAAGATAGAATGGTAGAAGTTACGGAAGGGTTAGCGAAAGGAGAACTCTTAGCAGATCACCCTGAGGACGAATTTCGTGATGGGGCTGTGTTTCTTACACCATTGAAGCTGGACCAGTTCGAGGTACAGAACCTCTTTGACGTCGCCCCTTCCCTTATGCTTGATTACGGACTCTTAGGGCTGATGAACAGATAAATACTTTCCACACTTCTGAACTGATGCAAGAGCTCCCATTCTATAATCCGTTCTTTTGCCTTCTGTTTCTTCACATGGGATGATAAATACAAGAGATGATTACTAAGGGGAAAAGAAAATGAAATTAAGTGTATTGGATCAATCTCCTGTGCTATCAGGGATGAATCCACGTGATGCTTTACAACAGACAACAGAGTTAGCGAAATGGACTGACCAGCTTGGCTATCACCGGTTCTGGGTAGCCGAACATCATAGTACTCATAGTTTAGCAGGTTCTTCTCCTGAAGTGCTAGCAGCCCATCTAGCTTCACAAACGGAGAAAATCCGGATAGGAACAGGAGGAATACTTCTTCCACACTATAGTGCGTATAAAGTGTCTGAGACTTTCCGTGTCCTGGAAACATTGCACCCTAATCGTATAGATTTAGGAGTGGGACGCGCCCCTGGCGGTATTCCAAATGTCAATTTAGCCTTAAATAGAGGAGAAATTCCAAATATAGAAGGTTATCCTGCACAAGTCGAAGAACTAATCGCCTATCTACACGGAGAAGATCCGCACGGTATGGGTGTGTTTGCCTCTCCGCAAGGGAGTACAGCACCGCCGGTTTGGATGCTCGGTTCAAGCGGAACAAGTGCAAGAGTGGCAGCGGACCTTGGTGTGTCCTATTCATTTGCGCATTTTATTAGCGGGTATGGCGGAGCACGAGCCATGGACCGTTATAAAGATGCCTTCCAGCCTTCTCTGCAGCAGCAAAGCCCGCAAGGAAACGTCTCTATATTCGTCGTTTGTGCTGAGTCTGACCAACAAGCTGAATTCTTGGCTGCTAGTTTAGACCTCGCTCTGTTAAAAATTGAACAAGGCGGGATTCGCTATCATTTCCCTCCACCCGAAGAGGCATTCAGCTATCCGTATACGATGGCTGATGAGCAGCGTATCCAGGAAAACCGTAACCGTATGATCGTTGGCTCAGTGGAAAAAGTTAAAGGGGAGATAGAAAGTCTAGCGAACTATTATCAAGTGGATGAGGTTATTGTAAACACTATTGCTTCGCCGTTTGACGAGCGCATGAAATCCTATGAACTATTAGCTGAGGCCTTTCAGCTCCGTAAACGTGAACCTACATTTTGATAGCGCCTCCTAAACACTATGCCTTCGGTCATAGTGTTTTTTATGTCCTCTTCTGTAAAAGTTTCATTTTATATAAATTTCCACTTCATTTTCTTTGAAAAGCGCCGATATCATATGTTGTCAGACATCATATGATAGGAGTGGAAACATGAAGAAATATTGGTTCAGTCTATTTTTACTAACAGGACTATTACTGGCTGGCTGTGCTGATCATGAAGCAAAATCCGATGGTACAAAAAATGAGATTAGTGCCGGTCTGCTTGTAACCGAGAGCGGACTTGGCGATGATTCGTTTAGCGATTCAGCCTTCAAAGGATTAGAACAAGCCAGGGACGAACTAGGAATTACCTTCGATTATCGTGAACCTTTTGATAAAAAATATAAGGAACATATGAAGGAGTTAATCGAGCAGGATCATGACGTAATTATTGGACTCGGCTATAATTTGCAAGCTGCCATTGATGAATTGGCGCAAGAGTATCCAAAGCAGCAGTTTGTGTTAATTGATGCCGTTTCTGAATTTGATAATGTAACATCCATTACCTTCAAAGAGGATGAGGGCAGTTATTTGATCGGACTGATTGCCGGGATGAGGACAAAATCCGGCGTTGTTGGCTTCATTGGAGGCGAAAGAATTCCTGTAGTAGAACGATTTGAGACTGGATTTACAGTAGGTGTTAAAACGGTAAATCCTGATGCAGAAATACTTATTGAGTATGCAGGAACTTTTGATAATGATGTTAAAGGGTCTGATATTACCAAAGCTATGGTTGAAAAAGGCGCTGATTTTGTATTCCCTGCTGCAGGATTTACAGGGGTTGGGGCGTTAAAGGAAGCTCAAAATCAAGGAATTTATGCTTTTGGTGTCGATAGTGACCAATTTTTCGTTGCAGAAAAAGCTGTTGTGACATCGATGTTGAAGAACTTGGATGTAGCCCTTTATGATGTGATGGAGCAACTTGTTAACGGAAAACAGCTGGAAGGCGGTCAGATTACACTCGGAGTGAAGGAACAAGGTGTAGGACTTTCACCCATTCGATTGATTAATCTAACCGACGAACAACAAGCCGTACTGGATAAGGAGATGGGACAATGACAATCAAACGACGGTTATATACCTTGACCTTACTCCCCCTGCTGCTTAGCTTGATACTTATCTCTTTTATTGTTTATCAAATGACTAGTCTCGAAAGCTCCTCCAACTCGGATGTAGCTGTACTGTTAGAATCTAAAGAGGTAAATGGTCAACTTGTCACGCTCGAGCAAACGCTGAATACATACGGGTATAACCCTTCAGCAGCCACTAAAAGTGAAGCTTTAAGTCAAATGAAAATAACAGAAACAGCACTTAATGAGCTTGGTCGATTGATGGTTACCAGCGAACAGGAACGCTGGTACACTCAGGCTGTTGCCAAGTATGAGAACTGGCATCAAATTGTAACAGAAGCTCTGGAGGCAGAAGATGTTAACGAGATCCAACGTCAATCTGCTCGTACCTCTGGAATACTAAATGACATGTACATGTTACAGCAAGAGTCTCGCGTCTGGTATGACAACAACTTAGCTGATCAAGCAAAAACATTAAGTCAACTAATCCTTTTTGCTATCATCGCAGGGTTAGCCCTGATTGTGTTGTCCATTTTTGCTACCTACCGTTTAAATAAACATATAGCGAAACCAATGAAGGATCTAGCTGCTCAGGCTTCCAAGGTGGCGGAAGGTGACTTGACAACAACCATTCATGTCTCTGAAAAAGAAAAGGATGAGATTGGTCAACTTAAGCGCTCGTTTCAAGTGATGGTAGACAACCTGACGTCTACTGTTAAATCGGTACATCAAATTGGAGGAAATGTGGAACGATTTAGTTCCAAATTGAATCATGAAATGTCAGGACTCTCTGAAGTCACGCAGCAAGTAACAAGCTCAACAGATGAGTTAGCTCAAGGGAGTCAATCCATTTCAAACGACATTCAAGATGTAGCCTCCCTGATGGAACAGATGCACCAGGCTTTTGAAGCAAATACGCAAGAAAGCCAAAAAGCCTCAGAATCAAGTACAATTGCCCTATCAAAGGTTTACGAAGGACAGACTGCTATTGAAGAACAACGCAAAGTTATGGAGAAAAATAAAGGCTCTATTACGAAAGTGGAAGCTTCCGTTCAAGACTTCATCGGATATACGGACCAAATTGAAGTTACTGTCAAGCTCGTCAATGAAATAGCAGAGCAAACGAACCTGCTTGCTTTAAATGCAGCTATTGAAGCAGCTCGTGCAGGTGAACATGGTAAAGGGTTTGCGGTCGTTGCAGAAGAAGTCAGAAAGCTCGCTGACCAGTCCACTGATGCTACCAGTAAAATCTCAACTATGGTTCAACAGATTAAATCTGGTGTAAATGTAATTGAACAGGAGATGACGGAAACTGTTTCGCTGACTGTGAAGCAAACTGAAGCGGTCGACTTGTCTGAACAAGCTTTTTCTTTGATAAAAGCTCAAGTAGACACAATCAATGAACAATTACATGAGGTGGTTGAGGGGATGGTTCGATCCAAAGAACAGAGCCTGCAAATTACGACTTCCGTAGAAAATGTAAGTGCCGTAACGGAAGAAACAGCTGCAGGAACGGAAGAAATATCCGCTTCAGCTGGTGAACAACAGCATGCCTTCCAGCAAATGATGGAAGAAGCAAATGAACTAGGAAACATGGTCAATCAAATGAATAAACAGCTGGAACATTTTAAATGGTAACTAATCAAAGGAGCATCCAATGGGTGCTCCTTTGTTACATCCTTTGTTATTTTACCGGAATCCAAATTTCGGAATAACAGTTTGGACTAGAAGGGTCATCATCCGTGTACACTTCTAACTCAGGTGTGCCGGCGTGCTCATACCCATTAGATGGAAACCATTCTGAGAAAATCTGCTTCCACACTTTCTGCATCGCATCAGGCATAGCTCCATGTACTTCAAATACTGCCCACTTTGCAGCAGGAACATCAAGTTTCAACAGTCCCTCTTGTGGCTTTCCATCATAAGCAGCGGCAATCCAATACTCCATTTTATCTGAAGAACCCTTATTGCTTGTGTCACATACACCGAGCACTCCATCAATAGAACCATTATTCAAATCAACTAATAAATTCGTCGTTCCATCACTATTCACTTGATCCCACATATCTGGAATCTTTAATAAATTCTCTCCATTCTCAATAGAAAATTCCTTCTTTATTCCAACAACTTGAAAGTCTTCCTTTTCTACTACTTGATATTTCATCGGTACAGCTCCTTTCAGACTCACCTGGATGACCAGGCGGTTATAAGATTGCAGCTTTCCCATGTACTTTCGTGCTTGACTTGGAGAGACTCCATGCTGCCTGCGAAAAGCTTTAGTGAAAGCCTCAGGAGTGTCGAAACCATATTTGAAGGCGAGATTAATGATTTTCATATCCGTGTGAATGAGGTCTTGGGCGGCTAACGTTAACCGTCGGCGTCTAATATACTCCCCCATCGACATATCTGTTAAAAGGCTAAATATCCTTTGAAAATGAAAAGGTGATGCATTAGCCTGCTTAGCTATGTTATCCACGGTTAAATGATCGAGTAAATGCTCCTCTATATAATCAATAGTCCGTTGCAGTGATTCAACCCAGCCCAATATCGCTCACTCCCTTACCCAAATTTTATCAAGTTGGCAGAAGGAAAACCTGTTCGTTCCTGCTTTTTATAGGCAGGTTAATACGTAATGAAGAAAACTTTTTTATGTAATTCTACTTTTCGGCAATACACACAAGCTCTGAAAAATCATTCATCATTGTTTTGGCAGGATTATGTTCTATATCATTTTTCATTTTGCTTAATCCTGCATAGTAGTCATCATCACTAATAATCGTAAGCACAGAAATATCTCTGTTTTCTGCGAGTTGCAGGTAGTCCGTTACCTTCAACTTTTCCATTTGATAATTAGTTTCCAATCGTACCTTAAACCCTCTGTCTTCGAGTTCTCGAAAAATCCTTTGCTTTTGCCAGAATCTCTCTAAATCTTCTTTATATGCAGAAGGAAAGTATTGATACATCCACCAATTCTCCATGTCATGGACATTTATATTATGGATTTTAAAGATTCCACCAACTTTTAAAACTCGATAAACCTCGTCCAGCACCTGTGACTTCCTAGTAAAATGATGAAACGCATAATTATTTATAATGAAATCAAACGAATTGGATACATAAGGGAGATCTTCTGCTAATCCTTGTACTAAATTACCCCTCTTAAGCTTCTCTCTGGCTTTGCCAAGCATAGCTTCTGAAGCATCCACTCCGTGCCATTCCATTGAATGAGCATCAAAGTGCCCCATTTGGTGATCTAAATAAATACCTGTCCCGCAGGCTAAATCCATAACATTATAATGCTGCTGAGGATGACCATGAATATAACTTTCCAGATGTATGTCAAACGCTAATTCATCAAATCTAAATGAATTGTTGTCGTAGACCTCCGCCACTTTTGAAAAATCTGTCGTCTTCATAACAACACCTCCTCGTTAATCTTAACCGTTCAGCTAATCCCTCCAAAATGAGGTTTCTGGCTTCTCTTATTTACTATCTATACTGCTTCACCGTCCCTTATCAGGCTTGAGAATCGTCCTTTGCAACGGGGCTCCCCCCATTGATACATTTTTTTCAACAAAAATATAAGGCCTCCCGTCTATGATAAATTTACGATTTCCCTTATAACTGACTACTTTTCCTTGGTGAACGAGTTCATTATGAATGGCTTTTACATGTTTTTTATAGTCTCTATACCTTTCATCGAAATCAATGACGATATGGTCCTTCTTATAACCCATTATCCAGTTAAAACCCAACAATATTAAACAAAACGTAACTAATAAAATAATGACGTTCATTCCTGCCCCTCCCCTTTCAAAGGTAACAATCATGATATTTCATTACCTAATTATAACTTCAACGAATCACTTATAATTTCCTTTAAGAAATTATCCTCTCATCGCAGAACAAAGAGACAAAGATGCTTTCATCTTTGTCTCCTTTTAGAACATGATGATTAAAGCTTCCCGATATTCACCAACTCTTCTGTCTTTATTGAGTCTGTGCTTCCATCCAAAATTCTTCGTACGTCTGTTAATGTATCTTGAAGGCTTACTGATTCTCCTTTTTGGCCTGTAAATTCTTCCGCTACATAGAAGGGCTGCGTAAGGTAGGCTTCTAATCGTTCCCCACGCTTATAAGTTGTTAATTCAGCTGCAGGGATTTTATCGATACCTTGGACTTTAACTAAGGAACTCAGTTCGCGATAGCGGCGTAATAATTTTTGAGCCCGTTGTTGAATAGAAAAGTGGTTCTGATCAATATGGGCACCCTCAAGTACGGACGAGGTTGAATACAACGGATTTACAGCCGGGTATTTATGACGTGCCGACAATTCGTCATCAAACTGCCACAATGTTTCAAGTGGTCCATAGGGAAGGTCTTCATCCACCGCTTCGCCCTTCAAATCCACTAGGAATGTTGTAACATTGTCCATTCCAATATCCGTTAGACGTTCCTGGATTTCATATACTTTACCAGATAATACATGGCTGCGGTCCGCTATAAAAGCTATGGCTTTGTCTTTTCCAACTATGGCCATCTCTTCATAAGCTTCTTCCATGGAAGAGGTCACAACTTCCATAAAATCGAGGATATCGCTTATTTCTGGTGTGTCGCCCTCAGGTTTAAGTAACACTGTCACATAGCCTTCTTTTCTTAATCGATAGAACGTTTCAGCGAGTACTACAAGCTGCCCCATTCCTGGTCGAGCAACCAATCCTACAGTACCGCCCTTTGCCAATGGTGCAAACAAATCTAACGTTTTAATTTTGGTTTCAATCATTTCCACATTCTCCCCTCTTATGATCAACTCATCCAAACTACATTCAGCCAGTGATGCAAGAGCTGCCAAGGTGCGAACTTCAGAACGTCCTACAGGGATCTTGCCTGTACATAAATTTGAAACTGTTGCAGGTCGTAACCCGACGGAACGTGCAGCTTTGGTCAGATTAGGAACACGTCTGCGTAACAACGCTACATTCAATCTCAGATTTTCCACAATACCCCTCCTCACATCTTAAGAGTAATATAAATTACGCTTAAAGGCAATATATAATTACTCTTAAAAGTAAAATTATTTTCAAAACACTATATACCTAAAGAATAAAAATGCAGATAAATTTACGTCTATTCTTTCATATGAGTAAATTGTTATAGAGCAGTTTTTGATCATCTTGTTCTATTATCTACGATTATGGGAATCCTAATAAAGAATAAGGTTGATATCATAGAGCACTTATATATATTATTTGCAAGGCCTATTCATAAGCTATTTATCTTCAAAATCTATACTATTTTTCGAGGTGTTATAATGATTGATAAAATGTTTTACAAGACTTTACTTAAAAAGACGTTCTCAAATCCAATCCACATAACATTTTGGGATGGAGAAACAGTGCAGTATGGAGAAGGTGCGCCGGATTTTAAGCTCACTTTTCATGATAGTATTCCAAAGGGGGATCTGCTTCACGACCCATCCATTGCCTTTGGTGAAGCTTTTATGGATGGAAAAATAGAAGTAGAAGGAGACCTTAAAGAACTCGTAGCCTCTATGTACCGCAGCCAGGAAAGCTTCCTTGGTAATAATCAGGTCTATGCAAAACTTATAGAAAAGCTTTCTAATACCAAAAAACGCAGCAAAGAAAATGCTACGTTTCACTATGATATCGGTAATGATTTTTATAAATTATGGCTTGATAAGACGATGACCTATTCATGCGGTTATTTCAGAACTGCCGACGATTCCCTTACGACTGCCCAACAAAACAAAGTGGCCCATATTCTGAAGAAGTTGAACCTTAGGGAAGGTGATACATTATTGGACATCGGATGCGGCTGGGGCGAATTAATTCTTACGGCGGCCAAACAGTATGGGGTTAAAGCTACTGGCGTAACATTATCAGAAGAACAATATGAGCGTGTGAAAGAGCGTATCACCAAGGAGCAGCAAGAAGATTTCGTAAACGTTCATTTAATGGATTATCGGGATATAAAGCATCAGCAATTTGATCGTGTCGTCAGTGTGGGTATGATTGAGCATGTAGGTCAAGATCACTTAGAGGAATACTTTCAAAAAGTAAATCAATTGCTAATCGATGGCGGGGTATCTGTGCTCCACTGCATTACTTCACCTAAGGATGGAGGGACGAACTCCTGGATCGATAAATATATTTTTCCCGGCGGATACATCCCGGCTGTAAGTGAACTTGTCCAACATATAACAGAGCACGACTTCCTTTTAACGGATATGGAAAGCCTGCGCAGACATTACGCGAAAACACTGGAAAAATGGGCTGAAAACTTTGAGAACGTGCTAGCTGAAGTACGGAAATCAAAAGATGAGCGATTCATTAGAATGTGGAGACTTTATCTCAACTCCTGTTCTGCGTCCTTCGAGACGGGTAACATCGACTTGAGCCAATTTATATTTACGAAGGGGACGAACAATTCGATTCCTTGGACGAGGGATTACATGTATCAATAAAGGAAGATTCTAGAAATAATGAAGAGACAAAGATATTGAGCCTTTGTCTCCTTTCCAATACTATTAAGGAAGAAATCCTTCTTGACTTACATGAATTTGGTCTTTGGAGAATGATTTTTTTAATCGATCATACATCATTTGGTAAGCTGATGGACTATACCACTCCTCTAACCCCAACTCTTCATATAACGAAGAAATACCCAAGTTCTTTGTTCTCCTTCCTCCACTGCCATCACCCATGAAATAATCATCAAGACAGACTCGATTAACAATGTCTGATAATGTATTCGAAAACTCATGACTGCTTGGTAATAAGGGAGCAATGGTTGCCTGGGTTGGAATATCTGCTTCTTTCAGCAGCTGAAGAGTTTTCAATCGTCCTCGAATAGGTGGAGCATGCGGCGTAAAATGTTTCCGAATATCTTCACGGTCAGTTTCTATCGTCATGCTCACCCGCACTTTATCTTTAAGCTGTAGAAATAAATCGATATCCCTTCGCACTAATGGGCTTCTTGTCTGAACGAATAAAAAGTCAGGCTGGTTCTCTGCCATGACTTCCAGGAGCGACCTGGTAATTTCCTCTTTATACTCGACAGGTTGATAGGGATCAGTGCTTGACGACATAAAAATCGTCACGTTTCCTTTTGCTTTGGCACGAGTTAGTTCTTTTTCCAATAATTCAGCCGCTCCTTGTTTGATATCCACCCATGATCCCCACTCTTCCTTTCTGAAGGTTGAGACAGGCATCTTTCTTACATAACAAAAGGAACAGCCAAAGGCACAGCCTGTATAGGGATTCAACGAATGACTATACCCGGCTAAATATCCTGAGCCCTTATTAAGGATCGTCTTTGGAATTTTATATAGTACATTACTTCTCAATATGACTCACCTTTACTTGTTTCTCGATTTGTAACAAATTTTTCTTCATTTCCAATCCTCCACGGTAACCTGTTAACGACCCATTCTTACCTACTACACGGTGGCACGGAATGAAGACAAGCACGGGATTGGCCCCAATAGCGGTTCCCACTGCCCGCACAGCTGACGGCTTTCCAATCATGTGGGCAATTTGCGAATACGTAAACGTTTCACCATAAGGGATCTGTTTTAATACTTCCCACACTCTATGTTGGAATGCAGTCCCTTTGATATCTGTCGAAAATGTGAATCGCCCACGTTTGCCTTGAAAATATTCCAGCAACTCTTCTTTCACGGGTTGTAATTTGTGATCGTCCTTGATAAACTGCGCTTTCTGGAAACGGTGATTAACCCAGTCCTCCATCTTTTGAATGGAACAATTCGGTTCCCCAACAAAACAGAGTCCCTTTGCTGTGGCTGCCAAGTAAAATTCCCATTGATTATATTTAAAGATAGACCAGTATAACATTTCACTTTTTACAACACTGTCATTGGGTTGATGATTTTCCCTGTATTTAGCAGGGGGCACACCTGTCTTTTTCTTAAACAGCGTAACAAAATAGGCGATGTTAGGAAGCCCCACAGCTATCCCTATATCTCTTATCGATTTATCCGTCAATTCAAGCAGTTGAATTGCTTGTTTTATGCGGGTTTCTTGAATATAAACGAGCGGACTTATCCCTTTGACACGTTTAAATGTACGCTGCAAATGACTGGGACTGCCATGGCTGACTTCCGCCAGCTTCTTTAACGTTATCGTTTCAAAGTAGTGATGACCCATCCATTCTACGATCTGCTCTACCCACTCTTGATCAGGCAGACGCAGCCCCTCAGGTTTGCATCGTTTACAAGGGCGAAATCCTTCTCCTTGAGCTTTCTTGGCGTTCTCAAAAATACGGATATTCTCCCTGTTGGGAGGTTTAGATTTGCAGGACGGCCGACAGAAAATCCCGGTTGTTTGAACACCATATAAAAACACGTCATCATATGCAAGATTATCAGTAACAATTGCCTTCCAATACTCGTTTGGCACGTGTGATGTTTCCATAAAATCACCCCTAAGAGAATTGTACCCCAAACAAGTTGATAAGAAAGGTGTTCCGAATATGAAAGCAAGATATTGAAATGATTTGAAGCAAAATGGTTCGACTAACCAGACGGACAAGTATAGAATGAAGCAATTAGATTTATTATTTATTGAAGGTGTTAATATGTTGAAAGCATATAGTTCGCTGACTTTCTGCGTAGTAGTATGGGGAAGCAATTTCGTATTTTCATTGTTTCGATTCCGTTTGCATTTACATTGGATCACCCTATCCGAGTAAGTTTTGAGTTCCCAGATTGGGCGTTCCTGGCCGGGACAGCTATTGTAGTACATGGAATGGCTACACTAATTTGGAATACCAACATTCGTTATGTTGATGCATCAAAAGCATCGATTTTATCTAATTTAGAACCCTTTGTGGCGATGGTTATGGGATTAATCCTGTTATCTAAATCGATAACGGGGTCAGAACTCATAGGTTCGCTATTTATTGTTGGGGGAGTACTGCTCTCTACGTATCAGCGCAAAAGTCCACACAATCGAACAGTGTCCAGTAAGTGATGTATCCTAAAAAGAAGGTAAGCCCATATTTAAATCATGGGCCTCCCTCTTTTAATTACGAGTATTTCTACCAGCTGGACGCTCCAGTGAACGTATATCCTCATCCAGATTCATCACTTTCTGATCTACCATCTGCCTTGAATCTTTCACCCCTTGATTATATAAAAATGGTCCTATTTCTTGTATCATAAAATGCAGGAATTGGTCAGCAGCTAAATCTCCCAGCTCCTCCCCGCGCTCAAGTTCAAAATACTCTTTGATTCGTTCAATCACATACTCTTTTTGTTCTTGATTTAATGATGTAATCATGAAACGACACTCCCTTTTATTCGTTTACTTAATATCGTAGCACATACATTATCCCACTTGGAGGTATGTTCAATGAAACCCTATCAGAAACCTGTTCATTCGAAAGATGAATTATACTCTCTACAAGGAAAACCTGGTAAGATTGCGGAACATAAGGTTATTCACTTTATCGATGAATTAAGCAGCCAATTCTTAAACTTTTCCCCTTTTGTCATAGTGAGTACATCTAATGCTTTAGGGGAATGTGATAGTTCACCACGAGGCGATACTCCTGGATTTACGGAGGTACTTGATGAACAGCACCTCTTGATCCCAGAGCGTATGGGCAATAAACGTGCTGATTCTATGAGAAACATATTAGAAAATCCACATATTGGTCTTCTTTTTATGATTCCAGGCTTAGAAGAAACCTTACGAATCAACGGGAAAGCAACCATCATTAAAGATGAGGAACTTCTTCGAAATCATAAAGTGAAGGAACACATACCAAAAGTCGGAATTGTAGTTGAAGTCAATGAATGCTTCATCCATTGCGCGAAAGCTTTTAAGCGCTCCAAACTATGGGATCCAGAACAGTGGCCTGACTTGACTGCACTTCCTTCACCGGCAAAGATGATGGCAGCTCATGCTAAATTAGACGGCCATGGTCAAGAAAAAGTTCAAGCATCTTTGAAGGAGAGCTATCGAGCACGCCTTTATTGATCGCAGCAGCCCCACTAGTCAGTGCTAAATTAGGCTGGCATTCTCTGTCAAAGTTCAGCTTCAAACAGCCTAATTATTTTACTCAACCCCCGTTTGTGAAAAGGGTGGCTTAAACATTTCCCAATAGCTTCTATGTATGTATGATAGATTAGAGAGAATCACTTAAGGGTATAGTAATTAAGGTTCATACATAGACACGGGGGTATCTTATGAAATATTTTATCTATTTGCTGTTGGTTCTCCTCTTCTTGTTAACTGGATGCGGAAATAATGAAGAACAACCATTGAGCAGTTTGAAAGAAGTCACAAAACAATCTTGGTCAGATATAGAAAAATCAGCCACCGGTACTACTGTTCGTTTGTATATGTGGGGCGGTGATGAAGGGATTAATCAATACATTGATAAATGGGCGATTCCACATTTAAAAGAAAAATACAATATCACCCTTGAACGCGTGCCGATGGATACGGCACAAATTTTACAAAAGCTTCAAACCGAGAAGAAAGCGAACAAACAGGACGGGACAATTGATCTCATCTGGATCAACGGCGAAAACTTTAAAAATGCAAAAGAGAATGGTTTACTGGCCGGGTCCTTCACCGATCAACTGCCTAATTTTAAAAAGTTTTATGACACGGATGACCCTGCTTTTACAATAGATTTCGGGACACCCGTTGAAGGGATGGAGGCTCCCTGGGGGAAGGTACAGTTTGTCTTTCATTATAATTCGGCAAAAATCGAAGATCCCCCCTCTTCTTTTAGTGAATTAAAGGGATGGATAAAAAAACACCCAGGAAAGTTTACTTACCCTGCGGCTGCTGACTTTACGGGTAACGCCTTCTTAAGACATGTTCTTTATGCGAAGGCTGATGAACCATCTGATATCTATAACAGTCCACTGGATGAAGAGGCTATTTCAGATACGGCTGCAAAAATGTGGAAATACCTAAATAATATCGAACCCTATTTATGGCGATCCGGGGAGCATTATCCTAATTCGTTAACCGAATTAGACAAACTATACAGTCAAGGACAAGTATGGATGACAATGGGGTACAATGAGGCGCGGGCTGAATCACTGATCGCTCAAGGTGTTTTTCCAGAGACCACAAAATCTTTTATTATGGAGCCGGGGTCAATTGGCAATACTCATTTCCTTTCTATTCCATTTAACAGTTCAAACATAGAGGGTGCACTCACGACTATCAATTTCATGCTTTCTCCAGAAGCACAGCTGGCCAAATACAAACCAAACTACTGGGGAGAAAACACGCCGATCAGCTTAGATAAACTGTCTAAAGAAATGAGAAAGAAGTTTAAAGCAGTTGACCGTGGGGACAGCGTATTAAGCCAGGAGAAACTAGAAGAAAACTTCCTTCCTGAGTCAGAAGCTGCTTATGTAGAGTGGCTGGAAGAGCAGTGGTTTAATGAAGTCGTACAGCAGTAAATTGTGGATACATCTAACCCCTGCCCTTCTTTTTTTAATTCTGCCCTTTTTCGGGATCATTACAGCTGTCCGCCATAGTATTTTCGCTGATGAGGGCTTTACGTTAAATTTCTATCAGGAGTTATTTCAATCTGATCGATTTTTCTCGTCCCTGGCTTTTAGTATTCGCACTTCAATTATTGCCACGGCGCTGGCCATTATGATCGGACTAATACTAGTAAGGCTGTTCCATCCTTATTTAGCTAAACTTTCACCCCGAATATCGGTTTGGCTTCCTATGTTATTCCCCCATTTTGTCTGGGGCTACCTTGTTATTCTCCTGCTGGCAGAATCGGGGCTGTTCGCACAGGTTCTCTCAGCTATCGGCTGGATTGATGGGACAAATCACTTTCCTATCCTCACCCGTGACCCTTATGGTTTCGGCATTATCATTACGTATGTTTGGAAAGAGGTTCCATTTGTTATTCTTATGCTATTGCCTGTTTATGCTGCGATACCGACTACTTCCTACGATGTAGTAAAAACGCTAGGCGGAAATAGATGGGATCAATTTAAAACGGTTGAATGGCCACATATTCAGCCAACACTTATTGAAACCTGCTTAATTATTTTTTCTTTTACCTTAACAGCTTATGAAGTGCCGGCCTTGATTGGGACTACCTACCCTGAAATGGTTTCCGTGCTCAGCTACCAATGGTTTTACGGGGGAAGCTGGGATGAACGTCCCCTTGCATTCGTGGTAATGGTCTGTGTCAGTATTGTCATCTTTATGATTGCCCTGACCAGCTACTTGTATTTGAACCGGCGCCGTATGAGAGCTATGAGGGGGCGTCTATGATAAAACCTATGAAAATCATATTTTATTCACTGGCTATCCTTCTGTTTATCGGGCCTGTTTTCCTGCTGGTTTTACAAAGTTTCACCGAGGTATGGCAATTCTCAGCAGGACAATCTTTAACATTTCAGTTGGATAGTTATAGCACCTTAGTTTCTGACCCCAATATAATGGAAGCTACCTTCTGGTCCCTGGTAATAGGCGCATGTGTGCTAGTTATTAATCTAGTGATCGGACTTCTTAGCGGCAAAGCATTATCTTCGTCTTCTTTTAAAGGAAAATCATTGTTAGAAGCCCTGTTCCTTGCTCCGATCTTGATTCCTGTACTGGCAATTGCGATGGGGCTTCACTTATTCATGATTCGCATCGGTCTGGCTGATACATGGACAGGCGTTGTCTTAATCCACCTTGTTCCAACGCTCCCCTACAGCATAAAAATTTTCCACAATGCCTATCATCAATTCGGAAATCATTTGTTGGAGCAAGCGGAGATTCTAGGAGCAACAGGCTTTCGTCAACTGCATACTATAGAGCTGCCACTCTTGAAGCCTGCTATTCGAAGTGTCACTTTTTTAACCATTGTTATCAGCTTGAGTCAATATGCAATTACAGCGATCATAGGCGGAGGACGAATCATTACACTGCCGCTAGTATTTTTTCCATTTTTGCAGACGGCAAATACTTCACTAATGGCAGCATTCTCAGTCTGGTTCGCTCTACTTCCTTTTTTCATGTACCTGGTCGTAGAACTGTTATTGCTTTTGCTTCCTTATACGAGAAAACCTTGGAGGAATTTACGATGAATTACTCATTGGATGTCATCAATCTCTATAAAAAATTTGGAGAGAAAAAAATCTTACAAAATCTTCAATTTCAACTTGGACAAGGAAAATCATTGAGTATCGTCGGGCCGTCTGGAAGTGGAAAAACAACTTTACTCCGGATTTTGGCAGGCTTAGAATCTCCAACACATGGTACGATCATGCTTAACGGTAAGAACGTAACGCATCATAAGCCAAACAAAAGAAACATCGGTCTTGTGTTTCAACAGCCTCTCTTGTTTCCACATATGACGGTTAAAGAAAATATTGATTACGGAGCCAAAATGGCTGGTCAGTCTTCTAAATCAAAGACAGCCGATTTGTTACGCGCCATAAGCCTGAATGATTATGCAGATCGTTTCCCTGCAGAGATATCAGGCGGTCAACAGCAACGAGTCGCATTAGCCCGAGCAATCGCCTCAGAACCTGAAGTATTGTTGTTGGACGAACCCTTCAGCAGCCTTGATGTTCAACTTCGGGAAGAACTGCGTTATTGGGTCAAGGATTTTCTTTCTCAGCAACAGACTACGACGATTTTTGTTACACACGATCTTGAGGAAGCGATGTTGATGGGCGATCACATTGCTATATTCCATGAAGGCATTTTCCAACAGCTTGATGATGCAGATGAAATTCACAAACACCCTGTTAATCCCTTTGTAGCACGTTTTTTAAAAAGCCATCTCGTTATAGATGATCACCAATACATCCCTATTCAATCTATAAGGAGTAGAAAGCCTGAAGGAGAGCATCGTTCCTATACAGCGAAACTTTTACATTGGACATACACCCTGGGTCAAAAGACTGGTCACTTTTACATAGAAGAGCTGCATGAAACAATCACAATGCCAATAGGTACCATAGGCCTGAAAGAAAAATTTTCTATTTATCTTCCACTAGAAAAGATTCAATTTTTCCAAGAGGCTGGAAATAGAAAATGAGTAAAACCAAGCTTATTAGAGGATTTCTTTTTATTGTACTTTTCGTCATTCTAGCCTGGGTCGCCAGGCGAGAATTAAATATGAACCCGGAAGAAATTCGCCATTATATTTTATCGTTCGGTTTATGGGGGCCGCTTTTATTTATGGGAGTGTATGCCATCGGTCCAATCATTGCTTTCCCTACATCGATTCTTTCGCTCGCTGCTGCTTTCGCGTACGGAGTTTGGCCAGGCATGTTCTTTATTATTATCGGTGCCACAGGAGCTGCCGTCACCGGTTATGTAATCGGTAAGTTCTTTGGCAATTCTGTTGTTAAATTTCAAGACTTCAAATGGGCAAGGCCTATCTACAAACGAATGGAGGAAAACGGATTTCTTTACGTTCTTGTTCTCCGATTAATTCCTCTGGTAGGATTTGATATCTTAAGTTATTTAGCCGGAATGACGAGGGTGCGATTTCGATTGTATCTCCCCGCTACAGTCATAGGAATGATTCCGGGGACTTTTGCCTACAGCCTGCTTGGTACTAGCTTCGCCAGTGGGGACAGCAGTTTTATTATTGGGGCAGTCAGCATGTTTATCGGTCTGATTCTCCTGACATTTATGTTTAGAAAAAAAGTTAGGCAATGGCTTGATCGATAAATAAAAAAGGCGTTCACTCCGTCAAGTTGGAATGAACGTCTTATTTATACTTATCCATGTATTCACGATCAATTTTATTTTTTAGTTTCCATGCCCGCTTATTATGCGCCGTAACAGGACCGTACATTAGCAAAGCTTTCTTCATGCCCGTAGATAAAATATACAGGGCAACTTTCTGAGGTTCATATACGGTCAATTCCTTTGCATCAGAAAAGCGACGTAAGTTCTCATAAAGAATTGGAGCTTGTTTGACTGCGTGTACTCCACTTTTGTCTACATTGGGATAGGTCTCTAACGTTACACAGTCACCAGCCCCAAATATAAATTCATAGTCTGTAAATTGCAGGGTATCAGTGACGAACGGGAATCCCCTTTCATCAACTTTGATTCCCGAAGCTTCAAATAGCGGATCAGCAAGCGGGCCGCCAAGCCAAAGAACTCCAGTATGCCTGATTTTATTGTTTGCACTAGTTATAATATAATCATCATACATGACCTCAGCTCTTTCCTGCTCCCACACCTGTATTCCTTTTGATTCCATAATAGACCTTAATTTCTTTGCAGTTCGCTTTGATATCGAATTAAGAACGGAGGATGAGCTGACTAAACGAACTTGGCCAGGAATTTTGTTTCTTGCCTTATACGCCTGCAAGGCAAGAGCAACTTCGCACCCTGCAGCGCCTCCGCCTACTATAAGCGGTTGACTCGTTTGCCTAAGTTCTTCTATTTGCTCGACCATTTGTTTATTCGGATCGTTCATATGACTAAGCTCTGGAGGAGAGACACATTGATCTGACTGGCTTTTTGCCCCAATGTCAAAACTGATCATATCAAACGGATAAACCGCTTCTCCTTGACAAAGGAGCTTTTTAAAATTTGGATAGACACGCGAAGCTCTTTTTCTAATAAAGTGAACCCCTGCTTCATCAGCTAATCTCCTCACATCAACCCGGACTTCTTCAAGGGAGTAGATCCCTTCAATATAACCCGAGATCATACCTGAATAATAAAAGTACTCAGAAGGCGAAATCAGACATACGTCTACATGATGGATCGGCTGCTCTTTCATAGAACGAAGCACCTCTATATGAGCGTGGCCCGCCCCCACCAGTAATAATCGTCTTGTCAAATCAATTCCCCCTTCATTCAACAAACAAGCTCACGGCAGAACAGTGCCCTGTCTACAAGAATCCAGGAATCCTAATCTCATATAAAAGAAACCCCACATGGAATTACCATGTGGAGACTCTCCCTACAAGCTGCGCTGTAAGAACTCCTCAACTTCTTCAGGAGTCTTTGCATCTGCACTGTGTAAATGGGCTGTTTTCCTACCACCCTGAAAAATCAGAAGACTAGGAATGCCCATGACTTCATATTCTTCAGCAATTTCCGGTAGTTCGTCTCTATTCACATCATACCACTTATAGCCATTAAATTCGTTTACAATATCATTAATAAAAAGGTCCATTCGACGGCAATCTGGACACCAATCAGCCTGAAACTTAACAATAACAGGCTGTTCACCTTCAATTACGTTTTGAAAATTTTCCTTAGTTTGAATAGACTCCATGTGATATTTCCCCTTTATTTAAAAATCTAACTACATCATACGTGATTTAACAGCGCATGTCCTGTTATTCGCTCACACCTGCTCAACTCGATTAGAAGCTGTGGACAGCCCTGATATTTGTTCTCCCTGAATACTATAACAAGCTATATTTCCCCTTACCTTTCGAGGGGTGAAGACATATTACAGGAGGCCGCTAGCCTTTCTGCAAAATAGGCGAATTGCTCATAATCCAGCTCATCAAGTTCTTTTACATCAACCGCTCTTATAATGTATAATCCAAACTTCCAGACATCTCTTTTGACAGCTTCACCATTAACTGACGCCACTTTAAATAATGCTTCCAACACCCCGTTCATGACGGAAATATCTTTGCTGCCATAAATACGTAGTTGATAAAAACTTTTATAAAGATATTGTTCAAACGAAAGGGGCTCCATTATTAACCGTAACACTTGTTCTTCGTCTCCATAATAACGAATTGGCTTGTACACGGTACCTAGTTCAGCTAACAACGAACCTATACGATTGATACAATCCACAGCGGTATGTGGGTCATTGACAGCAGGTGATATGGCCTTGACCGCAATTTCAACCAGTTTTTGTATGGAGAACTCTATATCCTGAAGGTCTGTTCTCTCATTTCCAATAAGCAAAAACTCGTTACAGCTATCTAATTCTTCTTGATCTTCTATATTACTCCAGCATGAATACACAGGCATCCCCTTCTGAATATAACTCCCTATATAAAAATTTGCTTCAAGGAGGGCATCTCTTCTACTAGCCCATTCAACTAAAGACGAGATTTGTACAGCTTGTGCATAGCCTGATTCTCTGGCATATATCGCTTTTTTCTCAGCTTCCTTTCCCTCTGCAATATTTTGTTCGTTCCATTCACTGGCCTCTTGAAAGTCTTTATCCTGGAAAGTTTTTTTAATTACTTTAGAGGTACTTAACCGAATCTTTCCTATTAGGTTATTAACTTGAACAAATCTTGAAGAATGGTGAATAAATACTATAAAAAAACCAAGACAGACAATCGATACGATCACGGTTAGAAAAGGGCTTATCAGTGCTTTGCTCTGTTCTCCTCCCATGAGAAGTAAATTGATGATCACAAATATAAATCCGAACGAGAAGACACCAAGTACATGCTGGGTCACTCTGCTTTTCATAAAGTCCTGCAAGGTACGCGGGGAGAACTGGGTTGAATAGGTTGTAAGGACAACCATGATCGTAGAAAAACTAATCGTTGTCATAGTCAAAATTGATGTAATCAGCGAGCCATACAAAGTCTGAGCTGTACTTGTATTCATGAGCAGAATACTAGGCACGCTTTCTTTCACCTTAGGGATGATCCATAAATCAACCATCGTGACTAAACTTACACATATAATGGATAACATACTATATATCGTAGGCAGAAACCAAAAACTATCCCGAATGTGGACCCAGGCTTTTTCCTTATACATCGTTATCCTCCTGATCTAATATAATAGTGCCTCAAGCCAGGAGTGATTAGGTGCATGCTGGATCAAGGCTTGCTTCAGCCATTCTTTTTGGTGCTCATTTAAATGGGGGAAAACGTAATTGAAGTCATCGTGATCCTTTTCCTTCGTGTTGGCTGCTTTATACAGAAGGACGATCTCAGGATTTAAATAGGGCACTCCTTGCTCTGATTGAAGATTCATCATGGATAAAGGAAAAGACAGCTCTGGATCTCTTCTAAATCTCCACCTCCCTTTACTTCTTTCATTAAGTAAAATCTCTAATTGATTGCCATCCTGGTGAGAGGCATGAATCTCATGAATTGGAAGTTCAACGGGAGCATCAAAATGCCATTTTTCCTTTTTCCCTTCGTTTGCAATGTAAATATCCCAATCCGCAAGCAATGAAGCTAAACTATTTTGTTCATCACGAAATACAGCTACCTCAATATCCTCGTGATCTCGTGTTTCTTCTCCAATATGTAAATCGATAGCCCATCCTCCTGCAATCATCCACTTCCCTTCATAGGAAGCCATGAACTCCTTTACTTGTAAACAACGTTCAAACATTTAGAAACACTCCTTTTAACCTATCCAATATATGATTCCCTAAAAAGATAGACCTATCACATATCAACATAATTCCCCATAACCCGCACCGCTCCATTTCACGCTGAACCTTCTCTGCCATGCAGATGAATAGTTAAGCAGTCCAACGTTCAATGTGCCCTCTCGCTAGTTGAAGAGACTAAGAATATTCTTTATAAAAAAATCTGAAGAAAGGAACTGCTATAGGTACCCACTCAATTTCTATACCCTTAATAAGACTACTCGATACATGACTCTTATGAAACAATTAGTAAAAGGAAGTTTGGAACATAGCTTAAGTGGATAGCTAACATATTATGATCTCATCAGTACTTAGAACTGGAAGGTTTTCTCTTTATTTTCATGTATGCTTTCTTGAAAACGGCACGAGTCGATCCCACAAAGGAATATTAAACAACTAATAAAAAAGAAGAAGGCCTCCATTTCAGGCCCTCTTCTTTGTTTTATTATGTCCCGAAATAATGTGCGCTCCTTTATCTGTAAAAAACTTTTCGTCATCACTTATGTACTACCTACTAAATAACAAAATCCACAAGAAAACAAATGTTCACTACAACTAAAGCTATTACGATAATTTTTTCAGCAGTTGAACCTGTTGTGAACGTTGCAATAAACCGAAAATGTTTTTTAGAAAAAGGATACATCAATGGAATTCCTTTTTTCGTAATAAAATCTCCAATTATATGTGAGCAGACACCAACCAGCAGTCCGATAAAATAATTCAACGGAACAGCAAGAAAGGAGGCAATCAAATAACAGTATCCACCTATCAGAAAAATGAATAAAACGGAATGTGTCATTTTTCTATGACTGCGAACCATAACGAGTATAGGTAAAATAAGCATTGCAAAAATACTTAATTCATCTCTGTACATTTCCAGAATTGACGGAGCACACAAATACAGAATAACCGTTGCCAGAAGGAACGTGAGAAGGATTCTCCAAAACCATTTTCCAAGAGTTGATCTCGGTGTATCTATATCGGGAAGTAGAGACCCGAACAAAACGCATAAAAAGTATAATGCGGTCTCGTAGGACGTATGATCTAGTTCGGGTAAATATGTTAGTGCTGCTACTCCACAAGTAAAGCCAACGACTTGGTGCCCTGATGCCATCATGTTGTTATAACCCTCTAACTTTCAAAAAATAAGCCTGATTCAGTTAGAATCAAGACGCTTTTTATATTATCCTAAAAACGGTCTACCGTAAACTAGTGAAAGCGGAATAGCTTTTATAATGTGTTAGGGAAGAATTTTTATGGTTTACGGCCGAATAGTACTCCGTTAGGGACGAACTCTTATGATCTATGGCCAAGCAGCGCTCCGTTAGGGACGAACTCTCATGATTTATGGCCAAGCAGCGCTCTGGCAGGGACGAATCACTTTAAAGATTTTGCAAAAAAAGAGGAAATAAGCCATTTGCAGCGAATAGTTATTGTTGCAGTTGTATTGACAAGGAGAGTGATTTATTAGATGAATAAAAGAGAAAAAACTTTACAACACCTTCAGCTTGAAGCAGGGTTAAACCGCCTACCTTCCGACCACCCCCGTTACACCGAAATCCATGAAACATTCTTAAAGCAATCAGCAGGTTACTTCGGTGAAACCACACTAGATTTCTACCTTCAATATCTTCCCGACCATTATCAAGTCATCCGAGATATTCGATTATTTGACGGGATTCATTACTGCCAATTGGATGCCATAGTTCTATGTCCAGAATTCATCCTGATACTTGAAGTGAAAAATTTCAAAGGGGAATTGTGTTTCGATTTAGAATGGAATCAGCTTTTTCGAACTCATAATGAACAAAAGGATATTTTCCCTGATCCTTTTCTACAAGTAGAACATCAGAAACGCCAACTTCATCGCTGGCTTGAACGTGTTCATTTTCCTCCGATACCTATACACTCCTTTATTGTCATTTCAAATCCTCATACAATCATTTCTGTAAAGGGCTCAGACGACGATCATTTAAGGAGAAAAATAGTACGAGCCAAAAGCCTGCTGCCAAGAATTGAAGCACTCGGAGAGCAGTTCAGTTTAAGTTCCTGCTCCCCAGAGCAAGTTCATTCTCTGACCCAATTACTTAACACGGAAAATCTCCCCTACCAGACCTCTATTATGGATCGTTATTCTCTTTCATTAAATGACCTCATTAAAGGAGTCCAGTGTGAGCAGTGTAATTCTTTCCCGATGCAACGAAAGCGTGGATATTGGTATTGCTCAAAATGTGCGGCGCGTTCCAGGAATGCCCACATTAAAACATTAAGAGACTATCAGCTTCTGATTGATACCTCCATTTCTAATAAGAATTTTCGACATTTCGCTATGCTACCCTCTAAAAAAGCGGCTCGATTACTCCTATTGAAAATTTGTGACCACCACACCGGAGTTACGAATGATCGCAAATATGTGCTCGACCTAATTTAAACAAGAAAACCGCTAAATCCAGACAAACTTCCCTTTCATTTAGGAAGAATTTTCGTAGGGTAGAACAACTCTGATTTAGGGTAGAATCTGAGTCTGTAAGGGTCGAGTTTTCCTGAGTTACGGTCGAACTACCTCCAGTTCGGGCCGAGTCCTCATGATCTACGGCCAAATTACTCTCCACCAGGGACGAACCCTCAACAAGCACGTCAAATTAACAAAAGCTACTGTGTGCGCACAGCAGCTTCTTTAACAATCCTTTTCAGGCAGCCCGAGCATTTGAAACTTAGGGCCCTCCATAGTTTGTTTCCCGTCAATGGTAAGCTCTTTTGTTAGGTGAATGATCCGTTGATCTATGGCAATCGGGATCGAATTAATATGATGAAGTTCATCGTCCGCTTCAGGTTCAGCTAATGTCATGCCTATATCTGGTTCTCCACATCCGAATCCAGCGAAGAATAAACGCAAACAATTGGCTTCTTCGTCTTCAAGCAACTGGTCAAGAAGATTACGCGCCTGATCAGTTATCTTCATAAAATCGCCCTCACTTTCACATATAACCTACCACAAATACCTGCACTTTAGGAAATTATATTACTCTAAACCTCTCAGAAATCAGCTTTTATTACAATAAAAATAGGCTCCAGGATGATCATCCTGAAGCCTTAGATCTTTCAAATTTAAACAGCTTTAGCGTTAAGTTCTACATCAATATTACCTCGGGTTGCTTTAGAATAAGGGCAAACCTGGTGGGCTTCTTCCACAAGTTCTTCAGCTTCTTCCTGAGAAACTCCCTTAAGGCTTACGTTCAATACAACTCCTACCTTAAAGCCACCATCTGATTCATCTTTTAACAAGCTGACATCAGCGGTGATTTCAGAATCAATATCTTTCTTTTTCTTACTTGCAACCAGGTTAAGAGCACCATCGAAGCAAGCTGAATATCCTGCCGCAAATAGCTGCTCAGGATTGGAGCCTTTCGCATCTCCACTGCCTGGCTGTACAAGATTTAGATCAATTAAACCATCATCGGACTTAACGTGACCTTCACGTCCGCCTTTGGCTGTTGCATGTGCCGTAAACATTACGTTACTCACTATCAATCACTCCTCGATAATTAATGCTCACACAATCTATATATTCCTCAAAAACTTATCTTTTAAACCTCTGTTATTCTTCTATTCGATATTCTTTTTTCAAGGAATCGGGAGCCATTTTAACAATTTGTTGTAAAATAAATGTTAGAATGGCTAAGTCATCGACCAAACCGAAGACTACTAAGAAATCAGGAATCACATCCCATGGAAATAGGAGATAACCAAGCATAAGCAAAATGGCGATCACTTTATTCCCATTAGCAATTTCTGGGGACCTGAAAAATCCTATTAAAAATGGGATCGACCTTTTTATATTAAATAAAAATCGTATCCTTCTCCATATCTTTCTCATTTGCCTGCACCTCTTATTGATGGTTTATGGTTCTATACCCTTCTCCCCGGAACCCTTACACTCATTCACAATTGCTTATTTAAAGCGTATGATTTAACATAATGGTTGAAACATTACTGAAATCGTGCCCATACATGGAAGATTAAAGGGGAGAAGCAGGTCATGAAGATTCTTTTACTTAACGGAACCATTGTTGGAACTAAAACGAAGTCTTTACTGGACGAAATTCAAACCTATATAAGCAAGCTTGATAAAGAGTATGACACAACTCTCATTGATCTTAAAGATTTCGATATGCAGTTCATCGATGGCCGGCCAGTAGATCAATATAATGATGATATGCAGAAGCTGATACACAAAATGGAAGGTGCTGATGCTTACGTCATTGCTACACCTATTTTCCAGGGATCCATTCCTGGAACTTTAAAAAACCTTTTGGATGCCATTTCACCACTGGCGATGCGATATAAACCTGTTTCCATAGTAGCAAACGGCGGGACACTACAGCACCACTTAGTTGTCGAAAGTCAACTAAAACCGATTCTTGACTACTTCCGTTGTCTTGTTACACCTAATTATGTCTATACCCATACCAACCATTTCTCTGCTGAAGGAGAACTTATTGACGAAGATGTGCATCACCGACTAGAAGAAATGACAAAGGTATTCGACCAATACATTCAAACGAGTAAAGAAATCTAAAGAAAACAGTCTTTACTCAAAAATCGATCTTTCAGACAAAACCGCCCCTTACGCTTTTTCAGCGAAGGGGCGGTTTTTTACTCAGGCATATCCTAATACTTTATCTACATAATTCTGAGTCTCTTCAAAAGGTGGAACACCGCCATACTTATCAACGTTTCCGGGACCCGCATTATACGCTGCAAGAGCCAGAGTAGTATCCCCCTTATAACGATCGAGCATTTGCTTTAAATACTTCGTTCCGCCCATAAGGTTCTGCCTTGGGTCAAATGGGTCTGTTACCCCAAGGCCTCTTGCTGTAGCCGGCATTAATTGCATCAATCCCTGCGCTCCCGCATGACTCACGACATCAGGATCAAAATTTGACTCCGCCTTAACAACAGAACGAATTAAGCTTTCCTCGACCCTGTACTTCTCAGAAGCCTCTTTAATGAGTGCTTCAATATTTTGGTTCTCTCCCTCCAAAGCAGTACCTTGAACCGGAGCCTGAGAAACAGGAGGCGTTTGGTACTGGATATGTATAGGCTGGGGTCTAAATGCGTTGAAATTGGTTAACGTGGCTGCTTGGTTATGCTGAGCTGCACTGCTATTACCATATGGCTGATGCTCAGACATCATAGACTGTAGGATACTTTGAAAAGCCATATCACGAACTGAACGACTGATTGATGGAGTGGTGCTTCCACTCAAAGTTGACATTGCCTGGATTTGCATCATATACCGAATTTGGTTAAGCTCCATGATTCACCTCATAGATTTGATTAACTTAATTTTACAAGAATCGAGATGATCTGACAATCTTATCTTTAAATGCCCTGTCAAATCCCTATTCAACAATAACTTCTATATGCTGAGGTTTAACAGAAAAGGCTGCAGGCAATAAATCTCCTTCTTCTCCATCAACATTCGTTACTAGATCCTTCGAGGAGGAAACGTTCAAACTGCGGGCAGTAAAATACTCTACCCCTTTCTGATGCCTTAATTCACCTTTTAACATCGATGTAGTCAGCGAGGCTAATTGGAGCACATTCGGTTTCTTTACAATATAACAATGCATGAGCCCGTCATTGACTTTAGCTTGCGGTGCGAGCTGTTCAAATCCAGCGGTCGAATTTGTTAAGGCAGCAAGGAACAGAAAGGCATTTCCTTCCCACACCTGTTCATCGTGTTCAATATAAAGCGGGTAATCAGGGGTTGAAGCAAGAGTTTTTAGTCCCTCCATGATATAAGCCAGGGATCCGAATTTCGTTTTTTGTTCTGGTGTAACTTCATAACTTGCTTCAGCTATAGCACCAATTGCCACAATATTAACGAAATAGTGCTCATTCATACGTCCTATATCTACCTTTTTTGTGCGGTCAGAACTTAAGACTTGAATGGCTTCCTCAGCATCCAACGGAATGTTTAACGCGCGGGCAAAATCATTTACAGTACCTAGCGGGACAACACCTAGTTTCGGACGATGATGCTGGTCGACCATCCCGTTAATCGTTTCATTAAGTGTCCCGTCCCCTCCAAGTGAGACGACTATCTCAAATTCCTCTCTGCATGCATTTTGGCAAAATTTCATAGCATCAAGTTCTTTCTCGGTTTGAGCTGTCTTTACTTCATACCCTTTCTTGATCAAAAGTTCCTCGATTTGATTCACATAATCCAGCGCCTCTTCTTTGCCTGAAGAAGGATTAACAATTAACATAGCTTTCATCTCGATCTCCGCCTTCCCCATTCTTTATCTATTCACTTCATACCCCATTGCATCCGATTATATTCTCACAGTTATAATAAAAACCACCAGGCATGTCAGCCTGGTGGTGGAGAAAGTGATCATTTAAGCCGATTTTAATTCTTCCTCAAGTGGTATATCTTGCGTCAGATTACGTTTTGCAGCTACAAAGAAAGCTGTAACAATGATAACGGTAATCACTGCCGCAACCACATAGGAGATATTCAGCGACAAACCAAACCCTATTGGTGCATTTAGGATATACGTAAACGTCGCCATCGTTATGAAAGTTGCCGGAATAGCTGCAATCCAGTAATTTTTTCGTGCCAAGAATAAATACATTGCTCCAACCCATAAGGCAATCATAGCTGTGGACTGGTTAGCCCACGAGAAATATCTCCATAGCAGCGTAAAATCAATTTTTGTCAGCGCAAAAGAAATCACAAACATCGGCACGGCGATCCATACACGACTCAACACTTTCTTTTGCGAAACCTTAATGTAATCGGCAATAATCATACGAGCACTACGGAACGCTGTATCACCAGAGGTAATTGGCAGTACGATGACTCCAAGAATAGCAAGTGTACCACCAATAGCCCCGAGCATTGCAACAGATACTTCACTAACCACTGCAGCTGGGCCGCCATTTGCAAGTACTTCACTCAATCCAGTTGGACCATTAAACAGACTCATTGCTGCTGCAGCCCAAATCATGGCAATAATCCCCTCTGTAATCATCATTCCGTAAAAAATTCTGCGTCCTTGTTTTTCCTTCTGAGTGGTACGGGAAATAATTGGTGTTTGCGTAGCATGGAATCCGGACAGCGCCCCACACGAAATAGTTAGGAATAACAGTGGGAAGATCGGTGCGTTATCTGGATGCATATTCGTAAAATTCAGTTCAGGAATCGGTGCTCCAGTAAAAATTAACGCTACTCCTACCCCAATGGCACTGATCAATAATAGAGCCCCAAAAATCGGATAGAGTTTCCCAATAATTTTATCAATTGGCAGCAAGGTTGCCAGCAGATAATAAGCAAAAATAACAAACAAAATAACAGGCATCGTCAACCAGCTGCTCGTCATACTATGAAGAAGGTCAGCTGGTGCTGTTACAAATACAGTACCTACCAACACGAGTAAAAGAATCGAGAAAGCATTCACAACATGCTTCATCACTTTGCCGAGAAACTTCCCAGCAAGCTCTGGCAAATGAGCCCCTCGGTTCCGAATGGAAATCATTCCGGTCAAATAATCGTGAACGGCCCCGGCAAATATTGCCCCAAAGACGATCCAAATAAAAGCCACAGGTCCGTATAGGGCTCCCAAAATCGGACCAAAGATCGGACCAACTCCTGCTATGTTCAACAGTTGGATTAACGAGTTCTTTTTATCAGACATCGGCAAATAATCTACACCATCACTGTGCGTGTATGCAGGCGTTTCCCGCTCTGTATTCAAGCCAAAAACCTTCTCAACATATTTTCCATACGTAAAATATCCAATAATTAAAAGTGCAATACTTACAATAAATGTAATCACGTCGAGTTTCCTCCCTCACTATGTTGTGTAATCGTTTTCACTATCATAGCAAGGAACCGCTTTCACCAGTGTCATTTGTGTTTAACATGTTACATATGTTGCATAACATGTTGAAAAGCATGTCTGTCATACACTCAAAATTCATAACTCTAATTGTTTTCTCAAGCCCTTAATATAGTTACGGCTAACCGAAAGTCTATCTTTATGGCCTTTTATTTCCAGTTGATAAGCACCGTTAAACCAGGGTGTAAGCCGGTCAACGTAATCAAGATTAACGAGATAGCTCTTATGAATTCTGAAAAACGAAAAAGGTTCCAGTCGTTCTTCTATATCCTTTAACGGCCATTTTGTATCATGTGTTTTGTTTTTTCCTACAATCTTCGTTACCCGCCCTTCCCGGTACACATATAAAATATCTGCAGGGTCAAGGTAACTGATTTCACCTTCTTCTTCTACAGCTAGTTTCGCAGGCACCTGAGCTTGAGCAGCTGGCCCACTGCTCCAAGCCAGTTTTTTCTTCAACCGTTCGATAGTCTCGGATAACTGACCTTCATCGAATGGTTTAAGCAAGTAGTCCACAGCTTCATGACGAAACGCTTCAGCGGCAAAATTGGAATAAGCTGTTGCAAAAACTATTACAGGTGCTTTTTTTAATTCTTGGACAGATTGAGCTACTTCCATTCCATCCATTTTTGGCATCTCCACATCGAGAAACAGAACATCGGGCTGCAACTGGATCGTTTTCATTAACGCGGCTTCACCTGAATCAGCTTCACCGATCACTTCTATAGAAGGATACTTCTCCAACAAAAAAATGAGCTCTTCCCGGCTAAATCGTTCATCATCAACCACCACCACTGTCATTCTCATACAGACTCCTCCTCTCTTTTTCCAATGAAAAAGGATATCTCCGTTCCCTCGCCCGGTTCACTGCTAATATGTAGTGCCGATTGATCTCCGTGCATATGCTTAAGACGTTTATTTACATTGTATAACCCTAAACCAGTTCCTTCTTCAGACTCTACCTCCTCATCTCCAAGCGCCTTCAATCGCTCTGGAAGAATACCGCTTCCATTGTCTATGACAGATATATGTACGCCTTTGGTCACGTGTTTAATCCGTATCGTAATTTCACAATCTTCTTCCTGATCCTTAATTCCGTGTTTGATACAATTTTCTACTAAAGGCTGAAGAGTTAAAGGGGCTATTTTCACTCCCAGCGCCCGATCCTCCACCTCATAGTGCACATGTAATTTATCCACGAACCGTGTCTCTTCGATAGTTAAATAGGATTTCACATGCTGAAGTTCTTCCTTCAATGAGGTCCATGTTCTAGTCGTTGATTCGAGATTTTGTCTAAAAAACTTAGAGAGAGCAATCAATAATGCTCTGGCCCGATCAGGCTCTGAGCGTGTAAGGGAAACAATCACATTCAGTGAGTTAAAAAGAAAATGAGGGTTTACCTGTGCTTGCAGTGCCTTCACTTCAGCTGCCCTCGCCAATTCCTGAGCCTTCTCAGCTTCTGCGATTTCAAGCTGCTGACCAAGCAAGGCACTCAACCCCTGAATCAATTCAAGCAGTACGTTCGACACTTCTTTTTCAGATTGAACATAAAACTTCAACGTCCCGACGACCTCCTGTTTCCTGTTGAGTGGAGCGATAACAGCAGCCCCGAGAGGACAGGTCGGCTCACTGCAGTTAATATCTTCATGACGAGCGACAACGAGCTCACCTGTTTGAATGACCTCTCTTGTCGCTCGTGTCAGGATTATCTCCCCAGGCTTATGGTGGTCGTCTGCCTGTCCAACATGAGCTAGTATTTTTTGATTGTCCGTCATTGAAATCGCCTGAACCCCTACTTCATGATAAATAATCTGGCATGCCTTTTGCGCGGAGTCCATCGTCAAACCTCTACGGAGATATGAAATCGTAGATTCCGCCAGTTTAAGCGCTCTTTGAGCCTGAATCGCTCCCGCTTTCTCTTCTTCATTTAATACATTACGAATAATAAGTAAAAACAAAGCCGACCCAACCCCGTTGGCTACGATCATAGGCAGGCCAATCTCCTGTACCAGCTCCCACGCACGGGCAAATGGCGTTGAGATGGTAAGAATGACACCCATCTGTACTGTCTCTGCAAGCGCCCCAACTATTAATGCCGTCTTTAACTTTAGAGGTTGATCTTTTTTGTGAAAAAAACCGGCTATCAGACCCGCTATTACCGCTGAGATTCCACACGCAAATCCTGTGAATCCGCCGAGGGAAAACCGATGGATTCCGGCTATCAGTCCTGCCCCCACACCAATCCGGTAGCCGCCAAACAATCCCGCAGCAACTATCCCGATCACACGGGAATTGGCAAGTGCCTCTGACTCACCAAGATTAATAGCCCAACTGCTATATTCAAATGAATGCACATCATATGTAATACCTGTGTAAGTACCTATAATTCCAAACAACCCAAAAAACACAATCGCCATATATTGCTGAGGCCGATCAAGTGTCTTCTGATCAATCAGTTCACGAAAAAACTTAAAACGAGTAATAATAAAAGCAACAGTTACAATAATGCCCAACCGCTCAAGCATCGGCAGAAGCAGCTCAAACATAGACCCTACGCCCTCTCCTTTTATGATTATGCTAATATTGTAGCATGGTTTTAAGCTTTTCATACAAAGGGCCTCTCAGGAAGCGGGGGCGTTCGACATTGGCACAGACCCTCGCGCGTAGTGGGGTAGTTCGGCGTTGGCACAGGACGTGCCGACCTTAGTCGAACTTCCTTTTCCCCGACCTTAACCGAACTTCCTTACCACCGATCTAGTCTTGCGTGCCAGAGCTGGATCTGGCTAACTTTATGTATGTTTATGGGCTGGAAACTGCTCTTATAAATTCCTGTACTGCCACAAACGGGCAGCAATTTCTGGTACACTGAATGAAAAGAGGTGAGACAATGACAACAAATTTGGCAATTATTCAAATGGATATAGCTTTTGGCAATCCTGAATTGAATCGAAATCATGCACGGGCACACATCAAAGAAGCCGTTGATCATGGCGGGGAAGTTATTCTTCTCCCTGAAATGTGGACGACAGGTTACGATTTAGGACGTTTTGATGAAATCGCAGAAGAGATAGACGGTCCTACCCACCAATTAATGATGGAGTTGGCACAACACCATAAGGTTACGGTCGCAGGTTCTGTTGCCGAACGTGATGGAGAGGATTTTTACAATACGTTTGTTGTCTATGATGAGTCTGGTCAGCGTCGTCTGAAGTATCGAAAAGCCCATTTGTTTCGCTTGATGGATGAAGAGAAGTTTTTAAATTCAGGGGATCAACAGGGGGTTTTTCAATTAGGAAACACACCTGTAGCTGGTGTGATCTGTTATGATATCCGCTTCCCTGAATGGATTCGAACGCACATGCTTGAAGGGGCCCGTGGGTTGTTCGTTACGGCTGAATGGCCAAAGCCAAGGACTGAGCATTGGCGGAATATATTAATCAGCCGTGCTATTGAAAACCAATGTTTTGTCATTGCTTGTAACCGAGTAGGGGCGGATCCTAATAATGAATTTGGCGGCCACTCACTAGTGATTGATCCGTGGGGAACAGTTGTTGGTGAAGCCGGTGAAGAGGAAGAAATATTGATCGTTGAAGTTGATTTTTCCAGGGTAGAGGCTATTCGCGAACAGATTCCGATATTCCAGGACCGCAGACCCGACCTTTATAAGTAATATCGTGTAATCTATCCTATTCCATGATTAGAGGCTGGGACATAATTGAATATCTAAAGTAAAAAGACGAACGAAATGCTGTTTAAGCGGAGAAAATATACGGAGACTCCCGCGGGAGGAAAGGCCTAGGTGAGACCTCGCAGTGCGTCAGCACAAGAAGGCTCAACAGCCGCCCGCGGAAAGCGAAGTTTATTTTCGCAGCGGTTATGTGCACCAATTACAGTTTTACTTACGTTCGGATTTTCAATTGATAAAAATACTTTTGTCCCAGCCTCTACTTTATTTATGGCAAGCAAATATTAGGAAAAGCGGGATCCGTAATCTTCGCTGATACTCTTCCTCACTAGTAAACATTTTCCTCTTAGGCGCACATTCACTAATATCGTCCATTTTAAAACCGGATGTTTTGATAAGCTTAACATAGTCTTCAATCGTGCGATGATACTTAATGACTTGCTCATCAATCCATGGTTCCACTCGTTTTCCCCCGTGAAAATAATCATCTACCATCCAATTTGTCTTTCTCGATGATTGCTCAGCACTCCCCTGCGAAGCCGTTAACACTGGATGCTGGACACTAAAAATAAACTTACCATGTTCATGAAGCGCGTGATTAATCTGCTCAAAAATGTGGTCAAGTTTTTTAATGTAATGAAGAGACATCCTGGAAATGATCACATCATAATGGTTCAGAGGATAGTTCCATTCCTCCAAATAAGAATGAGACACGTGTCCTTGCAATCCGTTAAGATTCTCCGCTGCTTGCGCTGCCATGTTACGCGATCCTTCCACTCCTTCGTATGATGAGCACCCCTGATTAAGCAATTCCACCCCAAATCGGGCATCTCCGCACCCAAGATCAAGAATCTTTTTCTGATCCACTTCTCCGAGCAACTTTATAATAGCTGGATATTCCATCGTATTATTTGGACTATCTTTCCGATTTCTTCTTGATAAGAAACGTTGGAAAAAATCATCCTCATCATAGGCGGATGGACCCTTATACTCCATGTGCTTCCTCCTTTCGTTTAGATGCTTGTTAATCTCTGTATCTTTGCCTATATTTATTTTATCAAAACCACCGTCTTTTAAGGATATAAATTCCAAAAAGCACCCAGCCTTGTGGATGCTTTACCTCTACCCGAAAAATAAATCAAAAATATTACTGCTTTTCGACGCTTGTGCATTATAAAATTCAGAGTACCCGCAACTTTTACAAAAGACTACGGTAAATCTATTGTTTTGCACATCAAACATTTTAGACAGACCAGAACCCGTCATCGACACATCTTTTGATCCCGCTTCCGTACTGCCACATTTTACACATCCTTGTTCTTTCACTGATAGGCCTCCTTTATTTAACGACACAACCCGTATACGATCCAAATGGGAAAATGTTTCACTTTGCACGACGGGCCGCTTGCTGAATTGGATCCCACACACTGTTATAAGGCGGGGAGTAAGAGAGATCCAAATCTACAAGTTCATCAATCTTCATACCATGGTAAATCGCTGTGGCCAGCACATCGATTCGTTTATCAACGCCCTGACCTCCGATAACCTGGCCTCCGAGTAACTGTCTTGATTGTTCATCGTAAATCAGTTTCAGTGTCATCGAATCTTCTTTTGAATAATAGCCAGCTGCATGTGTAGATTCAATTTTAACTGTTTCGTAAGGGATATGTGCTTCCTTTGCCTCCTGGGAGGAAATCCCTGTCCGACCAAGCGTCAAATCAAAAAATTTCAGAATGGAAGTACCGACAATTCCCTGAAAGGTTCGAGAATGATCCACCATATTTAATCCTGCAATTCTACCTTGTTTATTTGCATGGGTACCAAGCGGCACATAATCCGGCCGCTGCTTGACACGATTAAACTGTGTAGCACAGTCTCCTGCTGCATAAATATCCATGATGCTAGTTTCCATAAAGGCATTGACTTCAATGGCTTGATGATAACTTGTATAAATGCCTGTTCCGTTTAAAAAAGATGTGTTAGGGGCTACACCGACTGCTGCCAGGACAAGATCAGTCTCATATTCTCCATGATCTGTGATGACACTCTTTACCTTTTTCGTCCCGTTGAACCCTTCTACAGATTCACCAAGTAACAACTCAACACCTTGCCTCTCAGCCTCTTTATGAATGAATGAACTCATATCCTCATCAAAGATTTTGCCTAAACGATCCCCTCGATCAATGATTCGGATTTTCTTCCCAATGGCAGCCAAATTCTCAGCCATCTCTAGACCAATATAACCTCCACCGATTATCGTCACTTGATCTGCTTTATCTTCTAATCCAGCCATAATATCCTTTGCATCAGGGATCGTTTTTAATGAGTAAATACCGGACAGATCCTTCCCTTCCCATGGCGGCATGACGGGATCTGCACCCGTAGCGATAAGTAAACGGTCATACGACTCTTTAAACTTTTCCCCGCTGTTATGATCTATTCCGTAAACGAATTTGTGGTCACAGGCCACTTTGGTAACTTCATGACGCTGCCTCGCATCAATTCCATACTTATTGCGAAACTGCTCCGGCGTCCGGGCAATTAAATCATCAAATGAATCCACCTCCCCTCCAAATACATATGGCAGGCCGCACTGACCGTACGAATAGATTTCACCACGTTCCAACGTAACAATTTCATTTCCTTCACTATTACGAACAATTTGCATCGCCGCACTCATACCGGCTGCATCTCCACCAATAATCACAAACTTCATTCCGACTCACTCCTTCTCATCATCTATCTTATTTATACCCCAATTTGCTGTTAAGCAAAAACAGAGCTGCTTTACAAATTACCGTTCACACGTTAAGATGACTTATTAGACTTTTCAAAAATATCATGAAAAGGTGCGATACTATGAAAACATTCCCCCAATCGGAAACGCTTAAAAGGCTGCCCGATCAATTTTTTGCGACACTCGTTAAAAAGTTAAATACATACCAGAACCAAGGCCACGATATTCTGAACTTGGGACAGGGTAATCCCGATCAGCCTACCCCTCCCCATATTGTTCAATCCTTACAAAAGGCCTCTGAAAACCCGGTTTATCATAAATACCCGCCCTTTAAAGGATTTGATTTTCTAAAGGAAGCAGTCGCTGAGTTCTATAAACGTGAATATGACGTTGATGTAGACCCTTCCTCCGAAGTCGCAATTATGTCCGGCAGTAAAGCCGGGCTTGTAGAGCTAAGTCAATGCCTGCTTAATCCGGGAGATATCGCACTCGTGCCTGACCCTGGTTATCCAGATTACTGGTCTGGTGTCTCCATAGCTGATGCTGTCATGAAGTCGATGCCTCTTCTGCGCGAGAATGACTTTTTACCAGACTATGCACAATTAGACCACGACATTTTGGAAAAAGCTAAATTAATGTTCCTCAACTATCCAAATAATCCTTCAGGAGCGGTCGCTTCAGAGGAATTTTTCCAGGAAACCATTGACTTTGCTGATAAACATGATGTTTGTGTAGTTCATGATTTCGCGTATGGAGCTATCGGATTTGATGAACATAAAAAACCGCTGAGTTTTCTGCAAATGCCTGGGTCGAAAGAAGTGGGGATTGAAATCTATACGATGTCTAAAACGTATAACATGGCTGGGTGGCGCGTGGCCTTTGCCGTTGGAAATCCTAGTGTGGTCGAAGCGATCGAACTGATTCAGGATCACTATCATGTGAGTCTGTTCGGTGCCCTTCAGGAAGCTACAGCTACAGCTTTACTTGAGCCTCAGGATTCTGTTAAAGAATTACGTAAAACGTATGAGGAAAGAAGAAATATTTTAGCACGAGGGTTTGAGGAGTTAGGCTGGGAACTAATGCCATGTAAAGGGTCATTTTTCGTATGGCTGAAAGTGCCTGAAGGCTATTCGTCACAATCCTTTGCCGATGCACTGCTGGATCAAGTTGGATTGTTTGTAGCTCCAGGTGTTGGCTTCGGAACCTATGGAGAAGGATATGTTAGAATTGGCTTGAACAACTCGAAAGAAGACCTTGAAGAATCAATCCGACGCTTTAAAAAATTTCAAAAAACGGAGTCAGAGCGCTAAAACTCTGACTCCGTTTCTTTATTAAAATGGAAATTCACGATACCCGTTCATTACCCCAATCGTTTTGACCGTTGTAAATTTATCAATTGCCCAGGAACCGCCAAAACGACCTAGTCCAGATTGTTTTTCACCACCGAAGGCAACGTGCCCTTCATCGTTGACAGATTGGTCGTTCACATGAATCATACCCGTGTCGATTTGTTTAGCGACTTCAACACCACGATGAACATCAGTCGTGAACACCGAACCGCTTAAGCCATATGGGGAATCATTAGCCAGCTGGATAGCTTCCTCTTCATTGACCGCTTGAATAACAGCGGCTACCGGTCCGAAGATCTCGTTTTTCGCAATTGGCATGTCATTCGTCACATTCGTCAATAAAGTCGGTTGTATCAAGTTGCCTGTTACCTCTCCGCCAGCAAGTTTTTCAGCTCCCTGCTCAAGGCTGTCGTTCATATCCTTTTGAATACGTTCAGCGGCTTCTTGATTAATGAGCGGACCGACGATCGTTTCTTTTTCAGCAGGGTCACCAAACTGAAGCTTTTGGACTTTTTGCTGCAGAGCTGACACAAATTGATCGTGAACTGACTCATGAACAATGATTCGGTTGAGCGCAATGCAAATTTGTCCTTGGTGTAAAAACTTACCGAAGGATGCAGCTTCGACAGCTCTGTCAATATCAGCGTCATCAAGAACGATCATTGCGTTATTACCACCTAATTCAAGAGCCGTATCTTTTAGATGCTTTCCAGCGAGCTCTCCGATACGGCTGCCCACCTCTGTAGAACCCGTAAATGAAATAAGTTCAGGTATAGGATGCGTTACAAAAGCATCTCCAATTTCAGAGCCACGGCCTACGACAACATTCAATACTCCAGCCGGAAATCCTGCCTCTTCAAATAGTTCAGCAAGAAGCAGCCCTGCTGTAGCGGGAGTGCTGGACGCTGGTTTAACCACTACTGTATTACCAGTTGCAATGGCCGGCGCCACCGATCTCATCGCTAAATGAAACGGGAAATTCCAAGGGCCAATAACGCCAATGACTCCTTTAGGAGAACGATAAATACGGTTTTCTTTCTCCGGTATGTTCGATGGCAGGATTTGCCCTTCCATCCGGGTTGGAAATGAAGCAGCTTCTCGAAGAATACCATTAGCTGTCTGGAACTCTGCCTCGGCTTTAGTCAGCGTACTTCCCGATTCCTTCACAAGCCAATCTATAATTTCATCCTTGCGATCCGCCACAACTTTTTGTAGTGAATCAAAGTAAGCTTGTTTTTTCCCTGGTGTAACCTTTTTCCAGACCTTCTGTGCTGCCTGAGCAGCTTTATATGCATGGTCCAAGTCTTCCTCATCAGCTGATGGAATACTTGCGATAGTATGGTGAGTATAGGGATTTATATTCTCAACGGTTTGTTCGCTTGCTCCCGTCTTCCATTCCCCATTAATATATTGTTTAGTAAATGTTTGCGGACTCATGTGAGTTCCCTCCAATTTTGTAAGTCACAAAGTATATTTTCCACCTCATACTTGTCCTCAAACATCTTGAAATGTCTACACTTTCATCACCATATCCACATGCGGGATGTTGTCTTCCAAATAAACTTCTGTAACTTCTTGAAAGCCAAACGACCCATAAAAATGTCTTAAGTACTCTTGCCCATGCAGAGATATCCCCTCAACATCGCCTCTTTGCTTTAACGTCTCAATTGCTTTATTCATGAGATCTTTTGCATAACCTTTACCGCGCTGCTGCTTCACGACAAGCACGCGGCCAATTGAATCATACTCTCCACTTGCCTGCGATGGAACGATTCTACAATAGGCAATCATTTCTCCCTCCTCTTCAAGCCAAATATGTACACATTCTTCATCAAGGCCGTCCACCTCTTTGTACGGACAATTTTGTTCAACGACAAATACTTCTACTCTCAACTCTAAAATGTTATATAGTTCTTGAGTAGTGAGTTCGTGAAATGTTTTTTGAATCCACTTCATAATCATTCTCCTCCATCCGTAATACTTTCACTATACAAAAACTCTTTACTTGAATAAAGAATATAACTCAAACCTTTATCGAATGAATTCATTGGACCAAAATCTCGATCCTCCATTACAACCCTTTAATTAATGAAAATAACTAAAAGTGAGCATAGTTAAATACAGTCAGCAACAAGTTGACACCTTTTTAACTGTTCAGTAGTATTATATATATGAACATATAAACATATATTGAACTAAGGGGGGTTTAGCATGGGGCACCATCACCATCATCATGACCATACGACCGGAAATATTAAGTTAGCTTTCTTTCTAAACTTGGGATTTACGCTCCTGGAGATTGTCGGAGGAATTTTAACCAACAGTATGGCCATCCTTTCAGATGCGTTACACGATTTAGGCGATTCGCTATCCCTGGGGTTAGCCTGGTTTCTGCAAAAGTTTTCGAAAAAGGGAAAAAACCATAATTTCTCTTTTGGTTATAAACGCTTCTCACTTCTAGCTGCACTTATTAACAGTATTGTGTTAATCGTAGGATCCGTGTTTATTTTAACAGAGGCAATCCCGAGACTTATGGATCCCGAGCAACCACATGCGGGCGGAATGATCGCGTTCGCTATATTAGGAATTATTGTTAATGGAGCAGCAGCTTTTCGGCTGCGCGGCGGGGAATCAATGAACCAAAAAGTCATGTCACTCCACCTGCTTGAAGATGTTCTAGGCTGGGTCGCTGTACTAGTTGTCAGCATCGTCATGGCCTTCGCTGATTTACCGATTCTCGACCCGATTGCTTCCATTGCCATCACTCTCTACATTTTATATAACGTTGTCTTAAATTTAATCAAAACGATGCGATTATTTCTTGAAGGAGTTCCCGAAGATGTTAACCTGGAAGATGTGGTTGACCGAATCAATGCACTTCACCACGTTGAATCTACTCACCATACTCACTTATGGTCACTGGATGGGGAACACCACGCCTTCTCTACACATATTGTGGTGCCTTCTTCCGCTTCCAAGGAAGAGATATGCACAATAAAGGAACAAGTAAAATCGATCATTAATACGATTCACCTTGACCATATTACGATTGAAATTGAGTATGAAGATGAGTACTGTTCTATGTATGAGCAAGATGAAGGAGGGGTTCAGCATGGATGATTCTTTTTATTTGAAAGACTTGGATGAAGAAACGCTATTTATTGTCAGTCAAACGTTCAAAGCCTTGTCTGATCCAACCAGAATTCGGATTTTAAATCTCCTTTTTGAAAGGGAGTATGCGGTTAATGAAATCTCTGAAACCCTCGGGCTTCGGCAATCAACAGTCTCTCATCAGCTCCGATTTCTTAAGAATTTGCGACTCGTTAAATACCGCAGAGAAGGAACGACGATTTACTATTCTCATGATGATGAACATGTTATTAATGTGCTTCAGCAAATGATTAAACATGCTCTGCATCATTAAATTAGAGGCTGGACAAAACTAAGTAAAGCATAAAATAATCCGAACTGATTTCAATTGAAATCAGTTCGGATTTTTGACTTCATTGCTTTACTTATGTCACAACCTCTATTTGATTATAATTCTAATTCTTCAGGTGTCTGAGCTCCTGCATTCATTAATCGAATGCTCTCAGGATAAATTTCCAATACGATATATTCAGGATCATCTTTTCCAGAAAACCATTGTTTCATTTTCTCATTCCACAGTTGATCTTTAATTTTCTGATCGTCACGGATCTTAGCCTGCCCTTCCACTTCCAGGTAGGCGTCGCCAATTCCTTCACCCTCGTACCCAATTAAAATGTAGACATTGGGATTTTCCTCAATTTCCTCTGCTTTATGAGTTTTTTTATTCGTAGGGGTATAGAAAGTAAATTCATCATCATTTGAAAAAGTCATAAACCTTGAATAAGGCTTCCCGTCTTTAACTGTTGCTAATGTACCAACTTGGTGCTTTTCCATAATATCAATAATCTTTTCTTTAAGCGTTTGCTGATTCATTGGTATTCTCCTTTCCTATTAGGTGTGTATAAATTACTTTCCTTCAGGGGCAGAAAAGTAAACATTCATGACTGAAACGGATTAGATCCCTGTTGATGGCTCTTACTTTATTCTACCCCTATTTTGCATTTATACTTAAACAAAGGAGTGACGGAAATGCGAAGTGGAAATCCCGTTTTAAAAGATAAAACCTTTCAAAGATCCAGCAGCCCAGGTGCGACAATGTCTCTCGGTGGAACCGTAGCCAAAACCTTCTTTTTATTTCTCTTTTTGCTCGGATCAGCACTTTACACATGGTATCAATATTCGCAGGGAGTAAACGTCAGCCTCATGATGATCATCGGTGCAATTGGCGGGTTGACTTTCGCCCTGATTACGATCTTCATTCCAAAAGCAGCACCTGTTACAGCACCTATTTACGCAGCACTCGAAGGTTTTTTTATTGGAGGAATTTCTTCGTTCGCGGAATCAAACTACCCGGGGGTTGTCATTCAAGCAGCTTCTTTGACCTTTGCTGTTATGGGCGCGCTCCTGTTTCTCTATGCAACAGGGGTCATTAAAGTAACGAAAAATTTTAGATTAATGGTTATTTCGGCTACGCTAGCGATCTTTATTGTCTATCTCGTTAATTTCATTTTGAATATCTTTTTTCAGGCAAGTGTTCCTTACTTGCATTCAAGTGGACCTATTGGGATTGGGATTAGTTTGGTGATTGTCGCGGTGGCTGCCTTAAACCTCGTGCTTGATTTTGATTTCATTGAACGAGGAGTGGGCAAAGGAGCACCTAAACATATGGAATGGTACGGCGCCTTTGGACTGATGATTACACTTGTATGGCTCTATATAGAAATCCTTCGTTTATTACAAAAATTGAGGAGATAATAAAGATCAGTCCCCCTAATCGGGACTGGTCTTTTTCTTTTGTCACATCTGTAACATTTGTAATGTAAATGTAATATAAACACCTTAAATATGTTACACTAGAGCAAGAAATGCAATCAGGAGGAAGATCATGCGCAGTCATATATACAAAGAAAGAAAAAAATATATCCTTGTCCCCATCTTGTTCTTTCTACTAGGCAGTTCTATCTTCTTTATGAACTCCTCACCTACACGTTCTGAAAAAACCAACTCGACCATTCCAACCCTATTTGTTCACGGGTTTAAAGGTGGGCCCGGGACATTCAATACAATGCTTCAGCGTTTTGAAAGCAACAATTGGGGATCTAAGCAGATGGTTATTCATGTCTCATCCTCAGGAGATTTGCGGGTGCGTGGGAATATTCCTCACTCGTTGAATCCGTTTATTCAAATCCTGTTTGAAAATGACCGTGCCAGTTTAAAGGATCAAACACATTGGTTAAAAAAAGTGATGCATACCTTAAAAGTGGATCATGGTGTTGAACAAGTTAACCTAGTCGGACATTCTATGGGCGGACTTGCTGCCACAAGCTTCCTATTAAATAATCAACAAGGGAATTTCCCTTCAGTGAATAAACTGGTTGCTGTTGGCAGTCCTTTTTTAGGTATTAAGCAAGAGAGTTATTTTGCTGCCAACACGGGGGCAGCTACAGTTGATCTAAAAGCAGAGTCACATGCTTTAACAAATATGATCAAAAATAAAGAAAATATTAACTCAAAGGTTAGTGTTTTAGCGATTGCGGGTGTCATTAACCCGGAAGCTCCACCTGCCAAACAGTGGGATGGTCTGGTCAGTAAACAGAGTGCCCTAGGGCTCAGTCGCATTATCCCGCCAGTAAATTACCAAGAACGGATATTTTTCAATGAGACCGCCACACACTCAGGTTTACACGAATTTATCGAAGTAGACCAAGCGCTCGCACAATTCCTATGGAGCATCCAAAACGATTGACATGGAATAGTATGGATGACCTGAGGTGGAAGAAACATCCACCTCAGGTCATCCATTTTTTGTCATTTATAGTTCTTTGTATTTTTGTCTGACGGTTTCGGCTATTGCTCCAAAGTCCATCGCTTCGACTTTCGATAACGATTCTATGTATTTGTCTGTCGTTGAAGAGCCCTCTTCCCATAGAGCGGAACGGGTTCGCTCCATCACTTCCGTTGAATACATGCTCCCCCTCCTCCTGTTAATTAATTCCACCTCAGGTCTTAAAAAAACGGGAATTAAAACTGTATTCTGTCTTTGTATTTTTCTACGAGGGATTGGTTATGTTGTTCGGAACCATCGACATTGCCGCTTAGAAAAATTGGAGGATCTTCTCCTAATTCTTTTAGGCTTACAATCGTTTTTGCAAAAAGGTCCTGTAAAAGTGCGGTGCCAATGACAGAAGAAGATGGAGCAAAGGCGTGGGCAATTCCTTCTTCTTTTAAAATTGCATCCCCGACAGGAACCTGTGTATCAATTACGGCATTAACGACGTCTTCAAGTCTTTTCCCTGAAGGGTGTCGAGACGGCTGTGATTGTGTGTATTCTCTTGACATCAAACCGATGACATAAGCACCCCGTTCCCGTCCGAACATTGCGGCATCAATGGGAGCGGGGTTACGGCCTGAAGTTGAGATCACAATCAATACATCCCTCTCGCGAATATCCTCACCGGCCAGGACATCATTGACGTAATTCACTGTTTTTTCATTCACACTGGATTGAAGCGCACCCTCGTGCAACATCAAGGATTCGATCATAATAGGACGAACGGGTACAAGGCCTCCTGCCCTGTAATAAGGTTCTTGGGCAATCAGGCTGGAATGACCGCATCCAAACAAGTGGATTATCCCTTCCTGTTTAAGTTGCTCTGCCATCGCCTGACTGACAGTGGTCAGCTGACCAGTAGTTGAAAGCTCAAGATTCCTGAGTTGTTCAGCTGCCTTTAACAAATAGTTCATTCATACCCTCTCCTTAAGCTCGGTAAATATCACTAATGAATTTATAGCGATCTGCACGATAGGATGACTTCACAACTTCAAATGGAGTTCCATCCGTTAAGGAACTATTTCTTTCGATATGCAAGATAGCTGATGCTGCCGGTACATCTAACAAGGATGATTGCTGCTCATCAGCTATGGTTGCTTCAATCATTTGACTTGCTTTGCCAATCTTCAATTGCTTTGATTTTTCAATATAATCATACAGTGATCCTTGCACAATTCGTTCGTCAAGACCAGGAAACATAGAAACGGGAATGAACGTCGTCTCTATCGCCATTGGCTTCTCATCAGCATAGCGAATTCGCTGGATTTTATAAACTTCCGCCTCTTCATGGAGCTGTAACTTTCGAGACACATCAAATGGGGAAGGTATCCTCTCAAACTGCAACAGCCTGCTGCTTGCTTCCATCCCTCTTGAACTCATATCCTCTGTAAAACTGGTCATTCCTTGAAGAGGCTGCTCAATTTTTTTATCAGCAACAAACGTCCCTCGGCCTTTCTCTCTATACAGCACTCCTTCATTCACCATATTTGTAATCGCTTGTCTCACTGTCATCCGGCTCACATCATAAGTTTCAGAAAGCTCCCGTTCAGACGGGATCATATCACCCGCCCGATAATCATCGTCAGCAATTCGCTGTTTTATATCTTCCTCAATTTGATAATACATCGGGAGGGGTGACTGCTTATCTATCATAGAATTCGGACTCCTCTCAAAGCTTTGCTTGTTTATAAGCTGGTTCATCAACAATTAAAGTGACATGATCGTGTTTATTCAAGGCAGAGGCAGGAAAAGATTCATTCTGTTCTCCTTTAAGAAGATGCTGGATAGCCTCAGCCTTTTCTTCCCCTGAAGCAAGCAGCACGATCTTTTTACTTTTTAAGATGGACTTGATCCCCATTGTAATTGCCTGGTGAGGTACCTCCTCAATTGAGTTGAAAAATCTCGCATTCGCTTCTCTTGTTGAATCAGATAAATCAATAATATGTGTTTCACTGTCAAAAGAAGTTGCAGGTTCATTAAAGCCTATATGTCCATTTTGACCTATACCAAGCAATTGAAGATCCGGGGGTCCTATTTCTTCGATTAACTGTTCATACTGCTCACATTCGTAAGCAAGGTCGCTTGCTTTCCCATTAGGAATATAAGTGTGGGCAGGATCAATATTAATCGAATGAAATAGATGTCTGTTCATAAAGAAATGATAGCTTTGAGGATGGTTTTTGTCCAATCCGACATATTCATCCAGATTAAGTGAATAAACGTCCTGATAGTCAACAGATCCGCTTCTGTACCCGTTCACTAATTCTTGATATGTGCCAAGCGGCGTACTGCCTGTAGCTAAACCAAGTACAGAGTCAGGTTTTGTTTTCACTTGTTCTTCAATATACTGACAAGCTTTCTTACTTAGCTCTTTATAATCCTTTGTGACGATGATATTCATGGTGTTTCCTCCCTACGATCGTGAGCGACCACGCCTCGGCATACCGTCATTACGACGCCGTATTCTTCATCTAAGATTACTAAATCGGCATCTTTACCTTCTGCAATACTTCCCTTTCGATCTTCAATCCCTAGCTGGGTCGCTGCGTTTGTAGACGTGATGCGGACAAGATCCTCTATCGTTATCATTTTATCTTGGCTCATGTTAGACACGGCCTGTTCTAGCGTTAAGATGCTCCCTGCTAATGTTCCGTCGGCTAAGCGAGCTTCATTTCCCACGACATTTACGTTCTGGCCGCCAAGATCATAGGTGCCCTCTGGAAGACACTTAGCCCTCATTGCATCCGTGATTAAGATGGTGCGGTCAGCCTGGGTATGCTGATAAGCGAGCTGGATCATCTCTGGACGGGAATGGACGTGATCCACAATCATTTCCACCATAAGCTCTTTATTCAAAAATGCTCCACCAACTATTCCCGGTTCACGGTGATGCAGACCGCTCATTTGATTATATAAATGTGTAATATGGCGTGCACCGGATCGTACGGCTTCTGTAACTTGATCATAAGTAGCCTGACTATGGCCAATCGAAGCTACGACCCCACTCTGACTGACATGCTTTATGAACTCCATACCATTTGACACCTCAGGAGCCAATGTAACAAGCCGAATGTAATGGTCACTCTCCGCTTGCCATTGATCAAATTGCTTAATAGAAGGCATGCAAATATGCTCCAAGGGCTGGGCGCCTGCCTTTTCCTGCGAAATAAATGGACCTTCTAAGTGGATTCCGAGTACTTCGGCTTGACTGTTTGCTTTCTGTTGGTTTATATAAGTTCCGACTGTTTGCACAGCACGGGAAATATTCTCTTTCGATTGCGTCATTGTCGTTGCCAGGAAGCTTGTCGTCCCTTCCTCAGGCAAACGAGAAGCCATACCTTCAAGCGCGTCATAGGATGCATCCATAACATCATGTCCATCCGCACCATGAATGTGAACATCGATGAAGCCAGGAATAAGTGTCCACTGTTTACCCTGCCCATCAATAACTGTATCAGCCTCACCTATAAAGTCCTCAGATACAGCAGTGATTTTCCCATCTTTCACCTGTATACGTGCGGAGCTCATTGTTTTCGTTTCTGTTACAATCTTTATGTTTCTAAATTCAATGGTTTCAGCCATGATTCCACTCCTTTTCTAACTAGAGGAAGGAGAAGTTGGTCAACTTCTCCCTGCTATTATTGAACAGTAACAATCCCTTCCTCGCCTTGGGAATGCCTCCCCTTTTTATGAAGTGTTACAGTTTCATTTTCTAAATTTGTAAAAATAATTGGCGTGACAACAGATGGCGCTTTACTTTTCACAAAGTCGAGATCCACACGTATCAGCGGGTCACCTTGTTTAACTGTCTGATTAGCTTCAACGAGTGTTTCAAACCCTTCCCCTTTTAGCTGAACAGTATCCAAGCCAATGTGAATAAGGATTTCCATTCCATCTTCCGTTTCAAGCCCAATTGCATGTTTAGTAGGAAATACTTGTACAACTTTTCCGTTCACAGGTGAAGTAAACATATCATTCTCGGGATCGATAGCGAAACCTGGTCCCATCATACGAGCAGCAAATACTTCATCAGGTACATCTTCGAGTGGCATAACCGTTCCTTCATTAGGCATAACAAAATTTTCTGCAGATAGTTTGCGGCTGCCAGACGAGCTGCCTCCCTGTTCTTCTCCCTTCGGATCAGTATCCGGCGGAGTCTCGTTCCCCTGCTCTATTCGCTTTCTCATGGACTCTGCCAAAAATTCAACGGTTGTTCCTACGATTACTTGCAGATTCTGCTTTCCAACTTTCATGACACCACGTGCTCCGTAACGTTTTAATGCTGCTTCATTCACTTTGTCCCGGTCATCCATTTGCAGACGAAGACGAGTCGTGCAATAATCCAGTGTTTTAATATTCTCAGATCCTCCGAGTGCTTCAAGGTACTGATAAGCTTTTGCATCATAATCATTAGCCGGTGTATTAGGCTGTCCAACTTCCTGTGTTTCTTCTACAAGATCTTCATCCTCATCTTCTCTACCGGGAGTTTTCAAGTCGAGTTTAACAATCAAGAAATAGAAAACAACGAAGTACACGACACCCAGTACGAGTCCGATCAGAATCAACATAAGTGGATTCTCTGCAATACTGTAATTTAGAAGATAGTCTATAAGCCCTGCCGAGAAACCGAAACCATGGCGAACATCCAGCATAAAAGCAGCTACCATGGAAACACCAGTCAATAGAGCATGCACAACAAAAAGCAGCGGAGACAAGAACATAAATGTGAATTCAATCGGTTCTGTCACACCTGTTAGGAAAGACGTTAGTGCAATACTTAATAACATGCCTCCCACAGCTGCTTTACGATGCTTCTTAGCCGCTGCATACATAGCCAAACAAGCAGCTGGAAGACCAAACATCATAACTGGGAAAAAGCCTGCCAGGAAATGCCCCGCTTCAGGGTCGCCATTTAGGAAACGGTTTATTTCACCCCGTACAACTTCCCCTGATTCAGTTGTAAAGGTACCAAAGTCAAACCAAATTAATGTATTCATCACATGGTGAAGGCCAACCGGAATTAACAAACGGTTCAGAACGCCATATACACCTACACCCATTTCTCCCGCATTTAAGATCCAGTTCGCTGTAGCATCGAGCACATTTTGCGGGTAAACCCACAAATAACCAAACACAAAGGAGAGCGCGACCATTACTAGTGAAGTGATGATCGGAACGAACCTTTTCCCTCCAAAAAATGATAGAAATTCTGGAAATTTAACGTCATGGAAGCGATTGTAGAGCAGCCCGGCAATAACCCCGGAAACAATTCCTGAAAATACTCCCATATTAATATCTTCGTTAATCGCTCCAATTCCACCTTCGAGGACTAAAACGCCGACGGCACCAGCAAGGGCAGCCGCTCCACTTCCGTCCTTCGCAAATCCCATAGCAATACCAATCGCAAATATTAATGACAGGTTTGTAAGGATCCCATTTCCCGCTGCTGTCACAAAGGGAACATCCAGCATATCTTCCATACCAAGACGCACAAGTAATGCCGCCGCTGGCAAAGTAGCAATTGGGAACATTAATGATTTACCAATTCTCTGTAAAAAGTTCAACATGTATCTCCACCCCTTTATCGCATAAATAATATGAAAACGCTTCATAGACACACTTTATCATTTAAATATATAGTTGTCTATACCAATATACGAAAATTCCATATTCAGCTGCTTACCACAACAGGTTGAGCTGTCATTTTCCGACGGGGACAAGCACAATCTCTAAAAATATTCATACTTTCAGAAGTCTGCTCATATTCATCAAAGGTAGCTCATTCAACAACTAAGAAAGGAGAGGAAGTTACCGTGAGCAAGGAATATAATAACAGAAATAAAACGGATGATAACCTCGTTAAAAAGACTTCCAAAGAAGCTAAAGACTTATTCGGCCACACTGTTGATACATCTGGCAAAATTGTTAAGTCAATCTCCGGTGAAGGAGGACTTATTGGAAAAACTGTCGATTCCTCAGGGAGGATTTTAAAAGGGACCGCTGACAAAGCGAATGATGTAATTGGAAAAACTTCAGACGCCCCCGGCAAATTATATCGTGGTGCCAAAAGCCGTTTGAGTAAGAAGGAAAACAATGAGGAGAAAGAAAAGTAAGCACTCTGCCTATTCTCTAATCCGGGTACTCGCCCGGGTTAGAGTTCTTCTTGAACCCAATCTTCCATGGCCAGTTCATGATTAATTACCACTCCTGCTTCATACCCCTCTCCTACAGCACCAGCCAGTCCAACAAATGAATTTTTGGCATCACCAATCACATACAGTCCTTCTACGCTTGTCAGGCCATGATCGTCTGATTCATAGCCTCCCCGTTCATTCATCTGGATCCCCAACTGATTGGGAAGATCGAAAGCTTGCTTCTCTCTGGTATTTAAAATGAATCCACCTGTTCTAGAAAAAGCTTCTCCTGTTTCCGTTATCACCTTCTCTAATTTACCATCAGCAGATTGTAACTTTGCAATGGGTGTCTCTACTGTGGCAATCGCATGCGCTGCCAGTTCTTGCTTGAATTTAGGGTCAAACTGGGCTGATCCATTCGTAAACAAAATAAGGTCGTTGCTCCAGTTATAGAGTAATTTTGTAAAAGGTACGACATTCTCTTCATTTCCAAACACGGCAAGGGGTTCCCCACGCCGCTCCCAGCCATCACAATATGGACATGGGAAAACGGACAGGCCATATACTTCTCGAAAACCAGGTATAGCTGGTAATTCATCGATCATTCCTGTTGCCACAATTACCCTTCTTGTTATAAAGGTTCTCCCCAGGTGAGTTGTAACGATATATTGTTTAGAATGTTTTTCTATTTGTATCACTTCTTCATCAAAACACGTAACGTTGGGATAGTTCTTCAACTGCTGCCGGGCGATCTGACGAAGTTCCTGAGGCTTTACTCCGTCCCTTGTCAGCAGTCCATGTGCTTCGAGAGTAACACGATTACGCGGAGTTCCTTTATCGACAATGACGACATTTCTACAAGAACGCCCTAATACTAGGGCTGCGCTTAATCCTCCCGGTCCTCCTCCTATTATCACCACATCCAGAATTGCTTCATCCATACAGACAGTCCTCCCTTGATCACCTAGATCTAGTTTTGATCAAAAAAGAAGGATCTATCCTGTAAGATTGAATGATCTCTTCAATGGTTTCCTTTTCGGCCCGCCATAAGAGAATGATAATGCCGAAATCTGGTAACAATAATATTTACAAACTAAGATACTGAGGGATTATGACATGGAGCTGCAATTAATTGAAATATATGCACCTGAACAGTTCAACTACAAGGATGAATTGTTAGAGAAATTTTCATTCGTCTCTCACTGGATTTCTCAACAAGAAGACCAAAAACTCCATATTCAAATCCTCGTGGAGAAAGAAGATTCCGAAAAAATTCTAAACTATTTAGAAAAAGCAGCTTATGATGAGCATAACGAATTCGATGCCATGCTCTACTCGATAAAAGCGTATATCCCCAGTAAATACAACGAAAAAAATACTCCTGACGACGATAAGGAGCAATTTGAAAGAGCCAGTAAACACGAATTATACTCTATCGTCGATTCCTCAAGTAAAATTGACCTTAGCTTTTCCTGGTTTACCGTATTTGCTGCTCTCGTAGCTGCAGTTGGTGTGTTCCAGAACAGACCGGCCTTAGTGATCGGGGCCAATATTATCGATCCGTCGATTAGACCCATATTAGGGATCTCATTTGCCTCCGTGCTTGGTGAAGGAAAACTCGTCCGTCAATCCATGGTGACAGCAGTATTCGGACTGTGTATCCCTATCGCAATCGCTGCTTCATTCGGATATCTTTTCCCTTTGCCGTTAAACAGCAGTGAATTTATATCCCAGACAAATGTGCACCTAATAGACCTTATTGTTGCTGTATCAGCTGGAGCAGCCGGTTCTTTATCCTTTGTAAAGAGATCCCAGGGCCAGCTTGTAGGAGTTATGGTTTCATTAGCTGTGTTACCTCCCGCTGTTGTTCTTGGTATGATGCTTGGTGCTGGCCATTGGAACGGAGCCATCATGCCTTTTTTACTCCTCGTTATCAATATCAATGCAATCCTGCTGTCAGCTATTATAGTTTTTTGGCTTAGCGGCATTAAACCGGCCAACTGGTCCGAGATTCAAGAAGCCAGCACATCACGTAAAAACTCTTTATTGTTCACCGGTCTCATCGGTCTAATTCTCATTATTACTGTCATTATCTTATAAAATAAGAACTAAACCGCAGGTAATTCGAATGGCTCAACAAAGATGGTTAGATTAAGAGCTCATTCATGGAAGTCCAGTTTTCTGCTCCCTTTTATAACTTCTTTATTTGAAAATTATTCTGCAGCACAGCCCAATTTTGAGGAAATGGATTGCCAAGCACCCAGAAACTAGCTCCTCTGAGACGATAGTTCTTTATCGTGTCATATTTAGCCTGCACGCTTCGGGCATCTTCAAACCAAACCTCATGTTGTTGTCCCGCTTCATCTACATAGCGGAAAAATGGGGATTGGTACAATTCATTATACTGAATCTCTACTCCATATCTTGCGGCCAACTGTACGGCTTCCTTAGGACTGATTGTTCGTGCCGTAGTCCCCTCTACCCATGGGATCTCCCAATCACGACCATAGAGAGGCATCCCCATCAAGATTTTATCGCGAGGGATGACCGTCACAGCAAAATCAAGAACTTCCCGGACTTCGTTTATCGGAGCAATCGCCCATGGTCTTCCACCTGCCCATCCCCATTCATAGGTCATAAGGACAACAAAGTCGACGATTTCTCCGTGTGCCCGATAATCGTGCGCCTCATAAAGCAGCCCCTGTTGGTCTGCACTATCCTTTGGGGCAAGAGCTGTGGAAACAAGCAATCCTTCAGGATGGAAACGTTCGACAACCCGTCGTAGAAAATTGTTGTAGTTTTCTCTGTCTTCCGGATAGACATATTCAAAATCAATATTGATACCCGCATATCCTTTCGCATTGATTTGCTCCAGGAGATTAGTGATTAATGTCTCTTGCAGGTCGGGATTTCGCAAAATAGCAGCAGCTAAGTCCGAACTAAAGCTCCCTTCTGAGAAGTTCGTTAAGACGAGAAGCGGAGCAGCATTGACTGTATGAGCCGCTTCTAAAATAAGTTGATCATCCATTTCTGTGATACTTCCATCATCCTGGATTGCGTACATAAAGGGGGACAGGTAAGTAAGATTTGTTCCTAGAGCCAGCACTTCCTGCGCCCCTTGCTGATTCAGCCGTGTAGTGTATGCATTTACTTCTGTAACTGGCCCCCTGGCTGCAGGAATTCTTAAAGTAGCTCCCGGATAAATTAGCGAGGGGTCTTGAAGATTATTTGTTTGAGAGATTTGGTTAACCGTTACTCCATAACTTTGTGCAATGGACCATAATGATTCTCCGGGCTGCACGATATGCGGGAAAAAAGGAAGTTCAATCAGTTCACCCACATAAATTAGCGAGGGGTTCGTGATATTATTAACGTCAGCAAGTTCATTAACAGTAACCCCATACATTTGAGCGATGGACCACAAATTATCACCAGCCTGAACAACATATTCACGTTCAGGGTTCGGAATAACCAGAGCCTGACCTACCACAAGTACATTAGGATTCTCCAGTTGGTTAGCTAGTATAATTTGATTAATATTAGAACCATAAACCTGTGCAATACGCCACAACGCATCTCCAAACGCAACGACATGAATCTGCATATTATCTCTCCCCACTTGCAATAAATACTTCATTATATGTGGGGAATGCTTGTCCTATTATATTGGGGTAGATTATGAGGATTACAATAAAAACGACCACTTCAACAAGGAGAAGTGGTCGTTTCGTTTATACTTATTTAACTATCCGTAACGGTCCGATTATTGGCCTGAGACCTGATCTGGTCAGGATCATCTTGATCTGGACGCGACCGTTTAATAAAGAACGACAATACTAATCCAACAATAGCTGTAATGCCAGCAACGATAAAGGAAACATTCACTCCGTGTACCAGACCGTTTACACCTTGCTCCGGAAGCGTATTATTTACCATCACTGTGACGAGCAACGCCGTCCCAACTGCACCTGAGACTTGGCGCATCGTATTGTTCATAGCTGTCCCATGAGGGATTAAGTGCTGTGGCAGCTGGTTTAATCCAGCTGTCGTTACAGGCATCATAACCATTGCTACACCGAGCATTCTTACCGCATTAATAGTAGCTATATAGGCAAATGTTGTCTCAGCACTCATATTTGTAAACATGAAGGTTGTAATGGTTAAAATGGATAAACCAATAATCGCAAGCCACTTGGCACCAAACTTATCAAACAGGCGGCCAGTGACCGGGTTCATAATACCCATCAATAAGGCACCTGGCAAGAGTGCCAACCCTGACTCAAAGGCTGTAAAACCAAGCATATTTTGCATGAATAACGGCAGCACGGTGGCAGCCCCGATCATTGCAATGAATACCACCATACCCAGGACCGTAGTTAACGTAAACATTTTATACTGAAATACCCTGAATTCAAGTATCGGTTGTTTTAATTTCATTTGTCGAAGGATAAACCATGTCAGCGAAAGAGCACCTACTACCATAGAGATAACTACTTGCTGACTGTCCCACCCACTGCTGCCGGCAGAACTAAATCCATATAATAACCCGCCAAATCCTAGCGAAGATAAAATGATAGACAAAATATCAAGCTTAGGAAATGTGCGTTCTGTAACATTTTTAAGAAGAATATAAGCTAGTATGAAGTCAACGATAACGATAGGTAAAATGACGTAAAACAGACTTCTCCATGGAAACTGCTCTACAAGCCAGCCTGACAAAGTCGGGCCAATGGCCGGAGCAAATGCAATCACCAGACCAAACATCCCCATCGCTGTTCCACGCTTTTCAATAGGGAAAATGAGAAAGAGTATAGTTTGCATCAACGGCATGATAATCCCGGCACCAGCTGCCTGTACAATTCTTCCTACCATCAATAGTGAAAAGTTCGGGGCTATCGCACAAATTAATGTACCCATCGCGAACATCCCCATTGCAGATAAAAACAAAGCTCGCGTTGTGAAACGGCCAATTAAAAAAGCTGTGATTGGAATCATGATACCATTTACCAGCATAAATATAGATGTTAACCACTGGGCTGTGTTCGCTTCAAGATGCAAATCTGCCATGATGTGCGGCAGGGCCGTAGCTAGAAGCGTCTGATTTAATATAGCAGCAAACGCCCCTGAAATTAAGACAAGCATTAGAGGTACCTTGTTTACAGTCTCCCCTTGTGCCTGATTGGTATTGTTACCCATGTTATTCCTTCTTTCCATATGATTAAAAGAGTAAAAGAACCTTTATTATTGTTTATAAATTAAGGTGACTTTATAAGGCCCCTCTTTAGTAAACTTAATTCTGCTGTGTAGTTTTCCATAGCTTCCTCTATCGGCAACTCCTTTGCATAACTTTGTACAAGGTTATGAAAGGTAACCGCTACGGTAATTTCGAGAAAGTGATATAACTCCTCTTCACTCGAAACATTTAATTTTTCCGTATTTATTAGCTTAAAGATTTCCGCATAACGCTTGTTAAATGTATCTTTTGTCAGAAGTTTAGCGAATGTATTTTCTATTTTATAATTCATATTTAAGAAGGCATTTCTAATAAAATCATTTTTACCTTGATCTTGGGAATATTCCAGAGAAACTTGAAAGATCGCAATCATCGTTTCAAATATATCTCCGTCATATTTTTTAAGAAAGGTTATAAAATGCTCATGCCTCCTCTTTGCATCCTCGTTTAGCAAATAAAAGAAGATATCTTCTTTATCTTCGAAATACTGATAAAAACTCCCTCTTGATATTTTCGCCGTCTTCACGATATTTGAAATAGATGCATCGTAAATCGAGACTCTTGAAAACTCTTTTTTTGCTGCATCTATCAAGGCTTGCCTTTTTTCTTCGTTCAAGTTGAAAAATGTCTGTTTGGGCATCATTTTTCCCCCAATCTAATTAAAAATGACACTGTGTCACTTAAGAACAAGAACTACTATATATGACACTGTGTCACATGTCAATGAATACACCCACTTATTTGAAAAGAATCTTTAATTCTATCTTCTGTGACCATTCAGCTCCCTAAAAAGTAAACATAAGAAGAAACGCGTCTCTATAAAAGGTTAATAGAGACGCGTAATTGTTCTAGCTATATAGAGCACATTTTATTTACTTTTTCTCAAATAAAAAGACCCACATGAACGTGAGTGCCTGCTTTAGTTCTACTGGGAAATGGGAAACGTCCTCTCCCTCTACTTCCCGTTTGTAGACCCCATGTCCATCAATAAGATTCCATCCTGTTTCCTCAGCCATTTGCCTGAGTTCCCATGGCATCATCGTGTTACAAATCACTTCTTCTCCGTAAACCCGCCGGTAACTATTCATTCTTGGCTTCGCGGTCGGCCCTAAAATGCCTATGCACAGTTGACCGCCTTTTTTAAGCACCCGCTTCATTTCCTCAAGACCCTTGTAAGGAACTTCTGTCCATTCCAGACTATTTACAGCCATAATCGCATCAAAGCTTTCCTTTTCAAAAGGAAGATGAGTGAGATCTCCTTGTACGAACTGCAGTCTCTCATGTTCAAGACGTGCCTTCGCACGTGCAATCATATCTTGTGAGATATCCAGTCCTGTAACATTATAACCTTCTTGCTCAAGTTTATAGGAACCATATCCGTCTCCACACCCAAGGTCTGCTACTTTACTCCCTGCTTCAACATGCTCTTGTAAAAAAGGGATAATCGTTTTTCTGCTCCCCTCGTCCCACATATTCTTGCTGTTTGCATTCCAAAACTCTACTCGATCATTCCACTGCCTTTCAGCTTCTTGATGCCAGTTAAATGAAGTCATCGTGTTTGCCTCCTTTTGGCTTCCTGCCTCTACACTATTAATTCTACATCGTTTTTTCGATTCCTTTCCAGCAGGGATATATTCCTAATCCTTGAAAAACTGTTGCAGAGTTTTACAATCTTCGTTATGATAAAAACACAATATAAGCTAAAAATTAAATCAATTAACACTACATATAGTATTTGCGTAGAGAAGATGCCACAAGGCTTAATAGGGAATCCGGTGCGAATCCGGAACTGCCCCCGCAACTGTCATCGCTCTCGAAACGGAACAATCCACTGTGTGCTATGCACGGGAAGGACCGGAGTAGAAATGAGCGTGAGTCAGGAGACCTGTCTTCTTACGCACGGAAGTTTCAACTTCTTCGGGGATTGAGAAGATGAAGCGATGGAATGAAGAGGTGTCTCCACCTTCAACTTTTGGACATCCGTCTTCGTTTCATGGTTTCATCCGCTCAATTGAATGAGCGGATTTTTTTATGATTATTTATTCAATGAGACTACATGTGATGGGAGCTCCTCCTTCTAAATCAGAGTTTCTCACATCACCTTTTTCAAAAGTTGTTAAAAGGAGTGGTTAGATGGCAGCAGTGTATACATTGGACTGGCAAGCATGGTTAGCAGAGCAGGTGAAAAGTTTCTCATCACTGGATATCCAGCGATTGTTGGACAAGCTTCCGTATATGAACCTTGGTCAAATGGAGCGTGGGGAGCAGGGCAAAGCATTAGTCCTGGAGTGTTTGGCTGAAATTAATGAGAAGGAGCCGGAATGGACGTATTTGGCTGCACGAATTCAGTTAGAGATGATGTATGAAGACTCGGCTCGCAATCGTACTCAGAGTAAGCCGTATGCAGGGTTAGGTCACTTAATGGAGATGTTGAAAGACGAAGGTATTTATAGTGCGGATTTACTTAGCTATTATTCTAAGCAGGAAATTGATGAGCTCGAGACGGCCATTGTCCCTGAACGTGATCGTTTGTTCACTTATATTGGATTAAAAACTCTCGGGGATCGCTATTTGGCGAAGTCAAAGGCTGGTGAAGTGTTTGAGCTTCCTCAGGAGCGCTTCATGATTATCGCCATGACGTTGATGGCAGAGGAGAATCATTCAAAGCGTATAGAACGGGTGAAGGAATCGTATTGGGCGTTGAGTAACCTCTATATGACCGTAGCCACACCAACACTGGCGAATGCCGGCAAACGTTATGGCCAATTGAGCTCTTGTTTCATTGATACAGTCGATGATAGTTTACAGTCGATCTACGACACTAACACAGATGTGGCGAATTTGAGTAAACACGGCGGAGGAATCGGTGTTTATTTAGGTAAAATACGCAGCCGCGGTAGTGATATTCGTGGTTTTACAGGAGTTTCCTCAGGAGTGCTTCCCTGGATGAAGCAGCTCAATAATACAGCGGTCAGTGTGGATCAACTTGGACAGCGTCAAGGGGCTGTGGCGGTGTACCTTGACGTTTGGCATAAGGATATTTTTCCGTTTCTCGATAGCCGTTTGAACAATGGTGATGAAAGACAGCGAACGCATGATTTGTTTACGGGGATATCCATTCCTGATGTGTTTATGGAAGCTGTTGAAAAGCGTGAGGATTGGTACTTGTTTGATCCGCATGAAATTCGTTCCGTGATGGGGTTTTCGCTTGAGGATTATTACGATGAAAGTCGTGGCAGCGGATCGTTCCGTGATCGATATTGGGCTTGCGTTGAACACCCTCGTTTATCAAAAGAACCTGTACCTGCAATTGAGGTTATGAAACGAATGATGATTGGCCAGCTTGAAACAGGGACTCCCTACATGTTTTATCGTGATGAGGTCAATCGCATGAATCCAAATAGTCATCAAGGAATGGTGTACTGCAGCAATTTGTGTACTGAAATTTTGCAGAATCAGAGCCCTACTGTACAGGAGGAGCAGTATATAGAGGACGGGAAAATCATCACTGTCCAAAACCCGGGTGATTTTGTGGTTTGTAATTTATCCAGTGTGAACCTAGGCCGTGCTGTTCCAGCTGGAGTTCTTCCACGGCTGATTCCAATTCAGGTACGGATGCTGGATAATGTGATCGATCAGAATACGATTCCTGTGAAGCAGGCTCAACTGACAAACCAGTCTTATCGCGGCATTGGCCTTGGAACATTTGGCTGGGCCCACCTGCTTGCCCGTAAAAAAATCGCCTGGGAATCGGAGGAGGCTGTCGATTATACGAAAGAAGTGTATGAGGCTGTTGCCTTCTACACCATTCAGGCCAGCAGTGAGCTTGCTCGTGAAAAAGGGAGCTACCCTTATTTTCAAGGATCGGACTGGGAAACGGGTGAATTTTTTATTAAACGGTCGTTTGATCAAGATGCAAGCTGGAACTGGATGAAGTTACAGCAAGACGTTGCGGAAAACGGCATGCGTAACGGCTACTTGATGGCCGTTGCACCAAACTCCAGCACCTCGATTATTGCGGGAAGCACTGCCAGCATAGATCCGATTTTTAAAAAGTTTTATTCCGAGGAAAAAAAAGACTATAAAATCCCTGTAACGGCACCGGATTTAAATACGGAAACCTATTGGTATTATAAGTCGGCTTATGATATTGATCAGCATACGAGTATTAAGCAAAATGCGGTTCGTCAACGATATGTCGATCAATCGATCTCGTTTAATATGTATGTTCACAATACGATTAAAGCAAAGGAATTGCTCGCTTTACATGTAGATGCTTGGAAGCAGGGACTGAAAACGACTTACTATACACGTTCTACCTCCAGCCAGGGGGAATATGACGAATGTGAAAGCTGCTCATCATAAAGGAGGCTGACGGAATTGAATACGACTATACACAAACGAAAACTAGTCGATTATGAGGCACCAAACGCTTCAACAGGAATTGTTAACGGACAGAGCTCGAACGTACTAAACTGGGATGATACCCGCTATTCGTGGGCCTACCCGTTGTATAAACGAATGCTTTCAAATTTCTGGATCCCAAACGAAATTAATATGAGCAACGATTTGAAGCAATGGCCGCAGTTATCAGAGCAAGAGCAGGCTTCTTTTAAAAAAATCATAGGGTTACTGGCCTTCCTTGACTCCATTCAAACTGATTATGCCGGTAAGATTACAGACTATCTGACAGACTCCAGTTTATCAGCGCTCATGCAGGTGCTTGCTTTTCAGGAAGTGGTTCATAACCAATCCTACTCTTATGTCCTCTCCACCCTTGTGGATCAGAGTGAACAGGAACGGATTTTTGAATACTGGAAACACGATGAAGTGTTGATGGAGCGAAATCAGTTTATTACAGATGGCTACGAGGCTTTTGCTGAGGAGGCTAACCTAGAAAACTTCTTAAAATCACTCGTGTATGATGTAGTGCTGGAAGGATTGTTCTTTTACGCAGGATTTGCCTTCTTTTACAATCTGGCACGTAATCAGAAAATGGTTTCAACGAGTACAATGATCAATTATATTAATCGTGATGAGCAGCTCCATGTTAATTTATTCACAAGAATTTTCAAAGAAACGCTGGCTGAAAATCCGGAACTTAATCGAACGGAATATGAGCGGTTTGTGACGGTGACATTTGCGAAAGCGGCCGAGCTTGAAATAAAGTGGGCTCATCATATTATCGGTGAGCGGTTTCCTGGCATTCCGATTGGCGACCTTGAAGATTACATTAGGTTTATGGCGAACAATCGGTGCATCCAGATGGGCGCCGAGCAGCCCTTCCCTGCGTACAATCAGAATCCTTTGAAATGGATTAGAGCTTATCAGGAAGTCGACGAAGGAAAATCAGACTTCTTCGAACAAAAATCAAGACAATACACCAAAGTATCCGAAGACAACGGCTTCGACGAATTATAATTGGAATATGTACCCACCTCAGGTCATCCAAAAAATGGATGACCTGAGGTGGGACATTTTTGGAATTTAGGTTTTCCCTATGAGCTTACCATTATACCGCCGTTTACGTGGAGTACTTGGCCTGTGATATACCGGGAATCGTCTGATGATAAGTACACATAGGTTGGAGCGAGTTCAAATGGCTGTCCGGCATTTTTCATAGGCGTATCAGCTCCAAATATTTCCACATCCTGTGCCGAAAAGCTTGCCGGGATTAGTGGTGTCCAAATAGGGCCAGGAGCCACAGCATTCACTCGAATCCCTTTGTCCGCAAGGTTTTGGGACAAGGCTCTGGTAAAACTTACAATCGCTCCTTTAGTAGCTGTGTAATCAATAAGCTGTTTGTTCCCTTCATAAGCTACAACAGATGCCGTATTGATGATAGCATCACCTTCACTTAAATGAGGCAGGGCAGCTTTTGATAAATAGAAAAAGGAATAAATATTCGTTTTAAACGTCTTATCAAACTGCTCATTAGTAATGTCTGTTAAATTCTGCTGAGGAAATTGAACACCGTGATTGTTGACGAGAATATGCAGATTTCCAAAGGTTTCAAGTGTTTGCTGAACAATGTTTTCACAATGGTTGGGTTCACTAAGGTCTCCTGTTAATAACAAACATTTGCGACCAAGTTCTTCGATGCGTTTCTTCGTGCGGAAGGCATCTTCGTCTTCATCACTTGAATAATATGGGATTACAAGGTCTGCCCCTTCCTTTGCATAGGCGATAGCAACAGAGGCTCCAATTCCACTGTCCCCACCTGTAATAATGGCTACTTTGCCAGCTAGCTTTTCACTACCTTTATACTCCTGGTTCTCAATGATTGGCTTTGGGTTCATTGCAGATTCTGTCCCTGGCTGTGTAATCTGATGCTGGGGCGGAAACGTTAATGGCTGCTGCTTAGCTTTCGTGGTTTCTTTGTAATATGAATACTTAGGGTACATAGTTACTCCTCCAGTCAAGACGTTTCATTTTTAAATACTTCCCTAAAAATCCATAACCATTCCACACGAAGGCATTTTTCAAACCATACCATTACTATCACAAAACCTGTGGTAAGATAGAAATTGTAATCGAAGTCTTTTTCAACTTACTAAAAACCTTAACGAGAGGGGTGTCGTCTATTCTATGAGGTGGGACAAGTTGATTAGCAAAGAACGCACAGAGGAACCTTCTCAAAAACCAAATCATACGCAACCAGAACCAACAGCTGATGAGTTAGTCGAGGAATGGATTCACAAGTATAGTCACGACCTTAAATGGCTTGCCTACTCTTATGTGAAGGACTACTCCTTAGCTGAAGATTTAACTCAGGAGGCATTTATTAAGGCCTACGAGAAATATTCAACCTTCAAACAACAATCCAGCGTCAAAACATGGCTTTACAAAATAACAATCAACTTATGTAAGGATCATCTTAAGAGTGCCTATATTAAAAGAGTGATAAGGAAAAGTACAGAGGTTTTCCGGAGTATCCCCTCCCCACAGGCTACACCTGAAGAGTACACCGTACATAAAAGTGAAGATGAGGAACTTCTGGAACATGTCTTGCAATTAGATAACAAATACAGAGAAATTGTTATTTTATATTACTTTGAGGAATTTGAAGTAAAGGATATAGCCCAGCTTTTACAAGTTAGTACGAACACAATTAAAACCAGGCTTAGGCGGGCTCGTCAGCTTTTACAAGAACAGCTGACATCAGGAGGGAGTTTTCTAGATGAATGATTTAATAGACCATAAATTAAAAAAGATGGATCACAATGTGAAATATCGTAAAGTTCCGATGGAAGAGCGGGATATTGACAAAATGGTTCAACAAGTCACCAATCATCAATCAAAGAAGCCGACGAAAAATTGGATGAAAATTACCTTACCTATGCCTGCTGTTGCTGTGATCGCTTTACTTTGTTTCCAGGTAACCAGTCAGCCATCCCAATCAGAAGTTCATAAAGCCTCTCCACTTTCGGAACGTTCTTTAGTTACTGAATTAAAAGCCCAGCAATCCGTTACATCCACTTCATCCCCTGGTCAGTCTGTACAAACCTTAAGCGGGACGACGTGGACAGATCATAAGCAAAGCCCGACCATGATCCGTCAAACTTATGTCATGTTTCAAAATGAAATGTATGTACAAACAGGTAACCGGGTTGAAAAGTCTGAACTTCATGAGGTCATTGGAACAGTCAAGCCTGGGAATGCTTCAGAACAACAACCTCAACAGGCTTTTTTCCCTAAAACAGATATATACAGTATAGAAGGAATGGATTCTTCAGAGAAAATTGCTATTCACAGCAGACGAAGCACAGGCATTGGCACAAGTTCCATTAGCCAAAAAGGATTCTTCGTCTTCGAAAAACAACAACCCCTGCCTGCAGCCCAATAAATCACATAATTCCTACTCCCCCACCTCAGGTCATCCAAATTATGGATGACCTGAGGTGGGGGATTTTGGATTTTTTGGGTATTATCACTTAATAAAAGATTTCATGTTTTTGTTACGAAATTGTGCTTATCTAAATAAGCTTTTAAATTATCTAATGAAGCGTATAGATCTTCCTTAATTTTAGGATTATAAAATACAGCTGCCGGGTGATACAGCGGGAAAATAATAAAGTTTTGATGGGATGGCTGATACTCATCATCCTTAAGTTTCATGATCGGTGTTTCGATGACTTCTCCAAGCACTTCGGACAGTTTTTCTTTCCTTCCAGTCAACCGTTCATAGGCTACCCCTCCTAACACAATAATTAATGAAGGAGATATTTGCTCAAGTTGATAGTCCAATATCGGAGCGTGTGCCAGAATTTCTTTCTTATTAGGTTTGCGGTTGGCCTTTCGTTTTCCATTCGTACCTTTTTTATTTGTTTTCACCCACTTATAAGGACGGCTGCGAACCGTGCTGGTAATATAAATATCTTCCCTTTGAAGTCCTATATAAGTAAGCTGCTTGTCAAGTTCATCTCCCGCTCTCCCAATAAACGGTTCTTCCTTCACTGCTTCATTCTCCCCAGGCGCCTCTCCCACGATAACAACCTCAGCATTCTCATTCCCTTGCCCAAGAACAAAGCCTTCTACATCATAAGGTTTAATACGCTTTTCAGCATCCTCCACTAACCACTCAGGCAAATCCATAGCCATCACTCCTTCCCCACCCAATTTTATCCACCTCAGGTCATCCAGATTCTGGATGACCTGAGGTGGGATATAGTGGGATTTATTCATCAATTGTCAGTAGGTTTTCCCGCTTATTTGTTCATCTACACATTATGAGTCATAACGAGATAGTTAGGTTATTGGTTTCTTAATTTGAAGAAAAGGAGTATCATTTGTAGGGTAGTTTCAAGTAAAGGAGTTCGATGGTTTCATGAGAAAGTTCGCTTCCCTCATAGTTCGTTCTTACAAACTATTAATCACTTTTTGGATTATTGCTGCTATCGGTATGGGCTATTTCGCCATTCAACTGCCTTCGCTGCTTGAAGGTGATGGATTCAGAACCGACGGCGAGTATGAAAAAGTTGAAAACATACTACAGGAAGAGTTCGACTTCCCAGCTTCCACTCTCCTCGTTCTCTTTGAACAAGGAGCAGATGAATCTGATGAAAGTTTCCGCTCCACCATTTCTAATAAACTAACCGAACTAGATGATTTACCTAACGTATCCTCTGTTCAATCACCCCTTGAAGATGAGTCGATGCAAAAAGACGACCTGGCTTATGCAGCCCTGCATTTTGACGATGAGTCTTTAAACATGTCTCAGGTGATTAAAGATGTTAAAAACACCATTGGCACACAGGAAGGCATTACGGTAACCGGGGCGCCAGTTATTTCAGAAGATATCAATAAAGCAAGCCAAAAGGACCTGAAACGTGCCGAGCTCATTGGATTACCTTTTGCTCTGCTCATTTTACTGATTGCCTTTGGAACAGTCGTAGCTTCACTTCTCCCGCTAATCATTGGCGGTATAACGATTGTTATCGGTTTTGGGGTGCTGGCCATCGTGGGACAACAAATGGAACTATCCATCTTTATCTTGAACATCGCCCCGATGATCGGGCTTGCGTTAAGCATTGACTTTGCCCTGCTTTTCATTAACCGCTACAAGGAGGAACTTCAGAAACAGGATAAAGCTGCTGCACTTGTCACTACCATCGAGACGGCAGGACGCTCAATTTTATTCTCAGCTCTTTGTGTATTTATCGGGTTAGCTGCGATGAGTGTAATTAGAGTAGACATTTTCACTAATATTGCAATCGGTGGAACAGTCGTGATCACGGCCGCTGTTCTCAGCTCAATCACACTGCTTCCTTCCCTGCTTTATGTGTTAGGAACTCGGATTCATAAATGGCGAATTATTCCTTCTGAAAAAGATACAACACCGCGATGGCGCAAGTTTGGCCGTGTTGTTATGAAACACCCCGTGATCATTGCCATGGTCAGTTTTATAATCTTGCTCATTGGGGTAATCCCTGTTACCAATATGAACCTAACCATTCCAACTATCACCGCCTTGCCTGAAAGCTATGACTCCCGCGCTGCCTATGAACAAATTGATGCGGAGTTCATGGAAGAAAGCCAAAGTACAGCCTATGTAGTCGCTCAGCGTGAAGGTGGTTGGCTTGAAAAAGATGGATTAAAACAAATGGAGCAACTCCAGGAGAAACTGCAGGAACCTGATATCGTTAACTCTGTCCAGACACTGTACTCAGAAAGTGATATTGAATCAGCAGATAAACTTGCTGCTGCCCTCGACCGCCCGCAAACTAGAGAACAGCTCGATCCGGCCGTTGAGCAGTTTATTGAAGGGGATCAGCTCATGATTCCAGTTCAACTGTCTGTTACAGCGAACTCAAATGAGGCTCAGGATTTGCTATATGAATGGAGCAATTCTGATTGGGAAGTTTCCACGATGTTCGGTGGTCAGCCTAAATTCAATCAGGAAATCTACACTGAAATCTTTGACAAAATCGGCATTACACTTGCGATTATCCTGATTTCTACTTTTATCATTTTAACGATTGCTTTTAAATCAGTCGTGATTCCGTTAAAAGCAATTCTGATGAACGTCATTGGATTAAGTTCCACTTTCGGAATACTCGTATGGCTGTTTCAAGGGGGGCATTTGGGAATGAATGAAACAGACATTTCCTTAATTCTGCCTGTTATCGTATTCAGCCTCGTCTTTGGATTGAGCATGGACTATGAAGTGTTTCTGATTTCACGAATTCAGGAATTTTATCAAAAAACAGGCGACAATACCAAGGCCACCATTGAAGGACTTGCGACTACTAGTAAAATTATCACGTCAGCTGCACTGATTATGATTGTTATCACTGGCGCGTTTGCTTTCACAGGTGTAGTTCCTGTCAAACAAATTGGTGTGGGTATCGCGATCGCTATCTTTATCGATGCCACCATCATCAGGCTTCTTCTCGTTCCTAGCTTAATGAAGATGCTCGGTGACTGGAACTGGTGGCTCCCTTTTCGCAAGAAAAAAAAGAAATCTCAAGCTCGAACATAGCCTAACTACAGAAACGAGGAGCACTGTATGAATGTTCAGTGCTCCTTTGCTTTTTTAATTAGCAAGAATTAATTTGAAAAATATGTATTTCACGAGGTATGATAATATAGATAGGAGGGTCTGTGATGTTACTGTTCCAAGTTTTATTTCTAATTGCTCTCACAATAAGCCTTTACTGTTGCATAAGAAGAGCAAAACGTTTCAAAAGACGTAACGGCACGTATGGCTCGTTCAAAATGTACATGACTTCCTTGTGCTTTTTCACAATTGGTATCTTTAACTTTATTATTTTGTCACTTGACTTACTTGGCGCAGTAAGCTGGCTTATTACAATTGCTTTGCTCATGCTGGGAGCTTATTTCACGCAGTTTTCAGATGACGCAGACAGAAAAAGGTACGCCCCATGACTTTGCTTTACTGGATCTTCATCCTCTCTGTAGTCGCCGCCACCTTTTATATCATTTTCAAAAAACTAACCCGTCAAAGCTACCTTCTTATGGCAGTTATTGGCGTGTTGTATATCGTAATGCTCGTCTTTTCTTTTCTATCCAAATAAAAAGAGGCAGTATCTCTAATGAAACATGCCTCCCTTTCAGTTATTTATGTTCTCGCCGCTGTTTATTTACGGCTTCACGTATATGATAAAGCTCTGCATACATAGCTGCCAGAAATACTCCAAAAATACTTAGAAAAATCGATAGCACAAATACTGATCCATCAAGATCAAAACCGAGTACTGCACTAAATCCTATAATGGCTCCAATAATGATGCCCCAGCCAATGCAAATTAATATTTTTTGTAATGTCACCGAATACATCTAACTCACCTCTTCCGCAAGTGTCCTCTACTACATTTATACCCAATTAATCAGCAGACAACACATCGGTTTAGCTATACTACCCAGAATCCTGCGATAATAAAAAACTGCCTCCTGGTCAGGAGACAGTTTTCTAGCTTAATAAGAGATCAATCGAATTATTGTTTAGACTGCTTACGAAGATAAACTCCAGCGGCCCCAACTAGCGCAAGGATAGAAGCAAAGATCCATAGATCATTGTTTGCAGCTGTTCCACCCATGCCGGTTTTTGGCATATCTGACGGCATACTCTCCATTGCAAATTTATCTGGGAACTGGCTTACAATTCCACCTGACAGGGCTTTAGAACTCATAAACATGTGTGCATAAGAGTCTCTTAATGTGTCATAGGCTTGCTTATAATCTTCAGCAGCATATTGATCAAACGTGCCAATTAAATAGCCAACGTGTTTCTGTAATCCACTTGAAAGAACATCAGCTGGAACTTCACCTTCCGTTGCTGTTGAAATAAATTCAGAGAAGTCTGCCCGATAGTCTTCCAATGCTTGTAATGCTTTCTCTTTTTGAGCTTCATCACCTGCAGCTGTTCCTTTCACGTATGTTACGAAATCAGCGATGTGCCCTGACCACATTTCTTTAAATTTCTGACCAGCTTCTTCGCCATAAACTGAAGCAATGGCTGCGGATAGGTCTTCAGTGTTAGCTGCTAATGCTTCCGCAGATGCCTGATAATCTTCAGAGCCATCTAAGCCATTTTGCATAGCCATCATAGCTAGTCCTGCATGTTCACCTAGTAAGTGGTTCAAATTAGAACGAAGATCAGCAGCAGGTGTTACAGCTTTTGTATGATTAAATTTATCCGGAAACTGGTTGACAATAGCTTTAGACAACCCTTTACTTACACCATACATATGGTCAATGGCTTTACGTTCTTTTGCATATGCTTCCGAATAGTTACCAGCTACATAAGCATCAAACGCACCAATCAGCTGGTTAACGTGCATTTGTAATCCCTCGGCTAATCCATCTGCTTTTACAGCACCCTCAGTTGCTGTTGAAATGAATTGAGAGAAGTCCTGACGATATTGCTCAAGTTCATCAAGAGCAGCTTGCTTCGCTTCTTCATCTCCACTGCCAGTTGCTTTTACATAATCAACGAAATAACCAATGTGCTCACTCCACATTTGCTGGAATTTCTCTCCTGCCTTTTCACCGTAAACAGAGGCGATTGCTGCAGAAAGATCTTCCGTATTTGCAGCTAAAGCATTTGCTGAAGCTTTAAAATCAGCAGCTCCTTCCGCTCCTTTTCTCATAGTTTCAACAGCTAGGTATGCGTGTTCACTAAACAATTTGTCTAACGTTGATCGAAGCTCAACAGCTTCTGTTTCAACGGTAGGCATATTGTGCTCTTCAGCATTTACTACATCCAACGACGTCGGAAGTAACAGTGAAACACTTAACGGTACGGCAAACAGTGCTTTTTTCATATCCATTTTAACAATCTCTCCTTCTTGTTTTGTTTATTCACTTAGCTATCGAAGGAAAATTATAAATGGATCACTATTTCCCTGAAAAATTTCAAAAAAATTGCAGACAGTTGTGAAAACCTGTCTGCACGTGTCATTCTTCTTTTTATAATTCTGCTTGTAAGATCACTTTACCTTGTGGTGTCTGACTGGTAGCATCAGGTTCTCTCGAAATCGCTACCGCATCCCAATTGGTACCTTCAGGAAGTTGTTCCATCGCATAGGCGACTGCACCTTCCCCGTCTTCATTGGCCACAAATGTTCCAGCTCGATACGGTTTTTTACCTTCCATTAACCAGACTTGATACACTTCTTCTCCTTCTAATTGCTCCAGGGCTTCAGCCTGTAATGTGAGGAGATTTCCGTCTTCCTGTTGAATGAGTGAGGCTGTCGCCTGCGCGTCTGTCTCACCTTGCAGCTGAACCTTCGTTGTAATTTCGTCTGTACTTATGGTCGGCTCTTTATCAGGTTCTGGCTGTTCAACCGGCTCTTGTGTTGCTGACTCTTGTTCGTTCATCACTGCATATAAATTACCTGCTATAGATAAAATCAATGCAGCGGCTAACCCGCGCAAGAGCCACGGCTTTTTATTTTTTTGAGACGACTGTTCAGGTTCTGAAACATCTTTATCTTTCTTCGGCTCAAATGCTACAACTGACGAATCGTGATGATCATCTGAGTGGTCAGATTCTTCCTCGCTCGTATCATTAGATTCTTCTGCGAAAACAGCACCTAACACACGATCTTTCATACCTTCTGGAGGGTTGACGGGCTCTGAAGCGAACGCTAAATCTTCTGTAAGTGCACGAAGCTCTGCCAACTCTTCTCGGCACTCGTCACACGATTCCAGATGATTTTCGAATTCATTCTGTTCACTTTCGGTCAACTGATTATTATAATAATCAATCACTTTCTCGCATTCGTTACGCATCATGAACGCCCCCTTTCCCTTTTGATAAGTGTGATTTTAGATGCTTTAATGCCAGTCGCAGCCTGCCTTTAATTGTACCTAGCGGGAGGTTACAAGTTTCAGAAATTTCCCGTTGACTTAATCCCTTGAAATAAAATAGATCCACCATTTGTTTTTGTTCTTCCGATAATTCCTTTACTGCTCGCCTAACCTTCTCTCCCTGTTCTTTCCACTCCACTAAATCTTCTGTGGAGTCCCCGACTTGCTCAGGAAGATCTGTCTCTTCTTCTAAGGCAATAGCTTGATTTTTATTTTTACGAATGATATCAATTGCTGTGTATCTTGTGATCGTGACGATCCATGATGAGAATTTCCCCTTGGTCTCATCATATGTTGCTTTGTTCGTCCATAGCTTTATAAAAACCTCTTGCATAACTTCCTCGGCTAATGTCTGATCTCCAGATAACTTTATGACAAATGAATAAAGCAGCCGTTCGTATTTATCGTAAATAGCTTCGAGTGCTTGCTTATTGCCACCTGTCATCTGGTGATAGAGCTCTAAATCTTGATTGCTCATAGCACACTCCTTTGTGGTGGATAAAGCTATCATAGCATATTATCAAGGCATATTTCTTCTATTGGAAGTATGCTTACATAGCTATCGAAAAATAACGTACAATGGATCACTTTTACCTAAAATCATTTTCATGAAAGCCCTATCATGCAGGGGGTAAGCCCATTTCCCAAAGGTTCACCCCTGTAAATAAAGGTTTCATAACATATCAGAAGGGAATAGGTGTTATTTAAATGAATTCTACATAAATAAAAGGCAAGGTAGCGAACTACCCTGCCTGGTTAATCTCTCCTTTTTTCAATTCTCTCCTTAACACCTTTCCGCTTATCTGTGTTTTCGGCAACTCCTGAATCACCTCTATTTCACGGGGAGCAGAGTGAGCAGCCAGCCGCCCTCTGACAAATAAGCGAACTTCCTCAATCAACTCTTTACTTTCCTGATAACTATCATTCAAAGCAATAAAGGCTTTAACAATCTCGCCCCGGACTGGATCAGGCTTGCCAATGACTCCTGCCTCTCTCACAGCCGGGTGCTCAAGCAGCTTGCTTTCGACTTCAAAAGGACCAATCTGTTCTCCAGCTGAATTGATCATGTCATCGCTTCTACCCTGGAAAAACACATAGCCATCTTCATCTAAATAGGCAAGGTCTCCTGCAATGTACCACTCTTTTCCATAAGGAAAGTAAGATTGATATTTTTGTTCATTTTTCCAAACTTCTTTCATAATAGCCGGCCAGGAAGCTCGGATGGCTAAGTGCCCGGTTTCGCCAGGAGGCAGCTCATCTCCTTCATCATTTAACACGGCAACTTCTATGCCTGGAATCGGACGGCCCATCGACCCCGGTTTAATGGGACGTGTAGGCAGGTTAGCCACTAACTGTGCACCCGTTTCTGTCATCCACCATGTGTCATGAATTCTTAAGTTTAAAGCTTCTACACCCCAATGGATGACTTCCGGGTTGAGTGGTTCCCCCACACTCAGAATATGTCTTAATGAGGAAAGATCATATTTCCTTAGCGTTTTATCACCAGCTGCCTTCAACATGCGGAAAGCAGTCGGTGCGCTATACCATACCGTCACTCCAGCTTGCTCGAGTACTTGATACCAGGCTTCTGCTGAAAAGCGGCCGCCATGAATCACTGTCGTTACCCCGCTTAGCAGAGGAGCAAACACACCGTACACCGTTCCTGTGACCCAGCCTGGATGAGCCGTACACCAATAAATATCATCGTCCTTTAGATCGAGCACCCAGCGACCTGTCTGGTATTGCTGAATCATGTTTCGGTGAGCATGTATAATCCCTTTCGGCTTCCCTGTGGAACCTGATGTATAATGAATATTTAAACCATCATCAAGGTCCACCCAGACGGTATTAAACACGTCATCAGCTTTTTCAGCCTCAGCTGTAATCGATAAATCTGCCTCTCCTGCTTCCTTGTCTGTTGTAAAGATTTTCTTTAAACTCGGGATTTCCTCACGATGAACACGAGATAGAAAGCTAGAATCGGTAATCAGAAATTCACCTTCACAATCATTGATCCGATCACGAACTGCCTCTTCCATAAAGGCTTCAAATAACGGCCCTACAACAGCTCCGACCTTTATTGCTGCCAGCATGGCAATATAACAATTGGGGTGCTTCGGTAAGAAAACAAATACAAAATCGCCTTTCTTCACACCATATGCCGTAAGTACATGGCTCCAGCGATTCACTTCTTGCTGTAATTCTCTGTAAGTCCATGTGCAATTCTCGGTATCTGAAAAGTACCGCAGAGCTGTCTTCTCCCCCTTTCCATTAAGAACATGACGATCTACACATTCATAAGCCATGTTCACGTGTCCTGTACGATACCAGGTAAAGGTTGGATGAACTCGCTCCCAGGAGAAAGGCTCTCCTTCCATCCATTCTTCTTGTATATTATAACTCCCGCGCCTTGGAGGTAGAATTGTATCAGACATGTCTCAAATCCTCCTTTATACTCTAGTAAAATCTAATTCTCGCAAAATTTCTTCTTTTAGATGTGCTAAATAGGCATCTCCCCGGCTGCGTGGCTTCGGTTTATCTATCGCTATTTCAGTTTGAATTCTGCCCGGTTGTCCTCTCATAATGACCACACGATCGCATAGATAAAGAGCCTCATCAATGTCGTGGGTAACAAGCAGGGTCGTCGTTTGATGTTTTTCAAAGATGGAGAGCAGTAAATCCTGCAGTTGCATCTTCGTAAATGCATCTAGTGCACTTAATGGTTCATCAAGTAATAGAATTTCAGGGCGATTGAGTAAAGAGCGGGCAATTGCGACACGCTGAGCCATTCCGCCAGACAGGTCTTTAGGATAGTGGTTTTCAAATCCTTCAAGCCCAACGGTTTGGAGTAAATCGATAGCCAGGTCTCTATTTTGTTTTTTGGCTACCCCAAAGGTGATGTTTTCCCAAACCGAGAGCCATGGCATCAGCCTTGGCTCTTGAAACATCATTCCAAAGTCATGTTCGGAGTCACTAACGGTAGTATCGATCTGCCCTTGATAATGAGCATCTAACCCAGAAAGCACTCTTAGCAAGGTACTTTTCCCACACCCGCTTGTGCCAAGAACACCGACAACCTCTCCTTTAGTTAATCGAATCGAAACATTCTTGAAGCCTGCCTTACCATTTTGAAAAACACGTGTAACCTGATTTACTGCCAGCATAATTTCTCCTCCCCTCTAAACCGAATTTTCTATACTATCTTGCCAGCGCAGAGTCCGCGTCTGAATCCGCTTCAAGATCTCGTCGGTTATTTTCCCAAAGATCGCAAACAGCACGATACTTCCGATTACCAGCTCGGGGGAAGAAGTATTTTGCCCAAATACCATCAAGTACCCCAGTCCTTGACTTGCACCCAGGAGTTCAGCCGCAACTACAAACATCCACCCAAGACTGAGCCCGCTTCGCACCCCTACTAAGAAAGAAGGCAGCGCGGCAGGAAAAATGATTTTTCGGATTTGCTGCAGGCTTGTGAAATGATACATACGCCCCACTTCAATCAGCTTTCGGTCGACTCCTTGAATACCAGAGGTCAAATTTAGGTAAATTGGAAAGAATACTCCCACAGCTACAAGCGTAATCTTAGAAGCTTCCCCAATACCGATCCATAAAACAAACAACGGCACCCATGCTAATGACGGAATCGCCCTTAGCGCCTGCAGCATTGGATCAAGAATTTTTTCAACAATCCTACTATAACCAGTAGCAGCACCTAAAATTGCAGCTGCTATCATCCCTAATAGAAACCCTGCAAATACACGGTATAAAGTAATCGAAATGTGTCCCCATAGTTCACCTTCCTGCGCCATCCCTACTATTTCCTCCAAAACCACTGAGGGGGCAGGAAGCAAGTAAGGAGCTACCCATCCATTTCTTGAAGCAACTTCCCAAATGATAATAAGAACAATAGGGAGGAGACTTCCTATAAACAAATTGGATGTAAACGGATTTAAATTTGGTTTCCCGCGTCTCTCCACTGAAGGTCTGACGGCTGTTTCAGATTGACTTGACACCTTTTCACTCCTCCCTACTATCCATTACTCGATAACTTCCTTAGCAAAGCTCGGATTAACAAGCTCATTTGTCAGTTCTTCTATATTTACACTTTGATCAATGATTTCTACATCTTTTAACACTTCACCAGCGCCCTTAACCGTTTCTTTTAAGGCTTTCCCTGGAATAGGGTTGGAAAAGTCGTTCCGCTCCATTTCCTTTTTAGCTACAGCTAAATCAATATTGGCTTCTTCAGCTACTATTTGCGCTGCTTCTTCAGGATGCTCAATCGTCCATTCCCGCGCTCGTTCATATACTTCAATCACTGTTTTTACGATTTGAGGATGCTTTTCAGCGTATTCAGATCGGACATTTAATGAACCATACGTATTAAAAGTTGGTTCACGGTAAAACAGTTTCGCATCAGATTCAAGTTCAAGTCTTGCCATGTGAGGATCAAGACCAGCCCATGCATCCACATTGCCTGCAGTTAAGGCCGCCGCCCCATCGGCATGCTGTAAATTTACCAGTTCAATATCATCTGGCGACATCCCATGCTCCTTTAAAGCTCGAACTAAGAAAATATAAGGATCTGTACCTAATGTAGCGGCAACTTTTTTCCCTTTTAAATCCTTGACGGAAGAAATACCGGAGTTTGCGTTTGTAACAAGTGCTGTCCACTCAGGTTTGGAATACAAGTACACCGACTCAACCGGTGAACCATTCGCCTTTGCCATAAGCGCTGCCGCCCCTGCTGAAGAACTGAAATCCACACTGCTTGAATTTAAGAACTCAAGCGCTTTGTTACTGCCTTGACTCAATACGAATTCTACTTTGATTCCTTGTTCTTTAAAGGCCTCTTCGGCCCAGCCTTTCTCTTTTAAAACAAGGCTGGTCGGCGAATAGTAAGCATAATCAAGTGTAACTTTATCAGGTTTGCCGCTCTCCCCTTCAGCATTATTGGAACAGCCCATTAAGGTAACCGTCAGTAGAATTGTGAGAGTGAGGAGTAAATATTTTGTTTTCATCTGTTTGCCCCCGTTACATTAAATTTCACATGCGTACGTATCAATGGTCCCTCTCAGGCGCTGTGCTTCTTTGTAGGTACAACGATTATGCACCACTTGCAATCCTGCTTCACTAGCAATTCGTGCTGCTTCCGGTGAAATAACGCCTTCTTGCAGCCAGAACACTCCAGGCTGAACAGTTGCGGCTTCCTTAGCAATTTCAATTGCCGCTTCCGGACTGCGAAAGATTTGAACCACGTCTATTTTGAAAGGAATGGAACTAATGTCAGGGTATGCTTTCTCTCCCAAAACCTCATCCTCTCTCGGATTAACCGGTACAATTTGATAACCAAGACGCTGCATTTTGCGGGCTAAACGATGGCTGGGACGAGAAGGTTTACCGCTTAGGCCAACAACCGCCAGACGCTTCGGACGAGTCACTTGTTCTCCGTCCTGTTCTTCGGTGACTTGGGCAGACTGTAGGGCCCACTTGATTACACCTTCATCATTTTCAGTAATTGCCGAATCAGTTTCTTTACCAGTTGCTGAGGCAATGGCACGATCCAGGTCATTTACAAGATCCTTCACTGATTCTAAACCGACAGATAAACGAATCAATTCTTCTGAAACCCCGCTCTTAGCGAGATCTTCGACAGATAGCTGCTGGTGAGTCGTTGAGGCAGGGTGAATGATCAACGACTTCGCATCCCCTACATTGGCTACGTGTGACCATAAGGCAATATTGTTAATGACTTGTCGACCTGCTTCACGGCCGCCTTTGATACCAAAATTGACAATCGATCCATAACCGCCTTCCAAATATTCATCAGCTAATGAATGAGCAGGGTGCTCTTTTAACCCTGGATAGGAGACCCACTCTACATCAGGGTGACCTTTTAGATATTCAGCAATCTCCAGTGCGTTATCGTTGTGACGCTCAATACGTAGCGGCAATGTTTCAAGTCCTTGCAGTAATAGGAAAGCATTTTGCGGACTTAAGCAAGCACCTAAATCTCTCAATAACTGAACGCGCAGCTTCGTTACAAAAGCTAATGTGCCAAAATCCGAAGCATAACGGATACCGTTATAACTATCATCTGGCTCGGTGAATACAGGGAATTTGCCATTCGTCCAATCAAATCTTCCCCCATCAACTACCACTCCACCTATGGCTGTTCCATGCCCTCCAATCCATTTTGTAGCTGAATGAACAACAATATCGGCTCCAAATTCAATTGGCTTACAGGAATAAGGTGTAGCGAATGTGTTATCAACGATAAGCGGCACGCCATGGTCATGGGCAATCTCAGAAACTTTTTCGAAATCCAACACATGCAAACTTGGATTCCCAATGGTCTCGGCAAATACAGCCTTCGTCTTGTCAGTTAATGCCTTGCGAAAGTTCTCTGGGTCCTCCGGGTCAACAAAAATAACTTTAATGCCATATCGCGGCAAAGTATTGGCGAATAAATTATAGGTGCCTCCATATAAATTGGATGCAGCTACAATTTCATCTCCAGAACCAGCTAAATTTAAAATAGACAGGGAGATTGCTGACATGCCTGAGGCTGTGGCTACAGAAGCTACGCCATTTTCAAGAAGCGCCATCCGTTTTTCAAAAACATCGACCGTTGGATTTCCAATTCTAGAATAAATATTTCCTGGTTCATCGAGAGCAAATAAGCTCTGTGCATGATCGGTATCATGGAATACATAAGACGTTGTTTGATAAATAGGTACTGCCCTTGATCCAGTGGTAGGATCCGGGGATTGACCACCGTGCAGTGAAATCGTGCTTAAATCGTAACTTTCAAATGAGTTTGTCATGTTTACATCCTCCTTAGGAAATAGGTTGAATTTTTACTGGCAAGAGGGCTTCGGGGTGGCTCGGAGAAGGGACTTCAACACGAAAAACCCCTCTTCCGATAAGAAGAGGGGTTTGAATAAACGGATCCTCCTCTTATCTCTCAGATTCGAAAATCTGTAGGATTTGGCACCTTTTCAAACCGATGTTTGAAGGTTGCCGGGCTTCGCAGGGCCTATTCCCTCAGCCGCTCTTGATAAGAGTACTTACTATTTAATTTGGCTATGGTTATGAATTATAAAGTACAACAATTAGAAAAGTCAATCATTTTTGAATATTATTTTACAGAACGGGTAATCGCTTCTTTAAACTGAGAAACCATATCGGCTGATTCCTCTATCCCGATCGACAACCTCACTACATAATCATTGACACCAATCTTGTCCCTCTCCTCATCTGTCAGGGAACGATGCGAGGTTTTAATTGGATAAGATACCGTTGTTTCTATCCCGCCGAGTGTTGGGGTTAATTTGATCCAACTTAAAGAACGAAAGAATCTTTCAATGTCTGTTTTTTTGCTCAGTTCGATCGTAACAATCGCCCCATGTCCATTTTCAGAAACATGGTCGGGATAATAGACACGTTCCACCAGTTCCTCCTGCTTTAACGAATCAGCTACTTCCTTTGCATTGGCTGACTGCTGTTTCATTCTCAGGGCCAATGTCTTTGCCCCTCTTTGGGTTAACCAGGCTTCATAAGGACTTAAATTTGCCCCCAGTGAGATCACTTTCCGCTTAGCTTGTGCCATAATTTCCCTGCTGCCAACCACAACACCTGATGTGACATCACTATGACCACCAATATACTTCGTGGCACTGTGAACGACAATGTCGACGCCCTGCTTGCAAGGCTGCAGTAAATAGGGTGTTGCAAATGTGTTATCAACCATGGTGAATAATCCGTATTGTCTAGCAAGCTCAACTAATTTCTCTAAATTTTCCACTCTTAAGAACGGATTAGATACTGATTCCGTGTAAAGCAATTTTGTATTTTCCTGAATGGCTTGCTCCACTTCCTCTTGATCAGCAAAAGATACCACTGTAACCTCAATACCAAAGTTAGTCAGTTCTTTCGTAATCAGGTTATATGTCCCGCCATAAAGATCTTCAGCTGCCACAATATGATCACCCGCTTGGACTACAGCAAGAATTCCAGCCAAAATCGCGGATGTACCTGAGGATGCTGCAACACCTGCCTCCGCTTCTTCAAGGTTAGCTATTGACTGTCCTAGCTCCTCTGTATTCGGATTGTTTTCTCTTGAATAGGAAAAAGCAGTCTCTCCCTCATAGTAACTTTCTAAATGGTCCAAGTCTTTAAAAGTAAACGAAGAGGTTTGATAGATCGGTGTTGACTTGCTATGTACAGCTGTTTCCTGCTCTACTTTATTGTGCACCACACGTGTCTCAAAAGATGAATGACTCATAAGCTCGCTCCTTTTTTCGATGAATGCATTAAAGTATAAAGATGAACATAATATTCTGTCAATTATCAAGGGTTAGCGAGTATGCAATATGGCCTGCACAACATGTTGATAATAATTAAAGTGATGCGGACAAAAGTTTGAACGAAATAGCGGAAGATACTCCCCGGTCAGCATGGATTTGGCTATGAGATCGGGACGTTTTTTAGAAAGCATGCTCAGAAAGTCCTCAAGGTCAACCTGCACGACATCTGTAACCTCTTCATTGATTGTCAGTTTGATATGATCCTCGTAGGGACATAAATAGATATGGCAGATCTCCCGGTCCTTAATCGCTTTAAACAACAGCTCTTCTTTATAAAATCCAGTATAATTCAATTGGTCCTGCGTTACTTTTAAACCAAGCTCCTCTTCAATTTCACGTAATCCGCCACCGATCCTGCTTTCCCCTGCTGTGATGTGACCAGCAGCTGTAATATCGTACAGAGATGGGTAATCTTTCTTACTATCAGAACGTTTCTGAAAGTACATCAAACTTCGATTCTCTTCATGCTGGTAAAACCAGCAATGAAAACTTTCATGCCAATCCCCATCACGATGGACTTCATCTCTATCCTTTTCCCCAATCGGAGTTAACCATTTACTATATATTTTAAGCCTTTCTTTCATAGCCCCACCCATTTCTCTACAAGTGTTAACCCATTAAAACATCGATATATTCTTTCAATCAGTGTATCATATTTCAAAAAAAGAACGTGAAACCATTAGCATGGCTGCACGCTTTTTACAGGGAGAGGTTTACTATAGTAATACCCTTGATATTCATGACATCCTTTATCACTTAAATAATCGATGTGTTCCTCTGTTTCTACACCTTCAGCAATGATTTGCAAATTTAAACTCTTAGCCATAGCGATAATGGCACTAACGATCGCAACATCACTTGTATCAGAGCCGATTTGCCGAACAAAAGAACGATCAATTTTGATGGCATCAACGGGAAGACGGCTCAAGTAATTCAGTGATGAAAAGCCTACACCAAAATCATCTAAGTGGACTTGAATACCGTGATCACGTAATTCTCCTAAAATCACAGAACTATGATCAAAATCCCTAAGCACCATGGTCTCCGTAATTTCGATAATGAGGCAGCTCGCGTTAAGCTTTGCCAGTCTTAACGCCTTAAATATTTTATCCTTTAAATAACGGTCGGCAAACTGTTCGGCTGATAGATTAACAGAGACATGTAAATCTGGCCGATTAAACTTTTCCTGCCACTGCTTCACTTGCTGACAAGCTTCTATCAGCACCCATTCACCAATCGGAATAATTGCCCCGCTTTCCTCTGCAAGACTAATAAAATGGTCAGGAGTCAGCAGCCCCATCAATGGCTGATTCCAACGAATAAGCGCCTCATATCCATTAATTTTGGAAGTGATTCCACAAACTTGCGGCTGATAATGCAGAGTGAATTCCCGCCGTTCCAAAGCATGATGCAATGCTTGTTTACGCTGCATTTCATCGATCATTTCTTCGCTCATATATGGGTTATACAATTCGTATCGGTTTTTACCTTTTCTTTTCGCCTTGTGCATCGCGGCATCTGAATACCTCAATAATGCCTCTTCTTCCTCGGCATCCTGAGGATAAAGTGCCACTCCAACACTCGCTGTGCTATAGTACTCTTTTTTATTTATAAAAAATGGCCGTCTCATTGAATGAATAATGTCCTCGGCTTTTTCGCGAGCCCGAACCACATCACTTTCTCCCCGCAGCAAGACAGCAAATTCATCGCTGCTGATCCTTGAGATCATACAGTCCATCCTGGCAAAAATACGGTTCAAATGACTCGCGAATTGCTTCAATAATTCATCCCCACGTTCATGACCCCACGTATCATTGATCATTTTGAAATTATCCAAATCAATAAAGATCATAGCAAGCTGCTGATCCTTTTGTCTTGAATCATCCAATTGTTGTGCGAGTAAGTCTTTGAAATAGTTCCTGCTTACCAACCCTGTTAAAGAATCAAACTGGGATATGTGCTTTAATTCTCGTTCCGTTCGTCTCTTTGACAACTCATTTGCCATCCGATCTGCAAAAATCCGGAAGAGTGCCTTGCTCATGGGGCCATTTTTCCTAAGGCTTGTATCCATTATGGCAAGAACTCCGATTACCTCTCGTTTAGAATTAAGCAACGGTGCCCCGAAGTAGCTTTCAAAATTATTTTCCACAAGCAGCTCATCCTCAGGATACAATTCGTAGGCTCTTTGAGGAATGTAGTACTCCTGCCCTCGAACCACTTCTGCACACGGAGTGTTTTTTACTAAGTAAGTGAACCCTTTAGAAACAGTACTTTTATGGAACATGGAAACAGCCGTAATCTGTTCAACATTCCCACTCATCAGTTCACCAATTAGTACAGTCTCCACTTGAAGTATCTTTGCTAAATATTTGACAAGATAATCAAAGAAAGGTTGTCCCACGTTAGCAGAGAAAGACTGCCCTATTTCAATGACCGATCTTTTCAGCCCTTCTAGTTCCTCTTTATAACTTGTTAAAGATAACGATTGACCTGTATAGCCTATACATGTACCTCCTGATTCATGGTAAGGGGCAACCATGTCCTCAACCCATATGTACTGACCTTCGACCTTCAGCCGATAATTTAAATAAAACGGCTCCCTCTGTTGACTTTGGAGAGCTTCCATTACATGTGCCACATCATTTGGATGTATGATCCAAGCAAAGTCGTCTAAACTAAAAGAAGACTGTTGTACTGAAACCTTTTGCTTTAAAGGGGTGTTGAGATGAATTCTATCTTCCTCTCTATAATAAAACCATATCGGGATGGATAGCTGTTTAAGTACGTTCCATGGGTGTCCAATTTTCTGAGTCACTTTCCTACACCTACTTTACTTAGGATCACTTCATCACTCACTCTACTTTTACTATCGGAATCTTTTCATAAACGTTAAGCAAAGGTTTACAGCAATCCGGATGAAGGGAATAAGAAGAATAAGGAAAGGAGATTTTACCAATGGATGATAAAAAACGTGAAGAAAAAGAGCATGTCACAAATGAACTAGCCAATTCTTTTAGAAAGCGGTCAAAACTTAAAGATGCCTTCGACCATAAGCATGAAGAAAAGGATATTGAAAACGAACAAGAATCAGATGCCATGTTTGAACATTATTCAGATGATGATACGAAGTAAGCTTTGTCTCCAACCTTGAGACAAAGCTTATTTTTATGGGCAGACAACCTATTCAATTTTCAAACTATTTTGTTACTATATAGACACTAACTATTTTATAAGAACAATAGCGCAAGCGACCCCGGTAGACACGACAAAAGAAATTTGACTTAGTTCGTGTGGGGTAAAGAAAGGGTCTGCTTTTATGAAAAACAAACAACTATTAAAATGGGGTGGAATTGCCATTCTCCTCATTACCTTCGCTGTTGCTGTCCAGTTATCTATGGATGAAGGGACAAAACCAAGTCTTACCCAGGAAACGTTATCTTCCATGACCCACAAGAATCTTCCCGATGACATAAAGACCGCCAAGAGCAAAGCTGAAGTTAGTCAATTTTATGAAACACTCACACCGGGGATAACGAAAGCTGCAACGCTTGAAATCGTCTCCTCGCCGAATCAGGAATATTCAATCCCTGAACATAAAGGAAGTTTGTTTTTAAATGATGTATGGTACACAAGAAATCGTATTTTTATCTATTACAGTTACGACCTTAGTTTAGTTGAGGATTATGATCATAAAAAGGACGAAGAAAAATCTCCAGTGACTATTTCCGATATTGAATTGGAGGCTTTAGACGGGAACATTCCTACACAATCTCTGCAAGTAGCTTTCGCTGATCCTGGAGACTCGATCGCCTATAACGGAAAACTGTACACCTTTGCAACGATCCCGACCATTCGGCTGAAAAATAACACTTCTTTCCGAAACAGGAGAGGGGTACCCTTTGATCAAACAGTGCTTACCGCGCTCCATGTAGAAGTAAACGGGGACCGCTATAAGACAGAGGCAGCGCCCATCCATTTCACCTATGAACCTGGAGATAGCATTTTAAAGACAGCAAAGTTGCATCAAACCTATCAGAAGGACGGGCTTACTGTCGAGCTAAAAAAAGCAAAAGTGGGGTTGACGGATAGTCGAATCATCTTAGACATGAGCCACCAGTCCTTGCCGATTACCAACTATTTTCAAGCGTCCATCAAGTCAAACTACGGGGAAGAAAAAGAGGTAAGGTATCTAGCACCTTACGGGAAGAATCAGGAACTGTACGTGGCTGAATTCTCTCCATTTGAGAAAATCCCCGACTCCTTAACTTTCCAGCTTGAACAAGTTGGCCTACAATCAGACCAGGGTTATTCGTTCAAAGTAGATGTCACTGATTTCAAAGAAAACATAGGGAAAAACAGTAGAGGCAAAGTAGTCGATGTTCATCAAAAAGTAGCAGCCTTGTATAACACGGATGTCTATTTAAAAAAGAAAATTTATCAACTTCCTGACCAATCAAAATTCATTCTAACATTTAAACCGAAGCTAAAGGACCAGGCCATTTCTCTTGCTCCACACAACAGCCTCATTATGGGAAACGACCATACCCAAAAACCAGTTACAGTAGAAAACGATCAAGGCAGCACAGACGAGGTCCATGTTTTTTCTCCTGATCAGGAATCACTGCATATCTGGGTTTCTGCCTACTCCATTATGGGTGCCGAGGAATTAACCTTTACTGTAGAACATGCCGGCATCAGTAAGAGCATCAACCATGAGTTCACTTTTGAACTGAAGACAGCCAAGTGACAGAGATCACTTGGCTGTTCCTTTTTCTATTTTACGTTCGATGAAATCGATAATGGACTGATTAAAGGTTGGCCAGTGAGTGGCTGGAAGCTGGTGCAAAGCACGATCAACAACAACTAAAGTAGCATCCGGACACGCACGGTAAAACTTTGCGTGGTGATTAATCCAGACTGCCCTCTCCCCGTACATTAATAATATTGGCATCTTTAATTGCTCTAGATTATGGCGGCAGTCATGATTAAAGGCCTGCTTATAAAACTCATACCAAACCTTCGGATCTGATTTATTCATGTGATCACGAAGTTCTTGTTTGTATTCTGGTCTTCTAAAATGGGATTTTCCTAATAGCATGGCAAGGGTCTGAGGACTTCTTTTCACCCACCTCATCCCCATGCTGAATTCAAAGCGCAAAAAGAACGTATCGACGTAAGGAAAAGCACCTGACAAGATAAGCGCTTTAACATTAGTTGGATATTGAAGGGCAAAATATTGAGCTACGGCTCCTCCAGCTGAATAACCAACAAGAATGACCTGATTAATTTGTAAAACATCGATTAATTGTTTAATTTCCTCCGCAAAATCTTCAAGGCTGGGGGAAAGATCAGTCGTATCTGAATCTCCATGGCCGCTCAAATCAGGCAGAATCAACCGATAATGATTGGCGAGGTCATGCTGCTGTATGAACACTTTTCTTCCCATCCCCGGTGGATGGAGGAACAGAAGCACTTCTCCCTCCCCTGTATCTTCATAAAACAATCTTTGCCCAAATTGGTTTGTAAAATAAGGCATAAGCATCCCTCACTGACATTTCTTAGATCTTTATTCTCCCCTGAAACGTTCTGAATTATGTAGAGTTCCATCCACAACTTTGTGAATATTTTTTGACGTTTGATAAGGACATGCCTAAATATATCTCTCATAAAATTGACCTGACTATTACAGAGTCGTAAACTGATGTATAGAAACCAAGGAAGAAAGGGTGCCTTCATGAATCATAAACGTTTAATTATCCCTATATTACTTGTTACTGTTGCCCTTATACTAGCCAGCTGCGGTACCAAAGAACTAGAAGAGCCGTTAAATTGGGAAACTGGCAGTCTCCAGGCCACCACCCAGAATAATGAGCAATTTTCGATTGATGAGATGGAAGGAAAAGTGTAGCTCGCTGATTTTATCTTCACCTCCTGTACGACGGTTTGTCCGCCTATGACCCGAAATATGGCTAAAATTCAAGATATGCTTAAAGAAGAAGGGATCGAAGCCGAAATCGTATCATTCAGTGTCGATCCTAAAGTAGACACACCGGAAAAGCTGAAAAAATTTGCTTCTGCTCAAGGAGCTGATTTTAACAATTGGACATTTGTGACGGGTTACACGCAAGATAAAATTGAATCATTTGCTAAAGAAAGCTTCCATACAATTGCTGATAAGCCGGAAGGTGCTGATCAAGTGGCCCACGGATCTCAGTTTTTCTTAGTTAATCAAGAGGGGAAAGTTGTAAAGTATTATCGAGGTGCAAGTGAAGTTCCTTTTGAACAAATTGTTGAAGACGTCAAGATTGTCGCTAATTAGAACAGCAGCGTCGGCGCACGACATGCCAGAAAAAGTTCGGTTAAAACCGATGATAGAGGATGTTCAATAGAACGAGGCTGGGACTTTACCAAATGAAACTACAATTTGTGCATATAACCCGCTGCCAAAGCAAATCGTTCGTCTTTTCACTTAAAAAGTTTGTTCTGTTCCAGCCTATAAAAAAGCTGAGTACCTGAATCTACAGGTACTCAGCTTTTTTCTTATACACAGCCCTTCAGGCAGAATAAACTTTTTCTTTATGAGTACTCAGACACTGCCCTAGGTGATCACGAGCCCGTTTCATCCGTGTCTTTAACGTGTTCTCATTCATATGAAGGGCTGAGGACATTTGTTTAACAGATAATTCTTTAAAATAGTAAAGTTGTACTGCTTCATGATAATTTGGCTGCAATAATCCGATTGCTTCATGAATCATCTCATTATCTTCCTTTTCAACCATGATGGCCAGCGGATTCTGCTGGTCTGCCTGTACAACATGCAGCCATTGGTCCTCCCACGGGGAAACTTTTCGATAGGTGTAGCTGCGAAGATAATCTTTGCATTGATTGATCATTATTCTAAATACCCAGGCCCGAAGACTATTTCCCTGCTGAAAAGAATCGAATTTTTCATATGCTTTCAAGAATGCCTCCTGAACCATATCCTCAGCTATCATCACATCTTTCACATAGGACTGCGCCGTACGCAGTAACGTTGAATATTCATGGTTCATGACTTCTGTCAGCACTATCTCTTTATCATTTATCATTTTGCCCCACTCCATTGTGTACCCTGCACTCATTCGTTGTTTTTATATAATCTAATCGTACTATACTTCATATATTTTCAAATCTTTTTATTGAACTATTATCAAAGGACAAAAAAGCAAATGAATATTAAAAAATACAGCTGAAAATTAAGAAACACTTATGATTTTACAGCTGTTCCATTTTTGTGTAACTTTAGACCTATTCTCAACTTGTCGATTCCTGTATGATAGAGATAGGGATTTTTTTCAAGGAGGTGTAGGACTATGGATATTGGCAGGAGAATTTCCATCTATCGTAAGTTACATAATATGACCTTACAGCAGCTTGGCGGAGAATATCTATCTACGGCCCATCTTAGTAAAATAGAAAATGGACATCGGAGGCCAGGTGTGAACACTTTGCAAGTCATTTCTAAAGCATTAGGCCTGCCGGAATCCTTTTTCACTAAATATGAAGCAGAAGACCATGAAGTACGTCACGTTCTCAACCAGTTACAACTGTTTATTATTACCGATTTAGATAGGGCTGGCCCCCTTATTGAAGCCATAGATGAGAATTATTATGAATATTTATCCCATGTTTATCAGGAAATGTACTTTCTTTTGTTAAAATGCAGCTACTATTGCAAATCACGTATGGCTAAGAAAGCAAAAATGGTGTACGACCGGTATATTCAAGCCTATCTTCACAAATATGCTCTTAAAGATTTACCTCCTTATGTGAGAAATGCCTATCATTACTGTCAGGGTATCAGAACCTATCAACAAGCTGATTTCCAAACCAGTTTGCGTCACTATCAGGACTTTTCCCTTGCCAAAAGTCCTCTTCCTATCAAGGCAGCTCTTACTTATAATCGGGCCGTTTTATCAAATGCGCTCGAGGACTACCAGATGGCGATAGATTATTGTAAAGAGGTACAAACATACTATGAAAGTCTAAATCAAACAGAAGATGTGAGCATGATCTTGAACTTACTCGGGATCATCTATCTTAATCAAAAACAATTTGAAGAGGCTATGAACTTTTTGGGACAAGCCCAGGAGCAGTCTGAGAAAGACGAGAACCGATATCTGCTCGCACAGATTCTCCATAATAAGGGGGTGGTGATGAGGAATTTGGGGCAAAACAAAAAAGCCTGTTCCTTCTTAGAACGCGCCCTTAAACTGAAGGAACTAGAAGGAGAGACTGCAAATAAACAAATTTCTTATCATTCCTTGTGTAAGTCTTATTTACAGGAAGGAGATTTGACGCAAGCTCAAAGGGTTTTTAATACAGCTAAAGATGAGATTAGAAATGATATCGACCACTACTATCTGCTCGAGTCCTTTCTTGATTACTATCGACAAACAGGAGATCAAATCCGCTACGAGCAAGGACTAGAAAGCTGTATTGCTTACTTTGAACAAGGAACAGATAAAGAACCGTTAGAAACACTCTATCAAAAGCTTGGCGATCACTTCTATCAGTTAGGAAAATACAAGCGCGCCGCCGACTGCTACATCGCCCACATAAAAGCCACCTCGGACATTCCAAATATTGGATGACCTGAGGTGGTGCAAACTGGAATAAATGCTAATTAACTTACAACTGAGCGAATGAAATCAGCTAATGATTGGAAAAAACTCCGTACAGCTGATGTAAGGCTGTTCCAGAACCCCTCATCATTCACTAAGTCTTGAATGCCGCCTGCTAGTTCATCAAGCTGGTCCTTCACTTGATCAAAGTTAATATTCAAATTACGCATTTGTTCAAAGAGATCAACAAGTCGCTGGCGGTCCTCAGGACTTAGTTCAATATTTAAATTCTGCAGCTGTTCCTGCACAATTTGCTCGACCTCTTCTTTAGTAGCAGGATTTTGTTCGGCAATCGATTTTTTAATTTCCGTCAATAATTTACTGACTTGTGCCTGGTCAATACCTGATTCTTTGCTTATAGAAGTTGCTACATCCAGTTCTTCGCTGGCCACTTCCATGCGTTCCTTATCAAGTTGGACTCCCTTAGCATCGTAAGCTTTGTAAATACCCGTTAAGGCAGAATGTCCGCTAACTTTAACAGAAGAAGCAACAAATACATCTGCATTCTCCACACCTGCTGTCAATAGAGCATTTGCGTACATTTCCTTCGTTACTTCCGTGATATGATCTGGTGTTACGATTTCAATATTTAGCCCTGTGCCATTATCCTGGTGTATAATTTTAACAGAGGAATACATATTTGAATTAGGGTTTCCCCCAATATAGTTTGCAATATCCTGGCCTGTAACGGTAAACTCGTCCACTTTTTCATGTTGATTTACCTCAAGCAGCTCAGATACTTTGCTCTTTTGCGACTGCGTCAGGGCTTCACCATAAACCACGATCGGCAATCCCAGCTTTTCATTTATTCCTTCACTCCCTGTAGAAGCGAACACTCCTTTTGGGATGATAAAACTAACGATCATCATGAATGCTAAGAACAACAGACTTTGTTTCTTCATAACCACGACTCCCTTTTTGCTAGATTCACAACTCAAATAAGATTATGCTAAACTTAGACTTTATTATACCTATTTTTAATTAGATAACATCAACTCTTCTGCTTATTTTAATATTTTTTTCATTTATTTATACGTTCTTCAATGGGAAAACGTTTCACTTCTGGTTATTTTAGAAAGGAAGGTAAGGTATGAAGATTTTAAAGCAATTCGGTTTATACCTCTTTACCTTAGGGCTTTTCATCGCAGGGGTAACTCACTTTATTTATGATAAAGGCTATGCACAAATGATTCCTGATTTTATACCGCTCGAGCTTGAGATTGTCTATATGACAGGTAATACGGAATGGCTGCTTGCATTGCTGCTTATCTTTCCGCAATCCAGACGTGCAGCCGGAATCGCAACAGCTCTTTTCCTCGTCGCTGTTCTTCCGGCTAATATTTATGCTGCCATAAATGGAATCCCCGCGCCCTGGAGCGAGGATACAAGTCTGGTTCTTCTTTGGATTCGGCCATTTCTGCAGCCGTTATTGATTTGGTGGGTGCTGGCTGTATCAAAATAGTCGAAACCGCTTATTCTGTTTGATACACTTATAGTATGACATGATAAGGAGGCCACCACATGCGCTTACAAGGAAAAAAAGTTATTCAACTCGTAAGTAAAGACTTCGAAGATTTAGAACTATGGTATCCACTGCTGCGCTTGCAAGAAGAAGGAGCAACGGTACATCTTGTTGGCGAGAAAGCAGGTGAAGTGTACTCAGGAAAATATGGGGTGCCCGCATCTTCTGACTATGCTTTTGACGAGATTGATCCGGCAAATTACGATGGCATTCTTGTTCCAGGCGGTTGGTCACCTGATAAACTGCGCCGTTATGACAGTGTGCTTAACATGGTACGTCATATGAATGAACATCATAAACCGATCGGTGAAATATGCCATGCCGGCTGGGTACTGATTTCAGCTGGTATTTTAGAAGGACGCAAAGTTACCAGCACGCCTGGAATTAAAGATGATATGGTCAATGCCGGAGCAATATGGCACGATGAGGCTGTTGTCAAAGATGGCCATATAATCTCTGCCCGCCGTCCTCCGGATCTTCCGCCATACGCAAAAGCTTTCGCTGATTTATTAGCTGAATCCTAGGTCATTTGCTTGAAAGTCACAGTTTAAAAATGACTGGACTTTCAAGCAGTGAGTTCTAACTATGTAATGCTTTTCCAAAAGGTTCTTACTACGAGGAGTTATAAAAGTTTAGCCATGTAATACTCATCCACAAATTTCCCGTCAATGAACAGAGAGTTTCGTTTCCTCCCTTCTACTACAAATCCCCTCTTTGTATATAAGCCCACCCCCGCCTCATTATTGACCACAACTGTCAATTCCAGCCGTTGAAGCCTTTGTCCAAGCGCCCATTGCTCCATTGTTTTGAAAAGTTCATTTCCTACACCTTTGCCTCTATTTGTACTCAAAATTCCAATGACCAAGTGAACAGAATGCTGCTGTCGTCTGGCAGAGCTATTTATGGCCATGATATACCCTATAAACCGATCATTTTCATGGGCAGCAAAAATAATTGAATTTCCTGCCTTCTCCATCTCCACTATTCGAGAATGCATTTGTTCCTTCGTAGTCTTTCTTTCACCTGCTTCATACAGCATATAACGTGATTCTGTTTCAACTTCTTTAATTAATCCCACTAACTTCCCCGCATCTTCAGGCATCACTTGTTTAATCTCCATTATAGATCTCCCTTATGTATATCACTTTTCTCGTTATTATACCTGATTGTAGAATATAAAAAAGGGAGCACTTGATTTGTGCTCCCCTTCTCCTATCGGCGATGCTGAACAAGATCGATGGTCCCTAATACTACATGAGCTAATCCGAAGCCAAAAATAGTGTTAGCAACCATTTTATTTGAACCGTGTTTCTGCTTCAAGACATAACCAGTGGTCGTTACAGCTGAACCTAATGCAGTTGGAATTACACCTTCGCGCATAGTAGTCATTGTCCTCTCGCAGTCAAAGTTATTTGGTGACTTTGCACCATTATTATTGTTAGCCTACCGCGTGTAACTATTCAGGCATTGGTGCTGAAATCAGAAGAAATAATGAATCATCACAGGGCATTCCAAGAATTGCTGCTGCCTGATTTCTTCATGTTTTCCTTCCCTGTTCGAATTTGAGTACATTTTCATATACATTCCCTCTATTCCTTACTGTAGATGGGGCTGAATTCCTCCGCTATTTTGCATAACGCTCATTCCTTCAGGTGGTGTACCATGAATATAAGCTGGGGCTGGTATGAGAGTCGGATTCTGACCATTGGCCCCCGGGCTCTGAACATATTCAAATGTACCATTACCGTCCAATGCAGGACCACTGGCCCAACGCCCCTCACTGCTTTCCTCTCCTTCAGAAAAGTTCATAAACGAATAAGCTACATCTAATTTCTCGTGATCAGGACTAAATGTGCTAGGGACCACAGCACCCTGGGTTTGTTCTAATTCTTCAATAGCAGCCATCCATTGATTTTGGTGCATTTTATCTCTGGCGATTAAGAAAGAAAGCATATCCCTTACCCCGGGATCAGTTGTCATTTCATATAGACGAACAACTTGAAGACGACCCTGTGATTCCGCATTTAAATTTGCTCTGAAGTCTGCCAGCAAGTTGCCGCTGGCAATTGTATAGCGTGCGTTCCATGGGTATCCGGCTGCATCATTCGGCTGGGCTCCAAGGCCGTTTACAATGGCATGCTGAGGATTCATCCCACCTAGTACAGCTTCTACTGCAGGATCTTTGGCACCTTGCTCCTGATCATGTGCTGGTGCTCCATCGAGTAATTGAGCAATCATTGTAGCAATCATCTCTACGTGAGCAATTTCCTCTGTACCAATATCTAAGATCATGTCCTTATACTTGTTTTCAGCTCTACAGTTCCACCCCTGGAAAAGGTATTGCATCATTACTGACATTTCCCCATACTGACCGCCTAATATTTCTTGAAGCTTTTTCGCATAAACCGGGTCAGGCTGAGTGGGTTTAGCGTTATATTGAAGTTCTTTTACATGTGAGAACATCTTATTTCTCCTTTTCAATTAATCATTTACTCCTATTATTTTTTGTAAAAAAGGTGCACCTATCCATCATAAAATTTCCCATATTAAAAAGTCCGCCTTCGTATGTAGAAGACGGACTTCATCCACATTATTGCATTGGTACAGGAGGGTTCAGGATCTTGCGCCTGCTGAATGAAACTTGCCATACAGCCAATTGTGTTATAGCAGCCCATTGTTAGCTCAGTTAAATCATGAAGTTCATGTGATGCTAACTGCATATTATCTTCCTCCTCAATTCTTAATAAGAAAAACACACATTTATTCTGTACAATTGAGTTGAAAATAATTTAGCCTTTCGCAATTTTTCATCACATATCGATTCTGTTTTATTGAAACAAGCTGTTTGATTAAGAGAATGGACTAATGACTCATATTAGAAAGTAAGTTCGGGAATAAAACGATTAAGATGAGAATCCAACTCACTCTTAAACTGTTCCAAATCAGGCTGTTTCTTTACGTTAAAACAAGCAAATGTATCAATTGGCTTCATCCCAGTATATTTATGAATGAGATGCAGATGAAAGAGAACTTCCTCCACACCTCTTCCCTCAAAAAATTTGTCTGGATTGTTAAATGCAGAACGCGGGGCATTCCATGTTGTTGAAAACATGTACCGCTTACTATGAAGCAATCCCCCCGTCCCATAATCACTTTGATTCCCTTTGAAAAACACTCCATACTCATGAACGGTATCAAAATATTTTTTCAACAAGGCAGGAACACTGTAACAATAGACCGGAGTTTGATATATTACAATATCTGCCCACTTCACCTTTTCTTGTTCTTCTCTCACCTCATAGCCTTCTTGTATGGTCGTTGTTTGAACTTCACATGTTTTCCTTATTTTTTCGATCAGGTATTGAAAAAGGGTTTGATTGAGTTCACCTTTAGAATGGGGATAATATTCGTGCCCGTTAATAACAAGAAATTTCATGCTAAACCTCCCCTGATTGTTTAATTATACTATTATGGATACCCTATTTTTCTCTTCCTAATTAAAAAGCATGTTCCTCGACAAAGGAACATGCTTTCTTTCTATGAGTCAAGAGCTCTACCTGCTAACATCCTCACCACTGCATCATCCATCGGTGGATTATGAAGACCTGCACGAACGTCTCGATACAACTTTTCAAATGGCTGTTGTTTCGATAATCCTCGCCCGCCAGCGATCCGCATAGCCAGATCAACAACTTCATTCGCTGTATTCGTCACCGCAAGCTTTACAGCTGCAAGTTCGGCACCCATCTTCATACGCTTCTCCGGCTCTTCATCCCATTTCCTAGCCGTTGCATACATAAAGCTGTGTGCCTGCATGAGCTTCCATTCCATCTCGCCAATTTTATCTCTGATATGCCCTACCTCTGAAATTGTCGTATCAAGGCTGTTCGGCTGAAAGGATGTGGCAAACTCAATAGCCGCGTCTCTAGCTGCTACAGCGATCCCTAAATAACATGCAGGAATATGAAGCAGCCACCCCTTTGGAGAAGGTTTACTTTGCCCCTTGATCTCAACTAAATCCTGTTCATTCACTTCCACTTCATCAAGAATTAAATCGTCACTCTCCGTACCACGCATTCCTAGTGTATCCCAGGTTTTATCAATAGTTAGGCCAGGCTGATGCCTATCAATTAAGAACCATCCTACTTTATCTAGATCTTCAACGTAGGCGGAGACAATATAATAATCCAGGTGGTCGGCCATTGATGCAAATGTTTTACGGCCGGTGAGCACATATAGCCCCTCTCTTTTTACAGCCTTTGTTTCCGGAATACCACCTCTGGTTGGACTCCCGGTCCCCGCTTCAGTCGCTAAACGGTTCACAACCTTTTGTTCACTTGCGATTTCGGAGGCTAACCGCTCAAATGTTTTATGTTTCCAAGGTTTATCTTCACTTAGTTCCATCACAATTCCAAGGTGCCAACCCATGGACAGGGCTGTGGAGCCATCACCGACGGCTATCGTTTCCTGTAATAGTAGAAATTCATATAGAGAAAGATCTTCGCCTCCATATTTGGCTGGCAAGGTAAAAGACGGGTATCCCTCTTGTTTGATGACTTTCAGAGTTTCATTGGGAAAAACAGCCTCCCGGTCTGAATCCGCCACATGTAACCGAGCTTCTTTTGCTATATTCGCGGCTCTTTCAATTAAACGCTGTTGTCTTTCATTTTTAATGAAAGAATCTAATATTGTATTCATCACTACTCACTCCCCATTACTTTCCACTCTTAAATCATACTAAATGAGTCGGGTTTAGAACAATCATTCGATTCTACGTCTATTTCTCATAATACTTTCATAGCATGTACAAAAGCGCTTATTTTACAAACTTATTACAAATTCCCTATGTATTTAAAGGATATGGAAGTTGTCCGTAATATACCCTATCTAAAAAGCGTATATTCACCATAATCGGAAAATTTAGAGTTTGCTGTTTTTTTATAGGGTTGATAGTATAAATATTACTTGCCTAGATATCCCGCCCTAAGACTGATGCACCACATTTCTTAATACTTACAATATAAATCAATCTAAGGAGGTCAATTATGAAAAAGAGGGTACTCTCGATTCTTATGATTGCGCTTTCCATCATGCTTTTAGCAGCCTGTGGATCTGAAGAATCCAGTGGCGGCGATGGTGGAGATTCTGCTCTCGCTAAAATTAAAGAACAAGGTTATGTGACAGTTGGATTTGCGAACGAAGCACCTTATGCCTATAAAGAAGGTGATGAGCTAAAAGGTGTAGCTGTTAAAATTGCAAAAGCAGCATTTAAGAACATGGGAATTGAAGAAGTACGAGGTGAAATCGCAGAATGGAAACAGCTTATTCCAGGTGTTAAAACCGGCAAATTTGACGTTATTACCGCTGCGATGGCCATTAAACCAAATCGTTGTGAACAAATTGACTTCGGTATGCCAGGAATCAAATATGGCGAAGGAATGGTTGTCGAAAAAGGAAATCCTCTTTCTTTAACCAGTTACAAAGATATTGCAGAAAACCCGGATGTGAAAGTTGCGGTTATGTCAGGAGCAACTGAGGTTGACTTTCTGAAAAGCGCAGGAGTAAGTGAAGATCAAATTGAAACATACCCTGATATTGCAGCTACTCTTGATGCTGTTAAAACTGGACGTGCTCAGGCAACTACTGCTACTGAACTTACCGTAAAGAAAGCTATGAAATCAACAGGCGGCGAATCACTTGAATATGTTGATAATTTCGAACAGCCAGATGTAGAAGGAGTTCCAAGTTACGGTGCGGCCGGCTTCGCTCAAGATGCTGATGAACTCCGTGAAGCCTACAACGCAGAGCTTGAAAAAATGAGAGAAAGCGGTGAGCTGGCGGAGATTGTAAACTCCGTAGAATTCTTCGGCGATAATAATCTCATCACAGAAGACATAACGGTAAAACAACTTTGTAAAGGGTAAATAACGAATGTGAAAGGCACCCGATACCCGGGTGCCTTTTTTTCAGAAAAAAGAAAGGGTGAACTCAAATCAGCAATTATATTGAGATAATTCCCGTACTATTAGAAGGCTTAAATATAACGATTACTGTTCTAATAGGATCAGCTATTTTCGGCTATCTTATTGCGTTTTTAGCTGGGTTCGGACGCCTTTCTAAGAACTTTTTAATTCGAAACTTCACCAAAGTTTATATTGAGGTGTTTAGAGGGACGTCATTAGTTGTCCAGTTATTCTGGTTTTTCTATGTTCTCCCGGGTTTATTAGGTGTCGAACTGTCCGCATATCTCATAGGAGTTATCACGATAGGCATGAACTATGGCGCCTATATGTCTGAAGTCGTCCGCGGATCGATTTTAGCTGTTTCCTCAGGCCAGTCAGAAGCAGCGACTGCATTAAATATGTCTCGTTTTCAGCGAATGAGATTCGTAATCCTGCCCCAGGCCATTCGTATGATGCTTCCGGAGTTTGGAAATTACCTCATTCAAATGTTAAAAGCGACCTCACTCGTTTCTATCATATCGCTGGCCGATATTACTTATGTAGGCTTACTGTATCGTGATGCCAATATCTCTGAAGGGGTAGCTGTGTTTACAATGCTCCTTGTCCTGTATTTCATTATTGCCCTCCCGCTTATCGGCTTAACACGATGGCTTGAACGCTGGGCTTCGAAGGGAGTGGCTACTGAATGAAATGGAATTGGAGTACAGTTATTGACGTCTTCCCTTACATTTTCGAAGCCATGTGGACCACTCTCAGCCTGACCATTATCTGTTTTACTGTATCGCTTATCGTAGGCGGAATATGGACAGCTCTTAGAAGAATTAAATTCAAACCGGTCTATTGGCTTATTAGTTTCATAATTGAATTTATTCGTTCTACTCCGCCGCTTGTCCAGCTTTATTTTTTGTTCTTCGCATGGCCGTTAATCCCTTATATCGGGGTAACACTTGAGCCGTTTACTGTGGCCATTCTTGGTTTAGGTGTCCATTTCAGCACATATATTTCCGAGATTTACCGTTCTGGGATCGAAGGCGTGCCGAAAGGACAATTAGAAGCGGCAACAGCACTGAATTATACAACAGCACAAAAATGGACAAAAATCATTTTACCCCAGGCGATCCCGCCTGTCATCCCGATGCTTGGTAACTACTTGATCATAATGTTTAAAGAGATACCTTTAACCATCGTTGTGGGTGTAGCCGGAATGCTGACTGCTGCTGAGGTGTACGGAGTCAATAACTTCGAATATTTAGAACCCTACACACTCGTTGCTTTCTTCTTCCTGGCGATGAGTTATCCATCAGCTCTATTTGTCCAATGGCTTGAGAAAAAATTAAATAAACGCTACAAATCTGACAATAAAAAACCTAATAAAAAAGGAGTGACAGCCTCATGAGCCAACCACTCGTAGAATATAAAGATGTACACAAATCGTTTGACGATGTTGAAGTACTAAATGGAATTAACCTGACAGTGACCCCCGGAGAAAAGCTTGCCCTGATCGGACCAAGTGGCTCCGGGAAAACGACGATCATCCGCATGTTAATGACACTTGAGAAACCAACATCCGGCATCATCAATGTCGACGGCACTCCACTTTGGCATAAAGAAGTAAACGGGGAACTCGTTCCAGCTGATGAGAAACACTTGCGCCAGGTAAGGGGAAACATTGGGATGGTTTTTCAACACTTTAATTTGTTTCCCCATATGACCATTTTGAAGAATTGCACGTCGGCCCCTATTAACGTCTTGGGTGTTTCTAAGGAAGAAGCCGAACAACGGGCTAAAGAAATGCTCACTAAAGTTGGGCTTGGAGATAAACTTGACTCTTACCCAGCCCAATTGTCAGGAGGGCAACAGCAGCGTGTAGCCATCGCCCGCGCTGTGGTTATGCGTCCGAAAGTCATGCTCTTTGACGAAGTTACCTCTGCGCTCGATCCGGAGACTGTTGGAGAAGTGCTTGAAGTCATTAAGGACATTGCCAAGGAGGGCGAAATGGCTATGATCCTTGTTACTCATGAAATGGATTTTGCACGAGATGTAGCGGACCGAATAGTTTTTCTTGAAGGAGGAAAAATTGCCGAACAAGGACCGCCTCAGCAAATCTTAGAGGACCCAGAAAGTGACCGTCTACAATCCTTCCTGGAACGATTCCGTTCTACCCTATAGAAGCAAAGACGCCAAAAACCGCTTCCTCGTATTTTACGGTGAAGCGGTTTTTTTGTTTTTTACAAACTTTCAAAAACACTGAAGGAGTTTAATGCTTCCACTCTTGGGAAGATTAATACAATGATCAAAATACGGTTGAAAGGAATGCTGCTCATGAAAAAATCCAATAATATCACTCGCGAAAAAGGATTAGATCATAGTATTACTTTATTGTCTGAAGGTTACCAATTCATCCCAAAGAGGACTGCTCGCTACGGAACAGACCTCTTTCAAACGAGGCTGCTCGGGCAAAATGTAATTTGTATGGCAGGTCAAGAAGCAGCAAAGATGTTCTATGATAAAGAGCGATTTCAACGGGATGGTGCCGCCCCAAAAAGAATCCAAAAAACATTATTTGGTGAAATCGGAATTCAAACAATGGATGGATCACCTCACGAACACCGCAAGCAGCTTTTTATGTCACTCATGACAGATTCGAGACTGCAACAGCTCAGTGAACTAACCAAACAATATTGGGAGCAGCGAGCTGCCAAATGGAAGAAAAAAGATAAAATAGTACTGTTCGATGAAGCACAGGAAGTGCTATGCCAGGCCGCTTGCGAATGGGCCGGTGTGCCAATTAAAGAAGCAGAAATCCCCCAAAAGGCTGATTTTTCCAATATGGTGGATGCTTTTGGAGCCGTTGGGCCAAGACATTGGCGGGGAAGAAAGGCAAGGGCCAGGGCAGAGAAATGGATTCGGCAAGTTATTAAAAAAATCCGTTCTGGTAAATTAAAGGCAGATGAAGAAAGCGCCGCATATGCTATGGCCTTTCATAAAGACCTGGAAGGCAAACCATTGAACATAAGCATGGCAGCTATCGAGTTAATTAATGTGCTGCGTCCCATTGTAGCCATTGCCACTTATATTACATTCGGTGCCTTAGCATTGCATAAACACCCTGAACTGTACGATGAGTTGAGGGATTGTAGTGAAGACCGGACAAGAATGTTTATACAGGAGGTCCGACGGTACTATCCTTTTGGGCCATTTTTAGGAGCTCGTGTACGACGCAGTTTCATCTGGAATCAATGCCATTTTAACGAAGGCCAGTTAGTGTTGCTCGATATTTATGGAACCAATCACGATTCGCGCTTATGGAAGGAACCCTACGCTTTCTCTCCCAAACGATTTAAAAACTGGAATGGCGGCCTATTTGATTTGATTCCGCAAGGCGGCGGCGACTATTACAAGAATCACCGGTGTCCTGGAGAATGGGCCACGATTGAAGCCATGATGGCCAGCTTAAACTTTTTACGTCAACTTAACTATGAAGTGCCCAAGCAAAACCTGAACTATAGCATGGTTAGGATGCCTACACTGCCTAAGAGCAAATTCATAATGACTAACGTAAAGCTGAAATAGACTTGAGAGATCACGCTCATTCAAACTCCAATCCATGCTGATTGGAGTTTCCAAGTTGGCTTTATAGTAAGATCCGAAGATCATCCAGCAATTTTCTATACTTGCACGATCCTATCTTCTATATCCACGACTTATTCTCCAGCATATCCACAAATGCATCTACTTGAGGAAGAGCACAAATCCCCTCTTTTACACACAACCACGTTTCCCTGACTAACGGTTTTCCATTTACCTCTAATGATAGATGAGGTAAATTCATTAACTCCTCTGTCACCATACTCTTAGGAAGAACCGTCATCCCCAACCCTATTTTCATTAACTCCTTTGCTGTTTCAAACTGATCCACCTTCATCGAGCGCCGTATATTCAAACTCTTTTGTTCCAGCATCCAGTCTTCTATCAGCTTTTGATAGTCAGCATCCGTTTTAAATTCAATAAATGGGCGTTGCTCCTTTCCGATTTCTTTCGTGTCAAAAAGATAAAGCTGGTCACTGAATAAGTGATAAGATTTGTAATCCAAGAGCGGTTCTCCACGAACAATGGATACATGAAAATCAGCAGCTGACTGCCGTATTTCTTCACTTACCCCTGTAATTAAATCAATGGTTACCTTAGGATAAACTTTCGTATAAGCGTCTAGAATCATTGGAAGATAATGCTGACTTACTAAAGAAGAAACACCAAGTGACAGGGTCCCCGCCACCTCATCTACTGACTTGATCAGCTGATGATGTAATTGAGTTTCCTGGATAAGCAATTGTTCAGCATGTTTGATAATTTGTTCACCTGCAGCCGTTACAACTAACTGCTTTGGTGTACGCAGGAAAATCTTCACTCCGAAGTATTCTTCTATATATTTTAGTCGTTGCGTAATAGCGGGCTGTGATAAAAGTATTTTCTTCGCTGTTGCTCTTATCGTTTTATGTTCTCTTAAATATAAAAGCAATTGATAGTCATCTATTCTCATAAGATCCCCCTATAACTTATTCTTATCAATTTTAATTATAATCCAATATTATACTTATTTCATAAGCTGGGGTAGGATGAAGTTAGGTTAAAAATGTGGGGTGTTCGGATGAATCGCGTAAATAGAAACAAGCTTTTATCAGGCTACTTTTTATATGAATGCGGAAGGGCAATGTACTTCGTTCTTGTTACCTGGTTTCTTTTTCAATGGACTGAGAATGCCATATTTACTGGGGTATTTGTCAGCTTAGGCTTCGTTCCGGGGTTATTTTCAAATTTAATCTTCGGGGTGATTGTGGATCGACATAATCGTAAGATGCTTGCGAACCTTGCAGGAGGAATGAACCTGTTCATTCTAAGCGTGCTTCTTGTCTCATTTGTTTACGATTGGGTCACCCCATGGTGGATTATCGTCACCCATATGGTTCTTCAGACTACGGGTTCCTTGTTCCGTCCATCACTTCAAGCATTAGTTGCTGAAGTTTTTGACCAACGAGAGTTACCGAGGATTTTTTCATTATCAGGAACAGCTACCATTTCTGGAAGTTTAGCAGGAGCTGCTTTAGGAGGACTCTTTTCCAGTTGGGTTGAAATTCCTTTATCTTTGGCCATGGTGCTCGTCTTTTACCTGGGGGCCTTCTTCTCCATTCTCCTAATGACCTATACACCATCACCTGAGCGGAACCATATAAAAAAACAGCGGTTTTTCACCGAGTTAAAAGATGGATTTTCCTACTTAAAGAGTCATTCCATACTTCATAGTCTATTTGTGATGATGATGCTTGGTCAGCTCACCTTTCATACAACACTTGGTTTTCTGTCTGTGTACACGAGTGCGTATTTAAATCGTTCAGCGCTTATTTACGGATTCCTCGATGTTACTTTTTCAATTGGAGGGATTACAGCCGGGTTATTAGGTGCCTGGTGGTGGAGAAAGTTGAAAAACCATTTGGCGTTTTATGCACTTGCAAGCGTAGCCTTAGGTTTACTCCTGTTAGCCATTACAAGAAACATATGGATAGCCTTTATTGCTGTTCTCTTCGTAGGAGTCGGCACCTCTTTTGTAAGAGCGCTGTTGCAGTCTGTTCAACAAATAGCTACGGAAAAAGAATATCATGGAAGAATGTCAAGCTTTCGTATGTTATGTAACCAAACATCTGTTGTCATCACTGGTCCATTGTTCGGTATCCTTGCGTCCAAGTTTAACGCAAATATCGTATTTATGACGCTGCTTGTCCCAGTTGGGTTAGGAATGCTTTGGTCCATCTATCAGTCTCGCAATCCTCTATTCATAAAAATTACATCAGAAAAAAGTGCATAGAAATGAGGTATGTCATTAAGGCACACCTCATTTTTACATATGTTCTAATTAAGTACGTTGTAAGCAAGCTTTGCGATTATCTCGTTTCTTCCTTCGGTGTTTTATAAACTTTCTCTACCTCAACTCCCAGAGTCTTCAAATAATCGACGAACTGGTCCAGGCTCTTCATGTTTTCACCTCAGTATAAATTGCAAAATTTGGCTCGGAGCCACCCCTAATCGTTCCCATCTATCGTGTACGTTAAGACTCATTCAAATGTTTCAACTTTTTCTCCAATTTTAACATACCCTTCAACAAGCTAAATTATGCAGGTATTATAGATTTCCTTGCAGATTAAAGAATTCCTCCATCAATTCAATAAATACTTCCGCATTTTTGGACAGTTCCTGTTCTGAAGCCGGAAACACATATGAAAAGAAACGTGTAGGCGGTTTGATAAAGGGCAGTTCATAAATATGATGATGAGCATGGGAATGGTCTACAACAGTTTTTGAAATTAAAGATAAACCGAGCCCTTGTTTCACTCCTTGGATGACTCCATGATTACTGCCAATCGTAATCATTTTGCGAGGACGGATATTATAAGATTCAAGGATAGAATCCATCACTGCCCGTGTTCCCGATCCTGCTTCACGCCCAATCCAAGTATGGTCTTGAAGCTGATGAAACCCCACTTCTTCCTGTTTGCGTATGGAATGTTCGAGAGGAACGACCACAACGATTTCGTCTTCTAAAAACGGAACGGAGCCCAGCTCCCTTTCACTGACTTGCCCTTCTACAAGGCCAATATCCAAATCATGCAGCTGAACACCCCGATTAATCCGTTCTGTATTTTCAATTTCAATCTCCAAGTCAACTTCTGGATATCTCTCGTCAAAAACCTTCAGCAGCCCAGGCAGAATATATTCCCCTACCGTATAACTCGCGCCTATATGCAAAGAGCCTCGCAATTGATTATGGTAATCATTAACTTCCGTCCGTGATTTATCAATTACTCCTAATACTTGGCGCGCTCGCTGATAGACTAATTCCCCTGTTTGTGTTAGTTGGAATCTTTTCGGAGAACGGTCAATTAACGTCGATTGATAAAAACTCTCCAAATTTTTAATATGAAAACTTACTGTGGGTTGAGAAAGATTTAACGTTTTCGATGCTTTTGTGAAACTCTGTAATTCGACGACCGTGATATACGTTTTTAGCGCTTCAAAATCCATGTAGTTCACCCTAATGATTAAAATTATTAATACTTATTATTATAAAGTTTTATTTTACTAATAACTAGTCCGAATCGTATAGTATGTTTATACTCAATTATTAAAGAAGGTTAAATTATGTTCGCTAATCAAGGAAATAAAATGGGTCCCTGGTTATCAGGGATTGGCTTCACTTTTTTACTAGCATTGTTCGGTTACGGCCTCGCTTTATTGCCAGGTTTGAATCAGATTGGCCCTTTGGCCACATCTATTCTCATTGCTGTGTTGTATCGGCACTTTTTGGGGTACCCTGACAAAATTCATACAGGGATTCAGTTTTCCACTAAAAAGTTGCTGCGGATCGCAATCGTTTTATTCGGTCTCAAACTTAATATCAACGTCATTTTAAATGAAGGAGCAGCTTTATTTTTACGAGATCTGTTCGTCATTCTATTCGCAATTGGGGTGATGATGATGCTTGCCCGCCTCTTCAAAGCTGACCGCTCCATTTCCTTGCTGATTGGGATCGGAACTGGTATTTGCGGGGCGTCTGCGATCGCTGCCGTTTCCCCGATTCTGAAGGCAAAAGAAGAGGATACAGCTATTAGCGTAGGAATCATTTCATTTGTTGGCACCGTTTTCGCATTAATATATACGATATTGAGACCCTTCCTTCCACTTGGAGCAGAAGCTTACGGCATGTGGGCCGGGCTCAGCCTTCATGAAGTGGCAAACGTAGTATTGGCCGGAGCACCTGCTGGAGAAAATGGGCTGGCTATGGCTTTACTTGCTAAACTTGGACGTGTATTTCTACTTATACCTGTAAGTCTGATCATCATTTGGATCATGGGGCGAAAGGGAAACAAAGAATCCAACAATCAAGCAGCCTTCCCCTGGTTTTTAGTCGGTTTTATTGTGATGAGCTTGCTAGGAAGTTACGTGTTAGGTACTTTTATTCCTGTACCTGATTCATTTACCAATGCAGTCTCTGTCGTGACCTCGTTTATCTTAACAATGGCTATGGTGGGCCTTGGTGTTAATATCAGTCTGCATGATTTACGAGATAAAGCGGTCAAGCCTATAATTGCTGTTGTCATTACTTCGATTCTATTATCTATTGTTTCGTACGCTATCGTATGACATGACTCTTTGGAGGTACACAATGATCACGAAATTAGATCATAAACATCTACAAATAGCTCGGCAAATCCTAACTGTTCAAATTCCTTCTTATCGAGTGGAAGCAGAACTTCTGCAAACGGACCAAATTCCGAGACTTTATGATTCTGTTATCGATGTTCTGACTTGTGATGAAGTATTTCTCGGCTGTTTCCAAAAAGATAGGCTTATCGGCTTCATCTCTTTTAAGAAAAAGAGGGGTAACCTGGTGGATATCCATCGCCTTGTGGTTGACCCAGCCTATTTCAGGCAAGGAGTTGCAAAATCGTTATTGTCATCGTTATTCAAAAGGTTTCCAAACTCGACTTTCATAGTTACTACCGGGAAAGGCAACTCCCCTGCTCAAACACTTTATGAGAACGAAGGTTTCATTCAGACAGGAGTCACCCAAGCCGCACCGAATTTATGGATCAATCACTATAAACGACTTCCTGAATGATACTATCCATTATTTGGATGACCTGAGGTGGTACTTTTTTACAATTTAACTTTACACAAATAAAGCCCGGGAGTCCCGGGCTTTATTTGTGTATCTCATATTGGTCTTTTTCTTCTCTCACATATTTATTATACCTGAGCTGGAACCAGTAGAATAAATGGACAGCAAGCACTTTGAAAATAGCGTATCCCGGTATCGCCACAATAATTCCTAACACCCCAAACAAATGGCCAGCTGTCAGCAGGACAAAAATTATTGTAACAGGGTGAATGTGTAAACTTTTCCCCATAATCTGCGGAGAAATAAATTTTCCCTCCAGAAGCTGGACAGCGGTCCAGACAAACGCCAGCTTTAACACCATAAAGGGCGATGTTACAATAGCAATGATCAACGCAGGCAATATCGCAATCGTTGGCCCTAGATACGGAACAACACTGGTAACACTGGCAATTGCCGCTAATAGCAGCGCATAATCCAGCCCGATAATGATAAATCCAATATACATCATAATACCAATACAGAAACTTACAATGATCTGCCCCTGGATGTAAGCACTAAGCTGATGGTCAATTCCTTTAAAAACGCTGGAAATCTCAGGTCTGACTTTAGGAGGAAGCACTCTGAGAATCATCCTTGGCAGCCTCTCCCCGTCCTTAAGAAGATAGAATAAAATAAATGGTAAAGTGATGATCGCAATAATGACCGTGGTTAATGTAGAGATAAAGTTCGTAATCCCTTCGATCGTCGACCCTGCAAAAGTGGAAAGATCCTCTGGCAAACGGTCAACCAAACTGCCAACATCCGTAAATAAGTTATTATAGTAACCAGCGAACATTGAATTTCTTAACCATTCATCAATAGAGTTCGCCATCTCCATCAAGTATTGGGGAAGTTCTTCGGCAAGACTCATAAACTGTTTCTCCAGAAAAGGAATGATAAGGATAACTAGAAAAGTAATCATTCCCGCAACCAGGACAAGGGTAATGAGGATCCCCCATATCCTTTTAATATGAAATCGCTCCAATAGTCCGATGAGCGGCCTTAATAAATAGTAAGCCACTACGGTTAGAATAACAGGTAAAGCAATGGTTTCTAAAAATACAACGAGCGGGTGGAAAATAAAAGAAACTTTTGTATAGACTAATATATTTACTCCTATAAAAAGGATAACCCCAAGTATGTACAACAAATTGCGCCCGCCAAAGAAGCGGATTAACGGTGTTGCATCCCATCGATTCATTTTTACAGCCCCTTTATTACCCTCAACCATAATTTACTATATCTATTATTCTAGCATATGAATAAAAAATCATGCCTTTAAAAAGGCACGATTATGTTAATATCTTTTTGACCTGCGTTTGTTCATTATTTTCTTTATAATTGGATAGATCATTGGACCGTATTTAATTAAACGCTTGATCAATTTACCCATCATACTCCTCCTATTATTATGCCTTTGTCTTTATAGTTCCCCCAGCAGCTTCAAATTAACACAGATTATTTCTACTAAGCGTTCATCCTAAAATTTTATGGTAAAGCCGACGTGCTTCTGTAGTATCTTTTGTCCCGTGAATTAGTACACGACCATCTTTAAAAAAGACCATTTGCTGATCCCCTGTTTGGTAAGACAATAAAAAGGGGTTTAATGTTGTATCTCCTTCATGCAGTCGTGCACGTAAAGACTCCAAGTTAAGGTCTTGTTTGACAGCCGGACGAATTTGTACAGTATTTCTCCCACAAAGCACAACTGTCTTCGTCTGGTTCTCATGTGATAAAAAAGGAAAGCTGGGATCCTCGCCGCAACTTGGGCAATCCGCCTTTTTGACATTATTCATTTTGATTGATGTATATTGATTGTTCCATAGATCAAAGGAGACTAACTTCTGATGAAGAGAATCGAAATCTTCAACGAGAATTTTCAAAGCTTCAGTGACCTGATGGGCTGTAACCATTTGGACAGCAGGACTTATGACCCCGACAGTGTCACAAGTTGCCCCACCAAGCGGGACAGTCTCTAATAAGCAGTGTAAACAAGGAGTTTGACCAGGTATAATTGTATAGCTGAGCCCATAACTCCCAACACACCCCCCATAAATCCACGGTACTTGGTATAGCTGCGATACATCATTGATCATCATCCTTGTATCAAAATTATCAGTTGCGTCAAGAACAAGATCTGCTTCTTGAAAAAGCTCCTCCAACTCCTCACGCTGCACGTCCGCAATCTGGGACGTTATCGATACATCTGAGTTAATTTGCTGCAGGCGTTCCTTTGCAGCAATCGCCTTCGGGGTCCTTAATTCCGCATCCTGCTCTGAATAAAGCTGCTGCCTTTGAAGATTACTCATTTCAACGTAATCACGATCAACTATAGTTACACTGCCAATTCCGGCCCGAACCAATTGTTCTGCACTACTGGTCCCTAAAGCCCCAGCTCCGATAATGACTACATGTTTTTTACTAATCAATTGCTGGCCGGCTTGTCCAATAGGTGCGAACAACTTTTGTCGTGAATATCGATCTGAACTCATAACTTCTCCCCCTTTATCTCGTGCCTTTATGTATAAGTGTAGCAAAAATCGGTCCAACTCTCTGCCTTCAATATTTCGTATCTATATAAAAATTAAAAATCAGCGCCTAAAGACAGTACTGTCTCTACGACGCTGATCCAAGGAACGGCCAATGGCTCATTCACTTTTAATTTGTTAATTTGTTCTCTCATAGCTAAACGTCACCACTTCTTAGTCACTACTTCCGTTTATTTTTACGGAATGGGATTAGAAGTTTCCCGCTCATGGTCCGCTTCACTTTTGGAGCGGCCACATTAGATTCCTTAGCTTCAGGGCTATTTTTGTAATCTTCATCAAATAGCTCACGAGCCTTGGAATATAGCATAGTCATCGTGGTGACCTCCTTTCTGGTAGGATATACATCAATTCCCGAAGTATTTATGAGTAAAACTTAGGAATTAAAGAAATTTTACTCCTTATAGAGGGGGTTACGCAACACTTTTTTATAACCTTTTTTACCCATTTTTCGACCATATTCTACAAATTCGAATTTGACGCCTCCAAGCCTTATAAAAAGGGGCTTTCGACTCAGGGCTTGGACAGACCCTGTCTGTGAGCATATATCTAGAATTTTCTCCCCATACTTTTTATAATTACTACTAGTTACTATTGAGGAGGATTTTTTTACAATGATTAAAGTTGCAGCACTTGTCGGGAGCATTCGAAAAGATTCGTATAACATGAAACTGACAAACTTCATTCAAGAAAGATATAAAGATCGTTTAAACATAAACGTTGTTCCGATTCGTGATATAGCTCATTATGATCAGGATATTGAGCATGAGGCCCCCGCCTCTGTACAACGCTTTAAAAGTGAATTAAGTGATGTTGATGCATATCTAGTCGTGACACCGGAATTTAATCACTCGATACCAGGCGTATTAAAAAATGCCCTGGACTGGTTATCTCGCGGAAGTCGTGAAATGGCCGGGAAACCTACATTTATTGCTGGTGCTTCTATGGGCGCACTTGGTACAGTAAGGGCACAAATGCAGCTCCGTCAAATCCTGAACGCCCCGGGCATGGGAGCAAATGTCTTGCCCGGAAACGAAATCCTTATAGGTTCCGTGCAAAATAAGATAAATGACCAAGGTCAACTTACTGACCAGGATACAATTGAATTTATTGATGGAGTCATCGAGCAATTTATTTTGTTTACAGAAGCCCAACTGGTTAAATCATAACTAATACTCCTATTAATCCCCTTATGCCCCTAATGCATAAGGGATTTTTTCTGCTTTCCTTTAAATTATGACTTACGTTGGGTAGCATGTTTCACAATTTGAATGTCCGGGAATATACCCCTACGGCTATTTTTCATGTAAAAATTTCCTTACCATAGAAAGGGGATAACCCAATGACCATTCCATCTATATATTTTCCTGAATGCCTGGAAACGTGCACGATAAATGGTCCTTCGCTTCAGGCAGTCAGCTCAATAGTATATGATTCAAGAGAGGCGACAAACGGGTCTGTATTTGTCTGTATAAGGGGTGACCATCACGACGGACACCTGTATATAGAGGAAGCCTTAAACAATGGGGCAAGAGCAATTGTAGGGACAGATTCTTCGCACTTAAACAGATACTCATATTATGATAACGATGTCAGTTTCATTAAGGTCCATGACAGTAAGAAAGCCTTAGCCAGGTTATCCACAGCTTTTTTCAATTCACCTGCAGACCACTTGTCTACAGTAGGGGTCACTGGGACAAATGGTAAAACGACTGTCACATCCTATATTTATTCCATGCTGAATGCCTTATCTTTTCGTACGGGTTCTATTGGCACAGCTGGGATTTGGACCGATCAGAAAAAAACAGATTTCAAGCAAACTGTCCCCACCACTCCTGAAGCGCCGGACATCCATCATGTCCTTCATCACTTTCATCAAACTGGTATTCAAGCAGCCGTTCTGGAATCAACTTCGATCGCCTTGGATCAAAAAAGGCTTGAAGGTATCGAATTCAATGTGGCTGTCCACACGAATTTGACACCTGAACATCTGGAGTTTCACAAAACCATGGAGAAATACAGACTAGCAAAAATGAAACTCTTCAAACAAGCTGAAAAAGCGGTTATAAATGTGGATGATAAGGGGATGGCCCAAGAGGTTATCAATTCATTTGAGGGATCCTTTGTAACTTACAGTGTTACTGAAATGGCTGACTTCAAAGCAACAGATATAAATTTTTCTGATAAGGGGACATCATTTACTTTGCAAGCGCTAGAGGATATGTACAAGATTGAAGCCCCCATTTTCGGGAAATACAATGTGTCCAATCTGTTAGCGGCTATAGCCTCATGCCACCAGTTAGGTTTCACCTTGAAGGACATTCTCTCAGTCATTCCTAAAGTTAAAAGCCCAGAAGGTCGTTTTCAGATAGTAGATGATCATGATGCTTCTTACCAAATTGTCCTCGATTATGCACACACTCCTGACGCTCTCTCTCACGTACTGCGAGCTGTAAAGGAGATTCCTTACAAAAAGCTGGTTGTAATGATTACAGGAGTAGGGTTGCGAGCCCCCGGAAAACGGCCGCTCATGGCCAAGGAAGTCGAGGGATTGGCTGACGAAATTATTGTTAGTGTCGACCAGCCAGGTTTTGCGGATCGGGAAGAAGTTGTAAATGACGTATTAAAAGGGTTCACTGAGCCTTATAACAATGATATCCATTCACGGCTATACCGAGAACAAGCCATCCATCATGCCTTTGATTTAGCAGAGCCTGGTGATCTCGTTCTGCTGACAGGGATTGGTTTTGGCGGCTATCAAATAATCGGTGATGAAAAAGTACCCTATTCAGAACTCGAAGTGATTGAACAATATTTTTCTACAAATAAGGCAACATTGGAAGAAACCGTCTAATAAAAATCGCCAGCTTATTGTACAGCCGGCGATTTTTCCTTTGCCTTTATGAAGACGCTTAAGGTCATTATTCATTTCGTAAGAACCAACTTCTGCCCCTTTTCGGCAAAGATTTTCCCTGGATTCATAATGCCATTTGGATCCCAGCTATCTTTAATCCTCTTCATCATGCTAAGGCCAACTCGTCCAACCTCGCTCTCCATAAAAGGAGCTTTCATTGTTCCAATACCGTGTTCCCCGGATAACGTTCCACCAAGTTCAATCGCTGCTTGAAAAAGTTCTTCAACCGCCCGCTCTACTCTGGCCATTTCCTCTTGATCACGCTTATCGCACAAAACATTTGGATGAAGGTTGCCATCCCCTGCATGCCCAAAGACGACTACTTCTACCTCGTACTTCTCCTTTATCTCCCGCAATCGATCCATCATATCGGGGATCTTGCTTCGCGGCACTGTTGCATCTTCAGACACCTTCGTTGGTTTGATCCTCGCAATCGCTGGAGAAACTTGTTTTCTCGCGTGCCAGATCTTTGCTGCTTCCTCATCCGACTTTGGGATTACTGTGTCTGTGGCTCCAAGGTCCTTCATAATTTCTTCTACTAATCTTCTTTCGATTTTCAGAGCCTCAGGGTGTCCATCCAACTCAATGATGACAATTGCCCTGGCATTAACAGGCAGACCGGCAGGCTGAAAGTTCTCAACAGCACGAATACAGGCCTGGTCCATGAATTCCATCTTAGACGGCAGGACCCCTGAAGTTAATGTTTTCGAAATTGCCTTACCTGCCAAACGCATGTCATCGAAGACCGCCATCAGTGTTTGAACAGCAGGTGGTTTTGGAATAAGTTTCAGCGTAGCTTCTGTAATTACCCCAAGTGTCCCTTCAGATCCGACCAACAGTTTAGTTAAATCAAAACCCGTAACGTTTTTGATCGTTTGACCACCTGTACGAATGACTTCTCCCTCGGGTGTTACAACCTCGAGACCAAGTACGAAGTCTTTGGTTACTCCATATTTTAAACCGCGCGGCCCGCCGGAGTTTTCAGCCAGATTCCCTCCAATTGTTGCCACATGGGCGCTACTGGGATCAGGTGCGTACATTAGACCATGCTTTTCCGCTGCTTTATTAATATTTGCAGTCAGCGTGCTTGGAGAGACCACAACAGTCAAATCATCAGCATACACATCAATAGATTCCGGCCACTGGGATAAATCGAGAACGATTCCTCCATGTACCGGTAACGGCCCTCCACTCAGGCACGTACCCTGCCCTCGAGGATACACAGGTATTTTATAAGTATTAGCAATTTTCAACACCGACACGACTTGCGATTTATTTTTCGCTTGAACGACGACTTCTGGTAAATACTCCCCAAATGACGCATCAAAGCTATAGCTGTAACGATCCGCTAATTCTGTCATCACTTGATTGGCAGGTAACTCCTTTTGTATGGATGTGATCCAATCCTCCATGTTCATCCCTCCCACCATAAATCAGATAGTAAGTGAGCAGCAGACTATGTTTAACCATTCCTTCTTCCTATTCCATTAGCTATCTGCTGTATTGCCTTTTGCAGGTATAGGGTTGTTCTTCAGTATTCTTGCCAGGTGGATTAAGTTATAGGCTTCCATCGTGGCATGTTTATCTGTGAATTCGTTTACGCCGCCTTCTGCTTCCATATAAGACGGACCTGGTCCAGCCTCCCCAAGCCAATACGTGTCAACATTAGGCGGGATAACAAACCCTACATGGGAAAGAGCATAAAGAATTGATCTGGCTGCTGTTTTAGCTCCATCTTCATTGCCGGTGATCACCACACCTCCTACCTTGTTATAGTAGATCGATTGCCCTTTATCATTTGTCTGTCCTGCCCCTCCATAAATTCGTTCGATAGCTAATGCAGCTAAACTACTCTTCTCCCCCAGCCATATAGGAGTTCCTACTATAACTATATCGGCCTCTTTAATCTTTTGAAAAATTGCCGGCCATTCATCTCCATCTCCTAAATCATCACTAATACCATACCTTAAATTGTAGTCAGCAAGACGCACCATTTCATATCCCACTTTTTCTTCTTGGAAAATGTCAGTGACTTTCTCAATTAACGCTGCTGTATTAGATGGTTCATCACTCTTCTTAAGTGAAGCGTTTAATATGATTGCTTTTAATTCATCCATTCTTAACTCGACCTCCTTCTAATCTATATTTCTATTCCCGTCCAGCCTGAAATTAAATCATTTACCGCAGTTTATGAAAGCGTTATTATTAGTATATATTAAAACTGTTGATAGGAGGTGACGCTTTATCGATGGAGGAAAGAACAATCTTTCCCTTTTAGACGTACGTTGGACTAAGGACAGAAACACAGATGAATTACACATGTACGAGAGCGGTTCTAACATCATAAAACTTGGGTACATTAAAAGGCGTAACGGGTTAGTCTGTTAGCATTGATCCCCTGTTTTCCACCTTATAAATTAATTTAGATACACAGGTGCCCATTTAGAGGAAATGGGTGCTTATTTTTTGTCGAATAAACATTCGACATGTTCTTAAAAACACGCAAATATTCATTTATGACTAAACAAAAAACCCCTTTATAGCGGGAATTATATTTTTGCTATAAACTATAGTCTATATGAACGCAGCAGCCATTCGACTTCATTCTGATTTTTTCTCCAACAAAAATCTATTCCAATTTACAGTTATCTTTAACGTTACGTTAGAGTCAATCCTTATTTCCCAGGGAATATTGTCGTTTATTAGGAAGTTTTCTGTTGTATTGTCAAATCACTTGTAATGGTAAATAATAGTTTTATACTAAACCTATAGTAGAGAAAGGTTGAGGGATTATCATGGTAAGTCATAAGGTTATTGAACCTAGTAGATTAAGCCAAGCCCATATGAACGAAGTGTCGACAATTTACCAAGTCTATCATGATCAGCTTAGACACACTTCGAGTAAAGAAGCTGCTGAAGCTACGAAGAACTATTGTCTTTCAAGCGCGCATGTTAAGACAGAAGACAAGCTGGCAAGTTATGAATTTCTCTATATGAACGACTTTTTCCAGGAATTGGATGAAGCTCTCTCTACTACTCAGGATAATTCTGAAGTCCCTTTGTTATATCAAATTCTATTAACTCGTTACTCAAAGCCCTTGACTAATGAAGATTTAGAATGGTTGCAGACACTTTCCTTCAGTCACCCATCCTTGAGATGTCTTCATTTATTCACCTTAGTCTATGCTTACTATGATAGTAAACAGTACACAGGATTAGATAAATATGTAGATGAGTGCTATGACGCCCTCTTGCACGTTAATGAACCTTTATTCTACTACTATATGAAATTGAGATTTGATGAACTACTTTTTCAGCATTATTGGAAGACTAATAACATTCTTTTAGCTAAAAAGTATATTTATAAAGTTCTTAACACAGACCTTTCACCACGGAAACAAAGTGGAATGAACCACAACTTGGCGCTATGCCATCTCTACGAAGATTACGATTTATCAATCGGCTATGCTTATGCAGGACTTAGCATTGCCCGCGAAAATCAACTAAATAAGGTTATTACATCGATTCAAAATTATACGATCCCTTTTATCTCAGCTTTTCACAAAAGAACACTAAACATTACAACGCCTGACCCAGTTGAGACAGCTCATTTAGCTATTGCTAATAATGATCGAAACACGGCAGAGTCCATTCTTTCAAAGCTATCTGTATTAACACCGTTCCAAGAAAGCTATTTAGGCCTGGCAAGGGAAGATCGAATAATGCTAAAGCGAGCCCATAATAGGTTCATTCAGGAATACGGCGATCATTTTTTTGCCCAATTGCCTCTTTACTATTTGGAGCGAATCCATCACACCAATCAGGAGGAATAACTTTATGAAAAAGATACTTTCTGTTTCATTTTTAACGTTGGTTTTATTGGGTGCTTTCGGTACAGGTTACAGTGCTTTCGTATATGATCCCGGTGATCCTGGTATGGGATCGATCGAGTTAGCAGTAGATCCAGGTGACCCAGGAATGGGTTCTAGTGAACTTACCGCGACGGAGGGACCATCATATGTAGACCCTGGTGATCCTGGTATGGGTTAATACCATTAGAGCGAGGCTGACCGAGCAATCGGCAGCCTCTTTTTAATGAATATTTTTACAATAAGACAGGAATTTACCAGGCACATATAGAAATATAAATTTACCACCATCTATTAAAAGGGGTTCTCCCATGAATATATATTGCCATAATGCTTTTCATCAATTAGAAGTTGTCATTGCTTCCCTTTCTGAAATTATTGGTCAGTTATCAGAAGAAGATTTGGCGTTTCGACCTACGCAGGGTAAGTTCTCAATTGGTGAAACCCTTGCACATTTAGCTATGATCCCCTTCGCCGATGGTAAAGTACTGGAGGAATCTTCCGAGGAAGACATGATTATCTTGTACAGTTCTATTACATTAACGACAAAGAGCGAAATATCAGATGCTTTATATGAACATTTCTCATTACTAAAAGAGCAATTTGATAGCTACTCAGAAAAAGACTTATTCACACAAACGACTTCCTGGTGGGGAGTTGCCTACACACGTTTTGAGTGGCTTCTTGAAATTATCGCGCATATGTACCACCATCGCGGACAACTTCATGCTATGCTTGTTCATACTTATAACAAGGACCCGGAAGTTTTATTATTTGAATAAGCACTTTGTTTTTCTTATGAATAACATTATGTACAATTGAAAATATACAAGACTAATTGATAGTCAATACACATTGCAGAGTTAAGATATTTATCAATTTTTTCCACATAACTTTTAAAAACCTTCCACAAAGCACCTTCACCAATTCGCCCATCACTCTATTTAAAATTATTATAAATAAATATTGATTTTTACTAAATTTACATTATAATAATTAGTGTAGCAAATGTTGAAAGGGGACCGAAATAATGACAGATCATAATCGTAAACCACATTTAACAAACAACGCCGGCTCACCAGTCGGTGACAACCAGAACTCCATCACAGCTGGGTCAAGAGGACCCACTTTAATACAAGATGTACATTTATTAGAAAAACTGGCTCACTTTAACCGCGAACGTGTTCCTGAACGCGTTGTCCATGCAAAAGGTGCAGGAGCTCACGGGTATTTTGAAGTGACCAATGATGTAACTGCTCACACGAAGGCCAAGTTTTTGGACGAGGTCGGCAAACGCACTCCGATGTTTGCACGATTTTCAACAGTTGCCGGTGAGAAAGGCTCTGCCGATTCCGTACGTGACCCTCGCGGATTTGCATTAAAGTTTTATACAGAAGACGGCAACTACGACATGGTCGGGAACAATACACCAGTCTTTTTCCTAAGAGATGCTATTAAATTCCCGGACTTTATTCACACACAAAAAAGGAACCCAGCTACGAACCTGAAAGACCCAAATGCAGTCTGGGATTTCTTCTCGCTTTCACCGGAATCGCTGCACCAGGTGACGGTTCTTCATTCTGACCGTGGCATTCCAGCTACGTATAGACATATGCATGGTTACAGCAGCCATACGTTCAAATGGACAAATGCTGATGGCGATTCTGTTTGGGTAAAATACCACTTCAGAACAGAACAAGGAGTAAAAAATATGGACGAAGCTACTGGCACACGTCTAGCTGGGGAAAATCCTGATTTCCATACACAAGACTTGTATGCAGCAATTGAAAATGGCGACTATCCTGCATGGAAGTTATATGTACAAATTATGCCGATTGAGGATGCAAACACGTATCGCTTTGACCCATTTGATGTAACGAAAGTATGGTCACAAAAAGATTATCCTCTTATTGAGGTGGGGCGTATGGTTCTTGATCAGAATCCGGAGAATTACTTTGCAGAAGTAGAACAGGCAACTCTTTCACCTGGTGCACTGGTACCTGGAATTGATGTCTCTCCTGACAAAATGCTGCAAGGCCGACTGTTTGCTTACTCTGATGCACACCGCTATCGTGTTGGAGCAAACCATGAAGCACTTCCTGTTAACCGGCCGAGAGCTCAGGTACACAATTATCAGCGAGATGGCTTTATGCGTTTTGATGGCAACGGAGGCGGTGCTCCGAATTATGAACCAAACAGCCTCGGAGGGCCTGCTGAACAACCTGAAAACAAACAAGCTGCCTATGAGGTTTCTGGACTTGCGGACAGTGTGAGTTATGACCATGATGACCATTACACTCAGGCCGGAGACCTTTACCGTTTACTCAGTGAAGATGAACAAACTCGTCTCGTTCAAAACATTGTTGATTCCATGAAGCCTGTAGAAAGAGATGAAGTGAAACTTCGCCAGATTGAACATTTCTACAAAGCAGACCCTGAATACGGAACTCGGGTAGCACAAGGTTTAGGTTTACAAGTTCCACAAAAGGCTTAACCATTCTCAATCAAACCATAAGATCTGAGACATAAGTAAAGTAATGATTTCAAAAGCGAACGATAAAAAGATGAATAGTATAAATGCAGATCATTAGCGTAGTCAAAATACGTAGACTACTGTAGGAGGACAGGCCTAGGTGAGACCTCCTTGGGCGCCAGCACAAGGAGGCTCAACAGCCGCCCACGGAAAGCAAAGTGTTTTGACGGAGCGAAGCAGAAATCCTTTCTTAGCACACAAATAATCCGAACGAATCGTTCGGATTATTTGATGCTTTATTCAATTTTGTCCTAGCCTCAGTTTATGAAAAACTTTACTTTAATGGTTTTGTTTCTTTTTTTGTTTACCTTGTCCCAAAGAAGTTTGGATATCTTCCTTGTAGGCGTATGAAAATAATAGTGATACCAGTATGGCACCGCCAATTAGGTTGCCAATACTTGCCGGAATAAGATTAAAGAGAATATATTGATACCACGTATATTGATCCGAAGCCAGAACCCCCATACTAAAGTATCCCATATTGGCAGCACTGTGCTGGAAATTACCTGCAACGAATAAGACTACCGGGAGCATAGTTCCTAAAACTTTACCGGTAAAATCCCGGGCTGCAGTTGTCAAAAAAGCTGCCATGCCGATAAGCCAGTTGGCCAATATTCCTGATATAACCACTTCAAACCAACCTTTCACGCCATGGTCTAAAAACTTCATTTTATGATCCAAATACACCGAAAGCTCTGAATAAAATTCTGGTGCGAGCGATCCTGACATTTGAATTAATACCGCAACTGAGAAAGCTCCAATAATGTTGCCAATATAAGTGGCGCCCCAGAAACGATAGATGGTCTTTTTCATAAGATTGGCTTTATTAAACAAATAGGATGGCAGGAGAACGTTAATTTCCGTGAACAGTACGGCTCCTGAAATGAAAACCATCGCATAACCTGCTGCGAATCCTAAACCGGACAGTAAGTGATAGATCCCTTTCGTTTCCACACCTACTGCTAATAGGATGGAAAAAACAGCTCCGAATGTCATAAACGAACCCGCCGTCATAGCCAGTAAAAATTGACCGCTAAATGGTTTATTTAAATGATCCCTTCCCTTTTCTCCAAACTCTTCGATGATTTGGGATGGAATATAGAATTGACGGCTTGGGCGATCTACAGGCCCGCTAGATGTAATATCCTGTTCATTTTTATCTTCATTAGCCATAGGTCTCACCCTCCAATTCTTCTGCTATACCCGATTTCCCGAAACGGATAACCTATTTTCTCTTCTTGGGTATATTTTTGGGACTAGAAGCGCACATTACTAATCACAATACCCTTATCAAGGAGGAGATCCTGTGCCTAGTAGAGATCAGGCTTGTCTAGCGTGTGACGGTCGAGGACTGCTTATGGACGATGAAGAATGGCATTATACTTGTAAAATTTGTAATGGTGATGGATTCATGCCTCAGGGTACAAATGTAGCTAATCGACAGCCAGCCGATGTAGATGACACAAACCGTATCTTAGATTAGAAAAAAGAAGTGCTGGCATGAGTCCAGCACTTCTTTTTTAAGTTTGGTGCAGTCTTCGCCTTGGAATTGAAGGCTGTTGAATCTCAAAGTCTTTATTTTGAAGGTTACCCGTTAATTGAACAGTTGCTTTACCTAATTGATATAAACGGCTTTTGACATCTTCATCCACCAGTTCCCCTTCACTAAAATGACCATTATGAACATACACTCCGCCTGGTATAACATGGGCTCGGAAATAATTAGCAAGCGGATTCAACTGGTGGTCAATCACTAAATAATGGTGATAGCTGCCTCCAGACGCAATAAAACCAATTGCCTTTCCTCTTAACGAGTCGTTTGGTATTATGTCAAAGACGTTCTTCAAAGCCCCTGTCAATGAAGCTCGATAGACAGGTGTTCCAATGATCAGTGCATCAGCTTCAACAATTAAGTCTATGAGTGCTTTTGTATCTCCTTCGTATAATGAGGGATCACGTCCATCACATAGCACCGTATCGTATTCACCGAGATGCACAATCTCTGTTTCAGCACCAGGAAGAGCTTCTTTAGCCGCTTCAATAGCTTGTTTAACGGAAATCCACGTCTTCGAGCTCAACGTCACACTTCCTGACAAGCCTAAAACCTTCATGCCAAAACTCCTTCAGCTTTAAGCTTTGCTTCCTTCTCTTTTACAAGCGGAATCACTTCTTTTCCGAAGCGCTCAAGATCTTGTTCATAATGAAAGTGTGCGGTAAGAATCAGATCGACTCCGATTTTCTTCAACTCGATGATTTGATTCGCTACCTGTTCAGCGGTACCAATCAATCCCGTCTTAAAGCCGTCATTATATTGCACCAGATCTTTATAACTGGAATTAGCCCACATCCCTTGCTTGTCCTGTGTGGATTGCCCCGCTTCTTTTACAGATTGCTTAAACCCCTCAACAGCGTCCTCATCTGCAGCATGAACGATATCGTTTAACTGTTGATAGGCTTCCTCTTCAGAGTCCCTCACAATTGCAAAACCATGTGCAGCGAATTTCACCTCGCGTCCTTCTTGTTGTGCCAGTTCACGCACCTCATCAATTTGCTTTTTGAATCCTTCTAGTGTATTTCCATTCATAAAGTAATAATCTGAAACACGCGCTGCCATCTGTTTAGCTGCTGAAGAATTCCCCCCTTGGAAAATAGGGAGCTCCCCTCCTTGAACAGGTTTTGGTTTGGATGGTGCATCATTTATTTTGTAAAAGTCACCGCTAAACGCAGCTTTTTCTTTAGTCCAGAATTCACGCAGCACACGAATAAATTCTTCTGAACGGCGGTACCGTTCATCATGCTCTAGCCAAGGTTCACCGAATCCAGTGAATTCTTGTTTAAACCAACCGCTCACTACATTAACTGCGGCTCTCCCCTCGCTGATTTGGTCCAGCGTCGACAACATTTTCGCATACACGGCCGGATGCCATAAACCAGGATGAACCGCAGAAATCAGCTGTAAACGGTCTGTAACAGCTGCCAGCGCTGAAGCTAATGTAATTGCCTCAAGCTGGTTTTCAGCTCCATAGCTTGCAAAAAACCTCGTCTGTAATAAAGCTAAATCATAGTTCGAATCCTCAGCAATTTGAGCATATCTTTTATTCGCCTCAAAACTCCAATCCGTTTGCTGGGGCAGCTTTGAAACCACTAGCCCTCCACTTACATTTGGAACCCAATAAGCAAATTTTAAATCTCCCATAATTAAACCGTCTCCTCTCTTAAAGTAGACGGACACAATACGGCCATGATACATTAAGAATAATGGTCGTAAATGTCCGTATTTCCCTTAGGCGGGAAGGACTTAAATGATCAGTCCGGCAAAAGGTGTTGCAGCACCTTTTGCCTTTTTTCATTCAATTAAAAAACCCTTTCCTGCTTCACGAAGCAAGAAAGGGCGTATATAGCAGAGGGCAAACATCCGTACTAACACGACCTTCTTATCTTCGGATGCAATCCACTGAATTTGGCACCATGCAAACGCTGGTTGCCGAGACTTCATAGGGTCAGTCCCTCCGCCTCTCTTGATAAGAAGATATCGTTATTTAATTGAATGATTAGACCCTATCATAATAGCTATACTATCTCCTGTCAATCCGTTTTTTAAATATTTACATAATTAGTGACCACGAGAAATTGCTCTCCTATCAGGAAGTTCGGGTAAAACCCTCTCTCCGCAGTACAGGTCTTATGCATTAGTAATTTACAGAAGAGCTTTCCTCTTCCAATGGCTTCTTTCCTTTTCTTGCTAAAGTAACTATTCCGGCAATTAGGAAAGCAAGTCCTCCGAACAATCCAAATCCGATTGTCCCAACTGTTGTAACGACAGCTGTAATGATCAGGATAATGCCGGCTGGTTTCGGCTTCTTATTTCCTTTAAGGAAAACAATAGCTAGGATTCCCAGGATAATTGCCACTAAAGCAGAAATGATAATCAACCAAGTCACAGAAGCTACACCTTCCATAATTTGATCAACAGAGATTTGAGCTTGTTCGAGGTTGGGATCTGAATCCAACATACTCTGCATTTCTGCTCTCCATCCTTCATTATCCTGTATATTGAGGAAAACAAAGCTCAAAGCAGTAGTAATTCCATAAATAAGCAATCCGATTACTACAAACACGGTTTCTACAATTCTTTTCATATGACTTACACTCCTTTATTGACTAAGCATTCGTGATGTCCCGCTTGGAGAAGAAAAACCAGGATAAACCAAGGAACAAGACTAAGTAAACCATAAGCACTGATACAGAAAAAGACAAGGTTAAGTCTGAAATAATTGGTGTTCCTGTAAAAAATTGATTCAAATTTGTATTAGCAAACAAAATAAATTTGGCCCACTCTTTATCGCTAAAGAAACCGACAATTGAATTTCCTGCCATCATCAGAAAAATGGCGACCCCTATCGCAAGTGAACTATTTCTGAATATAGCAGAAATCATAAATGCAAAAGTTGCCATCATAACTAAATTCACAGAGCTTAGCAGGTATTGCGCCAACGTAAATTGGAAGATCGGGGCTTGTTGAATGTCTTCCCCTTTCCAGTATAAATAAGGTTCCATAAAGTTTTCAAAGCCAAATAAAACAGAACCTGTCAGGAACGATAGTACGTATAAAAATAATAACATGGTCATGGCAAATACTAGCACAGAAACATATTTAGAGGCTAATATTTTCGTACGGGAGATGGGCCTGATAAGCAGTAATTTAATGGAACCCCATTTAAATTCATTCGCAATCATACCCGCTGCCACAATAATCGTCAGAAGACTGATAATGGAAATATTCGTCCTATTATCCTGAACAAAATTCCAAACATCATATCCGCCCGGCTCCACACTATTTTCGATCCGATATTCATTCATTGCGATTTGCTTTTCATTCATGGATGCGACAAATTCCTGTTCCTTAGCTTGTTGACGAAGCTGTTCATTCTCAGCTTGCAATTCCTGTTTCCAATTTCCATCTGTGGTTTGCCCATCATCCATAATAGTTTGATCTACCTTCATAAAAACACCAAACCCAATAATAAAGACCGCTAATACGATATACATAACCCATGTAGCTATCTGGGAATATGTTTTCATTTGCTCATTCTTAACTAACTGGATAAAATTACTCAATGGTTCCCTCTCCGATCAAATCTAGAAATTTATCTTCCAAGGTAGAACGGTTCACGTTCACGCTGTAGATATTAATATTTTGTTCGACAAGTTTCTGGATAACATTCGGAATCTCCGTTCTCTCGATTGAAAACAGTAACTCACTTCCGCCTTGACTTACAGTTCCCTCTAACAGTTGCTGCAGCACCTGAAAGGCTTGATCCATAGGCTCTGCCTCAAGCGCTACTTCTTTTTGATCTGATTGCTGCAAAGCGTCCTGTACAGACTGAATCGAAACAAGCTCCCCGTTTTTAATAATACCTATGCGGTCACACATCATTTCCATTTCAGATAAAATGTGACTGGAGACAATAACAGCCACACCTTCTTCAGCCGCCAGTCTTCTTATGTAGGAACGAATTTCACGAATTCCTGAAGGGTCCAATCCGTTAGTGGGTTCATCAAGAATAAGAATGGAAGGATTGTGTAAAAGAGCCTGGGCAATCCCAAGTCGCTGTCTCATCCCTAAAGAATATTTGGATACTTTATCTTTAATTCTTTTTTCAAGCCCAACGAGACGTACAACCTCCTGTATTCTGTCTTTGCTAATACCCGGGATCATCCTTGAGTAATGAACGAGGTTCTTCCACCCTGTCATAAATGGGTACATTTCCGGGTTTTCTACAATTCCCCCCACATGACGAACTGCATTTTTAAAATCGGTTTTCACACTGTGACCTTTAATCATGACATCTCCATCTGTCATGCTCATAAGCCCAACCATCATTCGGATAGTAGTCGTTTTCCCTGCCCCATTCGGTCCAAGGAAACCAAATACCTCACCACTATAAATCTCAAAGTCCAACCCTTTAATAATCGGTTTATTGCTTATCGTTTTTTTAAGATTTTTTAACTTCATTACGGGTTCCGACATTACCAAAAACCCCTCCCTTTCTTTCCATGTCCACCTATTCTACGAACAAGGCTTAATTATGTTTCACAGATCTTCTAATTTCATGAAATATATTGTCGAAGCTGCTTCTAATTCCATTTTTTAAAAGCGGCAAGAACTCGTTTAACCTTTTCTTCCAGAGGTTTATGGTCTTTCTGTTTTTGCCATTCATTGTAACTGGCAATCCCTATCAACAGGAAACCGGCGAGAAGCAGGTAAACCCACCAAGGTAAGTTCCCCCAATATGGACGGGTTTGGTAGATCACGTTAAAAATCAATACTCCTGAGCCCACGAAAAAGTAGGATTTAATTCTGAGCTGCATTCCAATCACCAAAGAAATCAGGGAGAGACTGCCAATAATCCATGCATCCCAGATGGTATGACTCCATATAGCATCTACTACTAAAAACGCAGAGATGGCCAACAATAATCCAAGCTGTACATGATTCATCACCTTCTTATATTCGGGCCAAGTATGCCGACTCAGGAAAACCAATACCCCGATAAGCGGCAGAACTTGCAGCTCGGCGTCTATTAAATCAGTCCATAAGTGACCGTATTCCTCCATAATAAGCAAGTAAGCAGGATAGATACTCAATACACCTAACGTTTCAAAAAAAGGCGATACCCGTCGAGACTCCCAACTGGACCGGTTCAAAATCAGCCAAATACTCAGCAGGAAGCACGGCAGAACTTGAAGCCAAATCGTCAAACCCCTCTCCAAGAACATAGCATAATAGGGAATATAGAGGAGAGCTACCCATGAAAAGCTATCTACCACCAATCTTTTTTCCTTTTTTACAATTAAGTAACTATGCAAGAACCTTCCTAATCCAGTAAGCAAAGCGAAACTGATAACTAAAAGAAGGAGCAAGATAGGAGTTTCTATTCCATCACGGTATTCTCCCCACATGGACATGGTCCCTGCGAGAGGTAAAATCGTAATAACTGACCACTTTCGAACCCTTGTAAAAAAGCAGATTAACACTACGTAGGCAAGAATCGGTACTATTTCTATGATATGAAGTTGAGCGGTCTGATAAATTAAGGTAAACAATCCCAAGATGGAAAAAGGGATAACATACCATTCTATTCGTCTTTTCCATACCTCAGATGTACCATACCAAACCAGGGAGAGGATAACGCTCGTAATCAAGAAAGTATATTCCATCGACATGAATTCAAATAAAGCATAATAGAGACCTGTATTAGTAATCAGAAAGAACAAGACTGTGAAGCTGGCATAAAGGAACAATTTCACTTGCCATTCCTGCTTATTAATCAAACAGCTATAGAGATAAACTGCTATTGGTATAATTAGAATAAAGGGTGTTAACCTCATAGAAATGGTCTGTTCCAGCAAAATAATACCAATTAGAACCACCATAGCACCGTGAGCGACCCAGAAGAAATACGAGTTCACTTCAGACCATTTTTTAGCACCAAAATACCCGATCCCAATAAGCAGCACAGGAGCACCAATTAGAAACATTAATAGGTCAGGCAGCTCTTGTAATGACAACAATGGAATAAGCGATACATAAAACGATAATACCGTTAATGAAACGATAATCCAGAGCTGAGAAACAGCTGATCGTCGAACCAGCCACGTAAATACACTGACCCCTCCCAACAGAATTAACGAACGTAACCAGTCTGACTCTGCGACTGTACCATTAAGTAAGAAGAAGATAGACAAGGCATACGCAGATTGACCAATATAAAACATGGACGTAGACAATTTTTCTTCTTTAATCAATCCCAATCCGACACTTACGGCTAATAATAACAGTCCGCTAAGGGCTAAATGAGCAGCTTCCCCATATCCATCCCTTAGTCCAGTAATGTGATTAGCCAAAACAAAATAAATCATAACAAGAGATAAAAGCCAGCTCACTGGAAATCCCCATTCTGCGAACTCTAACACTTCTTTACCGGCAGATTTCTTAAATGATAAAAAAGCACATACTCCGAATAGAAACAACATAACAGCTGTCGCACCGTATTCATTCGTTTGAGCTCCAAAGCCAATACAAATTACCATGATGACAACAGCTTCATAAAAGCTGCTTTCTTTAATAGGCTGGAACCACTTAAGCTTCGTCCATAAACCAAGGTAAAGCAGCATAGCCCCTGCCACTAGAAACATAAACAGTTCTATACTCAGCCAGCTCAGATTAATAACCACCCATAGCTGCCAGGCAGCCGCAAAGATAAACACTGGTGTGAGATATTCAAAAACTTGTTGTTTCGTTAAATAAGCAAGTATTCCATAATTAATAGCTACAATCAGATAAGCTGACAGAAGCAAAACCGACCCCTCTTCTGCCTGGAGTAAGATTCCTTCATAACTCACATAAATAAAAGCGAAGAATGAGATGACCCCACTCGTGTACAGAAAGGCTTGCTTCATAAACGCATGATGGCGAGCAGCGTAGGCAAATCCAAGGTAGAGCATACCAGCAGAGGTATAAACCACATAATCAGCAGCTTGCAAAGGCGAATGTTCTACCAGTTGATACACTCCGTAGGCAAATAATATTGAAAAAACAAATTGATACTCTTTCGTTTTATATACAAAAACCATAGCCATATAGAGTCCTGCAGTCAGAAAAAGATTAAAGCTGTACATCAATTCATTTTCAAACAGTATAAGCATCAGCAATGTGGACAAAATCATATTAGCCTGAGCATATAATGGCATTTCCTTTGTAAACAACTTCCATATGCTTTTCTTTTTGAAACGATGATAGAGAAATAGTAAAACCGCGTTAAACAGCATTAATAGCAGGTAAAAGGCATCTACCGAGAGATTTAAAGCCCCAAGAGTAAAACCAGCCGTAAGGGATAGGAATATAAACGAGATCCATACGAATAATCGAGATTGATGATTAAAAGCATTTTTAATATAAAGTGGCAGCGGAATTGCCGCTCCCATTATTCCTAAAATATATCGTCCTTGGCCATCGAGAGACAAATAACTACCAAGTAGCTCAAAATAGCCAATTGCAAGGACTACAATGGGCACAAGCAGGCTTCCAAGCGTGAGAAAGGCAAAAGCAGTTTGTTCGATTCGTAAATATTTTCTTGAAATATAACTTAAACCCAAGAAGAACAGAGAAACAAAAGAAATAGAGAACACTTTCATTACTGGTCCCATTTGATCCCACTGACTAGTCGCTACAACTAGTCCGCTAATGAGTAAAAGAACAACACCCAGAATTAAAGACCACGTGATGTTTCTCTCACGCACTTGCTCTTTTGTCTTTTCTTTTTTTGGTTTAGCCGGTTTTACTGGTTTCTCCTTTATTACTATCGGTTTTGAAACTAATTCTTCCGGTACCTTCATCTGTTTATCAACGGTTTCATCTTCTATGTATTGACTCTTCACATATTGTTCGTGCGCTTCAAGTACTCGTCTGTACTCATCCGCATTTATGTACAGCTTCTCCCTCAATTCTCTTAATTCATTACGAAATTCTTCTTCACGCTGCTCACGAGAAAGCTCCCTCATCCGCTCGTCCCCCCCTCGTTCCATTTTATTCCTCTACCCGTGTAATATAACACCCTTGCAAATTGAATATCAACCTATTTTTTCCAATACTTCCACATGCCTATCAATGGAAGTGGCTATACTTCTTTGATAAAATCAATGTAAAGAATGTCTGGAGGGGATTAAACTATGAAGATCGTGTCGATCGAGCCGACACCCAGCCCTAACTCGATGAAGATCAACCTAAATGAGGAACTGCCAAGCGGCGATACCCGTAACTATAAACAAGGAGATAATTTCGATACTGCTCCTGCCTTCATCTCACAGCTCTTTGAGATTGAAGGAGTTAAGGGCTTGTATCACGTGGCCGATTTTATCGCGTTAGAAAGACACCCTAAAGTAAGCTGGGAGACCATTTTGCCAGAAGTTCGGGCCGTTTTCGGCTCAGAGAAAACAGGAGATGATACGAGTCAAAGTGACGAGGAAACTCTTGACGATTCTTTTGGAGAAGTAAAAGTGTTTATTCAAATGTTTCGCGGGATTCCCATGCAAGTAAAGCTGGAAGACGGCGACAAAGAAATACGTGTTGGACTGCCTGAGATGTTTACGGAAGCAGCTATGGAAGCCGCACCAGCATCTCCCAATATGATTATGGAACGGAAGTGGGTGGAACAAAGTCCGCGTTATGGTGATCCAGGCGAAGTTGGCGAGCAGGTTAAAGAAGAACTTACAGCTAGTTACGATGAAGAACGATTGAAGACGTTAGTTACACTAGCTTTCGAAGAAAATCCGAGTAAACCTGAGACCGCCAAAGGTCAGGAAGTATCTCTGGCCGCTCTGAATAACCCTGATTGGAAAGTGCGTTATGCAGCACTTGACCGGATGGATCCGACAATAGAGGATTTAGCTGTTTTAGATAAAGCTCTAAGTGATGAGAAATCCTCCATTCGACGCCTAGCCACAGCGTATTTAGGGATGATTGAGGAACCAGAAGTTCTCCCCTATCTATACAAAGCCTTGAAAGATAAGACCGTGACGGTGAGAAGAACTGCTGGAGACTGCTTATCTGATTTAGGCTTGAAAGAAGCAATTCCTGAAATGATCGACTCATTGGCCGACCGTAACCGCTTAGTAAGATGGCGAGCAGCCATGTTCCTCTATGAGTTGGGCGATGAATCTGCTCTGCCCGCCCTGAAAAAGGCTGCGGAAGATCCTGAATTTGAAGTTCGCATGCAGATCAATATGGCTATTGAACGGATTGAAGGCGGTAAAGAAGCAAAAGGTTCTGTGTGGCATCAAATGACTCAAGCTACAAAACAAAAATAATTGGAGGTTTTTTAATGAATCCGTATGAAGCTTATATGAAGGAAATATCCCAACCTATGAGAGATGAGTTGACCAATGCTGGTTTTTCCGAGTTAACGACACCGGAGTCCGTCGATGAGTTTATCAGTTCAACAGAAGGAACATCCCTCGTCGTTATCAACTCCGTGTGTGGATGTGCAGCCGGGTTAGCGCGCCCTTCCGCAAGAGAGTCGCTGGAAAATGAGAAGAAACCCGAGCACCTGGTAACCGTATTTGCTGGTCAAGACAGGGAAGCAACTAGCCGCATGCGCGATTATTTAGAAGGGTATGAACCCTCCTCACCATCCATGGCCCTTTTAAAGAACGGACAAGTCCTTCACTTCATACCTCGTGAAGAAATTGAAGACCATGATGTAGAGGACATTATTCACAACTTAACTACCGCCTATAACCAATACTGTTAATTAGTTTTCGGAGGCTGTGACATAAGTTAAGCAATGATATCAAATTATGGAATACCCTGCGAGAAAAGCACAAGCCTCAGCTTCCTCGGAAAGCGAAGTGTTTTGCCGGAGCTATGGTAAAAGTCCTTACTTGACACACAAATGATCCGAACTGATTTTTAATAAGTTCGGATCATTTTATGCTTCATTCCATTTTATTTCAGCCTCTTTTCGAATTTTGTTAAACCAAGTCGTTATTTCCCGGGAAATGTTTAAGCTGACTTTTAACACTTCCGAAAGAAATGGACACAATATCTTAGTAAATTGTGTCCACTTTTGCTTAAGATGATATTCCTGTTTCGGTAATTTCTAATTCTACTTTCACGTCAATCGGTACTTCAGGGTATTGATCCTTCCATTTTTTCATATCCACATTTCTTCTGCGGTTCTTTAAGACATTCCCAAAACCAACAGGGTCAATATTTTGTTCCTGAAACTCATGAATTAACGCCTGGCAATTCTTTTCGAAGAATTTGGTGAAGCTCTTCTCCATTTTCTCAACGAGAGGAGGGGTTGAAGCACTGGCCAAATTCGAAATTTCGTTGATAATGCCTCTCACCTTGATTTTAACTATAAATTCAGGGTTCTCTGTGTTTCCTTTAATATGAATATCCACATTTGAATTGATACTTTCCATCATAATTCCTTCCCCCTGGAAGTTCATTTCCTGCATTCCCTCTCTTACATCTTCCTTCATCATTTTAAAGAATAAGCTTTTTGAATAAGGGACCGAATGAACTAAACGACCGTCACTCAAAAATGCAATTCCTTTAATCTTTATATGACTGTTTACTTTCTCTAGAAGAGGAAGAAAGGAGTCAACCCCCTTTCCAAAATAGGATTGCATGAAATTGTGCAAGTTTGTATTTGGGAAGTTGCTATACATATTATGCTCGATCATACCCTTCATATAAGCTGCTGTCGTATTGTTTTGTTTATATTCTGTTTTAATCATTTTTTCCGTATTTCCATCTACAATCGCGAGTAGAATATCTCTGCCAATTCTTGGGTCGCGGCTTAAGGAGTCAATAAACTTGGACATATCGTTCTTAGCAAGTTCCTTATCATATAAAACGATCGTCAACTTCCCGGTCGATATTGGCCTGGAAGATTGTCTTTGGAGCTTAGCATGGACATTTTTAATAGTATTAGCCGTGGTCGTTAGGGAGACTTCGTTAGCAGATGTCTTCTGCTCACTTTTAGTATACTGGGCAACCGCAAAAGTTCCTTTTACTTTATCTTTATTAACAAAATCATACCCGGCTATTTGGACAATTGCTGCATCTTCCACACTGACATTAGGCATACAACTTGTAAGTAACATTAACGATGCGATGATTGTTGGACATAACCACTTATGCTTCATCTCGATTCCTCACTTTAACCATGATTTTCGATAGAACGAATAAAACGGGTATGTACAACAATACGTAAAGCCCGATTTTACTGGTCACACTGTTGAGCTTGTCAATAGCCTGACGATCCGTAAACATACAACATACCACAATAAGAATGATACTAAATAGGGCCAGCACATATTTTTGTTTAATCTTTAGAACACGTTTTGGAATCCGGCTTGCTGCCCATAGTGCCAAAGCTATATTCGGCAAGACAACATAGAACCACATGGCAATACCGATATATTCAAACCGTTCAATAAATGGAAACTCAACAATTTTCCAAAGGGTGATAGTCCCCCAGATGACATATTGCAGCTGACCTTCACTAAAATAAACAAACGATACAATGGCTGTGATTAAGTATATAGAGACTGTAAAAAACACAGCGAAATGGGCCCAACTTTTAGAAGCATGCGGGTTTTTTATGAAGGGATAGAAAACTAATAATAATTCAAACCCGAGAAAGCTAAGCACGCTCTTTTGCGTGCCTCGAAGAATCTCTCCAACACTATGGTCAACGGTTGGATAGAGATTCATCACATCTCCCTCCAAAATGGGAAAGAATTTTAGGAGTAAAATGGGAAGCGCCAAAATAACACTGATCAGACATAAACCGGTAACGACACGGAATCCACTTTTCACAAAGTAATAGACAATTAGAACAAATACAAATGTAAATAGCCAAAGCTGCAACTCAGGGAAAATCCATACTTCAATTACCTCTATATATGATCTGAGTACTGTTAAAGTTAGCAGCAGGAAATAGAGGCTAAACATTAAACTGAAAAAACCGCCAAGGTATTTACCGAATATATTCTTATGAACTGATACGATATCTCCTTTACTATCCTGAAGAATATGGTAAATCATCCATAACAGTACATGAATCCCTAAACCGCCTAGTAGTATCGAAATCCATGCATCAAAACCAGCATATTTGGCGATATATGTTTCAAACCCCAATATCCCCACGCCAACTTGCATCGCATGGATTAAGAAAAAGACATATGTTGGTGTGATCAGGAGGTTTTCAGGGATGGAGAGGCCTTCAATAGAGCTCGAATGTTTATTCATCAATATCCCTCTTTCCCTTAACCAATTCCGGATTAAATCGGGCTGAATGGACCGGTCGCATTTGCATAGGCCGTTTCTTTTGCTGGTTAAATGGCAAACGTATAAATGCATCTCTCAAGTCATGAAACCTAAGCGGATATAAAGGTGCGAAAAAGGGTCTTCCGATCGACTGCAAATTCATAAGGTGCCCTAGAAATATCCCCATACACATCGAAACCCCAATTAATCCCCACATTTGTGCTCCAACGATAAAAGGGAAACGAACAAGACGGACCGTATTACCAATTTGATAGACCGGTGTTGTAAACGACGCGAGCGCTGCTAATGCGACTGTAATTAACAGCACATTACTAGTAAGGCCGGCCTCAACTGCGGCTGTCCCAATAACGATACCGCCAACAATACCAATGGTTTGGCCGATTTTACTTGGGAGACGTGCCCCGGCTTCCCTTAATAATTCTATCGTTAGCTCGAGGATGATTACCTCAAGAATTGGTGGAAAAGGGATATCAGCTCTTGAGGAACTTATCGTCGCTAGAAGCTCCTGAGGAATCATTTCATGGTGATACGTTAAGATGGCTACATATAAAGGTGTACTTAATACGGAGAAAAAAATTGCAAATAGTCGGATCAAACGGAAGGCTGTTGCTAAATGCCATGGTAAAAAGTAATCATCTGAAGATGAGAAGAATTCAGTGATTGTAGTCGGCACGGTTAAAGCATGCGGTGATCCGTCTACTACGATGCCAATCTTTCCTTCTACAAGCGTTCCAACTACACGATCCGGTCGTTCAGTATCTAATGATTGCGGAAAGGGAGAGTTAGAGTTATCCGATATCATTTGGGTAATAAAAGAACTGTCAATAATCTGATCATACTGAATATCGTCTAAACGCTGGAGAACGGTATTAACGTTTTCGTTATTAGCAATCCCATCGACGTACACAACCGCTATCCGTGTTTTAGTTAGGTTCCCAACGGATACTTCCCTCATCGTTAACTCTGGGATGGGCAAACGTTTTCGAATAAGATTCATATTCTGATCCAAATTTTCTACAAACGCTTCCTTTGGCCCCACCACACTGTACTCTACTTCCGGAATACTAATGGATCGCCCCTCATTTTTCGTGGCTGGGATAAGAAGAACTTCTTCATCCTTTTCATTCAATCTAATTATGACGAATCCCTGGGTGATATTTTCTTTAATCTTCTTCAAATCATTTGTGATATAGGCGTTTTCGACAGGCACTTTTTCTTTTATGTCTTCTAACGTGAATAACGTATGTTTTTTTAAGGGGGGTAAAATAGAGTCATTGAGAAATTTAGAGCCACTAAGAGTCTTATAATAGGAAAGAACACATTTAGTCCGTCCAGTATGATGATAAACGACAAAATCCTTAGAATGGTTCGCCAATTCAAATAACCCTTGAAAGGACTGCTCTTGCTGCTTATTTTTGAGCAGCTCTTTTTGAGTATCTCGATTGTCTTTTTTCCCCTTCTTTTTCTTCAACCAGTTAAACATTAGAAATCTCCTTCTTCTACACCATGCTGTCTTTTACTTATGTTGCACGTATGAATGGTACATAATTAGCTATATTTATCTTTCACCCCATAGTAATAATTTATACCAGTAAGGAAAGGATAATAGGAGAAAATGATAAGGAGGGAACCAATGTTTCAAGTCCTGATATATACCAGCCCATTATTAATACTCACAGCGTTCTTCGTTTGTGTATTTTTTCTATTGGAAGGGTTTGCGAAATTTTTTATATTTATTTATATTTTTTGGCTTATGATTATACCTTTCATTCTGCTGTTCAGGGAGGAAGTTAAAATTAAGAAACGATCGGAAACTGAAGAAGAAATATGGTAGCCTGCTCAGGGCTAGAGAATGAGACAAAATATGTAGAATCCCATAAATATTTTAGCCCTTTCCACAAGCGTTCCCTAAATACCGTTGAAATCACTCACTTGTTTGAAAATACAAAAACGAACTTGATCGGTGAAGTATTATGCAAGGCATTTGCACAAACAACGACATCGAAAGAGATACAACCTTATATGGAAAAAGGAAAGCAAATCTCAAAAAGACATAGAAAAACCTTTTGCCAATACCTTAGAAGAATCTGATAGTAACCCTGCTCTTCCATCAAGCTGTATGATTACAAAATCAACTACCCCTGTGTTTACCAACCGATTAATCGTTTTCTTAATGACGATGCTGAGCTCAGCGGGACAAGCTAATTATTCGTCCGCATCAACTGCAAGCATGCGATATGATCTGATGTTTACCTACCAAAGGTTGTCTGTGGAAATTGGTCTTTATGCCAAGGACGGAGTAGATTTAATGATAAAAAACGGTTGGCTCGAGGAACTATTCCAAGTACCTGAACCATCCAACCAAAAAAAGTAGAAATTACCAAAAACCCCCACCTCAGGTCATCCAATTATTGGATGACCTGAGGTGGGGGTTTTTTCCATACTTTAAACTTTATATAAACAATTAATAAGGATGCACTATTTATGCACATTTTATGTTAAAGTAAGCACGAAGCACTATTAAACATTAACACCTGAGAGGTGACCCAATTGTGAATCAGGAAGCTTTTTATCAATCTCTGATTGAAGAATTCGAGTCTAAACTTGAGAGATCACTGAAAAAGGAAGAATTACAATTTATTAATTGGATAGCCGAAGAACACTCAAAGAAGTGTGAAGACCATACTAACTAGAAGGCTGAGGCCTCATGAACGTTAATTATCTAACAAACCAACGCGGACTTTGCTCTGATTCTTCATTAGATAATGTACTAGCACAATTTGGACAAACAATAGCAGGCTGAGGAATTGGCAAACAGCAATAAGGGCATTCCTTTTTCATCAAAGAATCCATTGGACTCTTATGTGGTTTTCTCCAACGATTGATTTGCCTTACTACGAGAAAAACGGTAAATAATACGAGAAGAAAGCGAATGGAAGCTGTAATAAATATTCCATAATTTATGGTAGCTGCACCAGCAACTTTCGCTTCAGCTAACGATGCAAACGTTTCCCCTGTAAGACTAATGTAGAGATTCTCAAAGTTCATTTTCGTTAGAATCACCCCGATGGGTGGTAATAATATATCCGAAACAAACGAATCGATCAGCCCGCTGAAGGCTGCTCCCAGAACAACTCCAACACCCATATCTACCGCATTTCCTCTGACAGCAAATTCCCTAAATTCCTGCAGCAATCGCATAGTTTTTCCCCCTTGGACTAGTATATGAGGAGAGAAATAAGCTATGAAGTGAATACAGAGAAACCCCTGGGCCTTGTTGTCAGCCCAGGGGTTTCTCATTTACATAAATGCAACGACCTTATCTTCTGTATAGGTACGCGATTGTTCAGTTACTAAATCGTAAGTAAGGCAGACCGGCTTCTTTGTTCTTGGGTCCGTAACGACCTCTGCATCAATTTGAAATACGTTTCGAAGCACGTCTTTCTCGATAACCTCTTCGGGTGTACCTTCTTTGATGATCTCCCCTTTATGAATGGCTACAATATAATCAGCAAATCTGGCGGCCTGATTTAAATCGTGAATGACCATCACAATCGTCCGGCCTTCTTCTTTGTTTAACCGTTCAAGCAACTGGAGGACCTCGAGCTGGTGAGCAAGGTCTAAATAGGTCGTTGGCTCATCCAAGATTAGAATTTCCGTTTCCTGAGCTAAAGCCATAGCTATCCATACACGTTGACGCTGCCCTCCGGATAAGGAGTCGATGGGACGGTTTTCAAATTCGGAAACTCCTGTAATTTGAATCGCCCACTGTATGATTTCAAAATCATGTTTGGTTAGTTTGCCAAAACCATTTTGATGGGGAAAGCGTCCATAAGAAACTAGTTCCGCAACCGTCAGCCCATTAGGAGCTTCAGGTGACTGAGGTAATACCCCCATCTTCTTTGCTATTTGCTTCGATGACTCTTTCTTAATAGCCTTGCCATCCAGATATACAAAGCCACTGTTAACAGATTGGATCCTTGCAAGTGACTTCAAGATGGTGGATTTACCACATCCATTTGGTCCTATAATAGATGTAATTTTATTTTCAGGAATATCCAATGTTAAATCTTCCACCACTCGATGGTCACCATAAGCAATATCTACATGTTTAGTTGTTAGCTTTGCCATGCAAAAATCCTCCCTATATATGTAAACATGAGAATTATTTTTATCACGATAATGAAAATCATTATCATTGAAAAGTATAAAGTATTTTTCCGACAAGTGCAAGACGTATTGATAGTATCCAACTTCCAATTTCCAGACCAGGTCATCCATTCATTTCCATTTCATTAACAATAAGCTTTGTTTATCATTCTATATTTAATTTGTGTATTATCCTTATTCTATTCAATTGCTTACAATAGAAGTAACACATTTCTCGAAAGCGGGTGGCGAATTTTGAAAGATGAGACTAAACGACGTGTGAAGGAGACCTTTTCTAAAAATAATGAAGCTTACGTGCAGAGCCAGGTTCATAACAACCAGACAGATTTGAATTTAATTACAGAGTGGCTTAAGCCGGATCCTGCATGGTCTGCCTTAGACATTGCAACAGGCGGGGGACATGTCGCCCGGCAATTAAGCCCTGATGTGAAGACTGTGTTTGCAACTGATTTAACCGAACAAATGCTTGAGAATACAGCTTCTCACTTGTCATTATTTGATAACATCCACTATGTAATTGCCGACGCAGAGGAACTGCCTTTTCTCAAATCAAGCTTCGATATCGTAACATGCAGGATTGCCCCACACCATTTTCCTCACCCTGAACGATTTATTTCAGAAGTTCAGCGTGTAGTAAAAAAAGGCGGATATTTTCTTATGATCGATAATATAGCCCCGGAAGACGATGAACTGGATCACTTCTACAATTCACTCGAAAAAATGAGAGATCACAGTCATGTTAAAGCATTGAAGATTTCTCAATGGGAAAAATTATTTAGAGAAAATGGATTTCAGCTTGAACATCAATTACAACGCAAAAAAAAGCTGCCATTTACCGATTGGTTGAATCGGACACTTGAAGATGAAACTGATAAAGACCAAGTAACGAACTATTTACAGAACGCAGATGCTGCTGTAAAAACGTACTTTGCTGTTCAGCAAAAGGCTGGAGAAATCACTGAATTCTCAATAGACGAATGGATGGTCAAAGCAAGGAAACTTTAAGCTTCACTTTAATGCAAATAATTGGAAGACCAGGTCATACAATTATTGGTATGTAACCCAATGTAAGGATGACCTGGTCTACCATTTTAATTCTCTTTCCGAAGGACTGGAAAACAGGCAAACAGCACAACCACACTAATCATTAATGGAAAGGCGCTCCAAAAGAGAATCACTTGAATAGAAATTTCCAGTCTAAGTAAGAAAGATACCGCTGCATAAGATAGCGGCATTAATCCAAAGGAGGCCATTCGGATCAGGCTCATCACTCGGCCTATTTTGTCTGGATCAGTGTATTCTTGAATCATGGAGATTAGCGGTATATTGATTGCAGGATTCAGCAGTCCAACGAAGATAATAACCCCTACCGCCAGCCAAACCATGTTGACCTGGCTGAATAATATCATGATAATTCCCTGAGCCGCCATCAAAAATAGAGCATAGGAGCCTCGTTTTCTACGGAGATTAATGATCCCCATGATGACCGAACCAAGAATCATCCCAAATGTTAAACCACCTTGCACGTAACTGTAATCAAGAGCATTGCCATCAAGGACGCCTTCAACGAAAATGGGCAGACCCATGAACAACGGACCTGACATAAAGAAGTTTACAATAATCGCTGCAATAAACAACGCTCTAAGCAGTGTTGAACTCCATAAATACGTAATTCCCTCATTTAATTGAACCCAAAATCCGGGACGCTTATTGGATTGCTCTGTAATCCCTTTTTTTGCTTTATCAGTGTTGACGAATACTACACACAATGATCCCAACACCAATAAACTACCGATAAGTAAGAATAATGTTCCGTACCCAGCTATACCTAGAATGACACCGGCAAGTAATGGTCCGGCAAAAAGAGCTGTCTGCATGGTCCCTTGAAGAACCGAATTTGCCCGTGTGAGCATTTGCGGTTCAACCACAGTTGGTAAAATCGAGTCCCGCGCAGGTTCAAAGAGCCCTCCCAGTATTCCAAACCCTATTGCGTTAACGCCCAACACCCAAATGGGGAGCGGATGGGCAAATACAAACAAGATAGCCAGCACACAAGCAAGGGAAGCTCTAGATAAATCTGACCAAAACATAATTCTTGCCTGGTCCTTTCGATCGGAAAGCACACCCCCCACCATCATAAAAATGATTCTCGGAACAGACAGAGAAATAAGTACTATGCCTAAAGCAGTCTCGAGCCCTAATCCTTGCACCACATACCACGATTGCACAAACATAAATATAGACATGCTTAAACTAGAAAATAAAGAAGCCACCCATAACATAACAAATGATTTAGTCTTAAATAACGAACGTCTCGAGCACTCCAATTCCTTCGCTGCTTGCAATCCCTCCATCGTAACCACCTCTCAGATAAAAAAAGTAATTCAGTAAAAATAATTTTACTGTGCTGAAAAAAGAAAAGCCTGAGTCAGCTTTCTTCTTCAGACTTTTTTTCAAATAATGGTTCATCAACTTGAATCCCTAATGAATGAAAATAATACGTTTTAGCATCTGGCGATGGAGTCTGCTTCTGTATATCATTTAACTCCTCCATCAACGCAAAATATTTTTTCTGCCAGGCTTTGAAATCAGCTTCTGTCGCCTTGAATTCGAATGATGCCGATAAATATTTCCAATCCGTTGGGTCTTGAGAACCGGTTCCCTCATGTAAGGCTTCTTCCGGTGCACTTAACACCCGTCTTTGCGAGCGATCCAACATATTAATCATCATCTGTCGAATAGATTCACTCATCTCCTCTGTATGAGGCAGCAATGAGCGATCCGCAACAAAACCACGTGATACCGACTGATAAAATTTCTGGACAATTCCGTTCTTTTCTTCCTTTTTTACAATATGGACCAAATCATTTTTCTCAAGTTCTTTTAAATGATAATGAATTCGAGCCCTTGATAAGTCAAAAACCTCTGATAATTGCTGTCCTGTCATGGGTTTTTCCATTAGGCGAAGCAACAATTGAGAACGAAAAGGATCACTTAATGTTTTGAGCTGATCATGGGTGGTTAGCAGTTGTATGTCTTTCATCGGTTAACTCCTTTTTTACGGTAAAAATTATTTAACTAAATGATATATGAAATCCATGAATTGTCAAATCAAATTAGGAGAACTTTAAAAGTAATTAGTTTTACCATAATAGGGTACATATCTCTACCACCTAAACTAAGGAGTTATCTTATGAAACAACTATCAAACGACTATTTGAACAAAGTAATTGAAGACAGCAGACCTTATGCCGTTAATGGACATGTAAATACGGCACTTCCTAATTTTGACGAGACATTAAGAGATAAATTGGGGATATCTATCATTACACCACCCCTGGATCAATTCACAGCCGGTGATTCATCGCATAAAGTCCCTATGCAAAGCACATCCAAAATCATCGCGCTCATGCTTGCCTTACAGGACTTTGGCAAGGAACGAGTCTTTCAAGCGGTTGGTATGGAGCCTACTGGGGAGATGTTTAATTCCATTAGTGCCCTTGAATCTCATGACGAAGTTAAACCTTTTAATCCTATGGTGAATGCTGGAGCAATTGCTGTTTGCTCCTTAATAAAAGGCGGCAATAACGATAACCGCTTTGAACGTTATTTACACTTTTTAAGAAACCTAACGAATAATCCAAACCTCGAAATGGATGAAAAAGTATATCAGGCCGAGATCGCAAACGGAGCACGGAACCGCTCTTTAGCCTATTTCATGCAAAGCACTGGAGCCCTCATTACAGATGTAGAAGAAGCCCTTGACCTCTATTTCCGCATCAATGCTGTGATGATGTGCTGCGATGACTTTGCGAAAGTCGGCCTTTTTTTGGCTCGCGGTGGAAAAGCACCCGGCAGCCACGAAAAGCTAATCCCTCCCCACCACTTGCGAACCGTGAAAGCTATTATGATGACTTCAGGAATGTATAACTCCTCCGGGCAATTCGCTGTTGAAGCTGGGTTCCCGTGTAAGAGCGGTGTCTCTGGCAGTATTATTGGAGCTGTACCAGGCCGTATGGGTATAGGCGTTGTTGGACCCGCGATTGACAAAAAAGGAAACAGTACAGCTGGGGGTGCTCTTATTAAGAAATTATCTAAGGACCTGCAGTTAAATATGTTCCGAACTGAGTACGAATGAGGGGACGATGAGCCTTTGTGAACTTTGAATATTTATAGGTGCATGCCTGTCCATTTCCAATAAGTAAAATAGAATATCATCATAAGCAAGATATAAGGAAGCATGAGTACGAAGCTTAATTTGAATAATTTCTCAGCATCGAACGAAAGTTCATCTTCTTCATAATAAATTAGCAGTGCTTTAGAGCTGACAGGGAACGTTAGGCAATAATTCATACCAACCAGGCTTAAAAAAACTACCGCTGAAGGACTAAACCCCATCGTTTCACTGAAAACAATTAAACTCGGAATAAAAATCACTGCACGTGTAGTGTGAGAGTGAATGTACAAATGACTTGTCACCGTAACAAGTAAAATAACAAAGATAATGACCCATTCCGGTGCATTCTCAAATAAATGCAAGACTGAGATCATTTCTCCTTCCATCCATTCTACTACTCCTGTGTCCACTAGCACATTTCCCATGGCTGTGGCTGCAGCAACAAATACAATTAAGTGCCAAGAAACGGACTTTATACCTTGCCCCCAGCTAATCACACCATAACTGGGAGCCATAAATAATAAGGCTCCCATTATCGTAACAAATCCTATATCATACCCATGAAGCCCTTGTGTCATCCACCCAAGGGTCAGTACTGCAATTAGGGTTAATGCCCTTTTTTCCTTTTCATCCATAGGCTTTTTACTTCTGGTAGTATGATCAACAGAATAACTATGAACCTCTTCCTCTTCAGTACTTTTTGGCCACAATAGCCATTTTGCAATTAAGTAGGTGGACAGAGTCACAATAAGAGTGAAAGGCACTCCCCATACCAACCATTGAACATAAGAAATTGACTGATTCGTTGTGCTTTCAAGCAATGCGACACCAATTAAATGCGAACCGGCCCCTATTAACGTTGCAGAAGTGCTCATTAAAATAACTACAGGTACAATTATCGCCAAGGCTCTTTTCTCCTCGATATGAAACCCCTTGCTTATTTGCCTTACGATGGGCAAGGATAACGCTGCCCTTCCTGAGGTGGATGGAATAAAAAATGCTGAAACGAGTAATATCTGTGCAAGAGCAAAAAGCAAGTTACCCTTTTTATTAGCCTTATTCATAATGAATTGACACAGCCGATCTCCAAGTCCGGAATTTTTAACCGCTTCCCCGATGATAAATGCTCCAATCATCAGCCACACCACTTCCTGAGCCAGTGCCTGATACAACAATTCTTCGTCTGCCGCTCTCATTAAAATTATGCAGACAATGGCTGCCATCGCTACAAACCCTGCAGGGATTTTTGTTGTGATCCAATACACCATGGCAAATAGGAAGGCTATTAAAGAAACCTTACCCTTATAAGTCAGATCATCTATCTCCAGTACCAATATGAAAATGAGGATTTGTAAACTAATTGCAAAGAATGTTTTAGTGGATAATTGAGCCATTAACGAATAGACATTGAGTTCATTACTTTTTTTGTAATACCCGTCCATTCCGCTGAGCATATAATGCACCACCCTTTTTTTCAGCCAATTGATAACCTATGATGACCTGCCTTAATACAGTTTCTGTGCATTCTTCGATCCACTGTGGTGCTTTTTTCATTGCTTTTTTAAGAGAAGTCGGCTTTTGAGTAATACTTAAGTACGCATCAATACCTGCACGATAATTTAATTTTGCCCCTTTTCCTATTGTCCCTGTAATAATGATGACAGGTATATTGTGAACTTTAGCAATGCGAGCAACCTCGGATGGAACTTTCCCGGATATTGTCTGGGAATCCAGGCTGCCCTCCGCTGTAATGACGATATCTGCTTTAGTTATCGCTTGTTCAATATCAATGTAATTTCCGATAAGATCGAACCTTGGATGTAAAACAGCTCCCGCAAAGGCGATTAGACCAGCCCCCAATCCACCTGAGGCGCCGCTTCCTGGCAACGATCGGACATCCTTCGATACCGCCTCCTCAATAAGACATGCATAATGGTCTAGAGCTTCCACTAACAGTTCAACTTGCTCCCCTGTCGCTCCCTTTTGGGGACCAAAAACACGGGCAACACCTTTTTCACCGCATAAGACATTCTGCCAGTTACAAGCAACATCAATCTGGGTTTCACCCAATCGCTTGTCTAAGTTGCCAGGATCAATATAACGAGCCTTGATGAGGTCGCCCCCACCTTTAATTGATAAAGGCAGATGTTCCTGATCGTAAAACCTTGCCCCCAATGCCTGGGCCATTCCGGCACCACCATCAGATATTCCGGAATCTCCACATCCAATCAGAATATGATCTACTCCTAGATCGAGCGCTGAAAGAATCAATTCTCCAACGCCATATGATGTTGTTTGTAATGGGTTTCTTAAAAACTGAGGTACAAGCTTCAATCCGGCTACAGCTGCTATTTCAATAACAGCTGTTTTTCTATTACCTTCAACGAAGACTCCAAGATAACTTATGATCTTTTCTCCTACTGGCCCCGTTACCTCTCTATAAATCAACTCTCCGCCTTTTAAGCCAATGAGGGTTTCCGCAAATCCCTCCCCTCCATCAACCATTGGCACAACCTCAACATCAAAGTCGTCATTAAAGCGACGTGCCCCTTTCTCCATTGCTGCGGCTACATCACATGGATCCAAACACTCTTTGAAACCCGATGGTATCATCACAACTTTCATTTTATATCCCTCCGTGGAAAATATTTCTCATGTTGAATCTAACAATAGAAAATAAATTTATGATGAGGTCTGGATTAAAATAGCATGAGAGAATAATGATAGAATAGAAGGAAAGGAGTGAATGGAGCGAGCAACTATCATTTTCAGTGTTCAAGGATGTTCGGTTAAGTTCGGCACGTCGTGTGCCAACACCGAACGACCCCCACATCCTGTAGTGCCTATGAACAGTTTAAAGACCGTTCAAGCCAACATGATCTTACATATTTAAGAAAGGTTATATCGAGGGATCTAGAAGCTAGAGAAATAAGAGATGGTGAAGTAACAGATTACTCATACCAAGAGTCTATCGAAGGGTGGAAGCAGGCGTCCGACCATTTTGCTGACATGGATATGGAGTGGAAATATACGGATCACTCTATCACAAAATTGAAGGACGACGAATGGCTGGCCAGCTTCTATCTTTCTCCGGTTATCGAAGGAGAAGAAGCGGCCCCTCATCTATACTTCACATATTTAAGTTGATCAACAATCAATGGCAGCTTGTCCGCTCTTATATCGAAACAGGTGTAGCAAGTCCAACTTCTTCTTAAGTAAGAACGTTAATAGATTATGAACGATTGTATATCAGGCTTTCCAGAATGATGATTAACTGGCAAGTGCACACATAAAAAGGGACCACCGATTAGCCTGTGGTCCCCTTTTTATGTGTATTATATTTCTTTACCATACCATCACCTATAGAAGCTACTCTATCTCATATAAGTAAAATAGATAATCAGTCGACACACCTTCATAACCTATCTGGCGCAGCATGGAAGTAATATTTCCCCGATGATAGGTACCATGATTAACAACATGCTGGAGAAGGTCGGAATAGGTTGCGGTCAAACTTCCAAACTCAGGGTGGTCAACCCTGATCACCCTATCTCCTTGTTTATCATGGAGAAAATTCCTGTACTGTTGAGCAAGATGACCAAACCATTTCTCCATTTCAACGATGCTGTTCACCTGGGCTTCTTCTGTCCACTGCCCGATAGAGCTGCGTATTTCATCAAAGCTTTTTTCTGTGATGGTTCCAAGCCAAATGTTATCGACGAGGTACACATGGGCAAACACCTGAGATAACGAAGGAAATCCATTTTCTATTTCCTTGTCGAAAATATGCTCCGGGAGACCCTTTATATGCCTAAACGTTTTTTCATAAGCCCAGATATGAAACTCGTACTGCTTTGACAATAATGGATTCATTACTTCATTCCTCTCTTACTACTAAAGATTGTATAGCTTTACACTACCTTAAGTACCTTTAATAGAACAGAAGATTAGGAGAAATATTACTCGTTGTTGCCATGTTTATATATCACCGTACTATATACTTGCGATTTAGCCTTTGGATCAATAAATGATTTGGCACTGTTTACGGCCGTCATGGCCTCATTAAAACCGGAAGCAATCAACATCGTTTTACTCGGATAAACAGCTGCATCCCCTGCAACAAATACACCTTCCATTGAAGTTGCCATATCAGTGCCTACAGGAAGTCGTCCCTTGTCTGTGACTAACCCCCATTGGTCATACAAACTTTTATCAATTTGAAGCCCTTCATAAACGAGTAAATGGTTCGTCTGAATTTGCTTCCCGTTGTCGAGAATAACTCCTTCCAGTTCCGATTCTGTACCTTCCAGCTTTTCTACTTTCGCTTCCATATGAACATGGACGCCTGATTGCTTCAGCTTTTCCAAATCATTTTCATAAACAGCTTTAAATTCTGCCCCGCGATTGATGAGATGAACTTCAGCAGCCACGTTCTCAAGAGCTAGAGCCCAATCTAAACCAACCCGATTCTCCGAAATGACAGCAGCTTTTTGACCTGTGTACTGCATAAGGTTCTGGATCGTATAGTGGATATGATTACCTTCATAAAAGTGACTTCCTTCCACATCTAGAGGACGCATGTCATACGTTCCTAATCCTGATGCCACAATCACGGTTCTTGTGTAATGCTGTTCACCAGTAGAAGCCGTCAACACGATTGTCCCATCCTCCTGCTTCTCAAAGTCTGTAATTTTCTCCCCCGTTACGATGGTCGGCTGAACGCTTAACGCTTGTTCCTTCACATTGACAACCAAATCTTCTCCCAGCACCCCAGGAAAGCCGCCTACATCATAGAGCTTTTTCTCCGGGTAGAAAAAGGAGACTTTGCCGCCAAGTTCCGGCTGATATTCAATGACTTTCGTTTTCAAATCACGCATGCCGCTATAGAAAGCCGTATAAAGCCCTGTCGTTCCTCCGCCAATTATTGTTACATCATAAAGTTCACTCATACGTCCAGTCTCCTTTTATTTCGTTTTCATAAGCAGATAGAGAAAATAAGGTGTGCTAACAATGGTGACTACAATACCAACCGGGATTTCAGCAGGAGCAATAATATTCTTCCCAATCGTGTCAGCCGCAAGTAATATGAGAGCTCCTAGTAACGCTGTGACTGGGAGCAGCTGTTGATGCTTAGGACCAACTATCCTCCGGGCAATATGTGGGGCAATCAAGCCAAGAAATGCAATTCCTCCTGCTGCCGCTACACATAAACCCGCGATGGCTACCGCCAGCAAAAGAAGCAGCCGACGTTCTCGTTCAACTCGCGCACCCAGCCCCACAGCCATTTGATCTCCTAAATTTAATATATTGATAACAGGCGATTTATACATACTGTATATGATCAAACCTATAATCCAAGGAAATAGAGCGATGACGAAGCTCCAGTTTGAAGCCCAAATGTCTCCTGACAGCCAGACTAAAGCCTGCGTGAAATCTTGCGGATTCATTTTTATTTGAAAAATAATTAAAGCAGCGCTAAATCCCGCGTTAACCCCAATCCCAACTAGAATCAACCTTACAGGGTTAACTCCTTTTTTCCATGCTAAAAGATACACGAGCACAGCCGCTGCAAACGCTCCGATCAATGCAAATAAAGGGAGAATATAAACACCAAGTCCACTAATATTGGCCAGTGAGCTTTGAAAAAAGAATATGTACACGACAACAGCCAATCCCGCTCCCGTGTTAATTCCTAATATCCCCGGGTCTGCCAATTCGTTTTGGGTGACTCCTTGCAGGATGGCACCGGAAATTCCAAACCCAGCTCCAACTAACAAAGCAATAGTAATAGTTGGAAGCCTGAAATCAAATAACACCAGTTCCTGCCTTTCATTCCCGAATCCAAACAATGTCCGCATGACATCCATCGGGGCAATTTGGACAACTCCAGTATTTAAGCTGACTAGCAGCATGACCACAATTAGTACAAGTAAACTGCCCATCGTCCACCAAAAGCGGCTTCTGTTTTGTAAGGAAAGCTGTTCCATCATAACCCGCTCCTTTCTCCGCGGGCCAGATAAAGAAAGAAAGGCACACCAATACAAGCCGTAATGGCTCCCACCGGTGTTTCATACGGAGCATTTATCAGTCGAGCGCCCATATCAGCAAGCACGAGCAGCAAACCGCCAAGCACAGCTGATACCGGTATAATTAAACGATAATCAGTTCCAACGAGAAAACGAGTTATATGAGGAATCACCAGTCCGAGGAACCCAACAGTTCCTGCTACTGACACAGCTGCACCCGTCAAGACAAGCACGACGATCACCCCAAGTGCCTTAACGACAAGCGTGTTCTGTCCCAATCCTTTTGAGACCTCTTCCCCTAAACTTAGAATGGTCACAGCTCTCGATATGATTACCGCCAATAGTAATCCAACAGCCCCAGCTGCCAACAATAGCTGCACGGATGTCCAGCTGGTACTGGATAGATCCCCTGCATACCAGAAACTCATTTGTTTTGCGACTTGGAAATGTAGTGAAATAGCTGTGGAAAGCGAGCTAAGCATACCGCCTACTGCTACACCAGCAAGAGCCAGCTTAACTGGAGTAAGTCCCCCTTTTGAAAAGGAACCGACGGCGAACACGAGAATCACCCCTGCTCCAGCTCCAATAAAGGAGGCAAGCGTCATGCCCAGATTGCTGACAGCCGGGAAAAAGACAAGCGCTATGATCAAAGCAAAAGCAGCCCCGTGAGTCACGCCCATAATTGAAGGAGAGGCAAGCGGGTTTCTAGTGAGCCCCTGCATCACGGCCCCCGAAACCGCTAGAAACCCTCCGGTAAGGGCAGCAGCAATCGCCCTCGGCAGTCTTAACTCTCTAATGACCTGATGGTTTGTCAGCTCTGGATTAAAAGCAAAGACAGCTTGCCACACCGTTGCTAGCTTGATATCTGTTACACCCAGTGCCACTGAAACCCCCAGTGATAAAATCAGGGCGAAAAAACCACCCACGAAAATTATTCCCGCTCGGAAAAAGCGGCTCGTTAGCCCTTCTATGTGAGCCTTATCTATTTCTCCCACTTCATTCAACCCTCTCTAGTTCCAACAGCCATTAAATCATTTATTTTATCTATAATGAGAATCATTATCACTTAAACTAGTATATAATTCTCTTTCTCATAATTCAAGGTTTTATCCCCATACTAAAATAAGATTTGACTGATCAAATGAAAATGATTATCATTATCGTATATGACCATCATTACTTAGGAGGAACCTCATGTTTAATAAAAAAATAAGTCTATTGTTTAGCTTGTTATTTGTTTTAACTTTCATCACAGCCTGCGGAAGCGGCAGTGAGGAAGGTTCATCTGATTCAACTAAGAAGGAGGAAAATGCCAGTAAAGAACGTACCCTTGAACATGCATCCGGTAAAGTCACTATCCCGGCTGAGCCAGAAAGAATTATCGCTCCCTACTTAGAAGATTCCTTACTAGCTCTTGGAGTGACTCCCGCTGCTCAATGGTCCATCGGTAACGACGTTCTAGACTATTTGCAGCCACAGCTTGAAGGAGTTCCTAAGATTGCCTGGGATATGCCGCTCGAACAAGTACTTAAACATAACCCGGATCTGCTAATTTTCAGTTCCCCATCCTCATTACAAAACGGCAGTTACGAAGATTACAGCAAAATTGCCCCAACTTATGTATACAAAGAGAAGGTGAGTTCAAACTGGAGAAAGCAGTTGAAACAAATGGGTGACATTTTAGGAAAACAAGATAAAGCTGAACAAGTACTTGCTGATTTTGACAAGAAAGTGGAAGAGGCTAAAGCAAGCCTGCAGAAAGCAATCGGAGATGAATCAGTCGCCTTCGTATGGACGATAGGAGACCAGTTTTTTGTATTTGAAAATAACCGCTATATTGCCGAGGTAGTCTATAACGAAATGGGAGTTACCCAACCCAAATTTGTTAAAAACCTCCCTGAGGCAGGCGAACAATGGAAGCCTATATCACTAGAAAAGTTAGGCCAGCTTAAAGCAGATCATGTATTTTTAATTGGCTCTGAAGGAGAAGCAGGATTAGAAACTCTGAAGAACAGTTCCGTCTGGCAGAGTATTCCTGCTGCTAAAAACGATCAAGTTTATATCATGAATAAACCTAGTCACTGGACGATTGATGGCGTAATCGCTCATAGTATGTCGATTGATAAAATCGTCAAAACTCTGACTAAATAAGGATTAAGCGCTGATGGACACGACTGCGGAAGCTAGTTTAAAAACGAGATAAAGAAAGTTCGGTTAAGTTCAAAATGCATGGAAACACCGAACTATCCCGCGTCCTGCGGGCCTAAAGAAACCTCCCTGCATGCTGAAGAGCTCGGGGAGGTTTCTTATTTTGAAAAAGGACTAATTTAAAACATCCTGATAAGCCTTATTTTGCTCCATCACACTCTTTGCAAAAGAACATAATGGGATAATCTTTTTATTCTCCTCACGGGCAAATTCGACAACCCTTTCCACGAGCTTTTCGCCAATCCCTTCCTCACGATGCGCTTCCGAAACAAAGGTATGATCTAGAATAAGCCGGTCACTCCCCGAGGGAACAACAGAAATTTCTGCAATACGGTTGCCTTCTTCCCTCATCACAAATTGATCGCCCTCTTTTAGGATGTTTCGCATACATTCACCTCTTCCTTATGATTTGTCTAGTTGTTATACCCTTATATTTGCATGATTGAACATCTGTCCGTAATACAAATCCTCCTGCCTTTTTGATTATTCCCCAAATATACATATTGAATTTATAGTGGGCATCCGACTTTCCAGGCCCACATAAGGTGATCGTTTTTTTCTATCAGCCTGATTCATTTTGTATGATAAATGGGCAGCTAAGGTTAGAAATTCCTCCATGTCTAATTTTCGAACTTTTGATTACCTGCTTGCTCTCCAGCTTGATAGCGTCTAAGATAGAAGCGAGTGTTACCTGAAAGGAGAATGCATGAATGAAAAAAAAGCTTTTGATCGCAGGCGCTTTTTTGTTAGGCAGTTTACTAACGGGTTGTTCAAGCAATCATACAGAAGAATCACAGCATACCTCATCCCCCTCGCAACCTGAAACTCAGTCCCAACAACATTCCAGCCACATGGTAATGGGGGATAAACGAGTTGAAACACCGAGTTACGAAGTGATGCCGGAGTTTTTAAAAAGCAAACCTGAAAATATGCAGCTTATCTATACATCAGCTTCTCAGCATAAAGAATTATTAGAACAAATGCCATGTTATTGCGGCTGTGGTGAATCTGTCGGCCATAAAAATAACTACGACTGTTTTATACATGAAAACAAAGAAAACGGGGCCATTGTTTGGGACGAACATGGAACAAAGTGTGGAGTATGTCTTGAAATTGCCGCTCAGGCTATGATTGACTACCAAAACGGCAAATCAGTGGAGGAAATCCGAGAGGACATCGATGCTCAATACAAACAAGGTTATGCCGAACCCACGCCGACTCCTGAAATTTAAAAACCCGCCAAAAGCGGGTTTTTTTATGCCGTTTGATCTTGTCCGATCAGACCTTCCATATGTTTTTTCATGTAATTTCTTGCTCGGTGGAGCCTTGATTTCACAGCCGAAAGTGATAACTGTAGTTGTTCAGCAATGTCAGCCTCCTTATAATAAAAGTAATATTTCATCTTAAAGATCTCCTTCAATTTCGGAGACAAGGTATTAGTTTTTTGCCATACCTCTTCTTCTATTGCACGCTCCTCACAAGATTCTTCTACGGTCGAACGAAGCAAAGCAGCTTCACCTGCTGGGGGTGACACTTCTTCGACCTCTGTTACAACGTACTTTCTCTCTTTTCGCAAAAGATCAATAGCCGTTCGGGTAGCAGTAGTAGACAACCATGCCCCGATTTTCTCCCCATCTTTAAGCTGGTTAAGATTTCGATAGGCTTTTATAAACGTTTCCTGAAGAACGTCCTCTGCAGAGCGTTTTTCCTTTGTCACTCGGTAAGCTGCATAATAGACTCTGTTATAATAGTGCAGATAGATTCCATCAAAATCTTCTTCCATCTTTATGTTTCCTTTCTTCACAATTATTTAAAATGATTCGTAATCCAATCTGGTGCTTCACCTGCTTCTAGATTAGCGATCGTAGAAATTTCATCCTCGCTTTGGTAAAAACCAATCAGGTAACCGTCACCTACATCATTTGCGGCAGAAATCACATCAGCAATCTTTTCTTTGTCCGATGTTTCTAAACCATTTTCCCTTAGTAAGATATCAAACGGACTTTCCCCTTTTCTCGCTTCTGAACTCACCCTGAGGACTTCTATTTTATGCACGTCCTTCGCTTGCAGGTACGCTTGATCATATAAACCTTCATCCTTAAGCCATTGGTTAAAGTTCGTAAAACTTGTGGAGAGTTGAACGTTATAATTCTCGTAGCCTATCCCGATATCCAGACCTGTAGCAAACCTGTTAGGCTTTCGATAGGATTGGCTTAGGATATCTTTCTTGATTAGCTGTAAGGCACGGGTTACTTCTTCATTGTCAGTAATTCTTACTGGCCCCTCTTCCGACATGGGGGGATGCAGCGTTAACTGATCTACTTTTGAAGGAGCTAATTGAAATACATCATAAGTCATCCGTTTATATTCTTCACTGCTATAGACCTTTTCCATGTAGGGAATTCTTCGTTGTTGGTTCACCTGATATTCACGAAAAACCTTATCACCATTATTTAATTCATAGGCTAAGAAGATTGTACGTTTTCCCTCTTCCATCGGTTTTGCTGCATCAATTAACTCATCATGCACTCTTCTTACTGCCTCAACGTTGTCTGACCCGTGAATTAGAGGAGCACTTAATTCACGTTTCGTTTGGTAATCGGAATAACTACTGCCCATGTACACATTTTTAATCTCATCTTTAGCTGGTACAGCCGACTCATACCCTCTGGCAATAATCGGCAGGGCTAATATGAGAATGACAACTACTGCAGCATAGCTGCCTAATCCTTTCAACTTACGAATATGAAAAACACGCCATGTTTTTTGTAGAAGCATATCAGATAGGATAAAACCAAAGATTGCTCCAATAGCATAGCCGATAAACAACCAAGAGTAGCTTAATTGAGATTCGCTAAAATACATACCTCCAAGCAGCATAAAACAAAAGGTAGCTCCATATTTAAAAGCGGGCCGAAGAGTGAGCACAGCGATTGCCTGGTTACCGTTCTCGATATTACGTTTTTGATAGATTAATAAGGAAGCCGCGTATAACAAAATAGTTAAACCTAAATAAACTACTATACTTGTGGAATCGACAGGTGGACTGACCTCCATACCGATCGGAGTTCTAGGTTGATACATTAAAAAATCTAGAAGAGGCAAATATTTTTCAATAGCCTGTGCCATCGCCTTATCAACAGAAAAGCCTTTCACGAAAAGTTCCAGATTATAGGAAATTAATCCGTACATACCAGCTGGGAATAACAATAGAACATACGTTAATACACCCTGTACAGCTGATAATCCGGTTAGAGATCCAACAAAAATACTTGTTATAAATAGAAAGAGTGAGAATACCGCAAAAACAGAAGCCCAGTAGCCTAAATCGCTGAGAGTATAGTAGTTTCCTACATCCCATATAAAATAAGAGACAAAGAGAATGGCGCCTGTAATTAAAATCGGAAGAATTAAAAGAAGCGCTCCTGAGATAATATGATAGTTAAATAATGAACTTCTCTTAATTGGCAAACTATGAATGAAGTCAGCTGATCCCCTGACATGAACGTAACGAAATAGAAAAATGGCCATTAGTACAGGCAGAACAAATAGTAAAATCATTTGAATTCCATACAGGAAAACTGGATCAAATAATCCATTTTCATAATACATTTCTCTACTGTGTTCATTGTTCATGTCCATCACCAGTTGAAGAGGCAAGGTGAATAGTAATCCGATTAAGTAGACGATTCCAATCCAGCCGACATTTCTAAAATCTTGTTTGATGACCTCTTTTTTAAACGGTGATGTTTTCAATGGCATATCCTGCACCTCCCAATTCATAAATAAAGATTTCTTCTAGAGTTAGAGGCAGGCGATCGTACAGAACAGGAGAATACTTTTCAATCGTATGGCTTATTTCCTCCTCATTTCCCTTAACAATTAGAAGATAGACACTCCCCCGTTTCTCATGATATAAAATATCCAGCCTGCGCTTAAGCGGAGCTATATCGAAGTCTTTAAAGGCAACCTGAACTTTATGGATGTCTGTTTTTAAATCGTCTAAGTCCCTCTGAAGTAACACTTCCCCTTCGTGCAAAATGCCTATGTAGTCACAAATATCTTCTACTTCCCGCAGATTATGAGAAGAAATAAGGACCGTCATGGCACGCTCTGCTACATCTTGAATGATTAGACTCTTAATTTTCCTTCTCATCACGGCATCAAGGCCATCGAACGGTTCGTCCAAAATTAAAATGTCGGGCATTGCTGACATTGACAACCAAAACACAACTTGTCTCTGCATGCCTTTCGAAAACTGATGTACTTTCTTATTCTCATCCAAATTAAAGATCTTCTTGAGCTGTTCGTAGCGTTCCTCACTCCAATTTGGATACATTTCCTTATAATACTTGGCAAGCTGTTTTACATTGTATTGTGGAAAGAAATAAAGAGAATCCGGTATAAAGACGAGTCTGCTTTTTACACGTAAATTCTCGAATACGTCTTCACCAAACATGTGTATCGTACCTGAGTTCTGCTTTAGAATTCCGCTTATTAAACGCATGAGAGTCGTTTTACCGGCACCATTTGAACCAAGAAGCCCATAAATCGACCCTTGTTTCACATGAAAGCTTACATCGCTCACAACCAAATCTTTTGCAAAAGATTTAGTGATGTTCTTCACCTCAATCATGATCAGGTCCCCCCTTTACTTCATCAACTAATGCCTTTATGTCTTGTACCGTCATACCGAGATATATCGCTTCTGCATACAGCTTCTTTAGTTCTGCCCGCACTTCTCCTATTTTTTGCTTGTCCTTAAATGGGGAAGCGGGATTAACGAAACTCCCTTTCCCTTTAACAGAATAGGTGTATCCTTGTGTTTCGAGTTCTCGATAAGCTTTTTGTATAGTATTGGGATTAATGGTCAGCTGTTGAGCCAGTTCACGAACAGACGGGAGCTTTTCATCTTCCTGTAAAATGTCATTAATAATAAGATGTTTAAGTTTTTCTACAAGTTGTTCATAAATGGGTTTACGGCTCCTTATATCTAACTCGAACATAAATACACCTCCTCAAACCTCACTGTACTAACTGTATTAATAACCATAGTACAGTGATAGTATATATAACAAAATGAAGTTTGAGAAGTATTTTTTTTAAGAAATTCGATTTGAGAGAAAAAATCCGTAAAAAAACACCTGATCTACTAAAAGATGCAGGTGATTATGAATTATCCTTATCTGTTGTTGGCAAGTTATAGAACTCTTTGATATATGTGTAATCACCAGCCATCCTGCCGACAGGTGCAAGTTTGAAGGGATCCACTTTGTCTCTTTCCATATAAACATCTTCTTGGATATGATAGCACACCACTTTTCCAAGAATGAGATGATTCGTTCCAATTTCAATGATCTGGTCAAGTTCACATTCTATATTAACTGGTGCTTCACTTACCCGAGGTGGTTGAACCCTCTTGCTCTCAGCTGCCTTTAGACCTGTTTTCTTGAATTCATCTTCTTGGTAATCGTAGGCTTTACTGCTTTCATACATCTGATTGGCGAGCGATTCGGATACGATATTGACGACAAACTGTCCTGTTTCTCTGATGTTCACCAATGTATCCTTTGTCCGGCCTTCTGCTCCCACGGAAAAGCAAAGGGTTATAGGGTTCATGGAAGCGACGGTAAAAAAACTGAACGGCGCCAAATTTTGATCCCCTTTGCTGGAAATACTGGATACCCAGGCAATCGGCCGTGGAACAACAGCCCCCTTTATAAGCTTACTCATATTATGTTCATGAAACTGATCCTGCTGAATAATCATATACGTCCTCCCTCTCCCATATCATACCACACCCAAATCCTTCCACCTCAGGTCATCCATAAAATGGATGACCTGAGGTGGAAGGATTACCCAAACAGAAAATTGTCACAATTCTGTTTTATGGAATTAAAAATAGGGAATATACGGGCATAACATCTTTAGAGAGGGGCTCTTTTCTTGGTTGAAATTTGGAGTTTATTTGAAGCAGCAATAGCAGACGTATCAGCATTTTTATGGACTTATCTTCTATCCATTATTCTCATTTTCGGGGGGATTTTTCTTACTATTCGCTTAAAGTTTTTCCAATTCCGTTTCTTTGGTCACGTACTTCAGCAAACCGTTGGGCAAATTTTTAAGAAGAACAAACATCCCGGAACAATCTCTCCCTTTCAAGCCTTTACATCAGCCTTAGCCTCAACAGCAGGTGCCACAAATATCGTCGGGGTCCCTGTAGCGATTGCTTTAGGAGGACCGGGAGCTCTATTCTGGATGTGGTTTGTGGCATTGATTGGGATGGCCACAAAGTATGCGGAAGTTATGCTCGGGATCAAGTACCGTGAAAAGAATAAGGATAATGTCTGGGTCGGCGGACCGCAATATTACATAAAGAAGGCTCTCGGCTGGAAATGGGTGTCTTCAGCTTTTGCTTTTTTCCTAATGATCGAATTGATCCCCAGCGTTATGGTGCAGTCCAATTCCATTGCGACACAGACAGAAGGTGCTTTTGGCTGGCCCGTGTATATAACTGGATTTGCTATGTGTGCCTTGATCGCACTTGTTGTGTTTGGAGGAATTAAACGGATTGCCAAGGTAACGGATAAGATTGTCCCAGCTATGGTAATCATTTATCTAGGAGTAGCTCTATTCGTAATTTTCGTAAATATTGATCAAATCCCGCACGTGTTCGGTTTAATATTTTCTAACGCATTCACACCTATATCAGCTGTCGGAGGCTTTGCAGGAGCGGGAATTGCAGAAGCACTGCGTTGGGGAGTCGCGCGTGGACTTTACTCTAATGAGGCTGGAATCGGTACTGCCCCAATTGCCCATTCAGCTGCACAAACGGACCATCCTTCTAAACAGGGATTGTGGGGAATCTTTAGTGTATTTGTCGATACAATTGTAATCTGTACAGTTTCTGGACTTGTGGTTTTAGTAACAGGCGCCTGGAAGGAGATTAGCGCAGAGAATGCATCTAATATGATTAATGTTGCTTTTGCAACTGAATTAGGTGATGTATTTGGCGGCGCTTTCGTGTCCATCTTTCTATTATTCTTCATTATAACTACAGTAGGCGTGCTGGTCTTCTATGGTGAGAAACAGGCCGAGTACTTGTATGGTTTAAAAGCAGCAAAAGTGATGAGAGTCGTTTATATTGTTTCAGCGTTTATCGGTGCAATAGGAGGACTTCAATTAATATGGCAATTCCTCGATATTATGCTTGCTTTTGTCGTATTGGCCAACATTATACCGCTCATTTTCCTCCATAAAGAAATCGTAGCAATTAGTGATGACTATGTAAACAGAGTACTCAAGAAAAAAACAACAGAAAGAAAGGTTAAACTTTTCGTAGAAGAAGACTAACAGCCAAAAAAGGAAGCTGCTTCCTCCGTAAAGGGAAGTAGCCTCTTTTATGTTTGCAAATTTCAAATTACAAATTCATCCACCTCAGGTCATCCAAATAATGGATAATCTGAATAGCTGGTACTCCGAATAATGGATGATAAGAGTGGTGCCTTGATATAGCCGAGGGTTGTATTTATACTGTAATAACGTTACATGGGGGTTTGAGGGGGAGCTTATTATGTTAGATACACATGCGCGAAAAATGGTTCAGCCTTCCATCGATCACACGGCCACCTGGTTGCTGAAGAAAGGGCTGTCAGCCAATCAAATTACGATCCTAGCCTTTATACTGGGAATTTCTACGAGCATTTTGTACATAATGGGTCAGCCTGTCATCGCATTGGGCTTATTGTGGCTTTCTGGATTTCTAGATGCTGTAGACGGTACTATGGCTAGACATACAAAGACCTCCTCATTCGGTACAGTGATGGATATTACTTTTGACCGTGTTGTGGAAGTTTCTATTATTGTTGCTCTTGCGTATATTCATCCAGAGGTGATGTGGCCGCTCCTCCTATTAAGCGTCTCCATTGTTATCTCAATGACCATTTTCTTAGTGGTTGGAGCAGTTTCAGAAAAAGCCGGAGTCAAATCTTTTTATTATCAAGCTGGGCTTGCTGAACGGTCGGAAGGGTTCATCCTATTCAGCATGATGCTATTATTCCCTGGCATTCTATATTGGACGACGTTTGCCTTCTTTGCTGTTGAACTATTCACTGGTGTTCAGCGATTTATGGAAGCCAGGAAGATTTTACATTAAAAACAGACCCCTACCTAATCTCCAGGGGTCTGTTTTTAACATTGTTTTACTCATCTGTTTGATGGCTGATATATTCGTTTGGCTCTTCTCCGTTTTTATCATTATGGTTCTTAAATTGGCTCAAGCGGCCATTTCGATGCTCTCCGTGATTCTTGTTTTCTTTAAATTGGTTGTCCACTTTCTTATCTTTATTCTTCATGGCTTTGACTCCTTTCTGCTGGCACGATTTGTATTAGCTTTTGATTTTTGGCTCTTCTTTATGCAGCAAGCCCCTAATTTGTGAGACACCTTATCCTCCACCAACAAAATGAACCAGTTCAATTTGATCGTCGTTTTTCAAGTGGACGATCGGATAGTAATCACGTTGAATGATCGTTTGATTATATTCAACAATAACCATACGCCCATCTAATTTGTAAAAGTCAAGAAGGTCAGTCACCGTTACAACACTTTCTGGGCATGCAAAAGATTCACCGTTAACACGTATAGTCATTGGACACGTCCTTTCTTATATTCTTCAAGTTTTTCTTGCACATTATCCGCTTCAAGCAATCCTGAAATAACGGCCGCTCCTGCAGCTCCTGCCCTTTTTATCTCTGACATATGCCTCGGTTTGATTCCACCTACGGCGATGACGGGCACCTTCACAGCACTTGTAAGTTCATGTAACGCTTGTAACCCCTGTGGCTTTTTGCCCTTTTTTGATAACGTCGGAAAAATGTGACCGAACATCACATAATCTGCTCCCTCACATTCCGCTTGCTCAGCCTCACCAATTGAGTGTACAGACTTTCCAATTCGCAAGTCAGGGAAGTTCTGCCGGACATCCCATACCCGCAAACCTTGTCCGGAGAGCTGGACGCCACCTATCCCTAGGCAGCAGGCCAAATCCACCCGGTCATTCGCCACAATTCTTCCAGCTGCAAACCCTAGTTTCTGCAAATCGTTTATTCCTTCCGCCACAACATCTGCAGGCTTTTGCTTTTCCCTAAAATGAACGAATACATCTTCACTTTGAAGGGGTGCGATGCTGTCGACAAACTTCTTTACTGGCCAAATGCCATTCGAGATCACATGAAGTTCCATCTCTACACGATTTGCCAGTCTTTCATAACGGGTTGATATCCTTTGGTATGAAGCAGTTGACGAATCTCCTCCACAGAACGTTCATCAGAAATCTCAAACTGGCTTTGAGTATCCTCAGCTTGAGCATAACCGCCAACTTCAGTCGAAGAGGAAGCTGACATTTTTGTCACCCCTAGCGGAATCAGTGCATTGCGTAATTGAGGTGTTTCACGTGTTGAGAGTACAATTCCTGCCCTTGGTAGAAATAATCTGAACGCGAGCATAGCTTGGACCATATTTTGGTCTGTCACATGAACTTCCGGTTGAAAACTTCCTGCATTCGGCTGAACCCTCGGGAATGACATGCCAATTTCTGTTTCTAAATATTTATTTTGAAGATAATGCCCATGTAATCCGGCGATATAACTTTCTTTACGCCAATCATCAAGACCAAGCAGAGCCCCAATCGTGACAGACCTCATTCCGGCCTGACACCCTCTCTCAGGCGTGTCCAAACGATACTTGTAAAATCGCTTTGGCCCTTTCGTATGCAAGTCACGATATATCGTTTCATCGTATGTTTCTTGAAAAACCGTCAGCGCATCAATTCCGCTCGCTGCCAATTTTTCATAATCCTCTTGATCCATCGGCTGAACCTCAAGTCCCACTGAAGAAAAATACTTCTTAAGCACCTTCATAATTTTCGTTAGGTAATCAACAGACGAATGAATACGGGATTCTCCTGACAGGATGATTATTTGTTCGATGCCCATCTCTGCAATCGCCTTGGCTTCCTCCTCTACTTCTTCCATCGTTAACCGTCTTCTAGGAAAAACGTTATCGACACTGAAACTGCAGTATTTGCATGTATTAACACAGTAATCAGACACATACAGCGGCAAAAACAACTGCATCGTATAGCCGAAGTGCTGCAATGTGGCTTGATGTGCCTTCTGAGCCATTTCTTCTAAATAACCTTCTGCAGCAGGAGACAGTAAAGTGAAATAGTCCAACTTCGTAAGCCTGTCTTTTTGCAAAACTCTTTCAACATCAGTCGTAGTCACTTCGTCAAACTCTGTTTGAATCGGATGATCTTTCAGCTTTTCATATACGCTATAAAAACTCATGATTGATCACCTCCTGTAGGTGTTAAAAATCCGGTCAGCGGCGAGGAGGCATTCGCTTGAATCGATGATTGACCAAGCCCTGTCGTATAAGCTAACCTGCCAGCTCTAACCGCCATATCAAAAGCCTTTGCCATAGCCACAGGGGCTGCCGCCGTTGCAATCGCTGTATTTACAAGCACAGCATCCGCCCCCATTTCCATCGCCTCTGCGGCTTCAGATGGCTTTCCAATCCCTGCATCCACTACAATGGGCACTTTGATTTCATCAATCATTATCCGAATCATTTCTTTCATACGGATCCCTCTATTTGTACCGATTGGGGATCCCAGGGGCATGATGGCTGCTGCCCCGGCCTCTTCCATGTGCTTTGCTGCCATTAAATCAGGACTCATATAAGGCAGCACAACAAACCCTTCATCCACCAGGATTTCCGTTGCTTTAATCGTCTCCTCGTTATCGGGAAGGAGATATTTTTGATCAGAAATGACCTCAATTTTGACCCAATTGCCCATTCCGCTAGCCTTTCCAAGCCGGGCAATCCGTACTGCTTCTTCAGCCGTCCTTGCTCCTGAAGTATTCGGCATTAAGGTCGCTTCATCAGGGATATCGCTGACGATATGTTTGCCAGAACCGCTTAAATCCACCCTTCGTATCGCGACTGTCACCACTTGTGAATGAGACCGCTCAATCGCTTCCCGCATCTCGCTGTGGTTCGCAAACTTCCCTGTTCCTGTAAATAAACGACTTTCGATTTCTTCCCCTGCGATAATTAACGGATCCTTCATGACATCTCCTCCTCGTTAATTTTTCCAAAGTCATGCGCAAGCTCCCCTATGGAAAGCTAGACAATAAAAAAAGCTCACCCCGCGCCAGGGTGAGCTTCGAATTACTTTATGCAATACACGATACATGCAGTTTCCTCGAAAGCTTCCCTACGCTGGTTCTAACCAAAATCAGGTTCAAAGGGTCGGAATTATTCCTCTCAGCCACATGCCTGGCACCCCTAGCTTTTCCTATTCAATTTGTTGAAAATTATTTGAACTTGTATTTAAAGGATAGCAAAACTATTCCAGTTTGGGAACAGCCCACCTGGATTTTTTTACCTCATCACACTGCCACCGGAAATTTTCATAGACTCACCGACAATGTTACCGGCTGCCTCGGACAACAAAAACAAAATCGTATTTGCCACTTCTTCAGCCGTAGATATCCTCCCGGAAGGAATCCCGTTTTCCGCCACCTTTAACTGCTCCTCATAACTCCGATTGTTCCGCTCGCCTTTGGAGGCAATTGAGCCCCTGCCCATATCGGTATCGACATACCCAGGACAAACAGCATTCACCCGAATGTTGTGTTCTATTGCTTCCACAGCAAATGATTGAGTAAATCCTGTTATTGCAAACTTCGAGGCACTATAGGATGTGTTTGCATGCGTACCACGAAGTCCTGATAAAGAGGATAAATTGACAATGGCCCCTGCCTTCTGAGGCTTCATTTTTTCATAGACAAGTTGTGTGAAAAGTACAGTAGAAAAGTAATTTAACTCCATCACCTGGCGAAGGTCTTGTTCTATTAAAGTGTCGAGAGTACCACCGCCGACAACGCCCGCAGAATTAACGAGTCCTGTAATCGGCCCGTTCTCCTTCACCGCCTGTTCAACTAGGTGATACCGATTTTTCTCATCATTAAGTTCAGCGGTCTGTACATATACATGTACAGACTCGTTTAACTGTTCACATTCATCCTTAAGCTCGTTTAAATTCTTCTCTCTCCTGCCAGTGATCGTTACATGGGCACCAGCTTGAACAGCAGCTTTGGCTGTGGCACACCCTATTCCTCCTGTAGCACCAGTAATCAGTATATGTCCTTCCTTAAGAGCTTCACATGAAAAAATATTACTCACAAATTCCGCCTCCTTTTCAGCTATGTCTTTCAGTACCTTTTTATACGAGTTATGAAACTGTCTATATTGCATTACAATCACGCGAAACCGTACAATAGTCTTATGTTACTAGAAAGGAAGATTTTATGGATCGATCAGTAGGATTTTGGAAGCGGCTTGGTGCTAATGTACTTGACTCCCTCCTTGTAATAACACCGATTGCTATATTAGGAATGATTCTGTTTGGCTGGGATTTCGACAGTTCATACACCGACCTTATTATTCTTCCCTATTCATTAATAGTACCCGTGCTTTGGAAAGGATATGTGGTAGGGAAAAGAATTATGGGCATTCGAATCGTGAAAGTAGACGGAAGAAATGTTGGGCTCTGGACGATGTTCATGCGTTTAATCGTGGCTGGCCTCGTTTATGTGTTAACACTTGGAATCGGACTCATTGTCAGCGCCTTTATGGTTGGACTAAGAGAAGATAATCGCTCCATCCATGACTTCATCGCAGGCACCTATGTTACGGAAGCAAAACCTGGAGAACTCTAACCTTTACAAAGGAATACACCTAATTTTTCAACTTTTAGTAAAGCATTGACGTCTTTATACAAGCCTTATAAAATGTGAATATATCATTAAAAAATTTATACTAATTCACTCGTATAATATTGGAGATAGGGTCCATAAGTTTCTACCAAACTACCGTAAATGGTTTGACTACGAGGGAGACTGGAGTTTTATGCAATCATTTGGTATAGTCTCCAGTCTCCTTCTCTATGTCAAACCCTGGGGATTCCTGGGGTTTTTTATTTTTAAGGAGAAGATATCCATGAATGCAAACAAAGAAAAATTAACAAAAAGAATTGCAGTTGCCAATAAACAAATTCCTGCCGACATTGTCATTAAAAACGGGCGGATCATCGATGTATTCAACTTGGAAATTATTACAGGCGACCTTGCCATCTCTGATGGAATGTTTGTTGGGGTAGGGGACTATCGAGGAAAACAAGTTATCGATGCCAAAGGCCTGTATATTTGCCCTTCATTTATTGATGGGCATGTACATATCGAATCTTCCATGGTAACGCCTTCTGAATTTGCGAAAGTCGTTCTTCCTCATGGTGTCACCACCGTTGTGACAGATCCCCATGAAATAGGGAACGTTTTGGGCAAAGATGGAGTTCAGTTTATGCTGGATGATTCTGATCATATCCCGCTCGATGTATTCTTTATGCTCCCCTCATGTGTACCGGCTACCTCAGTCGAAAATTCCGGTGCCGAGTTAACCGCTGCGGACTTGGAACCTTTTTACAACCATAACAGAGTTCTCGGTTTAGCTGAGGTAATGGATTATCCTGCCTTGCAAAACGCCGACGATTCGATCATTGATAAAATCATATCGGCCTCTTCCAATAGCAAGCAAATCGATGGTCACTTGGCTGGATTAGATACAAATACCATAAATGTATATAAATCAGCAGGAATTCAAACAGATCATGAATGCCATACTGCTTCGGAAGCATTAGAACGCCTCAGGCGCGGAATGTACCTATTGATTCGAGAAGGATCCGCTGCTAAGGATTTATCTACACTAATCCCTGTCGTAAATAACAGTAATTTAAGACGCTGCTTGTTTTGTACGGATGATAAACATTTGGATGATTTAGTGGAGGAAGGCAGTATTGACCATAATGTCCGTTTAGCTATTCAACACGGTATTGAACCCCTATCTGCTATTCAAATGGCCTCTTTAAACGCTGCTGAATGTTACAAGTTACAAGATAAAGGAGCGATTGCACCTGGTTATGATGCAGACTTTTTACTCTTGGACGAGTTGGAATCTATTACAATCGAGCAAGTCTATAAATCAGGACAGCTAGTCGCCCATAACGGTGACTATGCGGGCGATTTCCCAGCAAAAGTTAAGACAAATCAGCCCTTCAAACATAGTGTGCACATTCCTGATTTAAGTCAAAAGGATCTGCAAATTCCGATCGGTCAATCAGGAAAAGGGAATATTATCGAGGTGATCCCTAACCAATTAACGACCAATAAATTAATAGAAAACGTAGATGTTAAAGACGGTTATTTTACCCCTTCCATTGATAAGGACCAACTTAAAATAGTAGTGGTAGAAAGACACAATCATACAGGGAACATCGGGTTAGGGGCAGTAAAAGGATTCGGATTTAAAGCAGGAGCGATCGCAACTACAATCGCCCATGACTCCCATAACATTGTCGCAGCAGGTACAAACGATACAGACATCCTCAAGGCGATTGAGGTGGTGCATGATATGGATGGCGGCTTGGCTATTAGTAAGAACGAGAAAACGATTGCTTCCCTTTCGCTTCCAATAGCTGGATTAATGTGCGACAGAAACTATCAAACTGTAAATCAGGAACTCATCAAATTAAAACAAGCCCTGTCCACTTTAGAATTTGCTGGTGAATATGATCCGTTCTTAACTCTTTCGTTCCTTACCCTGCCTGTGATTCCATCACTAAAATTAACGGATTTAGGACTTTTCGATGTAGAAACTTTTCAACACATTCAAGTAGGGGTTTAAACAAAACAGCTACCTACAGCTCAGTAAGTTATACAACTTTTATATAAACTAAAAATCATCTTTGGAGGAGACCTATCATGAACTTTTTGAAGAAAAGCGTTTATCCTATCTTATTTATGTTATTAAGCATCCTGCTCATTGGCTGCTCGCAACAGGAACAACAGGCAACAGCAGAAACAAATGATTCAGAAGAGCAAACAGATGAAACAATCGTCGGTATTATCGGCCCAATGAAAGAAGAAATTGAAATCTTACATTCCGATATGGAAGTAAACCAAACGAAAGAAATTGCAGGCATGACCTTTTACGAAGGAACATTAAAGGGACAACATATTGTTCTCGTACAATCAGGCATCGGTAAAGTGAATGCCGCCATGGCTTCCCAATTATTAGTCAGTCACTTTAATGCAGACAAACTCATTAATTCCGGAATTTCTGGAGCCATTCATCCAGATGTTAGCCTCGGGGACATCGTGATCTCTACCGAAACGGTGCAGCATGACATGGACGAAACCGCAAAAGGTTATGAACCAGGAATTATACCGCGTTTAGACAAAGGATACTTTAAAGCAGATAAGGACCTCATTGCCCTTGCAGAACAAGCAGCGAAAAAGCTGCCAGAGAAGGTCGACGTTTTTAAGGGACTGATCGCCACAGGAGATCAATTTATCGCCAGTGCTGAGAAAAAAGAATGGATTTATGAAACGTTTAACGCCTATGTAGTCGAAATGGAAGGAGCAGCAGTTGGACAAGTAGCGTACCTAAATGATGTCCCCTATATTGTCATTCGCTCTGCTTCAGATGATGCAGGGGAAGAAGCCGTTATGAAATGGGAAGATTTCAAACAACAAGCTATCAACAACTCCTCTTTCATTATCGAAAATATGCTAAAAAATATGGAATAGCCAAAAGGCACACTCCCTGTATTGAGAGTGTGCCTTTCTTAATACTAAATGAGCTATCTTAGGAAAACATGGTTGCCAATCACTGTCGTTACTTCCTGATTACTCAGGAATTCACTAGTCGCCTTATCAGGATTATAGAAAAATAGAGACTCGTGGTCATACCCTTGATAATCTAGTGCCTCTTCCACCGCACGCTTAGACTCTTCACCTGCCGGCTGATTAATTGTTCCATTTAAAACAGGAGAGAATTGATATCCATCGTAAATAACCCCATAAATAGAGTCAGGGTATTTATCACTTGTTACCCTGTTAAGAACGACCGTTGCTACGGCTACCTTACCGGCATAGCTTTCTCCTTTAGCCTCCGCTTCTACTAACCTGGCAAGCAGATCTTTCCCAGATACATCAGGGCGAACAGGAAGTTCCAGCTGCTCACCAGGATAAATTTCATTTCTATTGATGTTATTCATGGCTTTAAGCTGATCTACCGAAATTCCATATTGATTTGCAATTATATATAAAGACTCACCTTTTTGAACGGTATGAGCATGGTTTTGAGCAAAAACTTGACTTGTAAACGTCAATGAACAGGCGATTGCAATCGCTGCAACCATCATTCTTTTTAACATGATTTACCTCCTTGATGTTTAATCTTTTACAAGTTAACACAGGTCTGGAGAGAATATCACTATTAATTATTTCCATTGTTTCCATCTCAGCCTAATATAGCTGCTTCTTTTCATACAACTCACGTTCAGGATGGTTTAAAAATAACTGACAACAGGTAATATATTGGTATCGGTACTTGTTGTTTAAGGAAGCTCAAAAATTTTTACTCGAATTCGAGATATTCCTCTTGACGATTATCGATATGTATTGTAAAGTTACTTACATAAGGTAAGTGATTAGGGGATAATCTCCACACTAAAGAGAAAGATATTAAAAACATTGGTTTATCCAATAAATAGGAGGAATAAGAGTGTCAACATTAACACTAGATAAGGTACACAGCAGTTTAGATTTTTCAATCAAGCATATGGTAGTTTCTAAAGCTAAAGGTGAGTTCCAAGATTTCGACGTTGATTTCAGCGGTGATCTTTCTGACCTTGAATCAGCAAGCTTTAAAGTAACAATTCCTGTTACTTCTATTGATACAGGTAATGAAGACCGAGACGGACACCTTAAATCAGGTGATTTCTTTGAAGCTGAGAAATATCCAAATATGATTTTTCAAAGTAAATCCATCAAAAAGGTATCTGACGATGAGTATGAAGTAACTGGTGATTTTACAATTAAAGGTGAAACAAATGAAGAAACCTTTACTGTAGAATACAACGGAACTTCTAAGAGCCCGCTTGATGGAAGTACAGTTGCTGGTTTTGCGGTTGCAGGAAAAGTAAACCGTGAAGCTTATGGCATGACTTATAATGCAGCTGTTGAAACTGGCGGTATGCTTCTTGGTAAAGATGTTAAATTCGAAGGCGACTTTGAGTTTATTGTAGAAGGTTAATAAATACAACCCCCTGGATTATCCTAAGAGATAATCCAGGGGTCAATTTTTTTATATAAGTCCTACATCAACCTAAAGAGCAATAAAGTTGAAAGCTCCTCACATTTCCAGCGTAGCTCCATCTAACCGCTTCACTCCTCTGATCTTTGCCACATCCTCAACAAGCTGTAAAACCGCTCTATCCTTTTCCTTTGCCTCAATCATGAAATCTACATCCACTTGTTGTGACTTCAGTTCTTTGAGCAACGGCTTAATAAACTCAAGATCAACAAAGTCTGCATGACTTCGATAAGCCTTTTCTGATTTTGGTGAGGAAACGTGCAGTTTTGGAGGAAAGGGATTCTTTGACCATGTCTGATAGAAACGTGGCAAAAAATCTCCCAGCTTTTCTTCCTTCTCATAGTTAGCCATATAGTGATGGTAATCAAACATCATCGGAATGTTTTCTTCTTCGCAAATTGCTAGCGTTTCGCTGGTTGTATAGGTTTTATCGTCATTCTCAAGCGTCATTTGCTTTTTAATCCGTGGAGGCAGCTGCTTTAGGTTTTCATGAAACCGTTCGACAGCTGAGGGTTTATCTCCATAAGCTCCCCCTACGTGAAGATTGATGTGGGATTCTTTCTCAAGCCCCATCGCTTCAAGCAAAGCATAGTGATACTCCATATCCTTTATTGCATTGGCAGTTACGTGCTCTTTATCACTTGTGAAAAGGGTAAATTGATTGGGATGAAAGCTTGTCCGCATTTGATACTTTTTTACAAGCTCCCCGATTTCCTTGTACTCTTCCTGAAAAGAGCTCAGATAATCCCATTGAGCTTCTTCATGAGTAGCGAGGGGGACGAGTGAAGATGAGAATCGATATAGATGGATCTGATGCGCAATATTATAGTGCAACGCGCGTTTCGTATGTTCTAAATTGGCTTTCGTAATGTTCCTAAGCTGTTTGGCTCTCTCCTCTTTCCCGAGTTGTTTGTAGCGAGAAAAAGTCATGGTTTTAGATGGACTTGCATCATATAATGCAGTGGCCATCGACACATATCCAAATCGAATGATCATAATGAACTCCTTTCTGTACTATTTATACCCCTAGAGCTCTTTTTTAAAAAGGAGTCCAATGCACGACCCGACTTCTCCTTTCTAACAGAAGGACATCACGCCATTTCCCATTTAGACTACCTATTTTCTCACGCACGCCCAACTCCTTAAACCCATACCTCTTATGTAATGCAATACTGCTGTGGTTTTCCACTAAAATGCCGGCCGTTAATGTCCAATATCCTTGTTGCTCTGAAGCGTGAATTAATTTTTCCAGCAACAGTCCTCCGATACCCTTACCAGTTTGAGAAGGATGAACATACACACTGACCTCAGCTACACCCTCGTATACTTTGCGTGTAGAGGCCGGGGCTATCCTGCTCCATCCTAAGATGCTCTCTTTTTGTCCTGTATATGCAACAAAGGTACACGCAGGATCTCCAGAAGAAATCCACTTCTCATAACTTGGAACAACTGGCTCAAGTGTAGCATTACCTGTTTCAATACCTAATTGATAGATTTCTCTTACTTCAGGCCAATCGCTTTGGTTGAACCTTCTAATGTGTACCATCATAGCTCTTTCACCTCTTCGGAAATCATAGCGGTATTTCGTACTTTCTACTCTTGGTCGCACCTATCTTTTTTCCACCCAAATTGACAAGCATTCTCTTAACAATGTGTTCTGGATCAAAATGTAAATACGCTCTTGCCTCTCGATTATAAATATAAGGATGCCGAAGACAAGCATAAGCTTGTAATGCCTGGATATGTGCGTCTTTAGACTTTAAGAAACATGATATACACTCCCATGCTCTTCTTTTCCATACCATATTCCCTGAACATGCTTGACAGTGAACCCCGGATAATAATTCTGATTCCCTGATCCCAAAAGCCCCTAAAATTTTCTGATGAACATCCGTATGTTCTCGAACCATTTGAGAAGCTATTAAATGTAACGTTGCCGAATTGATTTTTTCTTCTGAATACCGTTGTTCTATCATATTAAACCGGCTTAATAATCCTTCACTTTTCAAGATCCTTTCTGAATCTTTATCGTTCTTTAAATGGAGAATAGCACTTTTTATTGTGAATAATACAAATGCTTCAATAGGTAATTTTGAGGAATAGCTCTCTATCCACTTTGATAACTGCATCTGTTGACGTTCAATTTGGAGTATGGGATCAGGAAACGTATCTTCCTTTCCGTTTGAGGTGCGGGTTAATTGGTGAATATCACTGTTTAGACATAAAGATCCTGAAACGTTTTTCACTTCAAGTATAAGGATAAACTTCCGGGAGACGAGAACAGTATCCATTTGGAAAAAGTGCTGCCCGTCAAATAAGCGAAGATCATGAATAATGAGGTAATCTTTCTGGGGGATAAATTTGAGGTGAAAGTCTATTGACTTTTCGCCCTGGTAACCGGCTCGCACACGGGCAAGTGAATCTTGGACTAGCGACCTCTTTGGGTGGCTGGGAGGGAGTCGTCTGTGAAGTGCTTCTAAGTTTCTCAATCTAATCGGGTAAGATCGGGGTTTTATAATCATATCCATCATCCTTTCTACATATAATTATAGACTCCCGTTTAAAAAAAGTGAAAAGAACTTTATAATCTGATGCTTACTCTTCATATTCCGTCGCTTACATTAAAAAGACGCGCCAGGCGCGTCTTTTTAATGATTATTCTAAGCTGGCTTCTATTTCCTCAGCCATCGCCGACACGGATTGTACCCCCCCACCGGATAGGTACCAATATTCAGGGTTAAGGTAGATGATATTGTCATGTTTATAGGCATCCGTCTTCTTAACAAGCTGATTCTCCACTACTTGTTTTGCAGATGATTGTCCGCCAACGACAGCTCCGCGGTCAATGAAGTGCGTCCTTTTAAGCAAACTATACCGTTTCTTCTGTTGTTACATAATCAACTTCAAACCCAAGGTCCTCGAGCATTTGGTGATCCTTGGTTCCTTCCTGCCCTGCAGTAGTCAGATAATCTCCCACAAAAATGGAATTTGCCGGATAAAGACTGAGCGGCTGCAGACTCCTCAAGTTAACTTCTCTTCCGCCTGAGACCCGGATTTCTTTTGTTGGATTAATAAAGCGAAATAAACAGAGTACTTTTAAACAGTAGGTCGGAGTCAATTCATCGGTTCCTTCCAGCAATGTTCCATCGATGGCATGAAGAAAATTAACGGGAATGGAGTCAGCGTCAAGTTCTTTTAGTGCACGCGCCATATCAATGACATCCTGCTTAGACTCCTTCATTCCGATGATGACTCCTGAACATGGAGAGATCCCAGCTTCTTTTGCATGATTTACGGTAGAAACCCTGTCATGATAAGTGTGGCTTGTGGTGATATTGTCGTGATGCTGTTCGGAGGTATTAATGTTATTGTTGTAACGATCAACTCCGGCCTCTTTTAATTGTCGTGCTTGTTCGGGTTTCAGCAATCCGAGACAAGCACAAACCTTCATGTCATAATTGTCTTTAATTTCTTTGACCGCTGACGTAACAATATCCAACTCCCGCTTTGATGGTCCACGCCCACTCGCTACGATACAATACGTCCCTGACTTCAATCGATGGGCTTGTTCAGCCCCTTCAATAATGGTGTTCTTGTCCATCATGCGGTATTTTTGTATGGGGGCACCTGAATCTCTAGACTGTGCACAGTACCCGCAGTTTTCCGGGCAAAATCCTGATTTTGTATTGATAATCATGTTTAATTTTACTTGATTACCGTAATATTGTTTACGGACCAAATATGCACTATGTAACAACTCCAAGAGTTCCTCATCCGGACTATCTAAGACAGCAAGTGCCTCTTGATCCGTTATATCTTCACCTCGAAAAACTTGTTCAGCTAATAGCTTCCAGTTCGGCATGTGATTCCTCCTTTAAGCAATTTCCCTTTGCTGGCGAAAGGCACTTTTTGAAACGATGCTTTTCTCAAGCCGGTAAGCCATGACTCCCGCAAAAACGGATAGAACAATATCCTTTGGCAGTGGAAAGATCATCCAATACCAGGCCATCTTATAGGTAAACCCTTCCGGTGCATCAAACCAGAGGACATATGCTGCATACATCCAGTTCGTTCCGAAAATATAGTTAACTGCCATGGCCATTAAGGAAGCTAAGATATACATGGGTAAGCTGCGTTTCTTTTCTGCCATCTTACCGGCAATATAAGCAATGAAAATAAATGACACAATAAAACCGAAAGTTGGAAACAACAATGTTGAAAAGCCCCCTTTAAATTGGGCAAAAATTGGTGCACCAGCTAACCCTAATACCATGTACGTAAACATAGACAGCGCCCCTAATCGACTCCCAAGGATCAACCCTGCCAAAACCGCAAAAAAAGTTTGTAACGTGATGGGGACGCCTCCAATGACCATGAAGGGAGCAATTGATGTAATATTTGCTCCAATCGCCATCATCGCAACAAATAAACTTCCCATCGTTAAATCCAAAGGACTCCATCTTCTTCTAAGTTCCATGTTTCACCTCCTCTCTGCTTATAGCATAAAGTAATAACTCAATTTACGTCAACTAAATATATATTAGGTTAACATATTAGACATAAAAAAGGACGCTCTGCCAGCGCCCTTTTAACAAGACCCTATTTATCGTACATTCATTTCGCTCGGTTCCGGACCTTTACGCTCCCCGCGATCGAGCTCATTGATGCTGTTCATTTCCACATCACTCAACGTAAAGTCAAAAACATCAAAATTTTCTTCAATACGTGAAGGTGTAATGGATTTAGGAATCACGACCGTTCCGTTTTGAAAATGCCAGCGAATAATGACCTGGGCAGAGGATTTGTTATGCTCACGCGCGATGGATTGAATGACATCGTCAGTCAGCACGTCCCCTCCTTGCATGATCGGAGCCCATGCCTCAAGGAGAATTCCATTTTCACGACAAAACTCTTTCAATTCATTTTGTGCTAAATATGGATGGCACTCCACCTGATTCACAGCAGGCTTCACGTCACACTCATCAAGTAAACGCTGCAAGTGCTCGATATTGAAGTTGCAGACGCCAATAGCTTTCACTTTTCCATCTTTCTGTAATTTCTCTAAAGCTTTATACGTGTCAACATAGTCGTCGTACTCTGGAGTTGGCCAGTGAACGAGGTACATATCTACATAATCCAGTCCTAGTTTCTCCAGGCTTACGTCAAAGGCTTTTATTGTGTTGTCAAAGCCCTGGTCTGTGTTCCACACTTTTGTCGTGATAAACAGCTCTTCACGCGGTACGTTACTTTTAGCGATTGCTTCTCCGACTTGGCGTTCATTTCCGTAAATCGCAGCTGTGTCGATAGAGCGATATCCTGTTTCAATCGCTTTTGACACAGCCGGCTCGGCATCTTTTTCCTCAACCTGAAATACACCAAACCCTAGTTGAGGCATGTCAATCTTGTCATGCAATTTCACTGTGTTCATATTGCTATCTCTTCCTTTCTAATATAAAAGGGTTACCCTGCAAGTTTAGCACATCATACTCTATAGAATCTTTATAGGGATTTTAGGGTGGAGCGTAATTAAAGCAATTGGAGCGGTTTTCGGAAAACTTGAGCGTCTCACCTCATAAACGGAGCGAAACAGATAAGAAGGGAGCGATTTCAAGCGAAAGGTGAGCTTTTCACAAGAGACGAGCTTGTTCACGCAAAAGATGAGCGATCAATCAAAAGATCAGCGAAGTTTATAAAACAAACCTTCCAATGAATATTGTTTCAAGAGGCGTTTCATGACGTGGCGTGAATCTATATGAAGAAACTCCCTTGCCTGTTGGTTGGAAATGGAGGGAGAGATAAGATGAGCATAATCCTGGAGAGCCTGATGATGGGACACCCTGCAATTGGTGGAGCAGGAAGGACAGTGCCACTTTCCATGAAGGCGCTTCATGGGTAGAGTGTGGCATTGTGGACATTGAACTCCCGTAAGGATGTCTGATCTCTTAACATCATATTGGCTAATTAAATCAGTATTCAACTCAACATGTTGATCCAATAATTTCAGGGCAATCCGTTTAAGGTACGCAATTTCAACGTATTGTTTAGGATATTTTACAGCAAATGCTTTGATAAAAGCTGGGAGTGAATGTTTTCTTGCTACCTTCTCCTTAATGATTTCGTCATGTTTATCAAAGGTTTTGATAACCGCCCGTTCATTAGCAAAGACGACGAACCCTTCAATAGGTATATACTGACCCACATTTTGTTTCATCCATTTCTTCAGCAGTTCCACTTGTCTATCCACTTGATCAATCGGATCGGGGAAACCTTCTTCTATTCCATTCTTCATTCGTATGAGTTGGTTGAATCGACGATCAAAAGTCAGTACTCCCGCATAGTTTTTAACTTCAATTACCAGGAGGAGATGAGCAGTCAGCAATAACGTATCGATTTGAAAGAAATGTTGCCCATCATATAAACGGAGATCATGTAATATGAAGTGCTCACCTTGTACATAATTTAGGGAGAATTCTATAGACTTTTCCCCTTTATATCCCGCCTCCATTAAACAATAGTCCTCATTCACTCGGTTATGTTTCGAATGTTGCTGAGGGAGTCTTTTCAAAAGTGCCGATAATCCCTTCATTTTCGTTGGTATGTCTCTTTCTTTTATTACCATGACATGACACAACCCCTTTTAAGATAGATTAACGAGTATTACAATTCGACACTCATCATCACTATTCCTGTCACTTTTACAAAAAGCTCAAATAGCCTACTTTATCGCTCAGAATTTACTATTTTAGCTCGCTTTCACTTCCCAAAAGCTCCTGTTCCAGACTTAAGCGATCACACTCCACCCAAATTCGCTCCGCCCCCTGGCGCACATAAGTGTGCACATAAAAAAAAGAGACTGCTTCACTTGGCAGCCTCTACTCATTCAGCAAATAACGCTAATTCTTCTTCTATTTTCTTTCTAATCTTGTCCAAAGCCTCTTCAGGCGTTTTACCAAAAATGCGCGCTCCATTAACGAGTGCATATGGCTTTAGCGCACACAGACCGCAAAATGATAAACACTCGCTCATCAGCACAGCCACATCTGGATACTCTGATTCTATAAGGGTCTCCACATCAAGCTTGTTAATCAAATTGCCATCACATATTTCAACTACAACTACCCCATAATGATAGCTCCTTTATTATGAAATGACCGGCATGCCTAAGATCATTCTTGCATTCCGTTCATCCTGTTTCATTTGTTCGACGAGTACATCGAGTCCGTCAAAATCCTCTTCATCGCGCATATGCCGCAAATAACTTACGGTCACTTTCTCGCCGTATAAATCTCCTGAAAAGTTCAATAAATAGGCTTCCACTTTAAAGGTCTCCCCATTCACGGTTGGACGATAACCTGCACTGATTAAAGTGTAATAAAAGGCTGAAGTCTCTTTGTGCACTTCTACTACGCCGAGATACACGCCAGGCTTTGGCTTGACGTATTCATCAATGCCGCCAAGATTAAGAGTTGGAAAACCAAGCTGGCGCCCTAGAGCATCCCCTTTAACGACAGTGCCTGTCGTTTGGTAGGGCCGACCCATAAGAGACTGAGCGGCTTCCATTTGACCTTTTTCTACAAAGGTTTGAATGGCTGCTCGTTGAATCTTCTCATGGTTTAACGCGGGCTGGTGTACAATGGTAACAGGGGTGTCTTGAAAATCATACAGTTCAGCTGCCTCTTGTTGTAAATCTTCCTCGATCACGATTCGCTTACAGTTTAAAGGCTTGAGCTTAGAATGATCATAATATCGATCAACACCTAAATCGGTAAGGATGTGCAATTTATCTTCAAGGGAAGTTAAGACAGGTTCACGAGCGGAAAGATCCCAAACAGCTAGTTCGCCCTGAGATACTGCATAAGGTTTGGCTTTATTTATTAAGTGCTGATGCCCGCGGTGAAGACTATCGAATCTTGCTATTATGAGTACAACTGGCTGATCATCTACCTGATTGATTTTCATTTCACATGACTCCTCTACTCCATTTTATAACCCTGTGTCTATGGTATCTTCCAGGGGTACAGTTCGACAACTTTTACGCTTAAAAAAGGAGTGATCGCTAATGATAGAAAGGGCGAAACAATTCGCTGAAAAAGCGCATAAGGGGCAGAAACGCAAGAACTCTACTGCTGCCTATATCATTCATCCCATTCAGGTGGCTGACACCTTAAGATCGGCCGGCTGCCGGGAGGAGGTGATTTGCGCCGGATATCTGCATGACGTCGTGGAAGATACAATGTATGAACTTGCAGATATCGAACGAGAATTTACAAAGACGGTGCTTGATCTAGTAGCAGCCCATACAGAAGATAAATCAAAGTCATGGCAGGTACGCAAACAGCACACAGTAGATACGGTTCGAAAGGGCTCCCTTGAGGTAAAGTGTTTAATTGTTGCAGATAAATTAGACAATTTGTTATCGCTTGAGAAGGATTTCGAGCGCGATGGTGATGCATTGTGGCAACATTTTAACGCAGGGTATGCGCAGCAGAAATGGTACAATGAATCAATAGCTGAGCACATGACTACTGGAATTCCGAACGATGAAATTCCTGCCTTTTTTCATTCGTATCAAAAAGCTGTCGAACGCTTTTTTCGAAATTAGCCTCCCTTTAATTTGATTGTAAATAGTGCTCATGGATGATGTGTTCATCAGAATGCGGAATCTCTTCCCCTCTTACAATTTGAGCATTATTAATGCAGCCGCTCGTTAACAGAATAATGTCCCCAGCCTGTCCAAGCTTAAGGGAACTTCTTACCCCTTCTTCTCGGGTTAAAGCGGCATGGATATTGGACGCCTCCGGATCTTTAAAGCCTGTCATAACTTCGTCCACGATGGTTTGAGGGTCGTGGTATCCTGGATGGTCAACGGTTACGATGACCTCATCAGCTCTTCCTTCAATGGTTGCAGCCATTTTAGGCATTTTACCAAAATCACGAATTCCAATCCCTGCAATCATGACGATAAGGCGGCTGTGCCTCATTTTCTTGACTTCTTCTACAAGTCTATCCAGGGCAACAGGGGTATGAGCGTAGTCGAGAATAACTTTGGTACGACCAGGAACATCAATAATTTGAAACCGTCCCTCAGGGCCTTGAAGCTCAGGCAATACAGCTGCAACTTCTTCTATCTTGTACCCTTGAAGCAGAGCTACAGCTATAGCAGAGAGGACATTTGCTACATTATACGTTCCAAATACAGGGGTAAAAACGCGAAACGTTTTATTCTTGTATTGAATCGTAAACATAGACCCATCTTCGGTTACTTCAATCCCTGTACCAATGAGGTCTGCTTCGCTTTCTGATTTTAAGCTATATGTTAGTATTGGTCCTGTATAGGAATTTAAAAGGTCCTTACCCATTCCTTCATCATCAAGGTTAACAACCGCCTGCCTGGATTGTTCAAATAATTTCATTTTACTTGCTTTATAATGATCTATCGTTTTGTGATATTCCAAGTGCTCTTCGGAGAAATTAGTATGAATACCTATATCAAACATTATCCCCTCCACCCGCTTCTGAGCTAAAGCTATCGAAGAAACTTCCATGGCCGCTGCTTCATCTCCGGCCTCTTTCAAATCTCGAAAAATCTGGTGAAGATCAATCGCTTCAGGAGTCGTTGGCGTACTCTTTTTATACGTCCACTTTTCTTTCGATGACCATATCCCTGTTGTCCCGATCGAACCACTGGGGACCCCTAACAACTTCATTAAGGAACGCACATAGGCGGCTACAGTTGTTTTCCCATTTGTGCCTGTTATTCCAATCGTAGCAATTTGTTCATCTGCTTGATTATAAAAGTGTTTGGCCATAAAGGCCATCGCACTTCTTACATCTTCAACGACAACAAAAGTACAGGAAGGATAAGATTCACTTAACCTAGTAAGTTGTTCAGCATTTTCACCGATAATTGCTGAAGCACCAGTGCTGATCGCATCTTCGATATAGTGATGTCCGTCCTCCTTATCTCCTTTGATACTGAAAAACAGTGAAGAAGCTGAGGCCCGCCCAGAATGAAAGGCAAGGCTTGATACCATTTGTTCGTTTGGTCCGTGGATGTGCTTCACAACAACCCCTTTTAATTGATCGAAACGTATTGTCATCATAGTTATTCCTCACTCATTGTTTTTTATAGTCGCCTTCGGATGCTTCTGTTTTTTATCTCTACTTATTATTTACTTATCCGAATATATTATTAAGCATTTAGTATGAATCTTAAGACTTACTATTCTCGGTATATTTCCTTCCTCAAAATATAATAAAATAAAAGAAAGGAGGCATACCTATGAAACGTGAAGTAAAAGACATGATCATGATTATTATCGGCTCATTTGTTTTTGCGATTGGCGTAAACTATTTCGCAATCCCAAACCGTCTATCTGAGGGCGGCGTGATCGGGATTACGATTGTTACCTATTATCTGTTTGAATGGTCGCCTGGTATTGTAAACTTCGTCCTGAATACCCTGCTCGTTGCAGTCGGGTACAAATTTTTCAATAAACGCGTGATTGTCTATACTGTTGCTGCGATTATTTCCTCTTCTCTTTTCTTACACTTCACAGTGGATTGGGGCAAAGAGATTAGTGATCCATTACTTGCGGCTTTATTCGCTGGTTTAGCTGTCGGATTCGGTCTTGGCTTGATTTTCCGTTCTGGCGGTACATCTGGCGGCTCCGCCATTCTTGCCCGGCTGGGAAATCAATTTTTCGGATGGACGATTGGCAAAGGAATGCTTGTTATTGATATTGCCGTCATAGTAGGATCTGCCTTCATCATTGGGCAGGAAAAAGCCATGTACACTCTTATTTCTGTTTATGTCGGTGCAAAAGTTATCGATGTCGTAGTAGAAGGAGCAAACGAACGTACTGCGGTTATGATCATCTCAAGCTACCCCGATCAAGTACTCGATGCAGTGACAAACCAAATGGCTCGTGGAATCACAGTTCTTGAAGGAAAAGGCGGTTACACAGGTTCACAACGAGAAGTGCTTTATCTTGTTATTAACAAACATGAAATTGTACCCTTCAGGAAGATCATTCTAAACATTGACCCAAATGCTTACGTTACGGTGCATGGCGTTCAGGAAATCTTTCGCAAAGGATATAAAGGGAGATAAGGTTATAACCCCATTCCCTCTTTATGGCTTATTTATGAATCGTTTAGCTTATTTTTCTTTTTTGCCACATAGCATGCTGCTTATTTGATAAAATTAGCATTAAAACTTGACTTAATTTTAAATACAAAAAAGGTGTGCACGATATAAATGAAACTTGATCAACTATTGCAAGATATTCCCTTTCATCACGAGGATCTGCCGGGTTCTGATGAAGTGGTCATTCATGGGTTGACTGATTCTTCACACAAGGTGAAACCAGGATTCCTATTTGTCGCCATTTCAGGTTATCAGCTTGATGGGCACGCGTACATTCAAGATGCCATTAACAATGGAGCTGCTGCGATTATCGGCGAAAAGGATTACCAAGTTACCAAGGTTCCCTATATACAAGTTCCAAACAGCAAACAAGCATTAGGAATTCTTGGGCGCAATTACTACCAGAACCCTGCTTCACGCAAAATCATGGTCGGAATTACAGGAACAAACGGAAAAACAACGACCAGCTATTTAGTGAAGCATATTCTTGAGAGCATGGGTTACTCATGTTCCCTCCTTGGTACGATTCAAAACGTTATCAACGGGGAGCATTCAAAAACAGTCAATACTACTCCAAATGCATTGACTCTAAACCAATTAATCGATAAAAGCGATGACGAGGTTATCATTATGGAGGCCTCCTCACATGGATTAGCGGAATACCGTCTGGAAGGCCTGCATTTTGATCTGTGCTTATTTACAAATCTGACACATGAACACCTTGACTACCATGGGAGCATCGACCAATACTATGAAGTCAAAAAAGCATTGTTTCGAAAATTAAAACCTAATGGCACTGCTGTCATCAATTCCGATGATGCTTATGGGGAACAGTTAGCTAAAGAGCTTAAACAAGAAGGCTTACGAACATACACCCTTGGCACGTCAACTGCAAATGATTTACAAATATTAGAACACCTTTCTGCTGCCCCGCCTTCATGCCGATTCAAAGGTCATGACATACATACACTTCACTCTCCCATGGCCGGAATCCACAACCTTTACAACACTCTCCAAGCTTACGCCGCAGCGATGCAGCTTGATGGAGAGGCGAAAGCAGTTTTAGAATCCATTCTTGATTTTCCTGGTGTACCTGGTCGTTTTACAACGTATTCCCTTAAGAACGGTGCTACTGTCGTGGTAGACTATGCTCACACAGCGGATGCGGTATTCAATTGTTTACAAACGGTTCAGGAATCAGAAGCGAAAAAAATCACCCACATTTTCGGTTTTAGAGGCAATCGGGATCAAACAAAAAGGCAGGAAATGATGAATATTACTGCTGAAATGAGTGATCAATTTATTTTAACAATGGATGATTTAAACGGGGTTCCTCAAAGCGAGATGGAGGAAGTGCTGACCTTTTTTTTAAACCATACAAAATTCGGACAAGGCGAACTCATACCAGACCGAACACTCGCGATTAAAACAGCTATAGATAACAGCAAACCGGGAGAGTGGATCGTCATCACGGGTAAAGGGCATGAAGAATACGCCCAATCCTATTCGCTACCCACTCATTCAGACGAAAGCACAGTGAATTATGTACGAAAAAATGAAATTTCTGAAGCCAATTAACGTGAGCAGCTATACTAGCTGCTCACGTTTTCTATAAGGCCCCCTTCCTCGCATAGCTCTTCTACCTCTTGTTTTCATGTTTTGTAAGGCCATGCATACGGGAATAGTTGATCTATGTAACTTACCAATAAATCCTGGGGGAATTTAAATGTCTAAAAAGATCTTAATGGTCGTTACCAATCATGAAAAAATTAACAAAGATAAAACAACTGGTATTTGGCTGTCCGAATTCGGTGAAGCTTATAATGAATTTATAAAACATGGATATGAGGTAACCGTTGCCAGTCCCAAAGGCGGTAAGGCACCTGTTGATCCAAACAGTGTCAGCGAGGATGAACCGCAGGAAATCCTTGACTCAAAACAATACCTCGAGCATACGATTTCCCTTAGTGAGCTGTCTGCTGAATCTTTTGACGCCATTTTCTTGCCGGGCGGGCACGGCACGATGTTCGATTTCCCAGACAATCAAAAGCTTGCAGCATTAATCCGGGACATGTATGAGTCGGATAAACCCGTTGCGGCTGTTTGTCACGGTCCAGCAGGGCTGGTCGGTGTGAAGCATTCAAACGGAGAACCGCTTGTTAAAGGAAAGCAGATCAATTCGTTTACAAACTCTGAAGAGGCTGACACTGCTCTCGATCAGTACATGCCTTTTCTCCTGGAAAGCAAACTTCGTGAGTTAGGAGCAAACTTTGTGACGGCAGATAATTGGTCAAAACATGTAGAAGTAGACGGTTACTTAATTACAGGGCAAAACCCTCAATCTACTTTAGTCGTTGCTAAAGAATTCATGAATCAACTTGACCGCTAATCGGTGGAAGAGAGTCCTGACCTCGAGCAGGACTCCCTAACCCTTATTCGTATAAATCAGCTTCGTCACATGGTACAATGACCCTAACAAAATGTTATCGTCATTATTTGATGTACACGTTTACGGTGATTGCTACAGCACTTGGAGGATGAAAAACGCATAAAGATGTATGGGATAGGAGTATGAAGAAAATGCATAATCACTCAAATGACCTTCACTATCTTTCTGTTAAAGAAGCTGCTGATGAAATTCTGGAACATGTTAGTAAGGTTATCAATGTTAATACTGTTTACATAGCTAAGAAAGATAATGGGCACATGAATATCATCGATGCTTATAATAACAGCGACCATATTCTAGATGCGAATATTCGTATGGATTATGAGCAGTCTTTTTGTCAATTTGTAATAGAATCTGGTGAAGAAGTATTCACCTCAAATGACCTTTCATTACACTACATAAAGGAAAATGCAGACCTGCCCGTAGATGTTAGTGTGAGAGCCTTTATGGGAGTGAAAATCTACGATCGGGATGGAATGGAATTCGGCACACTGTGCGTAATGGATAAAGAGCCGCGCAAATTCACTGAAGAGGAAGCATATTTCCTACGGTCTGTCGGCCAAATTTTCAGTTATATCATTAGCCTTGACCAGACTCAACAGCGTGTTGACCTTTTGTCTGTACCCATTGTCCCAGTGACAGAAGGGGTGGTCGTTCTTCCTTTAGTAGGGATCGTGAATGAAGATCGATCAAATCACCTGCTCGAAACCATACTTCAACGAATTTATCAAAAAAATCTGGATTACTTTATACTTGACCTTTCTGGCATGGTGAGTTTTGACGACTTGTTTACCAGCCATTTATCAGATATTGTTAAGGCTCTGGAACTGATGGGGGTTACCCCTATTCTTACAGGGATTCGCCCTGACATGGCGATGAGTCACCTAAGTCAGGATCCTATGTACAAAGGGCTCAGAATTACACGCAACCTTGAACAGGCTTTAAAAAAAGTAGGGTTTCGCCTTGTTAGAGAAGAATAATTGTAAAGAAGCACAACCTTTAAGAGGTTGTGCTTCTTTACTTACTTATTTATTTTTTGGAAAAGCATGCTCGACCTTATAATCCTCTTTATGAAGTTCCGTGTCAGTACCAAGGGCTATTCTCGCTAATTCCGCCCCGATAAATGGACCTGTGGTAAGACCTGATGCTCCTAAGCCATTCGCCACCAATATCCCTTCGAAATTTGGTATCTCTCCAAAAACAGGAAGGGAATCAGGCGTGAACGGTCTAAATCCTACCCGCGCCTCAAGCATCGTACTTCGAGCCAGTCCTGGCGCTACTGCCAGCACCTTAGTAAAAATTTCATGAATCCCTCCGGCAGTAATGCGCGAATCAAATTTTTCTTTCGTTTCATGTGTTGCTCCTACTATAACTCTTCCCTGATCAAAGCTGAGCAAATATTTATTTGTTGGCGGCATCACAACCGGCCAGTCACCTGTTTCTGTTGCCGGCAATTCCAAGTGCACAATTTGTGCTTTTTGAGGATGCACGAGAAAATTCACGCCTAATGGTTCAATAATTTCCTTCGCCCATGCACCCGCTGCCACAATCACCTGGTCAGCCTCCAACTGTTCTTCTTCCGTTTTCACACCTGTAATTTGCTGATCTTTCACAATTAAGGAAGCATTGCCTTTTAAGAATACAGCGCCCTTTCGTTTAGCCGCATTTACTAAAGCATCACGAAGAGCTCGGCCATCTACACGAGCAGCACCACTCATGTGAACAGCACCATATTCCTCAGCAACAGGTGGATACATTGTCTGCGTTTCTGACGGAGAAAGACGAGTGATTTCGCCCATTTCTGGTGCATCCTCCCTGCGCTCTAGGGCCCGCTCCATCATTTCATCCAGTTTTTCTTCTTCCGTATGAAGACGGAGTGCTCCAACGCGTTTGTATCCTGTCTCCTGTTCTCCATCTGCTTTCAGCTTCTCTACCAATGCAGGGTAATATTTCGCGCCGGCTTTAGCTAATCGATACCAGGCTTTATTTTTTCGTTTGGTCAGCCATGGACAAATGATTCCTGCTGCAGCATCTGTCGCCTGGCCAGTATCCTTACGGTCAACTACCGTCACCTCGGCCCCTGCTTTAGCAAGGTGATAGGCGGTTGAGGCACCAAGTATCCCTGAACCTATAACAATGTACTTCTTCTCCACAAAAAACACCTTTTCTAATTAAAATTTAACCTATCCTCTTATTCTACAGGATGCGAGGATAGGTCACAAAATGGAGGATTGTTCCACGTGAAACGCATGATATTGACAAGAATCCCAAATTGTTTAGTTTCGTGATCCTGCTCATGGATATAACTTATTTGTTCAATTCTTCTACTATCATTTCCTCTACCGTTGCCGGTCCGTTCTCACGCACTTTCACCTGCATTTGTACATGGTCGCCTTCACGAAGGAATATGGCCAACGGTGCTTTACTAACGTTGACTGAATAGATCGTTGTATCCCCTTCAAGGATAAATTGAACAACTTGACGGGAATCTGTCGAAGTCACAAGCACACGGTTGACTACCCCATCTTTTGCAGTCGTTTCAACGCCTTCGCCTCCTTGAACATTGCTTGGATCTTGAGCTAGCTGTAATCGATACGCAGTTAGTGTCTCTTTAGCTGTTTCACCAAAAACAGCAAAATCAGAATCGTTCGCTTTAATGTATGCATATCGCTTAAAAAGCCCGTTTGGATCAAGCACATTGACAATCCAAGTAGGATGACCATCTACGTTATACAGAACCGGCATGGAACCAGTCCAGTTTTTCTCAGGGAACTGCTTATTTACGATCTGCCTTGCCCCTTTACTGTCCATAATCCCGCTGTTCTTCTTGCCGTTATAATAGGTCAATTCTCCTGTCCTTGCATCAATTAACGTGTAACCAAGTGCTGAATCAATATTTTCTTTAGGCGAAGCCATGTCTGTAAAATAATACATGTCTCCATCATCGCCAAAGATAGGGGTTACACTGCTTTCTGTTCCTGACTCATTAGGGATTTTAACATCCTTTTTTCCAAAAATGGAATTGAGCAAACCATGAACATACTTACCAAAGTATTCATTCTCACCTGTCGCAAGTTCAGAGCTGATCGACCCTTCAATGAAATCAGGAGCTTCGCTGGCTTTGTAAGCCTTTACCTCTCCTGAAACAGGATCAACCACAGCAACCTTCACTTTCTCAAGATCGGGCCGATTGGTTAACAAAACTGGTTTGTATATCGTTTGAACATACCAAGGCTTCCCTTCATCGTCCACCTCGATCTGAGCTTCCCCACTTTGGATATAATACGGAAACTCCATATAGACCTGACGCTGGACATTGTGATTAAAGTAACTTGAATTTGTGTAGCGCATCTTGCTTTCCACAAATTCAGGCTGGGCATTAATGTTCGTTGCTGGAATCGTAAAATATCCCTCTGTCTCTTTTCCGCGAAAGTATCTCCAGAAGCTTGTAAATTCGACTGGGGCGACATACGAAATTTCATTGTTCACTTCCTGGACCTGTAGTTTTCCAAGGTCATAAAACTGGGTATTCGGTACGACACTCATTGACTTCTGAACTTTGTTACGAGCTGATTCCGGTGCTACGGATATCGGTGTATTCTCTTCGTTCAAAGGCTTCGCTTCCCCTGCCTCCTGTTTCGAAATCGAATTATACGTCTGATTCACCGAGAAAATACCGATTACAAAAATGGCTGCAATAGCCAGGGCCGTAATGAAAAACACGATAGCAGGCGTTGATTTGTGGATCGTTTTTTTATCGATAACTGTTCCCGCTCCCACATACATAGCCGGTGCTAATATAATGGCAACGACTGCGTTCATTAGCAGCATATTAGGAACTGTAATGGCCGGCATCCAAATGTAGGTGATGATTAAAACAATTATATATCCGATTACAAATAATCCGAACGCTCCTTGAATGATGCCTTTTGCTTTGTTTTTATTCTGCAGAGCCGCGATGATCGTTAGTAATAAAAACAATAAAAAAGGAAATAAAGCAGCTAGAAATATCCCCGTCATGACACTCTCTCCTCCGTTTGCATTTTAATTGCCATCATTACTTACGGAGCAACTAGCCATTTCGTTTCAAAAATTACCGTCAGACTTTGATAATTTTTTCTGAATACTATGATACTATAAAAACAACTTTACATATTGGAGGGGATTGCATTGCGTTATAGTTATATCTCTCATCTTTACTGTCCGAAATGCTTGCAGACCTATGCGAAAGATGCCATTCATCATTTATGTGATTGTGAGGCTCCGTTGCTAGTTGAATATAACCTGGATCAATTAGCAAAAGAATGGAGTCCCGCCGATTTGGAGCGGAGAACCCCCGATCTATGGCGCTACCATGAACTTCTTCCCGTTCAGTCACAAGAACATGTCACGACAATGGGAGAAGGGATGACTCCACTCCTCTCGATGCCGACACTTGGTGAAAATATGGAACTGCCGAATCTATTAATGAAAGATGAGGGAATTATCCCTACAGGGGCATTCAAAGCTAGAGGTGCAGCTGTTGGTGTATCAAAAGCTAAAGAGCTGGGAGTCGAAGCTCTTGCCATGCCCACAAATGGAAACGCTGGAGCAGCCTGGTCCCTCTATGCTGCTCGAGCGCATATAAGTTCAACTATTGTAATGCCTGTAGATGCTCCATCCATTACAAGAAACGAATGCGCCCTATCTGGTGCTAATCTCTTTCTTGTAAACGGCTTGATCAGTGATGCTGGAAAAATGGTAGCTGAAGCTGTAAAGAACTATGGCCTATATGATGTGTCTACACTAAAAGAGCCTTATCGAATTGAAGGGAAAAAGACAATGGGGCTGGAAATAGCTGAACAGTTGAACTGGCAGCTGCCGGATGTCATCCTCTATCCAACAGGAGGCGGCGTTGGATTAATTGGTATTTATAAAGCACTTCAGGAGTTGCAGGCACTTGGTTGGCTGGAGGGCCAAAAAATGCCTCGACTTGTAGCTGTGCAGGCAGAAGGCTGCGCGCCTATTGTGGAAGCCTGGAAACAAGGAAAAACCGAATCTGTATTCTGGGAAAACTCACAGACACAAGCGTTCGGCATAAACGTTCCTAAGGCTATCGGTGATTTCCTTATTCTCCACGCCCTTTATGAAACAGACGGATGTGCGATCGCTGTAGAAGAAGAGGAGATCCTTAAAGAACTGAAACAAGTCGCCAAGCTTGAAGGATCCTTTGTATGCCCAGAAGGTGCCGCTGCATTTTTAGCTGCCCGCCAACTAAGGGAACAGAACTGGATTAAACAAGAGGAGAGTGTAGTCGTTCTTAATACGGGAGCTGGCATTAAGTACCCTGACACCGCGGAAGTTGATGTTCCAGTCCTTGAACCTGGTGAATCACTTCCATTAGACTCCTCTTTTGTAAAATAGTTGGAATTCGTGTTGCTACACATGAAGCAGGTTCCGTATTTTTAATAGGAGAATAGGGGTGGGAAACCACCCCTATTCTCCTTACTCCCCATCTAGCTGATGGAACGGCTGAGAATTATGAAATTCACTCACATGCATTTCATTCTTACTTTATGCACAACTTCTTTTTTGACATCACTCTTAAAACATCTAACGTCCCCCGCTACATAAATACACTTTTCTCGATCTGTTTCATTTGGTAGAAGTACCCACGCTTGTCCATTAATTCATTAAAAGTACCCTCTTCCACGGTCTCGCCGTGCTCCATCACAACAATTTTATCCATGTGCTCAAGCCCTGTTAATCGATGACTTACAACGATGAGCGTATCACTCTCGGCTGCTTCGAATAAATGCTGGTAGATTGTGGTTTCCGTAAGCGCATCCACTGATGAAGTGGGTTCATCTAAGACCCATAAGGACTTCGATCTAAGCAGTGCCCGAGCTATTGCTAAACGCTGTTTTTCACCACCAGAAAGATTTTCACCCTTTTCTAAAACTGAATCAGTTAAATGAATATGATGCAATTTCACTTTCTCCAGTGCTTCCTCCAGCTGTCTATCCATTAAATCATCGCCCGCCAGCATTAAATTTTCTCTTATGGTACCGAAGAAAAAATGATTTTCCTGCAGCACTACGTTTGTATGACCCCAGAGACTTTCCTGATCGAGGGAATCCAGTGATGTTCCCCCAACTTCGACCTTCCCTGTGTACTCCATCTGTATTTTTAATAAAAGCTGGAGCAATGTGGATTTACCAGAGCCACTTGGCCCAACGATGGCCGTTTTCGATCCTGCCGGTAAGTGCAGGCTGACGTTCTTCAAGGTCGACCTTACTTCATCTGGAAATGTAAAGCTTACTTCGTGCATATCGATGGCTAAACCTTGCTGCTCCTGAAGCTGAATAGAAGCTTGATTAGACTGAGTCGCCTCACTATTAGTATGCACTACAGAAAACAGACGGTTTGCTGCCCGACGGCTATCCTCTAAATGAATTGGAAACACGGCCATAGGAGTAACATTTTCGAAAACAGTCAATGAAATCATGACAAGCATAGCAAGGAAGATCCCTTTTAATTGCCCTTCAGCAACCAAATAAGCACCTAAAGACAGTACAACCCAGGATGCAACTAGAGAGGCCAATGAATTCATAGCCTGACTTAAGGAAGCATGGATACCAACCTTCTCCTGCTCTCGAATATAGTAGTCCGAAGACCCTTTTAACTGGTTTTCTTTTTCCGCGAGTTTACGATAGATTTTTAGATCGCGAAAGCCATATAGCAATTCTGTTGTCTCTGTTGATAGAACTCCCCGTACTTCGCGAACTTGACCTTCAATTTTCCGCTGCCGCATAGCGAATAACAGCGGTACCATCAGGGCAGTAATGATCAATCCCCCTAGAAGAACAAGTGCAATAGACAGTGAATAAAAAGTTGTAAATATGATCGTAAACAGGAACACAATCAGCAGGACAATAGGAGGATAAAATACACGTAGAAAGAAGTTTTGCAGACTTTCTACATCCCCTACAATTCTAGCTAACAAATCACCGCTGCGATACTTCTGAAAAATCCTTGGAGCCAGCGGTTCCAATTTTTCATAAAAGGACACACGTAAATGACTCAAAATCGTAAAAGTAGCTCGATGAGAAACATATCGTTCAATGTAGCGGCTTATTGCTCTTATGAACCCTAGCAGTTTGACGAAAGATACGACTAAAATAAGCGTGTAAAGCGGGGGAATGAGCGCAGCCTTTGATACCAAATAGCCACTTGCCCCAAATAGTCCCACAGCTGTTATTCCTGCAAGAAACCCGAACAAAATGGATAGTAAGATATCTCTCTTTTCTCTAACTACGAGCTTCACTACCATGAATAGGTCTTTCACTTCGTATCACTCCCCTGTTGAACAGAAACCATCTGACGATATTCTGAAATGGATTCGATTAAGTCTCCGTGTGTTCCCTGCCCCGCTAATTCTCCGTCATCCAGAAAAAGAATTTGATCTGCTTGTTTAATCGTGTGCAGCCTATGTGCGACTGTAATGACAGTCGAAGTCCGTGCTAACTCTTTTATGGACTGTTGCATTATCCTTTCCGTCTGAAGGTCTAGCCCTGTCGTGGGCTCATCAAAGAGAATAACAGCGGGTTGTTTCAGGAAGGCTCTTGCAATAGCAACACGCTGTTGCTCGCCTCCGGAAAGTCCTCGTCCCGCCTCACCCACAGGCGTATCTAATCCTGATTCAAGGGAATCTATCAGGTTAGCAAGCCCTGCCTTGCGGGCTGCTTTATCAATATTCATTCGTGAAGGGTTGTCTTTACCGCCGATCGCAATATTTTCTGCTATCGATCCTGAAAATAAATACGGTTGTTGAGAAATATAACTTAACTGATCAAACCAATCCTGTTCCTTATAATCTGATAAGGGCTGTCCATTTACGATAATTGCTCCTTCTTGCGGATTCATCAGTCCAGCTAGTAAATGAAGCAATGTTGTTTTCCCAGAACCACTCCTCCCAACAATCGCAATTTGACCATATGATGGGATGATCGTAGAAATGTGATGTAAGGCAAAAGAATCTTGTCCATAACTGAAAGATAAATTTTCTAACTCAATATGAGGTGGTCTTCCTTCATTATAAAGTTCCTGATTTCCCCAGCATACGGACACTTCTGGTTCATCCAATTCACCTTGCACCTTCTCCGCTGCCCCTGCACTTCCCCTGCCAGTATGAAAAGCACTAGCCAGATCCTTTAGGCCGGAGAAAAATTCAGGCGCAAGAATTAGGATGAAAAACGCTGTGAAAAAGCTGATATTTTCATAGACAACAAGTTGAATGGCTATTTCAAGCGCAATCAACCCTATACTAAGCATAGAGATAAGCTCCATCATAAAAGAAGAAACAAAAGCAATCTTTAACACTTCCATGGTAGCCTCACGGAAATCGATGCTGCTCTTACGAATTTTTTGCTTTTGATGGGAAGACTGTCCAAATAGTTTCAGGGTTGTCAGCCCTTGTAATGTATCCAGGAACTGTCCAGAGAAAGCGGCAAGCTTATCCATCTGCTCCTCAGATTTATCTTTGGTTTTCATCCCTATAATCGCCATGAAAAAGGGAATAAACGGGGCAGTCACCACGATGATCAGTCCTGAATAAAGGTGTTGTGTAAACACGATAACTAAAATCATGACTGGAACGATTGCAGATTGTATAATCTGTGGAATATAACTGCTAAAATACGGGTCAACTTCATCCACCGCATCCATCAAAACACTTACTTTCTGACCAGATTGACCCTGCAATGATGCTTGGATAGGATTACGAGAATACTTAGCGAGGAGTGAATCTCTTAGATCACGTTTGGCTTCAGAAGCTATTTTCACCCCTGCCCACCCATTAACGTGAGTAAGCAATGCACGTCCAATAATGACTAATAGTAATCCAGCTAATAAGAGGAATACTCCCTCGAACGGCTCTTCCTGCAAATAAATCCGTTCAATAATATCCACAAAAAAGTATGCCTGACCAAGTATCATCATCCCGATTAAGACAGATGAAACGACTAACAGTGCGATCAGATTTTTTTGTCCGAAAGCTATTTTACTTAGATGTTTCATAGTCCTCACTATCTCCCAACTGGTTGTAATTAGTGAAATGCTTCACAATGTCTTCGGATTCATTATAATAAATTTTCTGCTTACGTGCTAAGGATGAGTTTTTCATTTTGTCAAAATTCACCTTGATAGATTTCCTTTTTTTACTTTATAAATGCCACGAACTGAACGATAAAATAAATAGAGTTACTAGTTATAGTTTCCGGCAAAATTACGTTACATACAAGTACAGATGGATTCATCCGGCAAATAGAGGAGGCTGCAGCGTGTTTGGAGTCAATCACTTACTTAATGGCAGAAAGCATTCCGCGAAAATTTTATATAAACTAAAACATAAGCAAGAGGTGAGAGCATGGATAAATCAACAATTATTGGAATTATTTTAAGCATAATTGCAGTATCGGCAGGAATGGTCTTAAAAGGCGTCAGCTTAGTTGCGCTCATCAACCCGGCTGCATTACTCATTATCTTTCTTGGCACAGCAGCAACTGTATTCATAGCCTTTCCCATGAGTACAATTAAACGTCTCCCTGCCCTTATGAAGATTCTGTTTAAGGAAACAAAGGGAAATGACTTCCATTATTTAATTACCCTTTTTACGGAACTGGCAGACTTTACCCGTAAAGAAGGTTTGCTTGCTTTAGAACAAAGGATCGATGAACTGGATGACCCGTTTTTAAGATCGGGACTGCAATTAACGATCGATGGTCAGACCCCGGAATTTATCCGGGACGTTTTAGTAGAAAAAGTGGAAGCCATGGAACACAGGCACCAAAAAGGGGCAGCTATTTTCACACAAGCCGGTACTTATGCCCCTACATTGGGAGTACTCGGGGCTGTAATCGGTCTTATTGCGGCACTAGGGAATATGGATGATACCGAAGCTCTTGGCCATGCGATTTCAGCAGCATTTGTTGCTACGCTTTTGGGAATTTTCTCAGGATATGTGTTATGGCATCCTTTCGCAAACAAGCTGAAGGAAAAATCAAGAAATGAAGTACAGTATAAATATGTGATCATCGAGGGTGTTCTGTCGATTACAGAAGGAGAATCCCCGCTAGTGGTTAAAGATAAATTAAGTGCCTATTTATCACCCTCTGACCTTGCTAAGCTACATTCGGAGGCAGATAAGGAGGAAACCAATGAGAAAGAAGAAACGGCGTGAGGAAAATCACACCGATGAGTCCTGGCTTTTACCCTATGCTGACATGTTAACACTGCTTTTAGCATTGTTTATTGTTTTATTTGCCTCAAGTGAAATTGATGCACAAAAATTCAAAAAGTTTTCTGAGGCTTTCCGAAATGAATTCAGTGGTGGGGAAGGACCCATGGAACATGAGGAGAGCCCAATAGAACCATTAAGTATAAGCAGTGATGAGGAAGAAAAGGAAAAAGAAGAAGAACCAAAAGTTAAAACTCAGACAGAAGAGAACAAACTGTTACCTTTAAAATCTTTACAGAAGGAAATTGAAGGTTATATCGAAGAAAATAAGTTGACTGGTGAGCTCACAACGAGTTTGTCAGAAAAGGGATTGTTAGTCGTTATTTTGGATAACGTGTTCTTTGGATCAGGCAGTGCAGAAGTTAAAAGAGACGGTATCGGCATTGCTAATGATATGTCAGAGATTCTCAACACAAAGGAACCGCATGAAATCATCATTAGCGGCCACACGGACAACCGCCCAATTCGCAACAGCGATTTTCAATCCAACTGGGAGTTGAGCGTAATGCGAGCCGTAAATTTTATGAGTTTACTGTTAAATAATGAAAAGCTCGACCCCCAGCTCTTTAGTGCCAAAGGTTATGGTGAGCACAGCCCTGTAGCGCCAAACGATACACCGGAAAACAGGGCGAAAAACAGGCGGGTTGAAGTGTTAATTCTCCCTAATTTCATGCAGTGAGTCTTGAGTGAAATCAGATAAGGCAGCCCGAAAACAGAACATACGTTCGTTTTTATGGTAGGATTGCCTAATGGAATATGGTACAATAATATACAGATAATATTCCTTTTAGGGCAGGTCGGCTAACCCCAATGGCAGTAAGGGGGTGATGCCTATTAGCATGTATGAAGTTCTGATGGTTTTATTTTCATTCGGGACGTTTTTGATTGCATTGCTCGCTTTGATCATAAAAATGATCAATAAAAAATAGACCTCCCTATTAGCCTCACATGTTAATCGGGAGAGGTCTACTCCTTAAGTGGATAGCTGATCCCCTGGGGGGAATCATTATCTAGAAGGGTTGCAGTGACAGCTGCACCCTTTTTTTATTATATGGTGCCTATAGATTTATTATACCATGAATCCCGGTCATTTACACAACCTGCAGGGAAACTCCTCGAGTAAAAGATGATAGGTTATTTTGCCTTGTCCAAGTAATCCATCAACCCCATTGCACATACTTCAAAATCAAGCTTCAAAATTTCATAAACAGGATGATCATCAGGAATTCCGTGTTCACTTAAATAGCCGGAAACTTTATCAAGGAGCCGAAGTTGAGTACCTGCTGCCCCCTCACCATTCGCATACGACTGTTCGGCGGCTTCTACAAAGACAGGAATCCATTCAGACACTTGCTTAAACACCTTGGCTGGATCTGTAGACTCCCCGAAATGACCGAAATAAATTCGATCAATGTTCATTCCTTTGATTCGATCGATTGATTGCTGCATCGCTTCGGGGCTGAACTGGTTAGGCGAAGTTGACGGCAAATAGAAAGTCAACCCACGATCATCTGTTTGATGATAGCGTATTCCTACTGTGTCTCCTGTGAAAAATCCATTACTCACTGGATCATAAATCCCTAAATGATGCTTGGCATGCCCTGGTGTATCGAGAAATGTAAGGCTGCAACCCTTCCCTATTGTTAGAGTATCTCCATCCTCTTTTATTAGTAATCGTTCTTCAGGTATCGGTAAAATAGGATCGAACAATTGATCAAATTGATCTCCATAAACAGCACGGGCTCCTGCAATCAATTTTGATGGATCTGCAAGATGACGCTTGCCGCGTCTATGGACAACTACCTTAGCTTCAGGGCACTCATTCAATAGAAGACCCGCTCCGCCTGCGTGATCAAGATGGATATGGGTCAAAATAATGTATTTCACATGAGCCGGATCTAGCCCTAACTCCTTCAACCCTTCCAAAATACGCGGAACAGATGGGCTCGGCCCCGTTTCCACCAGCGTTAAGTCCTCCTCCTCTATCACATATGTACCTGTTCGGCCTGACATGCCAAGATCAAAGCCGTCAATCAAATGAATGCGGTTACCAAGGGCAATCGGTGCTCTTTTTTCCAAATTCCATCACCTCATCTATATGTTTCTTTTAGTTTACTAAAAATGGGATTATTTATTAAGAATTATGACTTATCATAATTTTTTGTCACACATATGACCTGGGTGCGTATCATGATTTTGTAGAGGGAGGGGTGTCATATGACCGACGAACGGAATATGTATGATAATGGTTACGAAAAGCCTACCTATAGTAAATGTGAAAAGTATAAATACTTCCATGTGATGATTGCATTATCAGACGGAGCCACTATTGACGGAGTTATTGTTCACGTCGATGATGACGGCATTACTGTTCTCGTAAGTGAGGACGTTATGGTAGATGGCAATGGTGACGAAATCGAAAGCAGGCAGTATGGTGATTATGGATACGGTTACGGCCGTCGCAGAGCAAGACGCTTTAGAAGACTCGCTTTCCCGCTTGCAGCTTTAGCAGGGTTAGCTCTGTATCCTTATTATCGTCCATACTACCCGTATTACCCATACTATCCTTACTATTAACGGAGAGAGCCATGTGCCTCTCTTTTTTTATAAATGATGCCATAAGCACACGTCTTTATTACAGCCTCATTAGCGAGATCAAGCCTTGCGCTAAATGAATGTGAAAAAGGAAAAGCTCTCCAGTTACGGAGAGCCTTTTTTCCATACTATGAAATGAATTCTTTAGCAGTTCTTAATACCTTACAGCATCAAAGGAGTTGATGCGTCCATGTTCGAAGTAATACCCTGTTCCGCTAATTGGATCAGCTGTATTTTCAATGGCCGCTCGGATCTGCACGTTATTTCTCCCCTGACCCGCTAACAGTCCTGCAAGTCCTGCTACATGCGGAGAAGCCATAGAAGTTCCAGATTTGTAAGCGTATCCATTATTTGGCACAGTTGATGCAATCTGTACTCCCGGAGCCGTCACGTCTACCCATGTACCGTAGTTAGAAAACGACGCTATATTATCACTGCTGTCTACAGCACCTACTGCAATTACATTGGCATAGGAAGCTGGTTCAAACGTTGTGGAGACTCCACTATTACCCGCAGCTGCCACTACGACAGATCCACTGTTCCAGGCATAATTCACGGCATTCTCAAGGGTTTGTGTATCACAATTACAGCCTAATGATAGATTAATAACCTCAGCCCCTGCATCGGCAGAATAACGAATAGCATCTGCGATATCTGCAAGGGAGCCACTTCCACTTGCATTTAGCGCTCGAACAGCTAGAATGCTAGTATTTGGAGCCATACCAGCAACCCCGATTGAATTATTCGTTTCTGCAGCAGCCGTACCTGCCACGTGCGTACCATGACCGTTTTCATCCATTGGATAATTATCATTATCTACGAAATCATAGCCCCGAATTGTTTTTCCATCTAAATCAGGATGTGTATAATCGACACCAGAATCAATCACGGCAATCTCTTGACTGCTGCTCCCTCTTGCATAATCCCATGCTGAAGGAGTATAAGTATTTTGCGGTCCATATTGTACACTGCTATAGTAATAGTCATTTGGCGTCCAAGTCGCACTGAAATTGTAGTTAGGCTCGGCATATTCTACATTAGGGTTTTTATTAAGGGCCTTCACGGCTGCCTCAACATTCCCCACTTCCAACACCTTAAAGTTCGAATCTACCGGATCCTTTTCAGCGGCAACCTCTGCATTTAGGCCATTAAGTGCTTTTTTAGCATTCTTACCCTTATCCTTGAATTTTACGATGACTTCACCTTTGACGTAATTGCCTTTATCAACCTGAACGTTTACCTCTTTCGACTTTTCTGGAACCTTAACCTCACTTTCTGCAGAAACATCTCCAACATTCGGCAAAATGGTCAACGACATGGCGAGCGACAATGTTGCTAAAGCTTTGAACTTCATCAAATTCCTCCTTTTTTAGGGTTACTATTACCATTCAGCTAAATGCGGGAAAATTCCTTCATTTTCGAGTTGGGAAACACGACATGAAAAAAGCCCCTTTAAGCGGGGGCTCATGCGCTATATTGCACAGGTTACCATTTTCAATTAGATTCTCTCCCCATAGAGAGGCACAGGCTTATCTTTACCGAGCTATTATCTCGTTTCTAGGAGGGCACATTCACTTCTTCTTTCCTTGGATCCAACGAAAATTTGCCCAGAATATTGCCCGTACATGCTGCTAATACTTGTTGAAACAACATGCCAACAATCACAGGAACAGCTACAGCTGGCGGGAAGAAGGTAATGGCGATCACTGCACCCCCGCTTATATTTCTCATACCACTATTGAATGTGAGAGATATTACGGTACTTTGGTCTGTCTTCATAAGCTTCCCTGAAACATAGCCAATCGTATAAGCACAGATGGCCAGCATGAACACGATTAAAGCGATTAACAGTAATTTTCTATCAATGTCTTTTAAATATGGGGCAACAGCTGAGCTATTGATAGCCACAACGGCCCCTATTCCTATTTTTGTAAAAGGAGCTAAAGTTGACTCAAATGAACGCGTAACACCCTTGTTCGCAAATTGATTCACAAGCATTCCAATCAAAGATGGGACGACAATCATCCATAAAAGCCCCGTCATCATTTCTCTGCCCTCTATTTCCACCGCACTTCCTGCCAACCATTGCATCATCAATGGAATAATAAATGGAGCAAGCAATGTATCTACCAAAATAATCGAAAGGGTTAATACGACATTCCCTTTATAGATAGACACCCAGATTAAACTCGTAATCCCGGTCGGAATAACAAAAGATAGAATGAGGCCCATCGTGGTAAGCGTATCCCCAGGGAAGACCAGTGTTCCTACTCCGAGCGCAATGAGCGGCATAATCAAATGTAAGACAATTAAGCAGGCAATAAGGGACAAGGGGTGACGAAGCACATTCTTTAGATCGCTGAAATTGGAGCCCAAACTTCCTGAAAAAGTCATGAATGCAAATATCCATGGAACTAGAAACACAAACAGGCTAAGCCATTCATCAAAGACGACCCCAACAACGACTGAGATCGGTGTAATAAATGGCATAAATTTTTGTAAATAGATATTGATGGTTTCTAACATGAGCTCTGACTCCTAACTCTTAAACAGATCCAGCGATTTCATAAAGTAGATTAACGTATTAAACACGTTTCACCCTTGGCTCTGCTTCTAATAACAAATCTACGAGATGGAGAGCGTCTATCTCATGATTCGCCCCCTCTCGTTCAATTCCTAGTTTCATTTGCAAAAGACACCCCGGATTTGTAGTGATAATCGAGTCCGGGTGGACACCACAGACATCTTTCATTTTCACATCTAATACCTCCATCGATTCATCGTAATGAATGATGTTATAAATACCAGCTGATCCACAGCAGAAATCGGGACGATCCAGTTCCTTTAAGGTAACTCCTGGTATCTTTTTCACTAATTCCAGAGGCGGACCTTGAACCCCTTGCACATTGGTCATGTGACAAGATGGCTGATAAGTAACCGTTCGATGAATCGGCCGGGTAAACTCCAACCCTTCAACACCTGCCAGAACTTCTGAAATATCCTTTATTTTGGAGATAAACCGTTTAGCTCTTCCATGCCACGAGCTGCCTTCTTCAAATAAATGATGATATTCTATCAACCTGGCTCCACAGCCTCCAGCATTGTTCACTATATAATCAACATTTTCCTCTTCAAATGCTCGAATATTGCGTTTAGCTAACTCCCGCGATTCTTCCACCTTTCCTGAGTGAGCGTGCAGAGCTCCGCAGCAAGATTGCTGCTCTGGAAGAACAACTTCTAAACCACTTCGTAACAGCAGCTCAATCGTGTTCTCATTAGTTTCAAAAAACACACTATCCATCACACACCCCGTAAAAAAGGCAACCTTCCCCGCTGCTGGTCTATGGCGTATGTACCGCTTCGCACGTCTGGCACGTTGCTTGGGTGCAGGTTGGGCAGGCAGAACCTGTTCAAACTGACCCAGGTGAAAAGGAACTGCTTGCGTCAGAGATAAAGAATTCACCAGATACTGCAGGCCGGATTTTTGATAAAACCACGTGAAGTTTCCTAACCTCCCCATCCATTTGCCGGACGGAAAAAAGGAGCCAAACAGGAAATCTTCTGTTTTCCTCTGCCACGTAGATTTTACTTGATGTTCCTCAATCACTTCCTTTGCCCCTTCTAGGATTTGTCCATACTGAACATTAGTAGGACAAACTGTTGTACAAGCCATGCACCCGAGGCATTTCTCAATCGGCTCTTGTAAATCTTCTACAGAAGCCTTGCCCTCTGCGACAAGTTTCACGAGGTTAATGCGCCCGCGTGGCGAATGAGTTTCTCTCTCCATTGTTTCATAAGTTGGACAGGCCGGAAGACAATATCCACACTGAACGCAATCAAATGTTTTATCATAATTAATTTTTTCCTGAAGTGTCTGAACGTCATTCATACCATGCACCTCCAGAGGTTATGCAGGTCTTTACCCTAATTCTCAGCTTATATGACATTCAAATTACTGACAACAAACAGAGATGAGATATGATAAAGTGCTATTAAAGAGATTTTTAAATAATATAGTGTGAAAAGCGGGTGATTATATGAACCAAATTGGTACGATCTATTGTGTCGGGCGAAATTATGTACGTCATGCGGAAGAATTGAATAATGATGTTCCAGAATCTCCGCTGCTATTTACAAAACCAAGCCATTCCTACACCCGGGCAAATGGAGCTGATATTTATCTGCCAGGAGAACGTGGGGACGTCCATTATGAGGCTGAATTAGTCCTCCAAATAGGAAAACCTTATAAAAAAGGAATCACCGTTGATGAGATTGTGGATCAAATGGCTATCGGAATTGACTTTACCTTACGAGATGTTCAAAGTGATTTGAAGAAAAAAGGTCACCCATGGTTATTGGCTAAAGGTTTTCCCAACTCAGCGGTCTTGAGTCGTTTTATAACCTTTCCAGGTGTAGAAGAATGCAGGAAAAGGAGCTTTAGCCTTACCATCAATGGAAAACAAGTACAAAAAGGCAATATCCAGGAATTAATTTTTGACTTACAAACATTACTTGATTATTGTGCCTCTCATGTGGGCCTTCAGCAAGGTGATCTGATTTTCACGGGGACTCCAGAAGGGGTGGGGGCCGTCTCAAACAACGATCACTTCTGCCTGCAATGGGGAGAGGACAACTTAGGAGAGTGCACCATTAAACTTTGAATCCGTTATCACTTTTGAAGAATACAGAAACTCAGCAGCCGCTCGCTCCATCAAATCAATATGATACTCACCTCCTCCCAGCTCCTGTAGGAAATGAGGTGAGTATCAGATTTTTATGGTGTCCTATACATGGAATAAAGAAAGATAAGATAGTCCTCAAACTGAATTGAAGTTCTATTGTGAGGGACGATAGGATATTTATACTTTTGCTTCGGATGATTTCTTTGCGGTACAGAGAATTCCGCCAAATGTTTAAATGAAAGTCTTTTAGCTGCACTCATTAGATAAGCTGATTGATTTGAGCCCTGTTTTCTATTTTTATTTAACGCTTCTATCATTTCTTCAGCTGTACGTCTCCCCAAACCATGACCGAAATACGTTCCATCTCCCATGACTACAGCATTTTCCCCTCTCCATTGAGAAGCATTAGGGTCAAAATCCGGATTTTTAAAGTAGACGACATCACCTGGTAGAAAATCATGCGTATAAATAGAATGAATTCCGAGATCAGAATCAGAGTGCCAACTGTAAATGTAGAGGTCAGGAAATAAATAATTAAACGCGTCTTCACCAATGGTATTAAGAACAGCATGGTAATAAATAATCAACATGGCCCCTGCACATTCAAAGGCATACAGCGAACTATTCTTGTAAAAATCCTGAATAGCCGCAGAAGGCTTTACACCCCTGCGCAACTGAAATCCGCCTAATTCTGTCAAACGCCAGTACTCTGGATTACAGCGAGAAGTTGCAAACACTGCGAACTCCATCTCACTTTGATTCATTGCTTCAGCACTTAAAATGATCTGCTTTCGTAACTGAAGCGCAAACATTAACTGATCAAACGACGAAAATGAATAAATGATATGATCCCCTTGCATCTCCTCAAGGATGATATCTTCCATATTAGTGGAAGGCCACATGTCACTTTGTTGAAATGGCTTTCCCGATAGTAAAATCATACTATACCTCTTTTCCAGGTTAGGTATTAAACGTATGTACTATCTTATTCAACTTTCATTGTGATGTGTCACTGTCCCAAATTCAGATCCCTAACTCTTATTCACCTCCATCCAGGTTCTGGCTAATCCCTCTACCATTGGAGCAATTACGCTTCGATCAGTATCATATCTGCTGTGGGAAAAAGGATTCCACCCTGTTAAAAGTCCGCCTGCATTGACTTGCACATCCTTCGTCACAGCGCTATGGTAATGGTCATTTAAACCTTTTAAGGGATAGGCCAGAACATCATCTTTGTCATAGAAATTAAGCCACTCACCCTGAAGATGCTGATAATATTTCTTAACCATGGGAGAGGGAACTCTTATAGGAAGGCCGAAATCAATAAAACGTAGGGACCATAAGGCCATAGGACTGCCCATCGTGTAAAATAACGCCAATGTCTCCCCCTTCTCCAGAGGTGACTGTCCATTGTGTCTTCTCGTATGGATACCTATATTCTCATGTTTAAGCTGAAGGTCATAAAAATAATTGCTCGCTACTACTGACCCGAGACTATGGCTTATGATACATAACGGAGCAGTGGGACCCGCTTTCTCCTTCAAACGGTTCAATGCCTGGGCCAGGACAGCGTGTACTTTATCATAATTATTATCCGCTACAGACGATGGTTGATAAGCCACAGCATCTGCCAGAAATTCAACGGCAAACCGACGCAGTCTGACATAGTCCAAGTCCGCACTTTGCTGTAATTTTCTCCAAAGTCTTTCTTCCTCCGCTTCAAATATGGAGGACCAATACACAGGCACAATTTCTAATTCTTGTTCAGGATGTTGGACTTCCACTTCTTTCGCGAACCCTTTATAAATTTTACCGATCATGTATTCTGCAAAGTTTTTCTCTGGAGTGCCAGCACCATGTAAAATAGCAACAGCAAGCTTTTGGGTCATCTTCTCCCTCCTAAGCCTTTGAACGGATTTTCGTTCCAATTTCTTCTATCCAAAGAAACAGCAAATCATGTCGAAAGCGGTCTGCAGCTCTGATCTATCAGGGAATAACTTGTCAAAATTCGTTCAAAACTTCTTGACATTTTCCCGAAATTTACCCCGCTGACAGGTTATTTCTAACGTAATGTGATAGAATTCTCTTATATAGTGTAATGCAAAAGAAAAGAGGGAAACTATGAGAAGTAGTGTAAAGACGGACAAAAGCATTAAAGAGTCTTCTCTTCCTATACCAAAGCAGGCTTTGTCAAAAGTCCTAGCTGAAACGATAAAAACAGGAATCGTCAAATCAAATGTAATTGCCATGTTTGCAGGTCTTGCACTGGCTCTATATGTGAACGGAATCAGCCCGCTTACGAAGCTGCCAGAAGTTATCTTTGCCTTGATCGGCTCGTCTCTCGTCATAGGTGCAGCTGGAGCATTTAATAATTTATATGACCGAGATATCGATGCCATCATGGATCGGACCAAAAACCGCCCAACCGTAACAGGGAGGATGGAGTTGAAATCCACTCTCACACTTGGTATATCTATGGCATTACTAGGCCTTATTATTCTCGCACTGGCATCACCGCTTGCTGCAGTCTTTGGTTTAATTGGGTTATTTATTTATGTTGTTCCCTACACCATGTGGTCAAAACGAAAAACAATTTACAATACAGAAATCGGCAGCTTATCAGGAGCCGTACCGCCCTTGATCGGGTGGGCAGCGATTTCTCCTAATATGCTTCACCCGGGAATCATCGGATTGTTTCTCATTATGGTCCTCTGGCAGATGCCGCACTTTTATGCGATTGCTATTCGTCGACACGATGAATATAAAGCGGCTAGTGTTCCAATGCTCCCTGTTGTGAAAGGGCTAAGACGCACGTATATTCAAACAAATATTTATCTAGTTGCCTTAATCGGAGCCAGTTTCTTATTCGCCTCACTTTCAATAGGGATTATGATGGCTGCTTTATTCTTCAGCACAGCTTGGCTCGTATTAAGTATTGTCGGCTATAGAAAAATGAGTCCAGAAAAGTGGGCTAAAACGATGTTTATTTTTTCACTTAACCACCTGACTATTTTATTCGTCACCATTATCCTATACTCCTTTGTTGGTTCCTTTTTTAAATAGGTTTGGTATTGCATACGGCAGGTTATCTTCCTATTCCAACAGCAAGGCACCTTTCTATTTCATTTAACATAGAAAGGTGCCTTTAATTGTTTAAGCAGTACTATGTATTTATTTTCTTGGAACCATTGTCGCCTGATGTATAACGTTGCTTCTCAGTGGTGTCGATTTGAGTAACTTCCCCATTGTGTACCGTGACCACTAATGAACCAAACTCTAACCTTTCCAACTTCGAGATAATATCCTTAATTTTTCTTTCATCAATGTCTGCCATACAAGCCCTCCTCTATTGCTTCTCCCCTGTGCACATGCAATCCAACATAAAAAACCTCTTCTCACAAAATAAGAAGAGGTTTAAGCATCCGATTACTTCGCCCTTCTTATCTTTTCAAACCTTAACGGCATGCTGGAATTGGCACAGTACTGTTGCAGTCTGCTGCCGAGGCTTCGAAGGGCCAGTCCCTCCACCTCTCTGGATAAGAAATATATATTATTTAATTATCCTATAATTTACACTCCCTAGCACTAATTGTCAATCATTTATTGTGAACTTTTCGACTATTCAACCCCTACACAATGTTTCAGAAGAAAATAAGTTCATTAGGCCTCCTCCATTTCGCCTATTAACTCCTTATCCACTTCTTTCACACCTTCCAGCCAGTACTCTACAAGGTCCAATCCATCAATAAGTTCAATGTTCTTTAATGAATGAGCATAATTTACAGCATTCTTGTTAAAAGAGCCGGTGGTAATCACGTAGCCCCCTGTGGCACCTTCCTTCACTATATTTGAATGAAGTAATGCAATTGGTTCATATCCCATGTCATCCTTATAGCATTTCACCTGTGCTAAATATTTCTTATCCTTTACGGTAAGGTCAAAATCAACGCCAAAATCCCAGGAAGGATTCGTGACCCAGGCAGTGCCATTGAATTTCTTTTCAAAAATATTCGCCACAAATCGTTCGAAAGTAACTGGGTCTTCCTTGATAAATAGTTTGGAGTACTTTTCCTCCACCACTTCCCCTGCCTTTGTCTGGACTGTTTCCTTATTCTTAAACCTATAATAAATCCCCATCGCCAGGGTCCTCTTCAAATTTTCATCCGTTTCAATTTGTTCAATAATCGTTAAGGCTTTATGATGGTGTGATTTCCGTACTACCCATAAGTGAATGAGCGATATGGCTGCGACAATTAAAGCAGCTATTTCAATTAACCCCATATGTTTTAACCTCCCGTTTCAATAGGCTATACGATTAATTGTTAACATACTCTAATTCTTTCATTCACTGTCGGTGGGAAAATCCGTCTAACTGGCATGAGGCTGAAGATATACTATTGGAACATTTATGGTGGGGTCGGCGGACGTAAGGACCTAATTACGCAGGAAACATATTAAGGTGGGAACGAAAGTGATAGTGAGCGTCTTTTCAATCTGTTCAGTCCTAGATTATTGAGTCCATCGAATCAAAAAGAGAGAGGAAATTTGTCCTCTCTCTTCTTTTAAATTCTTTACATATCGTGGTGAGATTTTTGATTTTGGCGAGAATGATTGGCATTTTTAACTTTATGAGATCCGCTCATTGGTTCTCCATAAGGCTGGTCCGGGCTTTTGGGCAAATTCGGTTGTTTCTGCTGTTTTGGTCCTTTAGGGGTAGACATCTTTGTGTTCCTCCTTCCTTTTATATGAATAGTTTTTGAAAATTGATCGTTAACTATTCATCCTTGAAAGGGAGACAAAGGTATATTTGATTCGATTTAACAAAGCATTCCAGACTGCGTTTAGTATCTTTCAAAGGAAATACGCAGTTCGTTCCCCGCTTGCTCTAAAGCCCGCTTTCCTTGATCAAGCTTATCCGCCATGCTTACAAACCCATGAATCATACCATCATATCGTGTAAGAACCACGGGTACACCCGCTTCCTTTAAACGTCTTCCGTACGCCTCCCCTTCATCACGGAGAGGATCATATTCTGCCGTGATTACAGTGGCAGGCGGCAGCCCTGAAAAATCTTCAATGAGAATTGGCGATGCCAACGGATTCTCAGCATCCTCGGGAGTTTGGAGGTAGTGGTCGCGGAAATAGACCATACTGCCTCTGGTTAGAAAATATCCCTCCGCGTTCTCCCTCATCGATGCTGTTTCTGCTGTGAAATCAGTGGAAGGGTAAATGAGCAGCTGATGGACAAGCTGTGGTGTTCCACGTTCTTTAGCTAAGTAGGAAATTACTGCCGAAATATTTCCTCCGGCACTATCCCCACCGACAGCTATTCGAGAAGGATCAATGTTAAAAATAGAAGGTTGATCGGCTATCCACTTTACAACTGCATAACAATCGTCCACCGCAGCAGGGAATTTATGTTCAGGGGCAAGACGATAATCAATTGAAATGACCACACAATCGGCTAAGTTTGTCAGCGCACGGCACACATTATCATGAGTATCCAGGCTGCCGATAACCCAACCGCCGCCATGGCAGAAAACGAGTGCTGGATGAGGCCCTGCACCTTCAGGGGTGTAAACCCTTACCTTGATATCTTCACTCGGTCCTGGAATTGAACGATCTTCGACGATGTGTACGGGTTCTTGTGGTTCCTCCGAATTAGCTTCTAAGGACTCAAATGCCTGGCGAGCGTATATCGGAGGCAAACTTTCTAACGGTGGAGCACCATTTGCTTCTAATTGTTGTAGTAACATTTTCACTTGTGGATCTAGTCCCATGTTTCATTCCCCTTTTTTTGAAAAAATGGTGACTTTAACTTGGTTACAAATCTAATTTTATTATAGAAGTTCCTTATCGACTTTGGCAATTTCTAACTTATTGGCAAGTCATCTCGTTCCCTGCTTTTGGGAAGGGAATAGTTTCGAACCTAATAAAGAACCTAAAAACGCTGCTAATACAGTCAAACTCAAGAGCTAAAAAATGAAATGAACCCAGTACCAAAGGAAATGGTAACCGGGTTCATTCATACTTCTATATGGCTATTCGCTCTCTACACTCTCAAACAAATCCGTAAATTTAGCTACGTTATCATAAGTAAACTCAAACGCCATTCTTATCTCTCCATAACCCGGATGATACACGTACCCTTGTACTTCATAACTATTTTCGTTCTCTCTAACTTTTGTTAAATGGAAGTACCTTTGGAAGTACTGTCCCATCTCCTCAAGTTTCTTATTTCTCTCTCTAACCCATTGCTCTTTACGTTCTTCTGTTGGAAAATCAGATTTCTTCACTATACCTCCACCCCTTTGAGAAAGTTCCCATCTTCTATTTTGATGATTTTTCTCAATCATCATTCTTTACCATGCTACTTATCTTATCATAAGATCAGATGCAATTATGACTCATATTGAAAATGTTATCAAATGGAGTGCGCAAATCAACTGTAGTAGTTTCTGTTAGAAATTTCAGAAGCACTATAACTCCACCTTCTAAGATGCTAATGGCTTTTAATGTATGCCATTTTATCAAATTTAATTTATTATGAAGTCGAGATAATTATTTAGGAAATTTCACCTCTTTGGGACGAAATCCTAGCTTTTAAAGTAAGGACCCTAACATTTAATTAGGGTCCTTATTAATTTCAACTTACTGAACAATTACATCAGTCAAAGTCTATTATTTATTCAACGGTCACACTTTTTGCCAGGTTTCTCGGCTTATCAACATCGCAGTCACGGTGAAGCGCTGCATAATAAGAAATCAGCTGAAATGGTACAACAGATACTAGCGGTGTCAGCAGGTCATGGACGTGAGGGATAACGAATGCATCGCCTTCTTTATCAAGACCCTTCATACTGATAATCATACTGTTCGCACCACGCGCTTCAACTTCCTGAACATTTCCACGAATGGAGTAATTCACGTTTTCCTGTGTGGCTAATGCGATAACAGGTGTACCTTCTTCAATTAATGCAATCGTTCCGTGCTTAAGTTCTCCTCCTGCAAACCCTTCGGCTTGAATATAAGAGATCTCTTTTAGTTTGAGCGAACCTTCTAAACCTACATAATAATCAATACCGCGGCCAATGAAGAAACAATTGCGGGTCACTGACAAATAGTCACGTGCCAGTTCTTCAAGTTCCTCTTTTTGGTCTGTTAAAGCTTCCATAGCATTAGCGACAATGCCCAGTTCTTGCATGGGGTCAAAGTCTAATTCGATGCCTTTTGCACGAGCAGTATCAACCGCTAGAATTGCGAGTACAGCCATTTGAGCTGTATAAGCTTTTGTTGAGGCTACAGCAATTTCCGGCCCTGCATGTAAGTGCATCGTATAATCCGCTTCTCGGGAAAGGGTGGATCCAGGAACGTTTGTGATCGTTAACGCTGGATGGCCTAATTTTTTCGTTTGAACTAGAACAGAACGGCTGTCTGCTGTTTCTCCACTCTGGGAAATATAGACGAATAATGGCTTTTCAGAAAGATGTGGCATGTTATAAGAAAACTCACTAGCCACATGGACTTCTACTGGGATATTTGCCAATTTCTCAATAAACTGCTTGCCTAAAAGACCAGCGTGGTAACTTGTGCCTGCTGCAATGATATAAATGCGGTCACATGTTTTCATAGCTTCCCTAATTTGTGGATCCAGCTTAATTTCATCGTTCTCGTTCTGATACTCTTGGATGATTTTACGAATAACAAATGGCTGTTCATCGATTTCCTTCAGCATAAAATGAGGGTATGTGCCCTTCTCGATATCTGTGGCATCGATTTCAGCCTTAAATGGTTCACGTGTAACTTGTTGACCGTCAGGATCTATAATCTTTACTTCTCCACGACGAAGGATTACAGTTTCTTTATCCATTAACTCAAGGAATTGATCTGTAACGTGAAGTGCGGCCATAGAATCACTAGCGACCATATTAAAGCCATCACCAAGACCAACTAGCAACGGGCTCTTGTTCTTGGCAACAAAAATGGTTTCACTATCCTCACTGTCGATTAGAGCAATCGCATAAGAACCGGTCAATAACTCAACAGCTTTACGGAAAGCCGCCGCAACGTCGTTAAGCTCGTTATAAAAAACTTCGATCAGCTGCACGATAATTTCTGTGTCTGTTTCACTTTGAAGCGCTACATCTTGCAGGTACTGATTGCGAATGTCCATATAGTTCTCGATTACCCCATTATGAACGATTGTGAAGCGCTCTGTTGAACTTTGGTGGGGGTGTGCATTCTCACGGCTCGGTGCTCCGTGTGTCGCCCAACGAGTGTGTCCAATTCCCATTGTGGCATGGACGTCTTCGTTAACTGCTTCTCTTAAGGCAGCAATCCTTCCTTTTACCTTGGAAACATGAACCCCGCCTGCATTACGCACAGCAATCCCCGCAGAATCATATCCGCGATATTCAAGTTTTTCTAAACCACTTAGCAAAATGTCTTTCGTATCTTTCTGTCCGATATATCCTACAATTCCACACATAATTGGTATCCTCCTATAGTAAGAAAGGAGCAACCGACATGCGTATTCAGGGGCAGTCGATCGCCCCTTCCCCGTAAACAAATTTTGAAATCACTTTGTTCATGTGATTTGGACAAAGAGTCGCCTCTCTGGTTTAACACATGGACATACGGTTGAAGTGTAACAACCGGGAGACATCCGCCGAACGCTCGATGATTCTCCTCCTCGTCAACTGTGTTATTTATTTCAACACACAGCCCTGGCGCTTTATGAAAAAAATGTCTGCTTTCCTCCTTCATGTATTTGAATAAAGTCTCTACCTTAACTGTCTAAACAAACTCCGTTATTTTTTCAGAGACATTCTTCATTCTACCCGATATCAGATAAATTGGTCAACAACAATTTTCCTTCGTTATAGGATTGTTAAACGCTTGTAATAACATATGCGCAGGAAGCCATCTTGTGCTCCCTGCGCATATAGTGACCTATTCTTTCATCCCTAATTCTTCTTCCACAACCTGAACAACTTTTTGAACATATTCTTCACATTGTTCTTCCGTTGGGGCTTCAGCCATGATCCGGACAAGCGGCTCTGTTCCCGAAGGTCTAACGAGTACTCGTCCGCTTTCACCCATTTCAGCTTCTACGGCTTGAATGGTCTCTTGAATTCGAGGATGAGTCTGAACCCGCTGCTTATCAATGACACGAACATTTTTCAAAACTTGCGGGAATTTCCTCATTTCAGCGGCAAGTTCTGACAATGGCTTCCCAGTATCTTTCAAGACATTTACAAGCTGGAGAGCGGTGAGCATGCCATCCCCTGTGGTGTTATGATCCAAGAAGATAATATGGCCAGACTGCTCACCACCAAGGTTATAGCCTCCCCGACGCATTTCTTCCATAACATAACGGTCCCCAACAGCGGTTTTATCACTCTTCATCCCGTGGGTTTCAATGGCTTTATAAAAACCAAGATTGCTCATAACAGTAGAAACAACAGTCGAGTGATTCAAGGTTCCATTTTCATTCATATATTTGGCACAAACGTACATGATACGATCCCCGTCGACGATGTTTCCCTTTTCATCAACAGCGATTAAACGATCACCATCGCCATCAAAGGCCAGTCCAATATCAGCACCTTTTTCGATCACTAATTTCTGGAGTGCTTCGGGGTGAGTGGACCCAACATTTTTGTTAATATTAAGCCCATCAGGTGTAGACCCAATGGATGAGATGTCCGCTTCAAGATCAGCAAACAAGTGTGAAGCCAATGATGACGTTGCACCGTGTGCACAATCAAGAGCAATATGCAATCCCTCAAAATCATACTCTACCGTTTGCTTCAAGTACTGCATATACTTTTGTCCGCCTTCAAAATAGTCATTAATCTGACCAAGATCTGCTCCTGCTGGACGAGGTAACTTGTCTTCTTCCCCATCAATCAAAGCTTCTATCTCAGCTTCCTGATCGTCCGTTAGTTTAAATCCATCGGGACCGAAAAATTTAATTCCATTATCTTCGACAGGATTGTGTGAAGCGGATATCATAATTCCTGCTTCCGCCTGAAGGGCTTTAGTCAGGTAAGCCACTCCTGGGGTTGAGATCACTCCTAGTCGCATAACCTCAGCTCCGATGGATAGAAGTCCGGCAGCTAAAGCCCCCTCAAACATCTCGCCTGAGATACGTGTATCACGTCCAATTAATATTTTTGGCCTTTGCACGTTTTTAGTAAGGACATAACCGCCAAAACGACCAAGTTTAAAAGCAAATTCAGGTGTGAGCTCTTTATTGGCCACACCTCGAACTCCATCCGTGCCAAAATATTTACCCATATATAGTAACCTCTCTTTCCTAATCCCCAAAATTCAATTTTTTGTTATTGATTATGCTGCTCCTGCTTGCTCTACATTTATATCTACTTCTACTGTGTTTGGTTCGACACTGTCGACGCCTTCAGGAAGCGGGATCTCAACCTCTTTTGTCTGGTCTCCTGTAACTTCTGTCACATCGACAGGAATCTCCTCAAGACTATTTATTTCACTCAATACGTCTTTAGGCCCGCTAATCACCACTTCCTTTGTTTCTGTAGTGATACTGTCCACAATAACCCCTTCAGGTGCGCCCCCTCTAGGTACTACCGATATTGGAACTGTCTTTTCAGGCTTCTTAATCGGTACAGTTACTTCCACCGTTGAAGGATCTGAAAGAACATTTAATTCGTTCCCTTGTACATCGTAAACTTTCACAGGAGACTCGAGATTTTCAATGGTCTCATCCGCAGATCCCACGTCTACAATGGTTTGAACAAGAGCTACCCGGTCTATCACACTGGCTGCTCCCGTGATCGTCACCGTTTTTGGTTCGACTTTCGGTTCTCCTATGACATACTCATTTTCAATCTTACTTTCATTTATATAATCGACACTGACATTAAAGTCTTCACTGTCTTTTTCTTCAATCGTTACTTCCACCACTTTGGGTTCAATATTGACAGTTAAATTACTTGTTATACCCGTATGCTGCAAGGAAACTTCATGTGTGCCAGGCCCTAGATCAGTCAGGTCTGCATATATAGTAAAGTTCTTTTGTCTCACAACAGGAGCCGTTGCCCCTTGTGGACCCTGCACAGATACCACAACGTCTTGAGGAAGACCGCTTACAACATATTGTTCACTATCAAACTGTACCTCGAGCGGGATGTTATTCATAATTTCCATATCAGAAGATCCCTCACTTAACCATTGATCCTCTGAATCCATACTATCGTCGATATTAATCGATACCCATAAAAGCACAGCTAATAGCAATGAGATAATTCGGATAAACCAGCGATTCCTAAATAAATTATCCATTCTTCTTCCCCCTCCAACTCCAAGATTTTGAGGCAGGGGTTTTGGATCCGAAATCTAGTTCATTCCTAAGAATGTTTTCTAAAGTCTCCTGGCTTAAATCTCGATGGAGTTCACCGCTTTTTGTACAAGAGATAGCTCCTGTTTCCTCCGACACAACGATTGTCAGAGCATCTGTTACTTCGCTTATTCCCATTGCTGCCCTATGTCGTGTCCCTAATTCCTTAGAAATAAACGGGCTCTCCGACAGAGGTAAGTAACAGGCCGCTGCGACTATTTCATTATCTTTAAGTATCACAGCCCCGTCATGGAGCGGTGTATTCGGAATAAATATGTTCGTTAAAAGTTCATTCGATAAATGACCGCCAACAGTAATACCCGTTTCAACGTAATCACCCATTCCTGTTTCACGCTCGATCGTAATTAGTGCACCGATGCGCCGTTTAGCCATGTAGTTACAGGATTTGATAATGGCCTGAATCGACTTCTCCTTATCTTCCTCTTCCGTAGAGGTACGACTAAAGAAACTTCCACGTCCTAATTGCTCCAGAGCTCTTCTTAATTCAGGCTGAAATAGAATAATAATCCCGAGAAAACCCCATGTCATCGCTTGTGACATCAGCCACCTGAGAGTGCTTAGTCCAGTTAAATTACTCAGTAACCATACCCCTAGAACAACGAAGATTCCTTTCAACAGTTGAACGGCCTTCGTCCCCTGGATAAGCATGATTAATTTATATACAACAAACCAGACAAGGGCGATATCAATAGCAATTAGCAGATAATCTAATACATCATTTCCCCCATCAAGCATGCCTACACTTCCTTTTATAAAAAATTGCCATAGCCTGTGTTATTATATCATACTTTTACTTTTACGAATATTGCTAGGAATGGGGGAATTTAAAATTCAAAAGCTGCTCGTTTAGTCCCCTAATGGGATAGCGAGGCTTTTTTACGTTAAAAAGAAGACCACTATGAATTTTCATAGCGGTCCCTCCACTAGTTATCTGATTCCTCTGATTCTAATGATAAAAGCTCCGTGGTGAATTTCTTCACGTGATACCATACCCATTCAAATACTTGGTTAACTTCATGAATCTCACCACTAACATATGCCTGATATTTCTTACCATTAGTAATCTCATCAAGTTCTGATTCTGTAACCATATCACCATTAATGAGCGTGATATCACCATTAATCTTGCCATCTATCTTAAGATCACCGTTCCGAACAACTAAATCACCTTCTACGGTTACGCCTTCGGGAACGATCACTGTATTATCACGAATCACTAGATCATCCTGTTTTGATACGGTTACTTGCTGATCTTGATTCCAAGCAGAAAATATCCCGCTAAACATTAAAATGAAAAACACAGCAGCTGCTGTAATAATTGGATGCCTTTGCAGCCAGCGAACATAGTTTTTTCTCTTTTTCTCTTTTGGAAGGCTGGACATTACATTAGATGTGAAATTTGAAGGTGCTGTAATGGGTCCAGCATTTTTTACTAATGTGATAGACCGCTTCAACTCATGGAAATGAGCCTGGCAAGCTGTGCATCCTTGTAAGTGGTCACGCAGTCGTCTCTCATCTTCTTTTAGCAGGTCGCCATCTAAATACTTGTGCATGAGCGCCACAGCTTCTTTATTGCAATTCATTCCCTCTCAACTCCTTTACACATGCCGAAGCCTTTTACGTAAGGCTTCCCTGCCTCTGTGAATTCTTGTCTTTACAGTCCCAATAGGAATATCTAATACTTCAGCAATTTCCTGAAGAGACAATTCATCTAAATACCTGAGTACGATAATACTTCGATATTTAGGGGGCAGGGCGAGAATTTCTCGGTGAATGTAACTTTGCAGCTCAAGGCTTTCTACCTCTTCCTCCGGCAACGCTTGATCAACCGCCAGTTGGGAGTACATGTTTAATCCATTCGTCCCTCTTACCTCAGCATCGAGATAATAATCTGGTTTCTTCTTCCTGATACGATCAATCGTTAAATTCGTGGCAATACGATATAGCCAAGTAGAGAACTTCCTCCGCTCGTCAAACGTATTAATGTTAGTGTAGGCCCGAATAAATGCCTCCTGAGCAAGATCTTCTGCTTCATAAGCATTCCCAATCATCCGATAACAGATATGATATACTTTATTTTGATAAAAGGACACGATATCTTCAAACGCAGACTGGTCACCCTTTTTTACTTCTTTAATTTTTTTCATAATCATGGTTTCCATTTACTATACCTCCGCCATCTGTGCGGTTGTTCTCCTCATACGAATGAGAGGAGCAAAAGGTTTCAAAAATTCTATAACTGTTTATTTTTCCTAGTATAATGTTTATTATATAGTAAAATGGGTATAAGAAAAACGTATGAAAAAATTCCCATAGGAGGTGGAGGAAATGGAAAAAGAGTTCATGTTGCTTGAAGAGATTGAAGTTTGCAGAAAAGAAATGAGCAGGTTAGCTCACGAAAATGCATTAACTTCTGAAGAGGTGGTTCGCATAAGTGTGAAGCTGGATCGTTTATTAAACGAGTTTGAAACTTTAAAACAAAAGCAACTTACCCCGCGAAAGGTAAGCTGCTCCTAAATTCCCCATTATTTTAAACTTTCTCCAAAAAGTGACCCCATTAGACCCACAGCCATATTTGCTGTTTTATTTTTCTCATCTAAGATAGGGTTTACCTCTACAAACTCTGCTGACGTAATCATGCTGGATTGAAACAGCATCTCCATCGCTAAATGACTCTCCCGATAGCTTAACCCGCCCATTACAGGAGTTCCTACACCCGGGGCTTCCTCAGGATCCAATCCATCTAAGTCTAAGCTTAAATGAACACCATCTGTACGTTCCTTTAAGTATTCAATCGTTTCTTCTACTACTTGGGACATCCCTATACGATCTACTTCATGCATGGTGTACACCTTAATACCCTTTTCTTTAATCAGAACCCTTTCGCCTTCATCCAATGAACGGGCACCAATAATTACAATGTTCTCGGGTTTGATTTTCGGTTGATAATCATGAATATTAGTCAGCTTTTCGTGCCCAATTCCCAGGCTCACTGCTAATGGCATCCCATGAATATTTCCCGAAGGAGAACTATCTCCTGTATTTAAATCACCGTGTGCATCATACCAGATGACACCTAAATTATCATAGTGCTTAGCAATACCGGCCAATGAACCCATAGCAATACTGTGGTCTCCCCCTAGAACAAGCGGAAAATTCCCTTTTTCTATAACTTCGTCTACCTTTTCAGCTAATCGATAGTTACCTTCTGCTACTTCATTCAAATTACGGAGGTTGTCCAGTTTGTTATCATCTTTTTGGGCAGGTCGTTTGATTTCAATATCTCCGAGATCTTCAATCGTATATTTTAAATTTTCCAGACGCTCAACAATGCCTGCATAACGAATAGCACTTGGTCCCATGTCAACACCTCGGCGCATTTGGCCTAAGTCCATAGGTACTCCAATTATAGATAGCTGTTTATTCATAAGTAATGTCCTCCTTTGTTTCTTTAATTGTAGACGTTTTCATACAAGTGGTTCAACCGCACATCTTTCTGCATATATATACGTTATTTGCACGCCAACAGCCAATCTAATGCATGAATAATATCTTTAGCAATCCACTTTATATCTGTTTTTATGTCTAACTGTTGCCACTGTCTTAGCGAATCTCCTCCAGCGCCTGTAGTTACAAGGATCCCTTTACAACCAGCAAGTTCAGCTGCCTGCATGTCTGTCAAACGATCACCTATCACATAACAATCTTCTGGTTGTAACCCATGATCTTCACAAGCACGTTCAATCATCCCCGTCCCCGGTTTTCGGCACCTGCACCCTGCTTTTGGCTTGTGGGGACAGACATAGACGCCATCAAGACCAAAACCGTTCATTTCTTCTTGAAAACTTTTAACAGTTGCATGCCCCTCAGCAATCCCTGGCTGATTGGTGAAGGAAAATAGCTTCATCTCATTCTCTTGCACCTCACGAAACTTAGCTTGAACACCTGGGTACAATTGAAATTCACCTGGATACTCTATTCTATCTGATCCACCCATGGTTCCATCACGATCGACAAAAATAGCTTTCACTAGTTTTCTCTCCTTTATGAAGGTCTTTATATATGATCAAGAAACAGAACATACCAAAAAAAGCTGATATCTATTATGATATCAGCTTAAGCTTATATGTATTGGTGGAGCCTAGCGGGATCGAACCGCTGACCTCCTGCGTGCAAAGCAGGCGCTCTCCCAGCTGAGCTAAGGCCCCTAGAGTATTAATGAGAGACGGATATTGCATAGCAATTCCGTCTCTCGGGATGAGCCATGGAGGGCTCGAACCTCCGACCCTCTGATTAAAAGTCAGATGCTCTACCAACTGAGCTAATGGCTCATATTCAATAATGACGCTCATGCTTTCGCACGTGATGCTCGTCGTGTTGCAAGTAAAAACAGTGAAGCCGCACTCCTCACAAGCCTGCAAGGAAGTAACGCAAGTAGGTGGCTTGCTCTACCAACTGAGCTAATGGCTCATATTTAATAATGACGCTCATGCTTTCGTAAGTCATACTCATCGTAAAAAAAACTTTAAATCGGTAACAAGGGCGTTTATGTATTTCCTGTAAAATAAAAAAAGCCTTATTTCCTATTAAGATAAAATGGCTGGGCCAGCTGGATTCGAACCAGCGCATGACGGTACCAAAAACCGTTGCCTTACCGCTTGGCTATGGCCCAACATTACAAAAATTAGTATGTACTGTTTAATAAAACTTATACACTAAAAGATGAAATTTAGTAATTAAATGGTGGAGGGAGCAGGACTCGAACCTGCGAACCCGATGGGAGCGGATTTACAGTCCGCCGCGTTTGGCCAACTTCGCTATCCCTCCATTGTTATGCAAGCGTTAATGGTGCCGGCCAGAGGACTTGAACCCCCAACCTACTGATTACAAATCAGTTGCTCTGCCAGTTGAGCTAGGCCGGCGATAAATGGTGGAGGATGCAGGGCTCGAACCTGCGACCCCTTGCTTGTAAGGCAAGTGCTCTCCCAGCTGAGCTAATCCTCCAAGGTTAAAGTTCATTAGGTGAAAAATTAGTGGTGACCCGTACGGGATTCGAACCCGTGTTACCGCCGTGAAAGGGCGGTGTCTTAACCACTTGACCAACGGGCCATTACAAATATCTTCAGAGCTTCCAGCCGGACTTGAACCGGCGACCCCTTCCTTACCATGGAAGTGCTCTACCACTGAGCTATGGAAGCAAGTGGCTCCACCGGTAGGATTCGAACCTACGACCGATCGGTTAACAGCCGATTGCTCTACCACTGAGCTACGGTGGAATAAGTATAAAGATATGACGTGGCCGCGTCCTACTCTCACGGGGATCGACCCGACTACCATCGGCGCTGAAGAGCTTAACTGCTGTGTTCGGCATGGGAACAGGTGTGACCTCTTCGCTGTCGCCACCACATCATTTTATAAAGAAGGGTAAACCTTCAAAACTGGATAAGACACTCAAGTTATCAAACATATTTTATCATCTAGCTCCGACTCCCAAGTCCTCATGTTCTAAGCTATCTCCCCTCAAGGCTGAAAAACCACAGCCTTAATGTGAGCTTGCTTAGCCCAGCGGACTTAAACGGTCGTCTCCGCTTTTGAATATAGTTAAGTCATCGATTGATTAGTATCCGTCAGCTCCACGTGTCACCACGCTTCCACCTCGAACCTATCGACCTCATCGTCTCTGAGGAATCTTACTTACTTGGCGTAAGGGGAAATCTCATCTCAAGGGGGGCTTCATGCTTAGATGCTTTCAGCACTTATCCCGTCCACACGTAGCTACCCAGCCATGCTCCTGGCGGAACAACTGGTACACCAGCGGTGTGTCCATCCCGGTCCTCTCGTACTAAGGACAGCTCCTTTCAGATTTCCAACGCCCACGACGGATAGGGACCGAACTGTCTCACGACGTTCTGAACCCAGCTCGCGTACCGCTTTAATGGGCGAACAGCCCAACCCTTGGGACCGACTACAGCCCCAGGATGCGATGAGCCGACATCGAGGTGCCAAACCTCCCCGTCGATGTGGACTCTTGGGGGAGATAAGCCTGTTATCCCCGGGGTAGCTTTTATCCGTTGAGCGACGGCCCTTCCATACGGTACCGCCGGATCACTAAGCCCGACTTTCGTCCCTGCTCGACTTGTAAGTCTCGCAGTCAAGCTCCCTTGTGCCTTTACACTCTGCGAATGATTTCCAACCATTCTGAGGGAACCTTTGGGCGCCTCCGTTACTCTTTAGGAGGCGACCGCCCCAGTCAAACTGCCCACCTGACACTGTCTCCGAACCGGATCACGGTCCTGGGTTAGAATGTCCGTACAGCCAGGGTGGTATCCCACCAGCGCCTCCACCGAAGCTAGCGCTCCGGTTTCTCAGGCTCCCACCTATCCTGTACAAGCTGTACCAACATTCAATATCAGGCTACAGTAAAGCTCCACGGGGTCTTTCCGTCCTGTCGCGGGTAATGCGCATCTTCACGCATAGTATAATTTCACCGGGTCTCTCGTTGAGACAGTGCCCAAGTCGTTGCACCTTTCGTGCGGGTCGGAACTTACCCGACAAGGAATTTCGCTACCTTAGGACCGTTATAGTTACGGCCGCCGTTTACTGGGGCTTCGGTTCAACGCTTCGCGCTTACGCGCTAACGCATCCCCTTAACCTTCCAGCACCGGGCAGGTGTCAGCCCCTATACTTCGCCTTACGGCTTCGCAGAGACCTGTGTTTTTGGTAAACAGTCGCTTGGGCCTTTTCACTGCGGCTCCTCGGCAGAGGAGCACCCCTTCTCCCGAAGTTACGGGGTCATTTTGCCGAGTTCCTTAACGAGAGTTCTCCCGCTCACCTTAGGATCCTCTCCTCGCCTACCTGTGTTGGTTTGCGGTACGGGCGCCTCTTTCCTCACTAGAGGATTTTCTTGGCAGTGTGAACTCAGGAGCTTCGGTACTTTAGTTCCCTCCCCGTCACAGCTTGACGTTGCCGAGTGGATTTGCCTGCCTCGACCGTCTCACTGCTTGGACGCACGCTTCCAATGGTGCGCTCTCCTTATCCTCCTGCGTCCCCCCGTCGTTCAAACGGAAAGGAGGCGGTACAGGAATATCAACCTGTTGTCCATCGCCTACGCCTTTCGGCCTCGGCTTAGGTCCCGACTAACCCTGAGAGGACGAGCCTTCCTCAGGAAACCTTGGGCTTTCGGTGAAAGAGATTCTCACTCTTTGTTCGCTACTCATACCGGCATTCTCACTTCTAAGCGCTCCACCAGTCCTTACGGTCTGACTTCGCCGCCCTTAGAACGCTCTCCTACCACTGATCCATTCGGATCAATCCGCAGCTTCGGTGGTGTGTTTAGCCCCGGTATATTTTCGGCGCAGAGTCACTCGACCAGTGAGCTATTACGCACTCTTTCAATGATGGCTGCTTCTAAGCCAACATCCTGGTTGTCTAAGCAACTCCACATCCTTTTCCACTTAACACACACTTAGGGACCTTAGCTGGCGGTCTGGGCTGTTTCCCTCTCGACCATGAACCTTATCACCCATGGTCTGACTCCCAGAACAAAGTCGCTGGCATTCGGAGTTTGACTGAATTCGGTAACCCGGTAGGGGCCCCTCGTCCAATCAGTGCTCTACCTCCAAGACTTTCTATTCTGAGGCTAGCCCTAAAGCTATTTCGGAGAGAACCAGCTATCTCCGTGTTCGATTGGCATTTCACCCCTACCCACACCTCATCCCCGCAATTTTCAACTTGCGTGGGTTCGGGCCTCCAGTCAGTGTTACCTGACCTTCACCCTGGACATGGGTAGATCACACGGTTTCGGGTCTACGACCGCATACTCATTCGCCCTATTCAGACTCGCTTTCGCTGCGGCTCCGCTTCTGACGCTTAACCTTGCATACAGTCGTAACTCGCCGGTTCATTCTACAAAAGGCACGCCGTCACCCATCAATGGGCTCCGACTACTTGTAGGCACACGGTTTCAGGTTCTCTTTCACTCCCCTTCCGGGGTGCTTTTCACCTTTCCCTCACGGTACTGGTTCACTATCGGTCACTAGGGAGTATTTAGCCTTGGGAGATGGTCCTCCCGGATTCCGACGGAATTCCTCGTGTTCCGCCGTACTCAGGATCCACTCCGGAGAAAAGAAGATGTCGATTACAGGGCTCTTACCTGCTCTGGCTGATCGTTCCAGATCGATTCATCTATCTTCTTTTTTGGTAACTCCAAAGGAGTGTCCTACAACCCCAGAAAGCAAGCTTTCTGGTTTGGGCTGATTCCGTTTCGCTCGCCGCTACTTGGGAAATCGCGTTTGCTTTCTCTTCCTCCGGGTACTGAGATGTTTCAGTTCCCCGGGTCTGCCTTCGTCTACCTATGTATTCAGTAAACGATCCTGCTCCATTACGAGCAGGGGGTTCCCCCATTCGGAAATCTTCGGTGCACAGCCTACTTACGGCTTCCCAAAGCATATCGGTGTTAGTCCCGTCCTTCATCGGCTCCTAGCACCAAGGCATCCACCGTGCGCCCTTATTCACTTAACTATCTGTGAAAAGACGTTTTAAAAATTGATGTTTGATGTCTTGTCATCCCGTGTTGATCTGACGATCCAACACGTTCTGAAAATATCTTATCCAGTTTTCAAGGTTCATCCCATTCTAAGGGTTGCTTTTAAAACACAAGAATGTCATTGTGTTTTAAAATTCATTATATGGTGGAGCCTAGCGGGATCGAACCGCTGACCTCCTGCGTGCAAAGCAGGCGCTCTCCCAGCTGAGCTAAGGCCCCGTTGAATGGTGGGCCTGAGTGGACTCGAACCACCGACCTCACGCTTATCAGGCGTGCGCTCTAACCAGCTGAGCTACAGGCCCATTCACAGGGATCATTATATTTTTGATCTCTCAAAACTGAACAACCAACCATGTACGTCCTCTGTATGCGGCAGCTTCCGTCACCCGTAAGGGTGCTTCCACCTTGCATATTTCCTTAGAAAGGAGGTGATCCAGCCGCACCTTCCGATACGGCTACCTTGTTACGACTTCACCCCAATCATTGGCCCCACCTTCGGCGGCTGGCTCCATAAAGGTTACCTCACCGACTTCGGGTGTTGCCAACTCTCGTGGTGTGACGGGCGGTGTGTACAAGGCCCGGGAACGTATTCACCGCGGCATGCTGATCCGCGATTACTAGCGATTCCGGCTTCATGCAGGCGAGTTGCAGCCTGCAATCCGAACTGAGAATGGTTTTATGGGATTTGCTACACCTTGCGGCTTCGCTGCCCTTTGTACCATCCATTGTAGCACGTGTGTAGCCCAGGTCATAAGGGGCATGATGATTTGACGTCATCCCCGCCTTCCTCCGGTTTGTCACCGGCAGTCACCTTAGAGTGCCCAACTGAATGCTGGCAACTAAGATTAGGGGTTGCGCTCGTTGCGGGACTTAACCCAACATCTCACGACACGAGCTGACGACAACCATGCACCACCTGTCACTTGGTCCCCGAAGGGAAGACCCTATCTCTAGGGCGGTCCAAGGATGTCAAGACCTGGTAAGGTTCTTCGCGTTGCTTCGAATTAAACCACATGCTCCACCGCTTGTGCGGGCCCCCGTCAATTCCTTTGAGTTTCAGCCTTGCGGCCGTACTCCCCAGGCGGAGTGCTTAATGCGTTAACTTCAGCACTAAGGGGTGGAAGCCCCCTAACACCTAGCACTCATCGTTTACGGCGTGGACTACCAGGGTATCTAATCCTGTTTGCTACCCACGCTTTCGCACCTCAGCGTCAGAAACAGACCAGAGAGTCGCCTTCGCCACTGGTGTTCCTCCACATATCTACGCATTTCACCGCTACACGTGGAATTCCACTCTCCTCTTCTGTCCTCAAGTTCCCCAGTTTCCAATGACCCTCCACGGTTGAGCCGTGGGCTTTCACATCAGACTTAAGAAACCGCCTGCGCGCGCTTTACGCCCAATAATTCCGGACAACGCTTGCCCCCTACGTATTACCGCGGCTGCTGGCACGTAGTTAGCCGGGGCTTCCTCGTTAGGTACCGTCAAGGTACCGCTCTATTCGCACGGTACTTGTTCTTCCCTAACAACAGAACTTTACGATCCGAAGACCTTCATCGTTCACGCGGCGTTGCTCCGTCAGACTTTCGTCCATTGCGGAAGATTCCCTACTGCTGCCTCCCGTAGGAGTCTGGGCCGTGTCTCAGTCCCAGTGTGGCCGATCACCCTCTCAGGTCGGCTACGCATCGTCGCCTTGGTGAGCTATTACCTCACCAACTAGCTAATGCGCCGCGGGCCCATCTGTAAGTGATAGCCAAAGGCCATCTTTTACCTCTCTCTCATGCGAAAAAAAGGATTACCCGGCATTAGCCCCGGTTTCCCGGAGTTATTCCGATCTTACAGGCAGGTTGCCCACGTGTTACTCACCCGTCCGCCGCTCATTCCACAGGCATCACCCCCGAAGGGGATCTGCCTGCTTCCTGCGCTCGACTTGCATGTATTAGGCACGCCGCCAGCGTTCGTCCTGAGCCAGGATCAAACTCTCCATAAAAGTAAAGTTTGCTTGTGCATGGATGCACTGACTTCAACGTTGCAACAGGACGTTGCGAACTTCGTTGAAGTTCCTTAACTCTTTGCACACCGAATGTGCTTGTTTGAATTCCCTCTATAGAATAGAAAGAATGTGTTGACGTACTGGTTGGTTCGTTCAGTTTTCAAAGATCAAATCAATATGCTGTCGTTTTAGCGACAAGATTTATTCTATCGCGTCTAGATCATAAAGTCAACAACTTTTTTCAACAAAGTTGTTGGTTTCTAAAAGGCCGATGTTGTTTCCGTTCGCCCTTTCCCGACAACGATTAATAATATAGCATAGAATGAAAAGATAGTGCAATAACTTTTAAGGAATTTCTCATATTTCTTTTACCTTTTTAACAGTTGACCAAACATAAAGAGAAATAATCATGAAAAAAACCCGAAAAATAGGCTTCGAGTTTTAAGGAAATGATTAAAATTATGAGAAGACTTGTTTAGTCAACTGGTCTAACGTCAACTCCCTGGTGTCAGCGAAAATCCAATCATCCATGAATAATGGGGCCAGCTTCCCCTTTTTCATCCTGGTGACATCGACAATGGTGCCCAATAGTGCAGTAACCTGTAACCGTTCTACAAAAGGCTTGGCATTGCGGCTGTCTGAAGCCTAGCCTGTTTTTATGCCAGCTTGATTAACCTCATTCATAAAGTCAATAATTCGAGATAATAATCTTCAGGTGTAATATATATCCAATCATTTTATAATGTTCGTTCTTCTTCATTGCTTGATGGCTCTTTTCTTCCTCATTAAGATGCAGACCGCTGTGCTTCAAAATCATATTTAAAGAGTCAATCCAGCTTACCCCTTTTCGTTTTTCATTACGGTCAAATGGAATATCAGCTAAAGCGTTCCTAGCCAAATAATGATATTCAACCGTATCTGTGATCACCATCCAGGTCAAAAATAATCGCTCTTATATGTTTCTTCTATTCACACTCTCCCTCCCGTATTAAGTGTGAATATAACATACCAAAGTTAATTCTGCTTTTTCTTCTTCGGCATATATTGCAAGCATTCTTCTCTGCTTGCAAACCTTCTAAATAACTGAAATAATACACCATATCTTTCTTCCATGGCAGCCTTTATTTCCGAATCAATCCGGTGATCACCCAAATCAAACGTGATTTCCTCCATCTCCCTTTTTAACAAGTACTCTATTTCAAGCTGTTCATTATCATTAATCATGAAACCGTACATTGTCTTCCACCCTCTTTCAAGTAACTCCTTTTATTTTTACCCTGTTTTTACGATTTCTAGCATAGTTTGTCCATATTTTTCATAACCATGGACTATATAGAGGTAAAAAGGAGTTGCTGTAGCGTGAGTTTTTATACATGGAAAACAGATCGAATCAAACGTTATAGTCTAATTATTATCCTTGCATTGTTTTGTGCATTTATGATGTGGATCGGCCAACGTAGTCAACTCCCTGTTTTTTCAAATGATGGCGAGTCGAGGGCTTTATCTAAGGGAAATGGTGACCAGCCATTTATCGCCTTAACGTTTAATATTAGCTGGGGAAATGAAAAGGTACATGATATCCTGGAAAAATTAAAAACTCATAAGGCGAAGGCTACATTCTTCCTAAGCGGAAGCTGGGCAGAGCGACATCCGGATATTGTAGAAGATATTCATGAAGGTAAACATGAAATTGCTATGATGGGATATGAATACGAAAGCTATGCAAAGATGGAGCCTGAGCAAATAAGAAAGGATATTCAAAAGGCTAAAGAGGCTTTTGAAAAGTTAGGGTTTGAAGATGTCAATTATTTGCGCCCTCCGCACGGTCACTTAAACCAGGAAGTATTAACAGCCATCGAAAAGGAAGGCCTTGAAACAGTTCAGTGGAGCCTCAATCCGCGTGATTGGGAAAATCCTGGCACGAACGCAATCATAAATCAAATCATGGAGAATAGTTCAAAAGGGGATATAATCTTGCTGCATGCCTCTGATTCAATCAAGCAAACAGCCAAAGCACTGGAAGTAATTATTCCGGGACTTAAACAAAAAGATCTTAAATTTGTTACGATTACTGAATTAGTTAACGGTGGTCAGGCAAAAATTAAAGAAGAATGAAAAATAAGCGGCTAATAGTGGCCGCTTATTTCTCTGTGGATGTATGATTTGCTGTTAACCTGTGAAGCAATAAAAGCTGATAAGCATTACAAACAAATAAAGGAATAATCATTAACCATACGTAAGCACTACCCTCAGCACGTAAGGCCGGAACCCATTCAACAGTTGTAACGACAACCATGAAAAATAAAGCTGGGATAAATGCCTTCTTATTCGTTTCCTTGGCTTTAACCCAAGCGACAAGTAACGATAACAACAATATAACGATGGCTGTCCAGAAAAAAGGCCAAACCGATGATTCCTCTGCTGCGCGATAGCGGAAATAGATGAGGTCAAAAAGCGTAAAGGCAACTAAGAAAACTTGAATCGATGGCCAAAAACTTCGAAAAACTCCTAATCCAAATTGATTAACCGTTAAGTATGCAAAAAAGCCCATTTGGCTGATGACACTAAAGATAAGCCCAAATCCAAGGAAAAATAACAGCACTCCTAACAGTTCACTTAATTGAAGCGGTTGTAACGCCCTTAGGTAGGAGTCTGATTTTACAACAAAACTGGTGAGTAAAGTTAATACTGCACCAACTAAAAGTGTAGTTAGAAACATTCTCACCCATTTTCGACTGGTCACTTTACGTCCTCCTAAATTACATTAAATTACCCTTTCGTATTTTATCATGAAGCGTGCAATTTTTCCTCAAGTCCGCATAATTTTTTGTCGAAATGCAAATAGTAAAGCAAGGAGAACAAAGGAAAGGGGACATAATTCATGTCCATATTACGCTTGATATGTCCCGTTTTACTCGTTGTTTTCTTAACCGCTTGCGGCGGTACTTCAGGAGCCAGCGGGGAAGCGGATTACGAAACCACCAAAAAAATGATGGTGGATATTTTAAAGACAGACGATGGTAAGAAAGCAATGACAGAGGTGCTGACCGATGAGCAAATGCAACAAGCTATGGCATTGGACTCTGAAGTGGTCAAGCAAGCTGTAAGTGAAACCCTGCTTTCAGAAAAAGGTAAAGAATTCTGGAGTAAACTTTTTACAGATCCAAAATTTGTCCAGGAATTCAGTAAAGTGATTGAAGAACAGCAAAAAAAATTGATGAAGGGGTTAATGAAAGACCCTGAATATCAGAAATCACTTATAGAGCTGTATCAAAACCCTGAAATGATGAAGCAGATGGTTGAAGTTATGCAAGGTCAGAAATTTAGAGCTCACTTAGAGAAAACGATACAGGAAACTTTAAACAGCCCTGTGTTTCAAGCTAAGATGACCGAAACTTTGCTCCAAGCCGCTGAGAAAATGAAAACCGGCGAACAAAGTGGAGGACAAAAGCAGCAACAGGGTGGACAAGGGCAGTCTGGCTCAGGACAAGGTGCTTAACAACCAATAAAGCACGCAGCTTGTAGAAACAAACTGCGTGCTTTTTACTTATATTAATATTTATCGATTATTTTAGCAGCCATATTTCGGTAAGTGACACCGATTGGGTGATCGGACTGATACACGGAAGGTGCAAATACATCCTCATCTTCATATGGTTGTTGCAAAGGAACATGACCAAGAATATCAGTTTTCAGCTCTTCAGCTAATTTCGCTCCGCCACCGCGGCCAAAAACAAACTCCTTATTGCCGGTTTCTTTACTTTCAAAGTAGGCCATATTTTCAACAACGCCCAGAATCTCATGCTCTGTTTTAATAGCCATTTGACCCGCACGAGCCGCTACGAATGCAGCTGTAGGATGTGGGGTTGTCACAATTATTTCTTTGGAGGATGGAAGCATGGCATGTACGTCCAGCGCCATATCACCAGTTCCTGGAGGAAGGTCAAGCAGGAGATAGTCCAAGTCGCCCCATTCCACCTCTTTGAAAAAGCTTGTCAGCATTTTACCCAGCATGGGGCCACGCCAAATAATAGGAGAGTTATCCTCTACAAAGAAGCCCATAGATACGATTTTTACTCCGAAACGTTCAACAGGAATGATCTTTTCTCCACGAACAACCGGGCGTTCTTCCACTCCCATCATGTCCGGCACACTAAATCCGTAAATATCAGCATCGATAATACCGACTTTTTTCCCTAAGCGTGACAGAGCAATAGCAAGGTTAACTGTTACAGTTGATTTCCCTACGCCGCCTTTACCGCTTGCAATGGAAATGAATTTCGTGCCTGTTTTCCCATCGAGCAATGATGCTTCCTGAGCCTCTTCAGCAGCGGGCTGAAATTTCTCAATTACTTCGTCAGGCAGCTGATCAAAGCGAAGTCCCACTGTTGCCGCTCCGCCGCTTTTAAGAGCATTGACGATCGTCTGCTGCAGTTCCATTTGTTCCGCCGTGTTGGTTTTAGCAATTAACACCTTTACACTGACATGATTCTTCTCTTCCTTAATCTTTATTTCCTCAACTCCACCCGTCTCTTCTAACGTTTTATGTAAAAACGGATCTTCGATAGAGTGGAGAATATTCAGTACTTCCTCTTGTGTAAGCAAAAACTGTCACCTTCCTTAGAAATGTTTCATCAGTGCAAGTATAACATACATGAACCGCTTTCTAAGCAATATGCTTACTCTTCAGAGTCATCGGGATATTCCATTTCTGTGACATAACGTAAAATCCCTCTGTATACAGATTCAGCCATTTTTCTTTGGTATTCATTAGTCTCGAGTAAAGTCCGCTCATCAGGATTTGATAAAAAGCCAGCCTCCACTAATGCTCCGGGCGCTTCTGTATGTTTAAGGATATAAATATTATCCAGGCCCATCGCTTCCCTTGTTGTATTATCAAGAGATGTCCGAATTTCAGACTGGATAAACTTAGCCAGACTTTCACTCTCTTCATTCTTTGAATTGTAAAAGGTTTGAGCTCCCCGCCATTTATTGGAAGGGATGGCATTCAGGTGTAAGCTTACGAAAAAGTCAGCCTCTTTATCTTCAATGAAATCAACGCGGTTTCTAATATCTTCCGCTTTACGCCGTGATAAACTGCCAGCATCTTCAGAAGATAGATCATCCCCATTTTCACGCGTTAAATAAACCAGTGCACCAGATTGCTGTAAATAATCTCGTAAATATTGCGAAATCTGAAGAGTGATATCTTTCTCCTCTGTTCCATTTTTTCCTACTGCACCGCCATCTGGGCCACCATGGCCTGGATCTAATACGATCACTTTGCCTGCGAGTGGCGAAGACCATACCTGCCAGGCATCCTTCACCTCTTGTACAGGATAGGAAATTAAACAAACAACTCCGACTACTACGAGTAACCATCCAGCTGTTTTCATACGCCGTATCATATCTCCCCACTCCCCTTACATCACCTATCTAAACTATATGGGACAAGACAATCAGATATGTATAAAATGAAGCCCATCGATTCCTTTAACTAGAATATGTGTAACTATTTACCTATTCCCTTTCTATCATTTTTCACACTATTCAAACTATTAATGCGACTTATGTGGTATAGACAACTATATTGTCGTTAACTTATGATGAGAACAAGCAATGTAAACCTTTTCAATAAAGAGGTACAAGTTTGAAAGGAGGCACATATGAAAAAGGAAACATCGTTACTGACGATCTTAGTTATGTTATCTGTTTCAATTATGTTACCGGCCAATTCAGAAAGGAGTGTGATGGCGGGCGAAAAAAATCAGCCTACAATTGAAAAACAAGAAAAAAAGCAGACCCAAGAACGTGCACATCCTAAATTTTCCTGGGGAAATCCAGGACCATCTTCCCCTATCTTACATCCAGGTTCCATTAAAGGAGCCGGCATGATGAAGACTCCCTTACGTGAAATTGATTCCGTGATGACATCGATGATAGCAGATAAGGTGATGCCCGGCGCGGTGACGTTTGTAGCTCGACGAGGGCATATCGTCCAGCATGAAGCGTATGGAAGTGCAGTTATGTACAAGGATGATCAAGGAAACAAGGTCGATGACCCTATTGCCATGCAGGAGGATACGATTTTTGATATCGCCTCTCTCAGTAAAATTTTCACGACCACGGTAGCTATGAAACTTTATGAACAAGGTCTGTTTAAGTTAGATGACCCGGTTGCCGACTACATTCCCGAGTTTGCACAAAACGGAAAAGAAGATGTAACGATCAAACAGCTGATGACCCACACCTCCGGGTTCAAAGCATGGGTCCCGCTCTACACGATTGGAGATAGTAAAGAGGAGCGGCTGCAATATGTTTACCAGTATCCATTATCTAACCCACCAGGAACTACATACACCTACAGTGACCTCAACATGATTACCTTAGCTTCTATTATTGAACGCATCTCAGATCAAAGCCTGGATACTTTCGTCAAAGAAAACCTCACGGAACCTCTCAACATGACGGATACCATGTATAACCCTCCCGAACAATTAAAACAACGGATTGCAGCAACTGAATACCAGCCTTGGACAGGACGCGGTCTTGTTTGGGGAGAAGTCCATGATGAGAATGCCTGGTCACTTGGAGGCGTAGCTGGACATGCAGGTGTTTTTTCAACTGCAGAGGATCTGGCCAAATTAGGACACATGTTTTTAAACGAAGGACGATATGGGGGCAAGCAAATCCTCGAACCGGAAACTGTGGAGTTATTGATCAAAAATCAAATACCAGAGTTCCCGGGTAATGAGCACGGCCTGGGCTGGGAACTTGCTCAGGGCTGGTATATGGATGCCTTATCTGAGTCTTCATCAATTGGCCATACCGGTTACACAGGAACGTCGATCGTGATTAACCCCAACAATGAAACAATAGCTATTTTACTGACAAACCGTGTTCACCCAACCCGAGAGACGGTATCGACTAACCCGGCTCGCAGGCAATTTGCCAGAAAAGTGGCTGACGCAATTCCAGTCAGCATGCCAACGAAAGACAAGGCTTGGTTCGCAGGTTACGGTCATCAACTAAACCGAACCTTAACAGCCAGGGTCTCGGTTAACGGAACCGCTACACTCACCTTTGATTCCTGGTACCGGATCGAACAAGGGTATGATTTCGGTGTGATCGAAGTATCTCACGACGGAGTAAACTGGTCACAGGTGCATGAACCTTATACTGGTACAAGCGTCTCTTGGCTGTCGGAAAAGGTGACTATCCCTGAAGGTACAGAATATGTCCGTTTCCGTTACGAGACAGATGGAAGTACTAACGGCAGAGGGTGGTATGTAACGAATCTCAAGCTTACGAGTGGGAATAACGATGCGTCACTTGTAAATATTACTAATAGCCAATGGGAGAAACGAAGTTATTAATACAAAAGGGAGTGAACGATGTGATGAAGCAAAGACGTAATCTCGTTACCATGCTCATGCTCATACTCGCCTTACTAGTACCGCTTATGCCAAACACCGCTGCTGCTGAAAAATCTTCGCCATCAGTAAAAGATCTAATTTTATTAGAAAATGTCCCCCGGGTTGAAAACAAAATTACCGATAAAAAAATAAGTCTCACGGCTTTGCACGTCTATGAAGATGGCCACTTTGAAAAGGTAACAGAGAACCTTACTTGGTCCACTACAAATAAAAACGTAGCTGTTGTTGAGGAGGGTAAGGTTACCCTTTCTGGTCACAATGGCCGAACATTCATTACGGTTACAGACGGCGCTTATAAAGACCGAATTGCTATTGACCATAAACCAGCTAAGCAGCCACGAAAACAAAAGCCTTCTTTTGAAGGAAAAGTCGTTAAGCAACAAGGCGAACGCTATGACATCATCGAGCAAGCCATTGAAAGCATGACAATTAATGAAAAGATCGGACAAATGCTCATGCCTGATTTCAGAACTTGGGAAGGAGATAATGTAACAGAAATGCTCCCCGAGATCGAACAAATGGTAAAGGAATATCACCTCGGCGGTGTCATTCTTTTTCGTGAAAATGTTGTAACGACAGAACAAACGGCCAAGCTTGTTGCTGATTATCAAGCTGCTGCTGAAAAGTATGGCTTACTCATGACGATTGACCAGGAAGGCGGCATTGTTACTCGCTTACAATCGGGAACAGACATGCCAGGTAATATGGCACTTGGAGCAACAAGATCAAGTGAGCTTTCCTACAATGTTGGCCAAGCTATCGGCGAAGAATTGAGTGCGTTAGGAATTAATATGAACCTAGCGCCCGTCTTAGACGTCAACAATAACCCTGATAACCCCGTTATTGGTGTCCGTTCTTTCGGGGAATCACCTGAATTGGTCGCTGAACTTGGTGTGGCTTACACGGAAGGCCTTCAAAGTACAGGTGTTGCTGCAACAGCCAAGCACTTCCCAGGACACGGTGACACAGCTGTTGACTCCCATCTAGGTCTTCCTGAAGTTCCTTACGATAAAGAGCGGCTCATGGAGGTTGAGTTATATCCATTCCAACAGGCGATGGATGCTGGTATTGATGCCATTATGACAGCCCATGTTACTTTTCCAAAAATTGATGACACCAAGGTGATTTCCAAGAAAGATGGCACGAAGATTTCGCTTCCTGCCACGCTATCTCATAAGGTCCTCACTGGTTTGATGCGGGAGGACATGGGATATGACGGTGTCATCATTACCGATGCCTTAAATATGAATGCGATCACGGAACACTTTGGGCCTGTGGACGCTGTGATTCGGGCCGTCAAAGCAGGTACCGACATTGCGCTCATGCCTGTAGGTCTTGAAGAGGTCGTTAATGGCTTACTTGAAGCTGTAGAAACTGGAGAGATCAGTGTAGATCGGATTGAAGAGTCAGTAGAACGGATTCTGACCCTTAAACTGAATCGCGGGGTTATTAAATCGGAATCCGCTCCAAATATGGATGAGGTTTTAGCAAATGCCAAGGAAGTTGTAGGATCAGAAGCACACAAACAAGTTGAGCAAGAAGCGGCTGAACAATCCATTACCCTTGTAAAAAATGATGGTACATTACCGCTTAATCCTTCACTGGGTGAAAAAATAGTTGTTATTGGAAACACGTATATCAACAGTCTGTATCAAGCTGTTCGTGATCACCACGAGAACACTGAATTGATTGAGACCTCAGGCCCTTTAAATGAAGAGCAGCTCAATCAATTAGAGAACGCCGATAGGATCATAGCAGGCACCTACACTTATAACGTCAGTGGCCGATCCGAAAACAGTGCACAGATGCAGTTGGTGAATCAACTTATCAATGAACTGGATGTCCCTGTTATTGGCGTCGGAATTCGAAACCCTTACGACATTATGGGCTACCCTGAAGTCGATGGGTATCTGGCCCAATACGGATTTAGAGCAGCCAGTTTTGAAGCCATGGCAGCTACTTTGTTTGGAGAAAACAACCCGACTGGATTACTGCCCGTAACCATTCCAGGGGAAAATGGCGAACCTCTTTACGAATACGGTCACGGACTATCCTATTAGCCCGAAATAAACCGAGGGGTAAATGAGTTCCACCCCTCGGTCAAAACCAAATGGGGAGTGGATGAAATGCAAAGGAAACCTGTTATCATGTTGCTCGTGTTCCTGTTAGTTCTCTCTACCTTCACCGTCGTTTTTGCAGATAAAGGGGATAACAACGGAAAGCAAAAGGGGAAATATCGTAACTTCAAGCTAGGTGTTGAAGTTTTACTTGAAGAAGAAAAAGAATTAATTGAAGGTAAGCGCGTAGGGTTGATCACCAACCCAACCGGCGTAGATCAAGAGTTAAACAGTATCGTTGACCTTCTGCATAACGACCCGGATGTGAACCTCACAGCGCTATACGGCCCTGAGCACGGAGTCCGCGGCAGCGCACAGGCTGGGGAGTATGTGGAGTATTATATTGATGAAAATACTGGGTTACCCGTATATAGTTTGTATGGTAAAACTAGAAAGCCTACCCCTGAAATGCTGGAGAACATTGACGTTCTTCTATTTGATATTCAAGATGTAGGCACAAGATTTTACACTTACATTTATACGATGGCTTACGCTATGGAAGCTGCACAGGAAAATGACATTCCATTTATCGTCCTGGATCGTCCGAATCCACTGAGCGGCGAAGTAGTGGCAGGACCCGTTTTAAATCCAGAATACAAATCATTTATCGGTAACTATCCGATCCCCCTCCGTCACGGCATGACTGTAGGGGAGCTTGCAAAATTATTCAATGAGGAATTTGATATCGGAGCAGATTTAACAGTAGTCGAAATGAATAAGTGGAAACGAAGCATGTACTATGATGAAACACCATTACAATTTATTGCTCCATCGCCAAACATGCCAACATTGGATACAGCACTCGTTTATCCTGGTGCTGCCTTGATTGAAGGAACCAATGTCTCTGAAGGGCGCGGCACGACTAAGCCATTTGAATTGATCGGGGCACCGTTTATTAACAGTACAGAGCTAGCAGCTGCCTTAAACGAAAAGGATCTCTCTGGTGTTACGTTCCGTGCTGCGTCTTTCACACCACAGTTTTCCAAGCATAGCGGTACGTTAAGCCACGGTATTGAGATCCATGTAACTGATAAAGAGGCTTATCAACCCGTTATTGCAGGGCTACACATCGTGAAAACGATCCATGACCTCTATCCGGAAAACTTTGAATTTCGAGCTGAAAACAGTGCAGGCGTTTCCTTTTTCGACAACCTGATCGGAAACGGCTGGGTTCGTGAAGCCATCGAAAATGGTCAGTCCGTTGAGGAAATGCAAGAAAGATGGCAAGAAGACTTAAAAGAGTTTAAGGAAGTAAGAGAAGAATATCTCCTTTATAAATAGCAGAAAAAGGACAACCAGCTCAGCCTGGTTGCCCTTTTCTCATGGTATATACTACCACCTCAGGTCATCCATATTCTGGATGACCTGAGGTGGTAGTTTTTGTATCATTATTTACTTTTAAATTGTCAGCTTAACCGAATTTCCAGAAGGGTCTTTCGTAACAAATGAGCCGTCTTCTTTTAGAACTTCATACTCCAGGCTCTGTATTTGTTCGATTACTTCCTGTCTAGCTTCTTCACTTGGAAATACAAGAGAAAATACTTTTAAGCCAGCGCTTTGCTCCGATGACGCCGGAGCCCCAACTCCAGCCCAGGTGTTTAAACCTATATGATGATGGTAATCCCCCGTAGACATAAACAGCGCCTGCTTGCCAAATCGACATACTACATTAAAGCCAAGTCCTTTATTATAAAATTCCTCTGTTTTCTGTAATTCCGAAACATGTAAATGAATATGACCCATAATTGTTCCTTCCGGCATCCCTTCCCAGCTCTCACCATCAAGCTCGGCAAGAATATCTTCAGCGTCTAATGGATCTACCGTCATAACCACTTCATTGTTTTGCCAGTTCCATGTGGAGGAATCACGATCCGTATAAATTTCAATCCCATTTCCGTCGGGGTCATTCAAGTAAAGAGCTTCACTCACGAGATGATCTGATGCTCCTAGCTTTTGGTTCTGCTCAGCAAAGTGCTTTAATATTTTCGCCAATTCTAACCGACTAGGCAGTAAAATCGCAAAATGATACAGTCCAGATCTGTTAGCTTCCTTCGGTCCCGCTGGCTCAGGTTGTTCGATTGTCAGTAATGGCCTTTTACCATCAACTGTCAATGCTGCTTTTCTTTCTGATTGTTCTAGAATTTGAAGCCCGAGTACTTCCGTATAAAACTTTATTGATAATTCTAGGTTTTGGACTTTTAATTCGACATGTCCAACAAATGTATTGGGTGCTTGAAAAAATTGTTTTTCCACGTTTCTTACCTCCTGTTTGAATAAAAAAATCTAACTTTGTTTTTTTGGAAAAATCACATTATCTAATGCCCAAATGTTTCGATTTGACAATGCAATAAAAACGGAAATCACTAGTAAAGCTAAGTCCAGTTCATATCCTCCTAGAAAGCCTGCCGCAAACTTCGCCTGCACAATAGCTCCTGCCATAATAAGTGCAAATAAAATAGAAATAACTTGTGTTCCGATACCAACGATCACCGCCAGACCTCCGATTAACTCGATGGTCGCTACCACATAGGCCGCAAATCCCGGGATCCCTAAGCTTTCAAAGAACCCAGCGGTATTGCCAATCCCTCCTTGAAATTTAGACAGCCCATGAACAAAGAACGTTAAACCTAAAAATAATCTTAAAATAATGGCGCCTATTTCTCCTCTTGCTATCATTTGCATTACATCCTTTTCTATAACTTAGTTACTTTATGTAAGTAAGTGTATATTAGTAAATAAGCTATGTCAAGAATATATAGATGAATAATTTTTTCTGTAATTTGCTTTCTTTCAATTCCCATCAGCAGATCAAATCATAGGCCTGTTATGAAGGCATCTGAGTATTGATAATAAAAATTCAACTTAATCCAACCTGGGTAGTATCCCCCTTTGGAAAGTGAGGAATGGGTTAAGGGGATTATATTCATAATCACTCTTTACCTTGGGAAAACTAAGACAAAATTATAGACGGGAGTGACAAAGATGGAGAACACTCAGGAGTTGATTGACAAAAACGACGCTGTTTTAAGACAAGTCTTTGAACAACAATTTCAGATATGGATGGACCATATTGTTTTTACTTGGCGCTGGTGGATAGGCGTTATAGTGATTATAATTTGCTTAGGGGTATGGATTTGGCTAAGAAAGAAGAGGTGTTCAGACCGTTTGTTTTATGCAGGGTTTTTTGTGGCATTCACTGCAACATTCTTAGATTCATTTGGCGAGTATTTTGGTATTTGGACTCAACAATATGAAGTGTTCCCCGCCTTTGCTTATTTACCTTGGGATGCTTTCATGCTCCCCACTATAATCATGCTTTTGTTACTATTTAAACCACATATCCACCCTTTACTCAAAGCTTTACTATTAGGCGCGTTCACCTCATTTATTGGACTGCCCTTGATGAGTTGGTTGGATATTTATGAACCAACTCACTGGAAATTTATATACTCCCTTCCGATACAAATGGTCATTTATTTGCTTGCACATTTTTTTAGTAGAAGAAAACATTTTGATTTTCTTTAAACAATAAGACATTGATATAGAAATACTATAGTCAAAGACATGCCATGACTAGCACAAAAAATTTCAAAAATTGTTTTGAGCGATTTGAAATTTCTTTTTTTATTTAGGTTTTGAGCTTGTATTTTTTGACGCCAAACTGTAATGCTTTATTTAACCTTGACATTTATACATCCAAACGCTCTTGTGTAATGGCACTCCCACGATCTTCACAGGTGAACATTTCCTCTATGAAAGGGATATGTACTTTGGTTCTAAAGGGATAGAAGGTGGGCAGGCTATTGTTTCTCCTGCTACTAAACGGACTCCCCACGCGGTAATACCATACTCAGGATCTCCCGGACGTTTCCCATTGTATCCATACCCCGCAGTATATGCGGTCACAGTAAATGGTCTTCCATTAAAATCTGGAAAAAGATTATCAAACGACCATGAATGTCTATGCCTACGTATTAGATTCATTAAAAGATAAAACTGCTGATTGGTTCCAAAAATTCATGGAATCAGAATAAATGTGAGCAAAATGTGGGCATCACCCTAATTTTGAAGAACATAAAAAAGCCTCTCTCCCGATAAAGGGAAAGAGGCTTTAAGCTTGTCATATTAACGCTTAGAGAACTGTGGAGCACGACGCGCACCTTTAAGACCGTATTTCTTACGCTCTTTCATACGTGCATCACGAGTTAGGAGTCCCGCACGTTTAAGTGGAAGACGGTACTCAGGGTCTGCTTGAAGCAGCGCACGAGCGATTCCGTGACGGATCGCACCAGCTTGACCAGTGAAACCTCCACCATCAACATTTACATAAACATCATAGTTACCTTCAGTCTCTGTAACAGCAAGAGGCTGTTTCAGAATCATACGAAGTGTTTCATATGGAAAAAAGTCTTCAGCATCACGTTTGTTTACTACTACACGACCAGTTCCTGGAACAAGGCGAACACGAGCTGTCGACTTTTTACGACGTCCAGTACCGGAGTATTGTACTTGTGCCACTATCGATTACCTCCTTTAATTATCCACGAAGTTCGTAAACTTCTGGTTGTTGTGCTTCATGTTTGTGCTCAGATCCAGCGTAGACATGAAGTTTTTTACCCATTTTGCGTCCTAGGCTTCCTTTAGGCAGCATACCTTTAACAGCAAGCTCAAGCATTTGCTCAGGATATTTTGTACGCATTTCGTTAGCTGTACGAGATTTCAACCCACTTGGGTGGTTTGAATGACGGTAGTAAATCTTATCATTGATTTTGTTACCAGTTAGTTCGATTTCTCCTGCATTGATGATGATCACATGATCACCAGTGTCAACGTGTGGTGTATACGTTGGTTTATTTTTACCGCGAAGGATCGCAGCAACTTCGCTTGCCAAACGGCCAAGTGTCTGCCCTGCAGCATCCACAACAAACCATTTGCGTTCCACGTTGTTTTCATTTGCCATGAAAGTTGTGCGCATATCGGTTTCCCTCCTGAATTGTTAGTTTCACATAGCTTCATTTTTATTTATCTCAAATACGATTAGTTTCCGGGGCTAACCGTGGTCTAGAAATAAAATGCCATAGAATATAATATAACACTCTATGTCCCAATGTCAAGTCTTCGCACACCAGGAATCGTTGTTTTTTATAGAAAAATAAGATAACCCTTTGAAAGTCGTTAAATATAAACGATTAACCTGCCAGTCTAAATGCGTGAAACCACCGCTAATTGCATTTATACCACTTAAACCGGAATCAATAGTCTACATTCCATAAAAACAATCCATGAGGTGGTGCAGTCTTCCCAGCTGATTTCCGGTCTCTTGCCGCAAGCATCGTTGTAAGCTCATCAGGCGCACGATTACCAAGTCCTACTTCAATAATCGTTCCTACTAAAATTCGCACCATGTTATATAAAAAGCCGTTGCCTTTAAAAATAAACACAAGCTCCGCTTCATGATGTTCTATCGTCGCTCTTTCAATGGTGCGTACTTTGCTTCCCTTTAAATCCGTTCGAGGAGAACAAAAGGAAGTAAAATCATGTTCTCCTTCTACTAATTTGCACGCTGTTTCCATCGATTCTATATCCAGCTGTTTTCTAATATGATACCTATAAAGCCGGCGAAATAAATTGGCCTCATGAGAATTCCACACATAATAACGATACTCTTTTCCTTTTGCATCATAACGGGCATGGAAGTCTTCGGAGACCTGCTCTACTTCTGAAATACGAATATCGCTCGGAAGCATCGAACTTAGTGCTCTTTTCCAATTTGAAGCAGGAATGTTCAGGCTTGTATCAAAATGGATAACTTGACCGATTGCATGTACACCAGCATCTGTTCGGCCTGAGGCAGTAACCTTCACCTTTAACCCTTTGTGCATTTGCGTCAATGCTTTCTCAATCTTTTCCTGGATTGTCACACCATTGGGCTGGACTTGATAACCGGCATAGGCTGTCCCATCGTATTCCACCCTGCATTTCAACCGCTGCATTCCGATCTCCTCCACCCTAGTTTCTTGTTAAAAATAAACCGACCACTACCAAAACAAATAGAATATAAATATAATAGTCCGTGCGCCCAATTTGAAGCTCTCTCAGCTTCGTCCGGCCTTCTCCACCTTTATAGCCCCTTGCCTCCATGGCCATAGCAAGCTCCTCAGCGCGTTTGAAGGCGCTGACGAACAAAGGTACTAAAAGTGGGACAACAGCCTTTATACGGTCTTTAAACGACCCTGTGCGAAAGTCTACTCCTCTAGAAGCTTGAGCTTTTGAGATTTTTTCCGTTTCCTGCATGAGGGTCGGGATAAATCGCAGCGAGATTGACATCATAAGCGCCAGCTCATGAACTGGAAAGCGAACTTTTTTCAAGGGGCCAAGCAGCTGCTCAATCGCATCGGTAATCTCAATCGGAGTTGTGGTCAAAGTAAGCAGTGACGTAACCATGATTAACAGGAAGAAACGCAGCGAAATAGCCGCTCCCTGTATAAGAGCTCCTTTATAAAGCTCCCAGCCCAGTATTGTCGTAAGCACCTCACCTTCCTTCGTCACGATCAAATGAAGCAGGAAGGTGAATGCAATGAGGAACCACACCGGCTTTAACCCTTTCACAATGTAACGAATCGGAATACGGGTCGCTACAGCACTTCCGATAGCAAAAAGGGTGAGTACACCGTAACTCAGAACAGAATTAGCAAAAAATACGATCACTACAAAAAAGAAGATCATGGCGATTTTCGAACGGGGATCCAATCGGTGAACAACGGAGTTCCCCGGAATATATTGGCCAATAATCATTGAACTACTCATGATCGCGGCCTCCCTTCACCATTTGAGCCAACTCCTTTGCTAACTCTGTCACTGACTGTCTATGAAAGGGAATTTCCTTATTGAATTTTTCCTCTACTTGATTTAAAAATTGGATAATCTCCGGAATATCCAACTGGACTTCGCTCAGTTCCTTTTTCTTTTGAAAAATATCGGCAGGCGCTCCCTGCATGAAGACTTCCCCTTGATTCAATATAATGACGTGATCTGCATATTCCAGGGCATCTTCCATGCTGTGTGTAACAAGTACTGTGGTTAGATCTTTCTGTTTATGAATACGGGCAAACATATTCATAATTTCCCTCTGCCCGCTAGGATCAAGTCCGGCTGTCGGTTCATCAAGAACGAGCACCTCTGGATTCATGGCTAGCACTCCCGCTATTGCGACACGGCGCATCTGTCCTCCGCTTAAGTCAAAAGGAGAACGATCCAGAATCTCTTTAGGTAAATGAACAGATGTGATCGCTTCATCTGTACGTTGTTTAATTTCTTCTTGTGGTACACCAAAGTTCATGGGGCCAAAGGCAATATCCTTTTCTACATTTTCTTCAAACAGCTGGTGTTCAGGATATTGAAAAACAACACCAACCTTTTCACGCAATGCTCTTAATTGCTTGTTTTTCTCTCCAGCTTTAAGGCGAAATTCCCCCACAGTGACTTCCCCTTCTGTTGGCTGAACAAGTCCATTTAGATGTTGTAGTAAGGTGGATTTGCCAGAACCAGTATGACCAATCACAGCCACGAAGGACCCAGATGGTATGTTAAAGGAGAGGTTGTGTAATGCTCTATACTCAAATGGACTTTTCGGCTGATAGACATAGCTTACTTCTTGGAATGATATGTCCATAGTTCCTCCAACAACTCCTGGTGATTAAGTGGCTCACGGCTAAGGTCAACACCAGCAGATTTCAGTTCATCTGCTAATTTCGTGACAAAGGGAGTATCTAAGCCAATTTCAGTTAATTGTTCTTTTTTTGCAAAAATGTCGCGAGGGGTCCCCTCTAGCCAAACTTCTCCTTCGTTCATAACAAGAACCCGTTCGGCCTGAACTACTTCATGCAAGTCATGAGTAATGGTAATTAAAGAGAGATTTCTTTGCTCCTGTACATCGAGCATAGTTGATAATATTTCCTTCCTGCCCTGAGGGTCCAGCATAGCTGTGGCCTCATCTAAAATCATATATTTTGGCGATACAGCTAAAACACTGGCAATTGCTACCCGTTGTTTCTGCCCGCCCGACAAACGGTGCGGCTCTTGACGCTCGTAATCGCTCATCCCTACCGCAGAAAGGCTTTCCTCGATACGCTCCAACATGAGCGGTCTTGGCATACCATGGTTTTCCATCCCAAAGGCAACATCATCGCGTACAGTAGTCCCAACAAACTGGTTGTCTGGATTTTGAAAAACCATTCCTACACTTTTCCTCACACTCCAGACTGTTTCAGCCGCAACCTTCTGACCATCAACCACAATTTCTCCTTCCTGAGGGAAAAGCAGACCATTCATCAATTTGGCAATCGTTGATTTCCCTGATCCATTATGGCCTATGATCGCCACCCACTCATTCTCCGAGATGGAAAAGCTTACGTTCTTTAACACCCAAGGCATATCCTCCTGGTAGCGAAAGGATACATTTCTAAACTCAATCTGACTCACACTCACAAGGTTTCCCCCTCTGCTCGACAAATCTATTTCCCGGGAAATAGATTTCAACATTTCCTGCTTCGTATCGACAAACTCTTCTCATTTGCAAAAACTTGCCGATGATCTCGAGAATGAATTTCAAAAATAAAAAAAGGGCTGGAGTTAACCTCATACAAGAGATTCCACCCTGCCCTTTTGTGTCCATACAAATGGTTCACATTAAACTAGTTCAATGATTGCCATCTTAGCACCGTCACCTTTACGCTCGCCTAACTTAAGCACGCGAGTGTATCCACCTTGGCGTTCCTCATAGCGTGGAGCGATATCAGAGAACAGCTTTTGCAGGGCTGTTTGGTCTCCTTTTTCATTCGCATCTGCACGGTAAAGGAATGATTCAGCCTGACGACGGGCATGAAGATCTCCTCTTTTACCTAGTGTAATCATTTTTTCTACAACAGAACGAAGCTCTTTTGCTTTTGCTTCTGTTGTTTCAATACGTTCATGAACGATCAAGTCTGTCGCTAAGTTACGAAGAAGCGCCATACGTTGATCGGTAGTACGTCCTAACTTTCTAGCCATGGATTATCCCTCCCTTATCAGAATCTCTTAGATGTGATCGATCAATTAATCTTCTTTTCTCAAACCAAGTCCGAGCTCATCCAGCTTGTGCTTCACTTCTTCAAGAGATTTACGACCAAGGTTACGAACCTTCATCATGTCATCTTCAGACTTGTTAGCAAGCTCCTGAACAGTGTTAATACCTGCACGCTTCAAGCAATTGTATGAACGTACGGAGAGATCGAGTTCTTCAATCGTCATCTCTAGAACTTTTTCTTTTTGGTCCTCTTCTTTTTCAACCATAATTTCAGCTTTTTGAGCTTCATCAGTAAGGCCTACAAAGATATTAAGGTGTTCCATATAAATCTTGGCTCCAAGAGAGATCGCCTCTTCTGGGCGAATGCTTCCGTCAGTCCATACGTCTAACGTTAATTTATCAAAGTTTGAAGTCTGACCAATACGAGTGTTCTCCACTTGATACGTGACACGAGAAACGGGTGTAAAGATTGAGTCAACTGGAATTACGCCAATCGGTAAATCTTCATGATTGTTCCCCTCAGCTGGACGGTATCCTCGTCCGCGTTCAGCAGTAATACGAACACGCAAAGACGTTTGACTGTCTAACGTCGCGATATGAAGGTCTGGATTTAAGACTTCTACGTCGCTGTCATGCGTGATATCTGCAGCGGTAACCTTCCCTTCGTTTTGCACATCAATCTCTAAAGTCTTCTCTTCATCAGAATAAATCTTCAAAGCTAGTTTCTTTAGATTTAAAATAACTGTTGTAACATCTTCAACGACACCTTCGATCGTTGAGAACTCATGAAGTACCCCTTCAATTTGAACTGATGTTACAGCAGCGCCAGGAAGTGAGGATAGCAGGATACGACGCAAGGAGTTACCTAGTGTTGTACCATATCCACGTTCGAGCGGTTCGACGACGAATTTACCAAATGTGGAGTCTTCGCTGATCTCAACCGGTTCAATTTTTGGCTTTTCAATTTCGATCATTTAAACAAAACCCTCCTTCAAAACGTCGAAACCCCGGTTAGACAATTGGTCTAACCGAAATTCCTCAGGTAGGCAGTCCCATACAAGACAACTACTTATTTACTGTCTAATGCGGTGCTGATTAAAAGCTATCATAACCCATTATAGACAGGGTGACAAATTCTATTCAGAATTATTATACGCGACGACGTTTTGGCGGGCGGCAACCGTTATGCGGTACTGGAGTCACGTCACGAATCGCTGTGATCTCTAGTCCAACGGCTTGTAGTGAACGAATCGCTGCTTCACGACCAGCTCCTGGCCCTTTAACAGTCACTTCAATCGTCTTCATGCCATTATCCATTGCATCTTTAGCTGCAGCTTCTGAAGCCATTTGAGCGGCAAATGGAGTGGATTTACGAGATCCTTTGAAGCCTAGTACACCAGCACTGCTCCAAGCGATTACGTTACCTTGCACGTCGGTGATCGATACGATCGTATTGTTAAAAGTAGAGCGAATGTGTGCCACACCACTCTCAATATTCTTTTTCACGCGACGCTTACGACTACGAGTATTTCCTTTACGTGCCATGTGGTTTAACCTCCTTCTTTATGAATTATTTACGCTTATTCGCCACGGTACGACGTGGTCCTTTACGTGTACGAGAGTTATTTTTTGTTTTTTGCCCACGAGCTGGAAGCCCGCGACGGTGGCGGATTCCACGGTAGGAACCAATTTCAATTAGACGTTTGATGTTAAGAGAATTTTCACGACGAAGATCACCCTCAACATTGTGATTATCCACTGCTGAACGAATCTTACCTAGTTCGTCTTCTGTAAGATCACGGACACGAGTATCTTCAGAAACGCCTGCTTCAGCTAAGACTTCACTAGCTAATGGTTTACCAATACCATAAATGTAAGTTAAAGATATGACAACTCGCTTATCGCGAGGAATATCTACACCTGCTATACGTGCCATCGGATACGTGCACCTCCTTCTTTAATTAACCTTGTTTTTGTTTGTGTTTAGGATTTTCACAAATTACCATTACTTTACCCTTACGACGGATTACTTTGCACTTTTCGCAAATTGGTTTTACAGAAGGCCTTACCTTCATCATCCATACCTCCTTTTATAACGGAGCTTCATACTATTATTTATAACGGTACGTAATACGTCCTTTTGTCAGATCATATGGGGAAAGTTCCACCGTTACTTTATCTCCTGGCAGGATTCGAATGAAGTGCATACGAATTTTACCAGAAACATGAGCTAAAACGGTATGTTCGTTCTCAAGCTCTACCTTAAATTGTGCATTCGGTAAAGTTTCAACGACAGTTCCTTCCACTTCAATTACATCGTCTTTCGCCATCGAGTTGATCTCCCTTCTTCAAATCAGTCACTTCTTCATTGACATATTTAGATACGGCAAATCGAAGCTTGCCATTTGTGACGCGACCAGTTTCCAGAAGGCTGTTTTGGACTTCTGGAGAGATGAAATTCATAAGCTCCACGTGTTGCAGATTCTTTTTCTTTGGTCGATCGTACTTACGTTTCTCTCCATCGGCAAGCAGCAAAAAACGGCCATCCAGTATATCTATTATAACCGCATACTGTCCTGCCTCTCGTCCTTGCACAATGCGAACAACTTGACCTATTCGTGGACTCGACTCAGATTCATTCAAACACAATCACCTTCACTTAGGATTTAGTTAATACTTCGTAACCTTCTTCCGTAATCGCAATGGTGTGTTCGAAATGCGCACACATTTTATCATCTTGTGTCACTACCGTCCAACGGTCCGACAGAGTCTTAACATATCGAGACCCGGCATTAACCATTGGCTCTACAGCCAGAACCATTCCTGGTTTCAAGCGCGGACCTTTATTAGGCGGACCGTAATGAGGAATTTGAGGGTCCTCATGAAGATCTTGCCCAACACCATGGCCCACATATTCGCGTACAATCGAAAAACCTTCAGCTTCGACATAGCTTTGAATGGCATGGGATATATTAGAAAGGCGTTCACCAGGCTTTGCTTCATCAAGTCCTTTTAACAACGATGTCTCTGTTACTCTCAGCAAATCCTCTGTTTTTTTATCCACGGTGCCGACAGGGTAGGTCCAAGCCGAATCACCATGGTAGCCTTTGTATTTTGCACCAATATCGATACTAATGACATCGCCCTCGTTTAAAACACGGTCTCCCGGTATTCCATGGACGAGCTCTTCATTGACCGATGCGCAAATACTACCACGGAATCCATTATAACCTTTAAAAGAAGGGAATGCATCCATACTGCGTATAAATTGATCAGCAATTTGATCTAATTCCCCAGTCGTTATACCGGGCCGGATACTTTTCTTCAACTCCTGGTGCGTTAGGGCAACAATTCTGCCCGCTTCACGCATGATCTTAATCTCCCGTGGTGTTTTGCAATTTATCATTTCACAAGGCCTCCGAGCTTTTTGTCAATGTCTTGAAAAACAAGGTCGATATCTCTATCACCATCGAAACTTACTAAATATCCCTTATCCTGGTAGAAGTCTAAAAGAGGTTGTGATTGCTCCACATTTACTTCTAAACGTTTTTTCACGGTTTCAGGCTGGTCGTCTTCACGTTGAATTAACTCTGCACCATCATGGTCGCATTTCCCTACCACTTCAGGCGGGTTAAATACAACATGATAAGTTGCTCCACATGTCGGACAAACTCTTCGTCCAGTCAGACGTTCAATGAGTTGGTCTTTAGGAACTTCAATATGAAGAACGTAATCAATAGATTCATCCATATCTTTCAGCAAGTTCTCCAATGCTTCTGCTTGAGCAATAGTTCTAGGAAAACCATCCAGCAAGAAACCACTTTGACAATCTGACTTGCTTAGACGCTCGCGAACGATCCCAATGGTTACTTCATCTGGGACTAATTCGCCATTGTCCATATATGATTTAGCCTCTTGGCCAAGTTTCGTTCCTTCTTTGATAGCTAAACGGAACATATCTCCAGTTGAGATATGAGGGATGTTATATTTTTCGACTATCTTCTCCGCCTGTGTACCTTTACCGGCACCAGGAAGACCCATCAGAATTAAATTCAACGTGTTCCCTCCGTCTCATTTCATTATCTTGCTTACCTACTTAATAAAGCCTTGATAATGGCGTTTCACAAGCTGGCTTTCAAGCTGCTTCATCATTTCAAGAGCAACCCCTACAACGATGAGCAGACCAGTTCCTCCAATTTGGACAGTTGGCGGCAGTTCTGCCGCAGCACCTAATATAATCGGAAGAATTGAGACAGCTGCTAGGAAAATAGAACCTACGAAGGTTAAGCGGTACATGACCCTTGTCAGGTAGGTCTCAGTATTTGCGCCAGGGCGAATACCAGGGATATACCCACCTTGCTTCTTCAAATTATCTGCCATTTGCTCTGGATTCACCTGAACAAATGTATAGAAGTAAGTGAAGGCAATAATTAACGCAACATAGATAATCATTCCAGGCCAGTTCTGATAATCAAATATATATTGAATAACAGATGCCACTTCATTCCCTTCAAAGAATCCGGCAACGGTTCTTGGAGCAATAATGAATGAAATAGCGAAAATTACTGGAATAACCCCTGCAGCATTTACTTTAATCGGCAAGTGGGTAGAATGCCCACCAACCGGCGAACGGTTCACCAATTTTTTTGCGTATTGGATTGGAATTTTACGAAGTGCTTGTTGGATGAAGATGACTCCAACTACTACAGCAACGATAACCAGGGCAATGATCGCAATGATTACAAGGTTCATAAACAACTGATCTCCAGCACCAGAGATGTACTGATCATATAGTTGATTAACACCGGTTGGAATCGCTGCAACAATCCCGGCAAAAATTAGAATTGATATTCCGTTCCCAACACCATGAGAAGTAATCTGTTCCCCTAGCCACATTAGGAAAGCTGTTCCACCTGTTAATACAAGAGCAATGACAGCGTATGTTAACACACTGGGGTTATCAATTAATTGACCACCAGCAAGTGTGTTAAAACCGATCGACATTCCAATTGCTTGAACAAAAGCTAGAGCGATTGTTCCATAGCGGGTAAACTGAGCTAATTTTCGACGGCCTACATCACCTTGACTTTTCCATTCCGCAAACTTAGGCACTACATCCATTTGCAATAGCTGCATAATGATGGAGGCTGTGATGTACGGCATAATACCCATAGCAAATATGGAGAAGTTCTGCAGCGCACCGCCTCCAAATGTATTCAAGAATCCGAATGCATTTTGTTCATCCATGAAGTTAATAGCATCCTGATTTGTAAATGGTACAGGTATGAATGTACCCAGGCGAAAAACAATGAGCATCAATAAAGTGAAGATAATTTTCCGCCGAATATCACCCACGCGCATAAAATTGGAGATTGTCCGGAACATTAAATCACCTCAGTTTGACCGCCCGCTGCTTCGATAGCTTCTTTCGCTGAAGCAGAGAACTTATGAGCTTTCACTGTAAGTTTTTTCTCTACAGAACCTTTACCTAAAACTTTGATGCCAGCTTTTTGCTTGCTGACCACGCCAGTTTCAAGTAGAAGTTCAGGAGTAACCTCAGTGCCCTCTTCAAAGCGATTAAGAGCATCAAGATTAATAATCGCAAAATCCTTACGGTGAATGTTCGTAAATCCACGTTTAGGCAAGCGTTGGAACAATGGCATTTGACCACCTTCAAAGCCTGGACGTGTCTTGCTGCCAGAGCGTTGTCCTTGACCTTTATGACCACGGCCGGATGTTTTACCATTACCGGAAGCCATTCCACGTCCAACACGGTTACGTTCTTTACGAGATCCAGCTGCTGGTTTCAGTTCATGCAGTTTCATGCGAGCACCTCCTTAATTATTGATTCTTAGCTTATACTTCTTTAATCGATACAAGGTGAGATACCTTATTTGCCATACCTCGGATCGCTGGGTTATCTTCAATTACGACAGATTGACGGATTTTGTTTAGACCGAGCGCTTTAACAGTTGCGCGTTGATCTTCAGGTCTGCCAATAACACTGCGCGTGAGGGTAATTTCTAACTTTTTAGCCATTTCATTTCCCTCCTTATCCTACAGTTCTTCTACGGACTTCCCACGAAGTCGAGCAACGTCTTCTGCGCGTTTAAGCTCGCCAAGTCCACTTAGAGTCGCACGCACCATGTTAATTGGTGTATTTGAACCAAGTGACTTAGAAAGGATGTCTTGAACACCTGCAAGCTCAAGAACCGCACGTACAGGACCACCTGCGATAACTCCGGTACCTTCTGCTGCTGGCTTCATAAGAATGCTGCCTGCACCAAACTGTCCTGTGATTTCGTGTGGAATCGTCGTATCTTTTATTGGTACTGAAATAAGATTCTTCTTCGCATCATCAATAGCTTTCTTAATCGCATCCGGTACCTCCTGCGCTTTACCAGTACCAAACCCGACATGGCCATTTTTGTCTCCTACAACCACCAATGCAGCAAAACGGAAGCGACGGCCACCTTTAACTACTTTTGCAACACGGTTGATCGTTACTACGCGTTCTTCTAGATCTAGTTTACTAGGGTCAATGTTTGTTAGCATTTATGTCCCTCCTTTAACGATTAAAATTCCAGGCCGGCTTCGCGAGCCGCGTCTGCTAGAGCTTTTACACGTCCATGATACAAGTAACCGCCACGGTCGAACACAACGACTTTATAACCGTTGTCTTTGGCACGTTTAGCTACTAATTCACCGACTTTTTCAGCTGCTTCAATGTTTCCAGTGTTATCAAGACCGAAGTCTTTTTCAACAGTAGAAGCACTTGCTAGTGTAACTTGGTTCGTATCATCGATTAATTGTGCATAGATGTGTTTGTTAGATCGGTAAACGTTCAAGCGCGGACGCTCTGCTGTACCAGCAACAGTTGTACGAACACGGGCATGACGCTTCTTACGTACGGCATTTTTATCAGCCTTCGTGATCATCTGGGTCACTCCTTTCTATTCCTTACCTTAGCACCTTATTTAGCTGTTTTACCTTCTTTTCTGCGAACACGTTCGTTTTCATAACGAATTCCTTTACCTTTATAAGGTTCTGGAGGACGAATAGCACGAATCTTTGCAGCAACAGCGCCGACAAGTTCTTTGTCAATTCCTTTAATAGTCAGTTTCGTATTGGATGGTACATCGATTTCGATTCCATCACGCTTTTCAATTTCTACAGGGTGAGAGTAACCAGCATTAACGACAACAGTTTCTCCCTGTTTTTGCGCACGGTAACCTACACCGATAATTTCAAGGCTTTTCTCGTATCCTTTAGATACTCCCTCAACCATGTTTCCGATCAGGCTGCGAGTGGTACCGTGAAGAGCACGATGTTCTTTATGATCGCTAGGGCGAGCTACTGTAAGAACATTATCTTCAATCTTCACCGTGATATCTTCGTGGAATGTACGAGTTAATTCACCTTTTGGCCCTTTAACTGTGATTGTATTATTATCCTGAATGATTTCTACACCTTCAGGGATTTCTAATGATTTTAATCCTACGCGAGACATTCATTTGCACCTCCTGTCTTATCTAATTCGATTACCAAACATATGCTAGAACTTCGCCGCCAATGGCTTGTTCACGAGCTTCTTTGTCGGTTAATACACCTTTTGAAGTAGAAACAACGGCAACACCAAGTCCGTTTAGAACTTTTGGTAGTTCTTCGGCTTTAGCATAAACACGTAGTCCTGGTTTACTGATACGCTTCACACCAGTGATAACACGTTCATCATTTTGACCGTACTTAAGGAATAAGCGCAGGACACCTTGTTTGCTATCCTCTACAAATTCATAATCACGTACAAAACCTTCACGTTTTAGGATATCAGCAATTTCTTTTTTCACTTTAGAAGCTGGTAGTTCAAGCTTCTCGTGACGAACCATATTCGCGTTGCGAATACGCGTAAGCATATCTGCAATTGGATCTGTCATAGTCATAACTCATATACCTCCTTCCCTATATCGGGTTTACCAGCTGGCTTTTTTGACACCAGGGATTTGTCCTTTGTATGCAAGTTCACGGAAACAAATACGGCAAAGCTTAAATTTACGAAGTACGGAATGAGGACGTCCGCAACGTTCGCAGCGAGTATATTCACGTACTTGGTACTTTTGTTTGCGCTGCTGTTTCGCGACCATTGATTTTTTAGCCACAATTTTCCCTCCTTAAAGTTAGCTCATTATTTCTGGAACGGCATACCGAATTGAGCTAATAGTTCACGTGATTCTTCGTCAGTGTCAGCCGTTGTGACGATTACGATATCCATGCCACGCACTTTATCTACTTTGTCATAATTAATTTCTGGGAAAATCAGCTGCTCTTTAACCCCAAGTGTGTAGTTTCCACGTCCGTCAAAGGCTTTCTTTGAGATTCCGCGGAAGTCTCTAACACGTGGTAAAGATACAGATACAAGCTTTTGGAAAAATTCATACATACGCTCTCCGCGAAGTGTTACTTTCGCACCAATTGGCATACCTTCACGCAAACGGAAACCTGCAATAGATTTCTTAGCTTTTGTAATCATTGGCTTTTGACCAGAGATTAATGATAATTCTTCCACAGCTGAATCAAGTGCTTTCGCATTCTGCACTGCATCTCCAACACCCATATTAATGACAATTTTCTCGATTTTAGGTGCTTGCATAATAGAGTCGTAATTAAACTTGCTCATCATAGATGGCACAATTTCTTCTTGATATTTTTTCTTGAATTGGTTCATCAAGTGGCCCTCCTTTCGTCACTGGATTATTTATCTAAAGCTTCACCAGATTTTTTCGCGATACGAACTTTTTTTCCGTTCTCAACTTTATAACCAACACGAGTTGGTTCGCCGGATTTTGGATCAATCGGCATTACGTTGGAAACGTGAATTGGCGCTTCCTGAGTAAGAATCCCGCCCTGTGGGTTATCTTGGGAAGGTTTAGCGTGTTTCTTAACTTCATTCACACCTTCTACAAGAACTCGGTCTTTCTTCGGGTATGCTTCAAGGATCGAACCTTGCTTACCTTTATCCTTACCGGAAATAACCATAACTTTGTCACCTTTTTTCACGTGCATGCTTCGCGCACCTCCTTAACAAGGCATTTCAATTCAGAGTTTTTACAATACTTCTGGAGCTAATGATACGATCTTCATGAATTTAGCGTCACGAAGTTCACGAGCTACCGGGCCAAAGATACGTGTTCCGCGTGGTCCTTTGTCATCACGCACGATTACTGCTGCGTTTTCATCGAAACGAATGTAAGAACCATCTTTACGACGCATTCCGCTCTTTGAACGTACAATAACGGCCTTTACAATTTCACCTTTTTTGACAACGCCCCCTGGTGTTGCTTGTTTCACAGTAGCGGTAATAATATCACCGATGTTAGCAGTCTTACGCCCTGATCCACCCAATACTTTAATCGTTTGGATTTCACGAGCACCAGAGTTGTCGGCTACTTTCAAACGAGTCTCCTGTTGAATCATACACTGTAACCTCCCTTCGGAATCATTCCGAGCGAACTATATTAAATAATAACAGACTCTTCTACGACTTCTACAAGACGGAAACGCTTTGTCGCTGATAGCGGGCGTGTTTCCATAATGCGCACAATGTCACCATTTTTAGCTTGATTGTTTTCGTCATGAGTCTTGAATTTTTTTGAATACTTTACGCGTTTGCCATAAAGTTTGTGGAACTTATATGTCTCAACTAGAACAGTAATGGTTTTATCCATTTTGTCTGATACTACACGTCCAGTGTAAACTTTACGATTGTTACGTTCACTCATGTGAGGGTGACCTCCTCTCATTTATTAATTAATTTACGCCTAACTCACGTTCACGAGCAACAGTTTTCATACGTGCGATGGACTTGCGAACCTCGCGAATACGCGCAGTGTTCTCAAGTTGACCTGTTGCCAGCTGAAAACGCAGGTTAAAAAGTTCTTCTTTTAAAGACTTAACTTTTTGTTCAATTTCGGCAGTGGTTAATTCACGGATTTCATTAGCCTTCATTGATTTCACCACCAATTTCTTCACGTTTTACAAATTTAGTGCGGATCGGCAGTTTGTGTGAAGCAAGACGCAACGCTTCGCGCGCAACTTCTTCTGATACACCCGCAATTTCAAACAAGATTTTCCCTGGCTTAACTACAGCTACGAAGCCTTCTGGAGCACCTTTACCGGAACCCATTCGTACTTCTAGGGGTTTAGCAGTATAAGGCTTATCCGGGAAAATTTTAATCCATACTTTACCGCCACGCTTCATGTAACGAGTCATTGCGATACGCGCTGCCTCGATTTGACGGGCTGTGATCCATGCAGGATCGATTGCTTGCAAACCATATTCACCGAAATCTACTGAAGTGCCGCCTTTTGCACGACCTCTTAAGCTAGCACGGTGTTGACGACGATATTTAACACGTTTAGGCATTAACATAATGCTTTTCCCCCTTCCTTAATTGTTGTTTTTAGTTGGAAGGATTTCTCCACGATAGATCCACACTTTAACACCAAGTTTACCGTATGTGGTGTCAGCTTCAGCAGTTCCATAATCGATATCTGCACGAAGTGTGTGAAGTGGTACTGTTCCTTCACTGTAATATTCTGCACGAGCGATATCCGCACCGCCTAGGCGTCCAGATACTTGTGTACGAATACCTTTAGCTCCTCCACGCATAGCGCGTTGGATTGTTTGTTTCTGTGCACGACGGAAAGATACACGGTTTTCCAGTTGACGTGCAATATTGTCAGCTACAAGCGTAGCGTTTAGGTCAGGTTTCTTCACCTCAACAATGTTGATGTGAACACGTTTACCAGTTAGGTTATTTAGCGATTTACGAAGTGCTTCAACTTCAGATCCGCCTTTACCGATAACCATACCTGGCTTACCAGTGTGAATGGTAATGTTTACACGGTTTGCTGCGCGCTCAATTTCAACTGTAGATACGGCAGCATCTTTTAGACGTTGTTCAATATATTCACGAACTTTAATATCTTCATGCAACAAGTCAGCATAGTCTTTACCAGCGTACCACTTAGACTCCCAGTCACGGATAACGCCAATACGAAGACCTACCGGATTAACTTTTTGACCCACTGATTATCCCTCCTTCTTTTCTGATACAACCACTGTAATATGGCTGGTACGTTTGTTGATTTGGCTTGCACGTCCCATCGCACGAGGGCGGAAACGTTTAAGAGTGACACCTTCATTTACAAACGCTTCGGAAACGTATAAATTGTCCGGGTCCATTTCATAATTGTGTTCAGCATTTGCAATCGCAGATTTAAGTACCTTCTCCACAACAGGAGATGCACCACGCTGTTTCAGGCGTAATGTTGCGATCGCTTCACCTACGTTTTTTCCTCGAATCAAATCGATAACCAAACGAGCTTTACGAGGAGCAATACGAACGGTTTTAGCAACTGCTTTAGCTTGCATTAGAGTAGCCTCCTCTCTCCATTAGCGTTTTGTTTTCTTATCGTCGCCTGAGTGTCCCTTAAACGTACGGGAAGGCGCGAATTCACCAAGCTTATGACCAACCATGTCTTCTGTCACGTAAACTGGTACGTGTTTGCGTCCGTCATAAACGGCAATTGTGTGTCCAACAAAGTTTGGGAAGATTGTAGAACGACGTGACCACGTCTTCACCACCTGGTGTTTGCTGTCTTCGTTCAACTTCTCAACTTTTTTCATTAAATGATCATCTACAAAAGGTCCCTTTTTTAGGCTGCGGCCCATGGATAAACCTCCCTTCGTGATTGAGAGACGGGTGTTATCGCCCGTCGTCCAACCCCGTTATTTTTTACCTCTTCTACGAACGATATATTTATCTGATGGTTTGTTACGCTTACGTGTCTTGTAACCAAGAGTTGGCTGACCCCATGGAGACACTGGAGAAGGTCTGCCGATAGGCGCGCGTCCTTCACCACCACCGTGAGGGTGATCACTAGGGTTCATAACAGAACCACGTACAGTTGGGCGCTTGCCTTGCCAACGAGAACGTCCAGCTTTACCAACGCTGATTAATTCATGTTCAAGGTTACCAACTTGACCGATCGTCGCACGGCAAGTACTTAGTACTAGACGAACTTCACGGGAAGCTAAACGAACAAGTGTATATTTTTCTTCTCGACCAAGAATTTGTGCTGAAGCACCAGCTGAACGTACAAGCTGTCCTCCGCGCCCTGGTTTAAGTTCCACGTTGTGTACAATTGTACCTACTGGAATATCTTTTAGACGAAGTGAGTTACCTGTTTTGATATCTGCACCTTCACCTGAAATGATTTCATGGCCAACTTTCAGCCCTTTAGGAGCTAGAATGTAGCGTTTTTCTCCATCAACGTAGTTAATTAATGCAATGTTTGCGGAACGGTTTGGATCGTATTCGATCGTAGCAACGCGTCCAGGTATTCCATCTTTATCACGCTTAAAGTCGATAATACGGTAATGACGCTTGTGACCTCCGCCTTGATGACGAACTGTCAGCCTACCCTGATTATTACGGCCACCACGCTTGTGCAATGGTGTCAATAGGGAGCGTTCAGGTTTGTCAGTAGTAATTTCAGAGAAATCTGATACTGACATGTGTCGACGACCGTTAGTAATTGGTCGAAACTTTTTAATCGCCATCTTATTTCCCTCCTTCACTTAGTGGATTTATAGTTTATACTTCAAAGAATTCTAGTTCTTCACTGTCTTCAGTTAGTGTGACAACTGCTTTCTTACGATCAGAACGGTATCCACCGTAACGACCCATACGCTTGAATTTCCCTTTAAGGTTCGCTGTGTTTACACGTGCAACTTTAACTCCGAAAATCTCTTCAACAGCTGTCTTGATTTCCGTTTTATTTGCTTTCGTGCTCACTTCAAACGTGTATTTCTTTTCTCCCATAAGGTCAGCAGAATGTTCAGTAATGACAGGGCGTTTTACGATATCGCGTGGTTCTTTCATTATGAGAGCACCTCCCCTGCTTTTTCAGCTGCTTCCTTCGTTAGGATAAGTTTGTCATGCGTTAGTAAATCTAACACACTTACTTCATCAAATGTTAATGTCTTCACTGTAGGAAGATTATTAGATGATAGAACAGCATTTTCATTTCGATCAGCTGTGACAATCAATGCTTTTTCATTAACATCTAAAGCTTTAAGCATGTTGACTACTTCCTTCGTTTTAGGCGCATCAAAAGAAAGGTCCTCAAGCACAACAATATTATCTTCTTGTACTTTAGAAGAATAAGCAGATTTCAATGCTAAACGACGCATTTTCTTAGGCATTTTGTAGCTATAGCTACGTGGGGTCGGACCAAATACAGTTCCGCCGCCTACCCACTGTGGTGAACGGGTTGACCCTTGACGCGCACGTCCGGTACCTTTTTGGCGCCATGGCTTACGACCGCCGCCACTAACTTCAGAACGGTTTTTAACTTTGTGTGTCCCTTGACGCAAAGAAGCGCGTTGTGACACAACAGCTTCATGTAAAACATGAGTATTAGGTTCAATTCCAAAAACAGCATCACTTAGTTCGATATCTCCAACTTGAGAGCCGCTTTGGCTTAATAGTGCTACTTTAGGCATGACATATCCTCCCTTCCTTTAATTATTTGCTAGCCTTTACTGCACTTGTTACTTTAACGTATGATTTTTTCGGTCCAGGGACATTCCCTTTAATGAGTAGCAGGTTACGCTCAGCGTCCACTTTCACTACTTCAAGGTTTTGCAGGGTAACTGTTTCTCCACCCATTTGTCCTGCAAGGCCTTTACCTTTGAAGACTTTAGATGGGTCAGCACCTTGCCCCATAGAACCAGAACGACGGTGAAAACGGGAACCGTGGCTCATTGGGCCGCGAGATTGGTTATGACGCTTGATTGCGCCTTGGAAACCTTTCCCTTTAGAAGTTCCTGTTACATCGATTACGTCACCATTTTCGAAAATATCTACTTTAACCTCTTGACCTAGTTCGTAGTCATCAAGGTTAGAATTACGGAATTCACGAATGTAGCGCTTAGGTGATGTGTTTGCTTTTTCAGCGTGACCTTGGTCAGCTTTCTTCAAACGGTTTGACTTTTGATCAGCAAAACCAAGTTGCAACGCTTCATAGCCATCATTTTCAACTGTCTTCTTCTGAAGAACAACGTTTGGCTCAGCCTGTACAACTGTTACTGGAATCAACTCTCCGTCTTCTGAAAAGATTTGAGTCATGCCGACCTTGCGTCCTAAGATTCCTTTCGTCATCCGTTCCACCTCCTATTGTTACTTTTTATAATTTATAATTTAATTTCAATATCCACACCTGAAGGCAGATCAAGACGCATTAGCGAATCTACTGTCTGCGGTGTCGGATTAACAATGTCGATAAGACGTTTGTGTGTACGCATTTCGAACTGTTCACGAGCATCTTTATACTTGTGAGTCGCACGAAGTACAGTATAGATAGATTTCTCAGTTGGAAGCGGGATTGGACCTGAAACATTTGCTCCAGAGCGCTTCGCAGTATCTACGATTTTCTCAGCGGATTGATCAAGCACACGGTGATCATACGCTTTTAAACGAATACGAATTTTTTCTTTTGCCATTATTTTCCCTCCTTCTTCGCCCATTTTTTAAAATAGACATTCTCCGCGAAAATTCCTTGATGTTACCCGCCATGGCAAAGGGGCCGGGTGTATCAACAACCTTTCGCATCATCGCCTTTTATGACCAACATTACTCATTATATAGAAGAATCGTGGTCAATGCAAGAGTGTTTTCATAAAAAGTTATGAAGTGAACACCTCAAGATATTATACATGCGTTTCATGCATAATTCAACCCTCATTTTAAATAGATATGATTATAGAACTTTTCATTTGAGTCAATTTCATAATCACTTTCTATTCGTGTTACCCCACAACTGCTCATTTGTTGAATCTGAGTTAGGTTCCATATTTTAAATAGGAGAATGGGGCTGGCAAACTACTCGCTTTCCACGGTGCCCCCACAGGACTTGGGGGCGTCCGGCGTTGAAACAGGAGGTTTCGGTTTTAGCCGAACTTCCTTAAAACCGGCAAGTCTCCTCGGTCTACGACTTCTGGGGTCGCGCCAGCGTTTCCTTTCTCGTAGGAGTCTCGCAGTTTCCCATCCCCATTTCGCTAATGAGAGCAACAGAACAATCTTACTAATAGTGTCTTGGTGAAAACCTATTGAATTCCCCACCTCCCCTTCTCTTCTCAGACATTATCGAGATTTCAGGATACTGCTTAGCCTAATAAAATTAATTTAAATTATATGCATGACTAGACTTGGGGAGATGATTCATTTATACACTTTGTATCTCTTGGGCTCAGGAGGATTTAAGTATGAAATCATTCTTTGATAGAACTGCAGAATAAATGACATTTCAGTTTTTCAAATGAAAAAACTGTTCAAGTAAAAATAAAAAATCAGGTAACGACCATTGGCCGTTACCTGATTTAGGGAATCATTTATTACTTAGTAATTTTAGAAACAACGCCAGAACCTACAGTACGTCCACCTTCGCGGATAGAAAATCTAGTTCCATCTTCAATCGCGATTGGAGAGATAAGTTCAACTGTCATTTCAATGTTATCGCCAGGCATTACCATTTCAACGCCTTCTGGAAGTTGAATAACACCAGTTACATCAGTTGTACGGAAGTAGAACTGAGGGCGGTAGTTTGAGAAGAATGGAGTGTGACGTCCACCTTCATCTTTTGATAGTACATAAACCTCAGCTTGGAAGTTTGTGTGTGGTGTAATAGAACCAGGCTTAGCTAGTACTTGACCACGGCTGATATCTTCACGGTTAACCCCACGAAGAAGTGCACCAATGTTATCGCCAGCTTCAGCATAATCTAGAAGCTTACGGAACATTTCCACACCAGTGATCGTAGTTTTGCGAGCATCTTCAGCCATACCGATGATTTCGATTTCGTCGCCGACTTTAACTTGGCCACGCTCAACACGACCAGTTGCAACTGTACCACGGCCAGTAATTGAGAATACATCCTCAACTGGCATCATGAATGGCTTGTCAGTGTCACGGTCTGGAGTTGGGATGAAAGCATCAACTTGTTCCATAAGGTCAAAGATAGCTTGTTCGTACTTCTCTTCACCTTCAAGTGCTTTAAGAGCAGAACCACTTACAACTGGTGTTTCATCACCATCGAAGTCATACTCAGAAAGAAGGTCACGAACTTCCATTTCAACTAACTCAAGAAGTTCTTCGTCGTCTACCATGTCTGTTTTGTTAAGGAAAACAACGATCGCTGGTACACCAACGTTTTTAGAAAGCAGGATGTGCTCACGAGTTTGTGGCATTGGGCCATCAGCTGCAGATACAACTAGGATAGCTCCGTCCATTTGTGCAGCACCAGTGATCATGTTTTTAACATAGTCAGCGTGACCAGGGCAGTCAACGTGTGCATAGTGACGAGTTTCAGTTTCGTACTCTACGTGTGCAGTAGAAATTGTGATTCCACGCTCACGCTCTTCTGGAGCACCATCGATCATATCGTAAGCCATTGCAGAGCCTTCACCGGATTTCTTGTGAAGTACAGTGGTGATTGCTGCAGTTAATGTAGTTTTACCATGGTCAACGTGTCCAATTGTACCAATGTTTACGTGGGACTTGGACCGGTCGAATTTTTCTTTACCCATTGTATATTTCCTCCTTTAAATAAATAACATAGTTATTTTTGAAATTAGTTTTATGATGAAGCGATAGGAAGAAGTTATCTTCCTATGCTTACATTACAAGTTATACTTCAACTTAACAAAAAAATCAATTACTCACCAGCATTTTTCTTAATGATTTCCTCAGAGATACTCTTCGGAACTTCTTCATAGTGATCAAAATGCATAGTGTAAGTTCCACGGCCCTGTGTGTTTGAACGAAGTGCAGTTGCATAGCCAAACATCTCAGATAATGGAACAAATGCTTTAACAACCTGAGCAGTACCGCGAGTTTCCATACCTTCTACACGTCCACGACGGGAAGTTACATCACCCATGATATCGCCCATATATTCTTCCGGAATAACAACTTCAACTTTCATCATTGGTTCAAGAAGAACTGGTTTACATTTATTTTTTGCTTCTTTAAGTGCCATTGATGCAGCTACTTTAAAGGCCATTTCGTTGGAGTCAACGTCATGGTAAGACCCATCATAAAGCGTCGCTTTGATGTCAACCATAGGATAGCCGGCAAGAACACCGTTCTCCATAGAATCTTTAATTCCAGCTTCTACAGAAGGAATGTATTCACGCGGTACAACACCACCAACGATCTTGTTTACGAATTCGTACCCTGCACCTTCTTCGTTTGGTTCAAATTTAACCCAAACGTGACCGAATTGCCCACGACCACCGGACTGGCGTACGAACTTACCTTCAACTTCCGCACTTCCACGGAACGTTTCACGGTAGGCAACTTGCGGTGCACCAATGTTTGCGTCGACTTTGAACTCGCGACGCAGACGGTCAACGATAATATCAAGGTGAAGTTCACCCATACCAGCGATGATTGTTTGACCAGTCTCAACGTTCGTCTCTGTACGGAATGTTGGATCTTCCTCTGCAAGTTTACCAAGTGCTACAGCCATCTTATCTTGGTCAGCCTTAGACTTAGGTTCGATTGCAACAGAGATAACCGGTTCAGGGAATTCCATAGATTCAAGGATAACTAAACTCTTCTCAGCACATAGGGTATCACCTGTACCAGTGTCTTTAAGACCAACAGCACCTGCAATATCCCCAGCGTATACTGTAGAGATCTCTTCACGAGAGTTTGCGTGCATTTGCAGGATACGTCCTACACGCTCACGCTTATCTTTTGTAGAGTTCTTAACATATGAGCCAGAGTCAAGTGTACCGGAGTATACTCGGAAGAAAGTCAGTTTACCTACATAAGGGTCTGTTGCAACTTTAAAGGCCAGTGCAGAGAATGGCTCTTTATCGTCAGCCTTACGTACAACCTGTTCTTCAGTTTGTGGGACATGTCCCTCGATTGGTGGTACATCTAACGGTGATGGGAGATAATCAATAACACCATCAATTAGAAGTTGAACGCCTTTGTTTTTGAAAGCCGATCCACAGAAAACCGGATAGAAATCTACACTTAGAGTTGCTGTACGGATAGCCGCCTTAAGCTCATCTGTAGTGATTTCTTCTCCTTCTAAGTACTTCATCATCAAGTCTTCATCAAGTTCTGAAACAGCTTCAACTAGTTTGCTGTGATACTCTTCAGCTTGTTCTTTGTACTCATCAGGAATTTCACGAGCTTCCGCACGCGTTCCAAGGTCATCCATGTAATAGTATGCTTCCATGTTTATTAGGTCGATGATTCCTTCGAAGTCATCCTCAGCACCAATTGGAAGCTGAACAGCTGCAGCATTTGCTCCTAGACGGTCTTTCAATGTACCCAAGGAGTAAATGAAGTCTGCTCCGATTTTGTCCATTTTGTTTACAAATACAATACGCGGAACACCGTATGTGGTTGCCTGACGCCATACTGTTTCAGTTTGTGGTTCAACACCAGACTGAGCATCAAGTACGGCTACAGATCCATCAAGCACACGCAGAGAACGTTCAACCTCAACTGTGAAGTCTACGTGTCCTGGTGTGTCAATGATGTTAATACGGTGGTCTTTCCACTGAGCAGTTGTTGCTGCGGAAGTAATCGTGATTCCGCGCTCTTGTTCCTGCTCCATCCAGTCCATTTGTGAAGCCCCTTCGTGAGTTTCACCAATTTTATGGATACGTCCTGTATAGAAAAGAATACGCTCGGTAGCCGTTGTTTTACCGGCATCAATGTGAGCCATAACCCCGATGTTACGTGTCTTTTCCAAGGAGAACTCTCTAGGCATGATTCTTTCTCCTTCCTCAATGAAAATTTATTCCGCAGATGATTACCAACGGTAGTGAGCGAATGCTTTGTTTGCTTCCGCCATTTTGTGCATATCTTCGCGGCGCTTAACTGCAGCACCGGTATTGTTAGCAGCATCTAGAATTTCATTAGCTAGGCGCTCTTCCATCGTTTTCTCTCCGCGAAGACGCGCATAGTTCACGATGAAGCGCAAACCTAGTGCTTGACGACGCTCTGGGCGTACCTCAACAGGTACTTGGTAGTTAGAACCACCAACACGACGAGCACGTACTTCAAGTACTGGCATTACATTCTTCATGGCTTGTTCAAATGTTTCCATAGCTTCATTCCCACTACGTTCTTGAACAAGTTCAAATGATTTATAAAGAATCTTCTGAGCCTTACCGCGCTGACCATTAACCATAATTTGGTTGATCAAACGGGTTACTAGCTTAGAGTTATACATTGGATCTGGTAACACATCACGTTTAGCTACTGGACCTTTACGTGGCATATGTTCCCCTCCTTTCTTTTACAGTTAGTGAATGACACAATTTGTGTCTTATTTCTTTTTAGGCTTTTTCGTACCATATTTAGAACGGCCTTGCATACGACCATCAACGCTCGCAGTATCTAATGCACCGCGTACGATGTGATAACGCACACCAGGTAAGTCTTTAACACGTCCGCCACGGATAAGAACAACACTGTGCTCTTGCAGGTTGTGGCCGATACCAGGAATGTAGGCGTTAACCTCCAGTTGGTTGGTAAGACGAACACGCGCATATTTACGAAGCGCAGAGTTCGGCTTTTTAGGTGTCATCGTACCTACACGTGTACACACGCCGCGTTTTTGTGGAGAAGACTGATCAGTTATACGCTTTTTATAGCTGTTGTAGCCTTTGTTCAAAGCAGGTGAGTCAGACTTCTTACCTTTGCTTACGCGTCCTTTACGTACTAATTGGTTTATTGTTGGCATTATGAGTGTCCTCCCTTCATCTATTCTTAATCCCACACATCCAGGTGGTTCATAAAAAGGCAAAAAACAAAGCTTTCGCGTTTAACCGCCAAAACTTTATTGCTTTATCGCCACAGTAGCAGCCCCTACATCAATGCCGCACGCATTCCCCAACTCCTTCATCGAATCTACATTCGAATGACGGATGTTCAATTGCGCGGCTAGTTTGGCTACTTTCGTTGTCATAAACTGATCAGCATCTTCTGCTGTAATGACATGATTCACTTCGCCATTTTTCATAGCTTTAAGTGTTTGTTTGGTTCCAATGACTATATCAGGTTTAGCCTTTGCTACTTTTTCATAAGACATCTTCGTATCCTCCAAAGTAACAAGGATAAACGGAAGCACCTTGATTATATTATCACTACCTGAAATTCATGTCAACTGAATTTTAAATAGTTTTTTTACAGAAGATGCTTCCTTATTGTTCATCCTGTGTTAGTTGTTGGCTTTATCACTTGTTCATCTAGTTTTTACTTAGGGCTGTGTTACTTCCTCAGCCGTTTGAATCTCTTCACTGGCTTCAGACTCTGCCTTAATCTTACGGTACCTGGTCATACCTGTACCTGCTGGAACCAGTTTACCAATGATAACATTCTCTTTAAGTCCAAGTAACTCATCGCGCTTACCTTTAATCGCTGCATCGGTCAAGACACGCGTAGTTTCCTGGAAGGATGCTGCAGACAAGAAGCTGTCTGTTTCAAGAGAAGCTTTCGTAATACCGAGAATAACCGGACGTCCAACAGCAGGCTGGCCGCCTTCCATAAGAACTCGTTGGTTAGCCTCTTTAAATTGATGAATTTCCAGAAGAGATCCTGGCAATACGTCTGTATCTCCAGAGTCGAGCACACGAACTTTGCGAAGCATCTGGCGAACCATAACTTCTACGTGTTTATCTGAAATTTCAACACCTTGCATACGATATACTTTCTGAACTTCCTTCAGCAAGTATTCTTGAACTCCATCTAGTCCTTGAACACTTAGAAGTTCTTTCGGATCGATGGAACCTTCAGTCAGAGCTTCCCCTGCTACTACTTCGTCCCCTTCTACAACTCTCAGTCTAGCACCATATGGAGCTGTATAGGAACGTGTTTCAACAGCGCCCTGAACAACAATTTCCTGCTTCTCTTTTACTTCACTAATCTCGTGAACTGTACCAGCGATTTCAGTGATGACTGCTTGCCCTTTCGGATTACGCGCCTCCACGATCTCTTGAATACGCGGAAGACCTTGCGTGATGTCATCACCTGCTACCCCACCAGTGTGGAAAGTACGCATAGTAAGCTGTGTACCTGGTTCACCGATGGATTGTGCAGCAATAATACCTACTGCTTCTCCAACTTCCACTTCATCACCCGTTGCTAAGTTACGACCGTAACACTTCTTACAAACACCATGCTTCGTATTACATGTGAATGCAGAGCGAATGACAACTTTTTCTAGGCCAGCGTCAACAATTTGTTTCGCGGCATCTTCGAAAATAACCTCGTTGCGATTAGCAAGGATTTTTCCTGATTCTGGGTGTTTGACCGTTTCAAAAGCAGTTCGCCCGATTAGACGGTCAATCAATGGCTCAATCATTTCTGTCCCTTCTCTTAGAGAAGAAACGGTTAAGCCTCGGTCTGTTCCACAATCATCTTCCCGAACGATTACATCTTGCGCCACATCTACAAGTCGACGCGTCAAGTAACCAGAGTCAGCTGTCTTAAGTGCTGTATCGGCAAGTCCTTTACGAGCTCCGTGTGTGGAAATAAAGTATTCAAGTACAGTAAGCCCCTCACGGAAGCTTGATTTAATCGGTAATTCAATAATACGTCCTGCCGGGTTAGCCATCAGACCACGCATACCAGCAAGCTGTGTAAAGTTTGATGCGTTACCACGTGCGCCAGAATCACTCATCATGAAGATCGGGTTACGAGGGTTCAGTGACTGCATCAAACGATCTTGGATATCATCTTTAGCGGCTGACCATATTTCAATGACACGGTCATAGCGTTCCCCTTCAGTAATTAGACCACGGCGGAACTGTTTGAGCACTTTATCCACTTTTGCTTGTGCCTCGTCAAGGATTTCTTGTTTCTCTGGAAGTACAACAACGTCAGAGACACCGACAGTAATCCCGGCTTTAGTGGAATAAGCAAAGCCAAGATCTTTCATGCGGTCCAACATCTTGGACGTTTCACTAATGGTAAACCGTTTAAATACTTCCGCAATAATGTCCCCAAGAATTCCTTTCTTAAATGGAAGGACTTCTTCGCGACCTGCAATTTCTTTCCTAACATCTGCGCCTTTCTCCACAAAGAACCGATCAGATGTCTTCACTTCCAAGTTCTCTTGTGTCGGCTCATTCATGTAAGGGAATGAGTTTGGAAGCATTTCGTTAAAGATTAATTTCCCTACTGTGGTAATCAGCAATTGTTGCTGCTGCTCTTCAGTAAAGGTTTCATTCTTCAATGAGCTGGCTTGAACGGCAACACGTGTATGCAAGTGTGTATATCCGTTCTGATAAGACATAATAGCCTCATTTAGATCTTTAAAGACCATCCCCTCACCAACAGCGCCTGCGCGTTCAAGGGTAAGGTAGTAGTTTCCAAGTACCATATCCTGAGAAGGCGTAACAACTGGTTTACCGTCTTTCGGGTTAAGGATGTTTTGAGCAGCCAGCATTAAAATGCGTGCTTCAGCTTGAGCCTCAGAAGATAGCGGCACGTGAACAGCCATTTGGTCACCATCAAAGTCAGCGTTATAAGCTGTACACACGAGTGGATGAAGACGGATAGCCCGGCCTTCCACAAGGGTCGGCTCAAATGCCTGTATTCCCAGACGGTGAAGAGTTGGTGCTCGGTTAAGCAGAACAGGGTGTTCTTTAATCACGTCTTCTAGTACATCCCAAACTTCTGGGTGCACACGTTCAATCTTCCGTTTCGCTGATTTAATATTGTGGGCAAGACCTCGTGAGACGAGCTCTTTCATGACAAAAGGCTTGAATAATTCAAGAGCCATTTCTTTAGGAAGACCACACTGGTACATTTTAAGACCTGGTCCAACGACGATTACAGAACGTCCTGAGTAGTCAACACGTTTACCGAGCAAGTTTTGACGAAAACGCCCCTGCTTCCCTTTAAGCATGTGAGAAAGGGATTTAAGCGGACGGTTACCAGGACCAGTAACCGGACGTCCTCGACGGCCGTTATCGATGAGAGCATCGACAGCTTCCTGAAGCATACGCTTTTCATTCTGAACAATAATCGTTGGAGCCCCAAGATCCAGTAATCGCTTCAGACGATTGTTACGATTGATCACTCGACGATAAAGGTCATTTAAGTCGGAAGTAGCGAAACGTCCTCCATCCAGCTGAACCATTGGACGTAGTTCAGGTGGAATGACCGGAAGCACATCCAAAATCATCCAGGACGGGTCATTTCCAGAGTGACGGAATGACTCAAGAACTTCCAAGCGCTTAATCGCACGTGTACGACGTTGTCCTTGTGCTGTTTTAAGCTCTTCCTGCAATTTCTCCACTTCTCCGTCAAGATCAATATCAAATAACAGCTTGCGAATTGCTTCTGCACCCATGGCCGCTTGGAATCCTTGACCGAATTTTTCACGGTATGAACGGTACTCTTTTTCAGAAAGAAGCTGCTTCCTATCAAGAGCTGTCTCCCCTGGATCGGTTACGATATATGCTGCAAAATAAATGACTTCCTCCAAAGCACGAGGAGACATATCAAGAACAAGTCCCATACGACTCGGAATACCTTTGAAGTACCAAATGTGAGAAACAGGGGCAGCTAATTCTAAGTGCCCCATACGCTCACGACGTACTTTCGCTTTCGTTACTTCCACACCACAGCGATCACAGACAACGCCCTTATACCGGACACGTTTGTATTTACCGCAATGACATTCCCAATCTTTTTGAGGACCAAATATCCGTTCACAGAACAAGCCATCTTTTTCAGGCTTTAACGTACGATAATTAATTGTTTCTGGTTTTTTCACTTCACCATAAGACCAAGAGCGTATCTTGTCTGGTGATGCTAAACCAATTTTCATATACTCAAAATTATTTACATCTAGCAAGGGGCCTACCTCCCTTTCAGTCTCCAGGTTCTACCCTAAGCTTAGAACACAATCTCGTCTATTGTTCTTCCATGTTCAAGTTCTCAGATTCCTTAGTTTGCTCATCTTCGATATCTCGCATTTCTATTTCCTTCTCATCACCAGATAGAATTTTTACATCCATACCCAGACTTTGAAGTTCCTTAATAAGAACTTTAAAGGATTCAGGAACACCTGGTTCTGGAACATTATCACCTTTAACGATGGCTTCGTAAGTCTTCACACGACCAACGACATCATCAGACTTCACAGTTAGAATTTCCTGCAGTGTATAAGCAGCACCGTAAGCTTCTAGTGCCCATACCTCCATCTCACCAAAACGCTGACCGCCGAACTGTGCTTTACCACCCAGCGGCTGTTGCGTTACAAGAGAGTATGGTCCCGTAGAACGAGCGTGCAGTTTATCATCTACCATGTGTGCCAGTTTAATCATATACATGACACCGACAGATACACGATTATCGAATGGTTCACCTGTACGTCCATCATAGAGAATGGTTTTTGCATCACGTGACATACCGGCTTCTTCTAGTGTTTCCCATACGTCTTCCTCACGCGCTCCATCAAACACTGGCGTCGCTACACGCGTGCCAAGCTGACGAGCAGCCATTCCCAAGTGTAATTCAAGCACCTGACCAATGTTCATACGAGATGGAACCCCTAGAGGGTTGAGCATAATGTCAACTGGTGTTCCGTCTGGCAAGAACGGCATATCCTCTTCAGGGAGAATCTTAGAGATAACACCTTTGTTACCGTGTCGTCCTGCCATTTTATCTCCTTCAGAAATTTTACGCTTCTGAACGATGTAGGCACGGATTAATTGGTTTACTCCTGGAGGCAGTTCATCTCCATCCTCACGGTTGAAGATTTTTACATCGAGGACAATCCCACCAGCTCCATGCGGTACACGTAGAGATGTGTCTCGAACTTCACGTGCTTTTTCACCAAAGATAGCATGAAGGAGGCGCTCTTCAGCAGATAGCTCTGTAACCCCTTTAGGTGTTACTTTTCCTACTAGTAAATCTCCATCACTTACTTCAGCACCAACACGGATAATGCCGCGTTCGTCTAAATCACGAAGCGCATCTTCGCCAACGTTTGGAATATCACGTGTAATTTCTTCTGGTCCAAGCTTTGTATCGCGGGCTTCAGACTCATATTCCTCTATATGAATGGAAGTGTACACATCGTCCTTCACGAGACGTTCGCTCATAATGATGGCATCCTCATAGTTGTAACCATCCCATGTCATGAAGGCAACAAGCGGGTTCTGACCTAGCGCAAGTTCACCCATGTCCATGGACGGCCCGTCAGCCAGGATTTCACCTTTTGTTACGCGGTCTCCTTTAGAAACAATCGGACGCTGATTGTAACAGCTTCCTTGGTTAGAACGGATAAACTTCTGCAGACGATAGCGGTCTAAATCGCCTTCTACCTCTCTGCCATCCACTTCAGAAATACGGCGTACAAGCACTTCTTTCGCTTCTACTCGCTCCACTGTTCCTTCGTGCTGGCAAATTACAGCAGCACCGGAGTCTTTACCAGATACATACTCCATTCCTGTACCAACAATTGGTGCATCAGGTTTAAGCAATGGAACAGCTTGACGTTGCATGTTTGCTCCCATAAGAGAACGGTTGGAGTCGTCGTTTTCTAAGAACGGGATACAGGCAGTCGCTGCAGACACCACTTGTTTTGGTGAAACGTCCATATAATCGAGACGATCGCGGCTTACCACCGTGTTTTCACCACGGAAACGAGCGATAACTTCTTCATCTTGGAATGAACCATCTTCGTCAAGCTTTGCGTTGGCTTGGGCTACTACATAGTTGTCTTCTTCATCTGCTGTTAAATAATCAATTTGGGCAGTAACCTTACCTGTTTCTGGATCAACACGACGATACGGCGTTTCAATGAAACCAAATTCATTTACTTTTGCATAAGAAGACAGTGAGTTAATCAACCCAATGTTCGGCCCTTCTGGTGTTTCGATAGGACACATACGACCGTAGTGGGAATAGTGTACGTCACGAACTTCAAAGCCTGCACGTTCACGAGTTAGACCACCAGGTCCAAGGGCTGATAAACGACGTTTGTGCGTAAGCTCAGCCAGCGGATTGGTCTGATCCATAAATTGTGAAAGTTGGGAGCTTCCAAAGAATTCTTTAATTGAAGCAATCACCGGTCGAATATTAATGAGCTGCTGTGGCGTAATAGAAGAAGTGTCCTGAATCGACATACGCTCCCTTACCACACGCTCCATACGAGATAACCCGATACGGAATTGGTTCTGAAGCAATTCTCCAACGGAACGAAGACGACGGTTACCCAAGTGGTCAATGTCATCTGTCCCACCCACATCATGCAATAAATTAAAGAAATAACTGATGGAGGATAGAATATCTGCCGGCATAATGTTTTTCACGTCGCGGTCAATATTCGCATTTCCAATTACATTAATGGAACGCTCACCTTCAGGGTCGGTTGGATCTACAATTTTAACTGATTGTACACGGATCGGTTCTTCTAGAACCCCGTCAATCGTCTCTAATACACGTTCACTTGTTGTTTCTTCTTCATTATCGAAGTGTGGAATTAACTTATCCAACAAACGCCGATCTATTTTTGCACCTTTTTCAGCCAATACTTCGCCCGTTTCTTCATCCACTAATGTTTCTGCTAAAGTTTGGTTGAAGAGACGATCTTTAATGTGGAGCTTTTTATTTATTTTATAGCGGCCTACGCGTGCAAGGTCATAGCGTTTCGGATCAAAGAAACGAGAAACTAGCAAGCTTTTAGCATTTTCGACTGTTGGCGGTTCACCAGGGCGCAGTCGCTCATAAATCTCAAGCAATGCTTTCTCACTATTTTCAGTATTGTCTTTTTCCAATGTGTTTTTCAGATACTCATTGTCCCCGATCAAATCAATAATTTCTTGATCAGTACCGAAACCAAGGGCACGTAAAAGGACAGTGATTGGAAGTTTACGTGTACGATCAATCCGCACATGCACAACATCCTTCGCATCTGTTTCAAACTCAAGCCAAGCCCCGCGGTTCGGAATTACAGTTGCGGTATAGCCTCGCTTACCGTTTTTATCAATCTTTTTATTAAAATATACACTTGGAGAGCGAACAAGCTGAGAAACAATAACACGCTCAGCACCATTAATGATAAAGGTACCCGTGTCTGTCATAAGCGGGAAATCTCCCATAAATACTTCTTGCTCTTTCACTTCACCAGTTTCATTGTTCAGAAGACGAACTTTCACACGAAGCGGTGCATTGTATGTTACGTCTCGATCTTTTGACTCATCTACTGGATACTTTGGCTCGCCAAGGCTGTAGTCTACAAATTCCAGTGATAGGTTACCTGTAAAATCCTCAATTGGTGAAATGTCTTTAAACATTTCTTTCAAACCTTCTTCTAAGAACCAATCATAAGAAGCTGTTTGAATTTCAATTAAATTAGGCAACTCTAAAACTTCACTGATACGTGCATAACTTCTGCGCTGGCGGTGTCGTCCGTATTGAACTAGTTGACCTGTCAACTGATTCACCCCTCAAATCAAGCATTTTTATAACGAAAAAAGGGTTCGGCAAAGACATGCCGAACAGGCTTGCGGTTGATCTTGCCACAAGCACTATTGTAAACACCCGCTTAAACCGGATGGTATTTCTTCATTTCTCTCTAACGTTAGACAAAAAAGAAAAAGGGTTTTCAAATAAAAACCTCGTTTCATTTTGCTTGTTCGATTTACCATTCTATCCTTCTATCAAAAATTTATTCAATATAATGAAAAAAAGGACTTGACAACACTAAGGTCATATTGGCATTTTTCTATACTAGCACAATTCAATAGAGCAGTCAAACCTTTTTAGCTTTCAATATATAGTACCCCTTCTTCTTCTCGACAACCTCTACCTCACCGAACAATTCATTCAATTTAGTTTGAGCTGAAGGGGCTCCTTGTTTCTTTTGGATCACGACCCAAAGTTCTCCCCCATTATCAAGAGCATCTCTTGATTCTTCAAACATGAGGTGCACGGTTTTCTTTCCGGCACGTATAGGAGGGTTCGTCAAGATAGCAGCGAATTGCTTACCTTGAATACTCGCAAAACGGTTACTTTCTACAATTGATACATTCTCAATTTCGTTTTGCCCGGCATTTCGTTTCGCAAGAGTTAAAGCCCGCTCGTTTACATCAGCCATCCAAACATGACGTTGTTTTAAATCTTTAGCTAAAGATAACCCAATTGGTCCGTATCCACACCCAAGATCCAGCAAGTCCCCGCGAATAGACGGCTCCCGGAAAGATTCAATGAGAAGACGAGACCCAAAGTCTATCTCTCTTTTCGAAAAAACAGCGTGATCAGTCGTAAAATTTAATAGCATTCCCCTTAGGTTAAACGACCATGAGCGCTCTTCACTTTTAGCGTTTGTTTTCTTTGAATAATAATGTTCTGACATACTGTGAACACCTTCTTTTACCGGGAAGTAGTACTTCAGAAGATTCTACAAAGGTTACTTCGTAGATAAAAAGAGATAAAGAAAGCCCGCCGATAGTCAGCGAGCTTTACTTTAACAAGTACGATTACTTAAGTTCTACAGAAGCGCCAGCCTCTTCAAGCTTAGATTTCATTTCTTCAGCTTCTTCTTTAGCAGCGCCTTCTTTAATAGCACCAGGTGCATTGTCAACTAGATCTTTTGCATCTTTAAGACCAAGACCAGTGATTTCACGTACTGCTTTAACAACTTTAATCTTAGAGCTTCCAGCAGATTCTAGTACTACATCGAATTCAGTTTTTTCTTCTTCAGCTTCGCCGCCTGCAGCAGCACCGCCAGCTGCAACTGGAGCCGCAGCAGATACACCAAATTCTTCTTCAATTGCTTTAACTAGATCGTTAAGCTCAAGAACAGACATCTCTTTAATCGCTTCAATAATTTGTTCATTAGACATGAGATAGATCCTCCTTAGATTTTAAATAAAAATTTATATTGCCAATAACGAGCGCTGGCTTAGGCGCTTTCTTCTTCTTTTTGATCCGCAATTGCCTTTGTAGCGTAAGCGAAGTTGCGAATTGGTGCTTGAAGCACGCTTAGGAACATAGAAACAAGACCTTCGTAGTTCGGAATAGTTGCAAGCTCTTTAATTTGATCAAGAGTAGCTACTTGTCCTTCAATCACGCCGCCTTTAAGTTCAAGGTTGTCATGATCTTTTGCAAAGTTGTTAAGAATTTTCGCCGGAGAAACAGCGTCATCCTCACTAAATGCAAGAGCTGTAGGCCCCACAAGAACCTCATCAAGTTCTGTAAGCTCAGCTTCTTGTACAGCACGGCGAGTCATCGTGTTTTTATACACTTTGAAGTCTACACCTGCTTCACGAAGCTGTGAGCGAAGTTCAGTTACTTCTGCTACATCAAGTCCGCGGTAGTCTACAAGTACTGCAGATTTACTGTTACGGAATTTGTCAGCTATTTCAGCTACAACTTGCTGTTTCTGCTCGATAATTTTGCTCATCGTTCCACCTCCTATTGACGTTTCATCATACCGTTTCCGATGCCAGGACCAACAAACTACAGCAAAAAAAGCACCTCCATGCAGACATGGAGGTGCGTATGCCAGGACATCCGTTTGTCCTGTTTATCCATACACCTCGGCAGGAAATTAAGCGATCATTCGCACCTGCTGTCTACGGTATAACGTATTCGATTTATACAACGTTTCTAATTATATAAAATTAGAAACGGAAAGTCAACATGTAAATAATTATTTCACGTAACTAGAAATATCAACTTTAATGCCAGGCCCCATAGTTGAAGAAACAGCAGCATTACGCATGTAAGTTCCTTTAGCCGCCTGAGGTTTAGCTTTAACCAAAGCATCCGTAATAGCATCGAAGTTTTCTTTCAGCTTCTCTGCATCGAAAGAAGATTTACCAATTGGTACATGGATGTTAGCCGCTTTATCGACACGGTATTCTACTTTACCTGCTTTGATTTCATTTACAGCTTTTTCAACTTCAAACGTAACGGTTCCTGTTTTAGGGTTTGGCATAAGACCTTTAGGTCCTAGTACGCGGCCAAGCTTACCTACTTCAGCCATCATGTCTGGAGTCGCAACGACTACATCAAAGTCGAACCAGCCTTGATTAATCTTGTTAATAAGGTCTTGATCTCCAACATAATCAGCTCCGGCAGCTTCTGCTTCTTTTGCTTTATCACCTTTAGCAAAAACAAGCACACTCTGGGTTTTACCTGTACCGTGCGGAAGCACCATAGCTCCGCGAATTTGCTGGTCCGCTTTCTTCGGATCAACACCTAGGCGGAAAGCCGCTTCAACGGTCTCATCAAAGTTTGCTTTTGATGTTTCTTTTACAAGGTTAATTGCTTCTTGTGCATCATAAGATTTCGTACGATCAACAAGTTTAAGAAGTTCTTGTTGTTTTTTCGTTTTTTTAGCCATTTTATTTCCTCCTCGTTGTGGTTTTAACGGATTAACCTCCCACGAATAAAGGTTGCGATAGCAAGGAAATTTCCTCTCTCGCAACCTTTAACTCCATCAAAGTGACGCTGTGGGATTAGTCTTCAACTGTGATCCCCATGCTGCGCGCTGTACCTTCAACCATGCGCATGGCAGCTTCAACGTCAGCAGCGTTTAAGTCAGGCATTTTTGTTTCCGCGATTTCGCGAACTTGATCACGCTTGACAGCTGCTACCTTGTTACGGTTCGGCTCACCTGAACCTGATTCAATACCTGCTGCTTTCTTAAGAAGAACGGCAGCTGGCGGAGTTTTAGTAACAAATGTAAATGAACGGTCTTCAAATACCGTAATTTCAACCGGAATAATCATACCCGCTTCATCTTGCGTTTTAGCGTTAAACTCCTTACAGAAGCCCATGATATTAATACCTGCTTGACCTAGCGCCGGTCCTACTGGTGGTGCTGGGTTAGCTTTACCTGCTGGGATCTGAAGCTTAACAACTTTGATAACTTTTTTAGCCACGAGACACACCTCCTTAAAGTCCGTGATGTGGTAATAGGGTTTTCCCCTCCCACTCATCTAATATGCATCAACGCCCCTCTGTATAGAGGCACATAAAGAACATTAGAATTTTAGCATTTATTTTCACATAATGCAAGAGGGGGAGAGATTTATAATTTTTCAATTTGTGAGAAGTCCAATTCAACCGGCGTTTCTCTTCCAAACATATTGACATGAACTTTTACCTTTTGCTTATCTAAATCGATATGCTCAATGGATCCAGTGAAATTCGCAAATGGACCTTCTGTAACTTTTACACTTTCCTTCACTTCAAAATCAACTTCAGCTGCAGAAGGTTTATCCATACCCATACGTTTAAGTACCGTCTCCACTTCTTCAGGCAAGAGAGGGATTGGTTTTGAACCAGAGCCAGTAGACCCGACGAATCCAGTGACACCAGGTGTGTTACGCACTACATACCATGAGTCATCTGTCATCACCATCTCAGCTAGTACATAACCAGGGAAAACTTTTTTCTTAGCGACTTTACGCTTTCCGTTCTTAATTTCAGTTTCTTCATCCTCAGGAACAAGAACGCGGAAGATCTTATCCTCCATTCCCATAGATTCGACACGTTTTTCTAAATTGGCTCTTACTTTGTTTTCATAACCTGAATAAGTGTGAACCACATACCATCTTTTTTCCATTCATACAGGACAAGTGGCTTGCCCTTCCCTCCCTTAACTTAAAATTTAAAAAAGCGATTTATATGATCGTCGCTTTCTTTAACCAACATAAAAAACCCGTTAAACGGGTTTTTGTTGCAAGGCTATACTATATTATATCACAATTAAGACTTTACTATTATTTAGAAATGAGTTCAAGTACCTGAGAGATTCCTAGATCAACAATCGCAAAGAACACAGCCACGAAAGCTACAGTGCCCAATACGGTAATGGTGTACCTCGTAAGCTCCTGTCCTTTAGGCCAGCTTACTTTGCGCATTTCACGGGATACATTCTTGAAGAATTTAAACATGCTACACTACCTCCAAACTTATGCCTGCCGGCTTCATGCTCTATTTCGTTTCACGATGAAGTGTATGAGTTGTACACGTTTTACAAAACTTACGAACCTCTAATCGCTTGGGTTGATTTGTTCGATTTTTATGGGTGTTATAATTGCGACTTTGGCATTGTACGCAAGCCAAAATAATCTTTGTTGACATTTTTTGTCACCCCACGTTAGAGGTATAATCACTTTCATAAATGTAGCACGCTTTCAAGTGGCTGTCAATTATACCTTATAGCGTAATTTCACTCATTTCCAAGTATTTCTCAAGCTTTCTCTTAACCCGCTGCAACGCATTATCAATCGACTTAACATGCCGCTTCAACTCAACAGAGATCTCCTGGTAGGATTGCCCGTCCAAATAAAGCGCGAGCACTTTTTGTTCTAATTCGCTTAATAATTCAGAAATTTTTTCTTCCATATCGCCGAACTTTTCTTTGTTGACGATTAGTTCTTGAGGGTCAATGACCTTAGAACCGGCTATAACATCTAATAATGTACGATCTGATTCTTCATCAAAGATGGGCTTGTCCAGCGATACATAAGAATTTAGCGGGATGTGCTTCTGTCTTGTGGCGGTTTTAATTGCGGTAATAATTTGACGGGTAACGCAAAGTTCTGCGAAAGCTTTAAACGAAGATAATTTGTCCCCTTGATAGTCTCTAATTGCCTTATACAAACCAATCATGCCTTCTTGTACAATGTCTTCTCGATCTGCACCAATAAGAAAATACGTCCGGGCTTTTGCACGAACGAAATTCTTATACTTATTAATTAAATAATCTAAAGCCTGGATCTGACCCTGGTTAATACGCTCAATGATTAACTCGTCATCAAGCTTATCAAGATCCAGCTCTTCGATGCCTGCCTCAGTTTGTCCGATGCTCACTCAGGATCCCTCCGACCGTGGTACCTAAATATATAGAAATATTATACAGTAAGCGCTTCACTAGCGTCAACAAGCCCTTGTCATTTACCTCCTCGACGCCACTTTTCAAAAATGTCACGTATCTCTTTATTCATCGGGATCTTCGGCTGATATTGAACGGCTTTATGAGATTCTACATCTTTCTTTATTTCCCGTTGAATATTCATAACCTCAATGTAAAGTTCTCTGGCAGATTTTCTAAAGGCCCCCTGTGCAAAAATCGTACGTTGTTCTGCATAGTCAGAAGTAGCTACATACACTTGCGTCCTTATATCGGTTAAGCTCCCAGCCAGCTTCTCAATCCGCTCATCGGCTGTTTCATTTTCTTTTGTAAAAATGACTTCAATTTTAAAATTGTGCTGCTTCCTCTCAAGACCCCTTACATGGTACGCATCAAAAACAACAATGACCCGGTCGCCCGTATATGCCTGATATTCAGCCAATTTTTCAATCAGAAGGTCCCTGGCCTGACCTAAATCCCGGTCTTTAAGCCGCTTAAGCTCCGGCCAAGCTCCAATGATGTTGTACCCATCAACAAGTAAAACAATCATCGTTACTCACCGAGGGGGCGGCGCTTCCTGTAGACTTCATACATCAAGAGGGACGCTGCCACTGAAGCATTCAAAGAAGTCACTTGGCCCGCCATAGGAAGACGTACCATCCAGTCACATTTCTCTTTCGTTAAGCGGCTCATTCCTTTCCCTTCACTTCCGATGACAAGGGCTACAGCCATATTACCATCTAACTGCCGATAATCTTCTGTACCCTCAGCATCTGTTCCTACAACCCAAACAAACCGTTCTTTCAGTTCGTCAATTGTGCGGGAAAGATTCGTCACCCGGGCAACAGGGATGTATTCAATCGCTCCCGTTGATGTTTTGGCGACAGTAGTCGTTAATCCAACTGACCTTCGCTTAGGAATGATTATACCATGGGCACCACTCGCATCTGCTGTCCTCAATATCGAACCCAGGTTATGGGGATCTTCAATCTCATCTAAAATAACAAAAAAGGGGGACTCCCCTTTTTCTTCCGCACGAGCAAATAAATCATCAATATCACTATATTCGTAGGCGGCTACAGCTGCTGCTACACCCTGGTGGTTCCCGTCTACTAATTGATCAATTTTTCGCTTGGGAACCTTCTGAACAATGACGCCATTCTCTTTAGCAAGTTGTTCAAGCTTCTTCAAAGCATTGTGCTGAAGTTGGTCTGAAACGAGTAATTTATTAATAGCTCGTCCTGATCGTAATGCTTCTTGTACACTGTTTTTACCAATAATCCACTCATCTTTCATTACTCTCACTCCTTTCTTCAACCAGATCAATAGCATTTGTGATCAGCTCTTCAAGCCGCTCCGTATTTCCCGCTAAATAATGATAACCAATCACAGCCTCAAACGCAGTCGAGTAACGATACGTTTGAACGTTTGTATTCTTAGGTATGCTCCCTGACTTGGCATTGCGTCCACGCCTGAGCACACCTTCCTCTTCCTCTGTCAAAAGGGAACTTTCCTGCCATGCCTGAACAACTTTTGCCTGGGATTTAGCTGACACAAATCTCACAGCTGCTTGATGTAACTGTTGAGGCTTAATAACCTCACCTTTATCAAGTAAATATTTACGAACATATAATTCATAGACCCCGTCTCCCATATAAGCGAGAGCGAGGCTCTTCATTTGTTTCACATTCGTCGCTGCCATAGAAACTCAGCCCCGTTTCCAGCGAGTACCTTGAAAGGTATCCTCTAAAATAATGTTGCGCGCCTTCAGTTCATCACGAATCTGATCAGCACGAGCAAAATCGCGATCTTTCCGGGCCTGCTTCCTTTCAGCGATCAAGGAATCGACTTCTTCATCTAACAGTTCTTCATCTTTGGCAATTTGTACACCCAAGACATCCGTCAACTCTTTCAATGCCTGCTCAAAGTCTTCAAGCACCGCTTCATTGGTCTGTTCGGACTGTAGATAAAGGTTAGCTGACTTCGTTAAATCAAATAATACAGAAATTGCGTTAGCTGTATTAAAATCATCGTCCATTTCAGTCATGAACTGCTGTTTATGCTGTTCAATTTGTTCCATCCAAGTCTCTGTAGACTCTTGCAAATTCATACTGGATTTCTTACGATGCTGAATATTTTCATAAGCATTCCGAATTCGGTCCAGGCTGCTTTTCGCTCCCGCTAATAGCTCATCACTAAAATTAATCGGATGACGATACTGGACACTCAGCATAAAGAAGCGAATCACTTGCGGGTCGTGTTTTTGAATTAAGTCATGGGCGAGCACGAAATTCCCTAAGGATTTAGACATTTTTTCATTTTCAATGTTGATATACCCATTATGCATCCAGTACCGAGCAAACGAATGGCCATTATTGGCTTCAGACTGGGCAATTTCGTTTTCATGGTGAGGAAATGTAAGGTCTTGCCCGCCTGCATGGATATCAATTGTATCCCCTAAATACTTTCGCGCCATTGCTGAACATTCAATATGCCAGCCAGGGCGTCCTTCACCCCATGGGCTTTCCCATGAAATCTCTTCGGACTTCGCTTCTTTCCAAAGCGTAAAATCAAGGGGATCTTCTTTCTTCTCTCCTACTTCAATCCTAGCCCCAGAACGAAGCTCATCAATTGATTGGTGAGAAAGTTTCCCGTATTCATTAAAAGACCGTGTACGGAAATAAACATCCCCTTCTGATTCATAGGCGAAACCTTTTTCAATTAAACCTTTAATAAAAGCGATAATTTCTTCCATATTTTCTGTTACACGAGGGTGATGAACGGCTTCCTTCACCCCCAGCGCCTTGACATCCTCTTTATAGGCCTCGATAAACCGGTTTGAAATATCTGGGACTTCCTCGCCCATTTCATTGGCAGCTTTAATTAATTTATCGTCGACATCTGTAAAATTAAGCACGTACTCGACCTCATAACCACGATACTCAAAATATCTGCGCACGGTGTCAAATACGATAGCTGGACGAGCATTGCCGATATGAATATAGTTGTACACGGTTGGTCCGCATACATACATTTTCACTTTCCCCTCTTCCAGCGGCTGAAAAGTTTCTTTCGTTCTTGTTAGTGTATTGTAAACGTTAATGCTCATTATGACTGACTCCTTCCACCTTATCTAACTGATCACGCAAGCGTGTAATTTCTTTCTCCATTTGGTCCAGCCGATCATAAACCGGGTCAGGAAGCTTGTGGTGATCTAAATCCTTCCTGCCAATTTTCTTACCATCCTGAACTACCACATGTCCGGGAATCCCGACAACAGTTGAATTGGCCGGCACTTCATGTAACACCACCGAGCCTGCTCCTACTTTAGAATTCTCTCCAATTGTGATCGACCCTAATACTTTCGCCCCTGTAGCAACGAGTGAGTTATCTTGTAAGGTAGGATGCCGTTTTCCTTTCTCTTTCCCTGTTCCACCTAAAGTCACGCCCTGAAACAGTGTTACATTATCGCCAATCTCACATGTCTCCCCAATGACGACTCCCATGCCGTGATCTATGAAAAAGCGGCGGCCGATTTTAGCCCCCGGATGAATTTCAATGCCTGTAAAAAAACGGCTGACTTGAGAAATAACCCGGGCGATAAAGAAGAACTTCCGCTTATATAAAGCATGTGCTACTCGATGCGCCCATATCGCATGTAATCCAGAGTACGTCAGTATGACTTCCACATAAGAACGAGCTGCGGGATCCTGATCAAAGACCACATCGACATCCTCTTTAAACATTTTCATAAACCCCATCCATACCCCCTCCTTTTATATAAGAAAAAGCGTGCAATTCACCTAAAAAAAAAAACGCGTCTCATGTGCTTAGGCAGCACAGAGACGCGTTATGCGCGGTTCCACTCTGTTTTGGGAAAAACTTTCCCCTCTTTAAAACCTGATAACGGCAGGTGACCGCTGACAGCATACTGTTTTTCAGCTGCAGACTCCGAGGTGCATTTCAGGAGTGTTCCTTACAATCACTTTCAGCCGGTGGTGATTGTCTCTGGGTAAGGATTTCACTCCATACTTCTCCTCTTCAACGTTTCATATGAGTATCTTTACTATATGCTATAATCTTATGTTTGTGAATTAATTAGTTTTGAAGCTGATTCAGAACATCATTCAAACGGATAGTAACCGTCTCCGCCCCTAACAGGTGAATAGCATCTGGCAGTTCAGGTCCGTGTGTTTGTCCTGTAGTAGCCACACGAATCGGCATAAACAGCTTCTTCCCTTTATGACCTGTTTCTTTCTGTGTCGCCTTAATCTGCGCTTTAACATTCGCAGGTGAAAAATCATCAAGCTCTGCCAGCTTTTTCTTGAACGTATCCAGAACTTCTGGAACTTGCTCCCCTTTTAACACATCCATCGCTGATTCATCATACTGAATTTCTTGTTTGAAAAAAAGTTCCGTCAGTTCGACGATTTGTGCACCGTAATCCAGCTGCTCATGATAAAGACTTATCAATTCCCGTGCCCAGGACTGATCATTTTCGGCCATATTTTCAGATAAACGACCAGCCTCCACCAAATGTGGCAAGGCCAAATCAACAACACTGTCCAAATTCAAAGCCTTCACATATTGATTATTCATCCATTTTAACTTAGCAGGATCGAAAATCGCAGGTGACGTTGATAAACGATCAGAATCGAATTGTTCAATCAGCTGATCCTTTGTGAAAATTTCTTCTTCTCCAACAGGTGACCAGCCCAGCAATGTAATAAAGTTGAATAAAGCTTCTGGTAAATAGCCTAGCTTGTTATATTGTTCAATGAACTGAAGAATGTGTTCATCACGCTTACTTAGCTTCTTACGATTCTCATTTAGAATAAGAGTCATGTGGCCAAATGTTGGCGGCTCCCAGCCCAAGGCATCGTAGACCATCATCTGCTTAGGTGTATTGGATATATGTTCTTCCCCGCGAAGCACATGAGTAATATCCATTAGATGATCGTCAACAGCAACAGCAAAGTTGTAGGTTGGCGTACCATTTTTTTTCACAATAACCCAGTCACCAAAGTCACTGGATTCGAAGGAAATATCTCCACGGACAAGATCATTAAATTTGTACGTCTTTCCTTCTGGAACCCGAATACGAATACTTGGCTGACGGCCTTCCGTTTCAAATTGATTGATTTGTTTTTCTGACAAATTACTGTGAGCTCCAGAATATTTAGGAACTTCACCACGAGCGCGTTGATCTTCCCGCTCCGCATCTAGTTCTTCTTCCGTCATATAACATTTATAAGCAAGACCTTTTTCTAACAGTTCATAGACATACTTTTTATACAGTTCAAGACGTTCCATTTGGCGATAAGGTCCATAATTACCACCGACATCTGATCCTTCATCCCATTCGATGCCTAACCACTTCAGGTAATTTAATTGACTCTGTTCGCCGCCTTCGACATTTCGCTTAGCATCCGTGTCCTCTACACGAATAATAAACTTACCTCCTGCATTTCTTGCAAAAAGATAATTGAATAAAGCAGTACGAGCATTACCGATATGGAGATTCCCTGTTGGACTTGGTGCATAACGCACGCGTACATTGTTCGTCATAGTATGTTCTCCTTTCTACATTACAAACCGAGCATAATCCTCTTTTTATTTTATCATTTTTCCCTTATGATTGTTGACTATTTTGAAGAAGCACAACGGCCTGGGCTGCGATCCCTTCTTTTCTCCCTGGAAAACCCAACTGTTCTGTCGTTGTAGCCTTGACGTTAATACGTGATTGCTCTGCATCTAATAACTGAGCAATATTTTCGCGGATTTCATCAATATACGGTGCCATCTTGGGTTCCTGTGCGATTACGGTACAATCAAGATTCCCCAACTCATAACCCTCATCTGTTACGAATTTCCACACACGCTTTAAGAGTTCGCCTGAATCCGCGTCCTTAAATTCAGGGTCCGTATCAGGAAAGTGTTTTCCAATATCGCCTTCCCCTATTGCTCCAAGACATGCATCCGCAATCGTATGAAGCAGTACATCTGCATCAGAATGCCCAATTAGGCCTCGTTCATGAGGAATGGTCACTCCGCCAATGATACACTTCCGTCCTTCAGAAAGCTGATGAACGTCAAACCCTTGTCCAATGCGAAACATAGCCTGCTCTCCTGCCTTCCCTATCCTGGTACCCTTTAGATAAGCTTCTGCTTTAGCCAAATCTTCCGGGGTTGTTAATTTAATATTGTCATAACTGCCTTCCACAATCTCGACTTGCCTTTCTAACCGCTCCACTAAAGAAGCATCATCTGTTCCGTAGTAATTTTCCCTTTGAGCTCGTTCGTGAGCTTCCGTGATCAATTCATAATCAAAAGCTTGCGGAGTTTGAGCAGCCCACAGTTTACTTCGATCAAGCGTCCATAATTGGGCCTGATCCTTTTGCTTAATCGTGTCAGTGACAGGTGTTGCCAATAATGCAGCCCCTTTATCACGTACGACCCCAGCTAGTTTATGTAGATTTTCATGCGTTACAAAAGGGCGTGCCCCATCGTGAATAAAAACAGGGAGATCTGTTTGTCGAACTGATTTAAGTCCTTCATAAACACTGTCCTGCCGTTCAGCTCCTCCGTTTACAAACGTAACAGAAGAGGAAGAACCATACGAATTTATAAGCTCGATCATTTGATCTCGTTCACGTTGATTCGTTACGAGTATAATTTCCTTACAGTGATGATCTGATACAAAAACGGTAAGGGTATGTATGATTAAAGGCTTATCATTAATCATTAGAAACTGTTTATTCTTACCAGCAAGCATACGTTTTCCTTGTCCAGCAGCTAAAATCACAACATTATAATTTGTCATATTTACCATCCTAGCAGTATTAAACAACAAAAGCGATAACACACAGTTATCACTTTTGTTTTTCTCTATTTGTTTATACCGTTTTTATAAAGCTTTTTCAAGTGATTTTGGTTTAGCAAAAATCATCCGGCCTGCGGAAGTCTGAAGGACACTAGTCACGATCACTTCAATCGTTCTGCCAATATAATCTTTACCTTCTTCCACCACAATCATCGTGCCGTCATCTAAATAGCCGATACCCTGTTTTTGTTCCTTCCCATCCTTTATAATTTGAATGGTCATCTCTTCTCCAGGGAGAACGACAGGTTTAACAGCATTTGCTAAATCATTAATATTAAGAACCTGGACATTTTGAAATTCACATACTTTATTGAGGTTAAAATCATTTGTAACTACAATCCCGTCCATCACTTTAGCCAGCTTCACAAGCTTGCTGTCCACTTCATGAATATCTTCAAAATCGCCTTCATATATCTCCACCTTAACGGGCAGATCCTTTTGAAGTCGATTTAAAATATCCAGTCCACGGCGTCCGCGGTTACGTTTAAGACCATCGGATGAATCTGCTATATGCTGCAATTCTTCCAATACAAACTGAGGGATTACAATCGTCCCCTCCAGAAAATGCGTCTCACAAATATCAGCTATTCGTCCATCAATAATAACACTTGTATCCAATATTTTCTCTTTCGGAATCATGGAACGATCAACACTTTCCGCTCCCGTCAGGTCTTCTTCAGCAAGCTTCTTATCTTTCCTATTCGCAATGGCAAGTAAGTTTAAAAACTCGTCCTTCCGCTTAAACCCGACTTGAAATCCGAAATAACCGAGAAGGAAGGTCAAGAAGATCGGTAAAATCTGATTCACAATTTGAATCTTAATATCTTGCAAGATGTTATTGACTAAATAAGCAATTATTAAACCGACAATTAACCCAAGGCTGCCAAACAAAAGGTCAGCGACAGGGGCTCTTACCAAGGTGTCCTCTACCCATCTTAAAAAGTTAACGATATGATCGACGACCCAAAACGTTAGTAAAAATAAGATAAGTGCTCCTACAAGTGCACCGACTACTGATTGAATCCACCCTTGCCAGGAAAGGTTCATCGTTGAAAGTAATTCAGGAATATAAAGATAGCCGATCGTTCCGCCGGTTACAACTATAAATAATTGAACAATTCTTCTTAGCATTGCGTTCACCTCCTTGATTCCATTATGACCAAACTTCCGAACTATTAATCGGTTAAAAACATAAATGATGATCTCAAACTAGCACAAATTCCAAATATAGTCAATTGATGAACAAAATATTTTAACATAAATTTAAATATATTGTCAATTATTTTATATATGCCGATCAACGAATAACTGCTCCTGAATCCTATCCAGCCCATCTCTTATTTTTGTGGCACGTATTTCTCCTACCCCATCTACTTCCACCAACTCTTTTACAGATGCTTGTATAATCTCATTCAAAGTTCCGAACCTTTCAACTAAGTGTTCGATAATTAAATTGGGAAGGCGGGGAATTCGTTGCAATATCCGATATCCTCTAGGACATATAGGATCAGACATTTTCGTGTAAGATGGATACCCTAGCAGCTTTAAAACCTGCTCGTCAGAGAGCAGCTCTGTATTTGCTCCTTCCTGCATTTTCCGCAAAATATAATACGGTTCATAATCAGGACGTTTGCTATAGTCCTTTAATAAAGATTTGGCATCCTCTTCAATATTTGAGACTAGTTCTGTTAACTGAAGTTGAATCAAGCGCCCCTCTGTTCCTAATTCATTCACATAATTTAAGATTTCCGTTTTAATTCTCAAGACCATTTCTATTCGATGAACCACCTGTACAACCTCAGAGAAAGATACCATATCTTCAAACTCCATAGCCCCTAAGTTTGTTACACTTTGGTCTAACACGTTCTTATATTTTTCCAGTGTCTGAATCGCTTGATTCGCTTTCGTCAAAATTACACCAATATCCTTTAAAGAATACCGTAACGGGCCCTTATAAAGCGTAATCACATTACGTCTTTGGGAAATAGCAATAACTAAATGCCCTGTTTGCTTCGCCACCCGCTCAGCTGTCCGATGCCGCATTCCTGTTTCAGTGGAGGGAATGTCAGGGTCTGGCATCAATTGAGCGTTAGCGAATAAAATATTTGAGCCTTCATCGTTTAAAATTAACGCTCCATCCATTTTCGCAAGCTCATATAAATGGGCAGGTGTAAAGTGTGATTGAATATGAAAACCACCATCCACTAAGTCTCGTATAGTGTCTCCATACCCAACGACGATAAGCCCTCCTGTTTTAGCCCGTAATACATTATCAATTCCATCACGTATCGGGGTGCCAGGAGCAACGAATTTTAGAATCTCACCAATCCCATTATCTTTTCTCTCATGTAATTCCATTTACCGCTCCCCCAATGTGACCTGAATCGCTTCTTGAACGGTGTTTACACCAATGACTTCTATCGGCTGTGGCGGTGTCCAACCATCTAAATTCTTCTTAGGAATAATAACACGCTTAAAACCAAGTTTATTTGCTTCCTGCACTCGTTGTTCAATGCGGGCGACTCTTCTAATTTCACCCGTTAGTCCTACCTCGCCTACCACAACATCATCAGCATTTGAAGACTGATTTCTAAAACTTGAAGCTATGCTGATGGCCACAGCTAAATCAATCGCCGGTTCGTCTAATTTAACACCGCCTGCAACTTTTACATAGGCATCCTGATTTTGAAGCAGGAGCCCAGCTCTTTTTTCAAGGACGGCCATTAATAGAGGTACTCGGTTATTATCAAGGCCTGTTGCCATTCTTCTAGGATTGCCATAAGACGTTGGAGATATGAGAGCCTGAATCTCCACTAAGACTGGCCTTGTCCCTTCCATAGAAGCTACTACAATCGATCCAGCTGCCCCTTGAGACCTTTCCTCTAAAAAGATTTCAGAAGGGTTCAGCACCTCTTCTAAGCCCTTCTCTTTCATCTCAAAGATGCCCATTTCATGTGTACTTCCGAAGCGGTTCTTAACGCTCCTTAGAATACGGAAAGTATGATGTCTTTCTCCCTCAAAATATAAGACGGCATCAACCATATGCTCAAGTAGACGCGGACCAGCAATAGAGCCTTCTTTCGTAACATGGCCAACGATAAAGATGGGTATCCCCTTGCTCTTAGCTATCCTCATGAGTTGACTCGTACATTCACGAACTTGCGACACACTCCCAGGTGCTGAAGTAACGTCTTCCTTGAAAATGGTTTGAATAGAGTCGATAACCACAAATTTGGGATCAATCGCCTCAATTTGATTTAACACGTCCTGTAAATTCGTTTCAGATAAAACATAAAGTTCTTCTGACTTTACCCCCAGGCGTTCTGCACGCAGTTTAGTTTGGCGTGAGGACTCCTCTCCAGATATATATAAAACTGGAGGCTGTTTATTCGCAATTTGCGCTGACACTTGCAGTAATAATGTTGACTTCCCAATACCAGGGTCTCCACCTATCAAAACCAGCGACCCCGGTACAATACCTCCGCCAAGCACACGGTTTAATTCAGGCATATCCGTGGCCATTCGAGGCTCTTTTTCAGACTTGATCGCATTAATTTTCTCCGGTTTAGATGATGAAGTACTGGTTTGAAATACGTGACGGGAATTGGATCCTGTTATCGCAGTTTCCTCAACTAGTGTATTCCACTGATGACAACCCGGACATTTCCCCATCCACTTCGGTGTTTCATATCCGCATTCTTGACAAACGAACTTCGTCTTTCTTTTAGCCAAGGGAATCTTCCCCTCTCTTACTATTTTATACGATAAACATTGTGAAAAAGTTTCATGCAGTTATCAATTATATTAAAACCTTCTTAATAAAAGCATAGCTGATACAGAAAAAAATCGGAAGGCAAACCCCTTCCGATTTATAATTATTCATATTTTATTCATATTTGCGTTCCTATTTCGCTTCTTGCTGAACGTTAACGGTAAATTCTTTATTATCATTCAGGTCAATTTTAACTTTTTGGCCTTTTTGAATATTTTCTTTCAATAACTCTTCTGATAATAAGTCCTCCACATTTTTCTGAATGGAACGGCGTAACGGCCTTGCGCCATACTCTGGGTCGAACCCTTCTTCAGCAATGTGCTCAATAGCTTTTTCCGTTAGAGTAAAATCGATTTCTTGATCTAACAAGCGTTTCCTCAATTGTTCCGCCATTAGGGTAACAATGTCTTTCATGTGTTTTCTCTCAAGAGAATGGAAAACAATTGTTTCATCGATTCTATTTAAGAACTCTGGACGGAACGCTTTTTTCAATTCATCTGTCACCTTGGATTTCATATCTTTGTAGTCTTGGTTGGCCTCATCCATTGAGAACCCAAGGTATTTGTTTCTCTTAAGCTCTTGGGCACCGACGTTTGATGTCATAATCAGAACCGTGTTTCGAAAATCTACTACACGCCCTTTAGAGTCAGTCAGTCGTCCATCTTCAAGTACCTGAAGCAAGATGTTAAAGACTTCTGGGTGAGCTTTTTCTACTTCATCAAGCAGGATAACAGAGTATGGTTTATTCCGTACTTTCTCTGTCAACTGTCCTCCTTCTTCAAAACCTACATAGCCTGGAGGGGAGCCTACAAGACGAGAAGTGCTGTGTTTTTCCATATACTCTGACATGTCAATTCGAATCATCGCATCTTCTTCACCAAACATGCTTTCGGCTAAGGCACGGGCCAGCTCTGTTTTACCTACACCTGTTGGCCCTAAGAAAATAAAGGAACCAATTGGACGCTTCGGATCCTTCAGTCCGGCACGAGCACGGCGAATCGCTTTGGATATAGCCTTAACAGCTTCTTCCTGCCCAATGATACGGTCATGAAGTGTATCCTCTAAGTGTAGTAATCGTTCACTTTCATCTTTGGTCATTTTCTTAACTGGAACTCCCGTCCATGTCGATACGATCGAAGCGATGTCCTCTACTGTCACTTCGGAGTCCTCTTGACCTTGTTTTTCTTTCCACTCATCTTTCGTTTGATCAAGTTCATCGCGAAGACGCTGTTCACTGTCTCTTAAGGATGCAGCCTTTTCAAACTCCTGGCTCTGTACGGCGGCATCTTTTTCTTTTCGTACCTCTTCAAGTTTTTGCTCAAGCTCTTTCAGATTAGGTGGTGCTGTATAGGAGCGAAGACGAACTTTAGATGCTGCTTCATCTATTAAATCAATCGCTTTATCCGGCAAGAAACGATCGGTAATATAACGATCAGAAAAGCGGACCGCTGATTCAATAGAATCATCTGTAATCGTTACGCGATGGTGAGCTTCATAACGGTCACGGAGCCCTTTCAAGATTTGTACAGATTCATCGAGCGTAGGTTCATCTACTTGAATTGGCTGGAAGCGACGTTCAAGAGCTGCATCTTTTTCAATATACTTTTTATATTCATCAAGAGTTGTAGCACCAATACACTGCAATTCACCACGAGCAAGGGAAGGTTTCAGAATGTTTGAAGCATCAATAGCACCTTCGGCTCCTCCTGCTCCAATTAAAGTGTGCAGTTCATCAATGAACAGGATGATATTTCCTGCTTGGCGAATCTCTTCCATTACCTTTTTCAAGCGATCTTCAAATTCACCACGGTATTTAGTTCCTGCCACTACTGTACCCATATCGAGAGTCATAACCCGTTTATCACGCAGGATTTCAGGAATTTCATTGTTCATGATTTGCTGAGCCAGCCCTTCAGCAATGGCTGTTTTACCTACACCAGGCTCTCCCACAAGTACCGGATTATTTTTTGTACGGCGGCTTAGTACTTGAATTACACGCTCTATTTCTTTGCTTCTTCCAATTACCGGGTCAATATTTCCCTCTTTAGCTATCGCTGTTAAATCACGGGCAAGAGAATCAAGTGTCGGGGTATTTGCATTGGCTGACTGTGACCCCCCACCGCCTCCACGGCGATTTTGCCCGCCTGTTGACTCATTATTCCCTAGCAGTTGAAGGACTTGCTGCCGTGCCTTATTAAGACTTACACCTAAGTTGTTTAATACACGAGCTGCTACACCTTCACCTTCGCGAATCAGACCAAGAAGGATGTGCTCTGTACCCACATAAGAATGGCCTAATTTACGTGCTTCGTCCATTGATAACTCAATAACTTTTTTAGCTCTTGGAGTATAGTGAATCGTTTGGGATACTTTTTCTCCCTTACCGATTAACTTTTCTACTTCTTGCTGAATCTTGCTTGCTTCAAGTCCTAATGCTGTTAAAGACTTAGCAGCAATCCCTTCACCTTCACTTACTAATCCTAATAAAATGTGCTCTGTTCCAATATTGTTGTGACCTAATCGAACGGCCTCCTCTTGTGCTAAGGCAAGTACTTTTTGCGCGCGTTCTGTAAAACGTCCAAACATCATGGATACAACCTCCTTGCATTTATTCTTTATTTTCTAACTGAAGTCTTTCTCGAATTAATGATGCTCTTCTAACATCCCGCTCGGATGGGGATAAGGTTTCTTTTGCGTATTGCTGCAGGAATCCAGGCTGCGTCAATACCATTAATTCATTTAAAATAGTTTTTGGTACATGATCAATGAAACCAAGGTCAATGCCAAGTCTTAGATCTGATAAACATTTAGCAGCCTCTTTAGACTCTATGATTCGACTGTGTTTTAAAACACCATATGAACGAAAAATTCGGTCCTCAAGCTGAATACCTGAGCGATGCATCAATGCTTGCCTTGCTCTTCGTTCCTGGTCAATCAGTTGTTTTACTACACTATGAAGATCTTCTACAATATCTTCCTCTGATTTCCCCAAGGTAATCTGATTGGATATTTGAAAAATACTGCCTACTGCCTCACTGCCCTCTCCATAGATACCCCGAACGACTAAACCTAGCTGATTAATGGCAGGGGTCATGCGGTTAATCTGCTGGGTCATGGCAAGAGCAGGCAAATGCATCATCACCGAGGCTCTCATTCCAGTACCTACATTTGTCGGGCATGCAGTTAAATATCCTCGCTTCTCATCAAAAGCGTAATCGACCTTTTCTTCAAGCCAATCATCAAGCTGTGAGGCCTGCTCAAGAGCTCTGTCAAGCTGAAAGCCCGGGAAGTATAACTGGATGCGTATATGATCTTCTTCGTTGATCATGATCGACACTTGTTCATTTTTAGAGATCAAGGATGCTGAGTGCTCTGAATTATCCGTTAAGTGCGGGCTGATCAAATGTTTTTCTACCAGCACCCTTTTCTCAATCGGTTGTAACTCGTTCATTTTAACAACTTCAAAGTTTTTGTAATCTCGAAAGGATTGATCCTGGAACTCATCATGGAAAAAAGATAGTACCTTTTCCAAATGTTCCTCTGAAGAAATCGTCGGAAAAGGAACGTCAGAAAAGTTACGTGCCAAACGTATACGGCTGCTTAACACGATATCACTATCGGGTCCATCTTCCTTCATCCACGGACTAATTGCCTCATTCATAAATTGCTGTAATGACATCAGTCCTCCTCCCCTCTTTGATCGAGTTGGCTATCTAAGGAGCGAATCTCATCCCTTACTTTAGCAGCTTCCTCAAACTCTTCTTGTTGTATGAGGCGTTGTAATTCAGATTTATATTGATCCATCTGACGTTTAAGGTGCAAGTTGCCTCCTTCACGTCTAGGGATTTTACCATCATGACGCGTATTACCACTATGAACCCGTCTCAAAATAGGATTTAATTTATCATCAAATGTCCTATAACATTCCGCACAACCAAACTTCCCTGCTTTTGCGAATTCTTGAAATGTAAGTCCGCATGTAGGGCATTTGAGTTGTTCCTTTGGAGACGGGGCACTAGTCTGCTGACCCTTCAACGAGTGTTTCGTTTCGAAATTAAAAAGTCCAGTCAATAAGTCGTTCAATATAAAGTTTTCTTCATGGTCATGCATATATCCTTTTTCCTTCGCGCATTGTTCACAAACATGGATTTCAGTCTTTTCACCATTTAATAATTGTGTCAAATGAACAGTGGCAGGACGGTTATGGCATCGTTGACATTCCATAACATTCTCTCCCTCCTATTTCAGCTTTTGTACTTAAGGGTAAACAGCATAGCCGCTAAAATTCTTGAACGGATCTCATCCCTTAAAGGAAGGGGAAAAGCGAGAACTTCACGGTCCATTACACTTACCATCATACGAGCTTCACGACCAGTGATGCTGTCATTTTCAAGTAATCTTTCAATAATATCAATTGCTATAGACTGCGAAACTTTAGGATGGATTAGATGGATAAGGTCTTCGATCATCTGTGCTTCTGATCGATGTTGAACACGCCTGATGCGAATGTAGCCTCCGCCTCCGCGCTTACTTTCAACTATATACCCTTTTTCCACAGTGAACCGTGTTTTAATCACATAATTTATTTGGGAAGGCACACATTGAAATCGATCAGCAATTTCACTTCGCTTGATTTCAATAGCTTTCTTCTCATTATTGTCTATAACATTCTTTAAATACTCTTCTATGATGTCAGATATATTCCGCATTTTCCCTCCTCCTCATTTGACTTTGACTATCTTTGACTATAATTTTATTATACTTAAATTTTACATATACGCAAATAAAATGTTTTTGTTATATCTGTAATCATTCCCTAATTAAAGGGAGCTTAAAACCAAAAAAACTATACGATTTTGTCGTATAGTTCCTTATCTTTTCTGTTTGACCTGTATTACATTTTCTACGTTTGAAAGCCGTTCAATTAGTGTAGCATCATTAAATTCCTGCCCTTTATTAATGTGTATGAGAATGCTTTTAGTACGATTATTCAAATTTTCAATCTCTATTCTTTGCAGTTCAATGCCTTTATCATCAAAGATACCAAGTAACTTACCAGTCTCTATCCGTTCATCCGTAATGAGTACATAGGAATTTTTAAAATAACTGCTAAAGTACTTTTTCTCCAAATTGTTTAAGAAGATTAGGCTTAGCAAAACTAAAATAGTAGCAAGCACTGCTACATCGTACATCCCGGCACCAACTACTAAACCGAGTCCTGCAACCGTCCAAATAGAAGCAGCTGTCGTTAAACCCCTTATCGTCATTCCATTTACAATAATTGTGCCTGCGCCTAAAAACCCAATCCCGCTAATAACATATGAGGGAATACGTGAAGGATCAAAACGCACATTGTCATATTTGTTAATAAAGTGTTCAAAACCATACAAGGATAAAAGCATCATGAGACACGAACCAATTCCAACTAATATATGTGTACGAAATCCTGCAGAATGATTTTTTAATTCTCTTTCAAAACCAATAATACCTGATAAGACAAGTGCGATTAACAAGCGTATAAAAAATGTTTCTATATGTTCATTAAATATGATGAACTCATCCATTCGGATTCCACCTTCCTTGCTCAGGAATAAAGGGTCTTTATTATTATATAGTAAAAAAACCGGAAGCATATGCTTCCGGTTTTCAAATAATAATGTGGCCGCGTCCTACTCTCACGGGGATCGACCCGACTACCATCGGCGCTGAAGAGCTTAACTGCTGTGTTCGGCATGGGAACAGGTGTGACCTCTTCGCTGTCGCCACCACATCATTTTATAAAGAA
>NZ_FVZB01000006.1 GCF_900166655.1 Halobacillus hunanensis | reverse complement strand
TCGACTTGCATGTATTAGGCACGCCGCCAGCGTTCGTCCTGAGCCAGGATCAAACTCTCCATAAAAGTAAAGTTTGCTTGTGCATGGATGCACTGACTTCAACGTTGCAACAGGACGTTGCGAACTTAGTTGAAGTTCCTTAACTCTTTGCACACCGAATGTGCTTGTTTGAATTCCCTCTATAGAATAGAAAGAATATGTTGACGTACTGGTTGGTTCGTTCAGTTTTCAAAGATCAAAATGTTAAGTGCCGCTTCAAAACAGCGACCTAATTAATATATCATGGTTAGAAAGTTAAGTCAATAACTTTTTAAATGATATTTTCATAATTTGTGATAATCTGTCGCGTTCCCTTTAATGCGACAAGTAATAATTTATCATGCCTAAAAATAAATTGCAATAGTTTTTATAAAAAAATTCCATACAAACTAATAGAATGACAGTTCATAAGAGTTTTATGAAACAAAAAAGAAACGGATTAGAGAATCTCTCCTCTCCGTTTCTACAGTACCCACAAATGTATAGCTGTTAACGAAAGCACCCCGGGTATTCCTAACAGAGCAGATACAACAGCGGTAAATCCGTTAATTGGTACATGTAATCCAAATTGTGCTCCAAATAAGTTCACAAAGAATAGGAGAACCACTGCAATGACTACTCTCATTAGTGCTTGTCCTATCCATTTCACCGGAGAGGAGGGCAAACCAACGACCAGTAACAGTGGGATGGCTAATCCTATTATTAAAATTACGAACACCGGATCCATAAAGAAACCTCCTGTGTAAAATACTTGCTTATGACAAGTTATGTTTACCTACAGGAGGATATACCATTATTTTAGGACAAGGCATTTAAATTCCGTTTCCTTGCCTCTCTTAATAAATAGAAGTACTTCGCCTTGGCTACCGATAAATCTAGTAACCCTTCCTCACTAGGTTCAACACTATGCTCAATAATTCGATCAAGTGTTTCCCACTCTTGCTTTAACTTTTTTATATCTGTCAGTAATTGTTGATCTACTTCATTTATCTTCGTTTTCTTTTTACCAAAAATGACAACCACCCACTTTACAGTTCTCTTCGACCTTCAAGTGCTTTGGATAAGGTGACTTCATCAGCATACTCTAAATCTCCGCCAACGGGCAGGCCGTGAGCAATTCTTGTCATTCGAACGCCAGAAGGTTTAACCAGCCTGGATATATACATGGCTGTGGCCTCCCCCTCTACATTGGGGTTTGTAGCCAGAATTAGTTCTTCTACACCCTCATCCTTTAAGCGGTTGATCAAACTGGGTACATTGATATCCTCTGGCCCAATTCCATCCATTGGAGATATGGCTCCATGAAGGACATGATACTTCCCGCTGAACTCCTTCATTTTCTCCATGGCGATAACATCCTTAGGATCTTGCACCACACAAATCACAGATGAGTCACGTGAATCATCCTGACATATGGAACACGGATCGTTATCTGTGATTTGTCCGCAAACTGAGCAATGGGTAAGCTCTCTCTTAGCACTTACAAGTGATTTAGCAAAATCAAGTACATCGTCCTCTTCCATTTCAAGGACGAAAAAAGCCAGGCGGACAGCCGTCTTAGGACCGATCCCTGGCAGCTTCGTGAAACTGTCAATTAATTTAGAAATAGGTTCCGGGTAATACATGAAAATTCCTCCTAGAACATTCCTCCAGGCATACCTTTCGTAAATTGTCCCATAGTATCATTTGTTTTGTCTTCAACTTGCTTGAGTACATCATTTGTTGCTGTAATAATTAAGTCCTGAAGCATTTCTACATCATCAGGGTCAACAACCTCTTCGTCAATCTCTACGTCTGTTACTTCCTTTTTCCCGTTAGCTACAACTTTAACCATACCTCCACCGGCTGTTGCTTCGAAAGTCTCTTCATGAAGCTCTTCTTGAGCCTTCATCATTTTCTTCTGCATCTTCTGCATTTGTTTCATCATATTGTTCATATTTCCTCCACCACGCATGGTAATTCCTCCTTTTAATCTATCCATTTAATCTTGAATTTCAATGATATTGTCGCCTGCGAGCTTTCTTGCTTCGGATATAAGCGGGTCATCTTCTTCTTTTGCTTCAGAGTCATCCCCGTCCTCATTGCTGCTCTTTTGTTTTCTAACGTATTCCTCCCGCAGCTCTTTCCAGTTCGCTTGTGGAATCGGGATAATAACCAGCGGTTTGCCTGTGAATTCTGTCAGCAATGGTTCAATCGTTTTTTGATGCTCAAGAGCTAGCGAACAATGAATATCATACCGAAAAGCTAAAATCAGGGCCTTTGATGAAGCTGCACTTGGTTTACTGTTAAGTAATGTTGCATGTGCTGGTGCATTAGTCTGTTTTAACCTTTCCATAAAATCAGCCCATTGCCCTTGCACTTTCTTCAATTCTTCTTTAGAAGCTTCATTAAGTACCATTCGAATTCGGTCATATGGTACATTATAACCGTTTCGGCCAGTTCTTGCAGGGGACCGCTTTTGTGCCTTCTGGGGCTGTTCTACTTGACTAGCTGCTGCAGGGGGATTTGCTTTTAATTGGTTCAGTTCCCTTTCCATTTGTTCCAGTTTATCAGTTAGCTGCTTAATAGCTGTAGGATCAGCAGAGTTTGAGGCAGTCTCTTGCGTCCCTGCAATATTAAGCAGGGCAATTTCAATGAATACTTTTGGACTGGTCGTCCATTTCATTTCCTGCTGACACTTGTTTAATTCACGAATGGTACGTTGGATCCAAACTGCATCCAACTCTTCGGATAGTTGACGGAAAAAGTCATCGGGAATGGCTCGTTCCAAGTTGTGCTGTAAATCAGGTGCACTTTGGAATAAAAGTATATCCCGCAAGTAGTAGATCAAATCAAATACAAACCGGCCAGGGTCCTTTCCTTGATGAATCAAATGATCAACAGCTTCCAGAGCTTCTCTTATTTCCTTCTTGTCCAGTGCATGAATCACTCCTGCCAACGTGCCTTGGGAGACCGAACCTGTTACAGCCAGGACATCATCAATTGTAACTTCTTCCTCGCTGTAGGAAATAGCCTGATCAAGTAAACTTAACGCATCCCGCATCCCGCCTTCAGCCGTTAAAGCGACAACTTCAAGTGCTTCGCGTGCCACACTTAATCCCTCAGAGGATGTGATTTTTTCCATTCGTTCAACCATCGCCTGCTGGGTAATTCGTTTAAAGTCGAAGCGTTGACATCTAGAAATAATGGTCAAAGGAATCTTGTGCGGTTCCGTTGTAGCCAAAATAAAAATAACATGTCGAGGGGGTTCTTCCAACGTCTTCAAAAGGGCATTAAATGCGCCCATTGATAGCATATGGACCTCATCGATAATATACACCTTATAGGAAACTGCACTTGGAGCATATTTAACTTTGTCTCGAATTTCACGAATTTGTTCAACACCATTGTTTGAGGCTGCGTCAATTTCAATGACATCCGAAATCGACCCGTCCTGGATACCAAGACAGGCTGAGCATTCATTGCATGGCTCTTTAACCGGGGCATGCTCACAGTTTACGGCCTTTGCAAAAATTTTCGCAGCGCTGGTCTTCCCTGTTCCGCGCGGTCCCGAAAATAGATACGCATGAGAAAACTTATCTTGCTCAATTGCATTTTGCAGTGTGCGTGTAATGTGAGTTTGTCCAACAACATCCTCGAAGTTTCTTGGGCGCCAGACTCGATATAGTGCCTGATAGCTCATACAACCGTTCTCCCTTTTTAGTCTCTACTTTTATTATACCCGAACGATGGATCTGATGTGAACCTTCGAGTCTAACATCATAGCATCTATTTATTAATACCATGATTATTTCTATAGAAAAAGAGCCGTTATGATCATTCATAACGACTCTTTATTTAACTTATGTAACCGTGCACCCGCCTTCGATAGCCTGATCCCAAGCGCTACTCATGTTCATGGCTCGACCCAGGCGCTCCCGCGGCACACGAGAGAGTCAGCTTACTGCTGCTTCCTTCCGGATCTGACAGGGTTCACTGGTTCTCGTTGCGCAGGACCTGAGTGTCAACACCACTCCCATGAGTCTGACCTTGAGATCAAACTACCTCGGGCGGGAATTCGGCCTCGCTATAGCGGATTGCGAGTACAGGGCACCGCTACCTCCCCGCTTAGCACGGTATTTCCAAGTATAGCGACTTTTATTATAAAATGCAATGGAAAAGACTAGTTAATTTTCACCAGATCTGCTCCGTTTCTTTTTTTCACGAAGCTCCCGAAAAAAATCAGTCAGCAGGCTGCCACATTCTTCTTTCATAACACCACCAACTACCTCTGATTGGTGATTAAAGCGATCTTCTTGAAGTAAATTCATCAGTGTTCCGGCACATCCCGCTTTAGGGTCGGCAGCTCCATAGACGACACGTGGAACTCTGGATTGGACTATTGCCCCTGCACACATCGGGCAAGGTTCTAAGGTGACGTACAGCACACAATGTTCTAAACGCCAGCTTCCTATTACCTCATTCGCTTTTTCTATCGTAATAAATTCTGCATGAGAAGAGGCCAGCTGTGATGTTTCACGTTGGTTATACCCTGATGCAATGACTTTCTCCTGATAAACAATGACAGCACCAATAGGTACTTCGCCAAGTGCTTTTGCTCGTTTCGCCTGTTCAATGGCTAACTGCATATAATATTCGTCCTTATCCAAATGTAATCCACCTTTCATAATAATGTAAGAATAAAATGATTCATTACCTTCATACATTGATAATAGCTGAGGAAGGAGTGTATGTATTGCAAATTCATGTTGTAAATCAAGGTGATTCGGTCTATTCGATTGCAGCGTTATACGGAAGTACACCTAGTGCGATTATTGAGGCAAATGAATTAGAAACACCAGAAAACCTTGTAGTGGGGCAGGCCCTAGTTATCCCAGGCGAAGGTCAGTTTTATTTTGTCCAGCCAGGAGATAGTTTATATTCGATTGCTAATCAATATGGGACAACTATAGAGACGCTTATTCAGGTCAATCAACTGCAGCCTAACCAAATTCTTCCGGTCGGATACAGACTCTACATCCCCCAGGGACCTTCTCCACAAATTACAGCAAATGCTTATATCGAACCATCGGGCGGGGAAGTATCAGATGTACTGCGGAGTTCAGCTGAACAACGTGCACCTTTATTAAGTTATTTGGCTCCTTTTAGTTATGAAGTACAAGAGGACGGCTCCCTGCAGGCTCCTCCGCTTGATAACTTCAAAGCAATTGCTGAAGCCAATAATGCCTCTTTAATGATGGTCGTAACCAACTTAGCGGAGGATGGATTTAGCCAGGAGCTGGGGAGAGCAATTTTAACAAATGAACAACTCCAAAACACGCTCTTAGATAACATTATCCAGACCGCTCAATCGGTAGGTTTTCAGGATATTCACTTTGACTTCGAATTCCTGCCTCCCGAAATGAGAGAGAATTACAATCAGTTTCTACGTAAAGCCAAGCAGCGTTTTTCTCAGGAAGGATTGCTTTTATCGACAGCCCTTGCACCTAAAACCAGCGCCGAACAAGAAGGAGCCTGGTACGAAGCGCATGACTATCAAGCCCATGGTGAAATTGTTGATTTTGTCGTATTGATGACCTATGAGTGGGGCTACAGCGGAGGCCCGCCAAGAGCCGTGTCACCGATCGGGCCCGTTACAGAAGTTGTGAATTATGCGTTGTCTGTTATGCCTGCAGAGAAAATTTTACTCGGTCAGAATTTATATGGCTATGACTGGACGCTTCCATATGAACCTGGCGGGGAATTTGCCGAGGCAGTAAGCCCCCAGCAGGCGATCCAGATTGCCCGGGAGAACAACGTATCTATTTCTTACGATGAAGAAGCCCAAGCTCCTTTCTTTATGTACACAGATGCAGAAGGTAATCAACACGAGGTTTGGTTTGAAGATGCCCGCTCCATTCAGGCAAAATTTGATTTAATCAAGCGGTTAAACTTAAAAGGGATTAGTTACTGGAAGTTAGGGCTCTCATTTCCTCAAAATTGGCTGCTATTAAGCAACCAATTTACAATTGCTAAGAACCAATAATATGAATCCGCTCCGGACAGCCATGGTCTCCATATGGCTGTCTGCAACGGTTTTAAACTGAAGGAACAAATGTGACCGTTCGATCAAGTACTTCCGCCTGGTTGAATGCGGATTCTAATCCAACTTCCTTTACATCCTTCCGTTGTACAATTCGGTATGGAATCGTCACGTGGAAAGACTTTTCAAATGGGAAAGGATCCAAGGCCACATGCTCCTTGTCCTGCCAATAGGGCATGATACCACTTGGAGCAACATCAAAAGACTGCCTAAAGCCATTCTTAAACCACGCCAATTCATTGGCTTTTGATACCCCTGGCTCTTGCATACAGATATAAAGAGATAAATCATCACAGAACTGAAGCCGTTCAAAATGAGTATGATACAAATCCTTCGGTACCTCCATTTTCATCGCCTCGATTAGCTGCTCGCGTCGCCTTTCTTCATGATCGATGAATGCAAGAATACGCTTATCCTCACTATCCTTCGAGAAAAAAGATTGATAATGCAAGCTGCATAACATTCCTGCATACTTTGATTCGGCGGCTACTTCTTCAATTCCTCGTTGATAAGCGGCTAGTTTTTCTTCTAATGGATAATCGATAAACGTGTACGGCTGCTGCTTCTCTTCATTCCACATTGGACTTTCATCCAGTGGAATCCAAGCCCGGTCATGCTGGTCTATTGCCCAATCCGCTTCCTCTCTAAGCTTGGATCGCAATAAGTATTTCTGTTTCCATTGTAGAGCGAACTCTCCGGAAATTTGCGCATGATCGTGCTGCTTTATCATAAGAAATTGATTACCTTGTTGTTGAACGATCATATCAATCCCTCCTCTATGTAGTAACATTTATAATATAATAAGTACAAAAACCCGAGGTGATCCATAGTGAAATTTAAAGTAAAGAAAAACCCATTGCTTGTTATGATTACTCTTGCTCTGATTCCGATCGGTTTATTAGGATTCTTCTCCGAGGAAAAAAATGAGGCCTGGATTAGTTTACTGATTGTCACGATTATTGCCATCCCAATGCTCTGGGCACTCGTAGTTTCCTACCATGAAGTAACCGATACTCATTTTCGAATCGTGTTTGGGCCTATAAAGAAGAGTATTCCATTATATGATATAAAAGGAATTCATTATTCTTATAATCCTTTATCAAGTCCAGCTTGGACATTTAAAAGACTTGAAATCACATATTCTCATTATAATTCAATTTTAGCTTCAACTCCAAAAAACGAATCCTCGTTACGTGATTTACTAAAGGAAAAGTGTCCTCGTGCCAAGATTGAAATTTAAGTCAACAAATATAAGTAAGAAGCCACGAAGAGTATCTCTCTCCGTGGCTCCCTGTCATATCTTAATGGACATTTATTTTTTTATAAGTTTGCTTGCTTCGTGGTTAAAGGCTGGTATATCATCAGGCTGACGGCTTGTTACCAATTGATCCTGACATACTACAACTTCTTGATCTTTATAATCCACTCCGGCATACTCCATGTCGACAGCGATGGATTTGAAGCCTGTTGCTGTACGACCTTCTAATGATTTAGCTGTAATCAATAACTGTGGACCATGACATATAGCAAATACAGGTTTCTTTTCATCCATAAAGTGTTTAGCAAATTGGACGAACTTTTCATCACCGCGAAGCTGATCAGGAGAAAAGCCTCCTGGAATAAATAGAGCATCAAAGTCAGTAGGTTTCACATCATTGATTGATTTATCTATCGTAGTCGTTGTTTGTCCCTGCTTACCAGTGACTTCTTTACCTGCTTCCCATTCAATCGTGGTCACTTCATGTCCTTCTTTTGTAAAAGCATCAACAGGCTGCGTATATTCTACATCCTCAAACATAGACGTCATCACACATGCGATCTTACTCATATCAAAATCACTCCTTGAATGCTTTTAATTTGTTCACGATTGTCATGTTCCCCCATGTTTTTCTTTTTAAACGTTGTAACAGAGCATTCTATTCTTGAAACTTTTTCATAGAAAAAGTCTGGAAGCTAGGATTTTGCTGATTTTTATAAATGTCCCTGCCTGCAATCGTATTAATAATATGAACATTACGATGAACAGCCAGACCAAGGTTGGTAGCCCCAGCTCCATGTGAATGAGTTAAATTGGTCAATGTGAAAAAATGGTGGTCTCGTTGATCTGAGAATTCAAGGCGGTAATCTCGTGTAACATGATAGTTTTTCTGATCATCCCATTTAATTTTCTTTTCAAAGCGATGGATAAACCAGTCTGGAATATGTGGTTTGTAACCAGTCGCTAAGATCACTTTTTCCGTATGATAACGATAATCTATTTCCTCCTGCCATTGCCTGCACTGTAAATCGTAGCCACCTTTGTCAGCTTGAGAAATTGACTTAACCTCTGTCATCGGATTGATTAACACATAGTCTTTTTCCCCGCCGGCCGTCTTATGATAAAGAACAGAATAGAGACGGGTCAACGTATCTGGATCAATTCCTTTTCTCAAAGCCCCAAGTGTGTCTAGATTCTCTATTCGTTGTTCATAACTCAATGAATGAAAATAATCTACATAAGCAGGGGTAAAGAACTCCTGCGCAAACTTTGCCTGATCAAGTTGAAACAGCCCTCCTGTTCTCGTAAGAAGACTTAGTTTCATGTCGTTGCGCTTTTGTTCTTCCAGCAAATCAAGGAAAACTTCAATAGCACTTTGACCAGAGCCAACAACCGTAACATGCTTCGCTTTTAATAAATTTTCCTTTTCATATAAATAACGGCTTGTATGAAACACGTCACCCTCAGGAAGACCTTTCATCCCGTCTATTATCAGCGGTTCGCTCCCTGTCCCCATTACTACATGTTTCGTCAGAAAGTGATGATGTTTACCAGTTTCCGTCTCAAGTGCTATGACCTCGTAGTGAGGTTCCTCAGCCTCATTCCGATCAATTACATCAACGATAGAATGACCGAAATACAAATCATCTATCTGATTAGCTGCCCATTGCAAATAATGATTGTATTCCTGCCGCGGAACTTTCGTCTGATTATGAAAAAAGAAAGAAAACATCCGATCTTGTTCATATAAGTAGTTCATGAACGTGTATGGGCTTTTGGGATCAGCGAAAGTAGTCAAATCTGCCAAAAAAGGGACTTGTAAATCCATTTTTTCAATCAACATTCCCGGGTGCCAGGCAAATGAAGGCGATTTTTCAAAAAAGGCACCACGTAGTTCTGTTTTTTCAAGTAAGGCTGCTAACCCTAGGTTATAAGGACCGATACCAATACCAATCACATCATACATTTGTTTTGTCATCACAACCACTTCCTTATTTCTCATGCATTATTAGATTTAGGTGATTCCTTCCAAATTTGTTCTAACAAAATTACAAGCACAGTCCCGACCAACAGGCCATTGCTTAGCAAGTTCTGGACCATCGAAGGCATTTCTTGAAAAACTTCAGCAGGAAGAAACATAATTCCAATTCCTATTAGGAACGATATCCCCAGTATTGTTAACCTGCGTTCATTTAATTCCTCACTGGCCATATTCGATATCCCAAGACCCATTAACTGTACAAATGTAGCCAGAAGCGCTGCATTTGCAATCGGGGCAGGAATGGCTGAAATAAAGGCCACGATTGGCGGAAAAAAAGCGACAGCTATAAGTATTAACGAAGCATATAAAAAGGGCCGCTTACTTTTTTGACCTGTCAAATTAATAAAACCTGAAGAGGAGGCTAAGGAAACATTCGCAACGGAAGAAAACATTGCTGAAATCACATGGTTAATGCCAAGGAAACTGCTGCCCCGGTTCAATTGATTGTATTCATAGGTAGGTTTCCCATAGACCGAATGGCTGACAGCCACGACAGAGGCTACTAAATTCGACAATAAGATCACGGCTGTAATAAACGCCAGTGGTATGACACTCCATTCGAAATTGGGAGTTCCCCAAACCCATAATTCGGGGATTTTAAATGCATCTGAGACTAAAAGGGAATCAGCCGGTTTACCTCCGACGCACACCACATACAAGACCCAGCCAACCACAATTCCGATCAGGACAGCATACCCTTTTAACCACCCTTTGCCGAAAAAAGATAATCCAATCACTAGAAAAAAGGTTAAAAATGCCAAGATTGTTTTATCAATATGGATGGATCCAACCTGCTGCTGGACTCCTATCATGCCTTTGAGAAAAGTCCCGCTTAATTGTACGGTTATTAAAAATAAAAAAGCCCCGGTCACTAGCGGAGTAAACACAAACAACACCCGGTGGGCAAGGCCGAAAACACCAAAGATAAATAAGAATATCCCTGTCCATATCATCGCTGCTTCAAGCGTTTGTAATGTTTCTATGTAGCTTTTCCCTGCCGCTACCTCTGAGTAGGCCATAACAGCAAATATACTAATCCAGATTCCAGCCGGTCCTTCCATAATTGGTAACCGGTGGCCAAATAAACCTTGTAAGAGAGAAGTAAGTCCAACAGCAAAAAAAGTTCGCTGCATCAAACCTGCTACTTCAGTAAAATTCAAATCAAAAATAGCCCCAATTACGATTGGTAACGTTACGGCACTGGCTAATAGAAAAACAAACCACTGCACTGTTTCTAACGTTACCGTCGACCATAGCGGCTTCCTATTACTGTTCGTTATTGTCATCTGCTTACCACCTACATTTATTTAAAAACAACCTTAATTGTTTCACGTGTAACATTTTCATTATAGACAAAGAGAGCGCACAGTCTCAAGCTGTGCGCTGTGCCTCTTATTCTTCTAAAGTGGAGGTATCACCAGTAGGTAACCCTAATTCCCAGGATTTTAATAACCGACGCATGATTTTACCACTTCGCGTTTTCGGAATCGTATCTGTGATTTCAATTTCTCTCGGCGCTGCATGGGCGCTGAGGCCTTTTTTAACAAATTGGCGGATGTCTTCAAGCAATTCATCCGATTTTTCATATCCTTCCTGCAACGTGATAAAGGCTTTAATAATCTCGCCACGCTCAGGATCGGGCTTACCAATTACTCCTGCCTCTGTCACTGCATCATGTTCTATCAGCTTACTTTCTACTTCAAACGGTCCAACTCTTTCACCTGAAGTATTAATCACGTCATCTAGGCGACCCTGGAACCAGAAGTAGCCATCTTCATCTTTGTATGCGCTATCTCCAGAAACATACCAGCCTTTAATGAAATAACTTTCATATTTACCTGGATTGTTCCAAATGGCACGCATCATAGATGGCCATCCTTGTTTAATCGCCAGGTTCCCCATTTGATTGGCCGGCAGCTCATTTCCATCGTTATCAACGATCGATGCCTCAATGCCTGGCAGTGGTTTACCCATAGATCCAGGCCTCACCTCCATGGTTGGATAGTTACAGATCAGCATCGCACCCGTTTCTGTCATCCACCATGTATCATGAATACGTAAATCAAAGGCTTCAAGACCCCACGTAATCACTTCAGGATTTAAAGGTTCCCCTACACTTAATACATGGCGTAAAGAGGAAAGGTCATGTTTTTTCGCTGCATCTGCACCGGCACTCATCAGTTTACGGAAAGCTGTTGGAGCTGAATACCAAACAGAGACCTTCTGCTCAGCAATCGTTCCATACCAATCATCCGGGCTGAACCTGCCTCCGCGGACTACGTTTGTAACTCCGTTCAGCCATGGGGCAAAGATTCCGTAACTCGTACCTGTTACCCAGCCAGGGTCAGCTGTACACCAATAAACATCGTCTTCTTTCAAATCAAGTACCCATTTCCCAGTCTGATAATGCTGCATCATTGCATTATGAACATGGTATACACCTTTAGGCTTTCCTGTTGAGCCTGAGGTATAATGAAGCAGCATTCCATCTTCTAGGTCTACCCATTCTATCTCGAACTCTTCTGATGCAAACTTCATTTCTTTGTCAAAACTAATATGTGAACCTGACTCATCTCCTCCTACAAGAACGATCTTCTCAAGATGCGGCAGATCATTAACAGGGACACGATCTAATAACTCAGGTGTTGTAATCAACATTTTAGCTTCACTGTCTTCTAGACGATCACGAACAGCCTGCTCCATGAATGCTTCAAACAGTGGACCGGCAATCGCCCCGAGCTTCAAAATCCCAAGGAATGACGCATAAAATTCTGGACTCCTGTGCATAAACAGGAAGACCCGATCTCCTTTTTCAATATCATGATTTTTCAACACATTCGCAAATTGATTACTTTTTTTCTTTAGCTCATCGAAGGTTAGTTTCTCTTCTCGGTCAGGCGAAGTATAAATGAGCGCCGCCTGGTTCTTTTTATTAGGATCTTCTGCGTGTTTATCCACCGTTTCATAGGCAATGTTAACTTTTCCCGTCTTACTCCATGTGAAATTTTCCTTCACTTCATCCCAATTAAAATTTTTGTACGTTTGCTGGTAATCTTGTAAGTTATGGTTTCCTGACCTTGCTGGAATGGTTTTCATGTCCATAAAATCACCTCATTAGAATGAATTTTGTAACCGGTTTCTTCATTTCTTTAAATAAAACCCCGTTTAATTAATGAAACAGGGTTTATACACATTGTCTAAATATTTCGTGAATTACTTACCATTTTAGATGAAATGAATTGAATTTTAAAGGGAAATGCCTGAAGAGTTACAGAATTGTAATCAGGCTTTACTTTTTTGACAATCACCCCTACCCTATATATAATGAAAAAGCATTTCAGAATAGAAGAGGTTCTTAGCGAAACCCTCTATAAAAAACTAAGGTTGATGCGATACTAAACGCCGCACCCTTAGAGGTGGGCTTTTTTTATTTTTAACTAATATATGAAGACTAGGAGGATTTTAAAGTGACGGGACGCAAAGACGAAGATTTAACAGACCTATCCCTACTCGGTAACCAGGGAACATCTTACTCGTTTGAATATAATAAAAGTGTATTAGAAACGTTCGACAATCAGCATCCTAATCGTGATTACTTTGTGAAATTTAATTGTCCAGAGTTCACAACCCTCTGTCCCAAAACGGGGCAGCCTGATTTTGCCACAGTCTATATCAGTTATATTCCTGACATTAAAATGGTAGAAAGTAAGTCTTTGAAGCTGTATTTATTCAGTTTCAGAAATCACGGTGATTTTCATGAAGACAGCATGAACACGATCATGAACGATTTAATCGAACTCATGAATCCGCGTTACATTGAAGTATGGGGCAAATTCACTCCACGTGGCGGTATTTCCATCGATCCATTCTGTAATTATGGGAAACCTGGGACAAAATTTGAACAAATGGCCGACCACCGGTTAATGAATCATGACCTCTACCCTGAAAAAGTTGATAACAGATAAGTGGAAGGAGCCTGCTTGCTAGGCTCTTTTTTCTGTATAATGAAGAAAAGGAGGGGTACAATGAGCGAACAAGATACCATCAATCAAACGAAAAAGTTAAATACGGTACATAGCCTAATCGATGACCTGAGTCACCTTGGCATAAAAAAGGGAGACACTCTGCTCATCCATGCATCGATGAAATCTCTAGGATGGGTGAGCGGCGGACCACAAGCTGTACTGGAAGCATTAATGAGAACAGTCACAGAGAATGGAACACTCATTTTCCAAACTCACTCGCCTACGCTTTCTGATCCAGCAGAATGGGAGAACCCACCTGTCCCTGAAGAATGGCATAAAACAATCAAAAGGACAATGCCCGCATTCGACCCCACCAAAACACCCGTAACATTTCTAGGTGTGCTCCCGGAGTTATTCCGAACGCACCCAGCCGTTTATAGGAGTAATCATCCTGCATTCTCCCTATCAGCATGGGGAAAGCAAGCGGAGGAACTGACATCGCAGCATTCGCTTTCTTTTTCCTTAAATGATGATTCTCCTCTCGGAAAAATCTATCAAACAAATGCACAGGTTCTTCTGCTCGGGGTAGACTATGATACAAATACAAGTTTCCATTTATCTGAATATAGAAGCGGAACGCGCAAAGAAATGACAAGAGGCGCTCCCCTAATCGTAGACGGACAGCGACAGTGGGTCACTTATCAGGATATTGAAATGGACGAGGAGCAGTTTAATGGTATAGGGCGAGCCTATGAATCAGATCATCGTGTCATCAAAGGTCATGTAGGACAAGCGGAGTGCCGTCTGTTTCCAATGGCTGAGTCGGTTGATTTTGCAACCGACTGGTTAAAAAACAAGTAAAAAGCTCCCCTTCCAACGGGGAGCCCGTATTTACTGTTTATCGTGTTTATATTGCATATAAACCACTTGTGTGACAAGGAAATCCTCCATACCGTGCTTACCATCTGCCCCGCCAAGACCGGATTTCCGTATTCCAGCATGATAACCTTGTACGGCCTCAAAGTTTTCACGGTTTACATACGTTTCACCAAATTTCAGTTCATTGACAACTTTCATCGCTTCATTCATATCCTCTGTATATACAGAAGAAGATAAGCCAAATTCTGTATCGTTTCCTTTTTCGATCGCTTCATCTAAAGTACGGAATGTAGTGATGGGAATAACAGGGCCAAAGATTTCTTCTTGCATAATGGTAGAATCGTGGTCGACACCAGTTAGAATCGTAGGTTTATAGAAAAAACCTTGTTCCATATCAGCACGCTCGCCGCCAATCTCTACCTTAGCTCCGTCGACTTCTGCATCATTCACCATCGTAGATACCGCTTCTAAACGCTCCTCACTTACAAGAGGCCCGACATCGGCTTGCTTATTCGTCCGCGGGTCTCCTAATGACATTTGATCAAATGAATTCTTCAGTTTGTTAACAAGTTCATTGGCAACACTTTCATGGACATACACACGCTCAGCATTCGTACAGGCTTGTCCATTATTAGCTAACCTTGATGTGGTGATGCTGTCGGCCGCGATATCTAAGTCTGCGTTTTTGGTCACAATGGCTGGAGCTTTTCCGCCTAATTCAAGATTAACCTTCGTAATGTTTTGGGCAGCAGCTTCCATTACCTTTGTTCCAGCTGGTACACTTCCGGTCATCGTAATCATTTGTACGCCATCATGTTTAGCCAGTGCATTTCCGATCTCAGAACCTGTTCCTGTAATCAAATTGTACACACCCTTTGGAATGTCTTCCATGGAATCAATAATTTTCGTAAACTCCATGGCAGTATTGGGTGTTTGCTGGCTTGGCTTCAATACAATCGTACAACCAGTAACAAGAGCCGTTGCCACCTTTCTGGCCAGAATAAATACCGGGAAGTTCCACGGAACAATTCCAGCAACAACGCCAATTGGCTTTTTGTAAATATAAATATTTTCATTAGCCCGGTCACTCGGTACAATTTCCCCCTCAATTCGGCGCGCCCATTCAGACATATACCTAAAGTAATCGATAGCAAGCTCTACTTCCCCTGTTGCCAGTTCATAATCCTTGCCTTGTTCTTCCTGAAGTAGATCGATAAATGTATCCTTATTCTTTTCTATCTTATTACCAAGCTGACGGACGATGTTACCACGCTCTATATTAGGAGTCATCTCCCACCCCTTTTGAGCCTGAGATGCAGCATGAACCGCTCGATCGACGTCTTCAACTGTACCTTTTGGTGTTCTGGAGATAACCTCTTCTGTAGCAGGATTAACAATATCTAACCATTCGTCTTCCGTTGATTCAGTATATTCGCCGTTTATATATAAACTGTGTGTTTTCATAGTAAGACCTCCTTAGAAAGGTTCTATATGCGTCATTCCTTCTTCTCTAAAAATTTAAACGTAAAAGCTCATCCATTCATTTTCTAAGAAAATTCGTTATACTGAGGAAAAGATAGGATAAAGAAAGGATCGATTATTGTCATGAAAAGAGAAAACAAAATGTTAATTATACTTGGAAGCATTGGAGCAGCCTGTATAGTTATTGCTTTCGTACTATTCTCTGCCATAGCAGACCCCATGGTTCCTGTTGTAATATTGGCTTCAGGTATCCTTCTCATTATTGGAGGTATTGCTGATCGTAAAGACCGTATAAAAAAAAGAAAAAGGAGCTCTTAATTCCTTTTTCTCTATCCTTCACCATTCCAGAATATATCCTCTTATCTGCTTTGCTTTCCCATCCTCTTCTTTTTGTTCCGCAATAAAATGCGGATGATCACCATTAAACTCATACTTAAGTGATTCAGGTTCTAAGTATAACTTGTACTCTAAGTCCGTGATTTTGTGAAGAGAAAGGTTAGCGATTGTAGACTGATTCTGCTCATTATCAATAAGCAGGATATCTACCTGATCATAGCCCTGGCTTATTAAACGTTCCTTTAAATTCATTATAAACTCCTCCAAAAGTCTGCTGTAATTAATCTATTTTTCCTATACCCTTTTTCATACATTTAAAACCAAATTAAAGAAGTTTCGACTAAAAACTAACACATCCTTTTGGGGTGCTGCTAAACATAAAACTACCCACAAACCAATAATTTTCATAACCTTTATACAGCAAAAAAGCGGGGTAGCCCCCGCCTTAGGTTAAATTAATAACCACCGTATCCGTAGCCGCCATAAGAGGCACCGATAATAATCAAAAGAATAAACAACACAACTAATAGCGCAAATCCGCCACCGTATCCTCCGCTCATGTCATTCCCTCCTCTCATCACTTACTTTATTACCTTATGCCATAATATTTGAGTGGTAAGGGCTCATGCGGAGTTCTTACTTTTTTGTTATTTATGAGCACACTGCATTAAATAAGGTATACTTTTTTTAAGGACAACCAGGCCAAATATAAAGATTGGGCGAAAAAGAACACACCCCATACAGGAGCGGGAATAAATTTCACAGCTTGTGCAAGGTTCCAAGCATCCCCTGCTTGACTCGGGGAAACAAAACTAACCCTCATCACCCAAAAAGCACTCATAACAGCCTCTACCACAACGAGGCAGGCTACAAAGATAAGGACGTATTGAACAATGGATTGATGGCCAGTTCTGAGCAAATAAATAAATCCTGCACCAAATGTAACGAGCCAAAAAACACCATAGAAGTTTCTAACCCAGAAAAGAAGATTAATAGCTAAAAAACCAATTAAAATGAAAATCATTACATGATAATGGCCTTTAACAATTAAATGGAAGAATAATAAACCTGCTAATGAGGAAAATAAATAGCCTGATAAACTAGTTAAGACGTGGCTAAGCCATGAAGTATGTCCTGTCATGGTTACCCCGGATGTATTGGGAAACAACGACACATTCCTTACTTCTCCGCCAGTCAGTAAAGCCATCAGAGAATGACCGCTTTCGTGTATCATGGTATTAATCATTGCAAAGTACTTTCCAATTATTGGTGATTGAGTCAGTAACAGAGCTAAAATTAGGCTAATAAGGATTTGAAGTTTCATAGCTTCCCCTTTCTATTATCCATAGGTACGCACTCAAGGTTATGATTTATTTTACTTAAAATTCATCCATACGTATAATCTAAAGAAATAATTAAACATAGGAGTATCGCCACATGCAGAGAAAATTAATAATAATCTTCTTGGGATTAGTCTTATTTGGACTTGCTGGATGCAGTAACAATACAGCTCAGGAACAACATACGACAGACCTTACTATTTCTGCAGCAGCTAGCTTAACTGATGCTATGAAAGAAATAAAAGAGACATATGAAAGTCAAAATAAAGATGTAACCCTTACATTTAATTTTGCAGGTTCAGGTAAATTGGCCCAACAGATTCAACAAGGAGCTCCTGTTGATGTTTTCTTATCTGCGAACCAAAAATGGATGGACAAACTGGAACAACAACAATTTATCATAAAAGAAACCAGATTTAATTTCACTGGAAACTCTATCGTATTGATTACAAAGCAAGACCGTGACTTTTACTTTTCTTCTCTCCAATCCATCAAGCTATCTGGTGAGAAGCAGCTTGCTTTAGGCGACCCTGCCAGCGTACCTGGGGGAATGTATGCGAAACAAGCATTACAATCCATTAACAAATGGACAGATTTAAAAGGCCAAATGGTATATGCAAGAGATGTACGCCAGGTACTTACATATGTAGAGTCAGGAAATGTAGCTTTAGGATTTGTGTATGCAAGTGATGCACTTATCTCAGATGAGGTGAAGGTCATCACCGAAGTTGATCAAAATCTCCATCAATCAATCATCTATCCGGGTGCTGTCTTAACAGCCAGTTCCAACATTAAAGATGCACAAGCATTTTTAGACTACCTTAAGACAAAGGAAGCACAGGAAATTTTACAGTCCTATGGTTTTGAAAAAAAACAACCTTAGGACGCCCACTTATATACTGATCTCATCTTCATCTTATATGTAACTACTCTGTAACTCTCTTCTACTAAGCTCATAGAAAAGAGTTTAAGAGGAGGATGCCATTTAAATGAAAGCGTTGAAATTGCTGGCTGGTTTAGGAATGATGTTGATGATTACCATGTTATTTAATCCGTCGTTGTCTTTCGCAAATGGTGAATTTATTGATGGTTCATATGGAGGGAAATCCTATAAACTGTATATTCCTTCAAACTATGATTCGAATACCCCTTCTCCACTATACGTTTTGCTCCATGGATGTACACAGGATGCGGAGCAATTTGCTACTGGAACACAAATGAATTCACTAGCAGAGAAAGAGGGCTTTTTAGTTCTCTACCCGGAACAAAGTTCAAGTGCGAACTTAAACAAATGCTGGAATTGGTTTGACCCTGACCACCAGAATCGTGGTAGTGGTGAACCAGCAGTAATTGCAGGAATGGTTCAATCAGTTGAAAACAATTATACCATTAACAAAGATCAAGTTTATGCAGCCGGTTTATCGGCTGGAGCTGCAATGAGCGTCATTATGGGAGCGACATACCCCGATATTTTTTCCGGAGTGGGTGTCGGGGCAGGATTGGAATATAAAGCAGCGGAAAGTACTGTCGATGCATATTCTGCTATGTCCAGTGGCGGGCCTGACCCAGCTCAACAAGGCAAACTAGCCTACCAAGCGATGGACGATCACGCCAAAAAGATTCCCGTGATGGTCATCCATGGAACATCTGATTATACAGTAAACCGTATCAACGCTGAACAAGTTATCAAGCAATGGGCAGTTACCAATGACTTAGCCGAAAATGCAACAAAGGATGGATGGATCGATGATACTCCTGAAAGTACGGAGTCATTGCAAGTCCCTTCAGGAAGAAGTTATACCATTAGTAATTACAAAGGTGAAGATGGGAAGGTATGGATGAAAAAGGTGTTAGTACAAGGGATGGGCCACGCTTGGTCAGGTGGAAGTAACCAAGGAAGCTACACAGATCCTCAGGGACCTGATGCGAACCGCCTAATGGTTGAATTCTTCCAGTCCTTTTCTGAAACCGAAGATCCCGATCCAAGCGCTCCCGTAACGACAGCTACTGTGAAAGGAGGAACTTACAATTCCCCCATTACAGTAGAATTGAAAACAAATGAACCAGCTACCACCTACTACACCCGAGATGGCTCCAAACCAACCACCCAATCGGAAGTATACAGTCAACCTCTTCAAATTACCGATGATACTATTTTGAAGTACTTTAGCCAGGACGCAGAAGGGAATAAGGAATCGGTTAAACAAGAAACCTATACCATCAATGAGTCTGAGCCAGGAACGTCAGAAGTTATTCTATCTTCTGCTGCTGAAGATGGTTATGTTGGGAAATATGCAGCAGATGGATTAGGGGAAGAACATATTAAGGTCGGAGATAAGGGTATGTATAATACCGATACCTATAGAGGAGTTCTTTCATTTCATACTGATCGTTTACCTGAGAATACGATACAATCAGCAAAGGTCAGACTTTATGTTAAAGACAAGGAAGGCTTAGTGCCGTCCATCCGGGTAGATATAAATAGGGGAGTACTAGGAAGTTCAGCTGCTATCGAGCAATCAGACTATCGTGCCACCCCGTCAAAAAATAATAGTGTTACCTTTTCCACTCAAACGTTAAAGAATTATATAGAATTTCAAATTCCGCCAGAAGATTTAACCTTCATCAATAAAAACGGAATTACTCAACTTCGCTTAAGGGCCATAACTGAATCTGAATTTAACCAAGACTGGATTGAGTTTTACGGAGGAGAACATACCACCAGTGCACCACAGTTAATTGTGACAACAAATCATTAATATTTTTAGCAAAGGAGTCTGATCTACATAGATCAGACTCCTTTAATGTTACAATAAAAGTTAACTATTGAAAATTTACTATTGAACATCGAATGAAAGTTGGTTAATCATGAACTCCCCTCTTTTTCTATCGATAAAGATAGCCACTATCGCAACTTCAATTGTTTTTATTCTAGGCGTTTTTTTCGCAAGAGTAATTGCTAGAAAAAAATTTCCCGGGAAAAGTTTTGTTGAGTCCGTGATTTTGCTCCCTCTCGTTCTTCCCCCAACAGTTGTAGGGTTTGGACTTCTTTATTTATTCGGTAAAAATGGACCCTTAGGCAGCTTCCTGCTTCAATCCTTCGATATTCAAGTTGTTTTTTCATGGATTGGCGCCGTAGTTGCTGCTGTTGTTGTATCTTTTCCCTTAATGTATCAAAGTGCATCAGCCGCTTTTCAAAATTATGATCAGAACGTTGAAAATGCCGCCTTAACAATGGGGGCGTCCAAGTGGAAAATTTTTTTCACTATTTCATTCCCTTTAGCCTGGCCCGGCCTTTTGGCAGGCTTAGTTCTAAGTTTTGCACGTGCTCTCGGGGAATTCGGGGCGACGCTCATGATAGCTGGTTATATTCCAGGGGAAACCAATACCATACCTTTAGCCATCTATTTCGCCGTAGAGGCAGGCCATATGGAACAAGCTCGATTCTGGGTACTGATTATTGTTTCACTTGGATTTAGTTCTGTCCTTTGGCTCAATTGGTGGAGTAAGCGTAATATCCTTAAGTTTAATCAGTAAATGGAGGTGTCCTATGCTATCGTTAACCATTAAGAAGAAACTTCCGCATTTCACCTTAAATGCTTCCTTTCAAGCTGGAAATGAGACCGTCGTTATGTATGGACCATCCGGATCTGGTAAAACGACAATTCTTAACTGTATCGCAGGGCTTACTCATCCTAATGAAGGAGAAATCAAATTGAACAACAGGTTTCTTTTTCACACAAATCGTAACCCCCTCCCTGTTCAAAAACGCAAAATTGGTTATTTGTTCCAGGATTATGCTTTATTCCCCCATATGACGGTCTATAAAAACATATCGTATGGCGCTACAGATGACCAACTTGTTAACAAACTATTAGAAGTTGTAGGCATTAAACATTTAACTTCCAAGTATCCAAGGCAAATATCCGGTGGCGAAAAACAACGTGTGGCATTGGCACGAGCTTTGGCCACAGAACCCGATCTACTACTTTTAGATGAGCCATTCTCCTCATTAGACCAAGAAACAAAAAATCAGTGTTATCAGGAACTTTTACGTCTTCGCAAGCTGTGGGAAATCCCAATTATATTAGTCACTCATGATTGGGAAGAGGCAAAGAAATTAGCTGATCGTATCCTCCCGATCGAAAGTGGGGAGTTACCTTTTTATACCAAAGATTAACACAGAAAACGATTCAAGAATTGAGTTGGAGTTGAAAAAATGAAAGTATTTAACTAGATGGCGTTGTTTTTTTAAACAACCCATCATTCATAAGGGGGAGAAAAAGCAGTGGAACAAAAACCTCTTCATAAATTCGCGAAGTTTGGACTACGTGCTCTCTTGTTTATTTTCATATCAGCCATGATTGTAATCGGTCTAATTGTTACCTACTTATTTATTGCTGATAAGTTTTATGATGAGGAGAAGAATCACTCCACGAGCAGCCGCTCCGCTCATAGTCACCTTTTAACCATAAAATATGAAGAGTCACTAAGACCACTTGGTTCTGGGAAATAATATGAACCCGGAGCTGCTCCGGGTTCCGCTAGTATTTAAACCACACGTACATACGTTTCATTTGCGGTTAGATAATAAACCGCCCCTTGAGAATTTTCCACTTTATATTGCGGATAACCCTCAACGATGATTTGATCAAGAATAGTAGGAAATCCATAACCAAATTGTAAATAACCTGCAACCGCTGAATCTGACCACGAAGGTTGGTTGTAGAAGCGTAAATCCCCTTGATAAATGGACTCCACTCTTCGGCCAACATACCACTCATCTCCTTTACTTTTTGTAACATAAGGAACCCCAAAGTAATCGCAAATACCTTTAGCATGTTCAATGGCAACCTCTCTCTGAAACTCTGGATCTATCATTAATAAAGCTTCATTAGGGTGATCCATGAAACCATTTTCAGTTAATACAGCAATCATGGCTGTTTCACGCAATACGTGAAAATTGGCTTCTTTTACGCCTCTAAATTCTTGTGGAGTTCCCTCTCTTAAATAATTAGCTATACTCTTGGCTAGAATACCCGCCTCACGATTAAAGTGACCAGGGTACACGTAAAGTTCAATTCCACTTGGATTTGATCCGTCAAAACTTCCATCAAAAGCATTATAATGAACAGAGATATAAGCATCCGCTCCTGCACGATTTGCCTGATTTGTCCTAGTTGAAAGCGATGTATCTGCATCAGTCGGAGCTACTAACAAAGTATCAAAACTGCATCGCCGCAATTCTGTATCAAGGAAGGAAACTACTGCCCTATTAAATTCATTTTCTTTAATAGACCTCCCAAGACTATTAATATAAGGAGTACGTTTACCAGGGGTTTCCATCCCATGCCCGTCATCAAGTGCAATTAGATAAGTCATACAATCAATCTCTCCTTTACTATTTTTATGATTAATACCTAAAAGTGAATAAACTATCGTATGAACAGCTTGTTCACACAATTTATAGTATTTGCGCGTTACGCGTAACGTTAAGTGCAATTATATATGCACGATTCGCACAAGTCAACAAAAAATAAACATATCGCGCAACATATTGCGCAATATGTTTATTTGATAGTATCCTACTACCATGGAATTAAATAAATTCACTTGAGGATGAATGGTATGGGATCATTAGGTAGAAGATTAAGAAAAGCACGGGAAAACAAGGGTTGGTCGCAAACACTTGTTTGTGAAAAGTTAGAGATCTCCAATTCAAGGTTGTCCGGTTATGAAAGAAATTACAGAGAGCCGGACACTAAAATGCTATCTACCCTAGCCAGCCTCTATGATGTTTCCATTGATTGGCTGATAGGGATGACAGACGATTTCAAAATAGGGGAGACAGAAGCAGACATGGAGGCATTTATCCAGGATCCTGAACTCCAACGCTGGTATGCAGAACTTCCCAAATCAAACCTGGAAGACTTAAAGAAGCTAAGGAAAATGTGGGAAATTATTAAAAGTGAGTAATCTGTCAAATTAGACTAGAAAAACGCTTTGGATTGTATTAAGATGAATTTAAACAGCCCGCAACAGTAGGGCTTTTTCTTTCACCCGTAACACGAACATACGTTCTATAGGAGTGAAATTTATGTTTTATCAATTTACAACCCTTGAAAGTCACATACATGATCTTCTTATATCACTCTCCATTCAAACACCAAACCAACTAGCGATTGAAAATATTGCAGAACAACTAAATATACGAGTTTATGATTGGGAGCATAGTAGTGAAGCTGTTATTTATAAAGGAATAAATCGAATCTTCCTGCAAAAACAGTTAGATAGGGAAGAACGTTGGGAGACCTTCGGCCACGAACTCGGGCATATTTTACTGCACTGCGGTTCACAGCTGAATCTTCCTACGCGTTTTGTTAAATATCAAGAATGGAAGGCAGATAATTTTGCTTTGCATTTCTGTGTTCCTACTTTTATGCTGCTGCAAATGAACCTTCCATTTAAAAAATCACAAGCCATTACTGAAGTGGCCTTCACTTTTGGAGTTACGTCAGAATTTGCATCCCAGAGACTGCAGCACTTAGAAAAACAATGGCTGGGTCTCCTGGCAGATCAAAGCTTTTCTCAGAGAGCATACAGGAGTAATCAAGTGGGTGAGAAGTTTGAGAATTACGAGTAGAAATATACGATAAAGGAAAATCTATGTTACCTATTGCTATCGATACCCATGTTATATCAAAAACTCAATCTGATTGAATGAATTCTGCTGCAGCATCAAGAATGAATGCCCTCCAAATATAAATTGGGATTTTTGCCCCGTGCAAATATTTACTTGGGTTTGGGTTAATGAGAACTGCTCACATGTTTTATCAAACTATATTTAATTTTTTTAATTGCCCCATTACCACTTTTTACAGCCTTTCTTATAAAGAGAATACGTTTTACATTTTCCTTTAAAGGAAATAAAATATAACCTACGATTCAGGTTAGGATATAAAAAGGCCAAAAAACGAGGAGGAACGAATAGTTGGATAAAAGCAAAAGAAAACACAGAAAAAAAGCAGAACACCTACAAAAGGATGATATTACTGTAGTTGACACAAAAGTGGTGAAGAAATCAGTTTTTGCAACGGCGATCGGTAATGCAATGGAATGGTTTGATTTTGGGATTTATTCATATCTTGCTGTTATTCTTGGTGCATTGTTTTTCCCTGAGTTCAGCGGCCCACTACAATTAGTGTTCAGTTTTGCTACATTTTCTGTTGCCTTCTTGGTTCGTCCATTTGGTGGAATGTTCTTTGGAATGCTTGGCGACCGAGTGGGGCGGAAAAAGATACTTGCAATTACATTAATTATTATGGCAATTGCCACACTCAGTATTGGATTGATTCCAACATATGATTCCATTGGCATAGCCGCTCCTATATTATTGCTTGCTGCCAGGTTGGTCCAAGGTTTTTCTGCAGGCGGAGAATATTCGGGTGCCATGACTTTTATTGCGGAATCAACTGCTGATAAGAAGCGAGGATTTTTGTCCAGCGGTCTTGAAGTTGGTACTTTAGTAGGGTATATTACCGGTGCAGGAATTGTTACACTACTCACATTTGTATTAGGATCAGAAACTATGCATGAGTGGGGTTGGAGGATTCCGTTCTTCATTGCTGCCCCTATTGGTTTCATTGGATTCTACCTCCGTAGTAATTTGGAAGAAACACCAGCCTTTGAATCCAAAGAAACGGAAGAGAATGATGAACGAAAAGCATCCCTAAAAAATATTTTTGTATATCATCGCAGGTCATTACTTATTTGTTTGGGATTAGTTTCATTCTATAATACTGTTTACTATGTGATTTTGACTTACATGCCCTCACACCTGAATGCTGTGCTCGGTTATGGAGACACTAAGGGTTTGCTATTAATATTAGTTGTGATGGTCATTATGATTCCATTTGTCTTAATGGCTGGCTATTTTAGTGATCGTATTGGAAATAAACGGATTATTATGTTTGGCTTGTCCGGAATGATTATTTTGTCAATCCCGGCGTTTCTGTTAATTGGAAGTGGTAATAGTTGGCTCGTTTTCTTAGGATTAATGATCTTGGGTGCTTTACTTGCAAGTTTTCAAGGTGTCATGCCTTCATTATTGCCTTCACTATTTTTTACTGAAGTACGGTATGGATCATTGGCTATTACGTATAATGTAGCCACATCAGTATTTGGTGGTACTGCACCATTAGTTGTTTCATGGTTAATCAGTATAACAATGAGCAGGCTCGTTCCCGCATATTACATAATCTTCGCTTCGATTATTGGCATAATCATTGTTGCATACTTTGTTGTCGAAACATCAGGGAAATCACTCAGAGGTCAGCCGCCTGCTGTAGAAGAAAAGCAAGAAGTCAAAGATGTTTTAGAGGATCCTGAGGAAGCTTTATGGTGGGAAGAAGAAAAAAGGGAAATAGCAGAGAGAAAAGATGATTATAATAACGACGAATAAGTGAATATACTTTTCAGGAGTCATGGTCGAAGGTAATCATCTGTTACAAATAGCTGCAACACTAGTTAAACGCGATAGCAGATACGAAGTGCCACATAAACGGAGGATTTATGTGGCACTAATCGTGTTAGAACCGATAGAAACGTAAAAGGCGGAAAATGGAGCTTGTCTTACCGAACTTCGATAAGCCTATTCCATACATATTATATTATTTTGATAATGCGATTTTTATATGGGCTAAGTGGTGCTCTTCGTGCCAAGCTAATTTTGCAACTTTAGTTGCAACTGTAATTTTACCATTTTTCTGGTGAGTAAAAGCTCGATCTAATTGCTCTTCAGTTAAACTATATCCTAAAGATACGATGCGCCCATTTATACCTTCTAGCATTTTAATAGAACTTTCTATAGGAAGCTTTGTATCCGGTTGAATAGCCCACTTTTCTTGATTAAAAGCTGGCACTGTCGGATTTTCATCTGTTAAAGACAGCTTCAAACGTTGATACATGTTCAACTGAGAATCTGCAATGTGATGAACAAGCTGACGAATTGTCCAACTGCCTTCACGGTATGTTTTGCTAGATTCCTCATCACTTAATGAGTCAACAGTTTCTCTTAATCGAATCGTGTAAGTTTCGATTTCCTTTAGCCATTCATGAATATTTTCTAACGTCACCTTTTTAGGAACTTGTAATTCCCCAATTGGAAACCTTACATCCATTTTCAATTCCCCTTTTCCCTATTCGTTTTTTCTACCTATTTCATTCATAACATAAATTATTTCTTAATCCAATGAAGGAGATTCATACACATGGCCACCCTGCAGCCCATTTTGCTGCGTTCGTATTACCAAGATGATTGGATGCCTAAATGAAACATCTTTAATGGCGATCACCAATGAAAACGAAAAATGGCGCGTTTTTAAATTGTTCAGCCAAAATTCAGCCAAACATTTATAACGCGCCATTGTATCATTGGTGTATATAAGCTGTAAGCCTTGCACCCCAATCGTTTTTATAAGCGCCCCCGGCAGGATTCGAACCTGCGACACACGGTTTAGGAAACCGATGCTCTATCCCCTGAGCTACGGGGGCAAATAAATCACGTGCCTCATATTATACAAAACATCCCCACAATTGAAAAGTATTTTCCTTTAAAATTCCTCTAGATTTATGACTTCAGTCTATTGGTTATGGTAAAATATTATTTGTCTGTCTAATTGTATCGAATTTTGTTTTGACCTAGGAGGAAATGAGATGGGACAATTACCTTTCATTGCTGTTGAAGGGCCCATTGGGGTCGGTAAAACGTCTCTGTCTAAAAAACTCGCTTCCCAGTTTGATTTTCATTTGCTGAAGGAAATCGTTGAGGAGAATCCGTTTTTAGGCAAGTTTTACGACGATATTGAAGAGTGGAGCTTCCAAACTGAGATGTTCTTCTTATGCAATCGTTTTAAGCAGCTTGAAGACATTACTAAAGATTATTTACAGTTTGGAAAACCTGTCATAGCCGATTATCATATCGCTAAAAATATGATCTTTGCACGCAGAACGTTAAAAGAAGATCACTTTTATAAATATTCACAAATCTTTGATCTGTTAACAAATGACATGCCTAAACCTAATATGGTTGTGTATTTACATGCCAGCCTTGAAACATTGCTTGAGCGAATCCGCATGCGTAATCGTGATGTTGAAGCGAACATTCAAGCATCCTACTTAGAACAGTTATCACAGGATTACGAAGATTTTATGAATCATTTTGAAGCGACACATCCAGAAATTCCCGTTATCCGATTAAACGGCGACCATCTGGACTTTGTGAAGCACCAGGCTGATTTGCAGCACATTGTTCAGCAAGTTCAGCATCATATGAAAAAAGGAGAAGGAATTAAATGAATGCACGCGAACGCTACGGGATACCACACGATAGTGTGATTACAATTGCAGGAACAGTGGGGGTTGGAAAATCAACCATGACCAATGCTTTAGCCCAGGCCCTTAACTTCCGCACCTCTTTTGAAAAAGTAGACAAAAACCCTTACCTCGATAAATTTTATAACGACTTCGAACGCTGGAGTTTTCATTTGCAAATCTACTTCCTTGCTGAACGCTTCAAGGAACAGAAGAAAATCTTTGAATACGGCGGAGGTTTTATTCAGGACCGTTCGATTTATGAAGATACGGGCATCTTTGCTAGAATGCATTATGAAAAAGGCACCATGTCAGAGATCGATTATGAGACGTATACGAGCCTTTTCGAAGCGATGGTGATGACCCCATACTTCCCACATCCTGACCTGCTCATTTATTTAGAGGGTTCCTTTGATGATATTATCACTCGTATTAAAGACCGCGGACGTCCGATGGAGCAGCAGACTCCGATTGAATACTGGGAAGAAATGTTTAAACGGTATGAAAATTGGATAGATGATTTTAATTCATGCCCTGTCTTACGTTTGAATATTGCTGATTATGATATTCTTAACAATTCATCAAGTATTGAACCTGTTTTAGAAAAAATCGGCCATTTCATTCAGCAATCGAGAAAATGGCGTTCAAGCCATCTACTCACATAAAGAATGAATGCGAAACCCCAGAACGCCAAAGAGCGATCTGGGGTTTCGCATTTTTTACGACAGAAATTTAATTTGGGCGAGATATATCCGTAAAAATGCGGGAAGAAGCTTGTCAGAATCTCGGAGACACAACCAGTGGATGTATGTACACAAATAAAAAATCGTTACACTAGGTAACGATTTCTGGTTTATTAATCTCCAATATTTATGCGCTATTGTTGATATAAATGGCGGAGGAGGAGGGATTCGAACCCCCGCGGGCCGTGAAGCCCCTGTCGGTTTTCAAGACCGATCCCTTCAGCCGGACTTGGGTACTCCTCCGTGTGACCGACAATAAATAATATACCATGCTTGTCCTTATACGTCAACAAATGAATGAAATTTTTTAAAAAAGGATTAGGGCTGGGACAAATATATTTTTTTAAAATGAAAATCCGAACTGAATAGAAACTATAATTTCGTGCATATAACCTGCTGCCATAGAGCGCATCGTTCGTCATTTTATTTAAGCAGTTTAGTTATGTCCCAGCTCCCTTTTTTACTTCATAGCTTCTTTGCCACCCATATAAGGTCTAAGTACTTCCGGAATAACGACAGATCCATCCTCCTGCTGGTAATTCTCTAAAATAGCCGCCACCGTACGCCCTAGAGCTAAGCCAGAGCCATTCAATGTGTGCACAAATTCTGGCTTCCCTTTTTCTTCACGACGGAAACGAATCCCTGCTCTGCGCGCCTGGAAGTCTTCAAAGTTTGAACAAGAGCTAATTTCACGGTACGTGTTATAGCTTGGTATCCACACCTCAATATCGTATTTCTTCGCGGCAGTAAAACCTAAATCACCCGTACACATGCTCATAACTCGGTATGGTAGGTTGAGAAGCTGCAGTACCTTCTCAGCGTTTCCAGTAATCTCTTCTAAACGATGATAAGAATCCTCAGGGGCAGCTAATTGTACAAGTTCTACTTTATTGAATTGGTGCTGACGAATGAGCCCCCTTGTATCGCGGCCAGCTGAGCCCGCTTCAGAGCGGAAATTCGTGCTGAAGGCAACAAACTTCTTCGGCATATCTTCAACGGAAAGGATTTCTTCGCGATGATAATTCGTCACTGGCACCTCTGCCGTCGGTATAAGAAAGTAGTCCCAATCCTCAATTTTAAAGGCATCCTCTTCAAACTTCGGCAGTTGCCCGGTTCCCGTCATAGATGTTCGATTGACGAGCTGAGGAGGCAGCATTTCCTGATAACCATGTTCATCAGCATGTAAATCCATCATAAAGTTCAACAGTGCCCGCTCCAATCGGGCCCCTAGTCCTTTATAAAATACAAATCGGCTGCCTGTTACTTTAGAGGCTCTCTCAAAGTCTAAAATATCAAGATCTGTGGCCACGTCCCAATGAGCCTTCGCTTCAAATTCAAATGACGGAATTTCTCCCCATGTTTTTGCTTCTACGTTATCATCCTCATCTTCTCCAACCGGGACACTTTCATGAGGGATATTTGGGATGGATAGCAACAGGGTCTCAAGTTGTTCTTCTACTTGTTTTAATTCCTGATCAAGCTCTTTAATCCGATCCCCTACTTGCCGCATTTCCTTGATTTTATCTTCCGCGTCCTGCTTTTCCTTTTTTAACACGGATATTTCTTTGGATACTTCGTTACGGCGTGCTTTTAATTCTTCAGCTTCTTGAATTAATTCGCGTCGACGGCTGTCTAAGTCCCCGAACGTGTCGAGGTCAGACAGGTCTTCTCCTCTGTGCTTAAGTTTACCTTTAATTTCATCAAAGTTTTGACGTAAGTACTTCATGTCTAACATGATCGTTCACTCCTTTTCGTAAAATATAAAAAAACCCCCGCCCCTTTTTTAGAAAAGGGACGAGAGCTTAGTTACAAGTTCCCGCGATACCACCCAGGTTGAGGATATGCAATGCTTATCCTCCAGCTTAGCTCGTAACGGTGAGGGCCGGCTCATCTTATCTTACTCTCATTCAGACGAGCAACTCCAGGATGGATTCACAGTACTCTAACGCCAGTTCTCACCAACCACTGACTCTCTAATCGAAAGAGCAACTGTTACTGCTTCCTTTCATCGCGTTTCCATATTAACATGTTTGAAAGTCATATCTTTCAAATTATAATAGCTGATTCTCTGTTAAGATGCAAGGGATTTTTTAGACTCTTCCACCATTTTTACAAAATATTCCGTTATTCTGTGATCATCTGTCAATTCTGGATGGAAAGAGCATGCTAAATAGTGACCCTGCTGGGCAGCAACTACGTGTCCATCATAGGTTGATAAAACCTTAGTATCTTCTCCGACGCCTTCAATATAAGGTGCCCGAATAAAGACAGCATTATACCCTTCAGCAACTCCATCAATGCTAAGATCAGCTTCAAAGCTTTCACGCTGACGGCCAAAGGCATTACGTCGCACGCGAATATCCATTAATCCTAAATGGACATCATATGAACCATCAATTTCTGAAGCGAGCAGAATAAGTCCTGCACACGTACCAAAGACCGGTTTTCCTTGCTTTCCAAATTGTCTGATTGGCTCAAGGAAATCATACTTGTCAATCAGGCGTCTCATCGTTGTACTTTCACCGCCTGGAATAATTAACCCATCAACTTCTTCAAGCTGTTCCTTTTTCTTTACGACAACAGCTGTAGCACCAGAAGCTTCAACTGAGCGAACATGTTCACGAAAGGCGCCTTGAAGGCCTAATACACCAATTGTAGTCATGATGTCGTTCTCCTTTGTTTATTGGCTGCGGTCTTGCATACGCTCTTCAGGAGTGAGGGTGGACATTTCCATACCTTTCATGGCTGTACCAAGACCTTTAGACAATTCACCAATTAATTTGTAATCATCATAATGAGTAGTAGCTTCCACAATAGCACGAGCAAATTTTTCAGGGTTATTGGATTTGAAAATACCGGATCCAACAAACACTCCGTCTGCTCCTAATTGCATCATAAGTGATGCATCAGCTGGAGTAGCAATTCCACCAGCTGCAAAGTTAACTACTGGCAGACGTCCAGCTTCACGGATTTCCAGTAGAAGGTCAAACGGCGCCCCATTTTCTTTTGCATAGACCATTACTTCATCATCAGACATTCCGCGGAGGTGGCGGATTTGTGATTGAACTTGGCGCATGTGGCTGACAGCTTCTACAATATTTCCTGTACCTGGCTCACCCTTTGTGCGAAGCATTGATGCTCCTTCACGAATACGGCGTGTCGCTTCACCCAGGTTACGACAGCCACAAACAAATGGTACCGTATATTCATCTTTTTTAATGTGATAAATATCATCAGCAGGTGTTAGGACTTCACTCTCGTCAATGTAGTCCACGCCCATTGCTTCAAGAACGCGTGCTTCTGAAATGTGACCAATTCGTGCCTTAGCCATAACTGGAATAGATACAGCGTTCATTACCTCTTCCGTGATCGTTGGATCTGCCATACGTGCAACCCCGCCGGCTGCACGAATATCAGCTGGAACACGTTCTAGAGCCATAACGGCTACAGCTCCTGCTTCTTCTGCAATCTTAGCTTGCTCTGCATTTACAACGTCCATGATGACGCCGCCTTTTTGCATTTCTGCCATTCCTCGTTTTACACGATCAGTACCTGTTTGTGACATGATAATTCCTCCCTATTTAATTCTATAATGGTCACCCATTAAATCATTTATGTGCTCGAATCCTGTCTTCTATTGTAACGTATTGTTGCCATAAATCCTACTATATAGATTGGAATTTAGCACTAGAACCAGCCTTTCACCATATCTACAGCACTAGTGAAAATATCACTGAAGAAGTCGCCAACACTTCCAATCATCAACATAAACCAGTTTGATTTTTCAACAGAGGATGTTGTTACAAGATCCACGGTCGTTTTTTGAGACTCTCCGGTAACTAAATTCTTATAATTACCTTCACCATTGTATACAAGTTCAACTGTACCAATTTTCTCTCCCTTTTCAATAGGAGCAACAAGGTTTCCATCCTTATCCAGGTGTTTTTCAGAGATGTTATACTTCACTTCATACTTATCTTTTTCACCTTTTTTAAAAGTAGCCGTAATAGCCTCACCAGCTTCTACGCCAACTGAATCTTCTTTCCCTTTTGCTACTGGAATTTCGGATTCACCTTCAATTTGATAGCCTTTTGGAAACAATTTCTTCTGTTCAAACTGATTAAAGCCATAATCCATAAGTTTTCTTGTTTCCTGGAATCTTGCTTCTTTACTATCAGTTTTCATAACTACAGAGATAAGACGCTGCCCGTTGCGCTCAGCAACACCAGTAAAGCAGTAGCCTGCTAGATCTGTAAACCCTGTTTTCAGGCCTTTCATCCCTTCATAGCCATATGAAGATAAATACCCTGGCATATCAGGAAGCATCCAGTTCCAGTTTTTAATTTGCTTCCCCTCAAATTTAGTTGTAGTTATACTAGAATAATCAAGGACTTCAGGAAAATCATTAATAAGATGATAAGCTAGTAAGGCAGCTGAACGAGCAGATAGCAAGTTATGTGCATCAGGTTTAGTACCTTCTGGGTAATTTTCGCCCAGAGTACTATTTGGTAGTCCTGTTGAATTGACAAATTGATAATCCGGCAAGCCTAACTCGGCAGCCTTTTCATTCATCATCTTTACAAATTCACCTTCAGAACCGGCAATCAATTCAGCTAATGCTATGGCTGTGGCATTGTCTGAGTTTACCGCCATTGCGGTGTACAATTCCTTCACCGTGTAATCTTTACTTTGTGTTAAACCTGTCCCTGAAAAGGAAGGGTCCGCGGAAATACTATATGGATAATCACTAATTTGAGTAGTTGTATCCCAGCTGATTTTTCCTTTTTCGATAGCCTCCAGAACTAGGTATTCTGTCATCATTTTGGTCATACTAGCAGGAGGTAGTGTTAAATCTGCTTCTTTTTCATATAAAATCTTTCCTGTATCTGCATCTACTAAAATAGCTGACTCTGCTTCCAAATCAACAGTGGATGCGTATGTAAGCTCCGGGTTTCCAAAAATCACGATCATACTTAAAACAAGGGCCATCCACACGCCCAATGATGCTTGTAGTCTTTGTATCAACTCTCTCAACCTCCACGAATAAATTATGCATCTTTGTTATTCTATCACATGGACATGCAAAAAAATAGACAGGGAAAAGTCCCTGTCTAAAGATTTTTTAACGGGTCAAATGGAGTAGTTCGGTGCTTCTTTCGTAATTTGAACATCATGTGGATGACTTTCTCTTAAACCCGCTCCCGTAATCCTAGTAAATTTAGCATCATTGCGCAGTGATTCAACCGTTGCTGTCCCACAATAGCCCATTCCAGAGCGTAAGCCCCCGAGTAATTGATGAATGGAGTCTGCAAGCGGTCCTTTATATGGCATCCGGCCTTCTATGCCTTCCGGGACAAGTTTCTTCGACTCTTGTTCACTTTGAAAGTAGCGGTCCTTGGAGCCAGATTCCATCGCTCCGACTGAGCCCATTCCACGATAAACCTTAAATCGACGACCTTGGAAAATTTCTGTTTCACCAGGACTTTCACTAACTCCCGCCAATAGACTGCCTAGCATGACAGCATGGCCTCCAGCAGCGAGTGCCTTCACGATGTCACCTGAAAACTTAATACCGCCATCAGCAATCACTGGAATATCATGTTTGGATGCCTCCATGGCACAATCGTTCACGGCCGTAATTTGAGGAACCCCGACTCCTGCTACAACACGCGTTGTACAAATTGATCCAGGTCCAATCCCAACTTTTATCACATTTGCTCCAGCCTCTATTAATTCTCTTGTGGCTTCAGGTGTCGCAACATTTCCTGCAATAATATTAATAGTCGGGTATTTAGTGCGAATACGCTGTACTTGTTCAATAACACCTTGAGAATGTCCATGTGCTGTATCGACGACGAGAGCATCTACACCTGCATCAATCAGTTTATCAATCCGTGTCATCGCATCAGCCGTGACCCCGACTGCTGCTGCAACAAGTAAACGACCTTGTTCATCTTTTGCAGAGTTAGGAAATTCAATCACTTTTTCGATATCTTTAATCGTGATTAACCCCTTTAACGTTCCTTGACTGTCAACCATTGGCAGTTTCTCAATCTTATATTTCTGCAGAATTTTCTCAGCTTCATCAAGAGTCGTTCCTACCGGTGCTGTCACTAAATTCTCATGAGTCATGACTTCAGAAATTTCAATTGAATAATTTTCAATAAATTTGAGATCCCGATTTGTAATAATTCCTACCAGTTTAAGATCCTGTTCATTATTTACAATTGGAACTCCCGAAATGCGATATTTCCCCATTAAATGCTCAGCATCAAACACTTGATGTTCAGGTGTTAAAAAGAATGGATTAGAAATAACCCCGCTCTCCGAACGTTTTACTCGATCAACATGTTCGGCCTGTGCTTCGATCGACATATTTTTATGAACAACTCCAAGGCCTCCCTGACGAGCCATCCCTATCGCCATTGGTGCTTCTGTTACGGTATCCATCCCTGCACTAATGATTGGCATATTTAACCTTAATGTAGGTGACAATTCTGTTGCCAATGAGACATCACGCGGCAGCACATCAGACTTTGCCGGCAACAGAAGGACATCATCAAACGTAAGCCCTTCTTTCGTAAACTTGTCTTCACGCATGCTTGATCCTCTCCTTTAATAGTTTTGGGTAAATGTGGGTAAAATAAATGGACAATTGTTCAACGCAAGCTGACAATTCCAGCATTCTTGCTATTTTCTTATTGTTATTTACAATACGACAATGATCTCGCTTTTTCAAGCATAAAAATATGGCATTTATCCCTGTTGTTAAAGGAAGGAATCGAGTTATGACAGATCAACAAGCGACCTGGCTGACCTATTTACAAGTCACCGCCCACACGAGACCTTTTTTATTAAAATGTTACGACCGGCTAGACAGTAAAAAGGCGAAGGAACACGCCTACTACAATGCAGAACGATTTATTTATGGAATCAAGCTTGGGGAAGAATACTTAACTGCGGCTGCTCACACCCCTCTCAGTGTACAGCCATTGCTATATTATTATAGCTTAACCCACTTTTTGAAAAGCTGCCTTCTCACTGTTGATCCTGGCTATCCAGCTACAGCTAAGGTTTTAGCTCATGGCCTTTCGACAAGAAAAAGAAAGAAAATGCATTATCGCTTTTTAGAGGACGACGTACGCATTCAACCCAACGGCCTGTTTCCCTATGCGGCTAAACATTTGTTTAATCAATCTATAGAAGTTAAAAAGCTATCAATGGATCAGCTGCTAAGGCCGCTATCCTTTATGGAGCCCATCTATTCGTTAAAAGGTAAAGCAACCGCTGAAGCAAAAATTCCAGACTTGCTTGCCCAATTTGCTATTTTATACAACCTTAGTATGCTTGTTCGTTATGAAGGTGAATGGTGGGGGGAGATGGAACAACTGCGGGACCGGGAGGACTATGTCTTTATTATTCATTTTCTCCAGTCTGCTCCCAAACAAATTCCAACATTAATCTCCACATGGCTAAGAGATCAGAGCTCCGCCTCCATAGAATAAGCGTTCCAGTTTTTGCCTAATCGAAGACTTCTTGTATGTGAATGTCAGGATTATCTCTTAAAGAGATAATCTCTCCATCTTCTTGTAATCGAACCATTGGACGCGTAGGGATAGACGGTTCAACAAAGATAATGTCTGCTAGTTGATTATTGCTTAATTTCACTTTTGTGCCTGCTGAGTAGTTGGTCATTTCTTTTACGAAAGCTTGGATGACATGATGATCAAAACGTCCAAATTGTTCTTTAAGAATGGCTTCAAGCACTTTGAACGGAGACTGTTTCTTGCGATACACTCTTTCGGATGTCATCGCATGATACATGTCACTAACCGCTATGATTTGACTGAAGAGATGTATTTTTTCTTTATTCAATCCAAGGGGATAGCCGCTTCCGTCCAGTCGTTCATGGTGCTGAAGAATCGCTAACTTTGCGCGGCTATTTAAAGAAGAAGTACTTTCCACTAAACGGTATGAGTAAGTAGGGTGCTTCTTCACTTCATCATACTCTTTTTCGTTTAATGGCCCTTCCTTATTTAAAATGGTTTCGCTAATTTGGGCCATTCCACAGTCACTTAATAAACCAGCTAGTCCGACTTGTATCCATTCACCTTGATTGCCATTCAACGTTGAGGCAAGCACGCCTGAGATTAACCCCATGGCCACACTATGGTGTTCATTATAATCGGCTTCTGTAGAGTAATGATGTAAAAGAAAAACTTCACGCTTAGCTTGGAGGGCTTCTTGTAAAAGCGGGACAAAAGCGCTGCGTAGTTCCTTTAAATCAAGTGGCGAGCCTCCCTGCCAGAGCGAAAACCATTGTTTATACTGCTTGACTGTTTCCAAGTAGTGCTCATGGAAAGCGCTGAACTCAATAGAAGGGGAATCACTGAACTTATCCCCCTCAGCCTTTTCTTGAGGAAGAAAAGGAGAACCGTTTGAAAGCTTAGAGCTTACTTTCACAGATTGAATTTTAAAATTATGTAAAACTTTAATATGAATGGGATTGATCACGGTATGTTCAGGAATGATAGGGCGTTTAGTTTTTCCCATAACATCTTGGGTAATCATACATCCCTGGACTAATTGAGAAGGATGAACTTGCATGTACTCCACCTCTTTATCTGAAATAAAAAAAGTCGCTCTGCCGCATAAACGACAGGCGACTTTTAGGTTTTCCTCAACAAACTATTCTTCAGATGATTCTTCCTCTGTATCTTCTGATTCCTGCTCTTGTTTACTTTCCTCTTCTTCCAAAGCCTCTTCTATTAATTCTTCTTCGGCTTTTTCAGACTCAACACGAGCAACAGTTGCCACTTCCTCATGATCCTGAAGGCGGATTAATCTTACGCCTTGAGTGTTTCGACCCGTTTCACTAATACTTTCAACAGGCATACGAATTAATACACCGCTTGCTGTAATGATCATAACATCTTCTTCATCACCGGAAACGGCCTTTGTCGCTACCACATGACCATTTTTCTCTGTTAAGTTACACGTTATGATACCTTTACCACCGCGGTTTGTAATTCGGTAATCTTCAGCTGGGGTTCGCTTACCAAATCCTTTGCTCGTTACCGTTAATACCTGCAAGTTATTATCAATGATCTCCATTGACACAACTTTATCATCTTCACGAAGGGATATTCCTTTCACACCAGCCGCTGTACGACCCATGGAACGAATTTGGTCTTCATTGAAGCGAATAACATAGCCATTTTGCGTTCCGATCATAATGTGCTGGTTTCCATCAGTAAGTCTAACAGAAATAAGCTCATCATCTTCACGGAGACCTAGCGCAATCAGACCGCCTTTACGGATATTTGCAAATTGAGAAATGCTTGTCCGTTTGGTTATGCCATTTCTTGTTGTGAAAATGAAATACCAGTCATCGACAAAATCCTCGACCGCAATAACTGCATTGATCCATTCATCACGCTCTATTTCAAGCATATTAATGATGGGAATTCCTTTAGCGGTTCGGCTGAATTCAGGTACCTCATATCCTTTTGCCTTATAAACCTTGCCTTTGTTAGAAAAGAAGAGCAACGTATTATGTGTTGAGGTAGACAATAAATGCTCTACGAAGTCTTCTTCATGGGTACCCATCCCTTGGACTCCCCGTCCTCCACGGCGCTGGGAGCGATAAGTGCTGGCAGGAAGGCGCTTCACATACCCTTGATGAGTTAACGTAACAATCACCGTTTCTTCAGGAATTAAGTCTTCATCTTCAATAAAGTTTGTTCCGCCTAAAATAATCTCTGTACGTCTTTCGTCATTAAAACGCTCTTTCAACTCGACTAGTTCCTCACGGATGATCTCAAGTACTTTTTCCTCATCAGCCAAAATAGCACGAAGTTCAGCGATAAGCTTAATAAGATCCTGATATTCTTCTTCAATCTTCTCTCGCTCAAGACCAGTTAATCGTTGTAAACGCATATCTAAAATGGCTTGAGCTTGTTTTTCAGATAATCCAAACCGCTCCATGAGACCAGTCCGGGCAATTTCAGTCGTTTGGGACTCTCTGATAAGTTTGATGACTTCATCTAAATGATCCAGAGCCACTCGAAGGCCTTCTAAAATATGAGCACGAGCTTCTGCCTTTCGGAGCTCGTAAGCAGTTCTTCGCTTTATAACTACTTTTTGGTGTTCTAAATAATGTTCTAAACATTGCTTTAATGTTAAAACCTTAGGCTGTCCATCAACTAAGGCTAGCATATTAATACCAAAGGTCGTTTGTAAGGCCGTCATTTTATATAAATTATTTAGCAATACATTCGGATTTGCATCACGACGTAATTCTACTACGACGCGCATGCCGTTACGGTCAGATTCATCACGAAGGTCGGTGATGCCGTCAATTTTTTTATCGCGAGCCAGTTCAGCAATTTTTTCAACAAGCCGAGCTTTGTTCACCTGGTAAGGGAGCTCAGTGACAAGCAAACGTGCCTTACCATTAGCTTGTTCCTCTATATCTACTTTAGCTCGAATGGTAATAGAACCTTTCCCAGTTTCATAGGCTTTTCTAATCCCGCTTAGTCCAAGGATTTGGCCATGGGTCGGGAAATCAGGTCCATAAATATAGTTTTCCATCAATTCTTGTACCGTAATCTCTGGATCTTTACTAAGAGCAAGCACACCATCTATAACCTCACCCAATTGATGAGGTGGAATATTCGTTGCCATTCCAACGGCAATTCCCGCTCCTCCATTTACAAGTAAATTAGGAAAACGTGCCGGTAGTACAACAGGCTCCTTCTCTGAACCATCATAGTTGTCGGTATAATCTATTGTATCCTTATTAATATCACGAAGGAGCTCCATGGAAATCTTAGACATTCTTGCTTCCGTATAACGCATGGCTGCTGCTGAATCTCCATCTACTGAACCAAAGTTACCGTGTCCATCAACAAGCATGTTACGGTACGCAAAATCTTGTGCCATACGTACCATTGTATCGTAAACGGCGGAATCACCATGCGGGTGATACTTACCGATAACCTCACCAACAATACGTGCTGACTTCTTATAAGCCTTATCAGAATGCATACCTAAATCATGCATCGCATATAAAATACGACGGTGGACCGGCTTTAAGCCATCACGTGCGTCAGGAAGGGCACGTGCAACAATGACACTCATTGCATAATCAAGAAACGATGTTCTCATTTCCTGATTAATATTTACTTCCTGAACACTCGGGCGTTCGGGTTGATCAACCATTCTATTTACCTCCTAGTAACCTGTGAGGAAAAGAAACGACGTAAAGCCGTTCTAGCGTATTCCCTTAAACAGGAGATCTTTTCACTCTTAAATATCTAAATTTTTCACATATTGAGCATTCTCTTGTATAAAATTGCGCCGCGGCTCAACTTTATCTCCCATAAGGATATCAAATGTTTCATCAGCACCGATGGCATCCTCAAGGCCGACTTGGAGCATGGTTCTTGTTTCCGGATCCATTGTTGTTTCCCACAATTGTTCCGGGTTCATTTCACCGAGACCTTTATAACGCTGTACACCCGGTTTTGGAGAACTTGGAAGTTTCGCCATGATTTCATCAAGCTGTCTATCACTATACGTGTAATAAATCGCTTTTGCCTGTTGAATTTTATACAATGGCGGTTGAGCAATATAGATATAGCCCTTTTCAATGAGCGGGCGCATGTAACGGTAGAAGAATGTTAATAGTAAGGTTCTAATATGGGCTCCATCTACATCCGCATCGGTCATGATTACAACTTTGTGATACCGGGCTTTTGAGATGTCAAATTCTTCACCAATACCTGTGCCGAGTGCTGTAATAATGGTACGGATTTCGTTGTTGGAAAGGATTTTATCTAAGCGGGCTTTCTCTACATTAATAATCTTTCCTCGCAGTGGCAGAATGGCCTGGAAATGTCGATCCCGGCCTTGCTTAGCTGATCCGCCGGCAGAGTCACCCTCTACGATATAGAGTTCAGAAATGTTGGCATCTTTTGATGAACAATCTGCAAGCTTTCCTGGAAGATTAGAAACCTCAAGTGCATTCTTTCGGCGTGTTAACTCTCTGGCTTTCTTGGCAGCCATGCGTGCTCTGGAAGCCATTAATCCCTTTTCCACTACAAGTTTCGCCATGTCAGGGTTTTCAAATAAGAACTTGGATAAACCTTCAGAGAAAAGAGAATCGGTAATGGTTCGTGCTTCACTATTTCCAAGCTTTGTTTTTGTTTGTCCTTCAAATTGAGGATCCGGATGCTTAATCGAAATAATCGCCGTTAATCCTTCACGCACGTCATCACCAGTGAGGTTAGGGTCTGTTTCTTTAAACATATTATTTTTTCTGGCGTAATCATTAATCACACGTGTCAGACCTGTTTTAAAACCTGATTCGTGGGTACCGCCTTCATAGGTATGAATATTGTTGGCATAAGAATAAATATTACTGGCAAACCCGTCATTATACTGAATAGCAATTTCTATTGAAATTTCATCCTGTTCGTCCTCAATAAAAAATGGCTCATGCAATGCCTCACGAGTACGGTTTAAGTGCTCTACATAGGAGACAATGCCTCCTTCGTAATAATAGTGCTGTGGTTCCTCGTCGGTACGTTTATCTTCAATCGTAATCGTCAATCCTTTATTCAAGAAAGCGAGTTCACGAATACGACTTGCCAGTACATCATATTGATACTCTTGAGTTTCGGAGAAAATTTCAGGGTCTGGCTTGAATCGGATTCGTGTTCCTGTAATGTCGGTATCTCCAATTACTTTCAAGTCTTCCTGCGGAACACCACGGTGGTACTCTTGATAATGGATTTTTCCATCACGATGCACGTAAATTTCCAATTTTGAAGACAGTGCGTTTACAACAGAAGCACCAACACCATGCAAACCACCAGAGACTTTGTAGCCACCGCCGCCAAATTTCCCGCCGGCATGTAAGACAGTCATTATGACTTCTACAGCTGGGCGCCCTGCTTTTTCATGCATTCCTACTGGGACTCCTCGTCCATTATCAATAACAGTAATGCTGTTATCCTCTTCAATCACTACCTGGATATGATCACAGTAGCCTGCCATTGCCTCATCGATACTGTTATCGACGATTTCCCATACTAAATGATGAAGTCCCTTTTCATTTGTAGAACCGATATACATACCAGGACGCTTTCGAACCGCCTCTAATCCCTCTAGTACCTGTATTTGGTTTTCATCATAGGACTGTTGTTCTTCTAGTATTTCTTCCTTCATGGTACTCACCTACATTTCTCAAGTGGTTTAGCATATGCTATTTATTGAAACAAACTAGATTCCCTGTTCTTCTGAGTAATCTTCCAATTTATTTAGAGTGGTCATCATATTCGCACGTTTTTTTAACGTGTAAACCGATAAAGGACTAAAATAAATATAATCCTTCGTAATCACAATTGATTTAGCATGATCCTCTTCTGTTTCAACCACTTGTTTATTCTTTCGCTGATTAAAAATCATTTCCTCAATGATAGAGGAAGAAGACATGAGACTGTAATCAATGATGGTCACAACATCTTTAGATTGAATAACATGATCATCACCAATGTGAATAAACAACTTGTCACCTCATTTCTGATTCTCTACCGTTCCGTTTATTACACGAAAAATTTCCGCTTCTTTAAGGGCATCGTGTTCAATTCCTTCAATACTTGTCGTTGAGACAAATGTTTGAACTTTGCCCTGGATTGTATGAAGTAAATGTGATTGTCTAAAATCATCAAGTTCACTTAGGACGTCATCTAAGAGCAGGATTGGGTATTCGCCAACCTCACTATGAATCAGCTCAATTTCTGCAAGTTTCAAAGACAAGGCTGTTGTCCGCTGCTGCCCCTGTGAACCGTATGTTTGAACATCTTTCCCGTTCACATAAAAGATAAGATCATCACGGTGGGGCCCGACTAAAGTAGTGCCTCTCTCTATTTCTTTAGATTCTATTTCTCTAAATTTTTCTTCGTAGTTTATCTTTATTGTTGCCAAATCCATATCTTCTGATACTTTTACACTAGAATCATAAGTGATTTCAAGGTTTTCCAGTTTCCGGCTGATTCCCTCATGAATAGGGGCTGCCCACGAGCGCAGCAATTGAAGGAATTTAAAACGTCGATCTACTAACGTCACGGCATGCTCAATCAGCTGATCTGTCAATACTCCTAACATTGTGCGATCAGCTGATGGTTTTCGCTGCAGTTCTTTTAATAAATGATTTCGTTGACGCAAAACCTTTTGATACTGTCCTAAGTGATAAATATATCTAGGTTGAATCTGACCAATTTCCATGTCGATAAACCTACGACGCACCTGAGGGCTACCCTTTACCAGGTGTAAGTCCTCAGGTGCAAACATAACAACATTTAAAGCACCAATATAATCGCTAAGCCTCTTTTGCTCGATATGGTTTAACTTCGCTTTTTTCCCTTTCTTTGAAAAAATGATTTCCAGTGGGAAACGGCGGTTTCGTTTATAAATACTACCTTTTATTTTAGCATACTCTGCATCCCAATGTATTAATTCTTTATCCCGGGGGGTGCGATGAGAACGAGTAAAAGCTAATGTATAAATAGCTTCCATTAAATTGGTTTTACCCTGGGCGTTTTCACCAATTATGACATTTATTGTATGGTCGAATGTCAATGAAAGTTGTTCATAATTTCGAAAAGATCTTAGAGACAATTCATGAATATACATGGTTTTATCTCCTGCTATTCTTCACGAACGACTTCATAGACACCGAATTCAGGTATATCAACGACGTCTCCCAGGTATAATTTTCTTCCACGCCGCTGTTCCGGCTCTTCATTTACAAACACTTCGAATTCAGATAGAAACACCTTAACCATCCCACCTGATTCAACGACGTTACTCAGCTTTAAAAATTGACCCAGCTGAATATAATTTGTAGATATTTCAATACGTTCTCTCATATATTCACCCTATTTATGTGGTTTGTCTTATCTTTCTATTTTACTAAAAATAAGCCATTAAGAAAAGCAAACAGTAGAATATAACATAATTTAGCTATTTTGTATGCAAATTCGTCATAAAAATGAAAAAACCGTTACGGATTTTATCCATAACAGTTTTTTCATGGCGCTATTAATAAGTACGTACAGGTAGAATCAGTTGTAGTATTTGCTCATCATCTACGGGGCGAATGAGGAATGGCCGCATAGCTCCAGTGAATTCCACATTTACTTGATCATAATCGACAGCTTTTAAAGCATCCATCATATATTTTGCACTAAAGGAAATCTTCAGATCTTCTCCTTCAATAGAATCTGCTACTACTTCTTCTACCACATTTCCTACTTCAGGTGAGTTTCCGTAAATTTCAATCTGATTGTCTTCTTTGGTAATCAGACGAACTACATTGTTTCGATTTTCTTTTGCAAGCAAAGAAGCACGGTCAACCGATTGTAATAATTCCTTTGTATCTATTTTGACAGTCGTTTTACTTTCTTCAGGAATTAATCGGGAAGTTTCTGGATAATTTCCGTCTAAAAGCCGTGATAGGAAATATAAATGCTTCGTTCTAAATAAAACCTGGTTCTCCGTCACACTTAGTTCAATCGTATCTTCCGAATCACCGAGAATTTTATTAAGCTCCGTTAAACTTTTTCCCGGAATTACCACAGGTGGCAAATCGGTTTTGGTTTCTAAAGGGATTTTCCTTGATGCAAGGCGATGGCTGTCTGTTGCAGTAAAGTGAAGTTCTTCCTCTTCAAGTTTCACATGGACCCCTGTAAGTATAGGACGAGTTTCTGACGTGGAGACAGCAAATACAGTTTGACGAATTAAATTTTTAAGAAGATCAATTGGAAGTTCAAAACTATCCTCAGTATGTAATTGAGGAAGCTGAGGGTACTCCTCTGCGTCTTGACCATTTAAATGAAATTCCGCCTTGCCAGAGCGAATGGTAATATTTCTCCGATTATCGCTTTCGATATCTACGGTTTTTTGAGGAAGCTTCCGTACAATTTCAGGAAAATACTTCGCTTGTAGGACAACGCTTCCTGGTTCAATATTTTCAACATAAACAATTCCATCTTCTTCAGCAGGAATAAATGATTCAATAGAAATGTCTGAATCACTTCCTGTTAACTTTACACCTTGCTGGCTTACTTCTAATTTCATTCCCGTTAAAATCGGGATCGTTGTTCTGGATGAAATAGCTTTCATGACATGTTGAACGCTCTCCATTAATTGTTCCCTTTGAATTGAAAATTTCATGGAAGTCACTCCTTTTATATATTAATTATTATTTAAAAGATAGTAATAGAAGTACTAGGTACTGTGAATTTGTGGATAACTTCAAAAGTATCAAGCGCACAAAGTCTATCCACATGTGGATAGACTGTTGATGAATGTGACTATGTTATACACATTATTCAGTTAGTGAGCTTTTAGCTGCTCCTTAATTTCATCCAGTTCCTTTTGCAATTGTTGATCTGTTGCGATCATCTTTGAGATTTTCTCATGGGCATGAATGACGGTTGTATGGTCACGTCCTCCAAATTCTTCTCCAATTTTAGGCAAAGAGAAGTCGGTTAATTCTCTTGATAGATACATGGCAATTTGTCTAGGGAATGCAATAGATTTCGTTCGTTTTTTGGCTGGAAAGTCCTCTAATCTCACATTGTATTTTTCCCCAACCATTTCCTGTATGGCTTCTATAGTAATAACCCGAGGTTTTGAGCTAGGAATAATATCTTTTAACGCTTCAGCTGCTAATGATGCATTGATATCGCGATTGATTAGAGAAGAATAAGCAACAATACGGATAAGTGCACCTTCGAGTTCGCGAATGTTTGTATCAATTTGATTAGCAATATAAAGCATGACTTCATTTGGTATATCGAGTCCTTCAGCTTTAGCCTTTTTACGTAAAATAGCAATTCTAGTTTCTAAGTCAGGGGGTGTAATGTCTGTTATTAATCCCCACTCAAAGCGTGAACGGAGCCGATCCTCAAGAGTTGGAATTTCTTTTGGCGGACGGTCACTGGAGATAACGATTTGTTTACTTTCTTCGTGAAGTGTATTAAAAGTATGAAAAAATTCTTCTTGTGTTGATTCTTTTCCTGCTAGAAATTGAATATCATCTATTAAAAGCACATCTACACTACGATATTTATTACGAAAATTAACTGCCTTATTATCCCGGATTGAGTTTATGAACTCATTCGTAAATTTTTCAGAGGATAAATAAACCACCTTAGCATTTGGATTGTGGTCGAGTACATAATGGCCAATTGCATGCATGAGGTGGGTTTTTCCTAACCCTACACCTCCATATATAAACAACGGATTATAAGCTTTTGCTGGTGCCTCTGCTACAGCAAGAGAAGCGGCATGGGCAAACCGATTACCGGATCCGATTACAAAGGTATCAAAGGTATTTTTTGAATTAAGCATGCTTTGTGTAAACTCTTCTGTTTCATTATTTTTTTCGTTTGAAACCTTTTTAGATGAAAGTTTTACATCTTCTAATGAGTTGTCTTTCGTTTCTGGAATGATAAATTTAGTAATTAATTCAGCACCAGTCACCTCATGAAGTGTTTCGGTAATCAATCCCTCATACTGATTTTCAAGCCAATCACGAGCGAACTCATTAGGAGCTACGATGATTAATGTATTTTCTTTTAAAGAATCAGCCTTGGTGGCTTTTAGCCACGTTTCAAAGCTTGGTTTACTAATTTTCTCTTTCATTTTTTCCAGGGTATTGTCCCAAAGTTCGTGGATGTTTTCCAAAATTTCACCCCTTTCTTTGTAGTAAGTTAGGGAACAAAAAAAGCCTTTCGTTCTCTTTTTCGAACGTAGATTAAAGGATAGAAAGGCAATTGTCTCATAGCTGTATAGAGTTGTTTTGTCTAATCATCTACGGTGAGTGTGGATAATAATTTGTTGGAATCATAGTTTTTGAGATTGTTATTTTCATTATCCACACACTTGTGTAAAAGTCAGTAAACAATGGTGTTAATAACTGTCCACAGTTTATCCACAATCTGTGCATAAGTAATTTTGCCGAGATCAATATTTCACGGTTAAACACAAATATAATATCAGATAAACTGTATTGTTGCAATGGGTTTTGTGAGCTTATCCACAATCTCAACAACTTGTAGATGAATTCTGTCCACAGCACTATATTTTGTGATAAACTTGTCGATATTTGCTGTGGATAGAAAAATAAAGTCGAAAAATTATACACAGGACCTGTGAATGTTCTTTTTTAACGTACAAAACTCGACTATTGTTATGCAACAGTTTCTGTTATATAACGGTGGATAGAGAGGACGTAAATCTTGGAGAACTTAACGAAATGGTTGTTGACACATATCTAGTGATTGATTATAATTATCGGGACTGCCTTTAAAATGTATGTAGTGGAAAATTCCCTCAGGAGGTGTATATATAATGAAACGCACATTTCAACCAAATAATCGTAAGCGTAAGAAAGTACACGGCTTCCGTAATCGTATGAGCACTAAGAATGGTCGTAACGTTCTTGCTCGCCGCCGCCGTAAAGGAAGAAAAGTATTATCAGCATAGGCCACTGAACAAATCAGTGGTCTTTTTTTCTAGTTTAGTGATAGGCCGAATGAGTCTGGGATAAGAGATCGGTCATCAGGGTTCAATCACGTTGTTCCATAATGGAATTTCTCTAAATGCCAGATGAATTCGGGATTTACCTAATCACGGGGGTCATTGTTTCATGAAGAAAACGTACCGAATTAAAAAAAATGATGAATTTCAACAAGTGTTCCAACATGGTCAGTCATTCGCTAATCGACAACTGGTTCTTTATTATTTAAAAAAACAACACCAACCACATTTCCGAATTGGGTTATCCGTAAGTAAAAAGATTGGATCTGCTGTAGTTAGAAACCAAATCAAACGATACTTAAGACAAGCTTTTCATGAGCTTGAGCCGGAATTATCTTCACAGTTTGATTTCGTCATTATTGCTAGAAAACCCACATATAAAATGAGCTACCATGAAATGAAAAGCAGCTTAACCCATGTGTTGACTCGGTCTAAAGTAATGAAGAAGAAGAGCCGACGTTAACCGATTAGGATCGAGAAGCAGCTTGAATCGTTCATCCAGCAATTTTTGACCATTAATATATAGAATTATCATATGAAATAGTGCTACACTATGGGGTAGAGAAAAAGTGAAAGTGATAGAGTTAGGAGGAACGATGTTGCGTAACAAAATGATAGCATTACTTGCCATGACAGGTGTGCTTTTGCTCTTATCTGGGTGTACTCAAGTAAACCAGGAAATAACTCCTGAAAGTGAAGGATTCTGGAATGAATATATCGTATTCCCATTATCCCAGACCCTGCAGTTTTTTGCTGACTCTACTGGAGGAAGCTACGGGTTATCAATAATTATTGTGACCATTATTATTCGCCTTGTGTTATTACCGTTAAACGTTAAACAATTAAAAAGTTCCAAAGCTATGCAGGATATTCAGCCTCAACTTCAAGAGCTGCGTTCAAAGTACAGCTCTAAAGATGCTCAATCTCAACAGAAATTACAGCAAGAAACGATGCAGCTTTTTCAAAAGAATGGTGTTAATCCATTAGCAGGCTGTTTACCGATTGTCGTACAAATGCCTATTTTAATCGGTTTTTATCACGCGATTATGCGTACAGAAACGATTCAGACGCATAGTTTCCTATGGATGGAATTAGGACAATCTGATCCATTTTTAGCTATTTTGACTGCTGCTACGACGTTTTTACAGCAAAAACTTATGATGGCTGGCGGGGCGGCAGGACAAAACCCGCAAATGCAGATGATGCTATATATTATGCCGTTAATGATCGGTACATTTGCTTTCTTCTTCCCATCCGCACTGGCTCTATACTGGATTGTCGGGAACATTGTCATGATTTTACAAACACTATTTATTCGTAAACCAATGATGAAGGATACGACAGGAGGCGCGGCTAAGTGAGAGAGATGACTGCTACTGGAAATACAGTTGAAGAAGCGGTCCAATCAGCATTAGAGCAATTACAGACATCAAGAGACCAAGTAAACATTGAAGTCATTGATGAAGGTAAAAAGGGGTTTTTTGGAGTTTTTGGAACAAAACCAGCGATTGTTAAAGTTTCAATTATGAAAGATCCTGTGCAGGACGCTGAATCATTTATCATACAAGTAGCAGAACAAATGGGTTCACCTGTTCAAGTAAAAACTGAAGCAAAGGGTCGAGATATCTCCATTAAACTTTCTGGTGATAAGATCGCTATGCTTATTGGAAAACGTGGACAAACATTGAATTCATTACAGTATCTAGCTCAACTTGCGATCAATCGTGAGTCCGATCAATTTTACACCATTATGCTTGATGCAGAAGGCTATCGGGCCAGACGTCAAGAAACATTGGAAACCCTGGCAAAACGATTAGCTGATAAAGCGATAAGAACGAATGATGCTGTAAAACTCGAACCGATGCCCTCGTATGAAAGAAAGATTATTCATGCAAAACTGCAGGATCATCAAAAAGTAGAAACTGATTCAGCTGGAAAAGATCCGAAACGACATATTATTATTCGTCCCATATAAGGTTTCAAAAAAACTTCTGTCAAAGAGATTGGCAGAAGTTTTTTTGTCTGCTTTTAAGTCGAGAAAAAACAGATGCGCACATGTGGATAAGTTTATAGTATTTTGTAAGAGAATAGCTGTTGATATCTTTTCAAAACAGGGGGTTATGTGGTAATCTAATAAGTTAGTGACTTCAATAATTCCAACACATGTGGATAACTATAAAATGAATATAAGAAAAAGGAGGTGACCGCGCATGGAAGGTGATACGATTACAGCAATTTCAACCCCAATGGGTGAGGGAGCTATCGCCATTGTCCGTTTAAGTGGTCCTGAAGCTGTATCAATTGCAGCAAGCTTATTTGAAGGAAAAGATTTAAATAACGTAGATTCCCATACGATGCATTATGGTAAAATTATTGACCCTGATACAGGGGAAGTTGCGGAAGAAGTTATGGTCTCAACTATGCGGGCACCGAAGACATTTACCCGAGAAGATATCGTGGAAATCAATTGTCATGGTGGGCTTGTCTCTGTAAATCGAGTGCTTGAGATCGTTTTGGCAAAGGGAGCACGTTTAGCAGAGCCAGGGGAGTTTACGAAGCGAGCCTTTTTAAATGGTCGAATTGATTTGTCACAGGCTGAAGCAGTGATGGATTTAATTCGTGCTAAAACAGACAGGGCTATGAATGTAGCTCTGAAGCAGATGGATGGACGTTTATCAAACCTTATCCAAGACTTAAGGCAAAAGCTGCTTGAAACTTTAGCACATGTCGAAGTAAATATCGATTACCCTGAGTATGATGATGTAGAGGAAATGTCGAATGAGATGATGCGTGACAAGACGAAAGAAGTGCACGCAGAAGTTACACAGCTGCTTGAAACCGCAAGGCAGGGGAAGATTTTACGAGAGGGGTTAGGAACAGCCATTATCGGCCGTCCCAATGTGGGTAAATCATCCCTTATGAATGCTCTCGTGCATGAAAATAAGGCAATTGTTACAGAAGTGCCCGGGACAACACGTGATGTGATCGAAGAGTATGTCAACGTCCGAGGTGTTCCACTACGGCTTGTTGATACAGCAGGAATCCGCGAAACGGAAGATATAGTTGAACGGATTGGCGTTGAACGCTCTAGAAAGGTATTAAAAGAAGCAGATCTCATTCTTCTTGTGTTAAACTATGGAGATGAACTTACAGAAGAAGACAGGAAACTATTTGAGGCCGTCTATGATATGAACATCATTGTCATTGTCAATAAGATGGATCTTGAACCAAAACTGGATCTTTTTGAGGTTGAGAGGTTAGCAGGAGACCATCCTGTAATTACCACAGCCTTGATTCGCGAAGAAGGCATCGATCAACTCGAAAATGCTATTGCTAATACGTTCTTTGAAGGTGATTTGGATGCCGGGGATATGACTTACGTTTCCAATGTAAGACACGTCCAGCTCCTCAAACAAGCAAAGAAAGCTTTGGAAGATGCACAAGACGGTATGGAAATGGGAGTACCGATAGATGTTGTACAAATTGATGTAACTCGAACGTGGGAAATCCTTGGTGAAATCATCGGGGACGCTGTCCACGAAAGTTTAATTGATCAATTGTTCTCGCAATTTTGTTTAGGGAAATAAAGAAATAAATTGTTCAAGAACTACTTATATAGTTATGGACACTTATTTAAAAGGAGAGACAACCAAAATGACTTACGATGCAGGGCATTATGATGTAATTGTTATTGGTGCCGGTCATGCTGGAGTTGAAGCGGCAATTGCCTCCGCAAAACGTGGAGCAAAAACGCTTATGCTTACACTTAATCTTGATATGGTAGCGTTTATGCCATGTAACCCTTCGATTGGAGGACCGGCTAAAGGGATAGTCGTACGTGAAATTGACGCTTTGGGCGGTGCTATGGGTAAAGTGATTGATAAAACGCATATTCAAATGCGTTTGCTGAACACAAGGAAAGGTCCGGCTGTTCGTGCTTTAAGAGCTCAAGCAGATAAACCCCTTTATATTAAAGAGATGAAACAAATACTAGAAAACCAGGAAAACTTAACTTTGCGCCAGGGCATGGTAGAGAAGCTGATGGTGGAAGATAACCAAATCAAAGGTGTTATTACGGAAACGAAGGCAGCTTATTATGCGCCGACTGTAATCGTAACTACAGGTACGTTTATGCGCGGGAAAGTCATCATCGGCGATCTTGCTTACGAAAGTGGACCGAATAACCAGCGTACTTCCGTAACGCTTTCTGAACACTTGGAAGAGCTAGGTATTGAAATGGTTCGTTTCAAGACAGGTACCCCAATGCGGGTGAATAGTCATACCATCGACTACTCAAAGACAGAAATTCAGCCAGGGGAAGAAGAACCACGTTCATTCTCTTATGAAACGACAGAATTCATTACTGATCAAATACCGTGCTGGTTAACGTATACGAACGAAGAAACCCATAGAATTATTAATGAAAATCTTGGCCTCTCCGCTATGTATTCTGGAATGATCAAAGGGACAGGTCCACGTTATTGTCCTTCTATTGAAGATAAAGTGGTTCGCTTTAATGATAAACCGCGACACCAGATTTTTCTTGAGCCTGAAGGCCGTGACACGGAGGAAGTATACGTTCAAGGTCTTTCCACTTCATTGCCGGAGTATGTGCAAAATGAAATGATGAAAACCGTTCCGGGCCTTGAAAATGCTGAAATTATGCGGGCAGGCTACGCCATTGAATATGATTCAGTTGTGCCAACACAACTTTGGCCAACACTTGAAACGAAACAAATTAGCGGCTTGTTCACAGCTGGCCAAATTAACGGTACATCTGGCTATGAAGAAGCAGCAGGTCAGGGATTGATGGCTGGAATAAATGCAGCTGCTAAAGCACTGAACTTAGAAACATTGATTTTAGATCGTTCTCAAGGGTATATTGGCGTGATGATCGATGACCTTGTTACTAAAGGAACAGGGGAACCTTATCGTTTGCTTACGTCTCGTGCCGAATTCCGTCTAATGCTGCGGCACGATAATGCGGACTTACGTTTAACTGAAATTGGCCATCAAATCGGTACAATTTCTGATGAGCGTTATGAACGATTCCTTGAGAAGAAACGTCGAATTGAGGAAGAAAAAAATCGCCTTGAAAAAACGATACTAAAAGCTGAAGAGGATGTACAGGCGGTTGTTAAAGAGTCCGGCGGATCACCATTGAAGGAAGCTGTACGTGCAACCGATTTGTTGCGTCGACCTGAAATGAACTATGATCTGATTGCAAAAGTTGCTCCTAGTGATGCACATCTTCCAGCTGATGTCACAGAGCAAGTAGAAATACAGGTGAAGTATTACGGTTATATTAAGAAAGCTTTAGAGCAAATCGAGCGCATGCGTAAAATGGAAACAAAAACGATCCCAGAAGACATTGATTATGATGATATTCACGGACTGGCTACGGAAGCGCGTGATCGACTAAAAGCTGTATGTCCGCTGTCTGTCGGGCAGGCTTCACGAGTATCAGGGGTGAACCCTTCAGATGTTTCAATCTTGCTTGTCTATATTGAGCAAGGCAAGATTGCTCGTGTTTCTGGTGAATGATAAGTGAAAGGATGGACCCATGGATAAACAAACCTTTCTTACAGCATTACAACAACAAGGCATCGAACTAAGTGAAAAACAGCAGCAGCAATTTCAAATGTATTTTCATATTTTAGTCGAATGGAATGACAAAATGAACTTAACAGCGATAACGGATCAGGAAGGTGTTTATTTAAAGCATTTCTATGATTCGTTAACCGCAGCTTTTTATCACGATTTCAGTAAGCCGCTTCGAATATGCGATGTTGGGGCAGGAGCTGGGTTCCCAAGTCTTCCATTAAAAATCGCCTTCCCTCATTTACAGGTGACAATTGTTGATTCTTTAAAGAAGCGGATCACCTTTTTGAACCACTTAGCCCATGAACTTGAGCTGAACGATGTCGCTTTTTATCATGAGCGCGCAGAGAACTTCGGAAAAAACGCTAAATTTCGGGAAGGTTATGATTTCGTAATGGCCCGTGCTGTAGCTCGAATGTCTGTCTTAAGTGAGCTATGCTTGCCGCTTGCGACTAAGGGGGGCCATTTTATGGCCATGAAAGGCCCAAACTTAGTAGACGAGATGAAAGAAGCACAAGTTGCTATTCAGACGGTTGGCGGGGAAGTGCAAAAGATTCATACGTTCGAACTTCCCGAAGAGGGTAGTGAGCGTAATATTGCTATAATTGAAAAGCGAAGGAAAACACCTAAGAAATATCCTAGAAAAGCAGGGACGCCGAATAAAGCACCTATTCAAAATTAGATATAAGATGGGAAAGTTTGTACGTGTAATTATTTCCGAGGAAATAATTTGCTTATAACTTATGAGCTAACGTATGGAATTCTACTCATCAGGAAAGAGGTCTATTTGCATTGCAAATAGACCTCTTTCTACTTAATTCAACAGATTTTAGCAATTCTTGATGTTCACTTCTGCCTTCTTCATTCCATATAAGTAATTCTCTCGCTGAATAAAGCTTGGGGCAGCTGCTCCAATGAGGATTAATCTGGCTAATTGATCATCTGTAAACTTTGTCGTGTAACGAATCGAAATAGGTACACCCATTGAAAAACATGCAAGGTAAAACCTTTCTAACTGTTAATATTCATCCTTAATATCATGAGCTAAAGTATCATAATCATACCCAAATGCTGGCTTGTCTGATTTTCCAAATCCTCTTAGATCAATTTCGATAAATCTGTAACCTTTTATAGGAAGCTCATTCATTTGATAATAAAACATTTCATGGTTAACAGGCCATCCGTGAATAAAAACTATTAGCTGTCCTCCACCAATGTCTTCGACGAAGAGTTCGACATTTTTCTCAACCTCTATGAAATGTGCCATAATGTAACTAAGATTATTCTTTCTTATCCATCATATAAATCAAATACCCACCACCCTAATTAATAAACTTAAATGGTCTATATCAAGGAGGGAAAATGTGAGAATTATCGTTGTTTCCGATACACACATGCCTAAGAAAGCGAAACAGCTTCCCGCCCGTCTAATACAGGAGCTTCATACGGCAGACCTTATAGTTCATGCCGGTGACTGGCATTCAATCAATGTATATAATCAGTTATCTACTTATGGGGAAGTGATGGGGGTTTATGGGAATGTGGATGATAATGAGATGAAAGAATTGGTGCCACGAAGAGTTGTCACCGAATGGGAGGGCTGTAAAGTAGGAATTGTCCATGGTCATGGCGATAAAAAGACAACAGAAAAAAGAGTGATAGAAGAATTTGAAGGGGAAGAATTAGATCTCATTATATTTGGCCATTCGCATTTACCACTACTTAGATTCGTGAAGAAAACGATGTTGTTTAATCCTGGCTCTGTAACGGACAAGCGCCGTCTCCCTTATTACTCATTTGGGGTTATAACCGTGGATCATCAAGGTATTCGTGCTGACCATATCTTTTATAGTAATAAAGAAACATGAGCTCAGGGCCCATGTTCTTTATTAACTTTGCATAATCATTCCGCCATTTATATGAATAAACTGTCCAGTGATATAAGTTGAATCATCAGAAGCAAGCAACACATAACTTCCGACATGTTCAACAGGCTGCCCGGGCCGCCCCATTGGTGTGTTTGTGCCGAATTGCTCCACTTTTTCCTCGGAAAAAGTTGCTGGGATCAAGGGGGTCCAGATTGGACCAGGGGCTACTCCGTTTACTCGGATGCCTTTCTCTACGAGTTGTTTAGCCATTGAGCGTGTGAAAGCTACTACAGCTCCCTTCGTTGCTGTATAATCGACCAAGTGTGGATTGCCTGTATAAGGATTTACTGATGCTGTGTTAATAATGGAGCTTCCACTTTTTAGATGGGGCAGGGCTGCTTTTGTCATATGAAACATAGAGTATATATTTGTTTTAAACGTACTTTCGAGTTGTTCAGTCGAGATGTCTAAAAGGTCATCTGCAGGATGTTGCTCGGCGGCATTATTGACCAATATATCAAGCTGCCCTAATTCATCAACCGTACGGGTGACAGCTTCTTTACATACTGATTCCTCGCCTACATCCCCAGGAATTAAAATGGCACGTTGTCCTTCAGCTTCAACTTTTCCTTTTGTGACCTCTGCATCTTGATGTTCTTCTAAATAAGAAATGGCAATATCAGCGCCTTCTTTGGCATAGCCAATGGCGACAGAACGCCCAATTCCACTATCACCGCCGGTAATTAAGGCTACTTTGCCAATAAGTTTATCTCCACTCTTATAATCATCGTCTGCTTGAAGTGGCAGGGGATGTAGCTTTTCTTCCATACCAGGCTGTTTGGATTGTTCCTGTCCAGGTTGCCCTTCTGTTTGTCTATCCATTCGTTTCATGAACCCTTCCTCCTCACTCACAAGAAATCATGTGTTATATTGATGTGCATACCACATTCTAATCATTTCAAACAATAAAACCATCCTGGATACTCTATCCCTGACCTGTTAAGGAACAGCCGCTTAATGGATATATTGATATGAATATACCGGTAACAAATGATAAGATGGAATGGAGTTATTTCTGTCATTTAAAGAGCAATAAAATAAGAGCAAAAAAAGGGCTTATTAAGTATTACATAGCTCCATGTTTTCAAACATAGATTTTAGGGTAACTTCTGTGGAAAAGGTGGTCGAGCTGCCTTCTTGAAAAAAAGCAAAGTCCACACCCAACTAGAGATCAATACGGAAATTCCGCCAACTAAAATTTGGAATTATTCACACTAGTTAATAGCGGTAGTGTAACCGCATTGAAAATAAAGGTAAGAAAAATATAATATCAATCCGGAGGGAGAAGATTTAAAAGGTATGACACAACAAACACAGGTACAAACAAAATCACTCACAGGTAAATTAACCTTGGCCATGACAGCCGGGGCAATCATAGGAGGAGCTCTTGTTTTAGTTAAAAATCCGTCTGAGCGTACAAAGTTAAAAGAAAGATCAGGGGCAACGAAAGACACTTTAAGTCAATATGTTTCTAAAGTTAAAGCAGATCCGTCTGGCACTAAAGAAGAGCTTGTCAATCGAATTCAAAGAACTACCTCGGTTACAAAAGAAGCTATTAACAAGATTCAAGATATCCTTGATAACGAAGGCAAGGAATTAAAAGAAAAGGTTCAAGAAGTTAAAGCAGATTCTGAAGAAATCGTCTCTACTGCAAAAGAAGCAAGTGAAGAATTGAAAGATGTGAATAGTAAAGTAAATGAAGCAAAAGAAGAATTAACTGACTCTGAAGATAATGGAAACCTTACGGTAGTTAACGGTGACGAGCATGAAATTAAAAAAACGATCAAACCCAATTAATAAATAGAATCTAGGACAGGATAGATCAGCTTAAATAAAAGCTGATCTTTTTTTGAAAAAAAAGTAGGGAAAAATGAAAAAGTACCGAAATCTAAAGGTAGAGAGGATGTGGGAGATCATTAAGAAAACAACTTTCAGTCTCCCGTAGCACCAGTCTTCGACAAAGAAATTTCAATAGTGTATAGGGATCCTGTCGAAGTTGGGGATAAGAAAGTAATCTCAGTCGCAAAAGTTAGTTCTAATAGAAAGGTAGGAATATCATGAAACCGTTTCCAACTATTGATGGTCATAATGATACGTTGTTAAAGCTTCATCTAGAAGAGCACAGCAGTGATCGTCTATTTTTAAATGAAACATCAGTGGGGCATATTGATTTGCCCAGAGCACGCAAAGGTATGTTGAGTGCCGGTTTTTTTGCCATTTTTTGTCCAAATCCTTCAGGGTCTATGCTTCCAGACTTTGAAGAATACATGAATGAAAATGGATACGACTTTCCTTTACCCTCAGCTGTCGATTATGATTATTGTCATCACATGACAAATGCAATGGTTGCTCAACTTTATCACTTGCAAACCAAATCTAATGGAGTTTTAAAAGTTGTCAAAAGCGCTGAAGAATTGGAAAATCTAGTACATAAAGAAACACTAGGTGCCATACTCCATTTTGAAGGGGCCGAATCCATTGACAGAGATCTTAATGCATTACACGTATATTATCAAGCTGGTCTCCGTTCACTTGGTCTTGTATGGAGTCGTCCGAATATATTTGCTGAAGGAGTACCATACCGTTATCCCTCCACACCTGATATTGGTTTTGGGCTTACAGAGCCTGGGAAAAAACTTGTGCAGGAATGTAATAAACTTGGCATCATGATAGATTTATCACATCTTAATGAGAAAGGATTTTGGGATGTAAATGAACTCTCTGATGCGCCACTGGTGGCGACTCACTCAAATGCACATACCATATGTCCGATATCGCGTAATTTAACTGATAAGCAACTGGATGCCATTGCGGGATCCAATGGAGTAGTAGGGGTGACTTATGCTGTAAATATGCTTCGTCCGGATGGGAAGTTAGATACAGATACTTCTCTAGAAATGATCGTGAAACATATCGATTATATTGCGAGTCGTATTGGTATCGAACATGTCTCCTTAGGGTCTGACTTTGATGGTACAACGATTCCGGACGCATTAGGTGATGTGACAGGTGTGCCTAAGGTGATTAAACTGTTAAAGGACCGTGGGTATAGTGATAATGCTCTACGTAAACTAACGAGCGAAAATTGGATTCGGGTTTTGAAGGCGACTTGGAAATAACTGCTTCAAAGATCTAATTATTCGAGTAAATGTTTCACGTGGAACATTTATTACTCTGGCCTGAAGCGGTAATGTGTTGTTTGGGGCATTTAAGAGAAGGAATAGGGAAGAACCTGTTAATAATGGACTTAACAGGTTCTTTTCCTTTCTATTTGAATTTGTAAGCGGCACTAAGTGGGTAGCCGCTTTACTTTTTTAACTTCTCCATATATTTAGTTACGACAAAAGCTAAATCTTCGTTTCCAAATAAAGATAATACTCCAAGCAATGTCTCATCCGGGATTTCACCAGCTTCTTGTTTAGGAACAGTTAATTCTAATGCTTGATTTAAAGATTCATTACCAGCTTGCTCAGGGTATGCCTCTTTATAGAGATCAACAGGGCTTAAGTCATGGTTGATACACCATTGGGCAAACACATGGATCATCATTTGTTCGTCTTGTTGGTAACTCTGTATAACCTGGTCTTCCATTTCTTTTCGGTTCATCAGGATAGCTCCTTTTCTTCATTTATTTATGATTATAACGAATGACAGACGTTTCTCATAATAAAAAAATGGAGCAAACATATAAATTAGCTATTGCTTACGTAAATGTTAAAGTTGGATTATAGATAACCCTACAGGGTATAGTGACCATGATTTAAAAGGAGGCAGAATAAGTGAAAAAAGTATGGCTAGTTTCGATTGTATCCTTGATTGGTTTGACTGTCTTTCTGGGTCCAGGCGTTTATAATAAGATCTCCGGTGAAGTGAACAACACTGAACGTATAGTAGATGTGAGAACTGAGGGTGGTAAGAAGGTGACATATTCCCAAGCTGAGTTAAAAGAAATGCTGACACCTCTCCAGTATAAAGTTACCCAAAATAATGGAACAGAAAAAGCTTTTGAAAATAAATATTGGGATAATAAGCAGCCAGGGATCTACGTAGATGTTATATCAGGTGAGCCACTTTTCAGCTCCACCGATAAATTTTATTCGGGTACCGGATGGCCTAGCTTTACTAAACCGTTAGTTGAAGAGAATATTGTAACAAAAAAAGATCGTGGAATCTTTGGTACAAGTACAGAGGTTAGAAGTAAAGAAGCTGACTCCCATATTGGCCATATTTTTAATGATGGTCCGGAGCCAACAGGACTACGTTACTGTATGAACTCTGCGGCTATGAACTTTATTCCTAAGGAAAAACTTAAAGAAAAAGGATATGAGGAGTTCATACATCTATTCCAATAATAAATTTTACAATTTAAAGAAACTGCACCCCGATTTAGAAATTACTAATAAAATTGTGGTGCAGTTTCATTATGTCAATAAGAACACTCCTATTTAATTTCTTCGAAAGCAATAAAACACCTAGGAACTTCAAGGATAGTAATGGTAAGATAGTTATTAAGAAAAAGGTGAGTTGTTTTATATCTATGTTTTTGTAAGCTAGGAAAGTGCGATTAGATTCATAGTTATGTAGCTTAGGGTCGAAATTTCGGATTATTCATCATACAATGATAGTGGAATTTTGTATAATGAGTCGTTATTTTGTAATAAAAGTCGATATTAGAAATAATCGATTTGCTAGATACTTTTACTAGCCAAAATATGATAAAATAAATCATAGATTCAAAAAGGCATACGTACGCGCAGCAGCTATTCAGCCTGCGGCGCTTTTTTCTATTTGATAAAATGAATGTTCCACGTGAAACATATTTGATCGTGTGCTTGATCGAAAAAAGGTGGTGTCTGATCGTGTTACATCCTTTTGGTCGTCTGTTCGGACTGGGTGACAAGACAGAGTCGGAGTCAGATAACAGCAGCAACAGCCATAACAATGAAGAAGTAGAGTACAACCCTGATGAAGTCATGCAAGTTCCTGTCGAAAGTGTTCAACCGAACCGTTATCAGCCTAGGGCTATTTTTAACAATGAAAAGATTAGTGAACTCGCCCAGACGATACATACGCACGGGATGATTCAGCCAATTGTTGTGCGTCGTTTGAACGAAGATCATTATGAGTTAATTGCCGGCGAACGCAGGTGGCGTGCTGTCCAATCTCTTGGATGGGAAACTATCCCTGCCATTCTTCGGGAGATGGATGATGCTCAAACCGCTTCTGTTGCTCTAATCGAAAACTTACAACGTGAAGAGTTAACAGTAATTGAGGAGGCTACGGCTTACGCACGTTTAATTGAGATTCATGAATTAACTCAGGAAGCACTTGCTCAAAGGCTAGGGAAGAGTCAATCAACAGTTGCCAATAAAATGCGATTGTTGAAACTTCCGGAATCCGTACAGCGAGCTGTTATGAATAAAGAGATAACAGAACGTCATGCACGTGCTCTGATTGCTTTAAAAGAACCGGAGAACCAGGAAAAGCTTCTTGATGAAATAATCGAAAAGCAGTTAAACGTCAAGCAGACAGAAGAGCGAATTGCCAAGCTGCAGGATCCAAAGCCGAAGAAGAAAAAGCCGAAGCTTAAAGGTGTCAATAAAGATATGAGGATTGCAATGAATACAATCCGACAATCTCTTGATATGGTCTCTGATACTGGAATTGATGTTGAAACAAATGAGGAAGACCATGACGAATATTATCAATTCACAATAAAAATTCCTAAGAAAAAAACATAGCTTACATTTTACCACCCATCTATCCTGCAGCTGTGAAGATGGGTGTTTTTTGAAAAAATAAATTAGCCGATGTAAAAGAAAGTGATGATAAGGAAAGAGGCAGGTGACAGCATGGGTAAAGTGATTTCCATTGCCAATCAAAAAGGTGGCGTTGGAAAAACAACAACAGCCGTCAATTTAAGCGCATGCCTGGCTTATTTAAATAATAAGGTGCTCTTGGTTGATATTGACCCACAAGGTAATGCTACGAGTGGTGTTGGTGTGGAAAAGGGAGAAGTAAGCCAATGTATATATGATGTACTAGTAGAGGGAGTCGATGCTCCTCAAGTTCGTACTGCAACAATGGTGGAAAACCTTGATGCTATCCCAGCTACCATTCAGTTAGCTGGAGCAGAGATTGAACTTGTCCCTACGATTTCCAGAGAGGTAAGGCTTAAGCATGCCATTGATGAAGTGAAAGATGAGTATGATTATGTCATTATTGATTGCCCGCCTTCATTAGGTCTGTTGACGATTAATGCTTTGACAGCGTCTAACACAGTTTTGATTCCTGTTCAATGTGAGTATTATGCTCTTGAAGGGTTGAGTCAACTGCTTAACACGATTCGTCTTGTCCAAAAACACTTGAATAAAGACCTTATGATTGAGGGTGTCTTATTGACAATGCTGGATGCTCGTACAAACTTAGGTATTCAGGTGATAGAAGAAGTAAAGAAGTATTTTCAAGATCGTGTATACCGTGCAATAATTCCCCGCAATGTTCGTTTAAGTGAAGCGCCCAGTCATGGCAAACCTATTATTTTATATGATGCCAAGTCACGCGGGGCTGAAGTATATTTAGACTTAGCGAAGGAAGTGATGGCAAATGGCGAGAGGGTTAGGTAAAGGCATTAATGCATTATTTAATGACATGAATGTTAAAGACAATGAACAGATTCATGAAATTAGGGTAGAGAATTGCAGACCCAATCCTTATCAACCACGAAAACATTTCACTGAAGAGGCAATTAATGAACTTCAACAATCCATTGAAGAACATGGGATTCTTCAGCCATTGATTGTGAGAAAGAGTATTAAGGGGTACGAAATTGTAGTAGGGGAGCGGCGGTTTCGTGCGGCCAAGCAAGCTGGCCTTGAATATGTCCCTGTTTTAGTCCGAGAATTGACGGATGACGAAATGATGGAGCTGGCCCTGCTCGAAAACCTTCAGCGTGAAGATTTAACGCCTATCGAAGAGGCGCATGCTTATCAAAATTTAATCAAGGAATTAGGCGTTACTCAGGACAATCTCTCTAAGCGACTTGGTAAAAGTCGTTCGCATATTGCTAATCTTGTGAGGCTGCTGACACTTCCTCAAGAAGTTAGTGAACGTATTAACGATGGTTCCTTGTCTATGGGGCATGGCCGGGCTCTCTTAGGGTTAAAAGATAAGAAGATGGTTATTCCTGTTATGAAACGCATTGAATCAGAAGGTTTAAACGTACGTCAGGTCGAAAAGCTTATTTTAGAAATAAATGAAGATAAGCCTAAAAAAAACAAGAACGAACCAGTAAAAGATATTTTTATCCGTGAACGGGAAGAGAGTCTTAAACAACGTTTGGGCACTAGTGTCAACATTCAAAAAGGAAAACGAAAAGGGAAAATTGAGATTGAGTTTCTTAATGATGAGGATCTTGAACGGATCTTAAACTGGTTTGAAAGTCAATAAGATTTAACAGCCTGGTCGTTTGGTATCCAGGCCTTTTTATTACGTTTTTATAAGGTTTCACGTGAAACAACCATTGGAGAGTGCATTATGGTATTATTAGGGACTATTGTAAATGGATTATGTATATTCGTTGGTACATTGCTTGGCTTATTCTTCACGAAAATTCCAGAACGTTTTAAAGAAACGGTTATGAGCGGTGTTGGTTTAGCAGTTATTCTGATTGGATTGCAGATGGGATTTGAAACGAACAATATTGTTGTAGTTTTACTGAGTCTGCTCATAGGGGCAATCGTTGGGGAGGCTCTTCATTTGGAGGAACGATTAGAATATGTTGGCCGCTGGGTGGAGAGAAAGTTTTCAAAACCAGAAAAGCAGTCAACTATTTCTCAAGGGTTTATTACAGCTTCACTAATCTTTGTTATAGGAGCACTTTCTGTTATTGGAGCTTTAGATAGTGGTCTTCGTAATGATCATGAAGTGTTGATTACGAAGGCTATCATCGATGGGTTTGTTGCTTTAGTATTAACTTCTACGCTCGGAATCGGTGTTATCTTTTCGGTTATTCCTGTTGTACTGTACGAAGGGGGTATTGCCTTACTTGCCACGCAAATCAATAAGTGGATTCCTGAGGAGATGCTCGATTTATTTATTGTGGAAATGACAGCCACTGGCGGGTTACTGATTGTCGCAATTGGGTTAAATTTACTTAAATTAACAAAAATACGGGTAGCAAATTTATTACCCTCATTATTTATAGTCGGAATTGTTCTTTATGTGATGCAGTGGTTCTAGAACAGCAACGGATGCCTTACCGTTGCTGTTTTTTTGTTGCAGCTACTAAAGGCTGATAAGTATAAAGGCCACTTCCGCGTTGTTCTTCTGCCAAACGGATAGCTGCTGCAATTTTTGCAGCCATATTCATAACGTGATGCAAGCGGGTATTTTGCAGGACTACATATTCCATAAAACCACCCACATTAACCATTCCGCTTATATGCATATCACCTATAGGCGGTAGATCCTTTTTTAAAGCAGCTCCAGGGTTAAGCGTTCCTTTTCCAATAGATACACTTCCAATAGAAGAGTTTTTTCCAAGGCAGGCGTCAATGGCAAGAATGAATGGCGATGGATGGGTATGATAGATAGCTTTTATTGTATCTTTCAGGTTTAGGGCATGTAAAGGATGCTCTAATGTTCCATAGACGTGGAAAGTTTTTAAGGGATGGTCTCGAAGCATTGAACCAACCAATGGTCCTAAAGAATCTCCAGTTGATCGGTCAGTGCCAATACATGCAATAATTACTTGCTTGTCCTTAGGAAGGGACTCCAACAGGTAATGACTAAGCTGTTCACTCATATTTGGATCGTCTACATGGACACGCTGCTCACCTTTTGAAAACTTGTCCTTAACATTCATAGGTACCCCTCCAGACACATATTAGTAACAGTATATAAGGCTTTTCATGTTTCTATACGTGGCAAAATATATCGAGTAGGGAGCGGTTGTAGTGAGAGCAGGTTTTAAATGGATGTGCTTAATCATAGGAACAACAATTGGTGCTGGCTATGCATCTGGCAGGGAACTATGGCAGTTTTTTGGACAAGATAGCAGTCTGGCGATCCTATTATTTTCGTTTATGTTTAGTTTCTGTTGTATGAGTATTATGAGAATCAGCTATGAACAGAAGGCGGGTCATTATTTACCTGTCCTTAGAAAAGTGGTCGGAAGACACCTGACGGGCATTTATGATGGAATGATTATCCTCTATTTATTTACGACAACAGTGGTGATGCTGGCGGGAAGTGGTGCAACATGGCAAGCCTTTCACTTTTCTTACCGATTAGGGGTGCTGGCTATTATTATCCCTTTAATTTTACTGTTTGTTTGGGATGTAAAAGGGATCGTGACGGTTAATAGCTTAGTTCTCCCAGTATTAATTGGTGGATTGCTCTTTGTCTTACTTTTATTTACTCATGACCAGAACTTATCAATGTTCGGGCACATAAAGGAGACAAGCAATTGGAAAGCAGCCTTTCCATTTACAGCTCTTAATGTTGTTCCATTAATAGCCGTTCTTGGTGCGATAGGAAACAAGGTGGAAAGCCGTCGTGAAATATGGGTAGCAAGCATAGGAAGCGGTCTCCTTTTGGGGGTAGTTTCTTATTTATATAATAATAGTTTGATACAAATTTCCGAGGAAATTATTTTATATGAAATCCCTTTATTCGCTATATTAAAAGAGTACCCGTTTGAAATGATGATATTTATGTCGATCGTAATGTGGATTGCTATGTTCACGACCGCTGCTTCAGGGATGCTTGGAATTGTAACTCGGTTCAGAGAATATTTACAACAACCGTTATGGATCCTTTCCATGATTACTATTGTCATCATGGTTCCGTTTACATCCTTTGGTTTCTCTACATTGATCGAATACTTGTATCCTCTTTATGGATTGCTTAACTTATATGTTTTGGGTTCCCTTCTGCTTTCTCCTTTCATACATCGATTCAAAATTCGGTAGAAACCTGTTAAAATAAGTTTCATATTCTAGTACTGAAACTTAGGAGGGTAATTTATGGAGGAGGCTTTAGTAGACTGGGGAAAATTCGTTGACTATATAACAGGTCCTGAATTGTGGGTTGGAATTGGACAGGGGCTATTGCAAATATTGCTGATTCTATTTGTTTCGCTATTAATCATTCGGATCGGCAGTAAAATTATATCACGATTTTTTGAAAACCGTAGACGCGGTCCCTTTCAGATTACTGCACGCCGTGAATCTACTCTCAAAAAGCTTGTGATTAATACCATGACATACATCGTTTATTTCACGGCATTTATCATGATATTAGAAGTGTTTGGTATCAAAATTGGACCGTTGCTTGCCGGTGCTGGGGTGGCTGGCTTAGCGATTGGGTTTGGTGCGCAAAACCTTGTACGTGATATCATTTCGGGATTCTTTATTATCTTTGAAGATCAATTTTCTGTAGGAGACTATGTACTGACATCTGGTGTAGAGGGATTTGTTGAGGAAATTGGTTTACGGACGACTAAAATCAAAAGTTGGACAGGGGAGATCAATATTCTCCCGAATGGGAATGTTACCCAAGTTACCAACTACTCGATTCACAACAGCATTGCTGTAGTGGATGTGAGGATTGCCTATGAAAATAATATTGAATATACAGAACAGATCATATCCGAACTTCTTGAGGAATTACCAGAACGATATGAGCAGATGACGGCTATACCAGAACTGCTAGGTGTAGATAATTTAAATGCTTCAGAAATTATGATGAGGATCATTAGTGAAACAGTCCCTATGGAACACTGGGGTGTGGCTCGTGCGCTTCGAAGAGAAGTAAAACAGCGTTTAGAAGAAAAAGGGATCGAAATACCTTATCCGCGTATCGTGATGTACTCACGCCACGAAGAAGAAACGGGACAGGAACCATCTTAATTATATATCCGGGAGGCAAAAGCTATGGCAGAGAAAACGTATCATTTAAACGATATAGTTCAAATGAAGAAAGCACATCCATGCGGGGAAAACCGCTGGAAAATTATACGCATGGGTGCTGATATTAGAATTAAGTGCGAAGGATGCGGGCATAGTGTGCTAATCCCGCGTAAAAAGTTTGAAACGAAGATGAAGAAAGTACTCGAAGCGAGTGAACAATAACAAGGTTTCCCAGCTTTGTTTAACCCCCTATATGAATGTAGGTTTTAAAATAAACTGAGGTGAGAGGGCCTGACATTTGGATTTTTAAATAGAGTAAACATGAAAAACAGGCTTCCTGAAGGGGCCTGTTTTCTATTTTGCATAGGTTGTTATTTTTTTGTACAGTATCTATAATTGATATGACCGAACATACATGTATGTAAATCCTTAAGGAGTGGAATTTTTATATGGCATTAACAGCTGGAATTGTAGGATTGCCTAACGTGGGCAAGTCTACTTTATTTAACGCAATTACGCAGGCTGGAGCATTGTCTGCAAACTATCCGTTTGCCACCATTGATCCAAACGTTGGGATTGTGGAGGTTCCGGACCCTCGACTAGAAAAGTTAACTGAGCTGGTCAATCCGAAGAAGACAGTACCGACAGCATTCGAATTTACCGATATTGCCGGTATTGTTAAGGGAGCTAGCAAGGGAGAAGGGTTAGGAAATCAGTTCTTATCCCATATTCGCCAAGTAGATGCAATTTGCCACGTTGTACGTGCATTTGAAGATGAGAATATCACACATGTTTCCGGACAAGTAGATCCAATATCAGATATCGAAACGATTAATTTAGAATTGATTTTAGCCGATTTGGAAACTGTTTCAAAGCGTTTGGACCGGGTGGCCAAAATGGCTCGCCAAAAAGATAAGGATGCAGTAGCTGAATATGCAGTTTTAGAAAAGCTTAAAGAAGGTCTTGAGGGTGAAACCCCTGCTCGAGCAATTGAATTCTCAACGGATCAGCACAAGGTTGTAAAAGGCTTGCACTTATTAACTTCTAAGCCGATCTTATACGTAGCTAATGTGAGTGAAGAGGAGATCGGTGAAGGTGACAATGATAAAGTGAAGCAGATCCGGGAGTTTGCAGCCCAGGAGAATGCAGAGGTTATTGTCATATGTGCAAAAATTGAAGCTGAAATTGCCGAGTTGAATGGGGAAGAAAAACAAGAGTTCCTCGAAGACCTTGGTATTGAAGAATCTGGCTTGGATCAATTGATTAAAGCAACCTATAACTTGTTAGGGCTAGCTACTTACTTTACAGCTGGCGAGCAAGAGGTTCGTGCTTGGACGTTTAAAGAAGGAATGACAGCTCCTCAAGCTGCGGGGATTATCCATACTGACTTTGAACGCGGATTTATTCGTGCGGAGACAGTATCTTACGAAGACCTTGTGGATGCTGGAACTATGGGAGTAGCTCGAGATCGTGGCCGAGTTCGTTTAGAAGGAAAAGAGTATTTAGTTAAAGATGGCGATGTTATCCATTTCCGATTCAACGTATAAGCCAAAACCCGGATCTCTCCGTTAACGTATTGTATTTCCGATGTACTTTTGATATAATACAACATTGTGAGTAATTATAGTTAAATTACTCCTTGCTCCTTTCCTGTTAAAGGAGCCGTTAAGTCCATAAGGAGGTGAATACGGATGAGAAATTATGAAATCATGTACATCATCCGCCCAGACATCGAGGAGGAAGCTAAAACAGCTGTAGTTGAGCGTTTCAGCGGTATCCTTACAAATAATGGTGCGGAAATCGAAAATCTTAAAGAAGTTGGCAAGCGTCGTCTTGCTTACGAAATTAATGATTATCGTGATGGGATCTATGTAACGATCAACTTCAAAGGTGATCGTGAAGCGATCAATGAATTCGACCGTCAAGCGAAGTTCTCGGATGATGTTATCCGCCACATCGCTGTACGCGAAGATGACAAATAAGGGGTGGTTCTGATGTTAAATCGTGTCGTTTTAGTCGGCAGATTAACGAAGGATCCGGATTTACGCTATACGCCAAATGGGGTAGCTGTTGCCAACTTCACTGTTGCAGTGAATCGACCATTCTCAAATAACCAGGGTGATCGTGATGCAGATTTCATTAACTGCGTTGTTTGGAGACGAGCTGCTGAAAACCTTGCCAATTTTATGAGCAAAGGCAGTCTTATCGGTGTGGACGGGCGATTACAGTCCAGAAGTTTCGATAATCAAGAAGGTAAGCGTGTGTTTGTAACAGAAGTTGTTGCAGACAGCGTACAGTTCCTAGAATCTAAAGGTGCATCCAAAAACGGAGGCGGCCAACAAGGTTCAGGATTCCAACCAAATCAGAATCAACAGCAACCAGGTAATAACTTCGGTTCAAATAATAATAATAAAGATGATGATCCTTTCGCAGATAATGGAGAGCCGATCGACATCTCTGATGATGATTTACCATTCTAAATAAGTAAAGGAGGGACGCCTCATGGCACGTCGTGGACGCGGTAAACGTAAAAAGGTGTGTTTCTTTACAGCAAACGGAATCACACATATCGACTTTAAAGATACTGACTTGCTTAGACGTTTCATTTCCGACCGTGGAAAAATTCTTCCTCGTCGCGTAACTGGAACTTCTGCAAAATATCAACGTAAATTGACGAAAGCAATCAAACGCGCTCGTCAAATGGCACTATTACCTTACAGTGCTGAATAAATAGCAATAAATAAAGGCCGTTCAGCTAGTTAAACAACTGAACGGCCTTTTTTTCGTTTTTAAAATGGTCTGGCCTCCTGCATCTCTCTAGGTTATATCCATAAGCTCTCTTAAATCATCCTTGTTGGACAATAAATCATGCAGTGTATAGTTATCGACCACCTCTAAAAAAGCACGTAAGGCATCATTTAATACACGCCTTAGCTTGCAGGCAGGTGTAATCACGCAGTAATTGGTGTCATTGTCAAAACACTCTAACAGAAGAAAATCATCTTCCATTGCCCTGACTACATAACCAATGTTAATATCTCTGGGTTCCTTTGCCAGCTTTAATCCTCCGCTTCTCCCACGAATGGTTTCAATCAACTCAAGCTTGTTTAACTGATGAATAATTTTCCCCAGGTGGTTCTCAGAAATATGAAAGACTTCAGAGATTTCTTTTTTACTCGCTAATTGATCTTTTGGAATAGAGGCTGTATAAATTAGTACTCTCAGAGCGTAATCCGTATATTTTTTTAAGCGCATATATAAAAATCCTCATTTTAGTTTTCCATTATCTTATCATATAATCTGCAAGTTGTCTTTCTGCTTTCGATTGTTTAGCTTGTTACAATATTGTCACAAAAGATGTATTTATAATATTGCTTTTATATAGAGATTATTTTTATAATAAAGATGTATTAAAAATACATCTTTTAAAGGGAGTATTTCTATGACTGTAAAAACTCAATTAAATGAAGAGACCGTAAAAATAGTTAAGTCAACTGTACCTGTACTGGCAGAGCATGGGGAAGCTATTACAAAGTGTTTCTATCAGCGGATGTTTGCTGATTATCCTGAATTAAGGAACATTTTTAACCAAACGAACCAAAGGGCAGGAAGACAGCCTAAGGCTTTGGCTAATGCGGTTTATGCGGCTGCACAACATATTGACGATTTAAGTGTGATCATGCCGACAGTTATGCAGATTTCTGAGAAACACCGGAGTTTAAATGTCAAACCTGAGCATTACCCTATTGTAGGTGAGTATTTGCTACTAGCTATTAAAGAGGTCCTAGGTGATGCTGCTACTGATGACATCATCGAAGCATGGGGAGAAGCTTATGGTGTGATTGCAGAAGCATTTATAGAAGTAGAAAAACAGAAGTACTATGATGCTGCCGTACAAAAAGGCGGTTGGAATGATTATCGTGAATTTCGGATTGTGAGGAAGGTAAAGGAAAGTGATGTGATCACATCCTTCTACATGGAGCCAGTGGATGGCGGTGAATTGTCCGACTATAAACCGGGTCAATATATTACGATTAAAGCTGAAATTCCCGGCGAAGAACATACACACCTGAGACAATACAGTCTATCTGATTCCCCTGGCAAAGGCTACTATCGTATTAGTGTAAAAAGGGAAGATGAAATTGGAGGGAATCCAGCAGGTATTGTATCTAGTTTTTTACACAATCAGATAGAAACTGGGGATGTCGTATCAATCAGTGCCCCAGCTGGGGACTTCCACTTGAATACGGAATCAGAAAATCCTGTCGTGCTAGTTAGTGGCGGTGTAGGACTAACACCATTAATGAGTATGCTTAAAACCTCAACTATGAAACAAACAGGTCGTGATATTTACTTTATTCATGCAGCACGCAATGGTAGTGTCCACGCATTTAAGGAGGATATGAGAGAAGTGGTGCTAGATTATCCTTCCGTAAAAGCTTATACCATTTATGAGGATCCATCTGAACAGGATAGTGGATATGATAAAACAGGATATATTGATTTAGAATGGCTTCAGGAAAATGTACCGCAACAGGCAGACTTTTATTATTGTGGACCTGAAGGATTTATGAAGGCTGTACATCATTCACTGAAAGCTTGGGGAATACCGGAAGAGCGAAGAAACTATGAGTTCTTTGGCCCGGAAGGAAGCCTCGATTAAAGCAGCAAAATACCTCTGTTGAGTAAATCAACAGAGGTATTATTTGTGTTTGTGATTATTCCTCTACATATGCCCACTTAAATTCAAATTCTGGGCCGGTAGCTGTAGCGAATGCGTTTTTAATAGATGGCCTGAATAGCATAGCTTTCGCATCCTGGTAAATCGGTGCTACGGCAGCATATTCTTCTAAAAGTAATCTTTCAGCTTCTAGGAAAGTTTCAAAACGCTTTTGCGGCTGTTGAGCATATTCACCATTTGCTTTTGCAATTAGTGCATCATACTCTTCGCTAGAGAAGTTCATGTTATTATTTTGTCCGTCAGTCAAATACATATTTAAATAGGTGTTCGGGTCCACATAGTCAGGTCCCCAAGTAGCGGCAAGGATTTCAAATTCTGATTCTTGTCCTCGGCGCACACGTTCTTTGAAAGGAACTTGCACAAGTTCGATTGTAAGTCCCTCAAGTTTTGTTTCTAATTGATCTTTGTAGTAAGCCATAGCATTTTGTGATGTTCCTGTATCATCACCTAAGATTTCTAATGTTACTTCTTCTTTTCCAAGTGCTTCGAGTGCTTTTGCCCAATGTTCTTTAGCTTTAGCTTCATTAGATTCCACAAGTGATCCCTGTACTTCACGGAAACCTTTGTCGGTACCTGGTTTGTTCACAAAGTTGGATGGAACATACCCTTCAGCTACGATAGAGCCATCGTTTAAGATGACGTCAACTAAAGCTTGGCGATCAATCGCAAGGGAAATAGCTTTACGTGCATGTACATTTGCTAACACTTCATTCGCCTGATTGAATTTGAAGAAGTATAAATACGGCTGCTCTGCTATTCTGAAATCTTCAGAAGTTGAATATTGGTCGACGAATTCAGCGTTAAGTTCTGCTTGGTCAATTTGACCAGATTGATAGAGGTTAACCCCAGTTGAGATTTCTTTAATGACTTTTCCTTCAAGCTTTTGCAGCTTAACGGCGTCTGCATCCCAGTAAGATTCATTTTTAACAAGGGTCCATCCTTCGCCATGGTTCCACTCTGTCATTTTAAAAGGTCCATTCGCCAGGGTAAACTTCGCTTCGGTTCCAAACTTATCTCCATGCTTCTCTACATAATCTTGATTAAGAGGCATAAATGTGATGAAAACCGTCATATTTTTGAAATATGGAACTGGCTTTTCAAGGTGAACTTCTAATGTATGATCATCAACGGCCACTGCACCAAGTTCTGATGGATCCATTTCACCTTCACTAATGGCTGTAGCATTTTTGACTACACCGCCAAGGAAATAAGGTCCATATTCAGATCCAGTTGCAGGGTCTACTGCACGCTGCCAGGAATACACGAAGTCATGGGCGGTTACAGGATCCCCATTAGCCCATTTAGCATCTTCACGCAGGTTAAAAGTCCAAGTTAGTCCATCTTCACTAACAGAACTATCTTTAGCAATACCCGGTGAAAGGTTGCCGTCCTTGTCCAATCGGAATAGTCCCTCCAGTGTTTCACCGGCCCATTGGAATGAAACCGTATCTGTTATTAATGAAGGATCCATACTTGCAATTTCACTTTTTGCTGTGATGGTTATCTCCTGTTTAACATCACTTTCACTGCTGCTTTCTTCTTCTCCACTAGAATTACTTGATGTACTTTCCCCACCGCTGCATGCGGCTAATACGAATGTCATCATTAAAGATAATAATAACCATAAATTGCCTTTTTTCAAAGTAATCCTCCCCCTAATGTGGTAATATTCTAAATTTTTTCTACCTTTTAAATTATACAGACAATTCTATTAATTAACAGCATCTTTACAAAAGAAAAAAAAGAAAAAAACTATTTATTGTTGATCACAGCAGTTGATTGACATTGAATATGCTTTGATAGGATAAATGAATATTAAATTTCTATTTCAGAAGATAAATTGTGCGCGCTGAAAGGACAAGTGGAGTAGTTTTAAAATAGCAGCCTAGGAAATTTATTTGTATGCCATGAAGGAGTTGAAATAAGTGCATCGTATTTTAATAAATGACCCGACAGTAAACTCGTCTTTAAGCCACGGGGAGTTACTTACGGAATTAAGTACTAGTTATGCCATGACTGTTCGTAGTCAAACCGAGGTGACGCGAGAGCTGACTGAGCAAGCAACTGAGCTGAAGGGATCGGACGAGCGGGTGTAAATAATATTGTTTAGAAGCTGCTGCAGAGCATGGCATTGTGGTTGTAAATGTGCCAGGTGTGAATACCATATCAACTGCTGAACATACCATGGCAATGTAAAGGCTTCACCAATCTTGTAACTTACAAAAGAACCCCCAGGCGTAAACAAGCTACACCTGGGGGTTGTGTATTCTTAAGTTATAGGTTCCGTACGTGCTCTACGTTTCTTAAATACATTCACTTCATCATAACCAGCTGATCGAGCTAGTTTAATAGCTTCATCGTAAGCATAACCAATATGGTCTGGCTTATGGGCATCTGAACATAGAACAATTCCAACACCTTTTTCCTTACAAGCCTTCAAAAGATCAGGATCGGGATATAATTCACCGACTGGCTTCCTTAAGCCAGCTGTACTGATTTCGATACAAGTGTTGGTTTTAGCAAGGGCTTGGGCGGCCCGTTCATACTGTTCTTGGAGGAATTCTTTATCATCCGGGCGATAGCCGAATACCTTAATAACGTCAATATGACCGACGAAATCAAATAGACCAGATTCCGCTAAGGTAACGACTCGATCAAAATATTCTCGGTAAACGTTATGTAAGTCGCGCTTCTCATATTCTTCTCGAAATATAGCTAAGTCAATCCCCCATTCATCAATCCAATGTACGGAACCTATGACATAATCAAATGGATGCGCCTCAATAAATTGCTGCATTTCAGTTTCTTTGCCAGGCATATAGTCCATTTCGATCCCCATTTTAATGGGAAGCCCCGCTTCATGCGCTGCATCAAACAGGTGCTGGTACTGATTGAATTCTAATGTGCGGCGGTTTTCTACCCAAGGATTAGAAAGAATGTTGGATGTTTCTTGGAAAAAGTATGCATGTTCAGAAATCCCTAATTCCTCAATCCCTTCTTGTTTAGCTCTTTCAATGTAATTGCGTAAATAATCTACAGACAAATCCCCTGTTTCGGCCATATGTACATGATAATCAGTTCGCATTTTTGATCCCCCTGCCCTGTTTAAAATGGTTTGTCTTATCATATCAGCATATCATCCTAAAGACAAAACGTTATGAAAAGATGAGCTGTTGCCTGGTATGTTAAAATAGGGTAGTTAGCATAGTTTTGAGTAAAGATGAGGTGCACGTGAATGAATGATACGAGAAGAATTACAGAAGGGGCTTTAATGACAGGAATTTATCTGCTAGTGTTATTGTTAATTCTGTTTCTTCCTGGGATTATTGGCTCTATTCTAATCCTTACATTACCAATACCATTTGTGTTTTATACTTACAGGCATGGGTGGAAACCAGGGGGACTCATGCTGATCGCTGTCACTATATTTGCTTCCTTGTTTGCAACGGTCTTTTCACTACCCGTTACTTTACTTACAGGGATTGGCGGAATATTTGTCGGCGCCTCCATGAATAATAAGAGGTCAGCATATGAAACTTGGGCAATGGGTTCAATTGGTTTTATCATTGGTCTTGTTGCCATATACTTGATGTCACAGGTATTGTTTGGAGTCAGCTGGACGGAACAAATTCAGGCGGCTTTAGATGAAGCATTTACGATAACAGAAGGAATGTTAGGTACGCTTGGCGGGGGAGGAATGACCGAGGAACAGCTTGAGGGTTTACGACAGCAAATGGAAACACTTCCTGACTTAATTCCTAGCATCCTGGCTATTTTAGGAATATTTTATGCCTTTATTAGTCAATGGGCAAGCTATAAATTAATTAATCGAGTCGAAGGTAAAAAGTTTCATTTTCCCGCTTTTCGTAATTTTACATTGCCGACTTCTGTATTATGGTATTACTTTTTCGCGTTAATTTTTAACTATATATTTGCAGCCGGTGATGGTATAGGTTATTTGGCTGCGATTAATGTTTTCACTCTGACAGGAGCGCTTTTAGCTGTTCAAGGGATTGCCTTTATTGCTTTCTACTCCCATGTTAAACGGAAAACAAAGGCGCTGCCGATTATCGCAGTCATAGGGTGTGTGCTTTTACCAACAATCCTACTTTATCTTGTACGAATCTTAGGTATAATTGATATAGGATTTTCGTTACGCGAACGTTTACAAGCTAAAAAGTAACGATAGCTCGTACAAAATGGCAGGAGCTGAATGATATGCCGAACTTTTTTAAAAAACCGACTATGAGTGGACATTTATGGGTTATCTATGTCATCTCCATACTGCTTCTTTGCTTTATCTGGTATTACCAGTGGATGCTGGGATTATTGATGACACTGTTTCTCGCTGCATCTATATTCTACAGTGTCCGCACAGAGCAGACCATGATTAGTGAAACAGAGGAATATATATCTACACTTTCCTATCGAGTGAAAAAGGTTGGGGAAGAAGCTTTACTTGAGATGCCTATTGGGATTGTTCTATACAGTGAGGATTATAAAGTAGAGTGGGCTAATCCATATATGAACAAATTTACCAAGCAGGACACAATTGTCGGGGAGTCACTTACAACTCTTTCTGATGATATAATTGCTCAAATTAAGGAAGACCAGGACGAAACCTGGTTAGAGATTGAAGATTATAAACTTCACACATTAATTAAACGTGATGAGCGGCTATTATATATCTTTGATCGTACAAATCAGACAAAGATTCATAATCTATATCAAAATGAGCAGACTGTATTATCCATTATTTTTCTTGATAATTATGAAGAAATTACTCAAGGAATGGATGATACAAATAAGAGTCAAATCAACTCACAAGTGACATCCACCTTAAACAAGTGGGCGGGAGATTATGGGATCTACCTTAAACGTACATCCCAGGAGCGCTTTATTGCTGTTATGAGCCAGGAGATCTTACAAACCCTAGAACGCTCGAAGTTTGAGATTCTAGACGAGGTTAGAGGGCTCATCACGAATCAGAATGTTCCCTTAACGTTAAGTTTCGGAGTCGGAGTCGGGCCAGTGAGCCTGCCAGAACTAGGGGAATTAGCTCAATCAAGTCTGGATCTCGCCCTCGGACGTGGCGGGGACCAGGTGGCCATTAAGGATGACACTGGGAAGGTCCGCTTTTACGGTGGAAAAACGAACCCAATGGAAAAACGTACAAGAGTTCGCGCCCGGGTAATCTCACATGCTATGAAAGAGCTTGTTCAGGAAAGTGAAAGAGTGCTGATTATGGGGCATAAATCTCCGGATATGGACGCGGTTGGTGCAGCTATAGGGATCTTGAAAATCGCACAAGCCAATGACATACCTGCATCTATTGTTCTTGACCCACATGATATCGATACTGGTGTCCAGCGGATGATTGAAGAAATTCAGGGTGACGAAGGGTTATGGTCTAATTTCATTACTCCGGAAGATTCCCTTGAACTTGTAACGAATGAAACCCTGCTAGTCGTAGTCGACACGCACAAACCATCGCTCGTTGCCGAAGAAAAACTTTTAAATAAAACAGAACATGTGGTGGTAATCGATCACCATCGTCGTGCGGAGGAATTCATAGCTGACCCGACCCTTGTTTATATGGAGCCATATGCCTCTTCTACAGCAGAGTTGGTAACAGAGCTGCTTGAGTATCAGCCGAAGAAGCTGAAACTATCCATGCTTGAGGCTACGGCATTGTTATCAGGCATTATTGTTGATACAAAAAGTTTCACCTTACGTACGGGTTCCCGGACTTTTGATGCTGCTTCTTATTTAAGGTCCAAAGGAGCAGACACTGTTTTAGTGCAGAAATTCATGAAGGAAGATTTAGACGTTTACGTAAAACGCAGTCGTTTAATTGAAAAAGCAGATGTGTACCGAGATGGAATTGCGATCTCAGCCGGAGAGCACGGTGAAGCTTATGGTCCGGTGATAATTGCCCAGGCTGCAGATACGTTACTTACCATGACTGGGATTGTAGCTTCATTTGTAATTTCTGAGCGAAAAGATGGTCGGATTGGCATTAGTGCTCGCTCTCTAGGTGATGTAAATGTCCAGATTATTATGGAACGTATGAATGGGGGAGGCCATTTAACTAATGCTGCTACCCAGCTAGAAGATACAACAATTGAAGATGCGAGAGCATTGTTACAAGATATTATTGATGAGTACTTTGAGGGAGGAGAAGAAGAATGAAGGTTATATTTAAAGCAGATGTAAAAGGAAAAGGGAGAAAAGGAGAAATCAAAAACGTTTCTGATGGTTATGCGCGGAACTATCTTTTGAAACATAATTTAGCTGTCGAGGCTACGAGCGGAAACCTCAAGGCACAGGAAGCGAAAGATGCAAAACAAGAGCAGCTTGCTGAGGAAGAAGTGAAGGAAGCGGAACAGCTTAAAGAAAAATTAGCTAATATGGAAGTGAAATTAACAGCTAAGTCCGGTGATAGCGGACGTTTATTTGGGTCCATTACAAGTAAGCAAATTGCTGAAGAGCTGAAGAAATCCTATCAAATAAAAATAGATAAACGTAAAATTGAGTTAGACGAGCCTATTCGTACACTTGGGTACACCAATGTGCCTGTAAAGCTGCACCCAGAGGTTACAGGTAACATTCGTGTTCATATTGAAGGGAAATAAGAGGCCCTTTGCTTGACTAGGGGAGGAACAGCATGTGAGTGAACTATGGAACGACCGTACCCCACCTCATAATATCGAAGCGGAACAAGCGGTGCTCGGGGCGGTTTTTTTGGAACCGGAAGCTATGTCCACGGCCGCTGAATACTTGCTGCCTGAAGATTTTTACAGAGCAAGTCACCAGCGCATTTTTGAAGTGATGCTTACTTTATCTGATCGTGGAGAACCTATTGATCTTGTGACGGTGACCACGGCGTTATCAAATAATAAAGTGTTAGAAGAAGTTGGCGGTGTCTCCTATCTAAGTGATATCGCGAACTCTGTGCCAACGGCAGCAAATGTCGGCTATTATACGAAAATTGTCAGTGAAAAATCGACACTAAGGGGATTGATTCGTACCGCGACGGATATCGTTACAAGCGGATTTGCTGAAGAAGAGAACTTAGAGGATGTTTTAAATGCAGCAGAAAAAGATATTCTTGAAGTGTCCAGCAGAAAGAACTCTGGAGCATTTAAAAGTATTAAAGATGTGCTGATCGATGTATATGACAATATTGAAATGCTTCATAACAATGATGGAAACGTAACAGGAATTCCAACCGGTTACCGGGACCTTGATCAAATTACTTCAGGGTTCCAGCGAAATGATTTGATTATAATCGCTGCCCGTCCTTCCATGGGTAAAACAGCGTTTGCTCTTAATATAGCTCAGAACGTAGCTGTACACACGGAAGAAAACGTGGCTATTTTCAGTCTTGAAATGGGTGCTGATCAACTCGTCTCACGTATGCTATGTGCTGAGGGGAATATTGATGCGCAGCGTTTGCGGACAGGGCGTATGGAATCTGACGATTGGAACAAGTTGACCATGGCAATGGGGAGTCTATCGAATGCAGGTATTTATATCGATGACACACCAGGGATACGGGTGAGCGAGATCCGCTCCAAGTGCCGTCGGCTCAAACAAGAACATGGCCTAGGTATGATATTGATTGACTACCTGCAGCTCATTCAAGGAAGCGCCAATTCTAAAGAAAACCGTCAGCAGGAAGTATCGGAAATTTCCCGTTCCTTAAAAGGGTTGGCTCGTGAGTTGAATGTTCCTTTGATTGCACTATCTCAGTTATCACGCGGTGTTGAATCAAGGCAGGATAAGCGTCCGATGATGTCCGACCTGCGTGAATCAGGCTCAATTGAGCAGGATGCCGACATTGTAGGATTTCTGTACCGTGATGATTATTATGATCAGGAGTCAGAAAACCAAAATATTATTGAAATAATTATATCTAAGCAACGTAACGGCCCCGTTGGCAATGTGGAACTCGCCTTCGTAAAGGAATATAACAAATTCGTTGACCTTGACAGACGATACAGTGACGCCGACGTACCACCGGCCTAAACAACATCCTTTTTTTGCCACCTCAGGTCATCCAATTTATGGATGACCTGAGGTGGTTTTTTGCGTTTTATATGTGTCTAAACATAGTAAGGCGTCTGAGTATTTAATACTCAGACGCCTGATTATATTCATCACAGTTCGTCACGCCTTCAATAAGAAGTTACGCCGAGTGTGTATGAATCAATAGGAAGTAAGCCATTTATCAATGATATGGGCAACCCCGTGTTCATCATTGGACTTTGTTATAAAGTCACCGGCCTTTTTCACTAAATCATGGGCATTTGCCATTGCTGCACTGTGCCCAGCTGCTTCGAACATGGACAGATCATTAGGACTGTCTCCAATTACACCAGTATCTTGCAGGGAAATGCCTTTAAAATCCGCGAGTCTTCTCAGTGCGTTGCCCTTTGAAGCATCCTTATGCTCAAGTTCGAAGTTATGAAGGGAAGAGCTCACTAACGTTAAATCATCGTGAGCTTCAAACTGTCGCCAGCCTGTCGCGAGTTTATCCTGATCGAACGAAAAAGCCAGCACATTGTAAAGCGGAACATCGGCCGCCAGAATTTCTTGATATGATTTAACATGCAGGAATCCTTGCTGTCCAAATTGTTTATTCATAGCTAGCTTTAAATCAGAAATATCTGCTTTTGGATTGGCACTCCGAACCCTATCAAGTTCGATATTGAGCAGTTCCCGCCCATTTTGTGGGGTGAGGATTGCTGAGTCACTGAAGACCTCATAATAGAATTCCTCCTGTTCGAGCCACTGTAATATCTCTTTTCCATCCTTGGGATCAATCGAAGTAGCGTCAAAGTATTCCCCATTAGGCTGATTCATGGTAGCTCCATTTGCTCCTATTACCCATGTGAGCACTCCAGTATTCTTGAAAACTTCCCGCACATCAAATTCAGCACGTCCCGTAGCAATGACAACTTCTATCCCTCTAGCTTGTGCCTTTTTAATGGCTGCAATATTTTCTTTACTGATGGAACTGTGACTATTTAAAAGGGTTCCATCCAAATCAATGGCGATCATCTTCATAGTTATGCCCCCTCCTCCGTTACGACTAACTCGACCTGGTGGGTGCTGAGAAGCTCCTGAAATTCAACACTTGGAGTCCGATCTGTAATCAGCAGGTCAATATCTTCTAAACTTGCATACTGGTAAAAGTCAGTTATCCCTATCTTAGTATGGTCAGCAAGAACCGTAACCTGTTTGGCCTGTTCAAGCATTTTTCTTTTCACCATACCGTCTTCTTCATGAGCAATGGTTAAGCCATGCTCGGAGATCCCTACTACACCGATGAAAGCATGATCAACATAATACTTTGAGAGCCGATCAATGACGGAGGTGCCATATAAAAAACGATGTTCCTTATGCAGCTGGCCACCGAGTAAATGAATCGTTACGTTTGCTTTATTTGAAAGGATTTCTGCCTGGTTAATGGAATTTGTAATAACGGTACAGTCGAGTTCCTTCATTTGATCCGCGCATGACTGAACAGTAGTTGAAGCATCTAATATCACTTTATCGCCGTTCCTGATCAAAGAGGCAGCTTTTCGCCCAATATGGAATTTTTCTCCGGAATCAGTCCGCAGGCGATTGGGATAGTCCTTAATTTTGTTATGAATAGAAGGCAGGATGGCTCCCCCTCTTGTTCGTAAAATCGCTTGCTGTTCTTCGAGCTTTACGAGGTCTCTCCTGGCTGTATCACGAGAAACGTCAAAGAGTTCGCAGATTTTTTCTACTGAAATCCGTTTTTCATTCCTTAAGTAAGTAAGAATTTCAATAAGCCGTTCCTCTTGGTACATCGCAACCACCACTCCTTTATAAGTTATTATAAGTAATAACGTTATTTATATCAAGTAATTTAAGTTAATGTAAGTATATATAAGTATTAAATGAGGATGGTATAATCGAACATTATTAATGAAATGATATGTATTGTTCGGATTTGCGTTGACGGATGAGTGGAATATTGATAAACTGACCATGTATTTAATTTAAAAAGTAAATTTTATTGGCGGAGGTGCCATTATGTCTTCAGTAGTAGTTGTCGGAACCCAATGGGGCGATGAAGGTAAAGGTAAAATTACTGATTTTCTATCACAAAATGCCGAAGTTGTAGCTCGTTATCAAGGCGGAAACAACGCGGGGCATACCATTAAATTTGATGAAGTCACGTATAAATTGCATCTTATTCCTTCAGGGATCTTTTTTGGTGAGAAAATTTGTGTTTTAGGAAATGGAATGGTTGTCGATCCGAAGGCTCTCTTAGAAGAATTGAAGTACTTACATGATCGAGGAATTTCAACGGATAATTTGCGAATCAGCAATCGTGCACATATTATCCTTCCATACCACTTGAAACTTGATGCACTGCAGGAAGAAGAAAAAGGTGCCAATAAAATTGGAACAACACGAAAAGGAATTGGCCCAGCCTATATGGATAAAGCAGCCAGAACAGGGATTCGAGTAGCTGATCTTCTGGACAAAGAAAGTTTCCGGGAGAAGCTTGATCAGAATATAGCAGAAAAAAATCGTTTATTTGAAAAAGTGTATGAAACAACACCATTTACTGTAGATGAAATACTAGATGAATATTACGAGTATGGACAACAAATTAAAGAATACGTTTGTGATACATCAGTCGTCTTGAATGATAGCTTAGATGAAGGGCGGCGCGTTCTGTTTGAAGGAGCTCAAGGGGTTATGCTGGATATTGATCAGGGAACCTATCCATTTGTAACTTCCTCTAACCCTATTGCAGGCGGTGTCACAATTGGTTCAGGGGTAGGACCTTCAAAAATCAAACACGTGGTTGGTGTTTCAAAAGCTTATACGACACGTGTAGGAGATGGCCCTTTTCCTACAGAACTGGATAATGAAGTGGGGAACCAAATTCGTGAAGTGGGCCGAGAATACGGAACAACAACAGGACGTCCGCGCCGTGTCGGCTGGTTTGATAGTGTGGTTGTCCGCCATGCGCGTCGAGTAAGCGGGATTACCGACCTTTCTTTAAACTCTATTGATGTCCTGACAGGAATTGATACATTAAAAATTTGTGTAGCCTATAAATACAAAGGTGAGATTATTAAGGAGTTTCCAGCTAGTTTGAAAGTGTTAGCTGAATGTGAACCTGTCTATGAAGAGATGCCGGGGTGGAAAGAAGATATTACAGGAGCCAAGACGCTTACTGATTTGCCTGTGAATGCTCGCCATTACTTGGAGCGTGTATCGCAGCTGACAGGTATTCCGTTGTCTATCTTTTCAGTGGGGCCCGACCGTTCCCAAACAAATGTTGTACGAAGTGTATATAGCGAATAGTATAATAGAAAGAATAAGCACGTCTCCCTTTTAAGGGGGGACGTGTTTTGTTGAGGAAAGGAGCTTATTATGAACAGAATATGTGTGTATGCTGGGTCAAAACCAGGAAGTAACCAGGCTTTTGCGGCACAATCCAAGGTATTGGGCGAAGTTTTTGCTGAGAAACAAATCGAACTTGTTTACGGTGGAGCTAAAAGTGGACTAATGGGGGAGCTGGCTGACGCCATTTTAGCATCAGGAGGCAGCGTGACAGGTATTATGCCGACACCGCTTTTTGAAAAAGAAATTGCTCACCAAAAGTTGACTTCATTTATTGAAGTCAAAACCATGCATGAAAGAAAAGCTAAAATGAGCGAATTGGCTGATGGTTTTATTGCCCTTCCTGGAGGGTTTGGGACGTTCGAGGAACTATTCGAAACGATAACGTGGGCCCAAATTGGGTTGCACACGAAACCCATCGCGCTATTAAATACCGAAAATTATTATACTCCCTTGCTAAACTTGATTGAGCATGCAATTCAAGCAGGCTTCGTTGCCGAGTCTAATCGGAGCTTGATCTTACAAGCTGCAGAACCAGGAGAGCTTGTAGAGAAGATGGAAAGTTGGCTGAGAGAGAAATAGAGGGGTCCCCCTTCCAATTTCTCTTTTGAAAGGACTATCAAAAAATCTATTGCTGTTTGTATAGCTCTATGATATGATAAATATCGTTGCCGTAAGAAACGGTCCGGTAGTTCAGCTGGTTAGAATGCCTGCCTGTCACGCAGGAGGTCGCGGGTTCGAGTCCCGTCCGGACCGCCATTTTACATAAAACATTCTGAATAGGCATCGAAGCAAAGTAAAGAGCGAGAATTTTATCTTAAATTTTATATTATTATGGCTCGGTAGCTCAGTCGGTAGAGAAGCCGTGAAACATCTTGAATATGCTTCATCGCAGGCTTTGCGAGGAGCGTAGGCATCACCGAAATGACTTGCAACGAGACGAGCACAGGACATCCCTGAATAGGCATCGAAGCAAAGGAAAGAGCGAGAAATGTTATCTTAAATTTTATATTATTATGGCTCGGTAGCTCAGTCGGTAGAGCAACGGACTGAAAATCCGTGTGTCGGCGGTTCGATTCCGTCCCGAGCCACTATTAAACAAACGTCCGTGACTTGCTCACGGACGTTTTTATTATGGAACAATAGTTAGGGACTTACTATTGCCCTCGTCTTTGCCACCTGTAGTGATCGCTTACTTTATTTTTAAGTTTTCTCATTCCTTCATTAAATAAATTAAATGTGGGACATTATGGTTATTTATGTTCCTCAATGGAGCCAGGTGGATTCGATTATGGGCTGCGTAAACCCGACAAAAACACCTATAAGAGAGACTATTTTCTCCTTTTGTCGATTTATGTAACATTAGCGCAATAATAATGGATGAAAAATCCATTAATTTGTGTAAAAGTACACCTTTCGGGAATTTGATTACCCTTTATAAGAGAATTTTGGAAGCAATATTATAAATTGTTTACATCTTTTAAATATCCTGTCGAATCATGTTTAGTTATGATACCTTGAAAAAGGTGTCAACTATAAAAAAAGAGAGATAGAGAATTGATTTGGGGGAAAGGAACGTGAAACAGACGACTGGTATTTGGAAAAAAGTCGCCATAATGACTTTGCTTGGATTTGGTTTGAGCCTTGGGGCTACATCATATGCTGAAGGCAATCTGGAAACTATCTACCACGTATATATGGGGGATAAACATGTAGGAGTAGTGGACGAAAAGGAAGTCGTCCAAAACTATGTAGGTCAACGCTTGAACCAAGCCCAGGAAAATCGTAATCATCTTCAGGTTACAACAAAAAGAGATATCGTTTACGTACCTGAAAAAATGTTTAAACCTTCTCATGATAATAAAGAAGTTATGAATGTTATCAAAAACGATATCACTATTGTGGCCGATGCTGTAGCATTAAAAGTCGGTGATCAAACCGTAGCTTATCTTCCAAGTGAAGAAAAAGCTCAGAAAGCTGTCCAACAGTACAAAGCACAATATGTCGATGAAGAAGTGCTTCGTAACTTAAAAGAGAGAAAAGAGAATGGTGAAGAACTGAAAATTGATGATTCTACTATAATAGACGTTAAACTTACTCACGAGGTTTCAAAAAAAGAAGAAAAAGTAAAACTCGGGGAAGTTGTAACGGTAGATGAAGCCGTGAATATTTTACAAAAAGGGACACCGGAAGAAACTCTTCACACCGTCGAAAAAGGTGAAGTACTTAGTGAAATATCTTCTAAGTATGATCTCCCCAAGGAGAAATTATTTGAATTGAATCCTGAACTAAGTAAAGGGGAACCTTTACAGATTGGACAAGAACTGAATGTGACAGAGTTTAAACCGTTAACAGAGGTTCTTGTTACAGAAGAAGGGATCAAAGAAGAGACAATTTCTTACGAGACGAAGGTTGTTGAAACAGATGACCTTCGCAAAGGTGAAACAGAAGTAAAACAAGAGGGACAGGAAGGGAAAAAGGAAGTCCATTTTTCCTTAAAAGAGAAAAACGGGAATGTAATCAAAGAGAAAACATTGGATGAAGAAGTCATTACAGAACCCGTTAAAGAAATCATTTTAAAAGGAACAAAAGTGACACCATCACAAGGGACTGGAGAATTTGCATGGCCGGCTGTAGGCGGGACGATTACAAGTGAGCAAGGCTCAAGATGGGGCGACTTTCATAAAGGGATTGATATCTCAGGAGTGAGCGACCATACGATTAAAGCAGCTGACAATGGAGTCGTTGTTTCAGCAGGAAATGATGGCGACTATGGGAATAAAGTCGTGATCAATCATAATAATGGCTATAAAACCATTTACGCTCATTTAGCGTCCATTAGTGTAAGTCCAGGGGAAACTGTTGAAAAAGGAAGCGCGATCGGAGTAATGGGAACGACTGGAGATTCAACAGGGGTACACCTGCACTTTGAAGTATATAAAGATGGTTCCTTACAAAATCCTCTTTCATATTTTTAATAGACGAACCGCTATGTGCATCATAGCGGTTTTTTGTTTGTACAAGATAATATCAAAATGTTTACCTATGCTATAAACAGCATACAAGAAGCTCGCCACAACTCAGAGCGCAGTGCCAAGACACTCAAGGCCAGCGCTTTTTTCCTATGCAGGAAGGTTATTTCAGTTGAAGTAAGACATTTGGCTGTAAATAAGTTAAAATAAGGGAAAGAATTGAAGTAGATGAAAAGGAAGTGACTAGTATGGCGCTAAAAATCTTAGTAGTAGACGATGAAAAGCCAATTGCAGATATATTGAAATTTAACTTAGAAAAAGAGGGTTATGATGTGGTCTGTGCTTATGATGGGGATGAAGCCATTCAAAAAGCTGATCAAGAAGACCCTGATTTAATCTTGCTTGATATTATGCTGCCTCATAAAGATGGGAATGAAGTGTGTCGTGAGGTCCGTAAAAATCACACGATGCCTATTATAATGCTGACAGCAAAAGATGCAGAAATCGATAAGGTATTAGGCTTAGAGATGGGTGCCGATGACTATGTGACCAAACCGTTCAGTAATCGTGAGCTGATTGCCAGGGTAAAGGCTAATTTGCGCAGACATCAGCAAGAGCCAGAGGATCAGTCTCAACAATCGAAAGACATTACGATCGGGCGTTTAGCTATTCACCCTGATGCCTATACAGTCACTCGGGATGGGTCCTATATTGAACTTACGCACCGTGAATTTGAATTGCTGCATTACCTTGCCCGTCATATTGGACAAGTGATGACACGTGAACATTTGCTTGAGACAGTGTGGGGGTATGATTACTACGGAGATGTTCGTACAGTTGATGTTACAGTTCGTCGTCTTCGTGAGAAAATTGAGGAGAATCCGAGTAATCCAGCATGGATTGTGACCCGGCGTGGAGTTGGTTACTATTTGAGAAACCCAGAGCAGGAGTAAGGTTATATGAAGAAAGTGAGCTTTTTTCAGTCAGTCAGGCTGAAGCTTATTGTTGTTTATATTTTATTACTCCTGCTAGGTATTCAGGTGATTGGGGCGTACTTTGTTGATAAGCTTGAGGAGCAGCTTACGGATAATTTTACAAATTCCATTGAAGGGACGATTCGCTCTCTTACTTATAGCCTGCAAAATTCCTTTCAATTAGAACGGGACGAAACAGATCCTAGTCTCAAGTCAGACGTGCAAAATTTAATTCAGGATTTTGACAAATCTGACATCCAAAAACTTTTGGTGGTAGATAGTAATGGACGAATCATTGCAGAACAAAATGAAGAGTTAAGAAATTCAAATGTTGGGAAGAAAGTCATTAATCCTCGCATCACCTCTGCTTTACAATTGCCCTCTCCCGATACTTCACCAGTTATGAGGCAGGATGGTGAAACGGGCAACCGCTTATTGGTAGGGGCAACATCTATCCTTAGTAGTAATGAAGAACAAGCACTCGGTGCCGTGTATTATCAAGCTGATATGAGTGAAGTTTATGGACAGCTTCAGACGATCAATAATATTTTTGCTACTGGGGCAGTGCTGGCTATTACGATTACTGCTTTACTTGGAATTTTGGTCGCACGGACCATCACGAAACCTCTGTCTGCGATGCGAAGACAGGCTCTTGTGATGTCTACGGGGGACTTCTCGCAAAAAGTAACGGTGCATGGAAATGATGAGATCGGTCAATTAGGGATAGCTTTTAATGATTTGACGGATAAATTAAAGTTATCTCAAGCCACCACGGAGGGAGAACGAAGGAAACTTAGTTCTGTCCTTTCAAACATGTCAGACGGAGTTATCGCAACAGATCGTTTAGGAGCTGTAACATTAATGAACGCTCCAGCGTCTAAACTGATTGGACAAAGTTTTGAAGAAGTCCAAGGACAATCCTTAATTGATATCCTGGACTTAACAGATCAGATCGGCGAAGTGTCAGAGATTGATTCCATTGGTTCAGTGATTATTGATTTGAGTGAGGAAGATCAGCACCTTCTATTAAAAGCTAACTTCTCTGTGGTACAAGACGAAAATGAAGAGATGAATGGCTTTATTACTGTACTTAGTGATGTAACTGAACAAGAAAAAGTAGAACAGGAGCGACGGGAATTTGTGTCGAATGTGTCACATGAACTCCGCACTCCGCTAACAACAATGCGGAGCTATATTGAGGCATTGACAGACGGTGCGTGGAAGGACGAAGAAATTGCACCAAGGTTCTTAGATGTGACTCAAAATGAAACAGATCGAATGATTCGACTCGTCAATGATTTGCTTCAATTGTCGAAAATGGAGCGTAAGCAAGATACTGGACTATTTAAGGAAAAAGTTGATTTTGTCCCTTTCTTCGGACATATTATAGATCGCTTTGAGATGAATCGGGACGAAAACATAGCTCATCAACGGGAACTTTCCAAGCAACACCTCTATGTATGGATCGATAAAGATAAAATTACACAAGTGCTAGACAATGTGATTTCTAATGCGATTAAGTATTCGCCTGAGGGAGGAACCATTACCTTTCAAGCGCAGCCGGTTAATAAACATCTTCAAGTGTGCATTTCGGATCAGGGACTAGGTATGCCTTCCGACACAGTCGATAAAATATTCGACCGCTTTTATCGGGTCGATAAAGCACGGTCAAGAGAAATGGGTGGTACAGGACTTGGACTAGCTATTGCCCGGGAAATAATTGAAGCCCATCATGGTCAAATTTGGGCGAAAAGCCAAGAAGGTAAGGGGACTACCGTCTTCTTTACACTTCCGCTAATCAGTCAGAAGCGGAGGCGGAAAAAATGAAATTTGAAACACTTAAGTCCATCATTTTATTAATCCTTATTTGTTTTAGTTTGTTATTAACTGTCGGTTTATGGAATTATCAGCCTATCACGGATGAGGTAGGGGAGGACAGTGAAAATGTAGTAGAAGAGACCACAATTGGCGGTAAGGAGGTTAAAATGTCTTCCTTAATCGCTCCTTCTCAGTTTGTATTCCATAGGAACGGAGCTCATTATTCTTTTGAAGATGGAAAAGATCGCGAGAATACTTACAAACTCATGAAAAATTGGACATTGTTTAATATTCACACAGAGGAAAACCGTGATGTTCCTGAAGCGGCCAATATGATGGAGGTTATTTTTCCAACGAATATTCCTGCTCAGGCCATTAAAAACATCTTTACACTTGGTGAACAGGATTTCCCACCTTCTTCAGGTGAATTCAGGAGGATCTTTTTTTCTATTAATGACAATGGCGGTGTAGATGTCTTCTTTAAGCCCGAATCGGAGGACGCTCTCGCATATGGGGCCTCACTTCGAAGCGAAAATATATATCAGCTGGAAAAATTAATCGCCACTACTGAAGGGGTAAGTGAACAAGTTATGTTTACTGGTGATGGAGAAAAGCGAATTTTCTTACCGGAGGGGGAAACTAAAGTTCCTTGGCATATTTTAGATACTACATCTATTCGGGTTGCGCCTTTGAAGAACACTTTATTTGAAGACCCCTCTATCGTTAAGGATATCCCTGCTCCGAGAGTAGAACAAAGACTTACTGATTCTCTTAGTAATCTAGAGGTGATAGAAGGTGGGAAGCGAATGGTTTTTTCTGGGTTGCCCAGGGAGCCTTCTCCTCAGACAGCCATGAGCTCTTATGAGGTATTAGAGAAGAGTATCAGCTTCGTCAATGCACATGATGGGTGGACAGACACGTTCCGAATTGGTGATTTGTCGACAGCGAACACATCGATTACCTATTATATGTATCTAAAACATTTACCAGTTTTGGCAAGTGAAGGTAACATTCATACAATTAAAGTAGATTATCAAAATGGTCAAGAAAAACGATATGCACGACCTTTGGTTCGTCTAGAGCCCTCGATTAATAAATCCGGGGCAAAATATTCACTTTCATCAGGGGATACCATTATTGCCCTTATTAATGAATCACGGAAATATAATGTCAAGCTTATTGAAGATATTGAAATTGGCTATAAGCTTGTCCAGCAAAGTGGGGGATATGGGGGCTATTCCCTAATTCCTAAATGGTTTGTCTTAGAAAATGGCAGCTGGAAAGAGGTCGAAGAATCAATCGAAGGGGAAGGAGGGATAGCTGGTGCAATGGGGACAAATTAAAACGTTGTTCATCTTTAGTTTCCTTGTGCTCGATTTATTCCTTCTTCAGCAATTTCTGGATAAGCAAACGAGTATTCAAACCATTGGAGATTCCCAATATGAAACGAGCTTAAATAACGCAGATATAACCATTTCCAATAATGTACCAGAAGAAGCACCTACAGTAAGTTTAATCACTGCTTCTGCGGATGACTTCTCTGAAGATCAGCTTGACGTGATAAGGGAACTTGAGGGTCAGACGGCTAAAGTATATAACAAGAACCTTTTAACCTCGACTTTAGATGAGCCTGTTGCAGTAACTGAAGAGACAATTGCAGGAGTTGTCAGCAAATATGTGCCATTTAGCAGCCAATATTCTTTTTGGAACTTGAATGAAGAGCTGGGCAGGGCGGTTTTTTTCCAAAAGGCGAATTCACGAACCGTGTATTATAACTCGGGAGGAGTGCTGATTGTTCATATTGAAAGCGGCAAAATGACGGGTTATCAGCTTGTTCATCTGAAAGTACTGAATCAGTCAGGGGAGGAGAAACAAGAATTAATTAACCCGTTGGAAGTGGTAGAACGGTTATATACGGATGGAGTTATAAATGAGGGAGATACAGTTACAGACATGTCGATTGGCTACTATTCAGCATATAGTCTAGATCCTGGGAGAAAAGCGAGTGATCAATTATTCGCTCCTGTATGGAAAGTGACCATTAATGGTAATGACGATGCTTTCTATTCTGCCCTGGCAGCCAAACCCATTTATTTACAACTTGATGAAAATGAGTTTATTCAAAAAACTATGAATGGATTCGAAGAGATTAAATCGAAGAATAGTCAAAGCGTTATAACTAACAAAGGAGAAAACACTGAAGAATAAAGGGAGATGGAGTGTCTAAATATGACATTAAGATTTAGCGTACTAGCATCAGGAAGTACGGGGAATGCTTTTTATATAGAATCTGGAGAAGAGAAGATCCTGGTCGATGCTGGTCTTAGCGGGAAAAGGATTGAAGGGTTACTGGAACAAGTGGATGTGGATCCGACAGAGCTGACCAGAATTCTGGTCAGCCATGAACATAGTGATCATATCAAAGGCCTTGGAATCGTGGCCCGCCGTTATAAGCTGCCTATTTATGCAAATGAAAAGACATGGAATGCAATGGAAGGACAACTTGGCAAGCTATCTGTAGATCAGAAATTTCACTTTAATATGGAGGAAACGAAATCGTTTGGCGGAATAGATGTTGAGTCCTTTGCTGTTTCACATGACGCAGCAGAACCTATGTTTTATACATTTCGCAACAACGGGAAAAAGGTGGCGCTTGTTACTGATTTAGGGTATGTTTCTGAACGAATCAAAAAGACTGTTGAGGATGCTGATGCTTATATTTTTGAATCCAATCATGATGTGAGTATGTTACGCATGGGGCGATATCCATGGAATGTAAAACGGAGAATTTTAGGCGACTCAGGCCATGTGTCTAACGAGGATTCTGCTCTTGCTCTGTCTGATATATTAACGGATCGGACCAAACGGATATATCTAGCACATTTGAGTCTCGATAATAACATGAAGGATTTAGCCCGTATGTCCGTTAAGAACGTATTGGAGGAGCGTGGCTTTGAGATTGGATCACGTATTGAGCTTCACGATACCGATCCGGCACAGGCCACACCAATTTATGAAGTATAGCAGGTTTTAAATGGGTTTGGATAAGGTAACAATAAGATAGGTAGAAGGAAAGCCGAAATGAAAGGAAAGGTGGAAAACGTGGGTTATTATGACGATCATTCACCAGCCAATCAGCGGCAAAAAGGTCGACGTCGCTTTGTTATGCCAACGATCGTTGGAGTCGTTCTTGGTGCAGTTCTCGTGCTGCTCGCTTTACCGGCGCTGGTCCAGACAAACATACTGCCATATAATATTACTCCAAATGAACAACAATCAGCTGAGGATGGGGGTACTCCTAATGAAGATCCCGCACAAACAGTTGAGTTAGATGTAACAAGCCAAATTACTAAAGTGGTGGAAGAAGTATCTCCTGCAGTTGTAGGGGTTATCAACCTCCAATCTCAGCAAAATTTCTGGGAGCAGAGAGGGGATCCTGAGCAGGCAGGAGCTGGATCAGGCGTTATTTATAAGAAAGAAGACGGCACTGCCTATGTAGTGACGAATTATCACGTCATTGAAGGGGCTAGCGAAATCGAAGTCGTTCTTTCCGATGGTACAAGGAAGAAGGCACAGCTGGTCGGCGGGGATGTATTTACTGATCTAGCTGTACTTAAGATGTCGAGTGAAAATGTGAAGAAAGTTGCTGAGTTTGGTTCATCTGACAACTTACAAGTAGGAGAACCAGCTATTGCAATTGGAAACCCTTTAGGCCTTCGCTTTGCTGGATCCGTCACTAAAGGAATTATCAGCGGGAAACAACGGGCAATTCCTCAGGATTTTAATGGAGACGGCCAAAAAGACTGGCAATCAGAAGTTATTCAAACTGATGCAGCCATTAACCCTGGAAACAGTGGAGGAGCACTTATAAACATAGAAGGACAAGTTATTGGAATTAACTCCATGAAAATCGCTCAGTCAGCTGTAGAAGGCATCGGTTTTGCTATACCAATTGAAACAGTTAAACCGATCATCGCAGAGCTTGAGCAGTATGGACAAGTTAATCGGGCATTCATAGGAATCGAAGCCTACTCATTATCGCAAGTTCCAACTTCTGAATGGCGAAACACTTTGAATTTACCTGAAGATGTGAATGGCGGCTTATACATTCGAAGTATTACGAGAATGTCACCTGCCGATAAAGTTGGTTTAGAACCACTTGATGTCATTACAGCGGTCGATGGTGAGCCGGTAGAAGATATCATCGACTTACGCAAGTATCTTTATAAACAGAAAGACCCTGGTGATGAAATGGAAATCACATATTATCGGGATGGAGAAAAGAATACAGTTACTGTAACGTTAGGCTCACAGCAATAAAAATGAGGGCGCATGCATGGATCGATTCAATGCATGCGCCTTTTTTTAAGGTAAGTCATACACATTTATCCACAGTATGTTGATAAAGCTCTGGATAAATAGCATATATGGTAGCGAACATATATACTACTACCATATAGACTTTAAGTTATGCACAGGTGTGGATAAATTCAGGGGATAACTTGTTCATAGCCTAGGACAACCTGTTAGTAAAAGTAAATCAATATTAGTTGTGTATAAGTCTGTGGACAATTGTGGGTAACTATTTTCGTTAGTCTTGCTTTCCACATGTGAATAACAGTGGTGGCGCAGTATTAGCGTTTATCCACAATACCTGCTAGTTAATCACATGTTATCTGAAAAAATATATCCATCCCCCGTAGACATAAAGCCGGCTTTACTAACGACATACGAGAAATGTCTTATAGAGTTCTTCGTTGTGCTCTTGATATAGAAATTATTGTGAATTTAAATGCTGTGGTCAAAGGAATGTTCTGAAATAAATTTATTTCGTACACTGATGGAAATAAGGGAGGAATTACATATGATCGATTTACGAAGTGATACAGTAACAAAACCAACGCAAGCCATGAGAGAAGCTGCCTTTGAAGCCGAAGTAGGAGATGATGTATATGGCGAGGATCCTACGGTTCACCAGTTAGAGGAAATGGCTGCGAAACTTCTTGGTAAAGAAGCCGCTTTATTTGTGACGAGTGGAACACAGGGAAATCAGGTGGCGGTGTTAACACATTGTCACCCTGGTGATGAAGTACTGCTTGAGGCAAATTCTCATCTATTTTTATATGAAGGGGCTTCAATGTCTGCGTTCGCTGGTGTTCAGCCTAGAACTATTCATGGTAACCGCGGAGCGATGGATTCAGAAGAGGTGCGAGCTGCAATCCGTCCAGAGGATATTCATTTTCCAGAAACCGGCCTTATTTGTATGGAGAATACCCATAATAAAGCCGGAGGAGCTGTTGTACCACTTGGAAATATGCAAGCCATTTATGAAGTGGCTCGCGAACGCCAGATCCCAGTGCATCTGGATGGGGCGAGGTTGTTCAATGCGTCAGTGGCGTCGGGTGTATCACTTGAACATTACGCAGCTCAAGCAGATACGGTTCAGTTTTGTTTATCAAAAGGGCTCGGTGCTCCAATGGGCTCAATCATATCCGGCTCTTATGAATTCATTAACAAAGCCCGAAAATGGCGCAAACGTCTGGGAGGCGGTCTTAGACAGGTTGGTATGGTTGCTGCACCTGGATTAGTAGCTTTATCCGAAATGGTTGATCGATTAGCGGAAGATCATGAACATGCCCGGCGACTCGCTGCAGGTCTTGGCCAAATTGGCGGTCTAAGTTTGGAAGGACAGGTAGAGACCAACATTGTTCTAGTCAATGTAGCTGGCCTAGGAAAGTCAGCTGATGAATTTCTGGTCGATTTAAAAGGTGTCGACGTGTTAGCAGTGCCATTTGGGCCTGAAACAGTAAGATTCGTAACAAACTACGATGTGAGTGCGGAGGATATAGAAGCTGTTCTAAATCGTGTAGAGCAATTAGTTTCCAATCGTTAAAGATAAATTCCACCATCAATAGTCACAATTCAAATTTTTTCACGAAAAAATGTAGGATACAAGAAACCTTTTGCCTTCAGCTTCGGTCTAATTAGTGAATAAGCTTTCAACATCACTAAGGCCACTGGATGGTCAGATTTAAGGATAACAGGTATTAGAAAACATGGTACAATATCTGTATAGACAAGCAGCTTCAGATTGCTTGAGTCAAATGTTCTGGGAAACCATTAGACAAAATATGAGGACTGTACACTTTCTCCTATATAAAACAGTATACAGTTATTAGAAATGTGTACATTAGGAGTATAACCATAAGAGAACATGAGTCTAGTGTGTCGAGGCTTCCCGCTAATTTCTCTAAAAGAAAGAAGGATTCCCTATGTGCGGATTTATTGGGATATTACACAAAAAAGGAAATCAAGTTAATCAGGAATATGAACAGCAATTTAGTAAAAAGAATAATTTTATTAAGCATCGTGGGCCTGATGATGAAGGGTATTACCATGATGAATATATCTCACTTGGATTTCGGCGCTTAAGTATCATTGATATTGAAAGTGGCCATCAACCCTTTCAATTTGAAAATGATCGCTATTGGATGGTCTTTAACGGTGAAGTTTATAATTATGTAGAACTTCGTGAGCAGCTGAAGGATAAAGGCTATACCTTCGAAACAGAATCGGACACAGAGGTCATTGCAGTCCTATTCCAGGATCAACAGGAACAAGCTTTCAGTAAGCTGCGGGGCATGTTTGCCATTTTGATTTGGGACAAGGAAACGAAGACACTGTACGGTGCACGTGACCCGTTTGGCATTAAACCGTTGTTTTATACAAAGACAGATGATGCTTTAAGTTTTGCATCTGAGAAGAAGAGTCTGGCTGAAGCAGGCGGTCAAGTAGATACTGAGGCTTTGCAGCACTATTTAAGCTATCAATATGTCCCTGAACCGATGACATTAACGGAAGGCGTTCAGAAACTGGAACCGGGTCATTATTTTGTGAAAACTCCAGATGAGCCGCTTGTCATTGAGCGTTATTTCCATGCTACATTCAAACCCGTTCTTACAGATGAGAATCGTATGATTACACAAATTCAGGATGCGTTATATAATTCTGTCGATGTTCACATGCGAAGTGATGTTCCTGTCGGTTCATTCCTATCCGGCGGGATCGATTCTTCGATCATCGTGGCGATCGCCAGAGAATATAATCCACACATTAAAACGTTCTCTGTAGGATTTGAGCGTGAAGGTTATTCAGAAGTTGACGTGGCAAAAGAAACTGCTGATAAACTAAACGTAACCAATCATTCATACATCATAACACCTGAGGAATACGTTCAGAAGCTGCCTAAAATAATGTGGCACATGGACGATCCGTTAGCAGACCCAGCCTGTGTACCGCTTTATTTTGTTGCTCGAGAAGCGAGAAAGCACGTCACGGTTGTTTTATCCGGTGAAGGAGCAGACGAGCTATTCGGCGGCTATAACATTTATCGTGAATCGGAGTCACTAAAGGCATTTGACTCAATGCCGCCTGTTGTAAAAAAAGCCCTGCAAAAAGTAGCGCATATGCTGCCTGAAGGTGTTCGGGGCAAAAGCTTCCTCGAGCGTGGTACCACGCCGTTGAAGGATCGTTATATTGGTAACGCGAAAATGTATGAAGAACGTGAGAAGGAAAATTTATTGAAGCAATTTTCCAAGGACAATACGTATCAATCATTAACGAAGAGTCTGTATGAAAACGTAGAGAACGATCACCCTGTTCACCAAATGCAATACGTTGATATTCACACATGGCTGCGCGGTGACATCTTATTAAAAGCGGATAAAATGACGATGGCAAACTCACTGGAACTGCGTGTTCCTTTTCTCGATAAGGAAGTGTTTAACGTAGCGCGCGAGTTACCAGTTGCAAGTAAAATTGCTGACGGTACAACGAAGTCCATTTTACGCAAAGCATCCCGTGGAATTGTTCCGGATCACGTACTGGATCGTAAAAAGCTCGGCTTTCCTGTACCGATTCGCCATTGGCTGCGGAATGAATTGTATGACTGGGCGAAGAACCTGATTGTTTCAAGCGAAACAGATCATCTCATTCATAAATCAGTCATCCTTGATTTGCTTGAGGCACACGTTCAGCAAAAAGGGGACTACTCCAGGAAAATATGGACGGTACTCGTGTTTATGCTGTGGCATCAGATCTATGTAGAAGGTGTATATTCCTTCGAAGAGCTGCAGAAAGAAGATGAAACGGAAAGTAAAGTACTTGAACAGATGATAATGGTTTAAGTTTTGAAAGAATATCCTATTTGTAAAGGTCAGCCCATCTTCATATGGGCTGACCTTATTTTGTCATCAGTTATACTGACAGCCCCTATTAATGACTTAAACTACTCACAAAAGAATGAAGGTTCTAAAAAGGAATAGAACTCGTACAAGTAGTATAGAGTGTATTAAAGAACGGAGGCTTAAATAAAGATGAAAAAAAAATTTGTGCTGTGGACGGCTGTTCTTTTCCCGATTTATGCTTTTCTCGTCTATCTTTATTTGTTCCACATAGCTGGTACAGGAGTGCCGGCTGCCTATCAAGGCACAGCAGCCGACCCATCAACCTTTATGACAGCGAAGGAACTTGAACTGAGTCAAGAATTCTCAAGATATAAGGATTTCTTATTTTTTATTGGGATCCCTTTAGAAGCACTGATTTATTTAGGTGTGCTTGTTTTTGGCCTTTCCCCAATTTTTAAGCGGTTTGGTGAAGGAGTTTCACGGTTTTCCATCATTAAAATTCCCATTTATGTATTACTATTGTCCGCGTTTACATGGATTCTTACATTTCCGATCGATTACGCTGAACGAAAGCTTTCTGTAACATACGGCATTTCAACGCAAAGTTTTTCAAGCTGGATGCAGGATCTGCTATTAAGTTTCTGGATCGGGACATTGATCATGACTATTCTCATCACCGTTTTATATTGGTTGATGAATCGCTTTACGAAACGCTGGTGGCTCTATGCCTGGTTCCTTCTTATCCCTTTCTTTATCTTTATGATGTATATTCAACCTGTCGTGATTGATCCGCTTTACAATGACTTCTCCAGATTAAATGATCCGATGTTAGAGGAAAAGATCCTTAATCTTGCGGATGAAGCTGACATTCCTGCTGAACGTGTGTACCAGGTCAATATGTCTGAGGAAACAAACGCTATGAATGCTTATGTAAATGGGATCGGTTCGAACCTGCGCATTGTACTTTGGGATACGACCTTAAATAACCTGAAGGATAAAGAAGTGTTGTTCATTATGGCACACGAAATCGGCCATTATGTGATGGACCATCTTTATTTAAATCTAGCGGCTGTCATTTTTTCCAGTCTGATTGGTTTGTACATTGCCTATCGAGTTCTTCATGTAGTTGTTCGTAAATGGGGAGCAGGCTGGGGTGTGAAACATGTGGCTGATATTTCTTCACTGCCCGCATTGTTTATCATCTTATCTCTATTGTCCTTTGCATCAAGTCCAGCTGAATTAGCTATCTCACGCGGAGCTGAAAAAGCAGCTGATCAATACGCTATCGAGATGACCGAGGATCCAAAAGCAGCAGTAGGCTCTTTTCAAAAATTAACCGTTAATGGCTTAAGTGACGTGAATCCGCCCGCTCTCGTCAAGTTTTTCAGGTACGGCCATCCAACGATGATGGAGCGGATTTCGATGCTTGAGGAGTATAAGGAGTGAGATGGCTGGGGGGGGTTGCCCTGGGAATTGTCCTGTAGCTTCATGGGATTATTCCGCTTCTCAGAGGATTGTTCCCGTACTCAACATGATTGTTCTTTAACTCAAATTATGAAAGGTTCTCCGGCAACATGGTACACTAAGGGTAACCATTTATCTTAACGGAGGACGCTACATGAAAATCACCATCATAACCGTTGGAAAACTAAAAGAAAAGTACTTGAAACAAGGCATCCAAGAATACGTAAAACGAATTGGCCCTTACGCTAAAGTTGATTTGATCGAAGTTGCAGATGAAAAGGCTCCCGAGAACTTAAGCGAGGCGCAAATGCTTGAAGTGAAGCAAAAAGAAGGGGAGCGGATTCTGAGCAAAATCAATACGGATAGCTATGTTATAACGCTGGAAATCGACGGCCAGCAGCTGACATCGGAGAAATTTGCCAAAAAAATGGACGACCTTGCTACGTATGGTAAGAGCAAGGTCGCCTTTGTCATTGGCGGATCACTGGGGTTGAGTGATGAAGTTTTGCAGCGAAGGGACTTCGGACTTTCGTTTTCTAAAATGACGTTTCCTCATCAGTTGATGCGGCTGGTGCTGGTGGAGCAAGTTTATCGGGCTTTTAAGATTAATCGGGGGGAACCGTACCATAAATAAATGAGGTTTAGGTGTCGCCGTGGAGTTTAGTATAATTAATGAAAATTTTTACTGTTTTAACTAATTAATTGGTTCGATATAGATGTAAAGTTTTAGTAAACCAGAAGGAGACTGGGTACGCCCAGTCTCCTTCATTCTATAAAAATATAATTGTGTAGGATACTTGTAAGGTCATAGTGGCTTCTGTTCAATTTATATCTATCGTTGTATAATTTGTGAACTGTTTTACATATTTGTATCAATTTATTCAATCAGTATATAAAGAGTATGTACTGTAAATTTAATATGATTAAATGCCTGTAGCCCTCAATATATATGGGTGCTTTTTAGGCGGCAACTAGGGGTTGCGCCTTGATGCGCCTAGAACTCGCTTTACTTCACCTCCTAATTCTTTAATACTGAAATTGTAAGGAAAGGCGATGAGAAATATGTTTTTTAGTGAACGATTAAAAAGAGAAAGGGAAAAAGAGGGGTGGTCTCAAACAGAGCTTGCTGAAAAAATGCATGTTAGTCGCCAATCCGTTTCAAAATGGGAGACGGGCAAAAACTATCCAAATATCGAAGTGATCATAGATTTGAGTGATTTGTTTGGTATTACGATAGACGAACTATTAAGGAGCGATGAAGAGTTGAAGGAGAAAGTGATTCAAGATGGTAAGAAGTTGGAGTACCCAAAGTGGAAAGTTTTCTTCGATAGTGTCTTTTTGTTAGGTGCTTTTTTATTAGTTTCAAAAATAATCATTTTCGCATTACATTATTTTTTCGGAACAAATATTCTTATGTTAGAAGATTTACCAGAAGTTGTATCCAACTTTTTACCATTAACTTTAATGTTGATTGGTGGCGTTGGCAGTGATCAATTGAAAGATAAATATATTTAATTAAAAAAATTATTTCACTAAACAGAGTTCACTATGATTGGACTTTCATTATTTAAATTCAATCTCTAGCTTGTTTCTCGTCAACTTAAGTGTAGTAGATTTAGTGTGTTTTCATGCCAAATCTAAATATTGGAGAGCTTAAAAAAGAGAGGAAAGCACAAATGGCTCTCCTCTCCTTTAAGAATAATTCAATCAAACAAAACGGCTTTACTTATGAAATAGAAAAACCTTCCTCTTCTTTCACTCCATCTTTATCGGTAAACTCATCAAGCAACGCACGCACTTCATCGGTGGACTGGGTGCTCATCAGCTGATTTCTTAACTCACTCGCTCCCCGGAATCCACGGACGTAAATCTTGAAAAAACGTCGAAGCGGTTTGAATAGCCGTGGCTCTAGTTCTGCGGAATATTTATCATGAAGGTCGAGCTGCAGCCTCAGGAGATCGAGCAGTTCTTCACTGGTATGCTCTTTCTTCTCTGTTTCGAAAGCGAACGGGTTATGGAAAATCCCCCGTCCGATCATCACTCCGTCCACGCCATGCTTTTCTGCTAGTTCAAGTCCCTTCTGACGGTCAGGGATATCACCGTTGATCGTCAAAAGCGTGTTAGGGGCTATTTCGTCGCGAAGCTTCTTGATCTCCGGAATCAGCTCCCAGTGAGCCTCAACGTTACTCATTTCTTTTTTCGTACGAAGATGGATGGAAAGATTGGCAATATCCTGTTCCAGGAGGTGCGTAAGCCAGTGGCGCCATTCCTCTACTTTCGTATAACCAAGACGGGTCTTCACACTGACGGGCAGCCCTCCTGCTTTGGCTTCCTGGATGATTTCCGCTGCGACATCCGGGCGCCGGATCAGGCCGCATCCTTTCCCTTTCGGTGCGACATTCGGCGCAGGACATCCCATATTTATATCCACGCCGCGATATCCCATTTCTGCCATACCGATACTCATTTCCCGAAAGTGTTCGGGCTTGTCTCCCCAGATGTGGGCAACGATCGGCTGTTCATCTTCCGTGAACGTCAAACGCCCACGAACGCTGTCTTTTCCTTTTGGATGGCAGTAGCTTTCTGTATTCGTAAACTCTGTAAAGAACACGTCAGGTCTCGCTGCTTCACTCACGACATGACGAAAAACGACATCTGTCACAGCTTCCATCGGTGCCAAAACAAAAAACGGTCGTGGAAGCTCATGCCAAAAATTTTCTTTCATAGTATATCTGAACCCTTTCCTTAAGGGAAAACATGTTCCCAAAATTAAAAAGTGAAAATGTTGTTGTTATCTATTCCTAGATAGGCTGGATTTCAACCATTATATACTTTAATAGCATCAAACGAAAAGTGCAAGGGAACGAATGGTCTTATTTTAACGGAAATCCTCATTTCTTCGGAGCTAATATTCTTATGTTAGAAGACTAACCAAAATCAGTATAAGTGAGCTCTTTTTATAAAAATATACTTTCATTATTCATGAAATTCCCGAATCCGATAAAAGATAGAGTGAAGACACCCCATCCTCTTCATAACAGGGTGTAGAATTAACCCTAAGTGATAAAAAGGAGCCATCCATTATACAAACATGGATGGCTCCTTTACTCCTGTTCAGCCGTACTATAATTTGATATTCTCTCCGGGTGAGAATACACGTTAAATGATTCCCCGCGGATAAAACCGACCATTGTAATATTGAGGTCATCCGCGAGTTGAATGGCAAGATCAGTTGGAGCAGATTTTGATAAAACAACACCTACGCCAATTTTAGCTGCCTTTATGAGGATTTCGGATGAGATCCTTCCACTGAAGACAATTACTTTATCTCTGACTGGTATTTTGTTCAGAAGACTATGGCCGTATAATTTATCAATTGCATTATGTCTTCCGATATCAGCACGCCCTGCTATGATCTTAGAAGGAGTACATAGGGCGGCATTATGTACACCGCCGGTATTCTTAAAAACAAGACTACCTTTCTGCATCATCTTCATGAGATTCAAGCAATCTTCGGGTTTGAGTCTAGTCTTCGTCATTGATGTTTTTGCAGTTCGAACATCATTTTGAAAATAAAATTGTCTGCTTTTCCCGCAACAGGAGCCAATGAAACGTTTTGAATGCTGCTGCTGGTCCGTCTTAATTTCAGATTTCAAAGTGACATAGGCAAAGCCGCCGCTCTCATCAATCATGAGGTCTGTTACGTCATCTCTAAATAAGATGGCTCCTTCAGACGCTAAAAAGCCAATAATAAGTTCTTCCAGATGAGTTGGCGTGCAAACCATCGTGGCAAACTCTACGCCGTTAATATGAATGGTAATAGGAAATTCAGTTACAATTTCATCCTCTACTTCTTGTAACTGCCCATTTTTATATGTAACGATGGGTCGTTTTTGGCTCATATGTTGAACCATATTATTCACACCCTATTTATCGTAATCATTCGTTCAGGATCAAAAACTATCATCAAAGTTGTGATAGCTATGCTTCTCTTTTGTCTTCTACTTTTGCAGAAATTAATCCAAGCAGGATACCAAACAATCCTCCTGCTAGAACTTCGGCTGGCTGATGCCCTAGAACTTCTTTTAATTCATGTTCCTGCTTTACATATTCTAAGCTGGGAAAATCACCAGAAATGGCTTCGAAGTGATCTTCGAGGTCGTTTACAAGCTGCGCAATCTCACCAGTATGGCGTCTAATTCCCTGGGCATCATACATGACGATTGATCCGAACACAACTGCTAAGGCGGTTTCGATATGTCTCGTGCCGCGATTGGCAGCTACATAGGTAGCGAGTGAGGCAACTCCTGCAGAGTGGGAACTTGGCATGCCGCCGGTTTGAAAGATTGGTTTCCATTCCCACTTCCCCGTTACGTTTTTATGTGTAAGTATTTTGAGCCCTTGTGCGATCCCAATTGCTGATAAAGCTGTCACGATTCCACGGTTCACCACAGATCTCCTCCGTTTGCTTTTCGATTTCGTTTCTACTCTATTATGATTCATACCCTTTTGAGGAGATTTTATTCGACCTCTTGAAAAATTCAAGTTCGTTAATCTTCATCTAGACTATGACATGCCAAAAGTGAGTGGTGAGTAGAATACTTTAAGTTGAAAAAAAGTTCACATTAAGATTATCCTAATGTGAACTTTTGCCGTGTCAGCCAACGGCTTCAATTTTGTTAGGCGGCATTATTCTTTGAAGAGTATCTCTTTCTTCCTTGGTTAATGGTAACATTGGTAAACGAACATCACCCACATTAATCCCTCTTATAGATAAAGCGGCTTTTACTGGGGATGGACTAGGTGCTGCAAATAATGCATTCATAACGGGCAGCAGGTTGCGGTGAGTAGCAGCTGCATCTTGTACGTGGCCGTTAAAGAAGTTTGTCACCATACCCTGCATTTCATTGCCAATAATATGAGAAGCGACTGACACAATTCCTGCTCCACCGATGGATAGAACAGGTAATGTCATACCATCATCACCGCTGTACACCGAAAAATTATCGGAAGAATGACTAATGATCTCTGAAACGGCATCTAAATCACCACTTGACTCTTTAACTGATACAATATTATCAATCTTGCTTAGGCGAATGATCGTCTCAGAAGCCATGTTTACAACACTTCTCCCTGGAATGTTATAAAGCATAATAGGTAACGAAGTAGATTGAGCAATAGCCTGGAAGTGCTGGAACAAACCTTCCTGGGATGGTTTGTTGTAATAAGGGGTCACGAGCATAATGCCATCGACTCCTGTTTCCTCCGCTTGTTTTGTTAAACGGATCGAAGCATTTGTGTTATTTGATCCCGTTCCGGCGATGACGGGAGCCCTCCCATCGACCACCTGAACAACAAATTTAAATAAGTTCAACTTCTCTTCTGTTGTTAAAGTAGGAGACTCACCAGTTGTACCTGCTATCACTAATCCGTCAGATCCATTCGTCAGTAGATGGTTTACTAAAGCTCTCGTTGCGTTAAAATCAATTTCCCCGTTTTGGTCAAATGGGGTAACCATAGCGGTTAGTACTTGGCCAAAATTCATACTGTCACACCCTTTTTATAAATTTAGAAATATTGTGGTGTTGGGCCATTCGGTCGTAAACACAAAAAAACAACAACGAGGGTTCGCTGTTGCCGTAGAAACACATTTAGAAAAGTCGTTCCTGCGTAAGATAGCCCTCCATATAGTTCCCTATATGACAGTCCTGCATTTATTAAATAACAGAACCAGCTTCCTGAACATGAGATTCCTTCCGCTTCGGCAAATTCCCCTTTCCACAACCTTCTTAGGGTCTCATGCCCCTCACATTGCGTACTAATGGTCTTTGCACCTCTATCCTTACTTCAAATGATATTGAAATAAGAAATATTTAATTGAGTGTACTATAACAAAAATTACTTTTGACTACAAGTATATGAGTAGGATTTTTTGAAAAAGGAGTAATGAGAACTAAATTATGCCGGGGATTAGGTTTTAAGTTGGGGGTGCTCTCTTACTAATAAGGGCTTTTGTGAGAGTCTAAAATCATGGTTCAAATTTACTGTTAAGTGAGGCGAGGTTACGATGTTATAGCTGAACACTCATGAAATACCTAGGTAAAAGGTGGCGAATTAACGGGAGGCAATTTACTGGAGATATCATCTGCAGTATAATCAATATTCATATGGGTAATTTTCCAAATAATGTTTTAGGATGCAGTACTTTATAACCAAGAGAGGTGAATAAAGTGATAGAAAGTGAGTACATGATTAGGTCTTTAACAAACGACATTTGGTCGCTTACTAATAGGATCCAATCCAATGCAGAAGATATCAACAGATTAGAACAAGCTAAGACCAACATTTTAAAGGAACAAGAGGAACTGGCGGTGCAAAAAAAGCTCGTTTTTGACCCGGAGTTGTCATCTGATTCTTGGGCAGGCAAGCATGCCGCAGAATTTCTAAATATAAGAAGCGACATAGAGCAGGCTTATACAACTATATCGAACCAAAAGGTAGAATCTCTACTTGAAAGAATAACAAGTGAAATAACTCGGCTTCAGAATCTTAATTCAAGTTTGTCCCAATCGGTAGAATCAAAAGAAAATCATATGAATGCTATAAAAAGCAAGTAGCGGGGTGATGAAAAATGTCAGAAATAAATATTAGACCCAATGAAGTGGAACCCGTTTTTAAAAGTTTAAAGGAACGAACTACAGAGTTGAATACAACTAACCCTCAACCTCAATTTCCAACATCTACACTTAACCTCATCGAAAGAATACACACCATCGAAGAGAAATATTACCAAACGTTAGACACGTATAAGACAGCACTTATAAGAGTAGAAGACGATATCAGTTCCAATATTGATTCTTTTATTCAGACTGAACAGAGATTGTCAGAGCAGATGAAAAAATAGAGATAAAGGTCTTTATAAAGAATCGTTAATCAGATATAGGTAAGGAGTCGGACGGATGAAGGTATTGAATGTATCCGAAGTGATTCAGGGGATAGATGAAATCATTCAAAAAAAGGAGCAGGAAAAGGAACAAGTTCTTACTTTAAGAGACGAAATGAATAAAGTAATTAGTTTAGGCGATGCCCTTAAAGGGGAAGGCGGGGAAGCTATAAAGGAACATTTCATTACCTTGCACTTTCCGGCCATTATCCTATTCAATCAATTCCAGCAACAATATATAGATGTGCTCAAAGAGATCCAGCGGGCAATTGGCGAATATGAAAGTCAAGATGGGTTAGTAAGGGAAGGCTTTATCGAAAGTGATATTGAAAACGGATTGAATCGATTAGAGAACGTAACCCACGATATTGTGAATGATATAAGGAACCATTATGACTCAGTAGGGGATTTAATTAACCCTATGAGTCTATCTACTTCTCGTCTTGACCAGTCCATCTTTCAGGCAAGACGGCAAAACACGGAGACTGTTAATGGTTTAAGGGAGCTTGATGAAACAAGTTCTTCACAACTGGAGTCTCCTGAGCAATCCATAGATCAGATTCAACAATTTGTTTCGAAACTAACATCGTGGACGAAAAATGGGGTATTTCTGACTGAGGCTCAAATCAATCAAGTGGAGAATTATTTTGGAGAATCGGACACCATTCAGGATATGATTGATAGTGCTATGAAGCTATCTGTAGAACAAGGAGATTCTACCCCTAAAGGTGACGTAGCCCAATGGCTTTCTGATTTAGGAAAATTAAACGGTGCCTATAATGTTGCGAAAGGCATCATTGCAGCAAGTGTGCTAAGCAGCGGAATGCTGAAATTGACCCAGGATGGGAAAGGCAATTTTATTGTGACGGCTTCTTCAGCGTGGAAACAAGATATCAATAAGAAATATGGATCCAACTTAGCTAGCAACCTTCACAAACTATTAAAGACAGGAAACAAGTCTGCCAACCCAGTACTTAATAAATACTTAGGAAAATATAACAACGCTCCAAGCGGTGTACTCAGGGAAATGATAAATCTAGAGGGGGGAACGACTCGGATTAGTTTTGGCAAAGTTGCGAACAAATACACGAATGTGTTAGTTCTTGACGAAGATATGCTTAAAAAGTACAAATGGGATGTAGATATGAAAGCAACGGCAAAACAATTCTCGGATGCTAAGACTATTTCTAAGTTTGCTAAGCGTATTCCTTATGTGGGGATAGGGTTCTCTGTGATGACTAATTCCGGGGAATTTTACAGTGATACCAATAAGCATAAGTCAGGATTGGAAAAAACGGGTCGGTTTGCTGCAGGTCTCGGATTAGATGTCGGGGTTGCAGGTCTGACAACCGGTGGAGCTGCCATTGGTACGATGATTTGTCCAGGTGTAGGAACCATTATTGGCGGAGCAGTGGGAGCTGGAGTTGGTATTATTGGGTCCTGGATCGTTGAGGATACTGTGAAAGACTGGGGCGAGGATGCCGGAAGATGGCTGGATGAGCAAGTAGAAGGAGCTATAGAATGGGGAGAGGAGACAGGGAAAAAGTTAGAAGAGGGGATAGATGATCTTATCTCAGGTTCTGGAAAGTTCATCTCAAACTTTTTCAATTAACCATATAAACAGAAATGGGGAGATACAATGAGCAATTCATCTCTAGATAAACAAGGTGAGATCATTCAAGAGCCAAAAAAGTTCTCTCTCAAAAGTGGCTTCAAATTCTTTCTAAAGGCTAACCTTCTAATGATTTTTATTTTGTTGTTGTTCGTAATCAATTATGGAGTGTGGAGAGGTACAGGTGGATCTGCTTTAGGTATGTTCATCTTTACCCTTGAGCTTTTCCTTATCCTTATAGGCGTAACAGCTTGTGTAAAGCCAACGACAAGGAACAGGAAATTCAGCATGCAGCAAAAAAATAAGTGGCTCGGCTTAGGTATAGCAACTATTTTATTTTCGTTAATGTCGTTAATATTCACAGGCATTCATATTCCTTATCCAAGCACACTTGTTCTTTTAACTATCTTCACAAACGTCATGGTGGCTTTATATTCAATTATTTTCCATAAACCAGCAATAGCTTTGTATGAATCGAATGTATATGGAGAAGCAGAAAGTGTCATGGATTACACATTTAAGTTTATAGCTGTTCTTTTCTCAGGAATCAATTATCATATTCAAATTATTTTAATGAGGTTACCGCTAATCTTAAATAAATTAATTGCAATAGTATTTGTCTTTTTCTTATTGTGGCAAAGCGCAGTACTTATTAATGTTTTTGAGCAATAGGTAGTAACCGGCAATAGTAAGATGGATAGCTGTCAACGATAGAAAGAAGATGAAACGAGAAGCAAAGTTTCCGGTTGGCGGTATTTTTGACTAAATAGCATAAAAAGCCAAGGCTCACCAACGTATTACTTCTGTTGGGCCTTGGCCTTTATTATCTCCAGGCACTTATCCGTTCAGATTTAGGAACAAATGCTGCCGACATGGATTTCATTCTTGCTGTTAACAATTTGTTGCGCCCTTCAGGAGTCCTTGTGTAAATAAGTTCTGCTTTTCCTACACGTTTTTCCCACTCCTTTGTGAAAAATTCCGCATTTTCCTTCCTGCGTCCAATTTCTTGTGGTATAGCATGGTAATCATAGCGTGGTATGAAGAATAAACGGGATTTTCTAAGCAATATATATCTCGGGTTTTCAATAGGGTCAACTAGTTCTTCCATCGCTTTGAGGAAGACCGTTTTTTCATGGGTAGACCCTTTCTCCATCCAGCATGTAACAAATCCAAGTTCATTTTTTTCAGCATGAATTTGATTGTGTTCAAGATTTGTTTGGATTAGGTCCATATGATGCAATGTGTTGTAGACAACCTCGCCAACTTGAACCATACTGGATTCGATCGAGGAATGGCGAAAGGAAGTTTTGATTGCTTTTAACAATGGCAATGCAGAAAGGATCGCGATGATCCCCATTCCGATTAGGAAACCAATGTTGATATCGTCCTCATCATAGGCTCTGCTTGATTCCAATGCACCAAAGAAGAGTTGCACACCATTAATAATGGCAAAGATAAACATGGCCTTAAGGGTGTTTCTGAAAATAAAAGGACGAGGAACTGCTCGCTTATCCGAAATGATCTCTTCCGTAATTTCTCCATCCTGTTCTACAGCCTCTTTCCAACGATCGAAAAGTTCCTTACGATTACTTGCTCTTTCAAACATTTTCTTGTTTGCGGTATGGATTTTATCCTGAGAATAAGGAGGCGGCTGTAGATTCATTCGTTCGATGCCGGTTTCAATCGTTTCTCGTTGCACTGCGATTCCGATTAACGAACGGAACCTTCTAGTAAGCGAGTTAAAATCATGGCCTCCATCTCGTTGGTCAGGGTCAAAACAAACAAGGTGCCATATATTGGCTGTTTTCTTAGGATTACCAGTTTCTGTCCGGATTGCTCGACCGCGCATTTGATTGGACAGCATGAATGTTCCCACGTAGGAGGCGAGTATCAAGGAGTTAATACTCGGTGCATCCCACCCTTCCCCTAGCAATGCAGTTGTCCCCACTAATACTTGAATCCCGCCTAATGAAAACACTTCTGTCATAACACTTACCATCTTTTGGCGTGAAGCTGCTTTCATCTCTACACGGATATATGCTTCGTCATAAGCAAGGGGACTGGATTGGAATTCTAAATGTTGTTCGTCCGCACATGTTTGCAAAAGCGGAAGCGCTGAACTTGGAATAATGACAATCGATCCGGTTAATACACCTATTTTCACTTGAGTTCCTAATTCTCTGCGGACCTTTTCAAAGATCGGAATTACCCCGAGACGAACAAGTGGTTTTTCATCGCCTGTTTTATTTGGCATATCTTTCATTCTGATATAATCGGCAAGGATTACCAGTCGTAAATCTTTGCCTAATTCTTTTTCCTCAAATGATACAATCTGGCTGATGCTTGAGAGTTTTGAAACACTATTTACTAATGTTCGGTTAATCATATCGGTAGATTGCAGCATCACTTTTCTTCTTTCGACAGCGCCTATCTGTGAAAGTTGTTTATGAATGTCTTTAATAATCGCTTCTCTAGGTGCAAAGTAATCATCTTTAAACAGCACACCTGTAAGCAATTCTTCAAGCCATTCCAAATCAAAATCAGGAATATCCTTTTCGTTGGCTTCAATTGTTTTTATAGCTTTCTTCCATGCCGTACTGCCTGATTTCTTCAAGTAAATGATCAGGCTTGAGAAATAAGAAGGTGATGATAGCATGTTTTCTATATGATCTTTGGAAGAAGCAATCCAAGGGTGCTGTTCAATCAATGCTTTAAATGCGTCGTTATGTATGATTTCTTTTTGAAACGCCCTTACCTTCTCCTTGAAGGCATAAATTGGCTCAGCTTCCTCATGAGAGGGCGCTGAAGCATAGATATAATCTTGATGAGGGCATAATTCTGCTTCTCTCACAAGTTCAGGGACACTTATTTCAGCATCTATATGTCCGCATAAATCCACATACTTCTTCCACTCCGACATGCTAGTGTCATAAGGCGGGGTAGCCGTTAAAGCAACGATCGCCGGATGTCCAAGGCTGTCGCGAAAGTCAATCGTACTCTGCCACCAGGCTGTTCTTAAATGGTGGGCTTCGTCTAATATGAAGGTCTTAAACCCAATCTTATGTAAATGGTCCGTAGCCAGTTCCACATCATTTTGACTTTCTGCTTCTTCATCCGTCGCTGAATCAGCAGGTTCATCCAGTTCTTCTTCCTCGTCCTTCTCTTGTTCTCCTCGATAAAGACTATGTAAGGATTGATAGGTGGTTATGGTTAAAAATGTCGGCTGACGGATATCAGTGGAAATCCAATCAGGTCTTGTTTTAGTTTGCAAGAATAACTCTTGAAATCTATCAGCCCACTGATTACGAATGGCAATCGTCGGTGCAACAATGAATGTAGGTTGATTCAGTCGAAGCATGACTTCTAAACCTAATACAGTTTTACCGGAACCAGGCGGAGCTACCAGATGAAAATGCTTATCTTTCAAGTGTTTGTCTAACTGATCGAGGGCTTTTGCTTGGTAGGAACGCCAATCATAGCAAAAAGATATCCCATCCGGAAATGCTTCCATTTTCTCCCCTCCTTCTTTAAAATTCTATGTTGAATGGTATATACAGTATAACAATATTTGCACAAGCTAGCGTAATTGAAAGTGGAAAAATTGAGGAAATTTCATGTATAGTATGAAGTATAGTTAAGGAGGGATTGCATGATCGATAAAGGGACAATCAAGCTTACTGTAAATGAGTTAGTGTCAGCATTAGTGATGTGCGGTTACGAACAAGTTGCTAGTCAGATTCTCAATGACCATAAGTTAATTCAAAACGAGGCAGAGTTTGACCGCTTTGTATATGAAGCGGAAACGTCTTTAAGACAAAAGGGGTACTGGGATGATGATAAGCCAAGCAATATTGCTAGTGGATTAGAAGATTTGCTGCATTTGTTAGTCCAATCAACGAAAAAAGTACGATGTGTAAATATAGAAAGAGAACGTGTTGCGCTTATTCATTCTATCAATCAAGAGCATTCACTAATACAGGAAATCCATAGCCATGAGCATACGTTCTGGGTTCATAAAAACTATGAGGGGTTTGAGTCCATTTTGCGCAGCCACTATGGTTTAGAGAGTGCTAATCATGGCAGGAGTGATTTACAAACGATCCAGTTATCAGATGATATGTTTGATGGGTTACATGCTGCAGAAACGGTAGTATTGGAGAGAATGGTTCAGGATGAAGAAGTAGATGTTTCCTTACGAAGCTTTTTAAAGGATTTCTTACATAACGAACAGGAGTTAGATAATCTGGCTTTTATGGTTTCCAATTTTGTGGAGGATCAGTCCAAGTTTGATCAAATTGTTTTCTTACTACCTGGTGAGGGACTGATCTGGCACATTGATTATGAACAAGTAAACAACCATGAAATTTTCATTCATCCTGTTGAAATAGGGGAGTACTTTCAAAAGATAGAGAAAACCTTACTGGAATTCTTTCATAACTCGAACAAGGCCGAGAATAAATAGGCCAAAGCAGTCTTTCTATCATTTTAAGGTTATCGACTAGGAAAAACAGGGAAGTATTTATATAACTAGTTTGAGGAGGCCTTTTATGAAGAAAGTGATTAGTTATTCGAAAGAGATTCTGGATGAATTCCAGAAAGATAATGTTCCGATATTAGGTGCGGCTCAGGCCTATTATTACTTACTTGCAATTGTTCCTATGCTTATCCTGCTATTATCTATCCTGCCTTATTTAAATATCGATCCTGAAACAGCCATAGATTTCTTGCAAAATGTGGCGCCAGGAGGCACGGTGGAGACGTATCGTGAAAATATTGTCAATCTTGTCGCGCAGCCTAAAGGCGGGTTACTGACCATTGGTATTATTGGTACATTATGGTCAGCTTCAAGCGGCGTTAACGCATTTATACAATCATCAAATATGGCTTATAATGTAGAAGAGACGAGATCGTTTATTAAGATCAGATTACTATCCATCTTGCTTACACTAGGGATGATCATAGCGATTGTCGTCGCTCTTACTTTGCCGATCTTTGGTGATGTGCTTATTAATTTCTTACAAGCATTCTTAGGACTCCCCGAGGCCACAGTGATCTTATTTCAAGTACTTCGCTGGGTAATTAGTATAGTTGTAATGAGTGTAGTGTTAATGGCGTTATATCATGTTGCACCAAACAAAACGTTACCCTTTAAAGAGATTTTGCCCGGAGCAATAATTACGGCAGTTCTGTGGCAGCTTATTTCCCTTGCCTTTTCCTTTTATGTCAGCAATTTTGGTAATTATTCGGCGACGTATGGCAGTCTAGGAGGGGTCATTATTTTAATGCTTTGGTTCTTTATTACGGGGATTATATTAATGATTGGCGCAGAGATCAATGTGGTCCATCACCGCAGGAAAAAGGCGAACGTGAAGTAAAAATAATAATGGGTTGGACAAAAGTGATTTTACCAAGTAAAAGTCCGAACTAAGTAAAAATTATGAAGGGTGCCTATAATCCGCTACGGAAATATACTTCGCTTTCCGCGGTCCTCGCGCGTAGGGGGGTCGTCCGGTGTTGGCACAGGACAGGCCGGTTTTAACCGAACTTCCTTATTTTTACTGCCTTCCTTGTGCTGACACACTGCGGGGTCTCATCTAGGTCTTTCCTCCCGCAGGAGATTCCGGGTATTTTCTCCGCTAAAAAGTACATTGTTCGTCTTTTTACTTAAGAAGTTTAGATTGTCTCAGCCTCTTTATGACAAAATCAGCTACTTCTAAAGAAACGAAGGACTTGATTATGAAATTAGTGATACAAGTTAGTTTGATTATTATTGGCAGTCTATCTCTGGCCTTAGGTATAATAGGGATCGTCCTGCCTTTAATACCGACTACACCATTTTTATTACTTTCAGCTGCATGTTTTGTACGAAGCTCGAATAGACTTTACCAATGGCTTATCCATAATAAGTGGTTCGGTAGCTATATTCAAAACTTTCGTGCAGGAAAGGGAATTCCATTAAAAGCGAAGGTGCTCGGAGTTGCCACATTGTGGATTTCCATTATCTATTCTGCCTTTTTTATTGTACCGTTGGTGTTCGTACGAATCATCATGATGTTAGTAGCGGCCTACTTTACGTGGTTCATTCTGTCTCAAAAGACTTTGAGGTGATGGCTTTTCCAGAAAGGTTAAATCCGCCTCGGCGGTCTACGCTATTTAGCTTTGGTTTGGGGATAAGGAGAAAGTCACATTTTTCAATAATTTTCAACAATTATTTGAAAGCGAATTCATTTCATGGTACTATTTTTTCAAAACTACCTCCGAGAACATCTACATTTCGTAACGGCTGCCCGTTCCCTATCGAACAGGTAATCCGTGCGGAAGATGCCGGATTGATCTGGAGAGTGAATAAAGTGTATGCCAGTGGAACTTGTTATGTAGTCGGGGAGGCAAAATCCCCAGGTAATAACCCTATCACGAAAAAGTATGATGGTTTTTTCATAGGGTTCGTTATTGATCCAGAAACAGATCTCATTGTGGATGTGGAGTGCACTGCCATGATGGGAATTACCGTTAAGTTTGTGCAAAGTCTTTTTGCAGGGCGGAGTATATTGGATTATGACGGGGCTGCTAAAGAGGTACAGGCACGCTATTTTGGCTCTTCTCAAAAAGCATTAATTGTAGCTTTTAAACAAGCCTATTATAAATATAAAGAAGCACTAAATAAGTAGAGAGCTGCTTTATCTAACTTCTCGTTGATAAAACCCAGCTGACAAGAATACGATTCTTGCAGCTGGGTTTTTTATATTTAAATTAAAATAGGGGGAATGAACATGATTGAAGGAGGATTTTTGTACCTTGGTGTGGTCGTTGGACTGGCGGGTTTGATCGCCTACTTCGAATCGAGCACCAAGAGCAAATTTTTTAAGTATGTGCCAGGTATTGTACTGATTTATTTTAGCGGCGCAATCTTGAAAACCAGCGGCATTATCGGAGAGACGGAGTCGATTGATTCGACGTATGGTTCAGTAAGAGATGCTTTATTACCAATGTTAATTTTATTAATGTTATTAAACTGTGACTTAAGAAAGCTAGTTAAACTGGGGCCTAAAATGCTGATTGGCTACGTGGCCGCCTCATTTAGTATCATCCTCGGTTTCGTGCTCACTTATTTAATGTTCCAGGGGTTATATGCACCTGAAACTTGGCAGGCTTTCGGGGCGCTGGCAGGAAGCTGGACGGGCGGATCAGCGAATATGGTGATTATTCAGGGGATCCTCGATGTGCCTGAGAACATATTCGGTTATGCCTTGATCATGGATACAGTCAATTATTCCACATGGGTCATGATTATGTTCTGGCTTGTTCCTTTTGCTACGGTTTTCAATAAATGGGCAAAAGCCGATACATCTCATCTTGATGAAATTACAGCTGATTTGAAGGAAGAATATGAGGAAAAACAGCAAAAGTCCATTTCATTTGTGCACATAATGGGTTTGATCTCTATCGCCATTTTTACTTCAGCCGTAGCTGCTAAATTTGGGGAGCTGCTTCCTGAATTCGGAACAGTAGTCAATGCAACAACGTGGACGATTTTCATTGTGTCTATTGTCGGGGTATTGCTTGCCATGACTCGAATTTCGAAGGTCCCTGGTTCAATGGATATAGCAAATGTATTGCTTTATATTGTGATCGCATTAATTGCTTCCCGAGCTGACTTCTCCCAGTTGTTCCAAGCGCCGATCTATATCGTATCTGGCTTCGTCATTTTAGCGATTCATGGATTGGTCCTTATGCTGGTAGCTAAGTTGTTTAAGATGGATCTCTTCACATTAGGTGTATCGAGTCTTGCGAATATCGGCGGTATGGCTTCAGCACCATTGCTTGCGGGGACTTACCACAGGTCTTTAATTCCTATTGGAGTATTAATGGCTCTTGCTGGTTCTTTCCTTGGTACCTATTACGGATTACTTGTAGCAAAAATTCTATCATTCTTGTAATAAAGAGGAGACATCGTTGTGAAGATTATTAATCTAGGCTGTAAGAGGCGTTCAGTTCAACTGAAACAGCCGTTTAAAACGTCCCTAAGAAGCGTTACAAAAATTGATGTAGTAGATGTGCATGTTGAATTGGAGAATGGAGTAACCGGGGTGGGTTCGGCTGCTTCTACCTGGCAAATTACTGGTGAATCCTTGGAAGGAATCATGACAGCTGTTAACGGGCCGCTCAAGGAGGCTGCACTAAATAAGGATATTCTTTTCCTAAATAAAGTGAATATGGAGCTGGAGAAAAGCTGTGCGGGCAATACCAGTGCTAAAGCGGCAGTAGATATCGCTTTACATGATGCCTATTGCAAACTGTTTAACTTGCCGCTTTACGCCCTGCTTGGAGGTTATACAAACAAGCTGGAAACAGATATGACTATCAGCATCGATGATCCCCAATTGATGTATCAATCTGCCAGGGAAAAAGTGGCGGAAGGATTTAATGTATTAAAAATCAAGGTCGGCAATGATGAGAGACTAGATCTCCTTCGTATTGAAAAAGTACGAGAAGCAGTGGGTGATGATGTCCTGCTGCGTCTGGATGCAAATCAAGGCTGGATTAGTAAGCAAGCTGTTCATATTATTCAATTTATGGAGCGGGAGAAATGGGGGATTGAACTTGTAGAGCAGCCTGTTCCTGCCAATGACCTGGAAGGGTTGAAATTTGTCAGGGACCATGTTTCAACTCCGATTATGGCAGACGAAAGTGTCTTCACCCCAAGAGATGCATCAAGGCTCGTACAACTTGGGGCAGTAGATCTCATAAATATTAAGCTAATGAAGTGTGGCGGGATACGCCGCGCCTGGCAGATCGCTGATATGTGTGAAGCGGCAGGGATTCAATGCATGATCGGAAGCATGATGGAATCGGTGGTTTCTGTAACAGCTGCAAGCCATTTGGCAGCCGCTCATCCAAACATTACGTATTATGATTTAGATGCTCCTATATGGATGACTGATGAAAACATGAAAGGAGGTATGCAATTCGAAGGAAATAAAATTCGCTTATCAGATGACCCTGGGATTGGTTTTAATTAAAAATTTGGAGGTGTTTTATCTTGATTAAGAAATGGTCTATGTTTGTGCTAGCTCTCATTCTCGTATCCTGCTTGTCTGCTCCGTTAACGTCCCAAGCAGAGGAAGGTGTGAAGGGTGAGACTGCTTATGTCGATGTTTCCGTAGCAACTCTATGGTCTGAACCTGATATTACCCGCCCAGTTGATGAACCGTCTGTAGGAAATCCGGTAGACATGTGGAAATGGACAGAAAGTATGACCCTTGATCAAAAGCTTTGGCTGGTAGGTAATCTGCAAACACAGGCTTTATATGGGCAGGAAGTTACAATCCTTGAAGAGAGTGGCGATTGGGTTAAAGTAGCTGTTCACGGTCAGCCGACACCGAAGAACGAACTAGGCTACCCTGCGTGGATGCCAAAAGTTCAACTGGCAGATGAAAACTATTTTGCTGCGTTAAAAGAGACTAAATCATTTGCTCTTGTTACAGATACGACCGCATGGCTTTATGATGGTAAACAACGTCAAGGTAAGTTTAAGGAAATCAGCTTTAATACGAAACTTCCGGTTGTTGCTCAAGTAGGGGAGATGACTCTTGTCGCAACACCGAGTGATGGAATGAAATGGATTGCTTCAGACGCTGTTTCTGTTTATAATTCACAGCAAGATATTCCTGCTCCAACTGGGCAAGACCTAGTAGAGACAGGGAAGCAGTTTTTAGGATTGCCATACCTGTGGGCAGGAGCATCTGGCTTTGGTTTTGATTGTTCCGGGTTCACCCATACGATCTATAAGGCAAACGGCATAACAATTCCGCGAGATTCCTCTGTACAGGCAACACACGGAACACCTGTTGCTAAAGAGGACTTACAAAAAGGGGATTTGTTGTTCTTTGCTTATAATGAAGGAGAGGGATCCGTGCACCATGTTGGTATGTATATTGGCGATGGAGAAATGATACATTCTCCGAACTCCAGCAGTACCGTCGAGATCATTGAAGTATTTGAATCAGACTACTACTCTTCTGAATTTTCCGGAGCCAGAAGATATATAGACTAACCTTGTAGAATGGAAAAAACCCCCACCTCAGGTCATCCAATATTTGGATGACCTGAGGTGGGGATAATTGGTTTAATTGGTTTTTAAAGTAATAGGTAAGCGATGGGTGTTACGATAATGATGGTTAGGATGGTGCGTTCGATCCAGATCACAAGCAGTTTAGGGATACTTACTGGTATGTCTGTTGATAAGATACAGGGAATGAGAGCTGAAAAGAACAGGATCGCCGAAACGGATACGGTAGCAATGACAAATTTTGTGATTAATGGAGCATCTGCTACTAATAAGGAAGGCAGGAACATTTCAGCAATCTCAATGGCTGATGCTTTGGCAGCCAGCATAGGTTCGGGTACTTGCATGATCCAAGTAAATGGATAAAAGATATAGCCCAGGACATCAAATACTGGTGTGAATTCGGCAAGAATTAACCCTAACAAACCAACGGAGAGGATAGATGGCAGAATGGCCATCGTCATGATAAAGCCATCTTTTAAGTTCATCCATATATTTTTGCCAAAGGAAGGGGATTGTTCAGCGGCCTCCATGGCTTGTGCCCAAGCTGCTTTAATACGTTTTTCCTTGATAACTTTCTCTGGCTGTCCTTCTCCATCAAAATATTCATCGCTAATTTTATTTAAAGGCCAAATGCGTACCGTTATGGCGGTAACTAAAAAGGTTACGAAAAGAGTGACCCAGAAATAGATGTTCCAGAGATCCATCAGGCCGAGTGTCTTCGCTACGACAATCATGAAGGTCGCGGATACGGTAGAAAACCCTGTAGCGATAATCGTTGCCTCTTTCACGGTATATTTGCCTTCCTTAAACACACGATTCGTAATCAACAGTCCGATCGAGTAGCTGCCTACAAACGACGCGACGGCATCAATCGCTGAACGCCCCGGTGTTTTCCAAATCGGACGCATGACAGGCTGAAGCAGAACACCGATGAATTCCAGCAGCCCATATCCAACGAGCAAAGCGAGGAATACAGCACCGATCGGTACGAGCAGGCCGACTGGAATAACGAGTTTGTCAAAAAGGAACGGTCCCATGTTTGGTGTGAATAACCAGGCAGGGCCAAAATTGAAAATCAGCATGGCAGCCACAGCGACACCGAACACTTTAAATAATGATAGAACGATAGTAACAGCGTCTTTATTCCACGTACGATTGATAAAAGGGTAGACAGCCCCGAGAATAATGACGATGAATGCATAAAAAGGGACGAGGGACGTAAAGGTGCTCTGAATATATGTGACTATATGGTCGAGCGGAATGGAAGAAGTACCATTGATTGTAATGGGAATGAAAAAGGTGAAAATACCAATCAGGCTGAATACAAAAAACTTAATGACATGAGCCTTCGAAGGACCTGATGATTCGCTGTGAAAATCTTTTTGTAAAGACTCCATTCTTCTGCCTCCTATTATTTAATTATTCTGACAGATGATGTTAAAAAAAGGCGAAGTCACCTTCGCCTTCAGCGCTTGCAATAGCCTGTCAAAAAGGACAGCATCGTATGCACAGCACTTTTAACGGCCATTTCTCCCACGTCTTTACGCGGGTCAAGGCAGACCATATCCATTGCCTTCACCTTTGGATGTTCCCCGGCGATTTGCACCGCTTCAAATAACTCCTCTGTGTACATTCCTCCGGGAGTTGCTGCAGGAGCAGCGGGATTATGAGTGATGTCCAAAACATCCATGTCGACTGTTAAGTAAATCGTGTCGACTTGGTCATTCAACTTCTCCAATGCTCGTTTGATGACAGTGTCTACTCCTTTTTTCCGTGTTTGTTTCATCGTTGTATAATGAACACCTGTCTCATCTGCGTAATCCTTCAATTCTTTGGCATTGAAAAATCCATGCAAACCAATATTGTGAACGTGTTGGCCTTCGACGGTACCACTTTCGATTAAGTTGCGGATTGGTGTACCATTTGCTGGACCAAATACATTCAAGTCACGCAAATCAAAATGGGTATCGAGCTGTAGAATACCGACTGTTTCATCCGGATGGGCTTGTTTCCAGCCTTTAATCAACATCGCTGTAATTGAATGATCCCCACCCATCACAACAGGAAATGTATGGGGATGATGTTTTCTCATAGCAGTCATTGCCTGCCCGATTTGCTGGTGAGTATAAGAAATATCTGTTGCGTGCTGCTTCACATTTCCGAGGTCAATCGCTTTTAATGTGGCTAAATCAATATCCTCATCAAGGTTGTACGTGCCAAACGATTTCCATACTTGACGCATGGCATCGGGATTATCACTGGCAGCAGATGTGCTGATTGATGATTTTGACAGCGGTACGCCCAGAATTGTCACATCGTAATTCTGCCAGTTGGGGAGGGAATCCCCAACTGTTTCAATCCATTCATGTACTTTCAGGTCTGTTGTTTTATCCGTTTGCTTCGTCCAGATCATGCTGGGCCGGTCTAACAGTGGATAAGGGTAGTCCGTCATTGCAACTGGCCTCCCACGACAAGGGGTTTCCCAGCTTTAATGACTGTATCTACGTGATTCATGCCGTACTGATAAGAAAGGGTAAGGTAGTTTGGTACATTAAAGATTGTTACATCTGCCTTTTTCCCTTTTTCTAAACTTCCTGACTCGTCAGCACAACCGATTGCATGTGCTGCATTAATCGTTGTTGCCGTTAACACTTCTTCCGGTGTCATGCCCATTTTCAAGCAGCCCAGGTTCATGATGAAAGGCAGGGAAATGGTTGGGGATGAGCCAGGGTTTGCATCTGTTGAAAGGGCGACAGCAACTCCTGCATCAATCATTTTTCTTGCCTGAGCAAATTCTGCCATTAAGAAAAAGGCTGTACCTGGAAGCAGCACACCGACAACCCCTGCTTCCGCCATCTCTTTTATCCCTTGTTCAGACGCTTTCAAAAGGTGATCGGCTGAGATTGCCCCAACGGACGCAGCTAATTCCGCACCGCCATACGGTTCAATTTCATCTGCATGGATTTTAGGAGTTAGTCCGTGTTCCTTGCCTGCCTCTAAAATGCGTCTAGATTGCTCTGGTGTAAAAACTCCACGTTCACAAAAGACATCGTTAAAGGTGGCGAGATTCTTTTTAGCGACCTCAGGGATCATTTCATTAATCACACGGTCGACAAATGGCTCTGGGTTTGCTTTTTCATCCATGGGAATCGCGTGGGCTCCCATAAATGTAGAAACGAGGTCCATTGGGTGGCTCTCAGCAAGTTGTTGAGCCACTTCAAGCTGTTTCAATTCATGTTCAAGCGTCAGTCCATAGCCGCTTTTTGCTTCCACTGTCGTAACTCCGTGCAGCAAAAATTGATCAAGCCGTTTTCGCGATTGTTCATACAAGTCTTCATGACTTGCCGCCTGCGTAGCACGAGTTGTTGCATGAATACCGCCGCCAGACTCCATGATTTCCATGTAGGTCTTACCTTTTAAGCGCATGGCATATTCATTTTCCCTTGTTCCAGCGTGGACGAGATGTGTATGAGGATCAATCAAACCTGGTGTGACGACTTTTCCTGATGCATCAATATGTTGATCAGGATTTACAGAGTTCTGATATTTATCGTGTATTTCCTCGGTGGACCCTGCTTCTACAACTACCCCATCTTCCATATAAAGGGCGCCGTTTTCAATCACCTCTAATTGAGACATGGCTTCTTTTCGTGCTGGCTGTCCGGAGTGTCCAGCCATGGTTATTAATTGTGCAGCTTTTGTTATAAGCAGTTTTTGTGTCATATAAAAAATCTCCCTTCGATTATTTCTTCAGCATCGGTACTTGAATGCCTTTTTCCTTAGCGGTCTGTTCAGCCAGCTCGTAGCCAGCATCTACGTGACGCACGACACCCATGCCTGGGTCTGTCGTTAAGACACGTTCCAGACGCTGTTCGGCATCTTTCGTTCCATCAGCAACAATGACCATTCCAGCGTGAAGGGAATAGCCCATACCGACACCCCCGCCATGGTGGACGCTAACCCAACTGGCTCCGCCTACACTATTAATCATTGCGTTTAAAATGGGCCAGTCAGCTACTGCATCACTGCCGTCTTTCATGGCTTCTGTTTCCCTGTTCGGTGAAGCAACAGAACCAGAGTCAAGGTGGTCGCGGCCGATTACAATCGGTGCACTTAACTCACCGCTTGCTACCATGTCATTGATAATTTTACCGAATCTAGCACGCTCCCCGTAGCCGAGCCAGCAAATTCGGGAAGGCAGTCCCTGGAAGCTGATTTTCTCACGTGCCATTCGAATCCAATTACATAAATGTTCATTGTCACTAAATTCTCGTAAGATTACTTCATCCGTTTTATAGATATCTTCCGGGTCACCAGATAAGGCTACCCAGCGGAAAGGTCCTTTTCCTTCACAGAATTGTGGACGAATGTAAGCTGGGACGAAACCTGGGAAATCAAAGGCATTGTCTACTCCTTCATCTTTAGCGACTTGTCGGATGTTGTTGCCATAGTCAAACGTAATGGCGCCTTGTTCTTGCATGTCGAGCATAGCCTTAACATGGGCAGCAATACTGCGTTTTGACAGTTTAATATATTCCGCAGTGTCAGCGGCACGCAGTTCATCAGCCGCTGAAAGGTCCATATCCACCGGAACATAACCGTTCAATGGATCGTGGGCTGAGGTTTGGTCTGTTAAGGCATCTGGAATGAATCCTTTGGCAATCATTTCAGGCAAAAGCTCCGCCGCATTACCTAGCAGACCGATGGATAGGGCTTTACCCTGATCTCGGGCCTCTTCAGCGAGTTTGATCGCTTCATCTAGGTTGTCAGTGGACGTATCCAAGTACTTTGTATCTAATCGCCGTTGGATCCGCTGCTGATCGATTTCAATCGCAATACATACACCGCCATTTAACGTAACCGCTAATGGCTGTGCACCGCCCATGCCGCCAAGGCCAGCTGTTAAGGTTATTGTGCCTTGCAAACTGCCGTTGAAGTGTTGTCTAGCGCATTCTGCAAAGGTTTCATACGTACCTTGCACGATGCCCTGACTGCCGATGTAAATCCAACTTCCTGCTGTCATTTGGCCATACATCATTAACCCTTTTTGATCAAGTTCGTGAAAATGATCCCAATTTGCCCAGGCAGGGACCAGATTCGAGTTCGCAATCAACACTTTCGGTGCATCTTTATGTGAACGAAAGACAGCGACCGGCTTCCCAGATTGAATCAGTAAGGTTTCATCTTCCTCGAGCTTCTTCAAAGAGTCTACAATGGCTTCGAAAGATTCCCAGTTACGAGCTGCTTTGCCGATCCCGCCGTAGACAACGAGGTCTTCTGGTTTTTCCGCTACATCTGGATGCAGGTTGTTGCTCAGCATGCGTAAAGCTGCCTCCTGTATCCAGCCTTTTGTGTGTAATTCTGTTCCGCTATATTGTTTTACCTTTCCTGATTTCGTTTCAGACATAATTTTCATCCTTTCGATTTGAGTTTTCTGATAATTTTATGGTACCAACAGTTTGCGTATGAAAATAGGTGGCTGCCTTTTGAATTAGTGCAATAATATTCGATAATTGTAAAGATATTATTTAAAACGCTTTCATTTAATGATAAATATCTTTGAATCTATATAAATATTAGATTTGAGTAAAAGAGAGCTGCTTTACGTTATCCATTTAATATACAAAACAAAGACTCCACGAGGCTGAGGAGTCTTTGTCATAGAAATTTGTGTATGTCGGGGAAGCCATTTAATGCATTCTTCGATATTCACGCGGCGTCTGGCCCGTAGTTGATTTAAATACTCGACTAAAATAATTTGGATTAGTAAACCCAGTTGCCCGAGCAATGTGCTGAATAGAATCGTCTGAGGAAGCCAGCATTTCTTTCGCCTTTTGTATACGGATATAGCTTAGTATCTCTCGGAAAGATCGCCCGTACTTGCTCGATAAAATATGGCTGAAATAAGAAGGACTGCGATGAACGTGCTTCGCAACCTCTGTTAGAGAAAGGGAAGGATTATCAAAGTGGTCTTCCATATAATTAATCGCTTCTTCAACAACATCAACATTTGTCGTTAACGATTTTTCTGACATGGATTGTATTAAGTCATTTATAAATAAGATCATATCCTGAACAATTCGATAAAGGACCGGACTGTATAAAATAATATCAAACACTTGTCTGTATTTTTGCTCGCTAACAGAGTCCGTAATTCCTTTTCGGATCATAAAGCGGCGTACTTGAGCGAGTATGCTTGTTAAACGCGTCCGCAGCAGTCCAGGATCAGGGAAAGGTGGTTCCATATCAAAGAATTGATCGTACATCCATCTTTTGATTTCATCTCTGTACCCTTCGTCAAGCATATATACCCAATTTCGCTGCTCTTCCATGGTGAGGAAAGGGTCCATATCCCGCCAATCATGATGGAAGGAACTTAATACTTGTTGGTAACCTGTGAAAAAGGTAGTTTCCATGATTTTTCGCAGCTTCATATAGATTTGATGAAGAGATTCTGAGCCTTGTTCTGAGTGGACAGCGATCACTAGCGGCTTACCGGCGAAGAGATCCCATTCTCGTAAAAAGCGTTGCGCCTGCTCGATAGGTTCCGGTAAAGTCTCACGGAAAACGAGGGCAATTTGTTCACTCGTCGAAAATACAGATGGTTCATAAAAAAAGTCGAATTGTTCAATGAATATTCGTAAATCAGCTAAGTCAGACATGTACTCTGGCTTAATTAAATAAACAGGATGATGAAATGGAAGGTTTTCATCAATGAATAATGATTCGTAACGAACAGCCTTTTTTAATTCAGTGTCAGTTGATTGCGAAGTTGGTCTGGAAAGGTTCCGGAAAGCCTGTTGCAGTGAATGTTTCACTTGTGATGGAGACAACGGTTTCACCCATAGGTCTACTGCGGCGATTTCCATTGCCTGCATGGCCCGTTCAAAAGTAGGTTCGGCAGTTACAGCAACGACCCGTTCTGCATACCGTTCGATAAATGCTTTAACCATTTCCCACTTATCTTCTGGAATCATATCAAGCTCCAGACAAAATAGATCAGGCTGTTGATTCTCTAATGTGTTTAATACATCTGTCAGCTGACCGGCTAATTTAGTATCTGTAATAGGGAAGGAATATTTAGTAATCAGCCATTCTAACCCAACAAGTTCTTGCCTGTCTCGATCTGCAATGAGCAGTTTGTACATAGAGAACGCCGCCTTTCCAATCTACTGCATCCCCATTTTAACGCATCTCAGCTATATTCACATCTATGGAAATTACTGCCACCTCAGGTCATCCAATATTTGGATGACCTGAGGTGGCAGTATTATCCAAAGATCAGCATAAATCAGTAAGTTTGATAGCAGGATGTTAATTGATCTAAAATGAAATAATACTACTAAGGAGGTTTTATTAATGGCTAAAGCAATTAATGCCGAAGAGTATGCAGAACTCACTAAAAACATGAGCCAGCCGATTGTACTTGAATTTGGTGCGGATTGGTGACCAGGCTGTCGTCAATTGGGGCCGGTGGTCTCAAGCGTATCTGAACAGCTCGATGATGTTGACTTTTACTACGTGGATGTAGATCAAGCATCAGATCTAGCTGGACAGTTTGGAGTACAAAGTATTCCAACCTTAATATTGATTAAAGATGGAGAAGAAGTGGACCGTTCAGTCGGTTTTGCCCCGGAAGAACAGGTAAAAGAGTTCGCTCATTCTTAATAAAGGTAAAAAGCAGACACCCCCATTCCTACTTGGGGGTGCCTGCTTTTTCGTTTCCTTTCAATGATCTAGCAAGATAAAAGTGTATCCCTTTTCTTTTATCGCCTTGATCAATTCCGGTAAAACTTCAACCGTTTGTTTTAGCTCATGCATAAGAAGAACTGCTCCGTCTTCGAGATGATCGATGACGTTTGTCATGATTTGCTGAGGGTCTTCTTTTAGTTCCCAATCAATTGAAGCAATTCTCCACATCACTGGTGTTACGTTCAACTGCTTGGCGGCTTCAATCGTATCAGCGTTATATTGGCCGAACGGCGGGCGAAAGTACTCGATTTTACTCCCTGTAATCCGCTCAATCTTTGTTATACTGTTTTGAATTTCTTCAAATTGCTTTTCATAAGGGAGCTTAACCAAATTAGGGTGCTTTGTAGTATGGGATCCAATCATATGTCCATCCTGTAACACTCGTTTCCAGGGCCTTTCTGAATAAAGGAGACGAGATTGCCAGAAGAAAGTTGCTGGCACGTCTTCGGCCTCTAGGATATCAAGTATTTGTGTCAATACTTTGCTTGGACCATCATCAAAGGTTAACACCACTGACTTTTCAGCTTTACTTCGGACAGAGGTGATAACATCTGTATCTTGAGAGTCGTACACGACCCTTGAACAGTCGACTACTCATGGACTCTTAATCATAGATTGGTCCTCCTTTTGTATAAATCGTTATCATGTTAAAAGGTTATCTGGTGATTCGTATGTTTCCTCATAGTAACTCTCAGTAAATTCCTCAGGATTGCCATCGAAAATAAGCTTCCCATCTTTAAGTGCTAAAAGCCTTGTCGCATACCGCTTGGCCAGGCCAATATCATGTACGTTTATGATGGTGAGTAAACCAAGCCGTTGATGCATCTCTTTCAGCAATGTGAAAATGTGATTAGATGTGCCAGGATCCAGACTGGCTACAGGCTCATCCCCTAGTAAAATTCTTGGCCGCTGCACGATCGCACGAGCAATACCTACCCTTTGTTTCTGGCCGCCGCTTAATCGTTCTACCCTTCGGTCCATCATGTCAGAGAGTCCGACTTCGGAAATGACACGTTTGGCTTGTTCTAGTTCGTCAGCTGAAAATAGCCCGAGCAGGTTCTTAACATTACTGCGGTATCCAAAGATTCCGGTTAAGACATTTTGGATGACGCTCATGCGCGGGATCAGGTTAAAATGTTGAAAAACCATCCCCATTTCCAACCTTACCTGACGCAATTGTTCTTCACTCATATTGGATATCTGCTTTCCATCTAACTTAACTTCACCCTGTGTAAGCTCCTGTAATCCATTTATGCAACGAATGAACGTAGACTTCCCAGCGCCGCTCTTACCAAGGATGCAGATAAAGTCTCCTTTTTCAAAGGTTAGATCAATATCTGAAAGTGCATCATGCTTAGCTCCTGGATAGCGGACGGAAACGTTATTCATCTCAATCATTAGCCGGCCTCCTCTCTAAATAGACCGTACCCATCTAACTATCATAATGAGCAGGTAATTCTTTAAATAACCTTGTTTCTAATGTACCCTCCAAAGAAATCAACGATGATCACCATAATCATGATGATCAGCACATCAAGGGAAACGGATTGGTATTGAAAGGTCTTAAAATCGTTAAATAAACGTTGACCAATCCCTCCACCGCCAATAAACCCTAAAATGAGTGACGTGCGGATGGCGACTTCAAATCGGTAGAAATAATGGGATAACACATTAGGCCAAATTTGCGGCAAGATGCTGAAGAGTGAAACAATCCACCCCTTTGCTCCCACGGCCTTCATAGCTTCCTGGGGACCAGGGTCAGCGGCTTCGATTAATTCTGAAATGAGCTTCCCTAATACACCGATGTTATGAAGCATGATAGCAATAACAGCGGGGAAAGGTCCCAGTCCAAGCGCTGTCAATAAAATCAGTCCAAACACAATTTCAGGTATAGACCGAATGAAACTTAAGAATACCCGCCAAAAGTGATAAATAATAGGAGAGGGTGATGTGTTACGGGCCGCTATGAAGCTTATAGGCAAGGCAATTAATAAACCCAATAAACTACCTAGAAATGCCATAGCTAAGGTTTGCAATGTATCCATTACTATTCCAGATAGGTTCGAAAAGTTAATCGGAAACCATTGTGCCATGAAATCAATCATATTACGGAAGTCTCTAAATTTGGTAATATCAAATTCTGTCAGCTTCATACTGAAATAAATAAATATACTAAGAAGTATAATGGTTAGGATGTTGCGTTTTTTAAACCACATGATGATCAACTCTACTCTTCAATAATTCCTTGTTTAAGGGCAGCTTGCCTGATGTTCTTATAATCGTCATTGCTTGCTTTAGTAAAACCAGTGGCACCGAATGCGTCAAGAATCTCTTGATCCTCTATGGAGAGAAAAGCTTCTTGGAGCTTCTTGATCGTTTCTTGATCTGTATTCTTATGGACAGCCCAAGGGTATTGGAAGATCTTGTCGGATTCCCAAATGACTCGGAGCTGTTTATCGTTTATTTTCCCTGATTCAACCAACTGATGGAAAATGGCGCTATCTATAGCAGCAGCGTCTACTTGCTTGTTTTGGACAGCTAGAGCAGATGCATCATGCGAACCTGTGTAACGAACAGATTTAAATTGATTTTTTTCCATGCTTTGATAAACCCCTCGCTGCTCTAATTCAATAGATGGGATTAAGGAGCCAGATGTTGAATTTGGGTCACCAAAGGCAAAGGCGACTTCTTCAGGATTTTGCAGCATTTCATCTAAGGAATTCCATGGATGGTCGCTATGTGTGATGATATAGGAATGGTAAAAAGGCTCTCCGTCAATTAGTTGAGTAATAATGGCCTTTGCACCGCTCTTTTCATGGGCAATGACATACGTTAACGGCCCTAGATAAGCCATATCAATTTTATCGTAGTTCATGGCTTCCACGACACCGTTATAGTCGGGGTAAACTTCAATATTTACCTCACGATTTAATTTCTCATTTAACAGGGATTGAAGCTTATTCATAGCATTATCCATTGCCCCTTCTGTCTGGGCAGGAATAACACCGATCGTAAAGGTCTTTCCAGACTGATTTTCTTCAGATTGATCTTGGCTGGTTTGGTCGCTGTTCTCACCACATGCGGTTATGAGCAGCACTAGACTAATTAAGAGAACTGCCATAATCCATTTTTTCATTCTGTTCACCTCACTAAGTAGAAATAAGTTCTGATTGAAATTCTGCATTTTAAAATAAGGACTCGATGTGAGTCCTTATTTTAAATAACATGGATTCTTCCTTTTTTTTCACTAGTCACTTCCCCAATAATGGCGGACTGGACGTGGTTATCTTTTAATTCTTGTTGTAATGATTCAGCTTCGCCTTCAGGTACGGAAATAAGGAGACCGCCGGATGTTACAGCATCACAAAGAATCAGCTGATCGATTTCACTGACAGATGGCTCATAATCAATACTCTCAGCAAGCCATTGGTGATTCTTCCGAGTACCGCCGGGGATGATATTTTGTTCAGCAAGCTCTCTTGTCTTGGACAAAACAGGAACATCCTTACTTGAGACAGTGACTCCAACCCGGCTTCCTTTGGCGATTTCAAGCGTGTGGCCGAGCAGTCCAAAACCAGTAACATCTGTACAAGCATGTACAGTATAGCCTTCCATGCTCTCGGCAGCTTTTTTGTTTAACTCTGCCATGACGTTCATCACTTCATTCAATTCATCATTGTTCAGTAAATCTTTCTTTATGGCAGTAGTTAAAATCCCTACACCGATCGGCTTGGTTAAAATAAGACGGTCGCCTGGCTGAGCCCCAGCATTGGCCCGTACACGTTCTGGATGAACGGTTCCGGTAACGGATAGACCAAACTTTGGTTCCTGATCGTCTATAGAGTGTCCACCGACTAAGACGGCTCCAGATTCTCTTACTTTGTCAGCAGCTCCAGCCAGAATATCAGCTAAAATACTTTTATCTAACGTGTTGATAGGGAATCCAACGATGTTCATGACAGTGATCGGCTTTCCGCCCATTGCGTAAACATCACTAAGTGCATTAGCTGCTCCAATTTGGCCAAACATATATGGGTCATCTACTATAGGAGTGAAATAGTCTAAAGTTTGAACTAAGGCCGTTTCCTCATTTATTTTATATACGCCTGCGTCATCGGATGTTTCAAGTCCAACAAGTAAATTAGGATCAGCTACAGATTTTGGTAAGTGACGCAAAACTTGCGTCAGGTCTTCAGGACCAATTTTGCAGCCTCAGCCACCTTTACTAGATAAAGAAGTTAGTTTTACGTTTTCTTGTCCAGCCATTGTACACGCTCCTTTCCCATATAAGTGAACAAAGATGGGCATGTTGCTCTATTCGATAATATTTTTATAAATTTTCACGAAAGCGTTAGCTTCATTTGTGTTTGAATGATGTTTGATAATATACTGTTTAGCTTGCTGCCCAATCTTTTGTTTTATCTCGTTATTATTAATGATTTGCTCACTATAATCAAGGAATTCGTTTGGGTCGTTATAAACAAAACCCGTTTCTAGATGTGAGACAATACTTTGGTTCCCCGGATTGTTCGAGACTAAAACAGGAAGACTATATCCCATTGCTTCTATAAGGGAAGATGGCTGGCCTTCTGAGTGGGAAGTGTTGATCACGACATCTGCACGTTGATAAATGGAGCCCATAGTTGAGTGAGGTACTTGGCCCAAGTATTGAACCCAATCATATTGGCAAACGAGTTCTTGTACAGTTTTCCCTTCTTCCTCCTCAATTATCGGCCCAACTAGCCAAAGCCTCACCCTCGGAAACTTATCGTGAAGTTCCTGCATCATATGAATAGCCGCAGGCACATTTTTAACCTTTCTAATTCCTGCCGGCAGCACAAACAGAAATGTGTCTTCTGCTTTCTCGACAGGAGGAGTCTCGCCAGGAAAATCACTGTTTCCTTGGGCAATGGTAAAAATTTTATCCTCTATTTCTGGTAATTCATTAATGATAATGCTTTTTGCTTTGTCATCAAATACGTGGATGGCCTCAGCCCCTCTTAATGATGCAAACACATCTTTCCGCTTTTTTTCATCAAACAAATCATGATTAAGATCAGTGCCCGTAATCGTCACCATATACGGATCCGGTTTATGGTCTAATTTTTGCATAAACTTGTAAAAGTGATAAGCGTGGAAGCCGTGGACAAGATCAGCTGTCGGGAGGGTTGTCCATTCCTTCTCGGTTGTTGAAATGATCTCTGTATCAATGGCTAGTTTCTCTAAACTGTTGGCAATTCTCTGAACGGTTACGGTGTTGCCCCGGGGTTGATGAAAATTTGGCGATGCCAGCAAGATTTTCACGTGTATCATCCTTTAGTCTTTTGAAGAAAATCAGTCCTCTTTTATCTTTCCTTAGATCATAAAAAAAGATCGCCTGCGTGACGATCCATTTTGTTATGTATGGCGGGACTGTGTGGGAATCGAACCCACCGGAGACGGCACGCGCCTCCCTCAGGGTTTTGAAGACCCAGGGGAACACCAGTCACCCATCCAACCCCATATAAACCACATTATACATAGAGATCCCTTTAGAATTCAAGAAAATGGTCTGAGGGTGCAGGAATTGGTAACACAAATCGAAGAACTTGAACCCGTGGGCGTTCCTTATTAAGATAGAATTATTAGGTAAATACAGAAACGGGTGACGCAGATGAGTGACACGTATTTTACGATTGGCATGGCAGGGCATATTGACCATGGAAAAACGACATTGACCAAAGCATTAAGTCACATAGACACAGACCGTTTAAAGGAAGAAAAGGAACGGAGTATTTCGATCGAACTTGGCTATGCTCCCTTACGAATTGAAGAGGGGATAAACATTTCAATCGTTGATGTTCCGGGACACGAGCGGTTTATCCGGCAAATGATTGCGGGTGTTGCTGGTATTGATCTAGTCGTACTCGTGATTGCAGCAGATGAAGGAGTTATGCCGCAGACAAAAGAGCATTTAGAAATACTGGAGTTCCTTGGTATTGAGCATTGTATTGTGGCTATATCAAAAGTGGATCGTGTGGACGATGAGATGTTGGAGTTCGTCACTGAAGACATTAAAGATGGGCTTACAGGGACAATTTTTCATAAAGCTCCTTTCGTTTATGTGGATGGTATTTCAGGTAAAGGGATAGATAACCTGAATCAAAAGATTATCAGTGAATTAAAATTGGTCGAGAGTCGGGATGCTTACGGCTCATTTCGGCTGCCCGTTGATCAAGTCTTTACCGTACAGGGACAAGGTACAATTGTCAGGGGGACGATCTATGAAGGGATTGTTCAACAGGGAAGTCAATTAAGGCTGCTTCCTAAGGATCACAAGGTAAGAGCTCGACAAATACAGGTTCATCATGAAGACCAGAACGTGGCGCGAGCTGGACAGAGAACGGCAATCAACCTTAGTGGAGTGGATAAAGAGGACGTTCATCGCGGAGATGTGCTAGTCGCCTCAGATCACTTCCTCGTAACAAAAACGATTGATGTGGCTCTTCAGTTTGTAGAGGCATTGCGTGTTCCGGTTAAACAACGCATGCCGGTCAAAATTCATGTAGGAACGTCAGAGGTTATGGGGAGAATTGTATTCTTTGACAGAAATGAAGTGAAACAGACGGATGGAGAAGTTCTCTGCCAAATTCAACTGGATGAAGAAGTGGTTGTTCGACGCGGCGATCGTTTCATCTTGAGGCGGCCGACTCCTGTAGAAACGATCGGAGGAGGCTGGGTCATTCAGCCTGAGGGCGGCAAATATCGTTTTGGCAAAGCAACCATTGATAGGCTGCAAAACAAGAAGCAAAGCACCCCTGAAGATTTAATTGAGGATGTACTAAGCACGCATACTTTACTAGATGTGAAACAGCTGATCCAGTATACGTCGCTTGATGAACATGTTGTAAAGCGTACGGTTGCTGAAGGGTTGGAAGAGGGGTATTTATTCGAGGTTAATAGGCAAACATATGGGGTAACGAAAACATTTAATAAGGTTAAAGACGAAATCATATCCCAGCTTGAAAACTATCATCAGGATTACCCTATGAGATTAGGCATTAGTAAGGCAGAGATTCTCCAAATGTTAAGCGGAATGTACTCAAAGGTGTTGGTTGAGTATAGTTTAGATCAATTAGTTAAAAAGGGTAACCTGGAAAAGAAAGACCAATTTGTTTCCTCGGCAGAGTTTCATCCGCATTTGCCTAAACAATGGAAACAAAGAATGCTTGAGGTGATCCACAGCCTTAAAAAAGATGGGCTGACCGTAAAGAAGTGGGAGGATTATCTAACTAATACCCCGTTCTCGAAGCATGATGCAAACGAGTTTGCTGTGTATCTTGTGCAAACCAAACAAGCTTTTCGAATTCTGGATGATAGGCTTATCCATCGATCAGCACTCGACGCGGCTTTATCAAAATTGAAGCGGCAAACGGGAGAGACCTTCGATTTAAAAGAAGCAAAAGATACTCTCGATGTATCGAGGAAATATTTAATCCCATTTTTAGAACTGCTTGATCAGTTGAAAATAACAACCCGTCAAGATAATGAACGAAAATGGATGGAGGGAAAATCATGAGTTACAAGGTTACGATAGAATTTTGCATGCAGTGAAACTACTCACCAAAAGCCGCAAGTTTTGCGGAACAATTGTTTACTCATTTTCGCACTGACATTACTTCAATGGAGCTGATCCCAAGTTCGGGTGGGGCTTTTGAAATTACCGTTAATGGCGAAAAGATTCATTCAAAGCTTGAAACGAAAGAATATCCTGAAGTTAATCAAATGATAGAAATGATGGAGAAGCAAGCATAACCGTCAACAAGGTGCCTCATGAAGACTAGTTTGGGGCATCTTTTTTTAGATTTTGGTTCTCGGGAATGTTTACTGGAGGCCAGAAAAATATGAATCACTATTTAAGGCAGTTGCCGCCTGTTCACGAATTGCAAAAGGATGAACGGTTTGAGAGCCTTCTATCTTCTTTTGCCATAACGAAGGAACAAATGACAGCATTTGTTCAACAAGAAATTAATGACATAAGACAAAAGGTATTAGACGGCCATTTGTCAGAAGAATTCTTTAATGAGGATATGGAGAACGTTATTTTTCGTAATGTCGAAAAAAGAGCAGATCAATGGACGAAGGATCGTTTGACACGGGTTATCAATGGGACGGGTACAGTGTTACATACGAACTTAGGTCGATCCCGACTTAGTGAAAAGGCGGTGCAGCATGTAGCGGACGTAGCTCGTAATTATTCTAATCTCGAATATCAGGTAGAGGCAGGCAAGCGAGGATCTCGGCATGATATTATTGAAGATTTGCTCAAAGAGGTAACGGGGGCAGAGGCGGCCATGGTGGTAAATAACAATGCTGCTGCCGTCTTCCTCGTATTAAGTGCGTTAGCTAAAGAACGGGAAGTCATTGTTTCCCGCGGCCAGCTCGTGGAAATCGGCGGATCATTTCGTGTCTCCTCGATTATGGAAGAGAGCGGGGCTCGCTTGGTAGAAGTAGGCACAACGAATAAAACCCATTTGTTCGATTATGAAGAAGCCATACATGAAGAAACGGCAATGATTATGAAAGTTCACACGAGTAATTTTACGACAGTTGGTTTTACAGAAAGTGTAGCTACTGAAGATATATTGGCCTTAAAAGATGAGCATGACTTCGTTTTCTATGAGGATTTAGGAAGCGGTTCGCTTTTTGACTTTAAAGAGCACGGAATAGGTGACGAACCTGTTGTGAAGGAAGTGATGAACTCGGGTGTTGATGTGATTTCTTTTAGTGGCGATAAATTGTTAGGTGGACCACAGGCAGGAATTATCGCAGGAAAGAAAGACATCATTCAAAAGTTGAAAAAACACCAATTAGCGAGGGTTTTGCGGGTAGATAAAATGACGTTTGCTGCATTAGAGCAAACGTTAAAGGCCTATGTATCAGGAAATTCGGCGACCAATGAACTCCCGACCGTGCGGGATGTTACAAGGAAGGCTGAGGAAATAAGAAAGCAAGCGGAAGTTTTTTTTAATGAGCTTCAAGCGAGAACATCCTCCTATCAAGTAGATATTCGAGAAAGCACGTCCCAAGTAGGAGGGGGAACAATGCCTGGTGTCCATCTTCCTACCTTTATCGCCGCTCTCCAGCATGATTCTCTTTCTGCTCACGAACTGGCCGCTAAATTAAGAGCACATACACCTGTCATCGTTACTCGAATTCAAAATGAACGAGTATGTGTTGACTTTCGAACCATTGTAGAAGAAGAAATGTCAGAGCTTATCGAAGGATTCGCTGCTATAGAGAAATAAACCTAAATTTTGCACATTCTATTCATTTCCACTTTATTTCCACCTCAGGTCATCCAGTTTCTGGATGACCTGAGGTGGAAGGGGGGTTCCATTTTATCTTACCGGAGTTTTTTCCATAAACAGAAATACGGTGTCTTCACGTGGTAATTGCTCGGTTTTATAACCTGAATATCCCAATCTTTCATATAAAGTTATATTTTTGGTGCTTTTACTTCCTGTAAACAGCTCAAAGCGAACATTGCTATACAAGCTTTCCATTTCATGCATCAACTCTTTAGCAATTCCTCTTCCCTGAAATTCTGGATCGACCATTAACTTACCGATGTGGCACGTTCCATTCTCCTCCAAAGCCCTGACTGAACCGACAATTTTGCCATCGAGTACATATTTTAAAATGAAATTGTTCTCAAAATCTTGTTCGACACTTGATAGAGTTTGTTGTAATGGTTGGATATTATAGTCGTTATAAAGTTCAGCTTCACTTCTGTATGCTAGCTGCTGTATGCGCAGGATCTCTCGTGCATCCTCTGTTTTTGCTTCAATGATTTCCTTCACTTTTACGCGCTCCTTTTCAGATATGTATTTTCTATTATCTACTCATTTTTGAGGGGAATGGACAAGAAAAATGCCTGTTTGAAGTGCTTCAATCGAAACACCAAACAGGCTTATAAACAGGAACCTTTAATTTCTGATACGCAAAGAATCTAACGTACTTGTAGAGGGATATTTCACCCGGTACTTTCGATTAACTGCGTCGATAATGGCTTTTTTAGATTCAGGGTCAGGGTTAGATTCATTACTCACCTCTTCATGAGGGAGCTTCACCTCAAAATCTACATGATTATGGTTGTAACGAATGGTACCTGAAACAATCATGATGAAATCCTCCAGTGCATAGCAAACTTCTCTTAAATGGATACCTTCCCTCCACTAAAGCAAAGCAAACATACTAAATATGTGTGAATTAGTGTACAGCTAAAGAGCTAATGAACTCTGAAGTTTTCTCAGAAAAATTATTTAAACCATCCTTTTTCCTTAAAACGAGAAATGGCTTCAATTCGATTACTTACCTCAAGCTTATCAAGAATGACCGAAATATAATTCCGTACAGTACCAGGTGTAATATAAAGCTGACTCGAAATTTCCTTTGTATTTTTGCCATCAGCCATCAGTTGAATGACTTGCTTTTCACGTTCAGTTAATGGATTTTCATCACCAAACGCCATATCAACCAGCTCTGGGGCAAAAATACGTTTACCTTCCATTATGATTCGAATAGAGTTTGCCAGTTCCTCACTGGGGCTGTCTTTTAATAGATAACCACTGACACCGGCCTGTCGAGCTCGAGAAAAATACCCTGCACGGGCAAAGGTGGTTAAAATAATTACTTTACAAGGGTGCTCTTTCAGTTCTTCTGCGGCATCAAGGCCACTCTTTAATGGCATTTCTATGTCCATAATACAGATATCGGGGTTGTGTTTTTTTACTAGAGTACATGCTTCCTCACCGTTCTTGGCCATTCCTACAATTTGCATATTTTCTTCTAGATCCAGAAGAGAGCCTAGAGCCCCTAACAGCATTTGCTGGTCTTCGGCAATAACAATGCGAATCAATTACAACCCCTCCTGTTTAGTTTGTTTAATAACGTTAGGAACACGAATATGAAGCGTTGTTCCATTTGATGATGACAACTCCAGGCTGCCATTTACAAATTCAAGACGCTCTTTCATCCCTTGAAGTCCATGCCCCTTAGAACCGCTTTTCTTAGTTGAAACCCCTACGCCATTGTCTTTGACAGCAATCACTGTTTCCTTGGGGTTTTGTGTAACTGTCACGCTGCAGGAAGTAGCCTTACTGTGTTTAACCACGTTGGTTACGGCTTCCTTCAGACTCATACTTAGTACGTTTTCAACTAATAAAGGGGTGTGAGTAAGCTCTGGGTCCCCTTCAACATGAAATTCTATTTGTGCAGCTTCTAAAATCTGTTGCACACGGATCATTTCATCTTCAAGTTTGGCTCCTTTCATGTTGGAAACCATCTCTCGTACTTCTTTTAGCGCTGTCCGTGCCGTCTGGTGGATATCGTGAATTTCATTTCTTGCTGCGTCAGGTTTGGCCTCTACTAATTTACCGGCCAAATCACTTTTTAATCCTATGAGAGAAAGTTTCTGGCCTAAAGTATCATGCAGGTCCCGAGCAATGCGCTCTCTTTCCTCAATAACTCTTAATTGGGAAATACGCTTATTAGCATCCTCTAATTGACCTTCCAGCTTTAACCGCTTGTTACGGTTGTATATCGTGAAAGGAAGCAGGATCACACCGATCACACTAATAATGATAAAAGGTAATTGAGCAGATAGTACTGTGCTTTTTGTAAAAAAGACAAGTGTAGTTACCGCAATTGTAGTAACAAGATGAATGACGTATAACGTAAGAAAGCCGGCTTTACTTTTGATATTTCCGATAAAAAAGGCAATAAACAATGAAAAGTAAATGTAGCCGAAAAACATCGTCATAATCATACTGATGGCCATTTCAATGCTAACCCATAAATAAACAATTCCGCTATTTGAAATAAAAGATAGACGATAGGAAAGGAAAAATAATAGGATCATAAAAATGCCAAAAATAAATTCGACCATGGATGACGATCGGAAAATGAAAAAGAAAGGCAGTCCGCAGAAAATAATCCAAATATACGAACTTAACCCCGTGTTTTTCGGGATAATGTGATACCAATGCTGCATAACTGTCTCCTCCAGTGTTTTCAATAGAAGGTGCTTCCCACAATAGTACACCAATGATGCTCGATCTATTATACTCATGTTACTACATAGTGAGCCTTTATATAAACAACGAAAAATCCCATCCAGTACGTGGGGGATGGGATTTTCGCATGGATCTTATTTTTCTTGCAAACTAGGTTGTTTATTTGGGAGCGTATTTCCTGACTTTGGGTTTCGCAGAAGAGGTTTAACCTCTTTAAAGCTGATAAATGTTTTGTTGTTTGTATCATATAGACGAAACCGAATCGATTTCAAACTAGAAAGAAGTGTAATCGTTGTAGCTTTTTGAAGAGGAGGCGTGGCATCATGGGCCTCTTCCAATTTATAATTAGGAACTCTAGGACTTAAATGGTGAACATGGTGGAACCCGATACTCCCTGACACCCATTGCAGGATTTTCGGAAGCTTGTAGTAGGAGCTTCCGTCAACAGCTGCTTTAACAAAATCCCATTGGTCTTCTTCTTCAAAATAAGAATCTTCGAATTGGTGCTGAACATAAAACAGCCAGATTCCAAGTGTACCTGATACATAAAGGATCGGAACTTGGATGATTAGAAACGCCTGCCATCCAATTGCCCAAATTAAAAGGCTGTAAAGGATAGCTACTGATGCATTCGTTACATACGTGTTCAGTCGCTCCTTACGTTTCGCTCCTTTACGATTAAAGCGGTTTGAGATCAAGAACAGATAGATCGGTCCTAACCCAAACATCACAATTGGATTGCGGTAGAGACGATAGGCCAGTCGACCCCAGAACGTTGCGGCAACATATTCGTCTACTGTCATTACCCAAACATCACCCGTACCGCGTTTATCTAAGTTACTACTCGTTGCGTGGTGAATGGAATGATCTCGTTTCCATTTCTCGAAAGGGAACAGAGTAAGGATTCCGGTAATGGTGCCAATCACGCGATTGGCTTTTTTATTTTTAAAAAATGACTGGTGTGTACAATCATGAAAAATGATAAAGATTCTAATGACGAATACTCCGGCTATCATGGCAATCGGAATCGCCAGCCAAAGGGAGACGGCCAAACTCTGATAGGCAAGAAACCAGAGTAAGAAAAAAGGCAGGAGGGTGTTAATCAATTGACGGACTCCGGCTATCGTATCTGGTTTAGCAAAAGAGGCTACATTCTTTTTTAACTCTTTCTGTTTTTGCATACTCATGGGATTACTCCTTAGTGGTACAAACTTTTAATTATATTAATCTCCATTAATCATAGAAAAAACAAAGGAGTATTGTAAGACATAAACGTCAGGTAAGATATATGACAAATGTCATGTATAGAGAAAAAGTGTCTGCCCCTAATAGTAGGTCAGACACTTTGTAAATTTGTTTGATTTAAATGATAACTAGGAAGTACTAGCCTCTCCCTCTTTATTCGATCCCTTTTTGGAAAATATAATTGCAATAATGACAATCAGAGCCATTACACCCCAAAAAGTGATTTTCCACCATGTGTGATGGGTGAATCCTTCTGGTATCAATCCCCATTGAACATCAGGGTGACCCAAAGTATGAATAGCAAGTTTCACTCCTACCCATGCCACAATAATGAATGCGGCCTTTTCTAACACGGGATATTTCTTCATATATTTAACAACGTGGTTTGCAGCGAAACGAATGAAAGCCAGTCCAATAGCCATCCCAATGAAAACAACTAAGAACTTCCCGCCATCCATACCTCCAAATCCTGGGAGCGGTGTGTTTGGCAGGGCCACTGCGATAGCTACGGCTGCAAGAATCGAATCGATAGCAAAAGCGATATCTGTAAACTCTACTTTAGCAATAACCTTCCACAGACTTTGACTGCTATCGAAATGCGAATTGGATTTAGAATTCTCTTGATCCTCTTTCTTCTTCTGTACCACATTTTTGACACCTAAATATATTAAGTAAGCTGCCCCAATTGCTTGGATTTGCCATATATTCACCACGAAGGATATAGCAAATAAGGCCGCGAATCTAAAAATATACGCCCCGAAGATTCCATAGAATAATGCTTTTTTTCGTTTTTTCTCCGGGAGGTTTTTAACGAGCACCCCCATGACTAGGGCGTTATCAGCGGATAGCAGCCCTTCGAGAGCAATGATTACGAGAAGTGCCCATCCGTATTCAAGCCATAATTCCATTGGAAGCCACCTTTCTACTCTTTAGACATGATGAACTTTTCCCTTCTGGAAAATGGTATAAACACTCTATTAAAGAAGGAGATTTCGAATCCTGAACAGGGTCCGAATCTCCTCAATTCCATCTAAGCTGCATTGACGTCATTCTTATTATCATTTGCTTTGGTTTTCCAACCTAATAAAAATAAGAGAACAAGTAATCCTAGTATAGCGAGACCAACAATCAAGTTTGACTCAATTAATCGAATGATATTGCCGAGTACAATACCTACGACACCAAAGTCAGCATCTCCAAAGGTTGTTCCTTGGAAACCGAGGGAACCAAGTACAGGAAGTAATAATGCTGGTAAGAAACTAATCATGATACCATTTGCCATGGAACCAAAAACAGCTCCTCGCCGTCCTCCTGTTGCATTTCCGAAGACTCCCGCTGCCGCACCTGTGAAGAAGTGAGGAACCAGCCCGGGAACAATTACGCTTAACCCTAATAGTGGGAGGAATAGCATACTAATAAGTCCTGCAATAAAGCTGCATAGAAACCCAATAATCACAGCGTTTCCAGCAAAGGGAAAGATAGCCGGGGCATCAAGAGCAGGTTTAGCATTAGGGACAACTTTATCGGCAATTCCTTTAAAGGCCGGTACAATTTCCCCTAATAGCATACGAACACCAGCTAGAATAATATACACCCCTGCTGCGAAAGTAAGACCTTGCATAAAAGCAAACACAAGGAAGTTTTGCCCTCCGCTTAATTCTGTTTCAACGAATGAAGGTCCTGCAAACCCTGCAACTACGAAAAATAGGATAACCATTGTTAAGGATACGGATACTGATGTATCACGTAAGAATCCTAACGATTTTGGAACCTTAATTTCCTCTGTAGATTTAGAGTCTTTCCCTACTGATTTTCCAACAACTGCTGATACAAAATATCCAATAGAGCCGAAATGTCCAACTGCAAAATCATCAGAACCTGTCACTTTACGTGTGAAAGGCTGAAGCATAGCTGGTGAAAGCACCATTAAAGCTCCTAAAATAATGGAACCCAGAATGATTATAGAGGCTCCGGAAAATCCGCCCGTCGTTAAGATAACGGCAATTAGACATGCCATAAACATTGTATGATGTCCCGTTAGGAAGATATATTTGAAAGGACTGAATCGCGCTAAGAGAATATTAACGATCATACCGAAGAGCATAATCATTGCCGTCTCTGTTCCAAAGTTTTCTTGTGCTAGGGCGACGATTGCCTCATTATTTGGAATGACGCCTTCGACAGCGAATGCTTCATCAAACATACTGCTGAATTGACCCAGGGATTGAACGAGTACATTAGCACCTGCATTAAGAATGACGAAACCCATCACTGTTTTAAGTGTTCCTGAAACGACATCTCCTGAGTTCTTGCGTTGAACAAGCAGTCCTATTAATGCGAATAGACCGACTAGGATGGCGGGAGTACCTAAGATATCTTTCATGATTAAATCAACCATTTATAGCGCCCCTTTAGTACAAATTTGATTACAAATTGTTTTCTAATGCCTCGCGGAGTTCGTTCTTATCCATTAAGTTTTTGAGCTTGACCACATTTTTGTTTCCATCTTCAAGGCTTTCAACAATGTCCTCTGAACCTAAAAATAAGTCAGCTTGTTCCGTTTTGGCTGTTGTGAGGTCAGTATGAGATACATCAGCCTCCTTACCCATGTCTTGTAATGCTGCCTTTACGTTCATTTCAACGATCATGCTGCTTCCTAATCCATTTCCGCATACCACTAATACTTTTTTCATTTTCAAATTCCTCCTTTTATTTTTTACGCTTGAACATATTGATTGATTAACTGAATTACACTATCGCTGTCATTCGCTGCAATTAAATGATCAACATTTTCTTCATTTGATAAAACTTCTGTGAGCTGTGCTAGTGCTTTCAGATGAGTTTGGTTATCGATTGCTGCCAGTACAATAATCAACTGTGCGAAATGTTTTTCTTTTTCGGAAAAATAGACGGGTTCTTTCAGCCGAAGTAAGCTCATCCCTAAACGTTCCACACCTGTTTCTGGGCGGGCATGTGGAATTGCAATTCTTGGAGCAATTACGATATAAGGTCCTAACTCCTTTACATTTTCAATCATTGCATCAACATAATGGGAGTGTATGGAATGCTGATCAATCAATGGTTGAGCAGCAAAGGTAATTGCTTCTTCCCAATTCGCCACAGAGTCTTTAAATTGAATGGTCTGATCTGTTAATAATTCGTTGAGCATTGGTTTTCGTAACTCCTTTGTCCCGGGGGTTTTGTTATCCAATAACTGGTGTAAAGCTCTCCTAAGTCCATCTTTTTCATGTACAGTTGCATGAAGTTCTATAACATCCATTAAATGATCAGTTGAATTTTTAGGGAGACCTTTAGAATAGAAAAGCTCATTCATCCTCTGCATGACATGCTCCTTTTCCAGATTCGTCAAAATAGCTGGAACATGTATAACAGGGGTGTCCTTCGGTTTAATAAAGTTTGTAGAAAATATAATATCCGACTGATAGTGGCCTGACTGATACTCCCTCATAGAAAGCGTGGCTGTTACATCCAGTCCTGCAATTAAATTTTCTAATTGAGATTTCAGCATGTTAGAAGTACCTATCCCATTTTCACAGACTATAATGGCTTTGAATTTCGTTTCTACTTTCTTCTTTTCTTTTGTAAGCCAGCCGCCAAAGTGTAGGGTGATATAGGCGACTTCTTCGTCTGGAATTGGTTCACCGACATAATATTCTAAGTGCATCATGACACGCTTCGTTAAGTGGTAAATATCCTGGTAGTTCTCCTGAATACTATCTGCGAGCTCATTTGCAATCTGTACGCCGTATTTCAAACGATAGTAAGTTGGTTTAATATGGGAGATCAGATTCTCTTCGAGTCCTTTCCTATCGTCAAAGATCACACAGGAATAGGTTTGAAAATCCGAGATCATACGTTGAACAACGTGTCTTAGTCCCGTCATTTCTTGTTTGGTATATCTACTAAAGTCGTCATGTTGTACCTTCGACCCCAGAATGTTCATCGTAATGAAACAAACTTCATCGTCTGGGAATAATAAATTCCATAAATATTCAAGTTTTTGAGTGATAAGCAAAGAAGCTTGGTAGGCTTCTGTTTGCTTCAGGATTCCTTTTTCCTCTGGGTCTACATGGATAAAACTCTCTGACTGAATTCGTCGAGTGATAATCAAAATTTGCAGAGACAGCATTTCAACCATCTCATCTGTGAGTGTTAAACCCATTTCTTTTTCTGCCTCATACAGCAGGCTCTTTACATTGTCTCTTCGATCTGTTTTTTGAGAAGAGTCGTTAGAATCGGGCTGAACCATCTTATAAATCTCATGACGGGCATTATGCCACTCCTCATTTGAGAATATGGTCGACAAGAGATCTGAAAGTATTTTTCTCTTTACTTCCTCTGCTCCAGTCAGATGGTAGCCCTCCGCTTTTTTATAATGCAGAATTAATCCGTGCTGCTCAAACTCTTGTTTGATAATCCGAAGAGCCTTAGCTATAGTTCCCCGGCTCATCCCTGTAATTTCCATGAATGTTTTCATGGAAGCATTGTCTTCTTCTAATAAGATTTTAGCTTTAATGATGAGTTCGCGTTCAGGCTTGGATAGTTGGTATTGCCAAACATCAAAACTTTCTTCGTTAGAAATGATAATTTTGTTTTTAGAAGTTTCAGGTAGAAAAACTCCCTTGCCATGCTTATTTTCAATTGGATCCAACCCCTGGTCATCAAGCCAGCTATTTATATGATCAAGATCATAATAAATGGTTCTTTGAGACACTTTCAGTTTATCAACCAAATTTTTAGTTGGAATGGGAGTCGTGGATTGTCGAATGATGGATAACAAGTGTGCACGCCTTTTATCCAGGACCATGGAATTCTCCCCTTTACCGGTAATTTCCTATTTTAAATTTGCAAAATTATACTTTAGGTAAATAGATGATCATCGTATGCTGTTATTGTAATGCCTTTAACCCAAATATGTAAGTGATTTCATTGTTCAAAATTTGTATTAGTCAAATTTGCAAAAATGAACTCTTGAACCTTTTAGGATTATGGGGAAATATTCTTTAGAACATCTCTAAGTCAGGCATCCTATTGTGGAAGGTAGGGCGAACGATGGTGAAAAGGCCAATTTGGCCTTTTCGAAGAGTGAGCGCTGATAAACACAAGAGATAGCTCGCGTTATAACCTGGGAAAGAATACAGCTTTTTTCCTTGTGAAAAAAGGCGTATAATATAGAAATGGATTAAAGACAGAAGCGGGTGTAACGGTCATGGTTCGCAGAAATAATTTTAAAACAATAAATCCGGCATCTGGGGCAATTGTCATGGCGGTCGGGATCTTCTTGTTTGCCCCCATCAATGCTTTTCCTTTTTTACATCAAGTGCTTGGAGGGATACTTGCAGCAGGACTTGGAGTAGTAGGGATTACCATTTATCAGGGTTTGACGAGGCAGTTTTTTGATCGGCGTTTCTTGATTCCTTTTTTGAGGAACCCGATAAACTCTTTTACGATGGGAACGTGGATCGCAGGGGTATCAGTCCTATGTAATGTGATTGAGAAGTATTACCCCGCAACGATCCTTGTCGTGCAAACGATCGCAGCTGTGAACACTCTACTATGGGTCGTTTTTCTCCTAAGCTGCGCCTTAAATTTTAAAGAATTAATGGCTCGTCCTACGAAGCATGCTATTCATGGTGTTGTGCTATTATCAACAGTGGCTACCCAGTCGGTTGTCATTGCCTGGATTAACTTGTATCCTTTTATGCCGCAGTCCTTAATTAGTGTAGTGATTGGGCTTGGGTTTATTTTTTATATGTGCGGTGTAGTGTTAATTGTTGTTCGTTATGGAAATGAAGTGGAATGGACGTTAGCTGATCATTGGACGAATACGAATTGTATCATTCATGGGGCACTATCCATTACAGGCCTGGCTCTTGTCTCTGCTAATATCGGGACTTCCGTGTTTTTGATGATCTTTTGGTTAGTTGTGTTTCTCCTTCTTATTGTAGTGGAATCGGTGGAATTAATACGGGCGGTAAAGCGAATTCGCCAATTAGGCTGGAGAAAAGGTTTGTTTACGTACAATATTAGTCAATGGTCCAGAAACTTTACATTTGGTATGTTCTACGCCTTTTCTATGACGATGCATCATAATCCCCATTATATGAATGCTATGTATAATTTCCACGAGTCATTTTTAGCCATTTGGGCATGGATTGTCTTAATTGCTCTCATCATAGAAATGGTCCTCTGGGCTGATTCAAAGTGGGATATTTTTAATGAAAAAATAAAAGAAAAGGCGATTTAAACTTCCAATTATTTGACTTAGGGTCCTTATACAAGGGCCTTTTTAATATGGGTTAAACCTGAGAATAAATCTTTCTAGGTTGCAGCAGACTATAAATATCTTGAATTGTATCGTCAGTATGGTTTGGGGATAGCGACGGGAGTTTTAATCTGAACATACTCTTGAGACTCACAGTTGTGTAACGACTTGTCTTTATTGGCTAAGTTATAAGATATGTAATGGAGGGGGATTATAAGAAGGGGAATGAATGACGAGGGAGGATGCTTATGAATGGGGAAAAATTCTATTGAAAAACTATTCTGGAGTATTGCCTTGCCTGGGTTTGGTCAACTGCTAAATGGAAAATATGTAAAGGGGATTCTCTTCATAGCCCTTGAGTTTATCATTAATGTGCAAGCTAATTTTAACCAAGTGATTCTGTTAAGTTTCCGCGGCCAAATTCAACAGGCGATAGAGCAAGCCAATTACGGGTGGCTGATGTTCTATCCTTGTTTATACTTTTTTGCAATGTGGGATGCCTATAAGGATGCGGGAGGCGGCAGAACGTCCTTCTCCTTTTTCCCCTTTGTATTTGCAGCATACTTTGTTACGGTCGGATTAATGTTTTCAGGGACAAGAGTTCTAGGAGTGTTGTGGGGACCGATCTGGCTGCCTATCCTTTCTGTGGTTCCTGGAGTGACAATCGGATTTCTAATAAAAATCATAGTAAGGAAGTGGGTGGGTAGTGAATAATATCCACCCTTTTGTCATGTGAAAAGCCAATCTCCCAAGCAGGAAGATTGGCTCGTTAATTGTTATAGAGGCCGGTCATCGAATTCATAATGAACGGGTCCGGGTGCTACCTCGGCATTTTCCAGTGCGGGTGTATTTGGCCGAGCAATTTGATAAACAGCGGCGCCGACAATTTCCGTTGTTTCTTTAAGTTTTTCTTTACTAATTTTATCTAAAGTATCTTGTGGAGAATGATACCATGGTTCAAGTGGTGCATGAATGAATAGAGCTGCTGGAATCCCACGCTGGAAGAATGGAACATGGTCGCTTCGTCCGAGCTGGCCGTATTCCACGACTTCTGCAACTCTGGCTCCGGCTGCAGCGCCTAAGTCTGTAACAAGGTTCTTCTGTCCATCAGGTGTAAACATGATTAAGTCGCCTGCATCACGGCTTCCCACCATATCCATTTGGAACTGGGCTACCGTGCGATCGACTTCTTCTTGACTAAGGGAATTCGCATAGTGATAAGAACCGACAAGGCCCTTTTCCTCCGCTCCGAATGTCATAAAACGAAGTTCTGTGTCTGTTGGCGTTTTAGCCATAATTTTGGCAAGTTCTAAAACGGCGGATACACCTGATGCATCATCATTGGCTCCCGGCCCGCCTGCTACAGAGTCATGGTGTGACCCGATCATCACAATCTGGCCGTTATCTTTTTTCTTATGAGGTTCTTTCGTTGCAATCACATTGTATGACGTTTTATCGATCGTTCCTGCATTTTTCACAGTTAAGGTTGTGGTTACCTGTTCCGTTTTCAACCTTTCGACAAGTTTGAGACCTGCTTCCCGGGTAATCGCGACAGCTGGGATGTCTTGTTCATCATAAGTATAGCCGAAGTGGTTCCCTGATTGGTTCTCGCCATTAAACATGATGACACCGACAGCACCTTTATCCATTACATTTTGTACTTTGTCATAAAAAGTATAAGATCCTCTTTCGATTAACGCTATTTTCCCCTCGACATCGCTTCCCACTTCTTCAGAAGACCCTAAACCTACATACTCAAGAGGGGCTTGTACACTGGCATTTACAGAACCATTGAACGTATGAGGATCACCTGAAAACGCCTGATCGTTAAATGAGAGAGTGGAGGTGCCTCCATCCCATTCTTGGAATGTAAAAGGCTGTAATTCCGTATCGTATCCATAACTCTCGAATTCATTCTTAATGTATTGAACAGCTTTATATTCGCCCTGTGTGCCTGCTTCGCGTGGGTTTTCCGAAAGTAAGGCAATATGGTTGTACATTCGGTCCGCATCAATTTTTTTAATCACCTTGTTGTCAAAAGCGTGATCAGCATTCTCGTTGGGTGTGTGGTTATCAGCAGTTGCCGTTAAAGGTACTGAACTTGCTACCAGCCCGGCAGCTAATACAAACGTAAGTATTTTTCGTGACACCGTAACTCCTCCTTTATGTAATGGAACATCTATTACTGTCATTATTCCATTTTTTCAAAATTTGGCAAATCCATGAAAAGAGAGGGTTCAGCCTGGACGTGTGTAATTTTTCCTAAATTTGGTTGTAGAGGTTCATAAGGATATGTCGAATAGGTAAGACAATAGATTTGGAAAACTTTACATAATAGAAGCGGGAACGAAGATGATGTTACTTATGGATCATTTTTGTGGTTAAGGACAAGTTAAGAAAAAGAGGTTGGGACAAAAGTATTTTTATCAATTGAAAATCCGAACGTAAGTAAAACTGTAATTGGTGCATATAACCGCTGCGAAAATATACTTCGCTTTCCGCGGCCCCAAACGACGTGGGGTCGTTCGACGTTGGCACAGGACGTGCCGAACTTAGTCGAACTTCCTTTTACTGCCTTCTTGTGCTGACGCACTGCGAGGTCTCACCTAGGTCTTTCCTCCCGCGGGATTCTCCGTATATTTTCTCCGCTTAAACAGCACTTCGTTCGTCTTTTTACTTTAGATATTCAATTATGTCCCAGCCTCTTCTTTTGAATTTTTGATTCATCATCAAGAAATTTACATCTGGTAAACCCAATCACAATTCTCAATCATGGCTTCATCATGGGTCACCATAATGGCAGCGATGTTACGTTTCCTTGTTTCATTAGCAAGCAAGTTGACGACTGATTTCCCTCGATCACGGTCGAGGCTTGCGGTCGGTTCATCTGCCAGAATAAGGTTAGGCTGGTTCATCAAAGCACGAGCGATAGCGACTCTCTGTTGTTCTCCTCCTGATAGCTGCTCAGGGTAATGACTGCTGCGGTCGGTTAATCCAAGGTGTGCCAGCAAGTCTTCCGCATATTTTGTGATTTGATTTTTCTGATGAATGAGTTTTCCAATGAGCTGCAGTTGCTCTTCCACGGTAAGGAAAGGAACTAAGTTCGCACCTTGAAAAATAAAGCCAATTTCCTCAAGGCGCAAATTGGTTTGTTCCTTTTTTGAAAGGTAATGGACATTTCGCCCGTTTAATCTCACTTCGCCGGCTGTGGGGTTTGTTAACGCTCCTATGATCGACAACAGTGTACTTTTACCAGATCCCGACGGTCCTAAAATGGCCCCGAATTCACCTGGCTTCACACTCATAGACACATCATCCAATACTGTAATGGTTTCGCTTCCCTGTTCATATTTCTTATTTATATTCTCCAGTTCTAAGATGTTCTTCATATTATTTCACACTCCCGATAGCTTCTAGCGGATCAACGGAAACGATGCTTCTAAAGGATAAAAGAGATCCAATCCAAGCCATTATTAAAATGAGTCCACTATTGAACAAAATCATTCCAACCGACAACTCAAACGGTACGCCGCCTGGGATAACTACGGTTAACCCATAGGTAAGAGCGACACCTGCAGCAATTCCAAGCACTGACAATAAAGATATTTGAGCAAAAAGTGCACCAAGCAGGATTCGTACTTTAGTTCCGATCGCTTTCAGCACACCGTATTGATGAAGCTTCTGCAAGGTCATCACATAGAAAAAGGTGGCAAGGACGATAGCTGCAATGATGAGTAAAAATGTTACCATCATCGTCAATGATCCTTGTTCAGCTGAATAGCCAGGGACATTAGATAGGATATCTCCTTTTTGGACAACGTCGAGTGATGAGGGAGGATCGATGGCTGTATCCTTTTCTGAAAACAAGACTGCCTGATACGTGTCGGTTAGTGAATGCCAGGTGTTTAATCCCGTGATCAGTGCGGGTGTATGTCCGTAGCTGTATCGTTCGTCCGTAAAGCCTTTCACTGTCCAGGTTGTGTCGTTGTAACGGAATGAATCACCTATCGTTAGTCCCTGTTGCTTGAGGCTGGGGTCTGCCAGCACTTCGTAGGGTTCTAAATGAGCAACATCGTTGGATGCGGGCATGAATTTACTCGATTGATCGAAGGCAAATAAGCTGATGTTCAAAGGTTCACCATTGTGCGTAATTTCGACCATCTGCATGCCGAGCGGGGAACCACCTTGAATGGCTTCAACATCCGCTTCGGTCAGTTGTGATCGTTCCAGCTGGTGTTTGTCATCAGCCTCAACCACATAAGTCTCAGTTGGCATATTTTTTATGGCTGAGGCATTATCGACAGCCAGGCCATTGGCAAGTCCTGAGATCGAGAGAACAAGGGCTGTAATAAGCGTAATAATGCCGATAATTAATACATATCTGAGTTTCGCATAGCGCATTTCTTTCCATGCTAGAAACATAAAAAAGTCACCTTCCTTTTCATAACTTCTCTTTTATCATAAAAGAGAAGTATGAACGGAAGATGAACAAGTCATTAAGGAAGGGTCACAGTAATAAACGTTCCTTTATGAAGGAGGCTTTTGACTGTAATGTCACCATCATGTAGGGTGATAATCTGTTTCACAATGGACAGGCCGAGTCCACTGCTGTCTTTTTCCTGGCTGCGTGATGCATCAGCTTTATAAAAGCGATCAAACATTTTTTCTTGATCTTCAGGCGAGATACCTATGCCGTTATCTTCAATGGTAAATTGAAGTACTTCTTTATACTTGGTTAAGGTCATCGTTATTTCGCCTGCTTCTGATGTGTACTTGATGCTGTTTGTTAAAAGGTTTTCGAAGGCCTGGTAAAGCAATTCTTCGTTCCCGTTGTAAGACACATCGTCAGCCTCAATACTGACGGCGATCCCTTTGGATTCCCACAGCCACCGTGTTTGCTTTAGTAGTTGCTGCAATAATGGAGCTGCCTTGAAAGATTCATGCTGATCGATGCTCGTATCTTTATCTAGCGCAGCCAGTGTGAGCAGCTGTCTGCTCAATTTCGACAGCCGTGTGCTTTCCGACTCGATGATCTGTAAGTAATGATCTCGATCTTCCGCTGATAGAGAGGACGAGCGCAGTAATTTCGCATAGCCTTTCATGGATGAAAGGGGCGTACGGATTTCATGCGAAACATTTGAGACAAACTCCTGACGCATATTTTCTACACGTTTTAGCTTGCGGCTCATAGAGTTAAACGATTTCGCAAGAGTGCCAATCTCATCTTTACGATTCTGCTTTAATTGAATTGAATACTGTCCGTTTGCAATCTTCTCCGTCGCATCCGTTAAGTTTTTCATAGGACGAACAATGTAACGGGTACTGAACAACACAAGAATCATACTCAACAGAATCGTAAATACGAGCAGCACGGCAAGTAATATGTGAATTTCATTGAACTGCTGCTCAATGTCCGGTCTCATAAATAAAGCATGCCTCTCACCATTGATCTCGACCGGCACCCCAATGCTGTTCGTTAATTCGTTAGAAAAAAATCCAGTAACGAAGGTTTGGCCAGGATAATTCTCCATCCCGTGGTACGTTTCTCCGCTGAGAACCTTGTTAACAGCTTGAGCAGATAGCGATTGATCACGAAAAGGAGCTCCGTAAAAGGTGCCGCTCCCTTCTCCATCCGTTAAATAAAATTGGTAGCTGAGTTCAGCGGTTTGTTTAAAAAAGGTATCTGGTCCCAAATTAGTATCGTTGTAAAGCTGAACAATGTCTTTTGCAATTTCAGTGTTTTTAGCGTCATTGGCAGGCTTGAGAATCTGCTGGTAGTAAATGTTTGCCCCGATAAAGGCGATCACACTGCTTACCACCATAATAACTAACGTAACAACGACAATTCGTAAGTATAATGTCTTCATTTTACGATTCCTCCAACTTGTAGCCAACTCCACGAACCGTTTTGATCGAAAAGTCATCAGAGTCTTTGAATCTTTGACGCAGTCGTTTGATGTGGACATCAACGGTGCGGTCGTCCCCTGCAAATTCAAGTCCCCAAACCTTTTCGATGAGCTCTTCTCTTGTAAAGGTTCGGTTCGGAAAGCTTGCGAGTTGATAAAGGAGTTCAAACTCTTTCAGAGGGAGTACGGTAATCTTTGAACCTTGTTTTACCTCATAGGAACGTTTGTCGAGTTTTGTTCGGTTTAGCTCAATCACTTTTGAACTGACGCGGTTAAATCTTCTAAGAATGGCTTGTACACGAAAAAGCAGCTCATCCTCTTCAAACGGTTTTACCATATAATCATCTGTACCTGCTTTATAGCTTTTCGCTTTATCATCAAGACTGTCCTTCGCTGTCAAAATAATGATCGGAATATCATAAACCTCTCTGATCTCTTTTGACAGTTGAAAGCCGTCTTTATTCGGCATCATCAAATCAACGATGGCTAAATCGATCTTATGGTTCTCGAGCTTGAAGGAGGCATCTGCTCCATCAGCCGCTTCAAGAACGTTGTATCCATTCTGTTCTAAGTGTACGTGTACAAGTTTACGCAAATGGGGGTCGTCGTCAACGACGAGTATTTTGATCATCGAATCACCTCAATTCTTAAAGCCCAGCTGTTACGTAGATTATATCAGAGCTTGTCATGCCGTTTCACTCTTCCTTTTATTAACTCATTAAATAGATAGGGACTTTGGCCGATATAAGAGATAACATAGATACAATAGGAGGATGAACATGTTCCAACTTTTCGCCATAAAAACAAAACCAAAACAGCCATCTTTTTCATTTGATGAGGACGTTAAAGGATCGATTCAGCTTGAGAGAGGATCTGATCTTGAGAAACAGCTTAAGATGGTTGATTTAACAAACAATGATCTAGCCATATTGAAAGCCCTGCAGCCGTTCGTTTCAGCAAACATTGATACCATCGTCGGGCAATTCTATAAAAACCTCGAATATCAGGAATCACTCATGACGATCATTGGCGAGCATAGTTCAGTTGAGAGACTGAAGCAGACACTAACGGTACATATTCAAGAAATGTTTAACGGTGTTATTAATACTCAATTTGTGGAAAAAAGAAAGCGTATTGCTGCTGTTCATGTTCATATTGGTCTGCAGCCGAAGTGGTATATGTGTGCATTTCAAGATTTGCTGCTGTCGTTAATCGGAATTTTTGAGAGAGAGATAACGGATCAGCTTCAGTTTAGTAAAGCAGTCCGTGCGACAACGAAGATTCTAAATTTAGAGCAGCAAATCGTACTGGAATTATTCGAAGAAGAGAACTTGCGATTAAGAGCCCAGGATGCGGAAGAGAAAGAGCGGTCTTACCGCAGAATTGAGCAAATGTCACAGGAGTTAGCGGCGATCTCCCAGCAAGCCAGTGCTTCTACGGAACAACTAACCGGTCAATCAGAGAAAATTTTAGCCGATTCAAAAAAAGGAACAGAGGTTGCACAAAACGTTGAGCTTCAATCTTCTGAGGGAAAGAAACAGCTTGAACTTCAACAACAGCAAATGAACCATATTAAAGAAAGCATTAAGAATATTTCAACCGAGATGGAATCTTTAAAGGGTGTTGCGGAAGAAATTAGTAAAATCGTCACCATCGTTTCTTCCATTGCTGAGCAAACAAACTTGCTTTCCTTAAACGCATCGATTGAAGCAGCTCGCGCAGGAGAACATGGGGCAGGGTTCACAGTGGTTGCGAATGAGGTGAGGAAGTTATCAGAGCAAACAAAGTCCTCTGTATCCGAGGTTTCTAAGCTTATTCAATCAACAAATGGACAGATTCATAATGTATCCCACAATGTGCTTGATATTGATCAATTAATTACAGATGGTACTGATAAAATGGATCAAACCAACCACTTTTTCACAGAAATTGTAGGGGCGATGGCTAAAAACAAGCAATATAATTCAGGCATAGAACAGGAGCTCGAAAGTTTCTCCCAAGTGATACAGGAAATTAATGATGCGGTATCACAAGTGGCTGCCTCCTCTCAACAGTTAACAGAACTAACTGAATAACATGAGCGTTTTTATCAGCTGAAAATCCGAACTAAGTGCATTTAAACCTACGAAAATATACATTGCTTTCCGCGGCCTCACAACGCGTGTGGCTATGGAAAGCGAAGTGTATTTCAACTGCGGTTTATAGCAAGAACTTTTAGAAAAACACCTGAATTTTAATAGAAGCTATTATGAAAATGATTCGTCTGGGAAATTGTATAATATTTGGGTCAATCTTCCTAAATAATGATTTTGCTTAACTGAATATTGAAACAATTATACCGTAACAAAATAACGATTAGTAAATTTTTAACTGTTTCTTATTCTCCAGTTTACAAATGAGTGATACGTTAGATGTGGTTAGATCATATCATTGGGAGGGAGAAACGATGAAAAAGAGTATTTGGAGAAAGATATTGTCGATGACGGTGTTATCATCGATGATCTTTGGGACAACCACTGGTATGTCTGCTAAGCCAGTTAAGGCGGAAGAAGGACAGAGCCCTGAGATTAAGAACGTTATTTTTTTAATTGGGGATGGTATGGGTCCAGCCTATACGACAGCTTATCGATACTTAAAAGATGATCCAGACACGAAGAAAATGGAGCCGACTGCCTTCGACCCACATTTGGTAGGCATGCAATCAACATATTCATATGATCCTCACTTTGATGGCGGTCCTGACGATGAAAAAGAAAATATCCCTGACTCTGCTGCTACGGCAACCTCTATGTCTTCCGGAGTGAAAACATATAACGGTGCAATAGCTGTGGACTTACAACAGGAAAATACACAAACAGTGCTTGAGGTAGCAAAGAAAAAAGGAAAGGCTACCGGACTTGTTGCAACTTCACAAATTACACACGCTACACCAGCAGCCTTTGGTTCACATGAAAATTCTCGTCAAAGCTATAATAAAATTGCAGATGATTATTATGATGATTTAATTAATGGAAAGCATAAAGTAGACGTTCTCCTTGGGGGCGGTACCGACTATTTCGTTCGTGATGACCGTAACCTTGCGAAAGAATTTCAAGGGGATGGTTATAACTATGTAACTTCTACTGAGGAATTAATGAGCAACGACAGTGATCAGTTGTTAGGATTGTTTGCCCCTGTTGGCCTTGATAAAGCAATTGATCGACCTGAAAAGCAACCTTCTCTGCAGCAAATGACCTCAGAGGCATTGGAAACGTTGAGTCAAGATGAGGATGGTTTCTTCTTAATGGTAGAAGGAAGCCAAATCGATTGGGCGGGTCATGATAATGATGTGGTGGCTGCTATGAGTGAAATGGAGGATTTTGAGAAAGCTTTCCAGGAAGCGATCGAGTTTGCTAAGAAGGACAAACATACTTTAGTTGTGGCTACTGCTGACCATTCTACTGGTGGTTTTTCCATCGGAGAAGGGGGAGTGTACAAGTGGAATAAGGATGTCATCAAGGCAGCGCAGCACACTCCTGATTACATGGCTCAACAAATCGTAGAAGAAGGAGCGGAAGTTGAGGCCACATTGAACGAGAACATTGATTTTGACTTAAAACAAGAGGAAATTCAAGCTGTTAAAGAAGCTTTGGAAACTTCCTCTGAAGAAGATCGATTGCTTGAAGTAGATAACGCCATTGAGAACATATTTAATGAGAGATCTGGGACTGGCTGGACAACCAGTGGCCATACGGGTGTGGATGTTCCCGTTTATGCGTTTGGGCCTGGGTCGGACATGTTTGCAGGACGCATTGATAATACGAAACAGGCGGAGAATATTTTCAAAATCTTAGGGGCAAGCCCTTCAGGAAGTGAAGGTGAAGGTGGGGAACTAGCTGATACAGCGACAAATTACCCTGCTGGCATAGCCCTCGGAGCACTTCTCCTAGGTGCAGGTGGTGTTCTTCTTTACCGAAAAAGGTCCGTCCGCTAATTTTCAGTAAAAAGGTGATCTTATGATGAAAAGGATCGGAGTCTTGATAAGTATTATCGGACTTGGGCTAGTGCTGTGGAACGGTTATCAGTGGTAACTCATAATACTTCGCTGGCACAGTCCGTAAGTAAAGAATGGTCCCAAACAACTGAACAACCTACTTTACAAGTGAAGAATGTGGAAGTTCACCAGACTAGGCCTGCCTATGAACGTGGTGAGAAGGTAGGAAAGTTCGTAATTCCTAAGTTAGGAACAGTGTATCCAGTCTTCTGGGGAACGGATGCCGATACCCTGAAAAAGGGAGTCGGGATGTACGATACCGCTTTTACGAATATTCCAGCATCCAAGCAGCATACTGCTCTTGCAGGCCACCGGGATACGACCTTTCGTCACTTGGATCAATTATCCGAAGGGGACCGGCTATATTTAAAGGTAGATAACGTGAAATACGAATATCAGATTAGGAAAACATGGATAACAAATGCTGATGATCGATCGGTGATTGTTACGAAGCAAACGCCAACTTTAACGCTTACGACATGTTACCCGTTTGATTATATTGGATCGGCCCCTGATCGATATATTGTTCAAGCTGCCTTGATTGGTAACTCCGAAGTGGATAAAGAGTGAAACAGACCAGCCGCCTCCTTTTGGGGAAGCGGCTGGCTTTTTTTGCAACCAGAATTTTCCGTTGCAATGAAACCAAGCATGTCCTTGTTCGTATATAATAAAAAGATAGTGGCTTTGGGAGGATGAGAAGGATGAATGATTTAGACGTGCTGTCTGTTGACAATTGTGATGTTTATATACGGGATCATCACATTCTTACTGATGTATCTTTTCGAACTCTGCGGGGAACCATTACCGCATTAGTCGGACATAATGGAGCTGGTAAGTCCACTCTGATGAAAGCAATTATTGGCTCACAGGAAAAGTCGGCTGGGAGAATATCGGTTGCGGGAATCGATCAAGATGATCAATTTTCATTTTATAAGCCGCAATTCAGTTATATTCCAGAAGAGCCGTTGTTAATGAGCGAATTAACCGTCTATCAACATTTTCAACTTTATCAAAAGAGTTACAACATACCTGATGACTCATTCAAACAAAGGGTCGATCAATATACAGAAGCGTTTGAGTTAACCGATAAACTGGATGAATACCCTGAGTCATTATCAAAAGGGATGAGACAGAAGGCGCAAACAATCTGTGCCTTGCTGCCTGAAGTTCCATTACTTTTAATTGACGAACCATTTATGGGGCTTGATGTTTATGCGGGCGCTTATCTTGAGAGATTACTAGCAGACCGAAAGAATGATGGAACGAGCATTTTGTTAACCACTCACCAGTTGGACAAAGTACGTGAACTGGCTGATGAATTTGTGATGTTAAAAGAAGGTGCTGTATCTTCTTCAGGAGCTGTTGAGCAATTTCATGAGCTCGATCGGAGGCATACATAAATGGAATCCTCAACTCGGTCTGTGTACAGATGGGTCAGGAGGGAGCGAGCTAGAAAGAAGCGCAATTTGTATAAGCAAGTGTTCAGCTTAAACTTTGATTGGACACTCGCCTTCTATTTAGCTATTTATACTGGTGTTATGCTGCTGATAATGTTTGAGTGGCTGCAAGATTTCATACCGATGTTCGAATCCTGGCAAACTACCAGCGCCTCCTGGCTATGGTTACTACCTTTCGCAGTATTAATACGGGCGTGCAGTCAATCCTTTTTTCATCCGGGAATATGCTTTACCTCTTCTGAATTGAAATTGAGTGTGCTTCCTCATTCAAGAAATCGGTTGTTCTGGCTCATGGTAGCAGAACGCGGACTGGTTCATTGCACGGTGGCGTTTACAGCAAGTAGTTTACTAGGAATCATCACACCATTTTCCCTCCTGTTTCTCTTGAAAGTGGCGGCTCTATACACGCTGTTTTTCTTGCTTACACTGCTCATTCATTGGAAGATGTATTCTGTTTCGCGGCGGAAAAAACTTCTCACCATATTGGTGATTTTTGCTGTCGTTGGGTTTTCACGTTATTTGATTTTATTGGCAGGCTGGAGCGGTTTCGCTATGGGTTTTGCGCTATGTATGGTTCTAACGGGAATTAACTTCTATTTGCTGCCGCGTGCATTACATCATGTCGATTGGGCTAAAGTGGTTGGCGCTAACGATGCAAAGGTCTGGAACATTAGGCTAATCAGTCAAGTGACGAGAATAGAAATTAAACCGCCAAAGCGTTACGGTATCTTGCAAACATACCTGCGGAGTCGTCGAGCAAAGCAGCGATTCACAAACATTTATTCCCTCTATCACAGGCTTTGGAGAAACCACTTGCAGTCTCAGTTTAAATATATCGGGACCACTATTGTAACTTGTATCGTAATTCTCACGGTTCTGCCCGGGCAAGTCGAGTGGATGTTACTCATTACAACTCCAATCGCTTTGTTTATCTATATTGAAGTTGCTGCGAGTCTGTTTGAAGAACAGTTTCATCAGGAGCCGATTCTCCGTCTTCTCCCAATCGAGGAAAAAGGCTGGAGGACGACGTATATTAAATGGGCGGCGACAGGAGTAAGTTTACTCGTTATCACTTTTTTCATCACCAGTTGGCTTCTTGCCGGTCTGAATATAGGCCTATTCATTCAAATTATTGGATTGGTGTATCTAGCTGTGCATGAACTTCTCGGACAAATCAGGGAGCGAATGTATAAAGTACAACGGATCAATTATCGAAAGAATGAACTCCTTCAGCTTGCTGGTTATACAGTATTAGGCCTGGGAGTCTATTTTGCACCGTTTATGCTAGCTATTTTTTTACTGCCCTGGATAGGAAAATATAAAAGCTTCTGATGTAAGTCCCATTACCATTAAAGAGGAGGGATTACACAGAAGCTTTTTATTCTAATTGCTCATGTTATCATCTCTCAGTAATAAAATCGAACTACGTATAATAAACTATATTGAAATAAAATTTCTAATTATCAGTCACTTTATTGACAAAATAGTTCACTAAGACTATGATTAGAGCAACTTAAATTTTTTAAAATACTATGAAAGCGCTTTAATAAATGACTGTGATAGATCAGTTCCTCTCTGAGCAGTAGACGGCTGATTCTGCAGTGAACGAATGTTAGGTTGTTGTTTAGAAACAACATTAACCGCGACATCAAGGGTTAATGCGTTTCATATATTTAATAAATCAAAGGGGGAAGCAACTTGAAGAAGGTATTCAAAGGTCCTGTTTTGTTTGGGTGGATAGCGATACTTAGCTTAATTCTAGTTGTGGGCTGCTCCTCAGATGAAGAAGCGTCTTCTGAAGGGGATAACAGTGAGCTTATGAACGATGGGAAAGTAAATGGCGAGCTTGAAATTCAGTATTTTGTTGGCGGATATGGAGACTCATGGTGGAAAGAAGTTATCGCCGACTTCAAAGAGAAATATCCTGATGTAACCGTAACGGAGCATGCTGGACCTAATATTAACAAAGAGATGAGATCGCGCTGGGTATCAGGCGATCCACCTGATGTTGTTTATATCGATGGTGCCGGCTCTAGTGAGACACAGATGGTTGAGGATGGCCAGTTGATGAATCTCACCGACTGGGTGAAGGATGTTGAAGTCGATGGTAAACCCATTTTAGAAAGTTTTATTGTAGACCCAGCTAAATATGATGGGGAAATCTACTCTTTACCTCTAGTCTTTGATACATGGGGAACCTGGTATGACGAAGCATGGTTTGAAGAAGAAGGCTATAAAGTACCAACTGACTTTGAAAGCTTTATGAGCACTATGGGAGATATTAAAGAAGGCGAAGATATTGCACCGTTTGTGACAACTGGACAACACCCTTACTACTTCTTGCGCGGGATGTTATACCCAGCCTTTGGAGCTGCCGGCGGGGATCAACTCCTTGAGGACGTGATTACAGGGAAAGAAGGCGCCTGGACGAGTGAACCTGTTCTTGAAGTTATGAAAAAAGTGGAACAAATGGCGAAAGAGGGCTATATCGATAAAGGGTTTGGAGCTTTGAATCATACCCAATCGCAAATGAACTTCCTTCTTCATAAGAATGCCTTTATTCCTGTAGGGTTCTGGCTGCCAAATGAAATGGAAAAAGATAAGCCAGAAGACTTTAAGTATGGATTTATTCCTTCCCCTATGCAGGATGCAGGTGAACCTTTCGCTGTAGTTCCTGATTTGCGTCCGCTTGCGATTGCTGAGGAAGCAGATAACCCCGAAGCTGCGAAAGCCTTTGTAGACTTTGTATTCACGAAGGAATATGCAACTTTATTCTCTGAACACACAGGAGCGATTATGAACATTAATGGTGTGGATTTGTCCGAGAATGAAAATGTTCCGAATTACTTAATCGAAGCGAATGCGATGATTAACGATCCAGAACAAGTCCAAATCTATCAAAAGCCGCACCCAATGAGTGCCGATTTGGAAACACCGATTAGTAACGCATTAGTGTCGTTAATGCTGGGCAATATTACAGCAGAAGAATTTTGTCAGCAGGCAGAAGAAGCTGCTGCTGAGTATCGAAACAGCAAGTAAGCAAGTGAGATGTTTACGGTATGGAATATAGAGGCTGATGTCTTTGTATTCCATACCTCTTTATATCTCCAAAGAAAGAGGGGATAAGATGGTACAGTCTAAAAAACAAAAGTATCTGTTTTTAGCCTTTTGTTTAATTCCAACTTTTGTGATGTTTTCTATTTTTACGCTATATCCATTGTTCAGTGGTTTATACTATTCTTTTTTTGAATGGTCTGGTGCGTCACAGGACAAGGAATTTATTGGGTTTAGCAACTACATACAATTAATAAATGATGAGATCATTCCTATGACCATTGTTCATGACTATTTTCTCGTGGCAGCAAAAGTGCTGGGGATTATGGTGCTGGCCCTTTTCTTTGCTGTTGCCCTGACCCAATTAAAGATAAAAGAAGCGCCATTTTACCGTATCGTTTTCTTCTTTCCTAATATCATGTCAGTTGTTGTCATCGGAATTCTTTGGACGTTCATTTACAACCCAAGCTTGGGACTGATTAATTCCGGGCTGCAGTTTGTCGGATTAGAAGACTGGGCGCGGCCATGGTTAGGGAGCGAAAAGTGGGCCCTTCCCAGTTTGGTACTGCCATCTGTCTGGGCTGGGATTGGTTTATTCATGCTGATGCTTATGGGCGGGATTGCTAATGTTTCAAAGAGTTATTATGAAGCAGCCGAAATAGACGGAGCCAATGAATGGCAGCAGTTTTGGAAAGTTACCTTGCCGCTTGTCTGGCCGCAAATCAAAATCTCTATTCTTTACATCGTGATTACTACTCTAAATGGGTCGTTTATTATCGTTCAGATTATGACGGGCGGGGGGCCTAACAACTCCACTCACGTCATGGGATCTTATTTATATGAACAGGCCTTTGTGCAATACAACTTTGGCTATGGTGCAACGATTGGGGTTATGATCTTAATCCTGTCACTAATTACCGTATTGATCCTTCAATTCTTTATGCGTCGTGAGCGAGTAGAATACTAGGATGATTGAACCGAAGGAGGGGAGAATGTGAAACGTAATAGTGTGGGGCACATCATGACAAGAACGGGAATTCGTATCCCATTAGTTCTATGGTCGCTTGCTGTACTTTATCCAATCATATGGATGTTTATTGGCTCTTTTAAATCAAATGGTGAAATTTATGCTAATCCGTGGGGCTTGCCCAAATCTTTTAATCTGGAAAATTTCACTACAGCCTGGACAGAATACAATATTGACACCAGTGTATTTAATAGTTTGATTGTAACCGTAGTAGGCGCTTTGTTAACGCTATTCCTGGCCATTCCAACAGCCTATGCTATCGAACGATTGCGGTTTCGGGGTAGTCAGTTACTGTTTACCTTGTACGTGTCGGCCATGATGATCCCAATGGTGTTAGGGTGGATTCCATTATTCTTCTTACTGGCTCGTTTTAACATGCTTGATAATATATATGGACTTGCCATTGTCTACGCCGTCAGTCAGCTTCCTTTTACGATCTTTGTATTAACGAGTTTCATGAGTACCATTCCGAAGTCGTTGGAGGAATCGGCGGCTATAGACGGGCTTTCGCCCTATGGGGTCCTGTTAAAAATTATTACTCCTCTTTCCATGTCAGGAATCATAACCGTTACGATTATGAATGCGATTCAATTTTGGAATGAATATTTCATGGCTCTCATCTTTCTTCAAACAGAAGAAAATTACACGTTAGCACTGGCGATTGATTTCATTAGCAGTGAAGCCCAGTATACGAATGCATGGGGCACTCTTTTTGCTAGTTTAACGATTGCTATCGTTCCCGTTATTATTCTATACGCGATCTTCCAACAGAGGATTGCTAAAGGGATGACAGAAGGGGCAATCAAAGGGTAAATAAAAACTCCCTCATGCGGCTTTATTGCCGCATGAGGGAGTTTTTCTGTTAAAAAGGATTCGTGGCCCACAAGCTGGCAGATTTAACAAAAGTTCGAGGGTTCAGTTTGAGTTGTGAAACGATATATTCAGCTAAATCCTCTGGCTGCATAAGGTGGTCTGTGTCATCATTTTCTTGATGTTGACCGGAAAAATTAGTTACCACTCGGCTTGGCGTTATTGCATTTACACGAATGTTGTGCTTTCTGACTTCCTGCATTAACGATTCAGATAAGCCAAGTACACCAAATTTTGAAGCACTATAGGCACTTGAAGTAGGAGTGCCTCTTAGACCTGAGGTAGACGATATATTGATAATGTCTCCGCTTTTTCTTTCTACCATACTTGGCAGAACAGCTCGTGTAACATAATACGTTCCCATCAGATTGACTTGAATGACTTTTTCCCATTCCTCAGGGTTTAAGTCCATGAATCCACCATATTTACCAATTCCCGCATTATTAATCAGGATATCAACAGGGCCTAATTCACTTGACACTTTTTTAACAGCTTGATTTACAGAGTCAATGTTAGACACATCCCCTTGAGCGATGGATCTTTTTACTCCGGTATGTTCAAGTTCGGCTGAAACGTTTTCTATATTCGCTTCCGTTAATCCAACTAGTCCAACATGTACACCTTCTTCCGCTAACGCTATGGCAGTAGCTCGGCCGATACCACGGCCGGCTCCGGTAATTAAAGCAACTTTTCCTTGTAGTGATTGCATATGTTATGATTCCTCCTTAATCTCAGATAAAATTTCATAAGAGCGCAGACGTTTCTGGTGATCGTAAATTTGAGAAGTGATCATCAATTCATCTGCTGCTGTTTCCTCAATGAACGACTGTAACTTTCGCTTTACTGTTTCTTTGCTGCCGATGATGGTAGCTCCTAATTGTTGCTGTAGAGAAGCCTTTTCATACTCCGTCCAAATCTCATCCATGTTTTCAACGGGCGGCTGCAGCGGCGTCTCGCGATTTCGAATGATATTTAAAAATTGTTGTTGGAGAGTAGTGGCTAAATACTCAGCTTCCTCATCTGTATCTGCTGCTACAACATTAACACCTAACATCGCATAAGGAGCATCGAGGACCTTTGATGGTTTGAAGCTGCGACGATATAAATCCAGGGCAGCCATCGTATTATTTGGTGAAAAATGGCTGGCAAATGAGAATGGCAAGCCTAGCTGACCTGACAGCTGTGCACTGAAGCCGCTTGAACCTAACAGCCAAATCGGCAGGTCCAAGCCATCGCCAGGAACGGCTCTTACATGATTATGATCAGATCGCAGTTCAGGATCAAAGTAGGCACGCAATTCCTGCAGTTGTTGAGGGAAATCATTGCCATCACTTCTCGAATCCCTCCTTAAAGCCCTAATGGTCACGGGGTCTGTTCCAGGTGCACGTCCAAGGCCAAGGTCAATTCTTCCTGGGAATAAGGATTCTAGTGTACCAAACTGCTCTGCAATAACGAGAGGGGCATGGTTGGGCAGCATAATGCCCCCAGAGCCTATACGCATCGCTTTTGTATGGGCTGCAACGTGACCAATAATAACAGAGGTAGCAGAACTAGCGATAAACGGCATGTTATGATGCTCAGCCAGCCAATATCTGTTATATCCCCATTGTTCTACATGCTGTGCTAGGTCGATCGTATTTTTATAAGCATCAGATGCTGTATTTCCAACAGTGATGGGAGCCAGATCGAGCACGGAAAACGGTGTGTTTTTTATTTGATTTTGTGCGTGTTTATCCGACATGTTCTCATCTTCCTTCTTCTCAAGACTTAAATACAGCTTCATCTTACCAATGTTCATTCGTGTCTCAAAATATCCTGCTTTTAAAAAGTTTATTATGCTATGGATTAGGAAAAATACAACACAGACGTTAAAAAAGGAGCGATCTCCATGCCAACACGTAAGGAACAAACTGCTAACGCCAAAACGGACAGCAAGCAGGATTATGTAGATATCAAAATGGGTGATCACGATCTGTTCGTTAAAAAGGGCTACGACGGTTTGTACACGCTAAATGATTTCTTGTTGGGCATATGGTTTTTAATCGGCAGTGTGTTCTTTTATTTTGAACATTTAAAGGACTGGGGAGTGACACTATTTGTATTAGGAAGTTTGCAAATGTTAATTCGCCCCACTATTCGTTTATTCCATCGCTTTCAACTTAAGAAACACTATGAAAAAGAATATGAGAAACAGCAATAATGGTTATGTGTAAGTGAGGAAAAGGCAAAGACTTTTTCCTCACTTTTTTTATAACTGGCAAAATCCATCATAAGATGACAAAGTTTTCAGAAAATTTTAATTGTAATAGGCCTGAGAACCTTTTATGCTTATAGTACACATAAAAAAGTTATGTTATCGAAATTCTAGCATATGAATAGGGGAGTGTAGATGTGATAGACGAAACAGCTATTGATCATGATATTTATTTGTTTCATCAGGGAAATCTTCGTTATAGCTATCAGCTCCTCGGTGCACATTTAATGACAATTGGGGGAAGAGCGGGCGTCCGCTTTATAGTGTGGGCCCCGAATGCTGAAAAGGTGAGTGTTGTAGGAATGTTTAATGAATGGGATGGCCGACGCCACCCCATGGAGAAACTGAACGATAACGGTTTATGGTGTTTGTTTATTCCTGACTTAGCCAGCGGCATCTTGTATAAGTATGAGATTTTGACAGCTCATGGGCATTTGCAGTTAAAGGCAGACCCTTATGCCTTTGCAAGTGAGCTTCGTCCTCATACAGCTTCGGTTGTGCATCCTCTTGATGATTATCATTGGAACGACGCGCATTGGATGAAGCGGCGTGAGGGGATGAATATCTATGAATCTCCCTTGTCTATTTATGAACTTCATTTAGGGTCATGGAAAAATATTGAGACGGAAGTTTACTACAATTATCGTGATTATGCAGAGATGGTGATTCCTTATGTGAAAGAGCTTGGATACACACACATTGAGCTTTTACCTTTGACGGAGCATCCATTTGACCGCTCCTGGGGTTACCAGGCCACTGGCTACTATGCTGTCACATCGAGATATGGAACGCCGGACGATTTCCGGTATTTCGTGGATCAGTGTCATGAACATGGAATTGGGGTGATCCTCGATTGGGTTCCTGGACATTTTTGTAAAGATCAACACGGACTAAGGCGCTTCGATGGTGAAGCTTTGTATGAATATGCTGATACGAAAAAGGCAGAAAAACCTCAATGGGGAACATTAACATTTGATTTTGCTAGAAATGAGGTTCAGAGTTTTCTCATCTCAAACGCTATTTATTGGCTGAAAGAGTTTCATCTGGATGGTCTGAGAGTCGATGCAGTGGCGAGCATGTTGTACCTGGATTTTGGAAAAGAAGGCGGTGAATGGGACGTCAATGAGTACGGGGGAAGAGAGAATTTAGAAGCAGTCGATTTCCTGAAAAAAATGAACGAGGCCATCTTTGAAGAGGTTCCCCATGTGTTGATGATGGCGGAGGAATCTACATCGTGGCCGCTTGTTAGTGCACCTACATACACAGGGGGGCTTGGGTTCAATTATAAGTGGAATATGGGATGGATGAATGACATGCTCCAATATATGCAATTGGATCCGATTCACCGAAAGCATCATCATCATTTAATGACCTTCTCGCTTTATTATGCTTTTTCTGAGAACTTTGTGCTCCCTATCTCTCATGATGAGGTTGTTCATGGAAAGAAGTCACTGCTCAATAAAATGCCTGGTGATTATTGGCAAAAGTTTGCTAACTTACGATTATTTCTCGCTTATATGTATGCCCATCCAGGCAAAAAGCTCCTGTTCATGGGAAGTGAATTCGGACATTTTGACGAATGGAAGGATATGGATGACCTGGACTGGGAACTTTTGGATTATGAGTCCCACAAGTCAATCTTTAATTTTATGCAGCAGCTGCATCAGTTGTATCAGGAAATGCCTGCTCTTTGGGAGCTTGATCATGAGCAGGAGGGGTTCTCCTGGATAGATCCGCACAATAATGAGCAGAGTATTTTATCTTTTGTGCGCAATAGCCGCTCACCTAACGATCAGCTTGTGGTTGTTTGTAATTTTACTCCGGAAGTTTATCGCGACTATAAGGTCGGCGTACCTAAAAGTGGTATGTATAAAGAGGTTTTTACTAGTGATGCGATTCATTTTGGAGGATCAGGCCAAACGAATGGCCTTAAGCTAGAAACGACAAAGCAGTCGTGGCAAGGACAGGATCACCATATTCACATGACGATTCCGCCCTTAGCGGTAAGTTTTCTGAAGTGTATATCGAAATCAAAGGAGGAGTCCCATGAAAGGTAAAGAATGCGTCGCTATGCTGCTAGCTGGTGGTCAAGGTACGAGGTTAAAATCACTCACTAAGAAGATCGCTAAACCTGCCGTTTATTTCGGCGGAAAGTATCGAATTATCGATTTTCCGTTAAGCAACTGTACCAATTCTGGAATCGATACCGTTGGGGTTCTGACACAGTATGAACCGCTGATATTAAATAATTATATTGGCATTGGCTCTTCCTGGGATTTAGACCGTAAATTCGGCGGGGTGTCGGTTCTCCCTCCCTATATGCAGTCAGAGGGAGGCGGCTGGTACACAGGAACAGCCAACGCCATCTATCGAAATATCGATTTTTTAAACCAATATGAACCTGAACACGTCCTGATCCTGTCCGGAGATCATATTTATAAAATGGATTATGGAGAAATGCTAGATTACCACCGTGGCAGTGGAGCAGATGCGACCATCTCTGTTATTGAAGTACCCTGGAACGAAGCCAGCCGCTTCGGCATTATGAACACAGATGGCCAGGGACGGATTACAGAATTTGATGAGAAGCCAGAATATCCAATGAGCAACCTTGCTTCCATGGGAGTGTACATTTTTCGCTGGGACGTTTTGAAAAGGTATCTAATCGATGATGAACAGAAAGGTCATTCTTCTCATGATTTTGGAAAGGATATTATCCCTGCCTTGCTTGCTGATCAGAAGAAGCTAATGGCCTACACCTTTGAAGGCTATTGGAAAGACGTCGGTACAGTCGAAAGCCTGTGGCAGGCCAATATGGACCTTTTAAAAGCAGAACCTGAGCTCAATTTGAATGACCAAACGTGGAGAATCTACTCAAAGAATCCAAACCAGCCTGCCCAGTATATTTCTCCTGCAGCTTCTGTACGCGGAGCTCTTATCAATGAAGGGTGTCGTATTTACGGCCAGGTGGACATGTCGATCATATTTTACGGAGTGCATGTGAATGAAGGATCGATTGTGAAAGATTCAGTGATAATGCCTAATGTGAAAATAGGTAAAAATGTTAGAATCTATCGGTCTATTATTGCAGAAGGTAGTGTGATTGAGGATAATGCTGTAATCGGCAACCCATCCCCTGAGAGTGATATCACATTAATTGCAGATGAAGGGAGTGTCATGGCAACCAGTTATGCAGCCAATCATTAAGGAGGAGAATCTCATGGATCGTATGGCCGGCATTATAAACTTAGATCATGAACAAGATGTACTGGATGAACTCACTTATTTCAGGTGTGGAGCAGCAGTTCCCTTTGCGGGGCGTTATCGAATGATTGACTTTGCCATTTCGAATATGACGAATTCAAGGATTGAATCGGTAGCCGTATTCACGCGTCGCAAATATCGTTCTCTAATGGACCATCTAGAGCAGGGGAAGGCATGGGAATTAGATCGGAAGCGCGGCGGATTGTTTATTTTACCCCCTGATTGGAACGACCCGACTGATATTTCCCGGGGTGACCTTCAGCACTTTCATAACAACATTGACTTTATTCATCGTACGTATGCCGACTATATTCTTGTGTCTGGCTCGCAAAACATTTGTAATATTAACTATCAGGACGTTCTTGAAGCGCACAAGGAATCGAACGCAGAAGTTACGGTTATTTATAAAAATGTAGAAGAGTTATATCCAGAACATAATCTGGCTCATAAACTCAGCTTTGATGAGAACCAAAGGGTTACAGCGATTCATAATGACAAACAGAGTACAAATGTTTATATGGATATGTATGTCATTGATAAAAACTTTCTGCACGAATTGATTGAAGAGGGGATTGCCCACGGAAGCTCACACTTTTTCTTGGATGGAATCAAAGGTAAGCTTCCGGATATTCACATTCACGCCTATGAGTATAAAGGGGTTCATGCTTTGATTAATTCAGTAGAAAGTTATTACCGCCATAGTGCGAACTTGCTTAATGAAGCGCGGCATAATGAACTATTTAAGGAAGATTCTCCTATTTTTACAAAAGTAAAAAACGAAGCACCATCGAAGTATTCCCCGCAATCAAACGTCACGAATACACTTGTGGCGAATGGATGTATAGTGGATGGCGAGGTAGAAGACAGTATTCTATTTCGTGGAGTCAAGATAGAAGAAGGGGCTGTTGTGAAAAATTCGATCATCATGCAGCGCTGTGAAATTGGCAGTGGAGCAGTACTTGAAAATGTCATTTTAGATAAAGATTGCAAAATATCGCAAGGACGTACGTTAATTGGTGCACCAGAAAAACCCTTTGTGTTAGCGAAACGTAAAACCATGTAGATTTCCAGAAGGGAACTGTCTGAAGCTACTATTCTGGCAGTTCCCTTTTACATCATAATGAAAACCGAGGAGTGGATCTAGATGAACGTGTTGATGGTTGGATCAGAGTGTACACCTTTTATTAAAACGGGTGGTCTGGCAGATGTGCTTGGGTCCTTGCCTCAAGCGCTTGAGGAACAGGGGCATCAAGTTCGAGTTGTGCTGCCTAAGTATGAAGATATGGCTGATGAGTGGAAAGAGCGGCTGACATTGTTACATAAACTGAATGTACAAATTGGCTGGAGGAATCAGTATGCGGGAGTGGAGTATTTGGAGTATGACGGAATTTCTGTGTACTTTATCGATAATGAGTATTATTTTAAACGCTCCAATTTATATGGATATGAGGATGAAGCGGAACGATTTGTATTTTTTAATAAAGCAGTGCTTGAGATGGTACGATCACTTGACTGGATTCCTGAGATTCTGCATTGTCACGATTGGCAGACAGGCTTGATCCCTGTGTTTCTACATACTCACTATCAAGATGATGAGGGATTAAACGGTATGAAAACATTGTTTACGATTCATAATTTGAAGTATCAGGGGGTCTTTGCCGATTCAGTCCTGCACGACCTGATGGATTTGGACGAACAGATGATGACAGAGGATCGGTTAGAGTTTTTCGGAGATATTAATTTTATGAAGGGCGCCTTAAATTATGCGGATGCGATCACAACAGTAAGTGAAACTTATGCAAAAGAGATTCAAACCCCTTATTATGGGGAAAACTTAGACGGAGTACTTAGAAAACAATCGGAACGGTTAGCTGGGATTGTAAATGGAATTAATACAAAAGATTACAATCCGCTAAGTGATGAATCTCTGGCATTCCCATTTCGCAGTTCTTTAGCGAAAAAGGTTCAAAATAAAATGTGGTTACAGGAAAAGCTGCAGCTGCCTGTGCGTGGAGATGTTCCTATGATTGGGATTGTTTCCAGGCTTGTTGAGCAAAAGGGATTTGACCTTGTTGCCAGAGTTATGGACGAGCTTTTATATCACGAGGATATTCAGTTGGTACTTCTGGGTACAGGTGAATACGATTACGAGAAAATGTTTGAATGGGCCCAGGTAAAGTATCCAGAGAAGGTATCTGCGAATATTATGTTTAGTGAATCGCTATCCAGGCAGGTGTATGCAGCGAGTGATATGTTCCTCATGCCTTCCCGTTTTGAGCCGTGCGGAATTGGCCAGTTGATCGCATTGCGTTATTTAGCTGCACCTATTGTCAGGGAAACAGGCGGGCTCATGGACACCGTCAAGCCGTTTAATGAAAACACAGAAGAGGGAAATGGATTCACCTTCACCAATTATAATGCGCACGATATGTTGTTTACGATCCGCCGTGCACTTGAGCTTTACCACAGAGAAGATGTGTGGAAGAAGCTTGTAAAAAATATGGTGAAAACTCAATTCCCGTGGAAATATTCCGCGCGTCGGTATAGTGAGGTATATCAATCGACGTTTCAAAAGCAGTGAACGAATGGAGGAAGCGATATGTTTAACAGCAAAGAGGAGTTCATACAGGCCTTTTCTGAAAAGCTGAGAACTACAATCGGAAAAGAAGTAGAAACAGCGACAGAACAAGATGCGTATCGATCCCTTGGTGCGTTAGTTAAAGATCATATCAATAAGTATTGGCTGCAGACGAAGCAGCAATATGAAAAAGAACAGCCTAAGCAAGTGTATTATTTTTCGATGGAATTTTTAATGGGACGTCTGTTAAGCAATAATTTGTTGAATTTACAGGTGCTGTCACTAGTAAGAGAAGGTCTGACGGATTTGGGCTTCTCTCTGGCGGATCTTGAAGAGGCAGAAAATGATGCAGGACTCGGCAACGGTGGACTCGGCAGGTTAGCCGCTTGCTTTTTGGATTCCTTAGCTTCTATGGGATTGCCTGGACATGGATATGGAATCCGTTACAAATATGGCATGTTTGATCAAAAATTGATCGATGGCTATCAAGTTGAATTGCCTGATCCATGGCTTTCTGATTCGTATATCTGGGAAGTGCGCCGTCCTGAAGAAGCTGTTGAAGTTCGATTTGGTGGTTATGTAGATGCAGGTATAACTCCTGAAGGCCTTTTGACTTTTGAGCATAGAGACTATGAACAAGTGAGAGCTGTTCCATATGACATGCCTGTCGTGGGTTATCAGAATGAGACCGTTCATACACTACGTTTATGGTCAGCTGAGGCGACACATGAGGACACACTGGCCCAAGCTTCGAAGCAAACTAAATTTGGTAATTTTCTTACTCAAAAGCGATCTCTAGAAGAGATTTCTGATTTTCTTTATCCTGACGATTCCCATGAAGAGGGTAAGAGGCTGCGATTGAAGCAGGAGTACTTCCTCGTTTCAGCTGGTGTGCAAAGTGTGCTACGTTCATTTGAGCGTTTAGAGCTTCCGCTTTCTTCCTTTCCCGAAAAAATTGCCCTTCATATTAATGATACTCATCCTGTTCTCGTTATTCCTGAATTAATGCGAATCCTCATTGATGAAAAAGGGTTAACTTGGGAGGACGCGTGGGAGATTACACAATCGTCCGTGTCTTATACGAACCACACTACATTACGTGAAGCACTGGAGACGTGGCCGATTGACTTAGTACGCGAACTGTTTCCAAGGCTCTATATGATTATTGAAGAAATTAACGAGCGATTTTGCCAAAAACTTTGGACGCAGGGCCCGGGTGACTTTGAACGAATTGCACAGCTTGCAATCATTGCTGACGGTCAGGTAAAGATGGCTCACCTGGCGATCGTGGGAAGTCACAGTGTCAATGGGGTAGCCAAACTGCACACGGAGATTTTAAAAACACGGGAAATGAAGAAGTTCTATGATGTTTTTCCAGAGCGTTTTAATAATAAAACAAACGGTATTACTCACCGCCGCTGGCTTCTGCACGCTAATCCATCGCTGGCGGACCATATTACGAGAGCGATTGGAAACCGTTGGGCTGCTCAACCCGAACGGTTATTGGATTTACTTGCAAAGAAAGAGGACTCAGCTTTTTTAGATCAATTAGAAAAGGTTAAACAGCAAAATAAAAACAAGCTGGCTGCATTTATTAAGGATGTTACCGATATTACCGTCGACCCGCAGTCTCTGTTTGATGTTCATATCAAACGGCTCCATGGCTATAAACGCCAACTGCTAAATGCCCTTCACATTATGTACCTTTATCATGAATTGAAATCAAATCCATCCTTTGAAATGACACCTCGAACCTTTATTTTTGCCGCAAAAGCAGCTCCTAGCTATCACTTTGCTAAGAAGGTAATCAAACTCATTACGACGATTGCAGATGTGGTGAACAATGATTCGGACGTACAAGGGCTAATGAAAATAGTCTTTCTGCCAAATTATTCAGTGTCTCTGGCTGAACAAATTATTCCGGCGACGGATGTTAGTGAACAAATTTCAACGGCGAGTAAAGAGGCATCCGGGACCGGAAATATGAAACTCATGATGAACGGGGCGTTGACGCTGGGCACAATGGATGGAGCCAATGTTGAGATTCATGAATTAGTTGGAGATGACGCGATTTATACGTTTGGCCTTAGTTCCGAAGAGGTACTTCATTATGCACACCATGGCGGTTACTGTTCCAGTGGAGTGTATGAGACCGATGAACGTGTTCGCAGGACAGTAGATCAACTCGTTCATTATAGTCCATTTTCAAAAGGTGAAACTGAATTTCAGGATCTTTATGATTCGCTGCTCATGCACAATGATGAATATTTTGTTCTCAAGGATTTTTCAAGTTATATAGCTGCCCAGCAGAGAATTGGTTATGATTATCATCAAAAGCGAAACTGGAATGTGAAGAGCTTAAAAAACATTGCCTGTTCCGGGAGGTTTTCCAGTGACCTTACCATACAAAAATATGCATCACAAATATGGAATATACAGCCTGTGAAAATATTAAGGTAAAACCGGGAAGGAAGGGTCTATTGTGAAGGCTCAGGATATTTATCATAATAGTTTTGACCTTACGTACAGGGAGCCATTTGGCGCAGCTCCAAATGGCTCCTCTGTTACGTTAACGATCGATATTAATCACCGACATCCTGTTTCATGTGTGATACTGCATTATATTTACGATAAATTAGATCGAGAAGCAACAATCGAAATGGATCGAGTGAGTGAGAAGCACCCGAGCAGCTCCTTTGAAGCTAGTATAATGATGCCGGAGAAACCTCAGCTCGTTTGGTATTTCTTTGAGGTGAAAATAGAGGAGGAAGTCCTTTATTATGGTCGATTGAATAATGAGGAAAGCGGGGAAGGAGAAATTTATAAAGAGGTTCCCCCCTCCTGGCAAATTACAGTGTACGATCCTAGTTATGAGACTCCTTCATGGTGGAAACATGCAACAATGTACCAAATTTTCCCTGATCGATTCAATGTATCGGGAAAAGTAAGGATTGGGGACGCTCCTAAGTCAAGTTTAATGCATACCCATTGGGATAACGATCCCTTTTATATTCGAAACGATCAAGAAGAAGTGGTTCGTTGGGATTTTTTTGGTGGGAATATAAATGGAATTATTAAAAAACTTGACTATATACAATCGTTAGGAGTTACGGTCATTTATTTGAATCCTGTCTTTGAGGCCGAAAGCAATCATCGTTATGACACAGGTGATTACCACAAGATAGATCCTCTTCTAGGTACGAAGGAAGAGTTCGAGCAACTAATTAGAAAGGCAGCCGAGTTGGGGATTGAAGTCATGCTTGATGGTGTGTTCAGCCATACAGGAAGTAATAGCAAATACTTTAACCAGAGAGATCAGTATGAAACAGTTGGAGCCTATCAATCTGTGAAATCTCCCTATTATTCGTGGTACACCTTTTATGATTATCCTGATCATTATAAAGCATGGTGGGGAATTGGGACGCTGCCGACCTTAAATAAAGAGGATGAAAGCTATCGGAATTTCCTGATTCACGAAGATAGCAGTGTGATAAAGACGTGGCAGCGATCCGGTGTGAAGCATTGGCGTCTAGATGTGGCAGATGAACTGACGGATGATTTGATTAAGCAGATCAATCGTCAGCTTAAGAAGTACGATTCGTCGAGTGTACTATTAGGTGAAGTATGGGAGGATGCATCCAATAAAACAGCCTATGGAAAACGAAGGGACTATTTCTTAGGCGGAGTGTTGGATTCTGCCATGAATTATCCTTTACGTGATGTAATGCTTGGTTTTATAAAAGGCGATGTAGATGCTTATTACCTTGATCGTCGTCTTCTGACTCTAAGTGAGCATTATCCCAAACAATTCTTTTATTCTCTCATGAATATGTTGTCCACTCATGATGTTGAGCGAATTAAAACACTGCTAGCCGAATTTTTGCCAGAGGATTTGGATAGTAATAAGAGAGCTGAATTAGTTCGTAAACAGATACAGGCGCTAAGCCTCTGGCTCTATACCTTCCCTGGCGTCCCCTCTTTATATTATGGAGATGAAGCTGGTTTAACTGGGGGAGAAGACCCTGATAATCGTAAACCTTACCCGTGGGGCAGGGAGGATCAACATCTGATTTCGTGGTATAAAACGATCGGAAACATAAGAAAGAAACATCCATCACTTAGAACAGGAAGTTGGAACTCGCTCACTCCACACGAAGATGTCTATGGCTATGAACGTTTAATTGAACACGGGGTTGATCATTTTGGGGATCCATCAGCCGACGAGCATTTATTATATATAATGAATCGTAATGTTAGTCAGGAAAGACAAGTGACCTTGCCAGCACGAAAAGGAAAATGGCAGCACTTGATTAACAAAAACCAAATGTTTCACGTGAAACAAAATGAATTGACGATTACACTTGAACCTTGTGAAAGTGTACTGCTCAGGCGTTTGAATTAGGCGGAATGTGAACCAATTGGAAAAACGTTTAAGAAAGACAGCCCGATTCAAGAAGTACAAAGAAGCCTTGCCGAGTATGTATTATAAACATTTAAAAGAGGCTGGGACAAAAGTGTTTTTATCAGATGAAAATCCGAACTAAGTAGAAATTATGATTAGTGCATTTAAACCGCTACGAAAATATACTTCGCTCCAACTGCATGTCGTTCGTCTTTTCACTTAAAATATTTAGTTATGTCCCAGCCTCTTTTTGTTTTGTTAACTTGGAGTTATAGAATCGTTCGTTCATCATAGGTTAACCATAAATGTAATCAAGTTGACAATTTGTTGTGAATAAGATACTCTTCACTACATACATAATGAAAAGCAGGTGTTGATCGTGAAGCTCAGAACAATGATTTATGCATCTTTATTTGCAGCAATAATTGGGGCGCTGGGGTTGCTTCCGCCTATTGTTACACCTTTTACGCCAGTACCTATAACAGCTCAAACTCTAGGTGTAATGCTGGCAGGCTCTATATTAGGTGCCAAACGAGGCGGTTTAAGTCTATTAGTCTTTGTTTTACTCATTTCAATCGGTGTACCATTGCTTTCAGGAGGTAGAGGAGGACTCGGGGTGCTTTTCGGTCCTTCCGGCGGCTACATTATGGCTTGGCCAATTGCGGCTTTTTCAATTGGGTTCCTTGTAGAACTTTTTTGGAAAAAGCTCAATATAGGCCTCTATATAGCTATTAATGTGGCAGGGGGGATTATCCTGGTTTACGCATTTGGGGTAACCTACCTTTCCATTATGACAGAAACGCCTTGGACAAAGGCGGCATGGGCGGCATTGGTTTTTATCCCAGGTGACCTTGTAAAGGTTGTTGCAGCCTCCTTATTAGCCAAACAAATTAATCGCGTCTATCCATTAATTGAAATGGACAGACGTGTTCAAAAAACATCTAAAGCGGCCTAAGAAGAAGGTTTGCCTTATTCGGGGCAAACCTTTTTTAAGACATAAAAGTAGAGTGAGGTGTGCAGAGTGTCTGTTATCGGTACGAGCATAAGAGAAATAGCTAAGAGATATCCTGAGCGGATAGCTATAGAAACTTGGAGGGAGCAAATCAGCTATAAGGAGTTCTATCAGTCTACTCAACTCCTTCAGCGTAAACTTACATTTTTATTTCCTAAAGGCAAGGGAAAAAAGATTGGGTACTTGCTTCCTAACGAACCAAAATGGATAGAACTATTTATAGCCATCAGTTCAATGGGAGGGATCGCAATTCCATTCGATCCTAAATGGAGTCCCCTCCAGTTATCCGAGGTTATAAAAGATGCTGAACCAGATCTAGTGGTCTATGATCAGGCTTTTGCTCATCAATTTGAAGGTATAAATACAGTTAAAACCTTTACGATAGAAGCTTTAGAGCTGCTTTCTCCAACTGGTGAGGTGGGGGGTGACTTCTCCAGTCAGGACCCATTTTATATAGGGTATACTTCAGGTACCACAGGTCAGCCGAAGGGGTTTATAAGAAGTCATGCATCCTGGGCTGATTGTTTCTCCCTGGGACGTCAGGCTTTTTCCTTAACAGAAGAAGACAAGATTCTATGTCCTGGCCCCCTGGTTCATTCACATTTTCTGTATGCTGCTGTGCAGTGTTTACATATAGGATCCACCTTACATCTGTGTTCCTCTTTCTCTGCGGACGAAGTTTGGGAACTTCTTCATACAAGGTCCATTACGGTAATGTATATGGTGCCGACTATGTTTGAAGCATTGACCAAAACAAGTGGCAGTGAGGTGAGCAATCATTTAACTACATTAATTTCTTCCGGGGCAAAGTGGAGAGAACGGTCTAAGCAGAAAGTTAGCAAAGTATTTCCGCAAGCCTCTGTTTATGAATTTTACGGAGCTTCTGAATTAAGTTTCGTTAGCTTTCGTAAGGTGAATGACGACACCCTGCCTGAAGGTTCGATCGGGAAGCCTTTCCCGAGTGTAGAGATTTCAATTCTCTCGGACAGCGGACAACCTGTACCCCAAGGGGAAGTTGGTACTCTGTTTGTGAAGAGTCCGTGGTTGTTCAATGGATATGTAAATCGACCTGAGGAAACGGCAAAGGTTTTTCATGGTGATTGGGCCACGGTTGATGATCTGGCATTTGTTAATGAAGAAGGTCATATCATCCTAAAAGGTCGGAAGCAGAATATGATCATTAGCGGTGGCCTTAATATTTACCCTGAAGAGGTGGAACAGGTGATCCGAAGACATTCGGCTATTGAAGAAGCTGCTGTGCTGGGTGTGGAGGATGAGTATTGGGGTCAGAAGGTGGTGGCTTTTGTTACCTGTGCAGGGGGCCGGAAACTAGTTATGGATGAGGTGAATGCTTACATGGCGAAGTTTTTGCCTAAATATAAATGCCCAAAAGAATGGATCCAGTTACATGAGTTCCCTTATACCGGCAGTGGAAAAATAGCGAGGAAGAAACTTCAAATCCCAATAAGGAGCGGTTAGATGAAGGAAGCAGTCATAGTCAAGGCGAAGCGTACACCGATAGGTAAGATCGGGGGATTACTCTCCCGTCTTCCACCTGAAAAACTCATCAACCCTATTTTAAAGAATTTAACAGAAGAGATCGACCCTGCTGAAATCGATGATGTGATCCTGGGGAATGTTGTAGGGCCTGGAGGGAATATCGCACGGCTGTCCTCATTAGAAGCCGGCTTACCCTTGACTATTCCTGGTGTAACGATAGACAGGCAGTGCGGATCCGGTCTAGAAGCGATTAATCTAGCAGCACGCTTAGTTCAGTCAGGTGCTGGAGACATTTTTATCGCTGGAGGGGTTGAGAGTACGAGTATGGCACCGTGGAAAGTGAAGAAACCTGTCTCTATTCATGATCCAATGGGGCCTGAACTCTATACGCGAGCACGTTTCTCCCCTGAATCAATAGGAGATCCTGAGATGGGAGAAGCGGCTGAAAATGTGGCAGAACATTATGGTATCACGCGTGAAAAACAAGATGAATGGGCTTATCTAAGTCATATGAAGGCTGTTGAGGCCCAACATGAAAACAGATTTAAGGAGGAGATCGTTGCAATAGATGGAGTACATCAAGATGAATGTCCACGGCCAAATACGTCCCTTGCAAAATTATCTACTCTTACACCCGTTTTTAAGCATGGTGGCACGGTAACCGCAGGAAATGCCTGTCCAATGAATGATGGGGCGGCTGCCGTTCTAGTGATGTCCCTGGAAAAGTGCCGCACGCTTGGTCTAAAGCCGCTAGCCCGGTTTATTGATAGTACGACAGCCGGCGTAGATCCTCACTTGCTCGGAATTGGCCCGATTCCTGCTGTGAAGAAATTGTGGAAGCGCCAGGGATTACGCTCAAAAGATATTGATCTTGTGGAATTCAATGAGGCATTCGCTTCTCAGGTTATAGCTTCATTAAATAGCCTGGAAATTCCATACGAAAAAGTGAATCAATCCGGTGGCGCACTGGCTTTAGGGCATCCTTATGGGGCGTCAGGAGCCATACTCGTGACGCGGTTAATGTCTGAGTTAGCCAGGGGGAGCAGCGTAAATCGAGGAGTCGCTACGCTTGGTATTGGCGGCGGAATGGGACTTGCAACTTTATTTGAATCTGTGAAAGGACTGTGATTTCACAATTTTATAGATACTCACGACAGAAGGATTTTTTAGATGCAATTCGCTTGTTGTATGAATACATATAGGATGTTCAAGCACAGGCACAGCTGCCTATCATACTTTATAACTGAGGTGGTAGCTGTGAAGAAGAATGTGCTTGTCTTTAGTGATTTCGGAATTGATGATTTTGTGGCAGTCATATACGCTTATTTCAATGAGGAAATAGAAATTGTAGGAGTTGTAGCTGACTATGGAAATGTGTCAAAAAGCACGGCTGTAAGAAATGCAGCTTATTTTCAGAAAGTCACTGGCAGAGAAGACATACCTGTTTTTGGAGGAGCAGAGATTCCTTTAACCGGGCGAGACCCTCAACTTTATCCAGATATACACGGTATTGGAGGGCTTGGCCCACTAACACCGGAAATAGACATTGGTAATGACCCATTTGAAAATTTTGATGAGATTAAAAAAATAATAGAAAAATATGAGGGGAACCTTACCATTCTAAACCTAGGCAGGCTGTCTTCGCTTGCTACTGCATTTATTTTATATCCTTCATGGATGGCGAAAATTACTGACTTTTATATTATGGGGGGAGCTTTTACGGTGCCGGGTAATGTGACTCCCGTAGCAGAAGCTAACTTTTACGGAGACCCGTATGCCACTAATATCATCCTTGAATTTGCCCCAAAACAACTTCACATTATTCCCCTTGATGTCACTCAGTATGCCTTGATTACACCTGAGATGATCAATCGATTAGATCACTTCTATCAATCTGTCAATAGTGATGTGGGCTTATTAGTCAAACCTATGGTCGATTACTATTACCAATTTTATAAAGAAAGGGACCCCACCATTAGGGGCAGCCCTTTGCATGACGTTTTAACGATGTGGGCAATTCAGGAAGATTCGATCATCGATTATGCAGAGATCCCCACTACGATTGTAGTTAATACTGGTGATGCCTTTGGTGAAAGCATAGGAGATTTTAGGAAAATTGAGGATAAGGCAAACTATCCACATCATAAAGTCGCTACGCAATTTTATTACCCGAAATTTATAGACTCCTTTTTCCGGATTATGACTAATGTGAATGCCCAAAAAGGGGTGTCCTTTGACGTTTCATAGAAAAACTAATTGAATGGTGTATAAACCATCGAGTAGACTATATACCAAGAGCTTTCAAAAGCAATGAGTTAGTCAATGGAGATGGGAGTCATACATTATGGGAGTTGAGGCACAGTCTAAACATCAAATGATAGACAAAAAGAAAGCTTTATCTATTTTGGGAATTATATTTGTTGCCTTTAATTTACGTCCAGCTATTACTTCTGTTGGTCCACTAATCAGTTCAATCAAGGCAGACATAGGTCTATCCAATGCTGCTGCAGGGTTTATTACAACACTGCCCCTGATAGCGTTTGCGGCATTTTCTTTTCTGGCACCAAAGTTTGGTCAGAGGTTTGGATTAGAACGAGTAGTGTTTGCGGGTTTACTAACATTAATAGCAGGAATTTTGATCCGGTTTATTTCAATGACATTTACCTTATTTGCAGGAACCGCTTTGATAGGTATTGGTATTGCGATATCCAATGTGCTTTTACCTGGGATTGTAAAGGAAAAATATCCTCTAAAGGTTGGCTTAGTAACAGCTGTTTATACCACTTGCATGTCTGTCTTTTCAGCGGTCGGCACTGGGCTTAGTATTCCTTTAGCTGAAGGATTTGGGCTCGGCTGGGAAAAAGCACTCTTGTGTTGGGGTGTGTTAGCTATTCCAGCTGCAATAATCTGGATGTCACAACTACGAAAACCAGCTAGAGCAGATGATGTAAAAACACCTGCACTGCAGGGTAGTTCGATATGGCGTTCGAAAATCGCCTGGCAAGTTACCATTTTTATGGGATTACAATCATTTTTATTTTATTCTATGATTGCGTGGCTGCCTGAAATCCTCAATGGCAGGGGGATTAGTATATCAACAGCAGGATGGATGGTATCAGTCATGCAGTTAACGGGGCTGCCGATGACGTTCCTGACACCAGTACTGGCTTCCCGGTTTACTAATCAAAGAGGAATTGTGGGAATGATTGGCTGCCTTTATACAACAGGCTTGTTAGGGGTATTGTTCGCAGAAGGCATCCCCTTATTGATTCTAAGTGTCATGCTGATCGGGATAGGCCAAGCCTCTTCTATCAGTTTGGCGCTTACCTTGCTTGGGCTTCGTGCAGATAATGCTCAGCAAAGTGCTGCACTGTCAGGAATGTCTCAATCGATTGGATATTCACTCGCTGCTGTGGGACCGGTATTGATCGGTATAATCCTGGATATTACCGCATCGGTGACAATTCCAATACTCTTGTTCATCGCCATTATTATTGTAATGGTAACAGCTGGTTTAGGAGCAGGGAGGAACCAGACAGTCTTTCAACAGAACAACCCCCCTCTTCCGTAATAGACAGAAGCAGAACACTCACGTTATAAGCAAGGCTTAGACATAACATAAAAGTTATATCATTCTATTAATATCAGTTCGGGCTGTACACCTGGAAAGATTACTACCATCGATTCGTAAGAATACTTCGCTTTCCGCGGCCCCACAGGACGTGGGGTCGTTCGGTGTTGGCAGGGGACGTGCCGATCTTAGTCGAACTTCCTAGGAAAGCAAATGTCGCTTTCCTGTGGAATCTTAGCTCGTGCTGTTTTCGCAGGAGGCTTATCATTTTGACTACGTTAATGATCTGCGTTTTCAAGTTAACTAATACTTCTCTATGCCTTTGACAATGCCTTTTGCCACTTGCTCGCGGTAATCTTTGCTTTTTAATAACTTCGCATCTTTTTTATTCGAGACAAACCCGGTTTCTACAAGAATTGCTGGCATATCAGTATGACGCAAAACATAATAATCCGCTTTAAACACCCCGCGACTCAGGTTACTAGTTTCAGAGATAACATTTTCTTGGACTAAATCCGCAATATCTTTTGCCTCCCAACTCCCTGCATTATAAAAGGTTTCAATACCTTTAGCGCTAGAGTCATAGTATCCGTTGGCATGAATACTGACAAAGAGATCGACTCCCCAGGTATTGGCCAGCTTTACACGATCTTCAAGGGTAACAAAGGTATCATCTGTTCGCGTCATTAAAACATCATAACCTTTTGCACGCAGTTTAAATTCAACGAGCTTAGCGATTTCTAGAATCACGTCTTTTTCCTGGAGAGAATTTCCGATGGCTCCAGGGTCTTTACCCCCATGACCAGGGTCGAGAATAATGCGTTCGATCTCCTGTCTCTCAGATTGATCAGGATTTTCCTCCCTGGACTCGTCTGGTTTTCTCGCGTGCTTCTCTTCAACGTGTTTTTCTTCCTCAACTCGCTCCCAAGCGCCTTCTGATAGAAAGGCGGTGCTTACAAATCCTAACTGTCCTTGATAAGTGATTTGCCCCCAGCCATTCTCAAGATCAATATACTCAACTTGTTGCCCTGGTAAAAGACTTCCGATCACCGTAGCATTCAAACTAGGCGCTTCCCGAACATTTAATGACAATTGGGTATCAACTTCGCCCGTTTGTGCTGCTTTTACTGGCGGGGTGATCGCCAGCGCAAATGTAACTGTCAGCACAAACAATAGAATGACCATGATGGAACGTGTTTTCAAATTCATACATAACTCCTCCCGACTATTAATAATGCAGTTTTTTTCTATGAAAGGTAGTGGATCATACTATTAATCTTGGACAAGTTTTAAATGATATATTCAGCAACACGCCACCAGGAGAATCTTTGACAAAAAACTCTAAAATACAAGCATTTTTTCATAATCTTTAGTAGAATAGTAGTTAATTGAATAGGCGAAGAAAACAGGCGTGATGTTACTCATCACTTAAAAGGGAAGTTGGTTCAAAATCCAACGCGGTCCCGCCACTGTAATTGCGAGCAGCCTGCAGATCCACTGTGTGTTAAACATGGGAAGGAGCAGGAAGCCATGACCATAAGCCAGGAGACCTACCTGTTTTTCTCACCAATAACCTACGCGGATAGGAGGTGTTTAGTAAAAAAGGAGTTCTGCTTATATGTCCATTCAGTGGAATTGCAAATCCTTGAATGTACACATCTTCATTGCGAGATGTGTTTTTTTATGCTCAAAAATAGATTCATTACAGGGGAGAGATTAATTTGAAACGTTTATTGAATTACATATTCATGCTTCTAATGACGATCAGTTTGCTGGCAGGCTGTGCAAGCAATGAGAACTCTGGCCAATCAGAGGAAAACAAGAAAGAAGATGCTGTAAATACGGAAGAATCCCAAGGTGCAACAGCTTACCCTCTTACAGTAAAAGATTCTGCTGGTAATGAAGTTGTCCTGGAGGAAGATCCTGAACGAATAGTTTCGTTAATTCCCAGTAACACAGAAATCACATTTGCTGTTGGTGCAGGTGAACAGGTTGTCGGAGTGTCAAAGCATGACAACTATCCCAAGCAGGTTAATGAAATTGACAAGGTTGGCGGCATGCAAATTAACACGGAGAAAGTTTTGTCATTAAAGCCTGATCTCGTGCTTGCACATGGGTCCAATGCTCATAATTCACAAGCAGCCATTAAGCAGATCAGCAATGCAGGGATTCCGGTCTATGTAGTTAAGAACGCCACTGATTTTAAAGGCGTATACGAAACGATTCAGTCAATTGGTAAATTAGTAAATGAGCAGAAGGAAGCGGATAGAATTGTTGCTGGAATGAAGAATAAGCTAAAGAAAATTAAGGAAAAAGCATCTACGATTGAAGACCCTAAAAGTGTCTTTGTTGAAGTATCCCCGGCACCGGAAATTTATACGACTGGAACGGGCACATTCATGAACCAAATGATCCTAGCGATTAATGCGAAGAATGCTGCTGCCAGCCAAGAAGGATGGGTGAAAATGAATGAAGAGGCCATTATTAGTCTACAGCCTGACGTCATCATTACCACCTATGGCTATTATACAGAGAAACCCATCGAAAAAGTTCTCAGCCGGGAAGGATGGGAACAAGTGCCGGCTATTAAAAATGAACAAGTGTTTGATGTTCACTCTGACATTGTTACACGTGCCGGCCCACGTTTAATAGAGGGTGTAAAGCGGCTGGCCGAAGCTGTTTATCCGGAAACGTTCGGTGATGAATAAACCATTAGCCTATATAGGGAGTTTTATGATCTTAATAGGTGCATGGCTGTCCGGCGTTGCTGTTGGCAGTGTACCTATTCCGCTCCCTGTCATTATCGGGGCTATAGCAGAAGCAGTTAGTCCTTATCAATCAACCATTGACCCTATAAACATCAGTATTATTGTAGATGTTCGCCTTCCGCGTGTCGTGTTAGCTGGATTAGTAGGTGCATCCCTAGCTATAGCAGGAGCATCCTTTCAGGGACTGCTGCAAAATCCGTTAGCGGACCCTTATACACTAGGTGTATCTTCAGGTGCCTCAGTTGGGGCAGTGTTGGTGTTATTTGTAGGCTTTTCTTTTCCGGTGTTCTCAGCTTTTACGCTTCCTATTGTCAGTATCAGTACGGCAATCCTTACCCTTCTTTTTGTTATCGCTTTTGCACGCATGCTTGATCGCACGCTTTCTATTGAGACGTTAATACTGACAGGGATTGTCATGGGATCTTTCCTAGGCTCGGTTATTTCACTCATGATTGCCTTGACTGGTGAAGAACTTCGGCAAATTGTTGGCTGGCTTCTCGGAAGTGTTGCGATGCGGGGATGGAATCACGTAGGGTTACTGTTCCCCTTTTTTGTAACAGGGGTGCTGCTGCTATTGACTCAGGGTCAGGAGTTAAATGCTATGTCCTTAGGGGAAGAACGGGCCAGACAGCTTGGTGTTCCTACGGAAAAGAGAAAAACAATAATATTATTAGCTGCTTCGATCCTCACCGGAGCAGCGGTTGCGGTATCTGGGACCATCGGTTTTGCCGGTCTAGTCGTTCCTCATATTTGCCGGCGTCTTTTCGGTACAGACCATCGACATCTTATTCCATTGTCCTTGATTAATGGAGCGACCTTCTTAATATTGGCAGATCTCATATCCCGAACAATAATTGCCCCTGCTGAGCTGCCGATCGGGGTGATTACATCACTTATAGGAGCGCCAATTTTTGGTTTCATTCTTTACCAACAGAGGAAAAAGGGGGCGAGTGTATGATTCAGGTAACGAACATGACAGGGGGATATGACGCGCGGCCGATCGTTAATGACGTCGACTTTCAAGTCAATCGTGGTGAGTTTTTTGGTGTGGTTGGGCCTAACGGAAGTGGAAAAACAACCTTATTTAAATTGATGAGTGGAATTCTTCCTTTGTGGAGAGGGGAAGTGATGATTGATCAGAAGCCACTTGAACACTATGGTCGTAAACAGCTGGCCAGGAAAATTGCAACTCTGCCTCAGATTCAACAGAGCTTCTTTTCCTATAATGTCTTTGAAACCGTGATGATGGGGCGATATGCTTATCAGTCTGGTTTCTTAAAACAGCCTGCGGAGCGGGATAAGGAAGTCGTCCGGAATGTACTCGATCAAACAGGACTGACGGAGATGAGCTCACTCCCTCTTAATCATTTAAGTGGAGGCGAAAAACAGCGTGCTTATTTGGCTCAAGCCCTGGCTCAGGAACCGGATATTCTGCTGTTAGATGAACCAACGAACCACCTTGATTTTAGTTATCAAAAGCAACTGCTGGATGAAATGAAACAGCTGTCTTTATCGGATCAGTTGACGGTTGTATCTATTTTCCACGATTTAAATACTGCAGGTCTTTATTGTGATCGAATGTTATTGATGGATCATGGAAAAGTGATTCGTATAGGTAAACCAGAGGATGTTATTCAAAAGTCTTTACTTGAGCAAGTCTATCATTCTTCCATTGCCGTTCACGCAAATCCGACAATATCAAGTCCACAAATGAACTTGCTTCCAAGTTATACTTCAAATGAAACACGAACTACCGTAACACCTGAACTTGTGAAGGTCACGGAGGAAAAAGTTACTGTAAGTACACGCAAGCCACTTAAAACCTTTTCCTCTGCTCTCATTGGTGGAGGATTTGGCTGGTATCGTAATTTCGTAAACGGTCATGTAGATAAAAGTTTCGCTTGTGATGCTCCTGACCAATTCATAAAGGGAAAGTGTCAACAATGGGGTCTGGCTGAACAAGATACTTTAGCGATGATGACAGCAGCCCACCTGCCTGATTATGCAGAGCGGTTTTTCAGGGGAGACGATGTTTCCATCTTAATTGTAGTTACAGCTGGACTGGGTAATGCAGTAGATGTTGTTTATGGGGATAAGCACGTGGAGTCGACCAATCCGGGGACTATAAACACATGGATTTTCGTTGAGGGCAGTCTATCTGAACAGGCATTTATTCAGGGTATCGTAACAGCGGCGGAAGCGAAGACAAAAGCTATTTCATCTTGTGGAATTAAAGGTCCACTGACTAATACAGGAGCTACAGGAACTTCCACCGACAGCATGATGATCGCAAGTACTCAAACTGGAAAGAGTCTGGAATATGCCGGACCGATAACTTTATTAGGAAGCAAAATTGGGCGGATGACTTATGAAGCAACAAAAGAAGCCATTGAACGTTATTTGGAAAGAATGAGACTTTCATGATCACACATCTTATAGCTTTAAGTTGCGCCTTTTTACTGGATATTTGGCTAGGTGACCCGCGGTGGCTGCCACATCCTGTCCGGGCGATAGGAAGTCTAATCAAATTCTTTGAAAATCGATGGAATAAAGGAAAGTTTCGCCGCTTAAAAGGGATGGTTATGGTTCTAATCGTTTGTGGTGCAGTCTACGTCATGACATGGCTTGTTATGACACTCAGCTATCATGTTCATGCCGTGCTCGGTGCAGCCGTAGAGTCTCTATTGATTTGGACAACGATCGCAATAAGAGGCCTGAAAGAAGCATCGCAGGAAGTGTATGCTCCGCTAATGGGGTCAGACTTTACCCGTGCGCGCCATCAGTTATCGATGATTGTTGGCAGAGATACCGAACATTTAGATGAATCCGAAATAGCGAGAGGGACAGTTGAGACAGTGGCTGAAAATACAAGTGACGGTATAACAGCACCACTTATTTTTGCTTTTCTCGGCGGCGCTCCGTTAGCTATGCTGTATCGTGCCGTAAATACTTGTGACTCAATGGTTGGGTACCGGCACGATCGATTTTACCTTTTTGGCTGGGCTTCAGCTCGATTGGACGATGTGTTGAATTTGATTCCAGCTCGGCTGACCTCGGTGTTACTTTTATTAGTAGAGAAAACTCATTTTCAAACGAAGAGAGAGGCTATGGCGTTATTGTTCCTTCATTCCAAGCGTCATCCTAGTCCGAATAGCGGCTGGGGCGAAGCGGTATTTGCTATTTTATTAGGAATTCAGCTCGGTGGGGAAAATCGTTATTTTGGTGAAGTATCGTTTCGACCTACAATTGGCATCCCCTATAAGAATATGGGGGCTGAACATATTAAAATCGCTCAAAACTATATGGTGCGAGCTGCTCTTTATGTTTTGACATTACTATGGATAGGAGGTGCCGCCATTGAACTGGCCGTCACATGGAGCTAACCCGCACTATTTAACAGATCCATTACAGCTCCCAAAAGTTACCCATGATTTTAGCGTGAATGTGAATCCACTTGGGCCTCCCCCATGGCTGCAGGAAAAATGGGGTGATTTTTTCGAACTCATAACTAATTATCCAGATCCTCATAACGAGGACCTACGTCAGACCATTGCACTGAAGGAGAAGGTTTCGGCGAAGCAAGTCCTTGTTGGGAATGGTGCATCTGAATTGCTTAGCTTAGTTGGACGAGTGTTTGCTGGCAAAAGGCTGTTGATTGTTGAACCGACTTTTTCAGAATACCGAACGATTGCAGAGGCAAATCAATGTATTATCGACTCTGTTTTTCTAACAGAATCAGAAGGGTGGGATTTGCCTGTAGAACGAATCAAAGCGAAGCTTCATGGTGTAGATCTCGTGGTGATTTGCAACCCCAATAATCCTACGGGCATCGCTTATAAACAAAGTGAGCTGGTTGAACTGCTGAATGAGCTGAAAAAGAGAGAGATTTCATTGTTAATCGATGAAGCATTCTACGATTTTGTTCAAAACGAACCATCGCTCATTCAGTATGTAAACAGATTCTCTCACCTCATTATTTTACGTTCACTGACAAAGATGTACTCCATCCCGGGGCTAAGGATTGGCTACCTTGCTGGGTCTGAGAAGATGGTTGAAAGGTTCGCGGCCCACCAACCGACGTGGAGCGTTAACGCCCTGGCCCAGCAGGTGGCTATGCTATGTCTCAACGATTATACTTACCGGCAGGAGACGAGAGAGCTCATACATAGCGAGAAAGAACGGATTTTCCCTCGGCTTCAGAACCTGGCTTTTACTGTGTCAAATACTGAGGTGAACTACTATTTATTAGGAGGAGTTCCGTCCTTGAGTGACACGTTGCTCCCTTTTTTATTGAAAAACCGAGTGGCGGCCCGGCACACACATAATTTCCCCAGCTTAGATGGGGATTACGTGCGAATAGCGGTCCGCACGCAACAGGAGAATGACTACTTGCTGGATCTTCTTGAAAGGTGGGTCCGAACATGATGACCTTTATCTGTGGAGGTGTAAGGAGTGGAAAAACAAGTTACGCCGAGAAGCGTACACTGGAGTCAAAGCTGCCCTATCTCCATTACGTGGCTACGGGAGTAGTAACAGATTCTGAGATGCATGAGCGGGTAACCCGCCATCAAAAAGACCGTCGTCAAAGTCTTCGGTCGTGGAAGACATGGGAACAACCGACGGCTATCGGCAAGCTTTCGTTTACGGGAGATGACGCGATATTGATTGACTGCCTTACTACATGGGTCATGAATGAAATGCTGGAGCAGGAGGACATGGAACCAGATGATAGGATAGGTTCTTTAATTGAACAGCTTGATCGGCTCATTGCGGATGCTGGAGAAGTTTATATGATTTCAAACGATCTTAGCCGTGACGTTCTTTCTGACAACGAAATGGTACGCGACTACCTTTACATTCTTGGTTCAATACATAAATATGTTGTTAAGCAGTCCGATCAAGCTATCGAGATGGTATTTGGCCGGCCTGTTTACCACAAGGGGGGAGAGGCATGAAGGGTGTAATGATTCAAGGGACGGCTTCTAATGTAGGGAAAAGTTGGATTGCCACAGGGTTATGCCGATCACTTGTAAATCGGGGCATACGGGTTGCTCCATTCAAATCACAGAATATGTCTAACAACTCTTTTGTCACTGTAAATAGCCAAGAAATTGGACGCGCGCAAGGTGTTCAGGCTGAAGCGGCCCGGGTTGAAGCAACCGTTGATATGAATCCCATTTTACTTAAACCTACAAATGATCAGTGTGCTGAAGTAATAATTCATGGAGTCAGTCAAGCTTCCTGGTCGGGGTCAGACTACCGAAGCCACTGGTATGATAAAGGCAAGCTGGCTATTCAGCAGTCTGTTCAACATTTGGAAGATCACTATGATGTTTTAGTGATTGAAGGAGCCGGAAGCCCCGTTGAAATCAATCTGAATGACCGTGAGTTGGTGAATATGTCGGTCGCAGATCAGATTGATGTACCCGTTATTTTAGTTGCGGATATTGACCGGGGCGGTGTGTTTGCCAGCATTGCCGGGACACTGGCGTTATTGTCTGAGCAGCACCGGCAGCGTGTAAAGGGATTAATCGTTAACAAGTTTCGAGGGGAACGCTCTTTGTTTGAAAGTGGAGTAGAATGGCTTGAAAACTATACAGGCATTCCTGTGTTGGGTGTGCTGCCTTATTTAGAAGATCATGGAATTGAGGGGGAAGATTCATTGACGGTTCAATCTACTTCGGCCAAAAGAGAATCGTTCTTAGATATCGCTGTGATTCACTGGCCGTATCTATCGAATGAAACGGATATAACTCCACTCACTCAAGAGGAGGATGTGTCGATCCGTTATGTACGATCCGGCTATCAGCTAGGTAAACCAGATGCGCTTATTTTACCAGGAACGCGTAGCACGATAGAAGACTATTTTGCTTGTCAGGAAAACGGAGTGACAGAAGCGATCAAGGCTTATGCTGAGCGAGGAGGAGTGATTGTTGGAATTTGCGGCGGTTATCAGATCTTATCTGATGTCATGTACCGTGATGAGGGAGATACACAGGGTGTGAAAGGGATGGGGGTATTTCCTCTCTCTACAACTTTTGTGAAAAACAAACAGACCATTCGAGTGAACGGACACATTCATGAGATGAGCGGCTATTCTCCAGGTCCTATGTCCGGTTATGAGATCCACCTTGGTCGAACGGCTGGGTCAAACACACATCCGTTTCTTCAATTAAATGATGGCCCTGAAGGCATCAGCCTTGATCAAGGACGTTTAGTAGGTACTTATCTGCATGACTGCTTTTACAATGACAAATGGCGGACAGAATGGTTAAACCGGCTGCGACTCCGTGCCAACCTGCCCCAACAGCCAATTGTCCGTTCTAAGAATCGAAAGGATCGTTACAACGACTTGGCTGATTATTTGGAAACGTACCTTAACATGGATAAAGTCCTTGAAATGATAGAGGGGAAAAGCCCATGAAAAACGTAAGCCAAGGAGGGTTGCTTGCCCTGCAGTTTTTTTCTGTCTTCCCAGTAAGGAGAAATATTGAACCAACCCCGTCTGTCGTACGTTCGTGTCTAATATGGCTGCCAGTTCTAGGCTTCATGATAGGAGCATTAAATGCACTTGTTTTCTACGGATTAGAATCCTTTACTACATGGAGTCTATTGAGTTTAGTTGTTTTCACGATCATGGTTCCTGCCATTTGCAGCGGCGGTCTTCATCTTGATGGATTAATGGATTCAGGCGATGCTTTCTTTTCTTATCGGGACAAGCCCAGACGTTTAGAGGTGATGCAGGACCCACGTACAGGAGCGTTTGGGGTATTCGTCTTGTTGGCAGTGATCATTTTACGTTTTGTATTTATATATGAAGCGTTTCTTACCGATTTTTCAGTGATCGGGTTTATGATCATTATTCCATTTTTCTCAAGAGGTGTGATGATCCTGCTGTTAGGACACACACTATCAGCTAGAAACAGCGGGTTAAGTCACTTTTTTAACAGCCACTATACCCTCAAGGTAACAATTGCGGTCATTGGGCTAACGTTCATGACCTGTGCTGCTGTGTCTCTTCTTTCAACCAGTTACTTTGCTATTAGCTTAGTTATTCTGCTGGCATCGTTAGTTGCTGTATGGGGAATCAGAGTTTGGGCTATACGATCATTTGGCGGAATAACCGGAGATGTTTGCGGTGCTACTCTAGAAGGAATGGAGACATATTTATGGTTTATCGTGTTGTTATGTATTTGATTCGTCACGGAGAGACGCCATCAAATGGACAGGGACGCTATATAGGCTGGCGAAATGAGCACATGTCACAGCGAGGACTCAGCCAAGTGAACAGGATCAAGTCACGTCTTCCTCTATTTAAAAAAGTGTACGCAAGTGATCTTGGCCGATGTGTAGAAACAGCAGCCATCCTTTCTGGATCAACTGGAACAACTCGAACAACTAAGAAGTTGAGAGAATACCATTTTGGTGATTTTGATGGGCGTACATACGAAGAATTGAAGACCCAAACCGGCTATCAGCAATGGCTCAATAATATGGAAAAGGTCACCCCTCCAGGAGGAGAAAGTCTTCCTCAGTTTAAAGGTCGCATCATGTACTTTTTTTCTGAAATACTGAATGATCATAGCCATACTGACGAGCCTATTGCGGTTGTGACTCATGGAGGAGTGATTCGAACAATGCTTCACCACTGGTCGAAGCATTCAGAGTCGATGTGGGACTGGCTGATAGCACCTGGGGAAGCGTATAAAGTGCTGCTGGAGAAGGAGGGAGATCAATGGATTTTGTCACAGGTGGAGCGTATAACGGCAAGCTAGATTGGGCCATAGAGAACTATGACAGCGATTACACAATTTTAAAAGAGGGACAGATACTTGGGACAGTGGGAACTCACTTGCTGATTGTCAATAATCTCGAGGTGATGTTTTATAAGGATTGCATGAAGCCGGAAAAAGTAGCAGATCAACGCTGGGAGGAGTTTTATCATTCATTGATGGGATGGGAACGAGCTGATCCTGCTCGCCAGCTTGTGATGATTGGAACAGATATCACAGGAGGGATTGTTCCTGTGCAGCAGCGTGACCGTTTATGGAGAGATAGAACAGGATTTATTTATCAGCAAATCACAAATGATGCCCAGCGGATCTTTCGGTTGTGGTTTGGCATTTCTGAACAATTAAAATAGGAGGAAACCCATATGAGATTATATACAAAAACTGGTGACAAAGGACAGACGAGTGTGATTGGCGGACGAGTAGACAAGGACGATATACGTGTAGAAGCTTATGGAACAGTAGATGAGGCGAATAGTTTTGTCGGGAAAGCTCGTTCAGAATTAATGGATCCCCGATTCATGGATGTTCAAGAAGAACTTGAGAAAATCCAGCATGAACTATTTGACTGTGGCAGTGATCTGGCTAATAAAAAATCAAACAGTCCTTTCAAGCTTCAGGAGGAAAGTGTTGAGTGGCTCGAGCAGCGCATGGATGATTACATTAAACAGGCTCCTGAATTGGAACGATTTATTTTGCCAGGGGGATCGCCTGCAGCATCGACATTACATATTGCCCGCACGATTACCCGTCGCGCCGAACGCCTTGTCGTTTCTCTGCAAAAAATTGAAACCATTCATCCGGTCTGCTTAACTTATTTAAATCGGCTTTCTGATTACTTCTTCGCATTAGCACGTTATGTGAATATGATCCTTGAAACGAAGGATGTGGAGTACATTCGCAGTGCAAAAGTGTTTCGGTCTGTGAAGAAAAAATCGGAAGGTGAAGAGTAACCCGATGGGACAGCCTTTGTTTATTCCTGTAGATAAGGAACGTGAGCTAGTCATCGCCACTGATAACGCAGGAGGAATCGGTTCAAAAAACAATGATATTGTTGATGTTCCCTATAAAACCGTGGCAGAGTCTTTGTTTAGAGTGTCATTCATGGATTGTTTAGCAGTAGGGGCGACTCCGTTTGCTGTAACTATCAGTAATTTTGTTGGCGACGAAGTATGGGATGAGCTTGAACAAACCGTTAGAAACCTTGGTCATTCACTTGGTTACAATCTGGATATTACCGGAAGTACTGAATCGAATATGGCAATGAGTCAGTCGGCGATCAGCTTATCTATATTGGGGTGGGTTGATACTAGTGAAAAAAGAATTAGTATTTCCCCGGAAATGAGCGGTGTGGCGCTCATTGGGGAACCGCTTGTTGGGGAGGAGGTTCTAGCCTATCCTGAGAAAATTGCTCCGCTTGAATTGTTTGTAGAAGTGAGTAAGCAAAAATGGGTATATGAGATTTTACCTGTTGGTTCTAAGGGTATTCAACAAAGTATCCAGGAGTTGAAACAAAGAAATGGCTGGAAAAATAGGGACTTAGACATTCCTTTTGATGAAAAAGCTTCTGGCGGACCATCGACTAGTTTTATGATTACCTTTGATAAACAATATAAGAATGAAGTAGTTCATTTAGCTGGTAAATACACGAGCTTCATAGTATGAGATCATTACAAGAAATCTTCAGCAATAGTTTGTTGATCTAAACTTTTGTCCCTAACAATAGTAGATCTTGTGTAAAAATAACAGCCCTTTAGAAAACAGCAAAATAGGTGATAGCTCCCTGAGCAAACGCACTTACGATTCTAGTACCAGAGGAATAGAATATTTTGAGTACATTGACATATTATTCTGACTTTAATCGAATGATATAATAGTGTATAAGATTTCCAATATATACCTTGGTAATCTAGCAAGTGCGCACAACTTGAAAGTTTTACAATCCAATTCTAGGAGGGAAAATCATGAGTGAAGTGAGTTTGATTCCGTACCGTACGGAAGAAGTGCTGGAAACGACCTCAGAAGTACCGAAGGGAATTGAGATGATTGAAGCTCCTGCACTTTGGGAGCGTACCGAACAAGGCAAAGGGAATGTCATTGCCGTTATTGATACAGGCTGCCAGACAGATCACCCTGACCTTAAAGGTCGTATCATCGGTGGAAAAAACTTCACCACGGATTATGATGGGGACGAAACGAATTTCAGCGATAACAATGGGCATGGAACTCATGTATCAGGAACTGTGGCTGCTATTGAAAATGGAAGTGGAGTAGTCGGTGCAGCTCCTCAGGCAAATCTTCTTATTTTAAAGGTACTGACTGGTGAGGGCAGCGGTAAGATGCAGTGGATTATTGATGCCATTGAGTATGCAGCAAACTGGACTGGGCCAAATGGTGAGAAAGTAAGAGTGATGTCGATGTCCCTGGGTGGTCCTAAGGATATTCCTGAACTTCATACAGTCATTAAGGATGCTGTGCTGAAACATGACATTTCTGTTGTTTGCGCTGCTGGTAATTCAGGTGATGGCCGCGGAGATACACCGGAGTATGGTTATCCTGGGGCTTATAATGAAGTGATTCAAGTGGGCGCTGTTGACTTTGAGCGCAACCTGGCGGAGTTTACCAATACAAATAATGAAATTGACCTCGTAGCGCCTGGTGTAGAAATTCTATCAACTTATCTCGAAGGAAAATATGCCAAGTTATCAGGAACCTCCATGGCAACCCCTCATGTATCTGGTGCTTTGGCCTTAATTATTAGTTTAGCGGAAGAACAATTTCAGCGTCGTATGACAGAAGCTGAGATCTTTTCACAATTAGTAAAAAGAACAGTGTCTCTAGGTCATTCCAAGGTAGCAGAGGGAAATGGCTTGTTATCATTAGCACTGCAAGATAAATTAGATAGTTTATTTAGTACTCATAATAGGAAACCTGCAAGATCAGCTCCATCCTATTCTACTAAATAACTTAATGCACAAAAGACCTCTTTCACGGAGGTCTTTTTTGTATGGAGAGGTTTTGCTGCCCTAACCTCTATTAAGGTTCAGGATCAAACATTGCTTATACTTCGTTAAAAAAGCGGTTATAAAACCATTCATAGCCTTCTACGATTTGACAACCTGAGATTATTCGTTAAGATAAGTTTGTAAAGAAAAAATTTAACATAGTTAATTATTGTCGTTTGAGGAGGTTGTAAATGTCGAACGTAAATAATGAGCAAGCTCGTACTTCTATTGAGGAGGCGAAGGCTTATGTGATCGATTCACTTGCGGAAACCATGGATTTATATGGTGTGACACGAAGTGCCGGTAATTTATACGGAACGATGTATTTTGAAGAGGATATGACATTAGATGAGATGCGTGAGAAACTTGGCATGAGTAAACCCAGCATGAGTACAGGCGTGAAAAAGCTGCAGGAGTACAACATTGTCAAACAAACATTTCGTAAAGGAACACGCAGGCAGACTTTTGTGGCAGAAAAGGATTTCTTTCAATTCTTCTCGAACTTTTTTACGAATAAGTTGTTGAGAGAAGCTAAAGTTAATTTGGATGCTATTAAGCAAGCACAACAAAAACTCGGCCATCTTCTCGAGGATAAAGATTTGGACGAAGGCTTAAGGCAGGAAGCAGAACAAACCTATATGAAGCTGGAAGATTCCAAGCCTTACTATCATTGGCTGCAAAAGCTGGTTGATTCTATTGAGAGCGGGGAATTGTTCGAAATGATTCCCATCGATAAAGACGACGAATAAAAGAATAACGCCTCTCCAAAATAACAATGTTTATTGAAGAGGAGAGGCCTGCATTCTATAGGATACATAATATTCAAATAATACCACAAAAACCCACCTCAGGTCATCCAGATTCTGGATGACCTGAGGTGGGTTTTTGTGGGAAATAATGATCTTGCTTTCTTTACTTGAAAAAGGGGGAAAAGTCAGACAATATTATAAATAGAGAAAGTTAAGGAGTTGAAGTTCTTTATTCCCCATTATTGAGAGCGCTTACCATTATTAGCAAACACAGGAAGTTGACAATTTAAATATGTGGAGGGTGCCAGGTGTGTTAAGTGTAAAAGGTGAATATAAAGACGAGCTTTTTGAAACGATTCTGGAGAATGCCTATCATTGTTTTGTAGTAGTGGATCGCAAGGGTGTCGTGACGTATATGAACAAAACGTACTGCAGATTTCTGGAGGCCAGTGAATCTGAAGTGATTGGCAGACACGTAACAGATGTAATCGAAAACACCCGCATGCACATTGTCGCAAGTACTGGAAAGGAAGAAATTGCAGACCTCCAGTTCATTCGCGGTAATCATATGATTGCCAACCGGATTCCTGTGATGTCAGGGGAGAAAGTAGTTGGGGCAGTAGGAACTGTATTGTTCCGGGATACAAAAGAGTGGATGATGTTAAATAGTCACATCAAAGATTTATTGTTAGAGCTGGAGTTCTATCGTGAACAAATGAGGGGCCATCATGGTGTAGTGTACTCGCTTCATGACATTGAAGCTAATTCACCTAAAATGATACAGCTCAAGGAAACGATTAAACAAATTGCGCCTGGTGATGTGTCCGTACTATTAAATGGGGAAAGTGGTACTGGAAAAGAATTGTTCGCTCATAGCATTCATCTGCTGAGCGAACGCCACACGAAACCATTTGTTAAGGTGAATTGTGCTGCAATTCCGGAGAATTTAATAGAGTCAGAATTATTCGGGTACAAAGAGGGAGCTTTTACTGGAGCGAAAAAAGGTGGGAAGTTAGGGAAGTTTCAGCTTGCAGATGGAGGGACACTATTTCTCGATGAAATAGGAGATATGCCTCTTAATGTCCAAGTGAAGCTGTTGAGAGTTTTGCAGGAGAAAGAGGTCGAAGCAGTGGGTGCAGTTCATCCTCAAAAAATAGATATAAGAATTGTAGCGGCTACTAATAAATCTCTTGAGAAACTAGTGCAGGAAAAGCGGTTCCGAGAGGATTTATTTTATCGGATTAATGTGATTCAAATCGATATCCCTCCTTTAAGAGAAAGAACTGAGGATATCTTGATGCTGGCCGATTTCTTTCTCCGAAAAGTTACGAATCGGACTGGAAAAAGGGTGATGGCATTCACCTCAGAAGTTCTGGAGCGATTTCAGCAGTACAAATGGCAGGGAAATGTACGGGAACTTGAGAATGTAGTAGAGGCTGCTGTACATTTGTGTCATTCCTCTACTATTACGATGAATGACTTACCAGGATATCTGCAATCTCCTCCTCTCTCTGCAATCGGAGGTGTAACGTTGAAGGAAATATTAGAAAATACGGAACGAAAGGCAATTGAAAATACGTTGGAGCAAACCAGCGGGAATAAGCTGGAAGCTGCTCGTCGATTAGGTTTAGGTAAATCGAGCTTTTATGAGAAACTAAAAAAATTTCAAATCTAAATATCGACCCATTTGAACAGCCCTCACACTCTGTTTATAAAGCTTCTGCCACAGAGATTACCAATATTAGGTGATGCCATGTTGCCGTTAAACGATTATACTAAGTACAGTAAATATAAGAGGGGTGATTGTAATATGAAATCATATATTCAAGAGCACATTGATAATTTTCTAGAAAAAAACCAAAATAAGGGTAGACTGCTCATTAAATGTCCTGACCAACCCGGGATTGTATCGGCCATGTCACTATTTTTAAAGCAAAATGGTGCTAACATCATCGAATCTAATCAATTTACAACGGACCATGAAGGTGGAACATTTTTCATTCGGATGGAATTCGAATGTCCAGATTTGCAAGAAAAAGGACAAGTACTAAAAGAACAATTCAAGGATATTGCTGACAAATTTTCAATGGATTGGGAAATTCATTTTCTCCATGATGTCAAAAAAACCGCTATTTTTGTATCCAAAGAACTTCATTGCTTACGTGAACTTTTGCTGGAATGGCAAAGCGGGGATCTGATGACGGATATTGTCGTTGTGATTAGTAATCACGAGGAATGCCGTGAGATTGTAGAATCCTTCAATATTCCCTTCTATTATATTCCTGCCAACAAGGATATTCGCAAAGAAGTCGAGGAAAAACAGCTTCAATTATTGAAGGACTATGAAGTTGAATTGATTGTGCTTGCCCGTTATATGCAAATTCTAACACCAGAGTTTGTAGCGGCACATAAGGCGCAAATCATTAATATACACCATTCCTTCTTGCCGGCCTTTATTGGAGCTAACCCTCATAAACGCGCTTTTGAACGAGGTGTGAAACTGATTGGAGCTACAGCCCACTACGTGACGAATGATTTGGACGAAGGCCCGATTATTGAACAGGATATTATCCGTGTTAATCATCGAGATAACGTAGAGGATCTGAAAAAGAAAGGACGATCCGTTGAGCGCAGTGTGTTAGCTCGAGGGGTGAAATGGGCGTTGGAAGATCGTCTCATCGTTTACGAAAACAAGACAATTGTGCTGTGAAAATTATGAGGTGGCTGGGACATAACTAAACTTTTCAAGTGAAAAGACGAACGATATGCTTTGTTAGCGAAGTATATTAACGCAGCGGATTATACAACAATCATAATTTCTACTTAGTTCGGATTTTCATTTGGTAAAAGTACTATTGTCCCAGCCCCTTTCTGATTAGAACGTAATATTATATTTTGTAAGTAAGTCTGATAAAATTGGTCTTTCGTTCCCATCTCGTCCAGTTTTATGGGTGGCTGTAACCAAAGCATTCAGTATAGCTTCTTCCGTTGCTTCTCCCGCAGCCCTGAACGCTGAGTCGATGTCTTGTTCATGAATCATTGGCAAAGTGAGGCATTGGGCCGGCTTTTCATGGGGGATTCTTGCAGCGGTAGAAAACCCGATAATGATATCGCCGCTTCCATTCGAAATGGTTGATCCAGTTCGGGATAAACCTGTTACAGATCGTTTGATAATTCGATTTAACTGCCTTTCGGATACAGGTAGATCTGTAGCGATGATTACCATAATTGACCCTTTATCCTCCTCCTCAGAAGGGTGGATAATTGCCTTTTTTAACTCCTCTCCAACTGCTCTTCCGTCAATTTTTAAATCGCTCAGCATTCCAAAATTTGCGAGCACTAATACCCCGAGTGTATAGCTTCCATGTTCCAGTTCCATTTCCCTGGAAGCTGTTCCAACTCCACCTTTTAACGAGTAACTGACCATCCCTGTTCCAGCACCGACAGCCCCTTCATGAAATTCAGCAGAGGTATGAGTCAACGCTGAGAAAACATGGTGTTCTTCTACAAACTGGGCGCGGATATCATTGAGATACATATCATTACATTCCCCTACCACCGGGTTAAGTGTGCCTGTTGTTCGTCCAATTTCAGGGTTGTCCGCCATCATATATTTTGTCAGGGCTAAGACTGCTGTACCGATATTTAACGTATTGGTTAATAAGATTGGTGTTTCAAGAGTTCCTAGTTCCTTCATTTGAATTGTTCCCATTGTTTTTCCAAACCCATTCAAAATATGACATGAGGCAATCAGCTTTTCTTTAAATAAGTTTCCTTGGTGGGGAAGGATAGCAGTAACGCCGGTTTGCATTTCTCCCTGACTTAAAGTGACGTGTCCAACTGTGACTCCGTCCACATCAGTAATTGAATTATAGTATCCTGTAGGTAATTTTCCGACCGTAACACCATAATCCCGAATTCTTTTTTGACCATGCATTTCAAATCCCTCTCTTTCAACTTCCTATTTAAACTCATTCAACTTCTTTACCAATAGTCCTTTTTTAAAATTAAATTCACGGTAAATTCCTAATAGTTAAAGAAAAATTTAAATTTTTTTTGAACAAGAATGGATACGCTTACATTTTCTGAGCAATTTATTTGAAGTCAGTTAATTCAGTAGTTTAATGGGATTTAAAATAGTTTATATTTTCTGAAAATAACGGTTAAGACTCAGGGAAATCCGTCTTTGACGCGTGAAGAAGGATTATTTTCATGCTATACTAGTAAAAAACTTCAAAAGACAGAATTTTAACACTACAATGAAAACGTAGATGAGGGGGACCTGGAATGCAGAAGAATGGCTATCCTATAGCACAAGGATTATATCACCCAGACTTTGAACATGAGGCCTGCGGTATAGGTATGATCGCAAATATAGATGGGACAAAATCACATAGCATTGTTGAAAATGCCGTAACGATTCTTTGTAACTTGGAACACCGTGGCGGCCAGGCTGCCGACATAAGTACAGGGGATGGAGCGGGAATATTAACGCAAATCCCTCATTATTTTTTCGAGAAACAGTGTGAAAAAGAAGACATTGAACTTCCGGCTGAAGGCGAATACGGTGTAGGGATGTTATTCCTTCCTTATAATCATGATAAACGTATGAAGTGTAAGGAAATGTTTGAGCAGATTGTCGAGGATGAGGGGCAGACCTTCCTTGGCTGGCGCACAGTACCGGTTAACGATTCCTTTGTCGGCAAAGATGCTAAAAAGACTAAACCATTTATTCGTCAAGCCTTCGTTGCTCCTAATAAAAGTGTAAAAAATCGAATGGACTTCGAACGCAGGTTATATATTATTCGTAAACGTGCTGAAACGACTATTGCCAAGATGGATGGTTACGATGACTTTTATTTGTCGAGCCTATCAACAAGCACCATTGTCTATAAAGGGATGCTCGTACCCGAACAAATGGATTCATTTTATATTGATTTAAATCATCCTGATTTTAAGACTGCTCTTGCTTTAGTGCATTCACGCTTTAGTACAAATACGTTCCCGAGCTGGAAACGTTCCCACCCTAACCGTTACACCATTCATAACGGTGAGTTTAATACTCTTAGAGGGAATGTGAACTGGATGAGGGCTCGCCAGCAACTTTGTGAGTCGGAACATTTCAGTAAAGAGGATCTTGATAAACTGCTGCCGATTATTGATGATGATGGCAGTGATTCCTCGATGTTTGACAATGCATTTGAATTTCTTTATTTGTCAGGACGATCCCTAGCTCATACAGCTATGATGATGGTACCAGAACCGTGGTCAAACGATGAGTCCATCAATGAGCAGAAAAAAGATTTCTATGAGTACCATAGCTGTCTCATGGAACCGTGGGATGGGCCGGCAGCACTGGCTTATACAGATGGAAAACAAATCGGTGCTTGTTTAGACCGAAATGGATTGAGACCAGCACGTTACTACGTTACAAAAGACGGCATGATTGTACTTGGTTCTGAAGTAGGAGCCTTAGACATTTTTGCTGATGATATTGAATATAAAGATCGATTACATCCAGGAAAAATGCTGCTGGTTGATTTAGAAAAAGGCAAAATTATTCCGGATGAAGACATTAAAATGCAAATTGCTGGTGAACAACCATATCGAGAATGGCTGGATGAGTATAAATGGGATTTGGCGGATTTACCAGAACCTTCACATCAGCCGACTTCACAGGTTGAGAATTTGATTGATCATCAATTGGCTTTTGGATATACAACTGAGGAATTAAATAAAATATTGATTCCACTCGTTTCAGATGGGAAAGACCCAGTTGGTTCAATGGGCTACGATTCTCCGCTCGCCGTGCTATCGAAAAAACCTCAACTTTTATATAGCTACTTTAAACAGCTTTTTGCTCAGGTAACGAATCCACCGATCGATGCCATCCGTGAAAAAATTATCACAATGGTTGAAACGACAATTGGAGCGGAAGGGAATCTCGCAGACCCACAGCCCGACAGTTGTCGAAAAATCAGGCTGCAAACACCTATATTAACAAATATGGAATTGGAAAAGCTTCGTCAGCAGAAGATTGAAGGCTTTGAAGCCGAAACCCTTTCGATTTTATTTGATACAACAGGTGAATCTGATCAAATGGAACAGACGCTTGAGTCTCTATTTACGCAGGCTGATCAAGCTATAGGGAATGGCAAGAGACTATTGATATTGTCAGACCGTGGCATTGATGAAAACCATGCGGCGATTCCTGCATTACTAGCTGTTTCAGGACTGCATCATCACTTAATTCGCCAAGGCACTAGAACAAAGGTTAGCTTGCTGGTTGAATCTGGCGAGCCTCGCGAAGTTCATCACTTCGCAACACTCCTTGGTTATGGTGCAGAAGGAATTAATCCGTATTTAGCCTATGAATCACTTGGTGCTCTCATTGACAAGGGAGATATAAATGTCCCTTCTCTGGAGGAAGCTGTTGACCGTTACATTCATTCCGTCACAGACGGGGTTATCAAAGTTCTTTCTAAAATGGGGATATCAACAATCCAAAGTTACCGTGGAGCACAAATTTTCGAAGCTATAGGGGTGCACCCAGATGTGATCGACAAGTACTTCACGCGAACAGCTTCACGTTTAGGCGGAATCGGCCTGGATATTATTGAAAAAGAGGTGCGTATGCGGCACGACCGCAGCTTCGACGATCATAGAACGAGCGGGCGGAAACTTGATGCAGGTGATGAGTTCCAGTATCGGGGAAATGGTGAAGATCATCAATATAATCCAAAAACCATTCACACCCTGCAGCATGCATGCCGTACGAATGACTACCAGCTTTTCAAAAAGTACTCGAAGCTTCTAACAGATGAAACGAACAATCTACAATCGCTGAGAGGGTTGATCTCTTTTAAGCAGCGTGGCTCTATCCCGATTGAAGAGGTAGAATCTGTCGAGGATATTACGAGAAGGTTTAAAACGGGGGCTATGTCTTACGGATCGATTAGTCAGGAAGCCCATGAAGCACTGGCCATTGCGATGAACCGTGTAGGAGGTCGCAGTAATACTGGTGAAGGCGGAGAGGATCCTGATCGCTTTACCCCGGATGAAAATGGTGATTCACGCCGCAGCTCTATTAAACAGGTCGCTTCAGGGCGCTTCGGGGTGACGAGCGATTACCTTGTAAATGCTGACGAAATTCAAATTAAGATTGCTCAAGGGGCGAAGCCTGGCGAGGGTGGACACCTTCCTGGCAAAAAGGTTTACCCGTGGATTGCAGAAGTACGTGGATCAACTCCCGGGGTTGAACTGATTTCACCGCCGCCTCATCACGATATTTATTCAATTGAGGATTTAGCTGAGCTGATTCACAACTTAAAAAACGCGAACCCGAGGGCACGTATCAGTGTGAAGCTTGTTTCCGCTGTTGGTGTGGGGACCATCGCCGCTGGTGTCGCTAAAGGACGCGCAGATCTTGTCTTAATCAGTGGTTATGATGGCGGAACTGGTGCTGCACCGAGAACAAGTATCAAGCATACAGGACTGCCGTGGGAAATCGGCTTAGCTGAGACCCATCAAACGTTGATGCTCAACCGTTTGCGTGATCGGATCGTTGTTGAAACAGATGGAAAAATGATGACAGGCAGAGATATTATTGTTGCCACATTACTCGGAGCGGAGGAGTATGGATTTTCTACAGCACCACTAGTCGTTTTAGGGTGTGTGATGATGCGCGTATGTCACCTTGACACATGTCCTGTAGGTGTGGCTACGCAAAACCCTGAGCTAAGAAAGAAATTCGGTGGTGACCCTGAACATGTGGCCAACTTTATGCGGTTTATTGCTCAGGAAGCCAGAGAATTAATGGCTGAACTTGGTTTTAGAACAATTAATGAAATGATCGGACGAACGGACGTTCTTCGCACTAATGAGGCAATTGACCATTGGAAAGCCAAAGGTGTAGATTTATCGGCCTTGCTTTATCAGCCGGAGGTAGATCCAAGCGTAGGGCATTATGCCATGAATAAACAGGATCATGGTTTAGATAAAACACTGGACCATGAAGAACTCATTCCACTATGTAAAAATGCAATTGATCATCAGGAGCCGGTTCGCGGTACAGGTTCGATTAGGAACATCCACCGTGTAACAGGAACTACGCTGGGCAGTGAAATTACTCGGCGTTATGGTGCAGCTGGTTTAGCAGAGGATACGATCCAACTGACTTTTAAAGGATCTGCTGGGCAGAGCTTTGGTGCATTTATTCCTCGAGGAATGACCCTTAGACTTGTCGGAGATGCCAATGATTACGTTGGAAAAGGCTTATCCGGCGGGAAAATTATCGTCAACCCATCAAGAAAATCAACCTTTATCCCGGAAGAAAATACAATTATCGGTAATGTTTCGCTTTATGGGGCGTCAGCTGGTGAAGCGTACATTAACGGATTGGCTGGAGAGCGATTCTGTGTCAGAAACAGCGGGGCTGAGGTTGTTGTAGAAGGCGTGGGAGACCATGGATGTGAGTATATGACGGGCGGTAAAGTAGTTGTACTCGGCGGAACAGGCCGTAACTTTGCAGCTGGTATGTCTGGTGGGGTCGCTTATGTACTGGATGATTCAGAGGCGGCATTTGAGAATAAATGTAACCAGGAACTCGTACATGTACACCAGCTTACTGATCAACAGGAAATCGATGAATTGCAAGAACTAGTGCGAAAACATGTGAATTACACTCACAGTCCTAAAGGCCAGCGAATCCTTGAAGATTGGGAGGAAATGGTGTCAAGGTTTAAACGTGTTATCCCGAAAGCATACCTTGAAGTGCAAAATAGAATCAGAACATTGAAAGACCAGGGGTTAACTAATTTTGATGCAGAAATGCAGGCATTTGAAGAAAGTAAACAAGAGAAAAAACCTGTAGAAGCTTAATCAGATCGATAAGGAGGGGATACGATGGGAAAGCCGACTGGATTTATGGAATATCAACGTCAGACTCAAGACGAGCGAGACCCGGTAACGCGTACGAAAGATTGGCAGGACTATACGATACCAATGTCAGATGAAGAGGTTCAGAGACAGGGAGCACGCTGCATGGATTGCGGTGTCCCAACGTGTCATACAGGAATGGAGATCAATGGGTCAACGACAGGATGTCCCGTCTATCATTTAATTCCGGAATGGAATGACCTTGTTTATAGGGGTCAATGGAAGGAAGCCCTGGAAAAAGAACACGAAATGAATAACTTCCCTGAATTTACTGGATTCGCTTGTCCGGCTCCATGTGAAGGAGCTTGTGTACTGGGGATTAATGAACCACCGGTAGCTATTCGGACAGTGGAACGCTCCATTATAGAGAAAGGATTTGACGAGGGCTGGGTAGTACCAGAGCCCCCGGAAAGCCGCACCGGTAAAAAAGTGGCTGTAGTGGGATCAGGACCAGCAGGGCTTGCAGCAGCCGCCCAGTTGAATAAAGCGGGGCATACGGTGACTGTTTTTGAACGTAATGACCGTGTTGGGGGACTGCTGACCTACGGGATTCCGGAAATGAAGCTCCCATATTCTGTAGTTGAACGCCGAGTTTCCTTGTTAGAACAGGAAGGAATTAAGTTTGTCACAAATACAGAGGTGGGGCGAAATTATCCAGTCTCACGCCTGCGTGAAGAGTTTGACTCTATTATTCTATGTGGCGGGGCAACCATCCCGCGTAATATTGAAGCTGAAGGAAGAGGATTGAAGGGTATCCATTATGCAATGGATTTCCTTCACGCCAACACAAAGAGCTTACTAGATTCAAACCACGAGGATGAAAATTATATTTCAGCTGAAGGGAAAGACGTTATTGTGATCGGAGGAGGAGACACCGGGACTGACTGTATCTCAACCTCTGTCCGTCATAACTGTAAGAGTCTGACTCAATTCGATATTTACGATAAGAAAGTGGAATCCCGTGATGACTTGACGAACCCATGGCCTCAATATCCAATCGTCCATCGCGTCGAGTATGGCCAGAAAGAAGCAGGAGCTGTATTTGGTCGTGACCCGAGGGCCTATTCCGTCATGACTAAGAAGTTTGTCGGGGATGAGGATGGTTACGTTAAAGAAGTCCACACAATTAATGTGGAATTAGTCTTTGATGAAGACGGCAACCGTCAACGCAGGGAGATTCCAGGTACGGAAAAAGTATGGAAGGCTGACCTGGTACTGTTAGCAATAGGCTTCAGCGGCCCTGAACAAGATCTTATTGAAAAGCTTGAAATTGAAACAGATAATCGCTCGAATGTGAAGGCGGAGTACGGAGATTACTCGACTAATGAGGAAGGGATTTTCTCAGCTGGTGATATGCGCCGCGGACAAAGCTTGATCGTTTGGGCAATTAATGAGGGAAGAGAAGCCGCCCGTGAATGTGATCGTTATTTAATAGGCGAAACGGTTTTGCCATAAATTCTATAGGTATCATGCTAACACCTGCTCGAGGGAGCAGGTGTTTTTCTATCTCTTATAGATAGATTGAAATGAGTTTAAATGACTCGTGAACGGGTACGATATCAGAGTAAAGGTTCATTCCATCTTCATCCATAAGGAGGATTACAGATGAGTGACGGGTATAATAGAAAAAAGAATAAAAAAAATGAGCAATTAGAGCAATTTAGATCTGATGACACTGGGAAGAAAATGACCACAGACCAGGGAGTTAAAGTCTCAGAAGATGAATTTTCTTTAAAAGCGGGAGAGCGTGGACCTACACTGATGGAGGATTTCCATTTCCGTGAAAAGATGACACACTTTGACCATGAACGCATTCCCGAAAGAGCTGTCCATGCTCGTGGTTTTGCTGCACATGGGGAATTCCAAGTCTATGAATCTATGAAAGAGTATACGAAGGCTGGTTTTCTACAGGATCCATCCGTAAAAACTCCAGTTTTTGTGAGATTTTCAACGGTAGCCGGCTCTAAAGGATCCGCTGAAACAGTTCGTGATGCCAGAGGATTTGCTACCAAATTTTACACAGAAGAAGGGAACTACGATTTGGTGGGGAACAATATCCCCGTTTTCTTTATACAAGATGCGATTAAATTTCCTGATTTAGTCCATTCGTTCAAACCTGAACCTCATAATGAGATGCCACAGGCTGCTACCGCCCATGATACGTTCTGGGACTTTGTTGCTAACAACCAGGAAGCGGCTCACATGGTGATGTGGACGATGTCAGACAGAGCAATTCCTAGAAGCTTCCGTATGATGGAAGGGTTTGGAGTCCATACATTCCGCCTGGTAAACGACCAAGGAGAAGCGCACTTTGTTAAATTTCATTGGAAACCTGTATTAGGAACCCATTCACTCGTGTGGGATGAGGCTCAAAAGATAAGCGGGAAGAACCCTGACTTCCATCGTGGTGACCTATATCAGTCTATTGAGGATGGAGATTTTCCTGAATATGAGCTTGGGGTTCAAATCATCAAAGAGGAAGATGAATTCGACTTTGATTTCGATATACTGGATGCGACGAAACTATGGCCAGAGGAAGATGTACCGGTTCAAATCATTGGAAAAATGACGTTGAATCGGAATGTTGATAATGTCTTTGCAGAAACAGAACAAGTTGCCTTTCACCCCGGAAATGTTGTACCGGGAATCGATTTCTCTAATGACCCGCTTCTGCAAGGCCGTTTGTTTTCCTATACAGATACACAGTTAATCCGCCTAGGCGGTCCGAACTTCCATGAGTTGCCGATCAACAGACCGGTTTGCCCTTATCACAATAATCAGCGTGACGGCTATGGCCGCATGACGATTAATCAAGGTCCTGTGAGCTACCACAATAATTCACTTGCTGACAATACGCCTGCCACTTCTAGTGAGGAGGAGGGCGGCTATGTACATTATCAGGAGAAAGTAGAAGGACGCAAGGTTAGAAAGCGCAGTGAAAGCTTTAAGGACCATTTCTCCCAGGCCACACTATTTTGGAACAGTATGAGTGAACCTGAAAAAGAACATATTATTTCTGCATTTAGTTTTGAACTTGGCAAGGTAGAGAACAAATCTGTCCAGCAGCAAAATGTGGATATGTTTGCGAATGTCAGTCTGGATCTTGCGAAAGCAATTGCCGATAACATCGGGGTAGATCGTCCTCAAAGCGGAGGTTCTGATATTACAAAATCATCACCTGCCTTGAGCCAGGAAAATACGAAGAAAAAGCCATCAACGAGAAAAGTGGCTGTGCTTGTTGCTGAAGGTTTTGATGGGGCAGAAGTTTCTTCCGTATTAGCTGCCTTAAAAGTTGAAGGAGTGATTCCTGAAATTATCAGCGAAAGGCTGGGTACCGTGAAAGGATCAAACCATGCAGAGTTCGAAGTGGATCACACCTTTTTAACCGTCGATTCAGTGTTGTTTGATGCTGTCTATGCTGTCGGTGGAAGCAAGATTAGCGAAAAGTTCCATCAAGATGCTATGTACTTTATTGATGAAGCTTTCAAACACTTTAAACCAATTGGAGCTACTCATGACGGGAAAAAATGGTTAAAAAAAGCGGATCTCGCAACTAGCAAAGGGGTTGTACTTGGAGATGATCCAAGTGGGTTTGCTAAAGAGTTTAGCGAAGCGATTGCGTCACACCGTTATTGGGATCGTCAATTAGTATAAGGTTAATGTGAAAGTCAGCCTGATCTACTTCAGAAAGTAGATCAGGCTGCTTTTTTTGCAATCAATTTATATGTTTGCGCTGGAAGTCAGAAATCGAATTATATTCCTCTTCCAGTAAACGGGAAAGCCGGATATATATAGGGAGAAGTTCCCGATAAACCTCTGTGGTTTCCTTTTCTGGCTGATGGGTATGCGTCTGGCCGATCATATTCGATACCACACTAAAGTCTTCAATTTCCCCAGTAGCATACATTCCAAGAACTACAGCCCCCAGACAGGAGCTTTCATAACTTTCAGGTACGACAACAGGTTTATCGAAAATATCTGTCATCAACTGTCTCCACATCTCAGACCTGGCAAACCCGCCGGTAGCTTGGATACGCTTAGGTTCCCCAGTTAATTCTTCAAGGGCTAGCAGAACCGTGTATAAGTTATAAATGATCCCTTCTAACACTGCTCTTACCATATGCTGTTTCTTATGGTGAATACTTAAGCCGAAAAAGGATCCTCGTGCACTCGAGTTCCATAGTGGAGCTCGCTCACCTGTAAGGAATGGATGAAAAAGCAGTCCATCCGAACCGGGTTTAATCGTAGACGCGATTCGGGTTAATACATCGTAAGGGTCGATACCTAGGCGTTCAGCGGTTTCTACTTCGGCTGCAGCAAACTCATCGCGAAGCCACCTCAGTACCATTCCACCGTTATTGACAGGGCCGCCGATGATCCAGTGCTCCTCGGTTAGCGCATAACAGAAGATTCGCCCTTTTGGATCCGTTCGGGGCTCGTTAGATACTGTACGAATCGCACCGCTTGTTCCAATCGTAATTGCAATTACCCCAGGGTCAACCGCATTTACACCAAGATTCGAAAGTACTCCGTCACTAGCGCCAATGATAAATGGAGTTTGTTCGGAAAGCCCGAGAATTTGCTGATATTCTTCCTTTAAACCTGTTAATGAGTGGGTAGTCGGTACAAGAGAAGAGAGATGATCAGGATTGATCTCCGCTAATGCTAAAGCCTCCTGATCCCAATCCAGTTCTTTTAAGTTAAACAAGCCTGTGGCTGAAGCGATCGAATGGTCAATTACATATTGATCAAATAGCTGATAAAAAACATACTCCTTAATCGAAATAAATTTAGCTGCTTTAGCAAATACATCTGGCTTCTCAGATTTTAGCCATACTAATTTTGATAAAGGAGACATGGCGTGAATAGGGGTGCCTGTCCGCATGTAAATCTCGTGGCCATTACGATTTTCTTTAATGTCCCTTGCGTGTGCTGCACTTCTCGTATCTGCCCATGTGATACTGTTCGTTAATAACGCCCCATCCTTATCCACTGCAATTAAACTGTGCATAGCTGAACTGAATGAAATAAATTGAAGCTGATTTCGTGAAATTTCACCTTTGTTCATGGCTTCGCGAATGGTGTCGAGTACCGCTTCAAAGATTTCCGCAGGGTCTTGTTCGGCTACTAGCGGGTTCGGGGTGTGAAGAGGGTAATTGACCGTATGTTGCGTTTTGATGTCTCCCTTTTTATTAAAAAGAACCGCCTTTGTACTTGTAGTGCCGATATCGACGCCTAAATAATACTGTTCGTTCATGGTGGACCTCCTCGTCATATCATTCCTGGAAAAAGAAAAAGGGCAGTCGCATCTGCCCGAATACTATCTTATTTCTTAACAACAGCATGACCGCCAAATTCATTACGAAGAGCGGCAACAACCTTACCTGTAAACGTATCATCTTCCAATGAGCGATAACGCATCATTAAGGATAGAGCTATAACAGGTGCGGCAACTTGATGATCCAGTGCTGTTTCTACCGTCCATTTTCCTTCACCTGAGGAATTCATGACCCCTTTGATTTCATCCAAGTTTGCATCTTTAGAAAAGGCCTGCTCTGTCAGCTCCATTAACCATGAGCGAATAACGGAACCGTGGTTCCATACTTTAGCAACTTTCTCGTAATCATAATCAAACTCACTTTTGTTAAGAATATCAAAGCCTTCAGCAATGGACTGCATCATTCCGTATTCGATCCCGTTGTGAATCATTTTTAAAAAGTGGCCGCTGCCCGCTTTCCCTGTATATAGATAGCCATTCTCGATGGAAACGGCTTCGAAAAGAGGTTCAATATGTTTAAATTTATCAGGATGTCCGCCTACCATCGTGCATGCACCATTTCTAGCTCCATCCGTACCGCCGCTTGTGCCACAATCAAATAAGTAGATCCCTTTTTCTTCGAGAGTTTCTGCGTGTTCTAAGGTTTCTTTGTAATTGGAGTTTCCGCCATCAATTAACATATCCCCAGCATCTAAATGATTTGACAGCTCGTCAATAACGGAACCAGTGATCTTCCCTGCAGGAACCATCATCCAGATGACGCGGGGAGTAGGAAGTTCATGGACAAGTTTCGCTAGCGAGTCCTGGTAAGAGAACTTTTCGTGTGAAACACTGTCTTGAACAGTTAAATCTGTATCGTATCCCACTACTTCATGTTCATGATCCAGTAAATTTAATGTTAAGTTCAGGCCCATTTTACCTAGACCTACCATGCCGATTTTCATATATGTTCCTCCTTGGTGGAAAAAATATTTTCCGTATGTTTGTAATTATATCAAAAATTTTTCCGTATTCAATATATTAATGTTAGTTCTTTTCTTATATAATAAAACCAGTATCATGAAGCGAGGAGATCGAGCAATGGAGAATGAAACACAGCATGGATTAGCAAGAATACGAAGCAGCTATGGAAAATTCAGTGATAAAGAAAAGAAAATAGCCGATTACATTCTGAACAGCCCTGAAACAATCATTCACCATACTATTAACCAAGTTTCGGACGAGCTAGGCGTAGCAGAATCAACAGTATTTCGTTTTTGTAAACGAATTGGGTTTAAGGGTTATCAAGCATTAAAGATAGCGCTTGCTGCGGAAATTGTTACCCCTATGAAAGACATTCACGACAAGATTGATGATGGAGATAGCTTTTCAACCGTTTCGGAAAAGGTATTCAGGTCAAACATAAAAACTTTGGAAAGTACGATGCAAATTGTTGATGGCACAACGATCACAGAAGCAGTAAATGTTATCTTAAAAGCACGCAAAATTGACTTCTTTGGATGCGGCGGGTCTGCTGTTGTAGCATTGGATGCTTATCATAAATTTATTCGCAGCGGGCTTGTAGTGAATGCCCAACTAGAGTCGCATATGCAGCTGATGGCTGCTTCACAGTTGACGAAAGATGATGTGGCTGTCGTGATTTCGCATTCTGGCACAACGAAAGACACTTTGGACGTACTGCAAGTGTTGAAAGATAATCAAGTGAAAACGATTAGTATTACAAACTTTGCGAAATCACCACTGACAAAAGCTTCTGATATCCCCTTATATACGGTAGCTGAGGAGACTGATTTTCGTTCAGAAGCTTTTTCCTCGCGAATTGCACAATTAAGTATTATCGATGCCTTGTACACGAATGTGATGATGGCCAGGGAACAGAGTGGGAATCAAGCTTTGCAGAATATGCGTAAGGCTATGGCATTAAAACGATTATAGAAAAAGGGGTGATTTTCAGTAGGGAAAAACAATGTAAAACAGGAAGAAGGTACGAATTTTCGGCGTAATTGTTTCATAATGGGCATAATAAGGAATAGGGAAACTAAGATTACTACAAAAAGAGGGTGTTCTTTTGATACGAACTATTCTAATGATAATCGGGTTAATCGTAGTTATAGGCTTCATAATTTCACTGTTTTAATACGTCTGCCCCGCCTAGTAAAGGTGGGGTTTTATATTCAAATTATTCCCACCTCAGGTCATCCATATTCTGGATGACCTGAGGTGGTTTATATTGTTATAAAACCAATTTATTCCCAAGGTTTTTGCGTTAGCGCATATTACTAGGGAATTCGGTTAAGGTAATTCCCCACACTAGTGGTATTAAGAAATATACGGCTATAGCTAATATGAAGATGGAGATAATGTTTAGCCAGAATCCTGCCTTCGCCATATCAGGGATTCTGAGATAACCTGAGCCGAATACCACCGCATTGGGAGGTGTAGCCACTGGCAGCATAAACGCACATGATGCGGCTACGCCGGCTGCAATCATTAGACTGTATGGGTGTACATTAATCGCAGCAGCTAGCGATGCCATAATAGGGAACATCATGGTTGCTGTTGCTGTATTCGATGTAATTTCTGTTAAGAAAATAACTAAAGTAATCACTGCAAGCAGGATGATAAAGAAAGATATCCCTTCTAATATGGTGAGCTGCTCTCCAATCCATTGGGCCAGTCCCGAGTCTCTAAAACCCGCTGCAATAGCCAATCCACCACCGAACAGTAAGAGAATCCCCCATGGCAGTTCCTTGGCAGTATCCCAGTTCATTAAAGCTTTTGCTTTCTTATTTCGAGCCGGAATGATAAATAAGACAATTGATGCAGCAATAGCAATGATTGCATCGTCAATACCAGGTATAAGAGAAGAGAGAACAAACGAGCGTAGAATCCAGGCTAGTGCTGTAATAACGAATACGGTCATAACAGCCTTCTCTTCGTAACTCATTTTTCCTAATGCTTTTCGTTCTTGTGAAATGACTTTGCGGCCTCCGGGAATCTCTTTCAACTTCATTGGATAAGCAACCTTAACAAGGTACACCCAGGTTATGGCCAATAACACGATAGCAATTGGTACACCAAATAACATCCAGCGCGCAAAGGAAATATCTATCCCGTATAGTTCATCAATAATACCTGCGAAAATGGTGTTCGGGGGAGTACCAATCAAAGTACCGAGCCCGCCAATGGATGCAGAGTAGGCAATTCCGAGCATAAGGGCCTTACCAAAATTAAAGTTTTCCTTAGAGGTGTCTATTGGGTCGTCTTTTAACGAGTCAGCCACTTGATAAATAATAGCGAGACCAATTGGGACCATCATCATGGCCGTAGCTGTATTTGAGATCCACATGGACAGAAAACCAGTGGCAACCATAAAGCCGAGGATGATACGCTCTGTATTCGTCCCAATCGCAGCGATAATACCGAGTGCGATTCTCTTATGCAGGTTCCAACGTTCCATTGCCAATGCAATAATAAATCCACCCATAAATAAAAATATAGTATCAGAGCCATAGGATGATGTTGTAGTATCAAGGTCTAAACCGCCAGTAACTGGGAATAGGACAATAGGCAACAGTGAAGTAACTGGAATAGGAATAGCCTCGCTAATCCACCAGGTTGCAATCCATATAGTCGACGCCAAGATGGCCTGTCCTTCACTTGATAAAGATTCAGGATTGAAGAAGATTAGTGTAAGAACAAATAATAGCGGGCCAAGCAATAGACCAACTTTTTGACTGGATTTGTAGTTTACAGGCGGCTCACTGCCATCACCATTATTACTATCTTGAGACTTTTCGTTATTCCCAGAAGCTTCGGTAGCTTTTGTGTTTCCGCTTGCAAAAAAACTTAATAAATCTTTCGCTTGCTGGTGAAGTTTCCACATATCATTCCACCAGTGAGAAATTGCATATTTCATAGGTTATTCCTCCTTTATAAATATTTGAACTTTAAAACTATTACGAAATTGACTGAATTTCAAGTCATTTACACTAGTGAAATTTTGTAAATCGATGTTAAACTCCATTATAATACAGATAACTAAACTTTTCGGAGGTTTTAATATGAGAGAAAATATTCATCTGCATGAAGATAGGTTTTTAGAAGAATTAAAAGATTTCTTGAGGATTCCGAGTATTTCTTCCTTATCAGATCATGAACAAGATGTACATAAAGGGGCAAATTGGGTAGCTGCTGCTCTTAATGAAATAGGAATGGAAAATGTCGAGGTTATAGAAACTAAGGGTCATCCGATAGTTTATGGAGACTGGCTGCATGCCAATGATAAACCAACTGTCCTTGTCTATGGCCATTATGATGTCCAGCCTGCTGATCCTCTTGAACTTTGGGATTCAGAGCCCTTTAAGCCAGCTATTAGGGATCATAAAATCTATGCTCGAGGGGCTACCGATGATAAAGGACAATTGTTTATTCATATAAAAGCGTTAGAACTCCTAATGGCGGAGCATGGATCACTTCCTGTTAACGTGAAGTTTTGTATTGAAGGAGAAGAGGAAATAGCAAGTCCGAATCTGCCGTCATTTATACATGAAAATAAGGAGATGCTCTCTGCGGATGCCGTACTTATATCTGATACTTCCTTTATTGAAAAAGGTCAGCCAGCCATTTGCACTTCACTTAGAGGAGCTCTTGCTGTGAACGTTAACGTTAAGACAGCGAATACTGATTTGCATTCTGGTTCCTACGGCGGCGGTGTACCTAATGCGATTCATTCTCTCGTAAGTATCCTTGATTCCCTTCACGACGAAAGCGGAAGTGTCGCCGTAGAGAATTTTTACGAGGGGGTTCCTGCCGTAACGGATCAACTTAGAGAAGAAGTAGCAGCCATTCCTTTTAATGATGAAAGAACAAAAGCCGAATTAGGGTTAGACAGTTTATACGGAGAAGAAGGGTTTACTTTTCAAGAACGAACCGGGATCCGTCCAACGCTTGAAATCAATGGAATTACAGGAGGATTTCAAGGGGAGGGGGTTAAAACGATCGTGCCTTGTGAGGCTAGCGCAAAGATAAGCTGCCGACTGGTAGGAGCGCAGGACCCTCAGACGATCTATAAGCTGATTAAACGGCATTTAGAAAAACATAAGCAAGAGGGAAGCCAGGTTATAACGAAATCGCTGATACAGGCCAAGCCTGTTTCTCTGAATTCTCAAGAAGCTATGCTTCAAAAGGCAGCTGATGCCTATGAAAAGGTATATGGTGTTCGCCCGCTGTTCCCGAAAGAAGGGGGATCGATCCCAATCGTTGAAGTGTTTGCAAGAGTTCTCGACACTCCTGTTGTGCTAATGGGATTTGGACTGCCGTCGGAAAACCTCCATGCTCCAAACGAACATTTTCACATTGATAATTTTACAAAAGGGATCGAAACCGTTTGTGAGTACTTAAATTCGCTTTAACGAAAAATGAGGCAGCCACTCTTTTTACGAGAGGCTGCCTCATTACATTACGATTCTTCTTGTTTGGCTGCGCATTCAAAACAATACAGGGTCTTATCTTCTGATACTTCACCATCCAGAAACCCATCTAAGCAATAGATTTCCTTCTCGCATAGGGAGCATTCGCCTACATGTTCTTTCATGATCACACCATCCTCTATTATTGATTCTCAATCAATTCTTTAAGAACAACAGCATGATTATATTTCGTTTCCTTGGCAGCGAACAGGAGAACAAGCCGTTCATTCGCTGCCATCTCCTTTAGCTCGGCCAGCTTATCCTGCCTCTCAGAACTTTGCTCAATCTCTTGTTGATAGGATTGCTTAAACTCGTCAAATTTATCAGGGTCATGAGCAAACCATTTTCTTAAAGAAGAGCTTGGCGCGATTTCCTTCATCCATTGATCAAGATCAGCATCCTCTTTAGATATTCCTCTCGGCCACACGCGATCGATTAGAATTCGATGACCTCCTGTACGCTTTTCTTCATCATAAATTCGTTGCAGTACAATTGACATCCGAATCACCTTCTCTACTATAATAATATTCCATTAGTAAGGTTATACCCTTTTTTCAATGTAAAAAAAACCTTTTAAACTCTTAATGGAAAATTAGCCGACCAAGCCAAATCCAGCTATCCATTCAGGGTAGTGTGTGCCTCTTGAGAATGCTGTCGACGCCTAGATTGATAGAGATGGAATAACCCGGCAGTCAGTAATACAATAACAGCACTCATGACATAAAGAGCTGAGAAACTAGTAAAGGTGATAAGCAGACCTAACACATAAGATCCGAGAGCTATCCCTGAGTCATATAGTGTGAAAAATGTGGCCGTAGCATGTCCGCTTCGGTGGTTTGATGCCGATTGGATGGCCATCGTTTGAAAGCTTGGCAATAAGGAGCCATAGCCAAGGCCGATTAATCCAGCTGAAATCAATAAGCCCCACGCAGATTGTGTGAAACTCAAGCTTACGAGTCCAATGGCAAAAATCATTAAACAGGGCAGAATGACAAAGCTTGGCCCCTTTACGTCAAAAGCACGCCCAAGATAAGGTCGGGATAAAATCATTAATAAGGCAAATACGACAAAGAAGTAACTGGAAATAGACGCTAAGCCTAAGGAATTAGCGTATAAAGAGATAAATGACAGGATGCCTGAGTAGGCAAAACCAGTTAAACCACTTATGGCCGCAATGGGCAGTGCTTTAACTTCAAATAGATCGTGAAACGATAACTTTTTTCTAACAGGAGCAGGGAATTCTTCTGCTTGCTGTGGAACATATACAAGCCAAGAACAGATCACGCCAAGTACCATAGATAAGCTTAAGGTAAGAAAAACAGTTTGGAATGTCGCAAATTGTAACAGGGACAAACCAATAAATGGCCCTACAACAACTGCGATATTCATAGCCATAGCAAAATATCCAAGTCCTTCACCACGACGTTCAGGAGGAATGACATCTGCTGCAATAGCTCCCGTAGCCGTAGTTAGCACCCCAAAGGATAGTCCATGGAAAAATCTTAAAGCAAGCAATGCCTCATACTCATTAATCCACATATATAAAAAGGTGGTGACAGCAAATAGGAGGACTGACATCAAAAGGGCGTTCTTTTTACCGGTCCTTTCAAGGATTTTTCCGGAAAATGGACGGACAAGAATCGCGGCAACAAGCATGATTGTTGCCAGTAACCCGCCCTGTGCTTCATTTCCCCCCATGTTATTTATAACGTAAATAGGTAATGTGGTAAGTAATGTATAAAATGTGATAAATACCACGAACTGGGTTAAAGAAATACTTACAAAACTTTTAGTCCAAATCGGATTTTTTTTGTTTGTCATAGCTGTTTATTCACTCCTTGGTTCCAAGTTTGTTTAAAAGCGTTCTTAATTGGTGTTCTTCCTCTTTCGTTAACCCAAGAAGTTCTTCATCTTCATATGTTCTGATGATATTGGCCAATTCTGCTACTTGATCGAAGGTAGACTCCTTGATCTGGATGATACGAGCTCGCTTATCCAAGCCGGGTTTTCGAGTAATCCAGTCTTTTTCCTCCAAACGGGTTAGAGTACGAGTAACAGTAGGGGCTTCAACGTTTAAATATTGGCAGATGGCTGTTTGGGTCATTGGGCCATTTTTGTATAAACAATAGAGAATAGACCACTGTGATGTGTATAAACCAAATTCATTTAACTTTTCATTAATCTGTTTATTTAATAATCGAACTTGCTGGTTTAAAAGGTGTACCAGATTATGATTAGAAGACTTCATATGTTTCACTCCATTTATTTACCTAGGTAAGTAATGTGCATAATGGCTATCGTATAAGAAATTGATGGCTTTGTAAAGAATTTTGGATCAGAGATAAGGGATTGTTTCTCCATCTATTAGGTGGTCATACGATTTTGTGATATGTTAGATGGTATAATTCCACACGAAAGGGCAGGAAAATGGAATGTCTAACGAAATAAACATAACGGTTCGCAATAAATATGCAAATAAATATAGAAAAGGCTATCCACTGATTCTCAAGGAAGCAGTGGTGCTTCCGAAAACATTGTTAGTAGAAGGCACTTTAATGAGGCTTATTGATGAGAAAGGGAAATTTATTGGGAAAGCTTATTATGGCAAACAAAACAAAGGCTATGGCTGGGTAATCAGCCACAACGAATCAGACACCATTGATGCCAGCTTTTTTGATAGAAAATTGAAAAAGGCAGTAAAAAATCGCAGTAAACTATACCAGGATGACGAAACAACTGCATTCCGAGTCTTTAACGGGGAAGGCGATGGCATTGGCGGATTTACCATTGATTATTTTGACGGATATTATTTAATTAACTGGTATAGTGAAGGGATATTTTCATTTAGCGACTATGTGATTAGTTCTTTAGAGAACAATGTCGATTTTAAAGCTATCTATCAAAAGAAACGCTTTGGCAAGCAAGGTCAGTATATAAAGGAAGATGAATTTGTAAAAGGGGAGCGCGGTGACTTCCCTATCATAGTGAAGGAAAACGGCGTGAACTTCGCGGTCTATTTAAATGAAGGAGCAATGGTGGGGATATTTCTTGACCAACGTGAGGTTAGACGCATCATAAGGGATCAATATGCTTACGGGAAAAATGTCCTTAACACTTTTTCCTATACCGGTGCGTTTTCAGTATTTGCTGCATTAGGCGGTGCTTCCCAAACAACTAGTGTCGATTTAGCTAATCGAAGCTATGCGAAAACGATTGAGAATTTTAGTTTAAATGGTATTGATTATGAAGCACACGATATTATTGTAGATGACGTGTTCAAGTATTTTAAATATGCGAATAGAAAGAATAAATCATTCGATTTAGTTATCCTTGACCCGCCTAGCTTTGCACGCTCCAAAAAATTTACTTTTCGGGCAGAGAAAGACTATACCAGTCTTCTAAAGGAAACAATCTCAATAACTGAGGACAGAGGCATAATTGTTGCTTCTACGAATTGCAGTAAATTTAATATGAAAAAATTCAAGTCCTTTGTTGACCAAGCCTTTAAGGAATCTGATATAAACTATAAATTAATTGAAGAATACTCCCTTCCAGAGGATTATAAAACTATATCCCAATTTAAAGAGGGTAATTACCTTAAAGTTCTCTTTATTCAGAAGCAGGGCGGTAAATAAGAATCCTTTATAGCCTCCCTTTAAATTATTTTTTCCTCACCATCATTTTTTGGACTCAGGTTAGAACAAAACTGAATTAAGCATCTACTAATCCGGACAATATCTTTTGAAATCAGTTCGGATTTTTTATGTGTCAATATAATAAGCACACAAAAAAGCACACAAGAAAACATTATGAATGCAACGAGTACTCAAAAATGTTTGCAAGTATGCAAAATTGAATACAAACTGGTTTAACAACTTGCTTGCAAAATAGATTGCAAGAAAACAATTTTGCACGCAAGTGTACGTAAAAGAATGCATAAAATGGCGCATTGACTATTAAGAAGAACTTTAATATGTTTGATAGTAGAGTTAGGTTATTTCTAGTAACCTGCCATTTGAATAAAAGGAGAGATTTAAATGACAAAATCAAGAATTGCTGCTGTTGATGTAGGCAATGATGCAGTAAAAGCAAACTTCGGGAAACTGGAATCTGAGTTATACATCCCTAACGTTATGGCTAGAGACTTGGAAGACCGTCCTGTTATTGGGATTGAAGAATTAGACGATAAAGACCCGCTTGATAATATACATATTAGAGTGCACTCACCTGCTTTAGATGAAAATAACGCTATTTATCGTGTGGGAAATCTGGCTGCTAAAAGTGATAATTCTACCGAACTAGATCCAGGTAGCAGTAAATCGGAAGAAGATCAGACATTGGTTATGCTGTTTGCTTCTCTAGCGTTAGACGCTGTATCAAATAAGGATGCTAAATCCTCCAAGAATAACGTAGTAGATGCAAACTATACATTGGGTACAGGGTTACCATTACGAGAAGTGAAAGAAGGAAAGGACGTAGGTTATCGTTCCCAGCTGCTCGGTTCCGTTCACCAAGTAGAATTTCTAGTAACACCCCAATATCAGGGGATGAAAGTAAATATTAAATTTGATGAAGTCAAGGTTTATCCAGAAGGATTTGCTGCGTTTGTTAATCTTGTTATGGATAATGACTTGAAGATTACCAATAAGGAGCTTATTGATAAACAAATTCTCATACAAGACATTGGTGGTCTATCAACAGATATTGCGGTCATCAGAAATAGAAATGTTGATGATGATAAGGCTCAAGGCTATAACTTGGGAGTATCTGAATCACTGGAACAGATAAGGGATGAAATTCTAACAAAACATGGAGTAGAGTTGGATAGTCGTCGTGATGTGGTAGATATTATTACCCGAAAAAATGATCGTCATCACATTATGGTTAAAGGTAGTCGTACAAGTGTTCATGATATTACAGACCGTATTCTGCTCGAACTCGCTAAGAAACAGTACCGCTTTTTAAGAAACGTTTGGCAGAAGAATTCTCAGTCCGAGATTTGCTATTTTGTCGGCGGAGGTTCTGCAGTACTTAAAGACTACATCAAGACCCTCAACAACAAGCTGGATGGCTTCAACATTGACTTTTTTGAAGATGAAGATGAAAGCATTTGGATGATGGCCAATGCGTATTACAAACTCATTTCTGACTTTGTGCGTAAATCTGAGAAAGTCGATAAGAAAACCGAAACTGCCTCATCATCAAAGTAAGGTGATTGAATGAGTAATGCCAAAAAAAGCGTGGAGAGGGGACAATCCATTACATTCCGTGTCCCTTCTGACACGCCCGATCATATATTGAAAAGTCTTTCTGATCTAAAAGAAAAAGAGCGGAGGAATTTTTCCAGTAAGATTGCCCAATATGTTATGGACGGAGTCAGCTCAACGATCTCAAAGGATAAGGAAACCGTCACAATCCCTTTGCCTCGAAAACTTACAAAAGAACAACGAAACTGGATCAAACATGAACACTCAGAAGCGCTTATGGGAAGCATTATTTATCAGCTTATGATAGATCCAACAAGGGCCATGAGTCTGCTGGCTTCCTTAAACAGCAATGCTGTAGACATCAATGAAGCTTTATTTCTTCAAGAGGAAACGGCTGCGACTACGTCAGATGAAAGTGCGAAAGAAGCAGAATTTCAAGAAGAGCGTAAAGAAGAGGAAGAAGAAGTTGTGGAGTATGATGACAACGACATAAGTGATTTAAACTTAGACAGTCTCCAGGATGAATTACATCAAGAAAAGTCGGAAGAAAATGAAGAAGAGGAAGAAGAAGGCATGCTGGATGACTTTCTTTCGAGTATGAATAGATGAAAATCAACCAAAAGCTATCGCAGCTTTTGGTTTTTCAAATTCGCGGACTAATCTATTCAGAATGATGGACTGAGTCCATAGAGAACTGCTTTATAATTACAGTTCTCTATAATGGATTATGTTCTGCGAAAGCAAGAAAAGTTCTTTCATCTTCAATCAACCCACATACCCCACATTGCACTTTATACTCTGGACCTCTATAATCCATATGGAAGGAAGCTAATTGCCCGCTGCCACATTCCGTTAATACTTCCCCAGTTCTTGGATCAAGTTGAACAGCAGTAGAAAGTTGTTTGATTTTATTAAACCTCGAGCGATTTGTCTTGCAGTTTGGACATAGATAAGGATTCATATAGATCACCTCCAGGATTATATTTTGTACAACTATTGTCTGATTATACAAAAAATAGCAGATAAACTCAGAAAGGTGAAAATTTTTGGCGGACATTTCCCGGGAAATATCGACGAATTTATACAAAGTATGAGAACAATACATAAAAGTAAACGATTTACTTTATTGAAAAAGCAGTTTGGCAATAAGTAGGGTGTTTTTCAGGTATGAAAGGTAGATGTTGAGATGGATGTCGTAATTTTGTTCATGGGAATTATTGTAGCTGCTTCTATTTTACAGACAAGTACAGGGTTTGGTTTTTCCATTATGGCAACACCTTTTTTGTTATTGCTGTTTGAACCAAGAGAGGCAATTCAAATTAACTTAGTATTATCCTTGATCATTTCTTTGGCCTTAATCAGAAAGATTCGTCGTGATATTGATGTGCTTATATTGAAAAGGTTAATCAAGGGGAGTGCGTTTGGGCTAGTGGTAGGAATCGGGATCTTCCTAAAGGTTAATACGGTTCAGTTGAAGTTAGCGGTAAGCATAGTAATCTTGTTGCTTACCTTTCTCTTAATGCTATCTTTCCGTATGAAACAGACGAGGAGAAGAGACGTTTTTACTGGTGGTATATCTGGAGCTTTAACAACGAGTATTGGGATGCCTGGCCCGCCTTTATTGCTTTACTTCGCGGGAACAGAAACAGAAAAGGAAAAAATTCGAGCAACTACTCTGGCTTTTTACTTGTTTATTTACTCAGCAAGTCTAGTCATGCAGATGATCGTTGCAGGTACGGACCGAACGGTTTGGATATCGAGCGGAATCGCACTGCCCTTAGTAATCATAGGGTTATTTTTGGGACAGAAACTTTTTAAATGGGTGAGTCCAGCTAAATTTAAAGTTATCACGTACATTATTCTACTGTTTACTGGATGTTACTTACTGGTAGAAAGCACTTTTTAAAATAAAAAAAGACAGCCTGTATCGGCTGGCGATATAGCTGCTATTTAACATTATTAAAAGCCCCTTTTGTACCTATAAATTCAATCATTGAAGAATGTTTGTTTCATCCTCTGCTTTACAGGCATCTAAATAAAGTCTGTATCGTTAAAGCAAGTAGTAAGTGTTGTGAGGCAAAAAAAGCAAAAATTTATCTTTTTCCAATTAATAGCACTATATGTTTATCCGTCTAAGAATTCAGTTGTATTTTAAAAGATCTACATAAAAAACGGCCCTGCCACAACAGAGCCTTATCCTATGATTATTTAGTCAATGGTTCTTCCTCTCCGAGCTCAATCCAATCATGAGCCCATTTCTCTATATCATCCATTATTGGTTGTAAAGATAAACCTTTATCGGTTAAAGAATATTCAATACGAACTGGCGTTTCAGGGAACACGTCTCGTTTAACTAATCCGTTTTTTTCCATATCTTTCAATCGGTCAGACAGAACTTTTCCGCTTATACCAATCGAAGATTCTATGGTACAAAAACGTTGTTTTCCTTCTAACAGCTGATAAATTATTAAACCTGTCCAGCGTTGGCTAAGGAGGCCGATTGCTTTTTCAAAACGAGGACATATTGATTTATTCATGTCTCATCACTCCTTTACTCATTATACCACGGAAAATAAGGTTATTAAATCATATTTATTTAGTTAGTTAAAATAACTAACTTTAGTTAACGAACTTACTAATAGTAATAACTATAACTTATTTTCCATTATTCAATAAAGGAAAGGCCAGGCATCCATTGCGAAAGGTGTTGTTTCTTTTCTTTTATGACTTGCTTATAGTTTGATAACTCGTTAGAAGTTAATTTATGCATAGGGATCACTTCGTAATTGTGTGGTCCAGAGGAAGTAACGTACGTCAAAACAAATCGTGGTTTTTTTACCTCAACTTTTCCATGGTCCTTCACCAAATTGAATTTTATAATACCCCCGACTCGTTTCTGAAAAGCGTCCTGCCCTGAAAAGAAATTTCCCAGGGAATAAACGGCGAGCATTTTGTTCCCTTGCTGTCCCTCCACCCATTCTATTGGCTGAAGCACATGAGGATGGTGGCCGATTACAGCCTGAACCCCTTGATCTGCAGCGAATTGAACAAGGTTTTTTTGGCGTTGTGAAGGAAAGGGTTCGTATTGTTTTCCAAAGTGAAGGCTCAGAATGACTGCATCACTCACCTTCTTTGCCTTACTGATATCCTGTTTCATTTTTCCCTTGTTAATTAAGTTTACGAGGTAAGGCTTGTTTTCTGGAACGGGAATTCCGTTCGTTCCGTAAGTGTAGCTCAGAAAGGATACGTTTATCTTTTCTTCTGTTTCATAAACGCGGATACGTTCTTGATCTTTTTTACTTTTATAAACACCTGTATACATCATACCTAGACTATTCCAATGGCGGATGGCATTGCGAATGCCGCTTTCTCCTTGATCCAAGCTGTGGTTGTTTGCCAGGGTAACAACATCTACCCCTAATTCTTTCAAAGTGTTTCCAATTTCTTTAGGGCTGTTAAACGTTGGATAACCGGATAAGCCTAGCTCCTTTCCACCAATCATTGTTTCCTGATTAGCTATTGTGATCGTGGTATCTTCTAAGTATGGCTTTACTTGTTTAAGCATGGGCATAAAGTTATAGCCATTCTTCACCTTAGCATCATTGTAAACCCGATCGTGAATGAGCACATCGCCAACCGCTGAAATACTTATAGAGGAAGGCCGCTCGGGAGCTGATTTTTGCTTAAGAGAAATATGTGAAGATGGTGCAGGCTGGGATTCTTGTGGAGGAGTATTCTCCTCACAAGCGCTTAATAAAAAAGCGATAAGAAGAAAGAATATCGGATATAACCGCATAGATGATCACAATCCTTTTTATTATGTAGTAAGCGTATAAATCGAATCAACGCGAACTTTGTCATCCATTATAACAAAAAAAACCTGACCTCAGATGGTCAGGTTATGCATTGCTATGCTGGCTTTTTATCTGGCATGGGAATGAGACTAGCCTGAAGCAGTCGATTTCTAATGGTTATGCCTATCCATGAGGCTAAGGAGGCTTTGATCAAACCTACAGCAATGAAGGGAAAAACACCCGCATTGAGAGCTCCTCCCCACCCTAATCCTGCTACAAATTTCAATTGTACTGCTCCAAAAATCAAGATGACAATCATTCCGAGAGTATTAGCAGCTATAGCCAGAGGAACGGTGAAGCTTGTTTTCTCTAGAATAAAACCAGTTATGTAAGCAGCTGCAATAAACCCAAAAATGTAACCCCCGGTAGGGCCAGCCAGAACTTGAATACCTCCGCTAAATCCAGAGAAAACCGGAATACCAATCGCTCCAATCGCTGCATAACATACCATCGCTGCTGTCCCTTGCCGACTGCCAAGAATTGTAGCTGTAATACCTACGGCCAAAGTTTGTCCACTTATAGGGACAAGAGGGAGGGGAATTTCGAATTGTGCCAAAATAGCGGTGATTGCTGCAAAGATAGAACAATTAAGAAGGGCTCTTAGTTTTTTGCTTTGTTCATTCACGATTAATCACTCCTCTTCACTTATGTTAACCTATTTTAATATAGGTTAACATAAGTGAAGATAACTTTGTAGGAGCGAAAAGTGTGCATGTGCTCGTATTAGTTCTGTTCTGTATAGCCACTAATCATAATATGCGGGTGTATCGTCAACAAATGAAATTAGGTGCAAGTATCGTAGATTACAATCATGCAGAGGCCACCTCAGGTCATCCTTTCATTTCCATTTCATAAAAGTGGTTTTAAAAAGGAGCGGCTGCACCCTCTGCAGTCCGCTCCTTAAGTCAATATATTTATATAGCGGCCTAACCGTAATATTTTGGTATTGCGCCTTTTGCAGCCTTTTTATGCTTTCACATACATTGGGAGATCTGTATGTCCCATCTCCCTGACGTAAACAAATAAATTTCCTTTATGGTTAATCTCATGATCGATAGCCATATTCAACAGCTGACCGGCAGTCATCTCTCTTCCGAAGATATGGCTGACATCTATTGTCTGTTCAAAATCCTCATCTGATAACTTGCTAAGCAATTTCACAGTTGACTCTGTATAAGCATGCGCACGTTCAGATAAGTCTGCTGGGTCATTTTCTTCAAAAAGTTTCTCAGATTCCTGTTTATTAGCCAACCTGGCAAAAGTATAAGTAGATTCAAGAATGTGATGTACGAGTTTTTGAGCTTCCATTGATGTAGGGGTAGGCTTGAACGAATAATCTTTAGGTTCGATCTTCGCTGCTAATTCATTCGTTACTTCTCGATGTGACATCAGATAATCAATTAATTGTGCGCTTTTACTCATAATACTGCCCCTCCTATAATATACTTACTCTTCATAATAAAAGTTATATTTCTTGTAACCAATAGTCAATTAAAAACGTCTAAATGTTATGGACAAGAATTAAGTGGTATTTTATGACTATTTTTTCGTAACGATGTGTTGTATATAGTGTTACATTTATTGCATTTAGTTAAAAGAAGGTGGTTAAAGGTTCAAAAGAGAGTAAAATTAATGTAAAATGAGTAAGTGTAATTTAACGGAGGTTTTACAAAATGTTTAAAGGAAAAAATTATTTTAATAAAAATACAAAAATGAAATTAATCGCCTACGCAATTGTGATCGGAATGTTCTGGATCAAGATGTATTACGTCCAGAGTAGCATTTTTGATTTGGGTGTAGAAAATACAAATCAAGCTTTTATTATGGCTTTTAACCCGTTAAGCAGTATTCTTCTTATCTTTGGAATCGGCATTTTATTAGCTGGCCGGAAAGGGATGCTGGTTTCCTATATTCTTGGCTCTTTGCTTATTTATGCAAACGTCCTGTTCTATAGGGAATACAGTGACTTTATTACGATTCCGATGCTAGAGCAAGTTGCCAACTTGGCTGGAATGGGGAGCAGTATTACAAACATCATGGCTCCGACTGATGCTTTGTTATTTATTGACGTTGTCATCGCTGCTTTTCTACTATTCTATTTAAAGCCAGAACGTTTGCAATTGTTTTTACCAAAGCGCAAAGAGGGTTTAATTTTAGCTATTGTAGCTATTCCTCTTTTTCTAGTTAACCTTACATGGGCAGAAACTGAGCGGACTGATCTTCTCGAGCGGACATTTGACCGTAATAAGCTAGTTAAATTTATTGGTCTTATAAACTATCATGTCTATGACGCCGTTCTTCAAGGGAAGACGGAAATGAAGAGAACGCTGGCGGATAGTAACGAGCTCGTTCCTGTCATAAATTATTTAAATGAAACAAGTACACCTTCGAGTGATAAATACGAAGGTATTATTGAAGGGAAAAATGTGATTGCCATTTCCTTAGAAAGTACACAAGAATTTGTTGTGGGTAAAGAGCTTCATGGCCAGGAACTTACGCCGTACTTTAACGACTTGAAGGAAGAGGGGATTTATTTTGATAACTTCTACCATCAAGTGAAACAAGGTCGTACGTCAGACTCTGAGTTTCTTTTAGCGAATTCTATGTATCCGTTAAATCGTGGAGCTGTATTTTTTACTCATTCTAGCAATGAGTATGAGGCTATGCCGGAAGTTCTGAGTAAAAACGGATATTCTACGAGTGTTATGCATGCTAATGACAAAACGTTCTGGAACAGGAACGTCATGTATGATTCTTTAGGTATCAATAAGTATTTCTCGAAACAGGACTACAAAGTAACAGAAGAGAATTCTTATGGATGGGGATTGTTAGACGAAAATTTCTTCGCTCAATCATTGGAAAAGATGAAGAATTTGGAGGAACCTTTTTATACTAGAATGATCACACTGACAAACCATTATCCATTTACCTTACCAGAAGATAAGAAGCTCATTGAAGAAGGAAATACGTCCAGTGCAACATTAAACCGCTATTTCCAAACGATCCGTTATCAAGACCAGGCATTAAAACAATTTGTAGAAGCATTTAAGCAATCAGAACTCTATGATAATACGATTCTAATGATCTATGGGGATCACTTTGGTATCTCAGAAAACCACCAGAAAGCTATGGGTGAGTATCTAGGTAAGGATATCAATGAATTTGAACAGTTCCAGCTTCAGCAAGTACCACTACTGTTTTATGGAAAAGGTCTTGAGCCGCAAGAGAACCATACAGTAGGAGGTCAAGTTGACTTACGTCCTACCTTAATGAACATGCTAGGGATTGAAGGTAATAACCCTATCCAATTTGGACATGATTTATTAAGTGAAGAGCGCCGTCAGCTAATGATTACACGTGATGGAGATTTTGCCAGTGAAAAATATGTAGGCATTCAAGGTGCCTGCTATGACAGGCAAACTGGTGAAAAAATCAAATCAGAAAAATGTGAGCCCTTCTTTAAGCAAGCCAAAGAAGAGCTGAACATGTCAGATTCAGTTATCTATGGAGACCTTCTAAGGTATCTAGATGAAACAAAAGTAGTCGAACCCATCGATGAACAACAGAAGCAGAAACCAAAAGAATAATCAGAAGCCCTCACCATTCACGGTGGGGGTTTTTTTGCTCAACGATATGAGTAATAATCACTCTACTGTATCAAACCTCAAAAGTGTACTAAAATAAGAGGAGCAAATGAGAGGACGTGAGCAAACGATGGAAAAGGATATCAAACTAATTGCACTAGATATGGACGGAACACTGCTAAACGAGGATTTACAAGTATCCAAAAGAAACCATGAAGCTATTCAAAAAGCCAAAAGTCAAGGAATCCATGTTGTACTCAGCACAGGCAGGTCTCTAGCAACTTGTCAAGGTATCGCAGAGTCTCTTGGGCGATCATCATACATGGTGACGATCAATGGCGGGGAGATTTATGATGAAAATTTTAACCTTGTAGAGCAAAACCTCCTCGAACCTAAACATGTCGAGAGGTTATGGGAACTAAGAAATGGACACGGAATCCATTTTTGGACCTCAACGGTTCAAGGGCAGTTTAGCAGTCAGCAGCCGTTTGAAAAGGAAATCGTTGATTATGACTGGCTTAAATTTGGCTTTGATGTAGAAGATGATGAGGTACGTCAAGTTATTTTAGATGAGCTGCGTAATAATGGAGCATTCGAAATTACAAATTCAAGTCCGACGAACATAGAGGTCAATCCAGCTGGAGTAAATAAAGCGGCTGCATTGTTAAAGGTTTGTGAAAAGTTAGATTTGAAAATGAGCCAGGTGATGTCGGTTGGAGATAGTATGAATGACTTGGCTATGATTCGTGAAGCCGGCTTTGGCGTAGCCATGGGTAATGCACAGGAAATCGTTAAGGAAGAGGCAGACTGGGTAACGAAGACAAACGAAAATGATGGAGTAGCCCACGCAATTGAAAGGATTTTGTGACGTAGTCAATTCAAGACATATTTAAGTAATCCGATCATAAAATAATAGTAACCCTATCCCAAAGTCTCCTCCCTGTTAAAGAAGTGCGTAGACGAATGTAAGAGGCCGAGTAGAGAAAGAACAACGTATGTCTATGGTATAGGTATAGGATAAAGCATCGTTATTCACTGAGACTAGCGGTGCCTATTTTTTTATTTCTAACTTTTCACTATTGTAACCTTCAATGAATCCTTATATATATGAGCATTTTATATAAAGCAGGAAAATGAGCAGGCAAGCCAGAATATAATATAGGACAAGTTTTTTAAAATAATATGACCGAATATTCCGAACTATCAGGAGGGCCCTATGGAAGCTGGCTATATAAAAGATGAACACAGAATAGTAAGGGAATCATTGAGGAAGTTTCTTGCAAAAGAAGCTTTTCCATACTTTGATCAATGGGAGAGTCAGGGGTACATTCCGAGGTCATTCTGGAAAAAGCTTGGAGAGCAAGGATACCTTTGCCCTTGGCTTAATGAAGAATTTGGTGGGGCAGGGGCAGACTTCGCTTATTCAGTTTTGATTAATGAGGAGCTGGAAAAGGTCGGGACAGGCTTAATCGGAATTGGACTTCACAACGATATTGTCGTTCCTTATCTTGCTGAATATGGAACGGTTGAACAGAAGAAAAAGTGGCTTCCTAAATGTGCAACAGGAGAAATTATAACTGCCATTGCTATGACAGAGCCAGGAGCAGGTTCAGATTTAGCCCATATACGTACATCTGCAGTATTACAAGATGACCATTATGTAATAAACGGGGAAAAAACGTTTATCACAAATGGCATTCAGGCAGATCTTATTCTCATAGTTTGCAAGACGGATACACAGACGAAACCACCTCATAAGGGGATTAGTTTAATCGTTGTTGAACGTGGCACTGATGGTTTTTCTCGGGGGAAACAATTACATAAAGTAGGACTGCACAGTCAGGATACAGCTGAACTAATTTTTGAAGATGCTAAAGTGCCTAAAGGAAATCTCCTTGGTGAGGAAGGAAAAGGATTTTATTATCTGATGGATAAACTACAGCAGGAAAGACTTGTTGTTGCTATCGGGGGGATTACCTCAAGTGAACGGATGCTGGAACTAACACTTGATTACGTGAAGCAGCGGCAGGCATTTGGCAAGTCGATCGCTTCCTTTCAACATATACAGTTTAGCTTAGCTGAATTACAGACAGAGGTGGAAATAGGCAGGGCTTTTCTGGACCGAACTATAGAAGCACACATGAATGGAGATGAGGTGGTTAAAGAAGTATCGATGGCAAAGTGGTGGATTACGGATTTAGTTAAAAAGACAGCTTCAACGTGTATGCAATTTCATGGAGGTTATGGCTACATGGAGGAGTACGAGATTGCAAGGCGATTCAGAGATGCCCCGGTAGCAGCAATTTATGCAGGGTCGAATGAAATTATGAAATCTATCATTGCCAAAAAAATGGGGCTCAACTAGCCAGGATAAATGGGGGATGCAGGATGAATGAAGTTGTTATTGTCGAAGCTGTACGAACTCCGGTTGGTAGAAAAAATGGTTTGCTGAAAGATATCAGGCCAGACGAATTACTGGCGAAAGTCCTAAAAGAATTGACTTGCAGAGTTGACCTAGACCCAGCTGAGGTAAATGATGTCATTGCGGGCTGTGTTTCGCAAGTTGGGGAGCAGTCTGGTGACGTAGCCAGAATCGCTGCTCTTATGGCTGGTTTCCCCAAAGAGGTACCTGGTGTCACAATTGACCGGCAATGTGGGTCAAGTCAGCAAGCTGTTCATTTTGCTTCACAAGCGATTGCAAGTGGAGATATGGATGTAGTGATTGCCGGCGGAGTAGAATCAATGTCTCGTGTGCCAATGTTTTCAAATAGGCAGGGAACAGAGTATAGCGAAAAGCTTACAAGTCAATATAGAATGATTAATCAAGGTTTATCGGCGGAACAAATTGCCGAACACTGGGGGTTGAGTAAGGAAGATTTAAATAGATTTGCGGTAAGAAGTCATGAAAAGGCATTATCTGCAATCGAGGAAGGGCGATATGAAAGGGAAATTATGCCTGTTGAAGCAAAGGATCGTAAGGGGCTGCCGATTACAATGAAGGATGATGAAGGACCGCGTCCTGGAACAACTATGAGCAGCTTGGAGCCTCTAAATCCGGCATTTAAAGAAGGTGGGGTGATTACAGCAGGTAATGCCAGTCAAATTAGCGATGGTGCTTCGGCTATTTTGCTTATGTCACGTCAGAAAGCTGAGTCTCTTGAGCTAAGACCGCGCTTTCGCATTGTAGCTCGTTCCGTTGTTGGGTCTGACCCAACTTTTATGCTTACCGGGCCTGTTCCAGCTACTCAGAAAGTTTTACAACAGGCTGGACTTAGTCTTAAAGACATTGATCTATTTGAAGTTAACGAAGCTTTTGCTTCAGTCCCTTTGTTTTGGCTGAAGGAAACAGGGGCCGCTATTGAGAAATTGAACGTCAATGGCGGTGCGATAGCGCTTGGGCACCCACTTGGAGCTACAGGCACTAAGCTGATGACAACTCTTATGCATGAACTGGAAAGGTCGGAAGGACGATATGGTCTTCAGGCCGTTTGTGAAGGATTGGGTATGGCTAACGCAACGATTATTGAGCGTTTGTCAGACTAATGTAGCTACTAGTTTTCAAACAAGTTTAAAGGAGTGGATAATGATGGGTCCAACACTTAAAAGTATGTTTGAGCAAACGGCGGTGAAGTTTCCGAATAAAGAAGCGTTAGTAGATGTAAGGTTAGGAAAAAGGTGGACTTATCGACAATGGGATGAAGAAGCAAATCACTTGGCTAATGCTTTGTCTGGTGCAGGGGTTACAAAAGGGGAAAAGGTTTCTACAGTACTTTATAACACGGCTGAATTTGCAGTTACATTATTTGCTTGTATGAAAATCGGTGCTATTTTTAATCCCATAAATTTCAGGCTAACTTCGCAGGAAATCAGCTTTATTATTAAGGATGCTAAACCTAAAGTAGTATTATTCGAACGGGCAACAGCACCGCAGCTTAAAGAAATTGCGAATGAAAGAACCCATATCCATTTCTGGTCCATAGATGAACAGCAGGAGGTTGTATTATCTCGCCATTATTATGATGTGCTGGAAGGAGCGGATCGTACACCGCCGTTCTGCGAAATCGACGAAGACGATTACTACGCAATCATGTACACTTCAGGTACGACGGGATTACCTAAAGGGGTCCTGCATACTCACCGGGATATGATTGACCAAGCACTCATACTAGCCCATACTTTACATCTCACCCACCACGACCGCGGTCTAACGGCAGCTCCGATGTTCCATTGTGCTGAACTCCATTGTTCATTTTTTCCAAGGGTGATGGTTGGGGCAACAACGGTAATTCTCCATCACTTCGATGCTCAGGAAATGATTCAAATAACGCGTGAAGAAGAAATCTCTACATTGTTTGCAGCTCCAACGATGTGGAATATGATCATACAAGAGAAATTCAGTAAGAAGGACTTCAATTCATTGAGGACAGGGCTTTATGGTGGGGCACCTATGGCTCCAGCCCTAACGAAGCGGCTTCATCAAGCTTTAGGAGTCCAATTGATCCAAGCATACGGAATGACTGAAATGGGACCGGCTATTACCGTTCTTCTCGAAGACGAACAGTTGTCTAAAGCAGGGTCTGCAGGACGGGCACTAGTAAACCATGAAGTACTCGTCGTACGTACACGGGAGGAAGGACCTGCAGATCCCGCTGACATCTGCAGCCCAGGCGAGTTAGGAGAAATTATTGTGCGCGGGCCAAGTATGATGCCTGAATATTACAATCGTTCTAAAGAGACGTCAGAAGCTTTATATAAAGGGTGGTATCATTCTGGAGATATTGGTTATTTCGATGAAGATGGCTATCTATGGGTTAGTGACAGGGTGAAAGACATGATTGTTTCAGGCGGTGAGAATATTTATTCCCGCGAAGTGGAGGATGCCCTGTTTGACCACCCGGCTGTTGTGGATGCTGCAGTAGTAGGGGAACCCGATGAATTGTGGGGCGAAAAAGTTGTTGCTTATATAGTGAAAAAAGGCGATGTAGAACCTGACGAACTTGATGAATTTTGCATATCAGGTAACAGGCTTGCCCGCTACAAGCGACCGCGTCGTTATGAGTTTGTGTCTGAACTTCCCCGAAATGCCAGTGGAAAGCTGCAGAAATTTAAACTCCGAGAGCAGACAAAACAGGTAACAGAATAGATTGGATGAGCCTCGACCCATCATGTCGAGGCTCTATTTGTTCAGTACTTTATCCTCCTAGTTGTTTCATGACATCAATGGGCTGGGACTCTCGCACTTTATGATAATCTTGAAAAGGACAGCCAAATTCCTGGACTCGCTGCATAACATTCTTAATGGTAAAGTCTTCTGGATTTAGATCTTCTGTGATTTCATGCCAAAAAAGCGGTGTGGCTACAGTTCCTTCTGAAGTGGCTCTGGCTGAATAGGGGGATATAATGGTTTTTCCTTCTGCATGCTGGACATAGTCCAGGTAAAGTCTTTGTCCGCGATTTTTCTTTAATCGCTCAATTGTAAATAAATCTGGACTTTCTTTTACAAGAAGATCGACTAAACTCTTTGTAAATTTCCTTGTTTCTTCATAACTCATGCTCCCCTCTGTAATAGGAATATGGAGCTGCATTCCTTTATTTCCGGATGTTTTTATAAAACCATGTACGTTGAGTTGGTCAAGCAAATGTTTCAATAGTTTTGCAGCTATGATCGATAAATGAAATGCGCTGCGATCAGGTGGATCAAGGTCAAACACAATCTCATCCGGGTCATTGGCTGCTGCTTTTTGAAACGGAATATGAAACTCTAGTGCTCCTTGATTGCTTAGCCAAACTAAACTTGACAGCTCGTTGCTAACGATGAAGGTCTCACCATTCTCCTTCCATGCCTCTACATAATCAGGAGAGTGTTCAGCCCGATGCTTTTGAAAGAAGGATTCGTCACCCACACCATGAGGATATCGAATTAACGTCAACTTTTTATCTTTTATAAAAGGAATCATGTAAGGAGCGATCGCTCTAATGTACATCAGGTAATCCTGCTTACTCCATTTCCTTTCTGGCCACAGTATTTTTTCAGGATGAGTGATCTCTACATCCTCAGGAAACAAAAGCAGGTCCCAGTCTCGTTTAGACACGGTACAATCATCGTGCTCCAAATCAAATCTAAACTGATGGAAGACAGGCTCGCGCATTTCTCCGCCTTCTGCCATTAAGCAGTTGATAGCGGCGCAAACACTTGGATTTAGTCTCCAATTAGTTCCCTTCTCTTTAAAAAAAGTTGCAAGTGTATGCGCCTGCTCTGAGGTTAATCCATGCTTAAAACTGCCTAACGGTACACGTTTATTCCCGTGCCAAATCTCCATTTTATAATAATCATTCCCTGGATCGAATGAGGTTAGAAAGCCAGAAACTGAACGCCATTGTTTCACTTTGAGCCATTGCCTCGTCCGAACCCCTTTTTGGTAAATGCTCTGTTTGCGCTTTGCTACGATACCTTCGCCTAAATGAAGGAGGAGAAGACTGTGGATGTCGGCTTTATGTTCAAAAACTTCGACCATTTGAATAGATGGAAAGTCGATATGGTTAATCATTTTACGAAGTCGTTCTTTTCTTTCTATAAAAACAAATGAGGTTAAATTTTTTCCAGATTCAAGAATATCAAATGCCATAAATGTAGCGGGCCGCTCTCCAGCTATCCTTTTAATAGAAGCTTTATTCCTCATCCGTCCACGTTTTTGGAGAATGGGGAAATTGGCCTGATAAGGGGTGTTGAGAATCACGATCTCGCCGTCGAGTAAAACAGGCAGTTGATCAGGAGGATCCCCTTTTTTTGCAGCATCAATGATTTCAGGAAAGCGGTCTGACAAATCCTGACCGTTTCTACTCATGAGCGAAACCCCGTTTTCTGTCCACTTAAGAAACGCCCGAAATCCGTCATATTTCACTTCATATACCCATTCATTTCCCGTCGGTATTTCTTCAGACAATGTCGGAAGCATAGGTTTAACCAACTCACTCACCTTCTTTTCTATCTTTATTTTGATCGAGTATATAGCTTTTAGTCATATTTTTTCTTAGAGGGTAAAAGCTAATCAAAAAGGAGTGAAATAGTTCATGCACACAATGTGGAAGGGATCGATTAGTTTTGGTCTTGTTAACATACCGATCAAGCTTCATGCTGCTACTGAGAACAAAGATATTAAATTGCGTCAATTACATGGAAAATGTAATTCTCCGATCGAGTATAAGAAAAGATGCCCAGTTTGCGAGGAAGAAGTGAAAAATGAAGAGATCGTCAAAGCTTACGAGTATGCTAAAAATAAATTTGTAGTGCTTGATGAAGAGGATTTAAAGAACTTAAAGAAAGAACAAGAAGACAAAGCTGTGGAAATACTTGATTTTGTCAAACTTGAAGAAATTGACCCTATTTATTTTGAGCGCAGCTATTTTATTTCACCAAACAGCGGTGGAAATAAAGCATACGGTTTATTAAGGGAAGCCCTTGAAGACACGGGGAAAATCGGCATTGCCAAGATTATTATTCGTTCAAAAGAACAATTGGCTATTTTGCGAGTGTATAAAAATACATTGCTTATGGAAACCATCCATTATCCGGATGAGGTGCGAGATGTTGGCGAGGTACCAAACGTTCCTGAGCAAACTGATTTAAGTAAAAAGGAAATGAAGACTGCTGTTGCGTTGATTGATGAACTCACAGCCGAGTTTGAACCAGAGAAGTACACGGATGAATATCGAACAGCTCTTCTGGAACTTATTGAAGCCAAACGAAATAATGAAGAAGTGACAACAGCTAAAGAGAAAAAACGTCCTGACAATGTGACAGACCTTATGGAAGCCTTAGAGAAGTCACTGGACGAGTCGAAAAATAAAAAGAAAGTTGCTCCTAAAAAGGCAGCTCCTAAAAAGAAAGCATCCAAGAAATCATCAACAAAGAAAAAGTCGTCATAACCCCTTTAATAACAGGATTTTGTCGAACGATTATCTGTATTTTAGCATCGAAATGTTGTATAATTGAGAATATAAACACATAATCGGAGGGTGTATGAAACAGGTGTTCGATCCCGTGAAATAGCAGAAGATATGATGAAATCTGCGAAGCTTCCGTAGTCATTGAAGGACTTTGCTTAAGTCAGTCGCAGGAAAGCTTAGTTAAGAAATGTTTAACAGATGTGATTCAACAATCCTTAATGAAATAATAAAGAGTTCATACAACGTTACATAGTATGCTCTCTTTTTTTGTTCAATAATATCTGAAAAATCTGAACTACCCTGGCATATGTATTAAGAGAGGAGAATAATCGTGAGCGAATTCATATCTTTAAGGGAGATTTGGAAGGCGAGGCAGAGGATTACAGGGCTGGCTATCCAAACGCCCCTTATCTATTCGAACACTTTATCTAATTACACAGGAAATCAAGTGTATTTAAAACTTGAAAACCACCAGCCTACAGGAGCTTTTAAATTAAGAGGAGCTGCTAACAAGATCCTTTCCCTCTCCAACGAGGGTCAAAAAAGAGGTGTGGCGACATTTTCAACAGGAAACCACGGTATTGCTGTCGCCTATGTCGCCAAGCAGCTTGGGATTCATTCTGTTGTATGCATTTCTTCACGGGTACCAAAAGGGAAAGTAAATCGGCTGAAGGAGCTTGGCGCTGAAGTTGTGGTCGTAGGTGAAAACCAGGATGATGCGGAAGATTACTGCTATCGATTAGAACAAGAACAAGGTGTCTCTGTTATCAAACCATTCGATGACCTTGATGTCATTGCCGGGCAGGGCACGATAGGATTAGAAGTGTTGGATCAGTGCCCTGACATAGATGAAATATTAATTCCCCTCTCAGGGGGAGGCTTGCTTTCTGGAATTGGCTATACCTTGAAGTCAAATGATCCATCCATTCAGGTAACGGGTGTATCGATGGAGAACTCAGCAGTCATGCATGAAAGCTTAAAACAAGGCCGCCCCATCAAAATTGCTGAATCGCCAACGCTGGCAGACAGTTTGTTAGGCGGGATCGGACCGGATAATCAGTACACTTTTCAATTGACTAAGCAGTATATGGATAAAAGCGTGCTTATTTCTGAGAAGGCGATTGCAGAAGGAGTATTGTTTCTGCTTGAGCATCATAAAATGGCAGTAGAAGGAGCGGCTGGGGCAGCAATTGGGAAGTTACTGTCAGAGAAGCAAGGTGACGGCCGTGTAGTAGTAGCAATTGTCAGCGGTAATAATATTGATCATGAAACAGTTAGTGAGTTGCTTAAAACTAGATAAGCTTGCGGGGTGTGGTAAATGGGTATAACCGTTAAGGATGTCTTACAGTTATCCGTCATGAAACCGGCAAAAGTCCATGTCGGGAATGAGCGTATTGAGACCAGTGAGGTGGAATGGATTTCAGTTATAGAAACACCTGTCGAAAACTTTGTGCGTAAAAATGAATTTGTGCTCAGTACCGGTGTCGGATGTGGCGATGACCCTGACTGTTTAGAAGTTTATGTGAAGGATGTTATTCATTCAGGAGCTTCGGCACTGGCCATTGCTACTGGACGGTATATTTTTAAAATTCCTGACCGCATCCAACAGCTCGCTCTTGAGCAGAATTTTATCATTATTGAAATCCCGTGGAATGTTCGATTCGGTGATATTTTGCAAGACGTTTTAGCTGAAATAAGTAAGGAAAAGGAATTGGAGCAGAAACAGGCGGAGGGCGTTCGGCAGGAGCTCATTAACTGTGTACTAAATGGCAAAGGTCTGCAAGAGATCATGACCATCCTCTTTCAGCATTCTCAAATTCCTGTGGCCATTAGTGATCATAATAAAATCGTGAGGGCAAATTACGAATTTGATCAACGGATGATTGACGTGCTGAACGGGGTAGAGGAAGGAGACTATGAACTTATTCCGACTAAGGAGACTCCGTTTCGCGATCACCCCCTTTACCATTACATTGAAGAATATAAAATTGGAGAACAGTACTGTTATCAGCTTACCATTCTATCCAATTATAAAAAGCAAGGCTATCTTCTGTTTCAGCCAAAAGATAACGAAGAGCTAACATGGCCGGTCTTAAATATATTAGAACATGCCCTTACGGCTTGCGCTCTTTATTTTGTTAAGGAAAATGCGATTGAAATGACAGAAATTCGGCTTAGAGATCACTTTTTACTAGATTTAGCAAAAAGTGAAGTCGAAGTAGATAAACAGATGCAGTCAAAGGCTCAACTGCTCGGCTACGAATTAACGTTACCCTATATTTGCCTTGTAGGATCAATCCGCTTTAAGAAAAAAAATAATCACGTCGAGCGGGCCGGGGAGCAGTCGGTTCTTTCTTCATCGATGAACAGTCGAAATTACTATATTCAGAAAGAGATCACTCATGCTGGTGATGTTTTAAATCGCCGAACCATGACGACGTTTGAGGATGGAGAAGTCATTGTATACTTAGAGGCAGATGATCATCCTTATATGGAAACAAGCAATCAATTTCTCGACCTTATCGAACGCAGATTAAATGAATTGCTTGCTGGCATTAATATTTCCTGGGGAATATCTTTTCCTAAGGATGGGGTTTTTGTATTTCATCAAGGTTATGATCAAGCCGTGACCGCTTTAAATATTGGCAAGCAGCAGCATGAGGATGGAAATCGAACTTTTTTTAGTGATACCCGTATGAATAGATTGCTCATGGCCTTATCCCACGAAAAAGAAATTGAAAATATTGTAAAGGATACATTGGAACCGCTGATTATCTACGATCAGAAACGTCAGGCTGATCTTATTCATACGTTTATTGTTTACAATAAATACAATAGTAATGTCAGTCAAACTGCGAGAGCGCTGATGTTGCATCGTCAATCATTACTCCATAGATTGCGCAATATTGAACATTTAACAGGCTTGTCGCTGTTAAATGCTGACGATATGTTTTTACTGGAGCTTAGTGTAAGGTTATGGAAGCTGAAGAAGGTAGAAGAAGAATAAGCAGACAGCTTTATAGTTGATTCATGATGACAATCCAAATCTTCTCTGTTATGATGAAAACAACCAAGCGAATAGTATTACACAATTACTACTAGGGGGGCCCTGATACGGGCTGAGAGAAAAGCGAAACAGCTTTTCGACTCTTATGAACCTGATCTGGTTAAGACCAGCGGAGGGAAGTAGTCAGAAGAAATGTCTTATGACTTTATCCATTCGAAGCCAGGTCCTCCTACAGGATCTGGCTTTTTTCATGTTCACTCCCCTTTTAAGAGAGGAGGGGAAATATGAATCGAACTCGCTTATTAACGACCATGGCTGTATTTGTAGCAATCGGAACGCTTGGTTCGCAAATGCTGTGGTTTCCTGCTGGAATAGCCAAGGCTTATCCTGTACAACACGCAGTCAATGTTATGGCCGCTGTCACGCTTGGACCCATTCCGGCGGTTGCGATTGCCTTTATGATCGGCCTGCTTCGTAATTTGCTTGGTCTCGGAACATTGCTTGCGTTTCCAGGAGGCATGATTGGGGCTTTACTCGCGGGTTACTTTTACAAATGGTCCAGAAAAACATGGACTGCAGCAGCGGGTGAAGTGATTGGGACTGGGTTAATCGGTGCCATGCTCTCCGTGCCTTTTGCCAACATTTTAATGGGGAGTTCAGCGGGAGCATTAGCTTTCTTGCCGTCCTTTCTCATCAGCAGTACAACTGGTGCATTGATTGGCTGGTTTGTTGTTTCAAAATTACGGCAAACTCATGCAATACCTCAGACAAATCTATAATCTTCGGAAACTACTAGGGGTGCGAACACGCTGAGATAAGGATTTTCCTTTATCCCTTAGAACCTGATCTGGGTAATACCAGCGTAAGGAAAGTAGCCTCATCTCAAAAGCACCTTTAAGTGGCTTCCTATAACCTAAGGAGGCAACATTCTATGACATTTACCGAAACTTTACGAAAAGAAAATAACGAGCTGTTTGAAGCAATTTTTAACCATCCTTTTGTTGATGGAATTGGCAAAGGAGAAGTGCCACACGAAGCATTAGCTCATTACATTAAGGCTGATTATGAGTACTTGAACGCCTTTATGCATGTTTACGGTGTTGCCATATCAAAGTCTCCAGAACGACGTGACATGGGCTATTTTAGTGAACAAGTCGGATTTGTTCTAAATAGTGAAACCCATCCTCATCACAATTTCTGTGATGTCATCGGTGCAGGTTATGACGAATTGCAAGGCTACCCGCTACCGCCAACAGCCGATCATTATGTCAAACACATGATGTATCACGCTCAAATGGGAGGACTCGGAGAAATCCTCGCTGCCCTGCTTCCATGTCCGTGGACTTATCTTGAAATCGGCAACCATTTGATGAAAAAATATCAGCCAACACCAAATCATACGTTCTACCCGTGGATAGATTTCTACGCAAATGAGGAATTTGATACGCTATCCATGGCCATGCGTGAACGCCTCAATGAGCTGGCCGAAGAGGCTTCAGAAGGTGAACTGAAACGGATGAAAGACGCTTTTCGCAAGAGCTGTCAGTTGGAGTTGAACTTCTGGGAAATGGCTTTCACTTGTGAAACGTGGCCGACTGGGGAGGCGGTGACTTCCAAATGAAACAAGCAGCTTGCGCATTAACGATTGCTGGAACTGATCCGAGCGGTGGAGCAGGCATTCAAGCTGATTTAAAAACATTTCAAGAATTAAAGAGTTATGGCATGAGCGCTATTACTTCTGTAGTCGCTCAAAATACAACAGGGGTCAAAGATATACACGATTTGCCTGTTGATATGCTGAGGAAACAATTAGAAGCCGTTTCTTCAGATATGCCCATTCATGCGTTTAAAACAGGGATGATCGCAAGTCATGACATGATGAAAACCATCGCAGAATGGCTGCCAGAAATACCAGCTCCATACGTTATGGATCCTGTAATGGTAGCACAAAGCGGAGATCCTTTGATCAAAGAAGAATCGCGGTTGTGGCTTCGTGATCATTTACTGCCATACACATCGATCGTTACACCGAATATACCTGAAGCAGAGGATATTACAGGGAGATCAATTGAGAACATCGATGATATGAAAGAAGCAGCCGCACAGATTGTGACTAAATTTGGAGCAGGTGCAGCTTTGGTAAAGGGCGGCCATATCAAAGGTCAGGCCATAGATGTTCTATTTGACGGCTCGGAAATTCATACTTTTACAAGTGAACGAATTGATACAAAAAATACTCATGGAACAGGATGTACGTATTCTGCTGCCATCACTGCTCATTTAAGTCATGGCTCACCTCTTGTAGAAGCGGTTGAGCAGGCCAAGTATTTTGTTACAGAAGCGATCCGTCATTCGTTTGAACTTGGGGAGGGGAGCGGTCCAACCAACCACTTTGCAACACGAGAGGAGGTTTTTAACAAATGGTTGTAAATGTGATTTCAAACGTGCGGGAAAAGCAGCCGCTGATTCATAATTTAACGAATCAGGTGGTCATGAACTTTAGTGCCAATGGTTTACTAGCATTTGGCGGATCTCCTATTATGGCGATGGCTAAGGAAGACGCAGTAGATATGGCAAACTTATCCGATGGTGTGTTAATCAATATGGGAACGTTGACAGAGCCTCAAATCCAGGCCATGATACTAGCTGGAAAAGCTGCAAATGAGAAGGGGGTCCCAGTAGTCATTGATCCTGTAGGTGTGGCGGCAACCCCCTTTCGTACGCAAGCTTTTAATCGGATCATAGCAGAGGTAGAACCTGCTGCTATTAAAGGCAATGCAGGCGAACTTGCCCATATCGTTGGCATTTCTATAGAAACAAAAGGGGTAGATTCAGTTGATTCAGGAAATCCACAAGAGATTGCAGAAAAGGTGGCCAACGAATTTAACACACTGGCTATTGTTACAGGAAAAGTTGATGTGATCTCAAATGGGAAAGAGACCGTATCCAATCAAACAGGACATGCTTTATTATCTAAAGTAACAGGTGCTGGGTGTTTGCTTGGATCGATTGTAACGGCTTGTCTGTCAACTAATGGTACCCGCCTGCGACAAGCTTATACCGCCGTTAAATTTTATGGGCTTGCTGCAGAATGGGCTGCTTCCAAGCAAGACATCGAAGGTCCCGGGACCTTTGCTGCCCACTTTCTGGATGCACTGGCTTTGGAGTTATCACAACTTGAGGGTATCTCTTCATGAACCTTCGGAAGAGATTAAGGAAATATCTTATTATGGGCAGTCAGAATTGCCAGCGCGACCCAGTGAAGGTATTAGAAGAGGCCATCGCAGGCGGGGTTACAGCTTTCCAATTTCGTGAAAAAGGGCCAGGAGCACTAAAGGGTGAGAAGAAGCTGGCTCTCGGCTTGAAACTGCGCCAGCTTTGCCGGAAGCATGATGTGTTGTTTATAGTAAATGACGACAGCGTTTTGATGGAACCTTTGGAAGCGGACGGAATTCATGTAGGGCAGGACGATGTGAGCGTTGAGCAGCTGCGTTCGGCTTTTCCTAATAAAATTATCGGTTTATCAGTATCTAATGAAGATGAATTAAGGAGAAGCTCAGTCGGTGTTGTTGATTACTTGGGGGCGGGCCCGGTGTTTGGGACGTCAACAAAAGTGGATGCGAAAGTACCTGTTGGAGTTGAATGGATCGAAAGGGTACGGTGGATGTATCCTGATATTCCGTTAGTTGGGATCGGGGGAATAACCGTTCAAAATTCCGGTTCGGTGCTTGAAGCAGGAGCTGATGGTGTATGCGTGATTTCCGCTGTTACGTATGCTGAAGATGTTCGTGAAGTTGTAAGTAGACTCTAGGCGTTAACCGCCGGCTTGCCCGGCGGTTAGCGCCGATAAAATAAAGCCGGGACCTATGTAGGCCCGGCTTTATTGTACTTAATGAGGATCAGGATCCATCCAATGATTTCAAAAAGGAATCAACTTTATGATTAAATTGATCCGGTTCTTCTAAAAATGGGCAATGACAACTTTTTTCAAATAGTTCTAAGCGTGAATGGATGATTTCCCTGTTTAAGTGCTCTCCGGCGGCAACTGGAATGAGTTTCTCTTCCTTGCCGAAACAAAGTAAAGTTGGAACTGTTATTAATGACAAATAAGGCCTGCAGTCAATGAGTGACTGGTCAAATAAAATGGCGCTGGCTGTCGTTGCCGGGAGTCGTGTTGTTTCTGCGAGCATCCACTCCATATTGTGTGGCGACACTTCTTCTTTAAACATCAAAGGAATGAATCCGGCTAGCAGGCTTTTTTGATCTGTTTGGAGGTCACGCATCATACTCGTTAACGTCGGAAGATCAAACGCTCCAATCTCGAAATCTTCCCATTTGTAATCAGAAGCTAGTTCATCGACAATTACTGTCGCCTTTATATTGTCTTCGCCGAATTGGCTAATATATTCCCAAATTACGAATGCTCCCATAGACCAGCCTAACAGGGTCACATCTTTAAGACCTAGGTGCTGGATAAATTGTTTTACATCACGAGCATAGTTGGCGACTGTGTGACCTGAATCTATTGCTGAAGACTGTCCGTGTCCTCTGAAATCCAATGTGATCGTTTGATATCCTTCACGAAAATAGGGAACTTGCTTTTGAAAAAAACGGCTACTCATCCAAACTCCATGCAAAAATAAAACAGGTTTTCCTTCTCCAGATACTTCATAATATAACTCGGCTCCATCATTTAATTTTACAATTGGCATTTCGATCGCCTCCTTGTATATTTTATCAACAATGATTGGTAAACATGTCTGGCTAGTGATGAAATAATGGCACTCTAACAATTTCAATTTGTTCTACAGGAAACCTTCTATAGAGCCAAATTAAGTACTCCATTAAAAAAAGTCAAAAAAATCAACAGTTAAATGTGAATAATTTGTGTCCTTTTTGAGAATGATTTGTTACAATTAGAATATGAATACGATTACACGGGATCATTAAATTAAGGAGATGGATATAATGGGTATTGTGCTTATGTTTTTGTTAATTGCAACGGTTGCCCCATTTGTATTTATTCATTTGAAAAGGACAAAGTTAGCTATCACTCAAACCATTCTGCTCGTGGGCATGTGGGTCTACTTTTTTGAGACGATGTTCATTTCAGCTCCTTCAGCATTTTCGATTACTTGGTCAATGTTTTACTTGAGCCTGATTGTTGCTGAAGTAGCTTGGGTTATGTTTATTATCCATGTGGCCAATACACACGAAAAACCTCGTGAAGCAGTAAGATATTAATATTATACTAAAAGCCCTCTTTTCAAATAGAAAAGAGGGCTTTTTTAAAGTCTATATTAAGGCTATTGTCGAGGTTGCACATAGAACAGTTGAAGTAATGCCTGTAAGAAAGCAACGCCCGATATGATGGCTAATAATGGTTTGAAACTATAATCTGAATACAGGGTTCCCCAGAGTGTGAAGGCAGCTAGGATAATACATAAGGTAAAGCTTACTACATGCTTCCAAGGGAAACTGCCTGAATTCTGACTATATTCATTGTAGAGCTGTTTGTTTTTTTCCAATCTAATCACCACCGTGGTCTTTTGATGTTGCGATACTGTAAGGCTTAATTTTATAATCAGGAGCGATTAATTCCAGACTGAGTTAATGGCCGCCAGAATGTTCCTCCTGCTGTTGGTGCTGTTCGTGTCCTCCGTTATGCTGCGGGTCATGATCATGGCCAAATGACATAGTAAATAGTGACCCGGCAACAACAATCGCTGCGAGGACAAAACCATGAAACATCATATTCCATGGTACATGGCCATTATGGCTTTCGGATTCAGTCATATGCATGAACATAAATAACTGGATACCAGCCTGTATGACGGCTAAAATCATAATCGATGTGATAATCCAAAACGTTGATAAATCTGATCTGAGAGCAGCCCAGGCTGCCAGTAATGTTAAGACTAAAGACAAGACGAAGCCAACAATGTGCTGAACAGGAATACGTTTATTGTGTTCTGCCATGTTAAACCACCATCCCGATCAAATAGATGCTTGTAAAGAGGAAAATCCAAACGACATCAAGGAAGTGCCAATACAAGCTGATAATAAAGAATTTTCTGCTGGTAACAGGTGTTAAGCCGCGTTTTGCTATTTGGATCAATAACAGAATTGCCCAGCCAATTCCCACAGTTACGTGCAGCCCATGGGTACCAGCTAATATAAAGAAGCCGGACCAATACGCACTGGATTGTAAAGTGGCGCCTTCGTGCGCATAGTGAATGAACTCTTCAATTTCTAACCCAATGAACCCAAGGCCTAGAGCTAGTGTAATGATCATCCACGTTATGAGTCCTTTCTTAGAACCCCGTCGCATTTCATGAATCGCTATACCACATGTGAAACTACTTGTAAGCAATAAAAAGGTCATAATGAGTACGGAGCCAGGTTCAAACAATTCCCCTGGCAACGGAGCATCTGCTGTTCGCCCGAATAATACAGCATAGGTCGCAAAGAGTGTTGAGAATAGAACTATTTCAGCACCGAGGAATATCCAAAAACCGAGAATATTCATTTGACCTTGCTGTGTGCGGTATTCCAGCGGGCCAGTTTTTAATTCATGTGAACTCATTTTACAACCCCCTTGCTTTGCGTTCGGTACGCTTGATTTCGTCTACTTCAACATGGAACCCATCATCATAGTCAAAGGAGCGGACTCCCATCATAACGACTAGTCCGATTAAACCGGCAATAGCCATCCACATCCATTCAAACACAAGTCCAAAACTTGCTATACCTGCAATTCCCATCATGATAATCGGCTGACCGGTATTGCTTGGCATGTGAATTGGCTCCACTTTTTCTTCATCGAATGTTGTTTCACCTTTTTCCTTCATTTCTATAAAGGCATCATGTGAGTTTACGTGAGGAACCGTCGCGAAATTGTAAAACGGTACTGGAGTTGGAGTAGCCCATTCCAGTGTGCGTCCATCCCAAGAATCTCCGGTTTTTTCACGCTCGCTGTAACGATAACTATAGTAAATGTTGTAAACAAAGATGGCAAAGCCAAGTCCCATACCGAAAGCCCCTACAGTCGAAATAACGTTAAGCGGCATCCATTCAGGAATGATTGAAAAGACTCGACGCGGCATACCATCCAGTCCCACGAAGTATTGTGGGAAGAAACAAACATGGAATCCAATAAGGAAGAACCAAAAGCTAATCTTGCCAAGTCTTTCATTAAGTTTGTGTCCGAACATTTTCGGATACCAGTACACAAGACCTGCAAAGCAGGCAAACACGGTTCCTGCTATAAGCACATAGTGAAAGTGTGCCACTAGGAAGTATGAGTTGTGGAACTGATAATCGGCAGCAGCCATACCCAGCATAACACCAGTAACCCCGCCAATCACAAAACTCGGGATAAAAGCAAGTGCCCAAAGGTTGGCTACTGTAAACTGAATTTTTGACTTATACAGTGTGGCAAGCCAGTTGAATATTTTAACACCCGTGGGAACGGCGATTAACATTGTTGAAACAGAAAATACTGAGTTAACAAATGCACCGGCACCCATCGTAAAAAAGTGGTGAACCCATACAAGGAAACTTAACCCTGCGATGAGGATCATTGACCAAACCATGGCTTTATAGCCGAACAATTGCTTACGGGCAAATGTGGCAATAACCTCTGAGAAAATACCAAAGGCAGGCAATATTACAATATAAACTTCAGGGTGTCCCCACATCCAGAACAGGTTGGCCCACATCATTGGTAAGCCTTCGCCGGTCAGTGTGAAGAACTGAGAACCAAAAACTCTGTCGATCGTCATTAAAGCTAATGCCACTGTTAGGATAGGGAAGGCAAAAACAATAATGAACGCTGTAACAAGAGTTGACCAAGTGAAAATAGGCATTTGGAACATTTTCATCCCAGGAGCACGCATTTTAATTATGGTAACCATAAAGTTTATCCCCGTTGCCAGTGTTCCAATCCCTGATAACTGAAGACCCATCAAGTAAAAGTTCTGTCCGGGACCAGGGCTCATGGCTGCACCGGCAAGTGGTGTGTAACTGGTCCAACCGGCATCTGGAGAACCGCCGATTACGAAAGAAATATTAAACAGCAATGCCCCAAAAAGGAAGGACCAGAAACTCAAGGCATTAAGTGCCGGGAAAGCAACGTCCCTGGCGCCGATTTGCAATGGTACGATCACGTTCATTAAGCCGATCAAGAATGGCATAGCCATAAAAATGATCATAACCGTTCCGTGCGTCGTAAAAATTTCGTTATAGTGTTGCGAACCTAAGAAGTCCATACCGGGAAATGCTAGTTGGACACGCATCATTAAGGCGTCCATCCCACCTCTGAACAACATCGCTAGAGCACTGAGAATATACATAATACCTATCTTTTTATGGTCAACAGTAGTCAACCACTCACGCCACAACCATCCCCATCTTTTAAAGTAAGTTAGAACAAAGATAATAGCAGCTGTAACGAGCACGATGGAAACCATTCCAGCGTAAATGAGTGGTTCCCCCGTGACAAAAAATTCATCTAGTTGCATAATTCCTCACCTGCTTTCTTTCTATCACTCTTCATCTGTAGCATCAATTTCAATATCCCCGCTTTTTAAATGTAATTCTTTCTCATAAGCTTCTCCATGAAGTTCGATAGCGTAGTCCATTCCGGCCATCGTACCATGATTAACCCATTGTAAGTGGGTGGAAGAAAAGGTCTTCCGGTCTGTTAATCCAGGTTTAAGGAGCTTATTATATTGATCCTGCGTAAGCTCAGGGGAATTTTGTGCTTGTTCTACCCAGTTGGAAAATTCCTCACTGCTTTCTGCGTAAACTTCAAATGTCTGAGCTGCAAAGCCTTCCCCCGTGAAGTTTGCGTTTCGCCCATCATACACTCCTTGTTCATCTGCTTGTAGGTAAAGCGTATTCTGCATCCCTGCCATACCGTATTTTTGCCCACCTAAAGCTGGAATCCAGAGCGAGGACATTGAGTCTGCAGAAGCTATTTTGAATTCGATTGGGCGATCAGTAGGAATATGAAGATAATTGACTGTTTCTATGTTTTGTTCCGGATAACTAAAGAACCATTTCCAGTCGGCCGATGTTGCATGGATAACGAGTGGTTCTTTGGCAGCTGTTGCTGAAGCTGTTGATTCGGGCGGTTTTTCGAGATCAAATAATGTTTGTACGGTCGGTACTGATAAAGCTGTTACGATGAGAATCGGAATCACCGTCCAGATGACCTCAATCATTGTGTTTCCGTGAAGGTGCGGGTTGTAGTCTTTATCACCCCGCCCAGGACGGTCGCGGTATTTAATGACCATATAAGTAAATAGGGCAAAGACAACCACTACAATCACGAGCATAAACCAGATTGAATACATAATCAGGTCTTTTTGACTTTCTGCGACAGGACCCTTTGGATCAAGGACAGTCAGTTGACTGCAGCCGCTTAATAATAGCACCAGGCTGAGTGGCAGCATAGCCAGCCATTTTTTAATATGCCGTTTGTTGCGTTCCACTTGGCAATACACTCCTTCTCACAAATATATTAAAAGGGATGGTTGTTCCAATTAATGAATTACTGGGGTTAGTATAGCAAATAAAGCTTCAATAGAGACCTAGTTAAAAAAATTGTCATATAAAAATCACGATTTCTATTCAATTTTGACACAAATTATTCAAACTTAGGGAAATTGCACAGACTACTCCATATTGTTGTAGCCATAATAGCTTTGATCTATTACCTAAAATGGAAAATGGACGCGATAGCGCCCATTTATAAAGGTACCGAAATAGTGTTTCCCTCAAAAGCCATGGGGATGAGAATAATTCAGGTATGGTTAGGATGTCAAGCTTTCAACTATACTTCTATTAATTCAACGTGGACAAACTTTCCATTGTTTGTCGTAAATTGAATACCAGGCTGTACAGAGACAGGATAATGAAAGATCGGCCCGTCTACTACAAATGTATGGAATTCCCCATTTTCACCACAAGGATCTACATCTGTCGGCAGTGAACAGAGGAAGTTGTTATCAACTTTACATCCTGCCTGGTCAGCGGGGAGCTTTTCTGTATCAACGGTCGAAACGATAGCTTTAAAACCCGCTGAGATAAACTCCTTTGCAATGGTATTGGAAGCTCTTCCCCACAAGGGATAAAGCCCTGACATTCCTGACTTAGCGAGTAGGCGGTCCCGGTATTCTTTTATATCTTCGAGAAATAAATCCGCGTAAACAATTGTAAAGACGCCCTCTGACTTAAACTGATCAAACTTTTGCTGAAGTGTCTGTTCATAAGTATTGTTGTCCGCCATTTCAGGTAATGGAACGTCATACAAAGGAAGGCCCATTGACTCAGCTTGGGCCTGAATGAACTCTCTTCGCACCTCATGTATGGGCAGTCTGCCGCTCGCTTGAGAGGTGGTCGATAACAATCCTTTAATGCAATAATCACTATTTTCCATAAGATTATAGAGTGCAAGCGTACTGTCTTTTCCCCCACTCCAGGAAACAATGACATTCTCCATCCAAGACACCTCCTTCTTAATAAGATAGTGCCATGTTACACCAGTTTAATTGCACCATTCCATTCCGAAGTTCCTATATTAATCTCTACCTCAAATCATACAGCTTTTCAAAATGCTGGACAAATGTCTTCTTGCATCTTTCCTAAATTGTACAATTTGGAATCTTGAATTTTCATACATTTTTTACATTACATAAAAAAAGCCTATTGAATACAATAAATGTAATAGTCATTCAAATATTCAGATAATGGTGGGAGGGAAAAACATGTTGCTTCCATTTGATATTTTGGAATATCAAAACCGTCTTAAGGAAACAAAGGATCGCATGGATGAGAAAGGGATTGAGGTCCTGCTGATTACTGATCCAGCTAATATGAATTATTTATCTGGTTACGATGCATGGTCGTTTTACGTTCATCAAATGCTTGTCATCATCATTGATGAACCGCAGCCTATATGGATTGGGCGTTTCCAAGATGCAAACGGGGCTCGGGTCAAGACATGGATCTACGATGAAAATATCATCTCATACCCAGATTATTATGTGCATTCCAGTGTTTATCATCCAATGGATTTTATCTCAGAAATCTTAACTCAAATTGGGCAGGGAAATCGTCATATAGGGGTTGAAATGGATCATTATTATTTCACAGCAATGTCACTTGATCGATTAAAGCGGGGAATGCCTAATGCGAAATTCCATGATGCATCAGTTCTGGTCAATCGAGTTCGGATGATTAAATCGGATCAGGAAATTGAATACATGAAGCGTGCTGCCACAATCGCTGATCTAGCCATGACTAAAGGTGTAGAAAGCATTCGTGCAGGCGGAAGAGAGTGTGATACGGCTGCTGAGATCTATTATCACATGGTACGCGGTACTCCTGAATTTGGTGGTGAATATCCAGCCATTGTGCCATTGCTTCCTACTGGTGACCATACGTCGATTCCTCATCTGACTTGGACAGACAGACCTTTTTTGGAAAATAGTGCCGTAATCGTTGAACTGGCAGGGTGTTATAAACGGTATCATGTCCCGCTAGCTCGTACGGTTTCGGTTGGAGAGCCGAGTGAAAAGTTAAACCATTTGGCAGCTGTTGTGACGGAAGGAATACAAAATGTGTTGCAAACAGCTAAACCTGGTATGACCTGCAGTGATTTGGAAGGAATCTGGCGTAAGAGTATTCAAAAGCATGGGTTTGAGAAAGAATCAAGACTCGGATACTCCGTAGGCTTGAATTATCCTCCAGATTGGGGTGAGCATACAGCAAGTATTCGCAGAGGTGATACGACAGTTTTGCAGCCAAATATGACGTTCCATCTTATCCCAGGGCTCTGGTTCGATCACGATGGAATCGAGATCAGCGAGACGTTCCGAGTTACGGAGGCAGGGACTGAACGGTTTACCACATATCCGCAGGAACTAGTTGTACGACGTGATCCTTACAACATTAATTCAAATGGTCAAATCAGCTAGGAGGTGTACGTTTTGCGCCTTTATTCAAAAAAAGATATTCAACAAGTGATACAACTTAACGCTGCCGTTATCAGCGAAATTGAAAACGCATTCACAGCATTGCAAACGAAAAAAGTTACGATGCCCCCTATTATGCGTATAGATATACCGGCTAGCAATGGAGAAGTCGACATTAAATCTGCTTATGTCGAAGGGTACGATAGTTTTGCTGTTAAACTTTCATCGGGATTCTTTGACAATCCGAAACTTGGCTTACCCAGCGCTAATGGGATGATGATTTTAATTGACACAACGACAGGGGAACCTAAGGCAGTTTTAGCAGATAATGGTTTGCTAACAGACATCCGTACAGCTGCAGCAGGAGCCGTTGCTGCAAAGCATTTAACCCGTGAAGACAGCAGTACCGTCGCCATCATAGGGACCGGTTCACAAGCCAAATACCAGTTAGAAGCTCTAACTAAAGTCAGACCAATTACTCAAGTATTTGTCTATGGGCGTAATTCAGAACGAGCTCAACAATATAAATCTTTCGTTGAAAAAACATTTAATGTGCAAGTAGACGTTAAGGAGACACCATCCGAAGCTGTCAGCAACAGCGATGTGATCATTACAACTACCCCGGCCACAGAGCCCGTTCTTAAAGCGGAGTGGTTCCACGCAGGTCAGCACATCACGGCCATGGGGTCAGACGCTCAGCATAAGCAGGAACTGGATAACGACATCATCAAAAAGGCGGACTTATTCGTGTGTGACGTCAAAGAGCAATCGATGATGCTGGGGGAACTTAGAACCGTTTCAAATAAGCAAATACTGGACCAAGTCCATGAATTAGGAGAAATAACCAGCGGGCAAAAGCCAGGTCGAACAAATGATCAACAACTTTCTGTTTGTGACTTAACAGGCACAGGAGTGCAAGATACGCAAATTGCCCGCTACACCTGGAAGTTATTGAATGCTAAGGAGGATGATTGTAATGGAAAAGGCTAAACTTGGTACGAAATCAATTTGGGCTGGTGAGAAGGATCAACTAGCATTTGGTGCAACACAAGTACCTGTGGTCCATAGCGTATCATTTGGATACGACGACATGGATGAATGGTATGAAGTAGCTGTGGGTAAGAAGAAAGGACATATTTATGGTCGTAATACAAATCCAACCGTTCAAGCATTTGAGGAGAAGATCAGAATTTTGGAAGGGGCAGAGGCAGCAACAAGCTTTTCAACGGGAATGGCCGCGATTAGTAATACTCTAGGAACATTGTTATTTCCAGGAGACAGGATCGTTTCGATAAAAGACACGTACGGCGGCACAAACAAAATTTTTACGGAATTTTTACCAAAACAGCAAGTAGAGGTTGTGCTTTGTGACACCGGCGACCATGATGCTATTGAGCAAGAAATTGAAAGAGGCTGTAAAGTCCTCTATTTAGAAAGTCCGACAAATCCAACCGTCAAGATTACGGATATTAAACGAATGGCGAGCGCGGGGAAAGCGGCTGGAGCCATCGTAGTTGTAGACAATACTTTTGCTACGCCAGTTAACCAAAACCCATTGGAGTTAGGGGCAGATTTGGTCATTCATAGTGCTACAAAGTTCTTGGGAGGTCATGCTGATGCTCTGGGTGGATCTGTCTGTGGAAGCAAAGAACTCGTTGAAGCGGTCTATCACTACCGTGAAATCAACGGGGCAACACTCGATCCGATGGCCGCTTACTTGCTGCTGCGTGGAATGAAGACGTTGAAGCTCCGAATTGATCAGCAAAATAAAAATGCTCAGGAAATCGCAGAATTCCTCAAAAGTATAGAGTTGGTAGAAGATGTGTTTTATCCTGGGTTGGAAACTCACCCCAATCATGATATTGCCAAAGAACAAATGAATGGTTTTGGCGGCATGCTCAGTTTCTCTGTCAAAGGCGGTGTAGAAACAGTTCGTCATTTACTGCCAAAACTAAAGTTCGCAAATCGGGCAGCAAACCTCGGTTCAGTAGAAACGGTTGTGGGGCCATCCAGAACAACGAGCCATGTTGAATGCACACCTGAAGAGCGGGCAGCTATGGGCATTCCAGAAGGGCTGATCCGCTATTCAGCAGGTATTGAAGATATTGATGACTTGAAACAGGATTTAGAACAGGCATTTAAAGCTCTGCCATCAAATATCATGATCAAAAACTAAGGGGGTGGCCCTGTGACAACGAAATTGGCGGACTTAGTTGAAAGGTCATTAGATATTCTCCCAGAGATGGTTAAATGGAGGCGACATTTTCACCAGTTTCCAGAGCTTAGCTTCCGAGAGAAAGCTACGAGTGAAAAAATTGCACAAATTTTGGATTCGTTTAAAGCTTATTCTATTGAGAAGAACATTGGAGGTTACGGAATAGTAGCAACCCTTACAACTGGGGATGGACCTGTGATAGCACTTCGGGCAGACATGGATGCTCTGCCGATCTATGAGCAAACGGGTCTCTCGTATAGTTCTAAACATCCGGGTGTCATGCACGCTTGTGGCCATGACGCCCATATTTCAATCCTTTTGGGTACAGCGAAGTTACTAGCGGAAGACGCAAAAAAAGGGCTTTTCAAAGGAACTGTGAAGCTGATCTTTCAGCCAGCTGAAGAAGATAGCGATGTGTTAGGGGAGACAGGAGCTGTGAAAATGCTCCAATGCGGTATTCTGGATGATGTAGAGGCCATTCTCGCCCTTCATATGTGTCCATGGCGGGAAAAGGGTGAAATCCAAATCCATGATGGTCCTAGTATGGCCAATAATGATGATTTTTATTTGATCGTTAAGGGCACTGGCGGGCACGGAGGGTATCCTCATCATACGAAAGATCCTGTATGGATGTCGACTTACTTGCTGCAGGCTCTATACAGTATTAATGGGCGTAAAGTAAATCCCTTAGACGTCGGAACCATTAGTGTTGGCCAGATCCATGCAGGAGAAGCTAATAACGTGATTCCTGGATTGGTTGAAATTCAGGGAACGATCCGCTCTTATAAAAAAGAGGTACGTGAGTTGCTTATAAAAGAGATTGAGGGAGCTGCGAGAGTAGTCACTGCATTAGGCGGGGATTTTGACTTGACAGTTCATCGCGGTGAACCGGCTTTAGTTAACGATCCAACGGTAAATAAAGTCATTCGCGATGCGGCGGCTGGTATGAAAGTCATAAACGAACCATTTGGAATGGGGAGTGAAGATTTCAGTCATATGACAGCACGTAAGCCTGGGGCGATGTTTTTCCTCGGATGCGGGATTGAAGAGGAGCGGGGCTTGCATCATCCGGGTTTTGATATTAACGAAGAAGCACTATCAGATGGTGTAGAAATCTTTGTGAAATGTGTGTATCAGCTTCTACAACGCGAAGGAGGGGAATTGTAATGGTGAATATAGCATTTATTGGCTTTGGCGGCGTAGGGCAAGCTCTTGCAGAAATTTTAATTGAGCGAAAAGAGAATTTGAGTAGTGCATATGGCCTCGATACGAGGGTCGTAGCGGTTGCCGATATGATGAAAGGGTCAATCTATGACCCGGAAGGACTCGATGTGGGGCAGCTTCTGCAAACTGTTCGAACTGAAGGAACAGTAGAGGGTATTTCTGGAGGGCCTCAAGCAAAAAAAGGCTGGAGCAGTATGGATACTATTATCCATTCAAACGCTGACGTAATTGTAGAAGTTACCTTTACAGATGTTAAAACGGGAGAACCGGCGATTTCTCACTGTCGTACGGCTTTTGAAAACAGGAAAAGTGTCGTGACGACCAATAAAGGTCCAGTAGCTTTAGCTTATAAAGAGTTAGCGAAGCTTGCTGAGGAGCAGGGTGTATTTTTTGGATTTGAAGGAACAGTAATGAGCGGTACGCCAGCGCTTAGAATGCCTGTTGAAACACTGGCAGGCAATAAGATAACTGAAATCAAAGGGATTCTCAATGGAACGACTAACTTTATTCTAACAGAAATGGAAAAGGGCTTTTCTTACGAGGAGTCCTTAGAAAAAGCGCAGCAGCTTGGCTATGCTGAAGCAGATCCTACTAGCGATGTGGAAGGTTACGACGCTCGTTATAAAGCGGCCATTTTAGCGAATTATTTAATGGGTGAGTCTCTCTCCCATACGGAAGTTGAATGTGAAGGGATTTCTGGAGTAACCGTTGATCAAGTACAGGAGGCACTTCGGGAAGGGAAAAAATTACGATTGCTTGCTCGGGTGAGAAATGAAGAAGGAACGGTCAAAGCCAGTGTTAAGCCTGAACGCATCGATGCGGATGATCCGTTATCCGGAGTGACAGGAGCTACAAACGCAATCGTCTATGAATGCGATTTAGCGGGACCTATTTTGTTGACAGGAGCTGGCGCAGGATTAAAAGAAACCGGATTTTCACTGCTGATTGATTTAATTCATTATCAAAAGGAGAGACAACCGGCGAAAATATAAAGGAGGGGATAGTAATGCACACAAAGGTAAAGGAGATGAAAATGTTAATCGGTGGGAAGTGGGTAAGTGGTGAAAAGACATTTGAAGTGCGCAACCCTCAAAGCAGCCAAGTAATCGCACGTGTCCCCCTTGCTTCAAAACAGGATATGTCTCTCGCTATTGATAAAGCGGAGCGGACTTATCGAAATACGCAAGTTTGGCCGACGCATGAACGAATTACCATTTTGGATCGAGTCGTCTCTTTTATGAAAGAGAATGCTGAAGAATTTGCACGTATTATTGCTTCTGAAGGAAGTAAAACGATTAATGAAGCACGGGGGGAGGTAAAGCGAGCCACACAAACCATTAAAATTAGTGCAGAAGAAGCAAGAAGGATGAATGGAGAAACCATTAATTTTGACCAAAATGAGGGAAGTGAAAATCGCGTAGGATATCACTATCGCTTTCCTGTAGGCGTAGTTGGAGCAATAACTCCTTTCAATGACCCTTTAAATTTGGTAGCTCACAAAATCGGCCCGGCCATTGCCGCTGGAAATGCTATTGTTGTGAAGCCGGCTTCTGTAACCCCGCTAAGTGCACTAAAGTTAGCAGAGGCTTTTGTGGAAGCAGGTCTTCCGGAAGGGTTCTTATCAGTTGTTACAGGATCAGGCCGGGAACTTGGAGATACACTTGTTACACATCCGTCAGTGCAAATGATATCGTTCACGGGTGGTCCGAATGCAGGAAACAGGATCACGCAAAAGGCAGGAACTAAAAAAGTCAGCATGGAGTTAGGGTCCAATTCTCCGGTTATTGTGCTAAGTGACGCTGACCTTCACGATGCTGTGCAATCTTCTGTATCGGGTGCTTTTTCGGCAGTGGGGCAAAATTGCATTGGGGTTCAGCGAATTTACGTGGAAAAGGACATTTACTCCCAATTTCTGGACACGTTTGTTACTCGCACAGCAGAGTTAATGGTTGGCGATAAAATGGATGAACTGACAGATATAGGGCCAATGATTGAAGAGAAAGAAGCGGAGCGTGTAGAGTTATGGGTGAATGAAGCAGTAACATCTGGGGCCACAGTGGAAGTTGGTGGAAAGCGTGAAGGGGCGTATTATTATCCAACCGTGCTAACGAATGTTCCTGAGTCAGCTAAAATAGCAAAAGAGGAGATTTTTGGACCTGTCGTCATTATTCAGCCTGTCGCCGACTTGAACCATGCAGTAGAATTGGCAAATGATGTGGATTATGGGCTGCAGGCAGGTATTTTCACAAGAAACATTCATCATGCTTTTTACACCATCAAGCATATGAATGTAGGTGGCATTATGATTAACGATAGTAGTGATTATCGAATTGACGCCATGCCATTTGGTGGAACTAAAGGCTCCGGGGTCGGTCGTGAAGGCGTACGTTACGCCATGGAATCGATGACTGAATCCAAAGTGGTATGTTTCCGTCTTCAAGAAAATATGTTGTAATATTGGATCCTGATGCTCTCACAGCATCAGGATATTTCTATGGTTCTTTTTCCTGGCTTTCTCCTTCAGACTTTTAAGGATAATTTTTTCATCGTTGCAAATAGTAATGATGATCAATTCCTTAAGGAGGATGGAAGATGAGAAAGTCTTTATTATTGTTCCTTTTCACAGTTATGCTCATGTCAGTTCTTGCGGCGTGTGGTACAGGTGATGAGGGAGCTGTGGAACGCGAATCCTATAATTATAACCAGGTAGAATATGGTCCAGAACAGCGTGAACAAGTTGAGCTGGAACGAGAGCAAAATCGTTTTAGTCCTAATATTCCTTTCGAAGGCACAGATCCGGGTCTGCCTATGGAAAACCATAATAACGACGCACCGAACTCTGATCGCTTCGAGGCGGACGGTAATAATACTGGTACAAACAAACAACGTGTGGATGAAGTAACAGGTGCTTTTCAGGAACAAGTGGTTCAATTAACCAATCAAGCACGCAAAAAGAACGGGTTGAAGCCTCTTAAAATTAACAGTGAATTATCTAAGGTTGCCAAGAAAAAATCAACTGACATGGCAAAAAATAATTACTTTGCTCACATATCGCCCACTTATGGCAGCCCTATTCAAATGTTGAAACAGTTCGGGATAGAGTTCAACTATGCTGCAGAAAATATTGCGGTCGGACAGAAGACTCCCGATGAGGTGGTCCAGGATTGGTTAGACAGTCCAGGGCACCGTAAAAATATCATGAATGAGCAAGTAACCCAGATTGGTGTCGGCTACACGGAAGAGGGCCAGCACTGGACTCAACTTTTTATAAGTAAATAACCATGGAGGCGCCGAAATAAGTTTGGCGCCTTTTTTCATTGTAAATAAAGGATGATTTTTACATGAGTGAACTTATATATTTCTGGAATACTGAGCAGTAAGCAGGATTATATGTTAATCCGTGGTGAAGGGGTGAAGGTTTTGAAGAAATTATCGGCCCTTTTTTGCGTAGTTTGTCTTTTACTTGGAGCTGTGCTCGCTCCTCACCACATCTATGCAAGGGAGTCAGAGCAGCTTGTCGCAATTGGGGATTCGATTCCCTATGGATATAACCTGACGAAAGATAACACCTTGCCAGCAGGGGAAGCGTTTCCTTACATCATGGGCGAGGAAGCCGGTTTAGAGGTGACTAATCTTGGGATACCAGGAATGACTTCTTCTGAGCTGCTTAAAGCTGTACGTACTAACGATAAGTTTCGTAATACGATCAAGCATGCTGATTATATTGTTGTAAGTATTGGAGGAAATGACCTTTTAAATCTTTTGAAAGAAAATAAGGGTCTTAAAGGTATCAAAATGGAAGAAGTAGCTCTTGTAGTCCGCGATCTAATCTTTAATGTTTACTCAACTGTCATCGAGCTAGAACGATTGACAAAGGGTGACATCATTGTTTACAACATCTACAATCCTTATCCTGAAGCGGGTGACAAGCTGGAGGCTCCGCTAAACTATATTAATGCTCAATACAGCTCTTTAATTGAACTGTTAAGCCGCTTCACTAATGTAGAAATGGCGAATGCTTATAAAGCTTTTAAAGGACACCCAGAGTATATTATAAAGGGTGATGTTCATCCTACTAGGCAAGGTCAGATCGTGTTAGCAGAAATAGGACTGAAGCTTATTGAAAAATGAAGCCTGCACAAGATGTGTGGGCTTTTTAGTTTGGGGAGGTTTTTATATCGAGGTTATCGAAATAATTAAGGTTAGGGGAGAATAGAAGAAAGAAGGATGGCATGTGAATAGTTGGAAGAAGAATTTAATTACGACAAATCGAGGAGTATTCGAAGTGTTTGCAAAAGGTAGCGGACCGCCTTTATGCGTCACCCATCTCTATTCAGAATTTAACGAATCAGGTGATTATTTTGCGGAAACGTTCACGGATACAAACAGCGTTTACATCGTAAACTTACGTGAGACAGGGGATTCTGCGAAGGCGGAAGAACCTTACCAATTAAGTATGCTTGAGACTGTTTTTGATCTGGAAGCCATTCGGGAAGAGATGAGTATAGAAAAATGGGGGTTTGCTGGGCATTCAACTGGGGGGATGCTTGGAATTGTATATGGCATTCAATTTTCCGAACGCTTGAATTTCCTTATTATTGCAGGGGCAGCTGCAAGGGAGTATATGACGTTCTCTGAGAAGTGTATCTATAATGTTAATCACCCCAAATTTCAACGCATGCAAGACCTAATAGAAGAACTAAAAAGCAGTGAATTATCGGAGAGCAATCGCAGCAAGTTATCTAAAGAAAGGACTAAGCTGTCTCTACATAAACCTGATCGCTATGAGGAGTTGTTTTGCAAGAGTATTCAGAAGAAGATGTCTGCCGTTCGAATGAATTATTTCGTCAGAGAGCTTCCCATTTTTGATGTTAGCAGAAAGTTATCTTTCATTAAGTCCCCTGTGCTGATCATGTGCGGTGAGCATGATGTCCAGTGCCCATTAGAGTATTCAGTTGAAATGAAAGAGCTTATTCCGAACTCGAAGTTAGTAGTGTTTACGCATAGTAACCATTATCCCTTCCTGGAGGAAAAAACAAAATTCAAGCGTACCATCTCAACATTTATCCCTAATCAAGGGGAAAGCAGCCAGGGTGAGTTTGGTACACTATGACAAAAAGGAGTAGTTAGCTGTATGGTACGTTTTGGCATTATAGGAACGAACTTTATAACTGAATCAATGATAAAAGCAGGTCGGCATGTGGAACAGTTTGAATTGAAAGCCGTCTATTCCAGAACAGAAGAACGAGCTAAGGAGTTTGCAGAGCAATTCGGAGCTGAACTCACCTTTACCTCAATTGAGGAAATGTGTAGTTCGGAAGAGGTCGATGCCATATATGTGGCCAGTCCGAATTCATTTCACGCTAAGCAAGCGATCACCGCAATGGAGCATGGGAAACATGTTTTGTGTGAAAAACCTATGGCCTCCAACCAACGAGAAGCAGCACGTATGATTGAGGTGGCGAGAGCTAATCAAGTACTTCTGATGGAAGCTGTTAAATCAACATTGATGCCAGGTTTTGTCAGAGTACAAGCGCATTTACATAAAATTGGTAAAGTGCGCCGTTTTACAGGGAACTTCTGCAAGTATTCTTCACGTTATAACGCTTACCGGGAAGGGAAGGTCCTCAATGCATTTAATCCTGTTTTCTCAAATGGCTCTTTGATGGATTTAGGTGTGTATGGGGTTTACCCCCTAGTAGTGCTCTTCGGAGAACCGGAATCGATTAAAGCAAATGGAGTGAGGCTTGCTTCGGGTGTTGATGGAGAAGGTAGTATTCTAGCTGAATATGAGGAGATGGAGGCTGTCATTACTCATTCGAAAATCAACCATTCTTATGCTCCTTCTGAAATACAGGGAGAAGAAGGTGTGATGATTATTCCTAATATTTCAGAGCCGAAAAACATTGAGATCCGCTATAATGATGGGACAGTTGAACACTTAGGGAAGCGGGATATTTACCCACCGATGTATTATGAACTTATGGAGTTTGTTAATCTAGTCCAAAAGGGTGAAATACAGTCCACTGTCAATTCCCACAAAAATACGCTGATTGCTACGCAAATTATGCAAGAGGCCAGAAGGCAAATGGGGATTCAGTACCCTGCCGATGATGAATAGAAAGAGAAAGCTCTGGAAATTGTAACTGTTATTATGTGAACTCCTCCAAATACTGTATGAGCATAACATGGTAAAAGGGTCGGAATAATATGTTATAGTTGAAATACAGTTGATACTTGTAGTATCCAGGAAAGGAGTTTGATCCGTGAGAAAAATTTATGTATTGCACGAAAATGATGAATGGACGGATCATTTAACGAAGCGATTAAAGGAATTGCAGTTACCTTTTGAATTATGGCATCTGGATCAAGGGAATATAGACTTAACTAATGAGCCTCCAGAAGGCGTTTTTTACAATCGGATAAGTGCCTCTTCTCATACAAGAGACCATCGCTTTGCTCCTGAATTTACAGAAGCAGTGCTTGCTTGGCTTGAGCGGCATGGTCGAACTGTTATAAACGGAAGTCGAGCACTGCGTCTTGAAGTAAGCAAAGTAAACCAGTATATGGCATTGAACAGTGCCGGGGTCACATCACCGAAAACAATCGCTGCTGTAGGAAAAGACCACATCATTGAGTCTGCCAAAAAGCTGGACTTAGCACCTTTTATTACGAAGCATAACCGTGCTGGAAAAGGTCAGGGCGTGCAGCTTTTTCATTCTATTGAAGCGTTGAAAGAGTATGTTTATGGAGACTCCTTTGAAGAACCGGTAGATGGTGTTACCCTCATCCAACAGTACGTAGAAGCCCCGGAGCCTTATATCGTACGACATGAATTTGTAGGCGGGGAGTTTCTATATGCCGTCAAAGTGGATACCTCTGAAGGTTTTGAATTGTGCCCTGCGGACGCTTGCACGATTGATGATATGTATTGTCCTACTGGTGAACAAGAGACAGGCGGACCTAAGTTCGAGATTCTTGAAGGTTATCATCATCCAATCTTGGATCAATATGAGAAGTTTCTCCAGGAGAATAATATTCAAGTTGCCGGAATTGAAGCGATTCAGGACCAAGATGGGCAGCTTTACACGTATGATGTGAACACGAACACAAACTACAATTCTGATGCTGAAGCCAATGCAGATGTTTACGGAATGCTTGCGCTCGCAAAGTATTTAGGTGAGCAGCTTCTAACCCTCCAAAAGGTATAAGGTGAGGGAATATTCTTTAGTATGGAATTAAACCTTTGAGATCAGTCTCTTTTATGAAGGAGGCTGATTTTTCTTTTTGCCAGTGATAAATTAGACAAGTTCTCATGGTTTGCTTGCATATGCATAAGTAAACAAGCATGGGCAGCTTTACACGTATGATGTGAACACGAACACAAACTACAATTCTGATGCTGAAGCCAATGCAGATGTTTACGGAATGCTTGCGCTCGCAAAGTATTTAGGTGAGCAGCTTCTAACCCTCCAAAAGGTATAAGGTGAGGGAATATTCTTTAGTATGGAATTAAACCTTTGAGATCAGTCTCTTTTATGAAGGAGGCTGATTTTTCTTTTTGCCAGTGATAAATTAGACAAGTTCTCATGGTTTGCTTGCATATGCATAAGTAAACAAGCTATGGGAGGAATTAATTGTGAAAATTTTACTTATTACTAAAAAGAAAATAGGTGTGTTTTTCGGTATCTTGGTGGCAATGGCTGTCGCATTTTTCATTGGCACTTCATTATGGGGGAGTGAGGCTGTCCCTACTCTTTCCAAACCAGCAAGCGCAGATACACGCGTTATTCATCTCGTGACAGGGGAATTCAAATCCGAGACGGCTAATGGTGAAGAAATAGAAGCTTATCGTTGGGATCCAGGGACTATTTATGTAGAAAAAGGGGAACCATTCAGACTGAATATATACGGTGTGAATGGAAAAGAGCACCCATTTCATATTGAGGGAACTGATGTCAAAGGTGTCGTTAAAAAAGGGAAAGAGACGATCGTTGATTTAAAATTTGATGAGGAAGGCGTGTACAGGCTGATTTGCACCACCCATTCGGACATCCAATCTAATGGGCCGATGATTGCTTATATAGTTGTTGATTAAGGTTAACTTCGAATAGATTGTATAAAGACCTCACTCAGCTTTAAGTAATTAGGAGGTCTTTTTTGTTGTGTTGACTAACAAAGTGTCCTCTTGTAGTAGAAGAGTTATGAGGTTGGACGAGTACATGAAGTTGAGAGGGATATGTTACTATAACCATACATTTTCTAGAAGGTAGGAGTCTAAAGATGAGCAGTGACCATTATCTTAGTATACCCACGCCCACTGACTTTAGCTTTAAAGAATGCTTAGTTTACCTCAATCGCTCTTCTCAAGAAGTTCTGCATAAAGCTGAGGGAGAATTGATTATCAAACTTCTCAATGTCAACCAATCTTTTGTTTTAATAAAGATAAGAAGTAAGGAAAATGCGATTATCGCGGAGCTTCCGTTTGGTAAAGTAAATAAAGAGACAGGCGACCTGATTACTAAATATATTCATGAATGGTTTGATCTAAATAAAGATATGACTGACTTTTATGCAATGGCCCAAAATGATCCTGTTTTAACTAACATTGTATCCAGACACCGTGGGTTACGAATTGTCGGTATCCCCGATTTGTTTGAAGCATTAACGTGGGCAGTCATCGGGCAGCAAATCAATCTAACGTTTGCTTATACATTAAAGAAACGATTTGTAGAACATTTTGGTAAAAGCTTTGAATATGATGGGCAGCTCTACTGGTTGTATCCTGATTGCCATCAGATTGCCTCCCTGGACGTCAGCCACCTTAAAAAGCTGCAATTCACAACACGAAAAGCCGAGTATGTTATCGGGATCGCCAAGTCAATAGTTTCCCGGGCAATAACGAAGGAAGCACTTTTACAAATGGATTATGAAGGGATGAAAAACAGCTTAATGAAACTTAGAGGTGTCGGCGCATGGACAGCCGATTATGTTATGCTGCGATGCCTGCTTCAGCCCCAAGCTTTTCCCTCAGCGGATATTGGAATTCATCATGCCCTTCGAAAGCATCTGGAATTAGATCAGAAACCAACGACTAACTATGTTGAGGAATTGTCAAAGAAATGGGGAGACTGGCGAGCATATGCAGCTTTTTACTTGTGGAGGTCTCAGTTGGAATAGATGAACATTTTTTCGATATTGTTCACTATGAATCGATCAAGAAGCAGGTTGATCAAGAGGGCGTCGATATCTTTAGGCGTCCAAATTTCTTCTCAATAAACGTAAAGCCCCGTCATTCTAAAAAGAAAAACGGGGCTTTTTATGTCTGCATAGAAAATTCTTCATCATCCAAACCTTATTGATCTGTTGGGATGAGCGGAAGCAGGATGTGCGATGGATATTTTTCACTGTGATAGATCGTTTGATGCGCAATCTTACTTTCATTGCTGTCGAATATGGTTTCTCCAGTATTTAGATTAGCAGCAAAGCGCGGAAAATTACTGGAGGAGATTTCAACTCTGATTTGGTGATCAGTTAGAAATACATTGCTCGTTGCCCATAAATCTATCTCATATTCAACGATTTCACCGTTTAACTCTAGCTCTGGTTTATACCCATTTCGATACCGTGCACGAACGATGCCATCTGTTAAGTTATATGCTGTACCATCTGGCATCACATCCACTAGTTTGGCTGTGAAATCGGTATCTTTTGCATCAGTTGAAGCCCAAAGGCGGACTTTAATAGGGCCGGTAACTTCAATTGGCTCTTTTAGTGGTGCTGTGGTGTAGATTAACACGTCGTCTCGGTTTTCTATAGTTCTTTGATCACGAGGCCCTGTAGTATTAACGCCATCATACAACGTGCCTCCTCCGTTTGAAGGGACCGGCTTTTCAGGGTTGTACGTAAACTGATCGGCCGGCTCGTGCCCGGGAGTTATCTCTGAAAGCTTTCCATCCCCAGAAAGTGAGTTAGCGTGGCCCTGGCTGTGTAAATAGTAAGGGGTATAGTTTGTACGTGCGAGCGGCCATTCAAGTTCATCGCGCCATTGATTGATCCCCATGACAAATAGCTTAACGGGGGATTCTTCCCGGATGTGTGTATGTTCACCTTTTAACCAATAGTCAAACCAGCGAACATGAAGGTCTGTCAGACTTTCCTTAAAGTCAATCCAATCTTCTGAGGCGTGAAGGCCAAATTTCCGGTCTCCAATCAACGAACCAAAATCTCCATGGGCCCAGGGTCCGATCATTAATCTCTGCTGTTTCCTCACACTGTGACCGTCCGCTTTCGCTTTCATTTCAGTATAATTGTCTATGGTGGATCCTAGAAGGCTATCGTACCATCCGCCAAGGTGATAGGCGGGAACATTCATCTGATCATATTGGGTTGCGATGCTTGACTTTTCCCAGCTCTCATCATTTAACTCGCGCTCCATTTGCTCGAAGAAATACTCCGCAACACCTAGTTCCTTGAGCGGCGGCCAATTTTTTATCGGCGCATGATGATACCATTCTTCTATATGGTCTACACTCTTAGCCCATTTGCCCATTACTGCATTATATGTTTCTGGATCTTTGTATTTTCTTTTTATTAGATCAGGAGCTATGGATTCTAGTACCCAAGTTTGTGATAACCCCAACCCGTAAGCACCATCATAGTAAAAATTACCTTTCCTTTGGTCGCTTAACGTTTGAGCCGGAAAGATAGCTCGTAAGCTGGGAGGGCGTTCCGCTGCAGCTAATAGTTGTGTAAAACCGTAGTAGGAAAGACCGAACATGCCTACTTTTCCTGATGAGTAAGGCAATGACGCCGCCCACTCAACCGTATCGTAACCATCTTCAGCTTCGTAAATAAACGGCTCGAATTCTCCTTCAGATTGAAACCTTCCCCGTACATCTTGAACAATTACAATGTAGCCATTCTCCACAAGGCGGTTTGTATCCAGGTAACGATGAGAATAAAAGGGCAGATCTTTGCTGTAGGGAAGGCGAGTTAATAATATAGGAAATTTACCTTCTAGATGAGGGCGATAGATGTCAGAGTATAATACTGTTCCGTCGCGCATTGTGCAGGGCACATTTTTTTCTACTAGAATCTCCATGGAGAGCGCCTCCTTTTTATACGAATTTAAGATATATGAAAACAGCAGGGAGCAGCCCCTGCTGTTAAGCTGTTTTTTCCATTTTATCCGTCTTTTTCCCTTTGACTGGTGAAAGCAGCTTCTCAAACCAACCCATGACGACGTCAGCAACAACCGCCATTACTGCTGTTGGAATAGCTCCGGCTAGTATAATAGCTGTTCCATTTGTCGCATTTGTTCCACGGATAATAATATCACCTAATCCACCTGCCCCGATAAATGTTCCAATCGTGGCAATACCGATGGCAATAACTAGAGCAGTTCTCAGCCCTGCCATAATAACGGACAGTGCGAGAGGTAACTCTACCATCCTTAATAGTTGAAACTTTGTCATTCCCATACCTCGTCCCGATTCGATCAGTGCCCGGTCGACACTGCGAATACCTGTATATGTGTTTCTTAGAATCGGTAAAAGGGAATAGAGAAATAACGCAAAGACAACTGTATTGGCTCCGAGTCCCATAGCCAGCATGAGGACAGCCAGCATAGCCAGGGCTGGAACCGTTTGAATAATGTTCGTCAAGGAAATCACCCAGGCACTTAATCTAGCATGACGTGCAATGACAATCCCTACAGGAATAGCAACCATAGCTGCAAGTAAAACACCGTAGGCAGACATTAGAAAGTGCCGAAAAAATTGTTCCCACACATACCCCATATTTTGTGAATAATACAGCCCTAAATCCGTAAGTGTTTCCAAAATATCTTCACCTCCTGGTGATCTTTATTCAAAGTAATTATGTTTTTCTAAGAATTCTTTAGCAACAAGTTTCGGTTCTTTCATTTTTACGTTGGCTTTATGATTCATCTTTCTCATTTGTTCCGTATCAATCGTACCCGCTAACTTTTGGAGAACATCGCGAAGTTCAGGATGTTTCTCGAGGAATTCGTCACGGGCAACCGGTGAAGCATCATACGGAGGGAATAGATGTTTATTATCCTTTAAGGTCACGAGGTCGAAGGCTTCTAAGCGTCCATCTGTAGTATAGGCCAGCACAACATCCATTTCGCCGCTTTCTACGGCTTTATAAACTAAACCAATCGACATCGGAAATACACGGCCGAACTCAAACCCGTATTTTTTTATGAACGAGTCGTAACCTACGGCTGGACGTCTAATCCATGCGCTGTCCACTCCTAGCCGCAAATCAGCGGCAATGGCTTCCAAGTCTGAAACAGTTTCTAAGTTTTCTTTTTCAGCCAGTTCACTTTTTACTGTAAAAGCATACGAATTGGCAAAACCATAAGAATCGAACCACGTTTGGTTAAATTGTTCCTGAAATTCTCTTTTTACTACTTTCATAGCTTTGTCTGGGTCTGTAATAGGTTCCATCCCAAGGGCACCGACCAAATCTGTTCCTGTATATCTTGTAGCCGTAATATCTACTTCGCCAGACATCATAGCTTCATGCTGCACAGTAGAGGATCCAAGATTGGTTATCATTTCTGTTTGGAGATCTGTGTAATGTTGTATCATGAGTCGAACCATATTGCCCATGATAGCTGATTCCGCTGTTCCTAATGTACCTATCGTGACAGTCTTTTCAGCAGGTCCGCTCAGTCCTGGCAATGAACAGCCGCTGAGCAGTGTTGTAACTAGCAACAATGCAATGAAGGGTTTCTTAATTATTTTAAACACCATGTATGATCCTCCTTTCTAAGCAGTCCTTATCCCTTTAGGGGTCGCGCGTTTTTCAAGGCGTCCTAGTATCAAGTCGGTAGCTAAGGCCAATAGTGTAACAGGCACAGCTCCGGCAATAATCAGGTCAGGGCGGTAGAGGTTTAGACCATTAAAGATATAATCACCTAATCCGCCGGCACCGATAAATGAAGCAAGGGTTGCCCAGCCAATCAAGTAGACAGTCGATACCCGGACTCCGGCCATAATCACTGGTATGGCGAGCGGCAGTTCCACATCACGAATGCGCTGCCAGCCGCTCATGCCCATTCCTCGTCCAGCTTCTAATAAGCTTTTATTTACTTCCTTAACTCCGATATACGTGTTTCTCAACATAGGCAGCATGGAGTAGAAAAACAATGCTGTAATCGCAGGAATTTTACCAACACCGAGAATCGGTATAAAGAAGGCGAGGATCGCAAGACTTGGGAATGTTTGAACAACTCCAACTGTCCCGATTACAAATCCTGCTAGCTTAGGAACACGTGTGAGTGCTACTCCAAGCGGGATTGCAACAATAACACCAAGGAGAACAGCGAGCAGTGAAATGTAAAAGTGTTCCCATGTTTTCATGAGCAATTGATTCCCGTTATTCGCCAAAAACTCTAACAACTGATCCATCTTATCCCCTCCTATACTTCTGTCGTGGCGAGTTGATCTTCTTCGCCCCAAATTGAGTCGTATACTACATCTGCAAGGCTTGCCCTTGTCACAAGACCACGGAGACGCTGATTATCATCAACAACAGGGACATATTTCATGCCTCTCCGCAATATTTTGTGGATGGTATCCCGCAGTAATGTTCCCTCATTCACGGTATACAGTTCTGTTTCTAACACGTCCCCGACACGGGTTGCTCTTTTGCGATTTTGATCAATCATTTCAATGTCGATAAAACCTTTTAACACTTGTTCTTCGTCAACAACTAACAATGAATCAACCCTGCGCTCTTTCATGATCTGAATAGCATCAGTTAATGTTTTATCTTCAGTTATTGTTGCAGGATCAGACCCCATAATTTGTTCAACCGTCTGAATACTTGGCCGGGCCTGTACTAAACGCTCTTTGCCGATAAACTCTTCAACAAATTGATCTGCTGGGTTTCTTAGAATTTCATCGGGTGTGCCAACTTGTACCAGTTGACCATCGCGCATGATCACAATTCGGTCAGCCAGTTTAAGAGCTTCATCCATATCGTGCGTGACAAAAACGATTGTTTTTCCGAGTGACTGCTGAAGCTTCTTAAACTCTTCCTGCAGGGCATCTCTCGTAATCGGATCAAGAGCACCGAATGGCTCATCCATTAAAATAAGGGGAGGGTCTGCAGCAAGTGCCCGCAGTACACCGATGCGCTGTTGCTGACCTCCGCTTAATTCATGTGGATAGCGGTTTAAGTATTCAGGTTCCATGTCGACAAGCTGCAACAATTCTGCTGCCCGACTTTTCCTCTTTTCCTCTGGCCACTTTAACAGCTTCGGTACAATCGAAATGTTTTCTTGAATCGTCATATGTGGAAATAATCCGATTTGCTGAATAACATAACCAATTTCGCGCCTGAGCTGCACCAGATCTTTTTCTAGAATATTTTCCTCTTCAATATAAATGCTTCCATCTGAAGGTTCGATTAGTCGGTTAATCATTTTCATTGTTGTCGTTTTACCACAGCCACTTGGACCGATAAATACAACGAATTCACCTTTTTCTACCTCAAGGTTCATGTTATCAACCGCTTTATTGTTACCTTCGTACACTTTTGTTACGTGATCGAATTTAAGCAAGTGAAAGCCACCTCCAAAATAATTAGTAATATAGTTTCTTTTCGACAAAACTATGAATGATTCGCTAATTAAGTATAAGATAGTTTTTGTAAACTACAAAATTTATTTATTGCACATATAATACGTAAAGTTTGTAAACTTTTTATTGTATAAAGTTCATTAGGGATCTTGCTTAAAATTCCCCTTTCTTAGTTAAAAATGCTTTGATTTGCTCGTTTTCCATTTCTTGTCCGGTATGTTAAATTGGCTTATATAAAACCGAAAGTCGAAAGGATGAAGCATGTGGAAGAAAAACCGTTCGACAAAACCAAAGAAATTGAAGAACAGTTTATAGAAAAAATTGCTGACAATATGAATACATTCGGAATATCGACCACTGTCGGACGCGTTCTGGGGACTATTTATATGAATAGAGAGCCGATGACACTCGATGAATTGTCGGAGAGCGTCGGGATGAGTAAAACTCGAATGAGCCAAGTTGTTCGTGAAATGGTAGATCTAAATATTGCGGAGAAAGTCTTTAAAAAAGGCGTTCGCAAAGATCTATACAACGTTGAGCGTGATTATTACCAAACTTTCGTATCGCTGTTTACTTCAAATTGGCGTAAAGCGATTAGCAAAAGTAAAATGTTCGAGCAAAAGCTCCAGCGTGAACTTGCTGAAATTGAAAAAGAAGAAGCTGTGGATGAAGAAACTGAACAGAAGGTCAATGAATTACTTAAGGAAACGAGAATCTGGCTGGATTATTATGACTGGATTAGCCGGGTAACGGAGTTTTTCGAAAGTGGTGAAATTTTTAAGCATGTACCCGTTCGACAGGATAGGGATAAATAATTGATTGGCCCTAAGACCAAACTATAAAAATGAGAAAATGCTAGGAGGAAATACTATGCAGAAGAAAGTTATTTTATCTTGCGCTGTGACTGGTGCTGGCGATACTGTTTCTAAAAACCCTGCTGTTCCTGTAACACCTAAGGAAATCGCAGATGCTTCCATTAAAGCTGCGAAGGCAGGTGCCACCATTGCACACATTCATGTTCGTGATCCAGAGACAGGACAATTGAGTCATGATGTGAATTTATTCAGGGAAGTCGTTGAGCGCGTCCGTGAAGCTGACACGGATGTCATTTTAAATATAACTGCCGGTGGCGGCGGTGACTGGGTCCCGAGTGACGAAGATCCAACGAGAGGCGGAGCAGGCACAGATATGCAAACACCTGAGGAACGTCATGAACCGGTTGGCGAACTGCTTCCTGAAATCTGTACATTGGATTGTGGAAGTGTTAACTTCGGGAATCAAGTGTACATCAGTCCAACAGACTGGCTGAGGAAACAGGCCAGCCTCATCCAGCAAAGCGGTGTGCGGGCGGAACTTGAGTGTTTTGACACAGGTCATATTCGTTTTGCTAACCAATTAGTGAAAGAAGGGCTGATTGACGGAGACCCACTATTCCAATTTTGCCTGGGAATACCATGGGGAGCTGCTGCGGATGCAGAGACCATTGCATATATGAAGAGCCGCATTCCAGAAAATGGGCGCTGGGCAGCCTTTGGTATCGGTAGAATGCAAATGCCCGTTGTAGCACAGTCCGTTCTACAAGGCGGTAACATCCGTGTAGGCCTGGAGGATAATATTTATTTGAAAAAAGGTGTACTGGCATCGAATGAACAACTGGTCGATAAAGCTGTCGGCATAACACAAAGCCTGGGTTCTGACATTATGACTCCGGCAGAAGCACGAGAGACGCTGAATCTGCGAAACCCGCATGGAAAGGAACAATAATATGGAACAGCAAACAACAATGGTAAAACACATTACTGTAGTCGGAACCGGAGTGATTGGCAATGGATGGATTACTCGCTTTCTGGCGAACGGGTACAAAGTAACGGCTACAGACCCTGCACCAGAAGCAGAGTCCAACATGTATGCGGCGGTGAAGAATGCCTGGCCAGCCATGGAAAAATACGGACTTAGCCAAGGCGCTTCACTGGATAACCTTTCTTTTGAAAAGGATCTGAAGACAGCGGTGGCTGAAGCCGACTTTATCCAGGAGAATGTGCCAGAACGGGAAGAATTGAAACGGCAGGTCATTGCTGAAATCGATGGATACGCTAAAGCAGAGGCAATCATTGCCTCAAGCACATCCGGGATTGTTCCTAGTGTTCTGCAAAAGGATTGCACAGCACATCCCGAGCGCGTCATGGTCGCTCACCCCTTTAACCCCGTTTATCTAGTTCCGCTTGTGGAAGTTGTTGGCGGCGAGAAAACAGACCAGGCATTCATAGAAAAAGCACGTGAATTTTATGAAACGCTTAATATGAAGCCACTAATTGTGCAAAAAGAAGTCGAAGGTCATGTTGCAGACAGATTGATGGAAGCGATCTGGAGAGAAGCGCTGCATATCGTAAATGATGGGGTTGCTACGACAGAAGAAGTTGATGCTTCAATTGTGTATGGCCCAGGGTTGCGTTGGGCTTTAATGGGACCATTTCTGACTTTGCATATGGGTGGAGGCAAACAAGGAATGAGACATTTGCTTCACCAATTCGGACCAGCCTTGAAGCTGCCGTGGACGAAACTTGAAGCACCAGAGCTTACGGACGAGCTGGCGGAAAAGGTAATCACTGGTTGTGAAGCCCAAACAGAGGGAAGCGATATGGCAGAGCTTGAAAAACGCCGTGACCAATTTTTAATCGAGCTGCAAGAGCTGTTGGAAAAATACTGGCCGGCCGCTAATTTGAATGGCAGATTATAAAGGAGCGGAAGATATGACTCCGTTAGTCGTTTTAAAAGATCATGTAAGAAAAGAGTGGATTGATTACAACGGTCATATGAATGATGCTGATTACGTCCGGGCATTCAGCTGGGCGGTTGATGGTTTCATGAGGGAAATGGGTGTAACTGATGCTTTTCGTGAAAAAGAACGGTACACCATGTTCACCCTTGAAAATCACGTCTGTTACTTAGCAGAAATGAATTTTGAAGAGTCATTGGAAGTCCATGCAACCGTACTTGACTATGACGCGAAGCGCGTCCACCTTTTTCTCGAGTTATATGGAAAGGAAGGTAAACGGGCGGCTACTAGCGAACAAATGCTAATGGGCATGGACCAGGAATCTGGCCGGCCTGGCCCGTTTCCGGATGAGGTTTTTTCAAAGCTGCAATCATTGGCAGACAAGTTCTCAGTTGAAACAAAGCCGAAAGAAGCCGGCCGAGTGATCGGAATAAAGAAGAAAAAATAATGTTTTTTATAACTATCAAAAACGCGGGCATGAGTCTATACACCTCATGCCCGCGTTTTAAATTTGTCCTATCAGCAGTTAAATATATACCCAATCCATATACTTTGCACAAAGTATATAAAGTGATAGGATAGTTATATATCCTTTAAGGGAGGAAACCATGATGGGGAAATTTGATAATAAAGTGGCTATTATAACTGGCGGTGCTTCTGGCATGGGGCGTCGTATGGTTGAATTATTCAGCGAAGAGGGAGCTTTAGTGATTGCTGCTGATATCAACAGAGATCGTTTACAAGAAGTTGACAACTTAGAAGGTGTGGAAGGTCAGTATCTTGATGTTTCATCTGAGAATAATTGGATCAGCCTTACTAAACAAGTGATCGACACCTATGGAAGAATTGATATCCTTATTAACAACGCAGGAATTTCAAGCGAAAAAACGGTTCAAGATATTACTATTGAGGATTGGGATACGATGATGCGAATTAACAGTTTCGGTCCATTTGCCGGTATGAAGCATGTTATCCCTTATATGATGGAACAGAAGTCAGGTTCAATCGTCAATATTTCAAGTTATACAGCTCAAATTGGAATGGGGCTGAATAACTATTCGGCATCAAAAGGGGCGGTACGTGCTATTTCAAAAGCAGCAGCTACTCAATACGGTCCATATGGTGTACGGGTAAATGCGGTGTTCCCTGGAGTTATTCAAACGCCAATGACGGATGGGTTAAAGGAAGCTGGTGAGACTGTTAATAGACTTGTTCGTGCTACTCCGTTACAAAGATTTGGTACGGCGGAGGACGTAGCACAGGCTGTTTTATATTTGGCATCCGACAACGCGGCCTATGTTACAGGTGCTGAGCTAGTCATTGATGGTGGTTTTTCAGCTCAATAAACATATGACTGGTTATTTATAGAAGATGCACCCTTCTCTTACAAGGGTGCATCTTTTTACTTATGTTAATTTAACTGTGCCTCCATCCACCATGATCGTTTGACCCGTAATATATGAGCTATTATCACTGCTTAGAAAGACAGCGACTTTTCCGATGTCCTGCTCTGGGTCCCCCAACCTCCCTAGTGGAATTCCAGCTATCATGGATTGATACTGTTCAGGGTGTTGCTGTCTCCATCCCTCTACACCGGCAGTATAGGCGATCGGCGAAATTAAGTTCACATTAATTTGGTCTCTAGCCCATTCGTTTGCCACCGTACGCGTTAAACCTCGAATTGCTTCTTTGGCAGCTGCATAAGAGGCTTGATTTGGCTGGCCGGATATCCCTGCTCCTGAAGCGAAGTTAATGACAAAACCTCGGTTTTCTTTCAATTGTTCATAACTTGCTTGCATTAAATTCACAGTAGGGTAAAATCCAGTGTTAAAGGATAAATCAAAATCATCGCGCAATGTATTTGTAAATGGTTTTTGCCTGGAAGCATGGGCGTTATTGATGAGAATATCGAGCTTGCCGAACGTATCGATGGTTTCCCGAACAATTTCTGTTGCATGTTCAGCGATAGAAATATCTTTTAAAATGAAGTGGACTTTGCCAAATCGTTTCAACTCCTTCATTGTAGATTCACCAGCATCCTTATTAATATCTACAATGACTACGTTAGCGCCTTCTTTCAGCAAGGCTTTGGCAATACCTTTTCCTATACCTCCTGCACCACCTGTTATAATTGCGACTTTATTAGCTAATTGCATGGAATCACTCCTGTCAGTTTATTTACATTATATACTCTTATATACTCTGTGCAAAGTAATCAGTTTATCGAGAAAGGGAGACAGCTATGTCAATACAAATCGTCATCCTAGGGTTGTTAAAATCGAACGATCAGCATCCTTATGAAATCAAAAAAATGATAAAAGAGAACAAGTGGGACCAATTTTTCGACATGACAGATGGAAATCTATATTATTCCATAGAAAGTCTTAAAAAAAAGAATTATATTCAGTCCATAAAAACAGAAAAGGTGGAGAAGCGGCCTAATCGTACAATCTATTCAATTACATCAGAAGGGCATAACCATTTGATCAACTTGATTTATGAGGTTTTTGAAACTCAGAAAATGGATGGGCGGTCGCTCTATCCGGCGCTGCTATTTGTTGATTACGTAAACTTAGACAAAGTATCGGAGCTTATTACTTCATGGATCGTGAATCTTGAACGTGTATTAGACGACAATCCGCCTTCAGGTTCTGAATTGGCAGCTGCCATTCACAGTCATTACTACGGAATGTTAAACTTTCATCTGAAATGGCTAAAGAATGTACAAGATATAATAAGGGAGCGAATTTCAGATTAATTTTTTTATTCAGGGGAAAGTGATAGTTCCAGAGAGGCGACATAAAGTCAATGAATTGGTATGATAGAAGTATCGTTACATTATATAAAGCTATAAAATGACTATTACAGGAGGCTAAAAGTTATGTCTGATTCAAAATTTGCGACAGCCATTAACTGCATGGATGGGAGAGTTCAACAGCCGGTATTTGAGTGGATGAAAGAACAGTTTTCAGTTGAGTACATAGATATGATTACTGAGGCTGGTCCGAACAAAGTGCTGTTAGAAGGAACAGAGCGAGAGGTTGAATCCATACAGTCCAGGGTTCAAGTTTCTTATGAAGCCCATGGCTCAGAGGTAGTAGCGATTGTAGGGCATTATGGCTGTGCAGGGAACCCGATTCCAAAAGATGAATTGTTTGGGCAGATTGAAAAGTCTGTGGAGAAAATTAAAAACTGGGGACTGGAAGTCAAGGTTCTTGGGCTTTATGTGAATGAAAACTGGGAAGTAGAAGTTGTAAAGGAATAGTTGAAAGTGAAAAGAAGAAGTCCATTGGGCTTCTTTTTTAGTTACAATTGATTGAACCAATAAGGAGCTGGGCAATTGATTTGCCCAGCTCCTTATTATATCAAAACCGTTTAGATGTAAATTTAAATGTATACTTCTCACTTCTGAAATAGAGACGGGTATATTCAAAAATTGTATCATCATCCAAATATGCCCATAAATTCATGGTTAGAATTGATGCTTCACCTTCTAATAGGAGAATTCTCTTCAATTCTTCATTTGGGGATAGCGGTAGAATCTCTCCTTGACGTTCTTTAATGATATAGCCTTTGTTTTCCACGTATTCGTATTTAGAACGAGTCATCACTTCTACTGACAAATCTGGAAATAGGGAGACTGGCATGTATGTTTCCTCCAAAATCATCGGTTCGTCATCCACACAACGCAGTCTCCGAATAAAAAAGACCTTTTCCCCTTGGTTAAGTTGTAAAGTTTCTCTTACCTGATCACTAGGTTCTTGCATGTGAAAATCAAGCACTTGGTTAGTTGGTGTTTGATTTAAATGGGTCATTTCTTCAGTAAAGCTTTGCAACCTGTATATATCGTGTTCGATTTTCTGGTTTTTTACATATGTACCGCTTCCGCGAACCTTATAAAGTATGTCTTCATTCACTAGCTGTTGAATGGATTGACGAATGGTTACTCTGCTGACCTGATATTTTTCAGCTAGTTTTTTCTCCGAGGGAATAGCTTCATCTTTATTAAGCTTTGCGGTAATGATTTCTCTTTTGATTTTGCTTGCTACTTGCTTATATAACGGCGTATTTGTATTCATTTACGTCACCACCATGGTTATGTGTTTATAGTTGTATTAATCATCAATACAACTATAAACGAATCCGAAATTATTTTCATCCTTCTATATTGTAAAATAGTTTTTGTTCATATATTAAAATGAAATTAATACAAATATAATGCATAATTGGTATTGAATTAGTATTATAATGGTGATATAAATAATGTAAGAGCTGAATGGAAAGGAGCACTATTATGAAAAGACAGCGCTTAGTTGTAGTCGGCAGTGGAAGCACTTATACAATGGGGATGATGATGAGCTTAATCGAAGAAAAAGAACGTTTCCCCTTAAAAGATGTCATATTCTACGATATTGATGAACAACGTCAGGAACGAAACGCAAGAGCAACTGAAATTTTATTTAAAGAACGCTATCCAGAATTGGAGTCTTTCTCCTACACAACGGACAAAGAGACAGCTTTTAAACAGGCTGATTTTGTATTTGTGCAAATCCGTACGGGTGGTTTAGCCATGCGAGAGCGGGATGAACAGATTTCCTTAAAACATGGCGTTGTAGGACAGGAAACATGTGGCCCTGGAGGAATGGCTTATGGGCTGCGTTCAATTGGAGATATGATTGAACTTGTAAATGACGTCCGTGCTTACTCACCCGATTCCTGGATATTAAATTATACAAATCCAGCCGCAATCGTAGCGGAAGCACTTAACAGGGAGTTTCCAAAAGATCAGCGCATTCTCAATATTTGTGATATGCCAATTGCTATTATGATCAGTTATGCTAAAATTCTTGGTCTCAATGTATGGGATATTGTACCGGAATACTTCGGGTTAAATCACTTTGGCTGGTTCACGAAAATTTATGACAAAGAAGGCAATGATCACACAGAACGTTTAAAGAGGCTTATTATTGAAACAGGTTTTACCCCAGAGGATGAAGCAATTGCTAATGATACCTCCTGGCAGAAGACATTTGAACAGGCACGCCAAATGCTGATTGATTTTCCGGAATTTCTACCTAATACGTACTTGCAATATTACTTATACCCTGAAGCCATGGTTGAAAAAGAGAACCCCAGCCGCACGCGGGCACGACAAGTCATAGAAGGGCGCCAGAAGCACGTTCATGATTTATGTAATCGTATCATCATGAAAGAGACAGCCGAAGGAGAAGATTTAGATGTTGATATTCATGGTGTCTTTATGGTTAGGGCAGCTGAATCTCTGGCCTATAATTTAAATAAACGATTCATAGTTATGGTGGAAAACAATGGTGTTATTCCTAATTTGCCAGTGGAGGCCATGGTTGAAGTACCAGCTCTTTTGACAAGCCAGGGACCTAAGCCATTTTCTGTTGGTGAGATTCCTATTTTTTATAAGGGGCTTATTGAAGGTCAGTTAGCTTATGAACAGCTAGTTGTTGACGCCTATTTTGAAAGAAGTTATCAAAAGCTTGTTCAGGCACTTACATTAAACCGCACAGTAGTCAATGTTTCTAAGGCTAAGGAGATTGTCGATGATTTGATCGCTGCCAATGAAAAATACTGGCCGGATATTAAGAAAAATACGGAATCATTTTTTCAGACAACATCTGATAGTAATAATTAGAAAAGAGAAGGGGATATCATGAAAAAGCTTATTATTAATGCAGATGATTTTGGCTATTCAAGAGGGGTGAATTACGGAATCATTGATTCTTATCAGTATGGTGTGCTAACTTCGACAACTTTTATGTCAAACATGCCAGGGGCAGACCACGCGGCTGACCTGGCCAAGCAAAACCCAGGCCTTGGAGTAGGAGTGCACCTTGTTTTAACTTGTGGGAGACCTTTATTGGCTAATCATCGAACGATTGTTGATTCAAAAGGGGACTTCAGAAAGCTAGCCTTTTACAAGGGGGCTTTTACGATTGATTATGATGAAGTGTATTTCGAATGGAAGGCGCAAATTGAAAAATTCCTCTCCTATGGTTTACAACCAACTCATTTAGATAGTCATCATCATATCAATTCATTTGGTGACATTCCTCAAGTTTTTTTGCAGCTAGCCAAGGAGTACAGCTTGCCTGTTCGTAATAATATGGAGCAGAAAGAAGTGAAAACAACAGATTTTTTTGCTTATTTAATTGAAAGCGCTTTAAAAGATGAGCAGGCCCTTAATGAGTTATTTAGGGAACATGATACAGTCGAAGTCATGTCCCATCCAGCTTATTTAGATAAACCGCTGCTCTCGACGTCTTCCTTCACCTATCCAAGGGTGGATGAAGTGGAGTTTTTAACAGATCCAGGAATTGTGGGCTTGATTCAGGGGCGGTCAGATATTCAATTGACCACGTTTAAGGGACTTTTAAAGCCGATCATATGAGGAGGAACGAAAAATGAAAAGCTTTTTGCAAAAGTTTGGAAAATCGTTATTAATTCCCATTGTTGCTTTGCCTATTGCTGGGTTGCTGCTGCGGATTACAGCTGAGGATATGCTTGATATTCCTCTGTTTCAGGCTTCTGGGGTTATTTTAGCGCAAATGGATGCACTAATTGCCATTGGTATTGCTATGGGCCTAGCAAAGGCAAAGGATAAGGGGATACCGGCACTTACAGGCTTCCTGGCTATTATCGTTTTAGAAGAAGGGCTCAAGATTATGGACCCTGAGCTGAATATGAGCGTTTTTGGCGGGGTCCTAGCGGGTTTAATAGCAGCTTATATTTATAATAAATTTAAAGATACAAAGCTTCCTAGTATGTTTGCCTTTTTCAGTGGTGAAAAGTTCCCGATTACGATGATTATTTTCACGATGATTCCGGTAGCTGGAGTTATGGCCTTGATTTGGCCTTATGCTCAAGCTGGAATTGATGCCTTCAGTCAAACATTAATGGGCCTTGGAGCCCTGGGAGTATTTATATTTGGATTCTTAAATCGATTTTTACTGCCATTTGGCTTGCATCATGTGATTAATACGTATGTTTACTTTGGTTTAGGTGAATATGAAACTGCTTCCGGTGAGGTCGTAACTGGTGAAATTACACGATTTCTCAGTGGCGACCCAACTGCAGGGTACTTTATTGGCGGATTTTTCATTACCATGATGTTCGGGATTCCTGCCATCGCGCTAGCCATTACGAAGGCTGCAAGAAAAAGGAAACAGGAGACGAAATCATTGATGTCATCAGGTGCAGCGACGTCTGTTGTAACGGGGATTACCGAGCCTATTGAATTCACATTTCTTTTTACCTCCCCGTTATTATATTTCCTGCATTCCATTTACACTGGTTTAGCAGGGGCTGTTCTTTACCTGCTTCACATCAGGCATGGGTTCTCCTGGGGAGCGGGAGCAATTGACTATTTCTTGAATATCAATCTATCAGATGGAGGGTTGTGGATTATACCAATAGGTTTGGTATTCTCTGCACTATATTACTTCACTTTCTATACCATTATCGTCAAGAAGGACATCCCATTAATCGGAAGAGAACACGACCTCGAATTTGATGAAGTTGCTTCTAGTAAGGAACAGGATCTAGAATTGTCCCACTCCAATCATGAATACATGGCCAAGAAGATCCTTCAGTCTATTGGTGGAAAAGAAAACGTCATAACGAATGACCATTGTATGACACGTCTGCGGCTGGAATTGAAGGACACAGATATAGTTGATGAAAAGCGAATCAAACAAACTGGTGCCCATGGTGTAGTAAAAGTCGATAAGCAAAATATACAAATTGTTATTGGCTCAGAAGCCACAACTGTAAAAAGTGAACTAGATAAGTTTCTGGATGAATAATCAATTAATCCCACCTCAGGTCATACAAATATTGGATGACCTGAGGTGGGAAATAAAGGACCATTCTGATGGGGTGAAATTCTTGGAGACAACCTCCCCTGCATTTTGAAAATAAGAAAGAGGGTCAAAATTATATCTTTTATGAAAAAGTGCGGGGATAGAACTGATTAAAATGATCCCAATAACTCCTAAAAGGTATTGGCTAATCAATTTAGCAATGAATTTCATCTGTGCACCACCAGTAGAAAATTATAACTTAATGGATCAAGCTTTCCTTTTCTAGATTGATTCTCGATTCTCTCATTCAGGTAAGTCTTTTACTGAATCGAACCGTGTCAAGCGCCTGAATACCGTTCTCGTATATCGGCTCAGGATAGCGGGTGAAGAAATCCTTGATGATTCCATCCATCCGAAAACCTGCTTTTTGATAGAAAGCGAGATTGGCAAGACTTGAATTAGACGTGCCGACAACCATGTTGTGGAACCCTTTTTCTTTATACAGTTGGAAAGCATTGTTCATCACCCGTTTTCCGAACCCTTGCCCTTGCTTCTCAGTGGCAATAGCAAAGTTTTTCACTTCAACAGTGTGTGGGGTGGGGAAAATAAACAGGCAGACTCCTATCGTTTGTTTCTCATACTCAATTGCGTACATTTCCCCTTCGTCGATATACTCATTAATAATCTCCTCTGTCTCATCTGCTAACAGAAGATACGGTAAATAGACTTGTCTCTTTTGAACAGGTGACAGTGTGATTGAATTTTCCATAGAAACCTCCTTAACTAAGACAGCTTTTCTCTGAGTTGCACGAAATCATGATGACTTAATTGATGACGATGAATTTTAGCACTTCTTCCATCTCCATAATAAATGTGGAGGTAACCCTCTTTTTCGACTTATTTATTTAGAGAAACCAAAGGAATTTCTTTCTCGTAAGGATAAATGCCAGGGCGAATAAGTAGTTTGTCTTCGTCGATTCTAACGTACGATAATTTGTGAATGTTCATAAAGGATATGGCTAAATAAATACTAATTCCGGATGTAATAATATGGAGGATAAAGACAAAAAGTAGAGTCTCTGCCAAATAAATATCGAAGCAGATTAACACGATATTTATTGCCGCGACTGCCAGCCATGCCAAACCTAGAAGCATTTGATCTGAAAAGTTCATATAAAACTGATGCTCCATGTCAATCAACCTTTCCTCTCTGCAGCATATAATTGAGTAAGAAGCCTACCTTTTCTGAAAATCATTGTCTTAACTATACGAATAATGAGGAAGTTGGTTTCAAAAATGTTAGAATAATCTAAAAGGACAGGGAAGGAGTATGTGTGATGCAAAAGAAGGTCTCCTTAGCAGGATGGGTGTTGTTCATTGTGGGCGCCTGCTTTTGGATAGCAGATGTAAACTTGCCTTTTGTTGATATTGATTCTGTGCTAGTAGGTGCAGGAGCTGTATTGTTGCTCATATCGGGAATAATGAAGATGAAAGAACAGCAAATGGAGTGACCACTTACACCGAACCAGATCATCCAGCTTAACCCAATTTTTCGAAAAGGTGGTTGTGGATTTTCTGCCCCTCTATAGATAGTTAAATTGTACAAACCCTTTTGCGAACTTCCTTAAAATAAGCTGGTCCAGCCTATTCATTCACACACTGCATTAATTACTGATCAGATTGAAAAAATTCAACCTCTGCCAGTACGACATGGTGTTGCTTTATCACTTTTACCGTCCATACTTCCCCTGAAACCCCTTTTCAGTTCATTGATCAATCATACATTGGAAAACTGTTTGAACATGCGCCTTTTCTACCCACATAGGGTGGTAGTCCATGAATTTTAATAAGGAGAGGTGTGAATATGGAAGTAAAATTTTGGGGTGAAATAGGTGAGGGTGTAAATGATATGATTGACATTTACAGCAATTCATTTGAAGACACAAAACCAGAACAAGTCTTAGAAATGATAACAAAACATGTTACATATAAAGGTTTTTCCGGTGTGAAATATGTGGGCGAAAGTGGGGATGTCCTGGAATTTGCATATGGTTATACGTCATTCCCCGGGCAATATTATCATGAAAAGATAGCAGCACAGTTGACTGATAAAGAAATTCATCAATGGCTTACTGATTGTTTTGAGTTTGTGGAATTAGCTGTTGAACCTGCCAGAAGAAAAAAAGGTATTGGCCGACTGTTGCATGATGAATTATTGCAGACTGTCAACCATACCACCTCCATACTTACGACCTCTATAGATAATGTCCCGGCGATTGAATTGTATAGACAGAGTGGATGGCAAGTGGTGAAAGAACATGCAGTTGTCATACCTGAAGTTCCACTATTACTAGTGATGGGGAAAGAGCTACGGTATTCCTGATGTTTCCTTAAACAATGACTTGTGCATAAAGATGTATGAAATTGTAAACCTAGTAAGGATAGTCTCTATACTGACGAAGGATATTACCCGGTAAGCCCCCTTCCCCCATGTTACCGTTTTCCTGCCATTATGGTACCATGGTAGTAGTGTTCTGAAATGGAATTTTTTCAGAAAAAGGAGTAGTGAAAATGGAACAACAAGACAAAATGTATGATCTCATCGGGGTAGGAGTGGGCCCCTTTAACCTAAGCCTGGCTGCACTTCTCGACGAAATAGAAGATATTACTAGTGTTTTCTTCGAACAGAACGATCACTTTGACTGGCATCCGGGCATGCTCATTGAAGGTACGAAAATGCAGGTGCCTTTCCTCGCAGACCTAGTCACGATGGCCGATCCAACCAACAAACATAGCTTTCTCAACTACATTAGCCAAAACGACCGCATGTATCAATTTTATTTTTTACAACGACTCGACATACCGCGCCGTGAATATAACGAATACTGCCAATGGGTCTCAAAAAGACTTCCAAGCTGTCAATTTGGTCAACGTGTAACCGGCGTGCGTCATATCCAGGATAACGAGGAATACTTTCAAGTCGAAGTCCTTAATCTTGTCACCAACCAGACGAGCGAATTTAAGACACGGCACCTCGTTATGGGTACGGGGACTGTTCCTGTTATGCCGAAATCGTTGAGGAATCTACCTGCCGCAGACGTGTTCCACACCGCAGATTTCCTCCCTAATCAAGAGCGTTGCGGAAACGCTAAGTCGATCACTGTCGTCGGCTCAGGACAGAGCGCCGCTGAAACGTTTCGCGAACTCTTAAAAGAACAGAAAGATTACGGCTACCGTATCGACTGGATCACCCGCTCACCAGGGTTCGCTTCTATGGAAGAGTCCAAGCTGAGTCTTGAGCATTTTTCACCCGACTATGTGAACTATTTTTACCAATTACCACAGAAGCAAAAAGACGAGATTTTTGCTAACCAGGGCTTGTATTATAAAGGAATCAGCAATCACACCATTAATGATATTTATAATCTTTTATATGAATATTCTATAGGCGGGGATGAACTTAATGTCGGCCTTCAAGTACTTAGTGAAGTGAAGGATATTACACCGAAATCATCAAGCAAAGGATACGAAATCACCTGTTATCATACGCAAAAGAAGGAAGAATTCACTCATGAAAGTGAGGTAGTAATTACTGCAACCGGGTATAAACCGAACGTGCCGGATTTCGTCCATCACCTTGGTGATTTCCTCGAGTGGGATGAAGAGGGACGCTATAAAGTTGAGCACGATTATCGGCTGCAGAAAGCTGAGGAGTCCAGCAATGAAATTTATGTCCACAGCGGCATTTCCCATACACATGGTGTCGGCTCAACGAATCTAGGGCTCTCTGTTCATCGAAATAAAGTGATTATTAACCATTTAATGGGACGGGAGGTTTACAAGTTACCTGAAAATAATATCTTCCAGAACTTTGGACTATAACTTTCGCAAAAAGGTCAGCATAATGCTGGCCTTTTTTTCATGTTGAAAAGGAATTGTCTGGAGGTTCAGAGACAATTGCTCGAACCGAAAGCATCATTGCATGAAATTAAGATTTATTGCACAAATCTGTTCGTTGAGGGCATTTCCCCGATTAAGATCCCCAAGTCCGGTAAGAAAAATTCAGAAACTTCTTCCCAACCTATTGACAATTACCAGATAAAAAGGAATAATAGCATAATTATACGGAATAATTAATAATTATACATTTATATACGAAAGGAGTAAAAAGATTGAAGGCAGGAATCGTTGGAGCTACTGGATATGGCGGTGTTGAATTATACCGACTATTATCCTCTCATTCGCATATTGAATCGATCACATTATATTCTTCCACTCAGTCGGGGGAAGGGATAAGTGAATCATACAGTCATTTGAATACAGCACTTGATCAACTGCAGCCATTGGAACCAGCTGCAATGAAGGCTGACCTTGACGTTATCTTTTTAGCCACACCTGCAGGAGTATCCAGTAAGCTCACTCCGGATCTCCTCGGCGGAAAAGCCAGGGTGATCGACTTATCTGGAGATCTTCGTATTTCGGATCGGGATGTTTATACAAATTGGTATAAGAAGGAGGCAGCACCTCAACCGGTCCTTCAGCGAGCTGTCTATGGTTTACCTGAATGGAATAAGGAATCCATTCAGTCTGCGGAACTGATTGCCAATCCAGGTTGTTTTCCGACAGCGGCACTGCTCGGTTTAGGACCATTTATAAAAGAGAAGATGCTGGACACGAGCCGAATTGTCATTGATGCCAAAACCGGTGTTTCAGGGGCAGGGAAAAATCCGAATCCCTTGGCCCATTTTGCTCATACTCAGGAGAACGTCCAGATTTACAAGGTTAATCAACATCAACATATTCCGGAAATAGAGCAGCAGCTTACTAGCTGGGAGGAATCAATGGAGCCCGTGTCGTTTTCTACCCACTTAATCCCGATGACCAGGGGGATTATGACGACGATATATGGTGAATTGACAAGGTTTCATTCAACTGAGCAGTTGCACGAGTGTTTGAGAGCCTATTACGGAGAGCAGCCGTTTATAAGAGTGCATAAGCCGGGTCACTTGCCGAGTACAAAGGATGTTTATGCATCGAACTACTGCGATATTGGCGTAACGGTCGATAAGCGGACTCAACGGGTGACGATTGTATCTGTCATTGACAATTTAATGAAAGGGGCGGCGAGTCAGGCTGTCCAAAATATGAATCTAGCAGCAGGGATCGAAGAAACGACGGGGCTACTTCATATTCCTGTTTATCCATAAGAATGAAAGGGAGGAGAATTTGATGCAGAGTACGGAGGCATACAAGATTGAGAGAGTTGAAGAAGGGACGATTTCTACACCTGTCGGGTTTAGTGCAGGAGGAATACACAGTGGTCTCAGGCGTGCCAAAAAAGATTTCGGATTGCTGATGAGTGACCAGCCTGCCTCCGTCGCAGCTGTTTATACGCAAAGTCATTTTCAAGCTCCTCCGCTTCAGATCACAAAGGAAAGTATTGAAGAGGCCGGCCAAATTCAGGCGATTGTCGTCAACAGTGCAATTGCTAATGCCTGTACAGGTGAACAAGGGCTAGCAAACGCCTATAAAATGAGGGAGCTCTTATCACAACAACTATCTATCTCAAAAAGCTACATTGCCGTTGCCTCAACAGGGGTCATCGGTGAACAGCTTCAAATGGATAAAATCGAGTACGGCACTCAACATGTGCAAGCAACAAAGAATGGAGCCAGTGATTTTCAGCAAGCGATCTTAACCACTGATACTTGTGAAAAGAAGTCGTGTTACCAGGTGGATATTGATGGGGAAACGGTAACGATTGCGGGCGCGGCCAAAGGTTCAGGGATGATTCATCCAAACATGGCCACGATGCTAGGTTTTATTACGACAGATGCCTCCATTTCATCGCAGCATCTCCAGTCAGCATTAAGTGTTTCGATTGAAAAATCTTTTAATCAAATCACCGTTGATGGTGAAACATCCACCAATGACATGGTACTTGCGCTTGCCAATGGCCGTATAAATCATCAAACGCTTACGCCGCAGCATTCCGAATGGCCAGCCTTCCAGCAAGCTCTTCAGCAAGTATGTGAGGACTTAGCCAAACAAATTGCTAAAGATGGGGAAGGGGCTACTAAGTTAATCGAAGTCAACGTTACGGGGGCTGTATCGAATGAAGAGGCGAGAATCATTGCTAAGAACGTCGTCGGTTCAAACCTTGTCAAGACAGCGATCTATGGAGCGGATGCTAACTGGGGCCGAATCGTCGGTGCGATTGGCTACAGCCAGGCTAAGGTTAATGCGGATAGCTGCAGTATTTCTATTGAAGGCCAACTGGTATTCAGAGATGGCACGCCATGTACTTTTTCAGAGGAGCAAGCGAAACAGGACTTGAGTAAAGAGGAAGTGACGATAGACATTGAGCTTTATGAAGGGAGCGGAACTGGAACGGCTTGGGGGTGCGATTTGACGTATGATTATGTCAAAATCAACGCTAGCTATCGAACGTGACCTTGAGCAGAAGCCTGTTGTGGTTGTAAAGCTTGGAGGAAGCATGCTGGATCAGTTATCGGAAGATTTTTACCAGAGCTTTGGAGAGCTTCGTAAGCATTACCACTGCATCATTGTCCATGGCGGTGGACCGGCGATTACATTGATGCTGGACCGTTTGAATATAGAAAGCGAGTTCTATGAGGGATTCCGAAAGACAACGAAAGAAACACTTGAAGTTGTGGAGATGGCTTTGAGTGGAAAAGTGAACGCGCAAATAACGGCTGATCTTGCTCAACAATCCATACGAGCAATTGGTTTGAAAGGCTCTGACGCGATGATGCTGACAGCGAAGCTCATCGACCAGGAGAAATGGGGTTATGTAGGAACGATAGAACATGTAGAAACAGACTTGCTCCTTCGTTGCCTAAATGCTGGTTACATGCCTGTCATTGCCCCGCTAGGCAAAACGTCTGAAGGGCAAACGGTCAATATCAACGCTGATGTGGCTGCCGCAGCAGTGGCGAAGGCCTTGAGTGCAGAGAAATTATTATTTGTAACAGATGTTCCTGGCATTATACGGGAGGGGACTGTTATTGAAGAGACCACACCTGAGGACATTGAGTCCCTTATCCAAACAGGATTGATTCATGGCGGTATGGTCCCAAAAGTGAATGCAGCGGTAGAGGCTTTATCAGGTCAGCTGCAGGAAGTCATGATTGTAAGTGGTGAACATCCATTAATCGAACACAATCAGATGAAAGGAACAAGGATCCGAGCGAGACGAAAGGAAGAAGTCTAATGAGTTTATTTCCAACCTATAAACGATTTCCATTAACGATTGAGTCAGCAAAAGGTACAACGGTTGTCGATGATCAAGGAAACGAATACTTGGATTTTGTTTCAGGTATAGCTGTATGCAATTTAGGCCATCGTCCACCTGCAGTACAGCAAGCCGTTGAGGAACAGCTCGATAAGTTATGGCATGTATCGAACTTGTATCAAATACCACTGCAGCAAGAAGCTGCAGAGTTTTTGACAAACGTTACTAATCTCGACTGCGTCTTCTTTTGTAATAGTGGAGCAGAAGCTAATGAAGCAGCAATCAAACTGGCGAGAAAACATACAGGCAGGGAAAAAATTATAACGTTTACGAATTCCTTCCATGGCCGGACGTTTGCAACTATGAGCGCAACTGGACAGGAGAAGGTTCAAGAAGGCTATGGAACTATGTTGCCTACGTTCGAATATCTCCCATATAACGAAATGGAAGCTCTAAAAGATCTCCAGGGTGAAGATATAGCAGCCATTATGATTGAAGTCATTCAAGGAGAAGGTGGGCTCGTAGAAGGAAAAGCATCCTTTCTTGAAGCTGTTCAGGAAAAATGCCGGAAACTCGGAGCCCTGCTCATTATTGATGAAGTACAAACAGGGATTGGACGCACTGGTGCCCCCTTTGCCTTTCAGCATGCTGAACTCGACCCTGATATTGTGACAGCAGCCAAGGGATTGGGTAGCGGCTTTCCAGTCGGAGCCATGATCGGCAAAGCACCATTAGCTGAATCCTTTACCCCAGGATCACACGGGACGACATTTGGAGGAAATCCGTTAGCTATGGCTGCTGTAAAAGCAACACTTGAGACCATTTTTAACTACCATTTTTTACAGGAAGTAAAAGAGAAGGCTGCTTATTTTCAAGAGGAATTACAAACTCGTCTGCTTCCTTTGTCCACCGTTCGTGAAGTGCGCGGGCAGGGATTGATGATTGGGATAGAAGTGAAGGGCTCTGTTCCAACGATTATTGGAGAATTAAGGGGGCAGGGATTGCTGGCCGTTCCTGCGGGGACCCATGTTCTACGTCTGCTCCCGCCCCTGAATGTTTCTTATGAAGAATTACAGACTGCAGTCCAGCAGCTAGAGTCTGTCCTCAAACAAACTAAAGCAGCAGACGAAGAGGAACTAAGCTCAAACCGATAATTTATTTCATACAGCGAGGTGTTAGGCATGCAACAAGGATATCTTACCTTACAAGATGGTCAACAATTCCAAGGCGAAGCGTCTGAAGATTGGGCGGATCCCATCGAAGGCGAAATTGTCTTTTTCACCGGCATGACCGGTTATCAGGAAGTACTCACCGATCCTTCCTATCAGGGTCAAATCGTTGTTTTCACATATCCGCTCATCGGAAATTATGGAATCAACGAAGATGATTTTGAAAGCGAGCACCCACAAGTGAAAGGTGTTGTGATGCTGCACTGTGCTGAGACAGCTTCGCACTATAAAGCCACGACATCACTAAAGGACTACCTTCACGATAAAGGGGTCCCTTTTTTAACCAATGTAGATACCCGTGAAGTAACGAAAGCGATCCGGACAGGAGGTACACGCCAGGCTGCACTGGCAAGCACACCAAAGAAGCCGACGAGTACTCAAATGACGAATCAAATTTATCAGGTTAAGGGTACGAAACTGACGACACACGGGGACGGAGCCGACCATATTGTTTTAATTGACTTCGGATCTAAGCATTCCATTTTACATCATCTTTTGGAAAAAGGTGTTCGCGTGACAGTTGTTCCTTTTACTGAACTCCATGCTATAGATGAACTTAAGCCGGATGGAGTAGTCCTTTCCAATGGCCCTGGAGATCCAAAGGATGTGGCACCATATTTATCAAAAATAAAACACGTACTGAAATCCTTTCCATCACTCGGGATTTGTCTCGGCCACCAGGTGATTGCGTTGGCATTTGGCGGGGAAACGAAGAAGCTTTCTTTCGGGCATCGCGGTGCGAACCATCCAGTGAAGGATCTCGAGACGGGAAGTGTTTTCCTTACTTCGCAAAACCATAATTACGTTGTCGATGAAGAAAGTCTGGCGGATACAGGATTGCACCCTTACCTAATTCACGTAAATGATCAGTCATTGGAAGGGCTGAAGCATGACAAGTTACCTGTATTATCCGCGCAATTTCATCCGGAGGCCAACCCTGGACCTGAGGATGCTTATTGGTTATTCGAAGATTTTTTCAAACAGATCACGGCAACAAAGGGGGAGAAAGCCTATGTCTAAGAAGATTCTCATTATCGGGTCCGGACCGATCTTGATCGGTCAGGCGGCAGAATTCGATTACTCCGGGACGCAAGGCTGTCTTGCCCTGAAGGAGGAAGGCTTTAATGTCGTCCTCGTTAATAATAACCCGGCGACCATTATGACAGATACGACAATGGCCGATACCGTGTATTGCGAACCACTTACGGTGAACAGTATCGAAGCTATCATCAAGAAAGAGCAGCCAGATGCTCTGCTGGCCGGACTTGGCGGTCAAACAGCTCTGAATTTGGCTGTTGAACTCGACAAACAAGGAATATTATCGAAATATAATATAGAACTGTTAGGAACGAGTGTCACATCGATCCAAAAAGGGGAAGACCGTGAATTATTTCGTGAACTAATGAGTGAACTTAGTCAGCCAGTCCCCGAGAGTGAAGTGATCGAAACTGTGCAAGGTGCAAAAGATTTTGCCCGGAAAGTTGGCTATCCCGTCATTAGTCGACCAGCCTACACCCTTGGCGGTCGTGGCGGCGGAATTGTTGATTATGAGTCGGAACTTGAGGAACTGATCCACAACGGCTTAAAGGCCAGCCCTATTGGTCAGGTGATTTTAGAAAAAAGTATTGCCGGGTTTAAAGAAGTTGAATATGAAGTCATGCGTGATCACAACGGCACATGTATTTCTGTATGTAATATGGAGAACTTTGATCCTGTTGGCGTTCACACAGGCGATTCCATTGTTGTTGCACCATCACAAACACTGACAGATCAAGAATATCAAATGCTGCGCACGGCTGCCTTTACGATCATTTCCGAGCTGGAAGTCGTTGGGGGCTGTAACGTCCAGTTCGCACTTGATCCAAACAGCAATCAATATTATGTGATTGAAGTCAATCCAAGAGTGAGCCGTTCATCTGCCCTTGCATCGAAGGCGACGGGCTATCCGATTGCGAAAATGGCGACCAAACTGGCTCTGGGCTTTACACTTGATGAATTAAAAAACCCGCTTACAGGCACGACATATGCGAGTTTTGAACCAGCCCTGGATTATGTAGTTGTTAAATTTCCGAGATGGCCATTCGACAAATTTTCAGAAGCTGACCGTAAGCTTGGAACGAAAATGAAAGCAACTGGTGAAGTGATGGCCATTGACCGCACGCTCGAAGGTGCTTTTCAAAAGGCTTTAGCTTCACTGGACCAGTCTATTCCCGAACTGGATCCTACGCAGTTAAAGACACATCTGACACAGCCGACAGACTTACGCTACTTTGCAATTCTGGATTTATTGCGCCAGGGAGAGACGATCGAACAAATTCATAAAGAAACAGCCATCGACCTATTTTTCCTAAGCATTCTACAAAACCTTGTTAAGATTGAGAACAAATTGAAAGCCTGTACGACGGAAACATTGTCTGAAGAGTTGCTGCAGCTAGCCAAAGTCTACGGGTTCACAGATGCAAGCATTGCGAAACTGGTGCAAACATCAGAATCAACCATCACCCAGAAGAGATTAGGTTATCATCTTTATCCAAGTTATAAGATGGTCGACACATGTGCAGCTGAATTTGAAGCGGCTACAAACTATGTTTATGCAACCTATTCTGGCGTGAACGAAATTGATCCCCTTCCTTCAGCCAAGAAAGCATTGATTGTTGGTGCAGGACCGATTCGGATCGGTCAAGGTGTCGAATTCGATTATAGTGCTGTCAAGGCTATCGAAACATTGAAGGAACTGGGGTGGTCGACGATCATGATCAACAATAACCCGGAAACCGTCAGTACCGATTACGAAACAGCCGATCGTCTATACTTTGAACCGATCACTAAAGAAATCATCGAGGCCATCGTAGAACACGAACAAATAGACCAGGTCTACACACAGTTTGGCGGTCAGACTGCTATTAACCTGGCTGCTCAACTAGAAGAGGCAGGCATACCTCTGGCGGGTGTTTCGGTTGATACGATCGCCCAGCTCGAAGACCGTGAACAATTTTACTCGATGTTAAAAAGCCTGGATATTCCGCACATTCCAGGAGCGGTCTGCCATACCTTTGATGAGGCCATGTTCGCAGCGAGCTCCTATACGTATCCGCTTCTATGCCGCCCATCATACGTCATAGGCGGCCAGGGAATGGTGAAAGTTAACAATGAACATGAACTGAAGGGTGCACTTGCCGGCACAGATGCCCGTCATTATCCTATTGTGCTTGATGAATTTATAACAGGTCAGGAGGCAGAGGTTGATCTCGTCGCTGACGGGGAGCATATCTTTATTCCGGAAATCATGGAGCATGTAGAACCCGCCGGGATTCACTCTGGCGATAGTATGGCAATTTTTCCTTCTACTTTAGATGAAGATGTGAAGGCGACGATTAAGGAATATGCGAGCAAAATAGTTCAGCATACAGATTATAAAGGGATTATGAACATTCAATTTCTACTGACAGAGGACGCGGTCTATGTGCTTGAAGTGAATCCACGAGCGAGCCGAACCGTTCCGATCGTGAGTAAGGTGTCGAACCGATCGCTGATTGATTTGGCGACACGCGTACTAGCAGGGGATGTTTCTTCTCACTTAAATCAGGTGCAGCCTCCCGAATTTGAACATGTAGCGGTAAAATATCCGTTGTTTTCGGCCCATGCTTTACCAGAACTTGATCATAAGCTTAATGCCAACATGAAATCAACGGGCGAAGGCATGTGCCTGGGAGGAACAGTACAGGAAGCTCTGGCCAAAGTTTTCGAGCACCTGCCTCATTTTTACGAAGAACATGTAAGCTTTGTGGAAGAGGGTTATTCCCATATGGAATCACCAAGTCAGCTTCCCTTTTCAGAATGGATACAAACTGATCAAGCAAGTATTTATGTGAACGATCAACAAACTACGGAAGCTATGGAAAGAAGAATTCAAGCTTTGAAATATGGTGTCACCGTCTTTAGTCAAAAAGAGACGTTTGAAGCTTACCTCGCTTCGCTGCATGTAAGTCCATATCTTCCAGCCCCGCTGCCCGGGAGTTTAAATGAAGGAGTGAAATTAGGATGAACTTAATGCATCAAATGGTCAGCCACACACATTCACTGAAAGGGAGAAATGTCAGCACTTGGCTCGATTTCTCCCAGTCCGATGTATCCGGCTTGCTCGCTCAATCCCAACATTTAAAGGAAAACCCTCATAACAATATTTTGACTGGAAAATCATTAGGTATGATCTTTGAAAAGTCATCCACTCGTACTCGTGTCTCCTTTGAAGTAGGGATGATTCAGATGGGCGGGCATGCCCTCTATTTAAATACGCGGGATATTCAAATTGGCCGCGGTGAAAGCATTTCAGATACAGCAAAGGTGCTATCAGGGTATGTGGATGCCATAATGTATCGAACGACGTCACATGAGAAATTACAGGAGCTTGCCCAACATGCTTCAATTCCTGTTATTAATGGTCTCTGTGATCGATACCATCCTTGTCAGGCCCTGGCAGACATTTTTACTATCCTTGAGCTTAAAGGGAGACTGGCTGGGATTAAAGCTGTTTATATCGGAGATGGCAATAATGTGGCCCATTCTTTCATGATTCTTGGCGCAATGATGGGCATGGAGATTGTGATTGCTTCGCCAGCAGGGTATGAACCTGATTCGGAAATTTTGGCAAAAGCCAAGCAAACAGCTGTAGAAAACAACGGATCTGTTATGGTTGAGCATGATCCTATGCAGGCCGTAAAAGACGCTGATATCTTTTATACTGATGTCTGGGCTAGTATGGGGCAAGAGGAAGAAGCAGAAGAACGCATGAAAGCTTTTGAGGGCTTTCAGGTCAATCAACAGCTGCTTAGTGCAGCTAAAGATGATGTTCACTTCCTGCATTGCTTGCCGGCTCATAGAGAAGAAGAAGTGACAGCAAGCGTCATTGATGGCCCTCGGTCTGTGGTCTTTCAACAGGCTGAAAACCGCTTGCACGTACAAAAGGCGATCCTTCAGGCTGTAATCGGTGATATTTCGTGACCACTCCATTTTAGCTTTGAAGCGCTCGCAATTTGTGAATAACGATCACAATACGTCCGATTAGCTCATAAATGATTAAAAATCGCTCCAGAATTTGTAAAAACGCTCAAATAAAATCCTCACCAACTTGGGTGAGGATTTTTTTCATAAAAATATTGCCAGTGCTAAGTAACCTAAAGCTGCGACACCTGCTGCCATCAAACCTGGTTTCAGCTTAAATTTGGCGTACTCAATCGTATTTAGATTCAAAATACCAGCTGTCGTATTTGTGTCGTCGCTCAAAGGAGAAGCGAAAGCACCGAACGTTCCACTGGCAAATACGGCACCAATTACAATGGGAAGTGAGCTGCCTGCGGTAACGGCGATTGAGAGCGCCACCGGCATCAAAATCCCCCATGCTCCCCATGCTGAACCAATGAAATAGGCAAGTCCACAGCCGAGGACAAAAATAACAACAGCTACATATCCAGGTGGAATCCAATTGAACCAAGTGGAAATCGTATCCGCAAAGCCTAGCGCTTCGGTTCCTTTACTCAGCCCCCACACCATCGCAAGCAATAAAATAACACCCATCATCTCATTGCCGCCCTCGATCAACTCTTTCATTTGTTTACGAAGCGGTTCTTTAGAAAATTTCAAGTACACGACGAACCAAATCAATGTTAAAAGAACCGCTAACACCATAGCACCGAGCACGTTGTCATTAATCAGCGCCTGGAATCCAGATTTGCCCTTTTCAACTCCAATCGCATACATGAAGGCAAACGTAAGAATGATGACACTGGCGAGAGGGATAATCAGGTTCCATGGATTTGCCGGAAGATCTTTTTTTACAGCGGGATGGCAATCCTCCCACTTGTCATCATCCTGCTGATCGTCTTTCGCATTGTCCCCTTGATTATTTTTCTTCTCTGCATCTGTTGCCTTTTTTTTCGAACGATGAAAAAAACTTAAATAAAATCCGAGCAGCAGCATCGAAAAGGCAAAGAAGTTAAAGGGAATACTTTGTAAGAAGAGGGTATAAGGGTCGCCAGATGTCCCCGCCTGATGAATGGACAGCTCCACAACCGAGGTCATGTAGCCTACGAACGCTGTTGCAACAGGTATAACAGCTACGAGAGGTGAGGCTGTTGTTTCAATTACGAACCCGATCTCCTGTTTAGACATTGGAATTTTCCTGCGCATCGCCTTCATAACTGGGGCGATCGTTACGATACGAAAACTCGGCGTACTAAACGTTCCAACGGCAGACAACCATGATAATATAAATGCTCCTCGCTTATTCTCTACTTTTTCTGTAGCTGCCTTAACAAATCCTTTAATTCCCCCTGACATGCGGACGAGCCCGATCATGGCTGAAAAACCATATAAGAAGATAATGATTTTTAAATTATTTTCATCTTGAAGGCCTTGAATGATGAACTGGATAGCAGTGAGCATTCCATTTAACCAGTGAGGTTCTGCTAAATATCCGGCAACAATCACGGCAAATAGTAAGCTCGGAACCACTTGCTTTGTCCAAATTGCCGCAATAATTACGACAACGAAAGGGATAATTGATAACCAACCCATTGTGGCACCTCTTTCCGTTGATAGATCATTTTTTTAGCATGGGTGAAGTAAGTGGTTTATATGCATGAGAATTGAGTAATTAAAGAAAAAGGGAGTTGATTCAAAAGCCATAATAGTGTTTTGTCAGTTAAGTTAGGTGGGGTAGAATAAACACAAGAACCCAGAGTTATTGACAAGTCTGAATAAATCATATTTTCAAGGGTTAGAAGGAAAAATTATTTTAAGGTGGTGTTTAGATGTCAACTTCGGTAAGTATTAAAGATATTGTAGAAGAAATGGATATGCAAATGGAGGAATATCTGGCTTTTCTAAATGTAAATACGGGAAGAATTGTGTCCTTGTTTGAAGAAGATTTACATACAGCAGAAGAGGAAGAACCTATGGATGCGATGGAAGGTTTACAGGATTGGGAGAAGGATGTTTTAAAATTGGCCTATGATATTGTTGATCATCCCATGAAATATAAACAACTGCCATCGAAATATGAAATTCATGAATACGAAATGATTGAAGAATTTTGTTTGAATATACAGGATCCAGATGCAAGGGAAAATTTATTAATTCTTATTAAAGGCAGGGGAGCGTTTAGAAGATTCAAGGATCGTATTAATGAATTAGGGATAGAGGAAGAATGGTACACCTTCCGTGAAGAGCAATATAGAAAGATCGCAGTGGAATGGTGTGAAGCTAATCAATTGAGCTATACAGAATAATTAGTAAATTTTAAATTGAAAAAGGTTCTGCATGAAGAATACTTAGACCACGTCTCAGCGCCTGACATTTGACATTAAAGATAGAAGGGATATTAAGTAACTTCTTTTGGGAAAAATGAAATTTGTCATTGTTATTGAGTTAAAGGGACAGTTATCTTGAAAGCTCAATTCCGAGAAGTTTGAGTAGAGAAGGGGAGATGGGGAGAGGCCGCTTTCCGTGGGCGTACGGTGAGCTTCCTCAGGCTGTCGCCTTGCGGGATCTCACCCTGTAACTTAATCCCACAGGAGTCTCCCCCTCCCCATCTCCCCTTGCCTTATGTTTTTTTTAGAGTCATCTTGAAATTACCCTAAACAGTAAAGCTTTTTTGTCACTGAGATATGGGCAAGCGCAAAGGTATATTCTTGAACTTAACCCATTTTTCAGGGAAGAAATTGCTTTCGAACGATGAAAGCAAAGAACTTTGTTCGTACTATATACCATTACCACGTATTTAATATATTTCTAACCCAGTCTTAATAAATGCCTCTCCCCACTCTACAAAAACTCTTTTGCAAGACTTCGTTAGTTATCTTTTTAGTCTTTGAAGATGCAATTTTCCCCGTCATAAAAGGGATTATGGTTCTCCTATAAAGGTAGATATGGATCGATTTATAGATTTTTTTAAAAAAATCTATTAAAAAAAGTGATCCAATTGTCTATTTGATTCGATAGCTGTATGTAGAAAGGTAAGGGAGGTGAGACAGTGCAAGATATTACGCAAATTCTAAGCGACATTCTAAACGGCAGTGTCAACGATTCCGGAAATGTTGGTGTGGATATCAGTGACTTGCTATAACACTTACCTATGAATCCATGAATAGGGTATATGTTTATAATTAATTCTATCTTAGGACAGTGTACTGTTGTTCCTTTTGAGAACAAAAAACTTGTGCCATGGGAGGTGACACCATGTTTGATTCAACACAAATTTTAAGCGACATTCTAAACGGCAGTGTCAATGACTCTGGCAATGTTGATTTAGACATCAGCGATTTGCTATAAGGCATATTCGTAATGAATAAGAAATAAAAAGCCATTGGAGGTGACATCATGTTAGACGTAACACAGATTTTGAGCGACATTGCTAACGGTAGTGTCAACGACTCTGGCAATGTTGATGCAGACATCAGCGATTTGCTATAAGGCATATTCGTAATGAATAAGAAATAAAAAGCCATTGGAGGTGACATTATGTTAGACGTAACACAAATCTTAAGCGATATTGCTAATGGAAGCGTGAACGATTCTGGCAATGTTGACTTGGACCTTGATAGCTTACTTTAATACATGCCTTGAAATATTAAGGCAGTATAGACTTGTTAACACTCCGGGGTGAATCACTTCACCTCGGCTTTTTTCGTATAAAACAGGATCTATAAATCACATTAATTTTGGCTCGATTCAAGATGGATGGAGGTGATGAAACATGATGAAATTGTTCAAATATTTAAAGCCCTATCGCATCCCTATCATAGTTATTTTGGTGCTAACACTTTTTCAAGCCTTATCTCAGCTCTTTCTTCCTGCCTTAATGGCGAATATTGTGGATAAAGGGATCGTGAATGGTAACATTTCCTATATTGTTAAGATAGGCGGCCTCATGTTGTTGGTGGCTGCAGGGGGTGTGGTTGTTTCGATCTTGGCAGGATTCTATTCTTCGAAAGTGTCCATGGGATTTGGAAATGTTGTTCGTGAAAGAATGTTTACACATATTGAAAATTTCTCGCTGCAAGGATTTGATAATGTTGGGTCTTCCTCGCTTATTACTAGGACGACCAATGATATTATGCAAGTTCAGCAAGTGCTGACAATGATGCTGAAAGTCTTGATTATGGCTCCGATGATGTTTATTGGGGGAATCCTTATAGCTATTGCTACAGACGCGGCTATGTCATTGATTATTATCGCGGTTATTCCTATCATAGTTGCTGCGATTATCGTTGTGGCCAAAAAAGGACTCCCGCTTTTTAAAGCATTGCAGAAGAAGTTGGATCGAATGAATCTCGTACTTCGGGAAGGGCTGAACGGCATTAGGGTTATTCGTTCTTTTAATCGCACTGATCATGAACAGAATCGTTTTAAAGAAGCAAACTTAGATTTTGCAAACACGGCAATTAAAGTTAACAAGATTATGGCAACGTTAACACCGGTCATGATGTTTGTTCTTAACTTTTCAATCATTGCGATTATATGGTTCGGCAGTATTCGAATCAGTAATGAAAACCTTCAAGTCGGTGAATTAATGGCCTTTATTCAGTATGCCATGCAAATCATGTTTTCCTTAATTATGTCATCGATGATGCTCATCATGATTCCCCGCGCCTCGGTCTCAGCCGCCAGGATTAACGAGGTACTCGATAAAGTTCCTGATGTGAAGGATCCGGTTGGTGATAAAGATGAACACTTGCTAGAGGGAGTTGTGGACTTTGATCATGTAACGTTCAGTTATCCGGGAGCTGAAGAGCCTGTCCTTTCAAACCTTTCATTCTCTGCCAAGCCAGGACAGGTAACAGCTATTGTAGGGGGCACTGGAGCTGGAAAATCGACACTTATTAACCTGCTCCCAAGATTCTATGATGTTGATCGGGGCAGCATCAAGATAGATGGTGTCGATACACGTGACATATTGCAGAGTAATTTGAGAAATAACATCAGTTTAGTCCCTCAAAAAGCAGTTCTTTTCTCGGGAACTATTGCAGATAATATTCGCTATGGAAAGAAAAACGCGACAGATGAAGAGGTAAGGAAGGCAGCGGATGACGCCCTAGTATCAGACTTTATTTTAGAGACGAAGAACGGCTTTGACTCTGTTATCGCTCAAAAAGGGGCAAACGTCTCGGGTGGACAGAAACAGCGCCTTTCCATCGCCCGCGCTCTAATAAGAGAAGCTAATATCTATATATTTGATGATAGTTTTTCAGCACTTGACTTTAAAACCGATGCTAAGCTGCGTGCATCCCTTCAACAGGAGACATCTGAAGCCACCGTATTCATTGTTGCTCAAAGGATCAGTACAGTTATGGATGCAGACCAGATTATTGTTTTAGATCACGGAGAAATGGCAGGCGTTGGAACACACCGAGAGTTAATGGAAAACTGTGAAGTCTACCAGGAGATTGTATCATCCCAGTTGTCAGAGGGGGAAACGGCATGAGCGAAAAGCGTCAAAAACAGCAAAGAAACCGTCGCAAAGGTAAGCAAGAGCAAAAGGTCAGAGATTTTAAAGGAACATTAAAAAGACTGATCGGCTACCTGAAACCTCATAGAGTACCATTGCTGAACGTGCTTGTAACGGCTGTCCTCAGCACAATTTTTGCCATTCTCAGCCCTAAAATCATTGGAATGATTACAACGGGTTTATTTCAATCCACGGTGATGAAGAGGTACGGCATTCAAAATGCCAGGGTTGACTTTGAGTTTATTCAGGCAGCTTTGATTATTTTAGGTGTGCTATACCTTTTGAGTGTCCTATTCAGCTACATTCAACAGTATATTATGGCGAGCGTTGCGCAAAAGACCGTCTATACCATCCGTGAAGAAGTAAACGAAAAACTCTCCCGTCTCCCGCTTCAATATTTTGATTCACGAACACATGGCGACCTATTAAGTCGTGCTGTTAATGATCTGGAGAATATCAGCAGCACACTGCAAAAAAGTCTTACACAGTTCATTACATCCATCGTAACATTAGTTGGTGTTGCGGTGATGATGCTTACCATTAGTCCGTTAATGACTGCGATTGTTTTTATAACCTTACCGATAAGTTTTATCATAACAAAGAAAGTGGCTGTACGTTCACAGAACTATTTCATAGGCCAGCGAAAAGCCCTTGGACAATTGAACGGCCACGTAGAGGAAATGTTTTCAGGGCATCAGGTGATCAAGGCGTTCGGTCGTGAGGATCAGTCTATTGACCGATTTAAGAAAATGAACGAGAGCCTTTATCAAACAGGCTGGAAAGCACAATTTATTTCCGGTCTGATTAAGCCAATTTTAAAATTTGTAAATAATATTGTTTATGTATTCATTTGTGTAATTGGTGCTCTGTTAGTTACAAGGGGAGTGATCGGAGTCGGCGGAATCCAAGCATTTATCCAATATATTAGACAGTTTTCCCAACCGATTACTCAAGTTTCCAGCATAGCAAATGTCATTCAATCAACGGTTGCATCAGCTGAACGTGTTTTTGAAATTCTTGACGATGAGGAAGAATGGGTATCGGCGAATGTGAAGTCGATGCCATCTGCAAACGGCTCCGTTAGTTTTCAAAGTGTTGATTTTGGCTATCAAAAGGATTCCCAGCTGATTAAAGAAATGACAGTAAACGTAGAGCAAGGCCAAAAAGTAGCGATTGTAGGGCCGACTGGAGCCGGAAAGACAACACTGATCAATCTATTGATGCGTTTTTATGAAATAGACAAAGGCAAAATTACAATCGATGGTGTAGACATACGCGATGTAAAACGAGGGGAGTTGCGCAGCCTATTTGGCATGGTGCTCCAGGATACGTGGCTCTTCAATGGGACGATACGAGATAATATAGCCTACGGTCGCGAAAATGCCACTGAAGGCGAGGTTATTCAAGCAGCTGAAGCCGCACATGCTGATTACTTTATTCGGACACTCCCTGAAGGTTACGATACGGTTCTGAATGAAGAAGCATCCAATATATCACAAGGTCAGAAGCAATTGCTTACTATTGCTCGTGCGATCATTACGGACCCTGCAATCCTTGTGTTAGATGAAGCTACCAGCAGTGTGGATACAAGAACAGAAAGCCATATTCAGCAGGCCATGAGTGAATTAATGGAAGGGAGAACAAGCTTCATCATTGCTCACAGACTTTCCACGATTAAGGACGCAGATACAATTCTCGTTATGGATAAAGGCAGTGTGATCGAGCAAGGAGCACATGATGAACTGTTAGCGAAAGACGGTTTCTATGCTGAGCTTTACAACAGTCAGTTTGGAAACGAAACCTCTGAAAAAATCACATCATAACGTATGATACACAAATTTTTAGAACAGCGGGGAAAAGCATAGGACATGTGCAGTATCGCTCAGGATCCGGTGTATAAGCAATGAGTTCGACTTCATTAAGTACGGGTTAAGGTTGACATTCGGACAGCCGAAAGCATAGCTGGAAGCAATTATAATGCCATCACCCGCCTCCGGCCTCCTGTCTAGTTCTTACTGTTCGTTAGGATAGTCACAAAACTCAATGATCGTTCCTTCGGTGTCTGCCGGATTTAAATAAATCAGACGTCGCCCGTGTTTGTTTGTTCTCCTTGTATCTTCCATAACCCGGAGGTTTTCCCTTTTCAGCGACACAATAGCTTCATCCAGGTCATCAACCTGGTAAGCTACATGGTGAACGCCTTTTCCTTTTTGCTTGATAAAACGAGCAATTGGAGAGGTAGTATTGTTTGTCGGACACAATAGTTCTGTTCGATCTCCGTCGATCTCCATTATGGCGATTTCGCTTTCAACTCCAGGTGCTTCGCTGCGATAGCGGTCAATCAAAGTAGCTCCTAAGATGTTTTTATAAAAGTCAATGCTTTCCTCAAGCTGTCTGACAGCAACACCAATATGGTCTAACTTTTTTTTCATCTTTCCTACTCTCCTCGTTCAATTTTCCACTATTTTATCATAGTCATGTTGAAGTTAAATCTCGGAATTCTCCCCTAACGACCAATTATTCTGCCCTAACCACAAATGTACATTAAAGAAACAGTGTAATTACTTGAAGTATGAAACTTTGTCTTCTCTTCATAATAACAAAGAAAGGAGGGTAGATAATGGGCAAAGACCGACAAGAGAAGAAGCTTAAGAAGTCAGAAAGGGTAGAATCTGACCGTGATCAAAGTTTAGACTTCCCTGGTGCTACTCAGCTTGAAGATGCTGAAGAAGCACGTAAACGGAACAAGTAAAGGAAGTTGGATAAAAAAAGATGTGAGGGGGTAATTCCTGCTCACATCTTTCTCAAAGTCTTCTAACTTCTCGTATTGTTTTGAACGAAAGTGCTTATTTTCTTTTCTTACGCAATTGGCATGCCGTGACGCGAGAAGGCTGCAGCTTCTAAATCAGTCAACCCTTGAACTTCAGCAAATACAGAAAGTTTGTCCGACACTTTTGGTGCATACTGGGAAGGTGGAGCCGCGTGCCCCATTTGTCTTCTGCGTCCGGCATTTTTACGTGCAAACGGACCCCAAATTGCAAAAGTCAGCCCAGGGTTTTGAATATTCACAAAGAATGTGTCCCCTCTTGTAGAGAATGTAGGACCTGCCAATTCTGAGTTGTTGATTTTATTTTCAGCAAATACATACGACTCTCCCTCAGGAGTAATGCCGATAATCCGGTCAACTCCGCCGCCATCTTCGGAAATCCATAAATCTCCCCATGGAGTAATACAAATGTTATCGGGCATTTCTAGATCATTGGCAGCCGTTGATTCATAAAAAAGTTCCAATGAGTTAGTAGCAGGGATATAACGATATACACGCCCTAAATTTTTATCCCCTGCAGATGTATCATCAAACCAAAATACTCCACCTTCAAAATAAGCCCCTTCCAAACGGCTGAATGCAATGCAGCCTTTTTGCCCAGCATCATATGTAGGCTTTTCTGGATCAACATCTTTCCAGACAATTCCGAATGCATGTCCCGTATAAAAATCACTTGAGCTATCTGAACTCATTTCTTCCATAGCAGCAGCCTGTAATGTACCGCCTTTTTGCAAGGAACCAGCTTTTTGACTGCGATCATTTGGAAGGAAGCGATAAAGGTAACTCGGACCGCCATCTTCCGTCAGATAAACAATCCCTGTGGCAGGATCGATAGCAGTCGCCTCGTGTGAAAAGGCGCCCATCTCTCTGATTGGAGTTTTAGACATTTTATTTTCCGGTTCTTGAGGGTCGACTTCGAACACATAACCGTGTCCTTCTTCAAGTGTTTCCTCACAGGTCAGCCATGTTCCCCACGGGGTAGCCCCGCCAGCGCAATTTCGAATAGTCCCTGCAGATGAAACATACTCCTTGCTCACCTTGCGATTAGCCCCAACAACTAGAGCTGTAGTGCCGCCAGTATTGTCTTTATGGTACGGGTTTTTACCTATGACTGGGTATTTAGGATTGCCGCTTAGTTCATGGTTGCGAACGAGAATCGTAGAATTGTGCGGTCCATTGAAAGCAGCCATTCCATCAAAGTTTTCCGGTATAGGGCGGCCATCCGAAAGCTTACCGCCTTCCTCTGAAATAATCCGGTATTGAAAACCTTGAGGGAGGTCCAGGATACCGCCGGGGTCTTTGACTAATGGCCCGTATCCACCTAATGTTTTTGGCTTCCCGGGTGCTGCTGAAACGCTCTTACTGCCTAAGGAAAGAATTCCTGATGTGCCAAGTGCTAACGCTGCTGTGCTCATTCCGCTAACTTTGAAAAAGTCACGTCTGTTCATATTAGAATTGCCTGTCATTAAAGATGCCCCCTTATTCATTAAAAAATAACCCTATAAGGTAATCTATTAATAAACTAGCAGACCACTTTTAATGAAATATTTAATCATTGTGAAGTTACTGTTAATTACGGAGTTTTCTAAAGTGAAGAAGGAGAGTCAGCTGGAATTATCGAGGATTTAACACATTAAATCACTTTATATAAATAGTTTGACAGGCTCCGCCAGCCAATGGGGAACCTGTCCAAGGGCTATTACATTCCTACTTGTATTTCATTTACAAGATTTTGAACACCTTTAATGGCTTCGGTGTTGTTATTGGCTTGAATCGTAATTTTGTCCGGATATTTCTCGACTGTATGATCATAGAGAGGGTCGTAATAATACTCGAGCAGCAATTGAACAGCTGAGTAAAACTCACCGTTTTCAAGGTTGCTCTCAATTTTTTTAGCAACCGGTGTATGGATTCGTTTCTTAATAATTCGGAAAGCTTCCATGTATTGCTCTTGATGTTCCCATGGTTGATAATCATCCAATATATTGAGTATTCTCTCGTTTAAAGGTAAATCAATAAACAGCTGTGTGCCTTGTTCTTTTTTTTCAAATAGAAAGTCAGGCAGAACGGCTTTACCGATTCGCTTGCTCTCCCCTTCCAGCAGTACATATGGTGATTGTTGGAAGCGCAGCAAATCTTGAACAAGCAGCGACTCAAATTTCCTTTGATTATGAGGTTCTAGTCCAATTTGGCCAAAAATGGACCCCCTATGATTAGCCATTTTTTCTAAATCGAGAACAGGATAGCCATCTTCTTGAAGGTGTTGCAAAATAGCCGTTTTTCCAGATCCTGTATAACCATTAAGAACATAAGTCCGCGGTTTGAATTCCATTTGTTCTAAGGTCTGTACGACCCACTGGCGATAACTGCGTATCCCCCCTTTTAATCGATAAACGTGAATTCCCATTAAATCAAGGACAGTTGCCGCAGTCTCACTACGCATTCCGCCTCGCCAGCAAAATACAGCTTTCTCTGTACTAATCTTACTGAATTTCTTAATAAAGTCAGGTAGTTTAGCAGAAAAGATTTCAAGCCCGCGTTCCTTTGCAGCATTTGTGCTGACTTGCTTATAAAGTGTTCCCACTTCGGCTCTTTCGTCGTTATTAAATATAGGTATATTTAGGCTGCCAGGAATTGTGGCATCATTATATTCTGAGGGGGAGCGGACATCAATTAAGATAATCTCCCCATTTTCCTTTAACGTTGATAATTCATTTAGCGTAACATCTTGAAACATTCGTATATCCGCCTTTCACAATAGCTCTTAGAAAAAACCCCCTCAGTGCTGATTTAAAACACTGAAGGGGTTATGATTACATGTTCTGGGAATTTTTTAGTAGTTCTTGAAATTTTAGTGGAATCATCTGCAGGAATCGCGCACAGGAATTGTACAAAAGCAACACCACAGCAAATGAATAGTGACGCTCATAACCCCTTAATGAGTCATTTACTATTTTAGTATATCATAAAAATGCTCATGGAATTGGTATCGGAGATTGGATGGGCTCTGTTGCCCTTCTGCAGGGGTCACCCTCTCTCCATTCCTAATAATTTATATGCCTGGCGAATATGAAGTTTCTGGAATCTCATAATATCGATCGGCATCAAGGTTCTGTACAGTTCCTTCAGCAACACCTTTTATGATACCGTTTAAGCCCGTTTCGACGGCCTTAACAAGCATTCCTTTTTTCTTTTGACCCATGCTTTGGGTTTGTCCTGTAACTTCAAAAAGCACTGTCCCACTTCCATTTAAGGCAAAAGAACCTAACGCTGTACCTGGAAGATCCAACCCCTGACTATATAAAGTAATATTATCAAAAGGTGATTTTCCCATAGATTGAAGAGCGTCATAGGCTGCTACATTAAGCTGCTTTGAGAATTCATAGTTGTAAGTATCCGTATATTCTGCGTATTCTTGACCTTCTTCACTTGATGGATGGGGAACAAATTGACCTGACAGGGAAAGGGTGACGGGTTCATCGGTTCCGTCGACGTAATAAAGCCCTTGGTGATGCAGGTCTACAAAAACATCTACCTTGCCAAATTCTTGTTTTAACCCTTTGTAAACATCCCGAACGGTCTGGGCCTCAGGCGTGATAAACCAGCCTGGGTCATCTGATGCGCCTGGAATATCATCAGCTTGTGGTACATAATCCAGATCGGGGTTAAAATCACGATTGACGTCGAATCCAGGTTTATCAGCATATTGATCACCCTGCAAAGTACCTGTGTAATAATTCCACGTAGGGCCATCAGAATTGGCCAACTGAGGAAAATTCTTTACAACCTCTGCCCATGTCATGTCGTTCCCTCTTCGCTCCAACTCAGAGGCGTCCGGGTTCATCTTCGGCAAAGCGACTAAAGTAATTTCTTCACGAATTTTCTGCACCTGAGGAGAATTACTGGAACCCAGGTGTTGCAAAATGTTTAATAGAGCTTCTGTTCCTGTTTTTTCGTTTCCGTGAATCTCACTTTCAATCATGATGACACGGTCACCATCACCGACTCTTGCCTGATAGATATTTCTCCCGCTATTAGAGTGTCCTGCCACACTAACATCGACTTTTCCGTTACTGGTCCGCTCTATTTTTTTAAGTTTTTTTCCTAATTGAGCATAGTTCGTGAAACCGGAACTATTATAGGTCTGCTGTTCAGGGGTTCCAGGATGGTTACCCGCTGCGGAGGCAGGGATGACAATACTTGCAGAAAGTACAATCGTGCTCAGGACAGTTAGCAGGTTTCTTTTCTTCAAATTCTTCAACTCCTTCAAGCTTTTTAGCAATTATTCACCAGAGTAGTTACTTTCAGGTAAGGTTTCCCAGAATGAAGTATCAGCAGATTGGATCGAGCCGTCAGCAAGCGCCTTCAAGCTTGCTTCCATTGCTGTTACCACCTGTTTAATGAGATACCCGTTACTCTTCTGTCCAAGGACGTAATCTTCGTACCAATGGTCTGCCATTCCACGTACCTCCAGCAGTAAGGTAGAAATTCCATACTCGAGGGCTAGTCCGTTACGGCTGATCGTTGGTTTGTTACTGCCTGGATATTTAGACAGAAGACCATATCCTTTTGAGTCAATGGCATTGTACACGACTGCACCTAGCTGTTTTGATTGTTCCCGTACTTCTGGATCTACATTTTCGTTTGTCGGATATAGGATGGATCCGGATACGAGCTCTCCTGTATCCCCTAATGTCGTTTGAGTCCCTTGGTGATGCAGGTCAATCATATAATCAGGCTTATATGTCTGTAGAATATTCTGATGTAGTGCTTTCGTTTCAGGCTGATTACGTTCAACATGATCACGATTTAGGTCAACACCATTTGCGTTGTAACGGGTGTGAGTACCGGCAACATAATCCTCTAAGGAGAAATTGACATCACCCTCAGCTCCGTCAACATTTAGCCGGGGAGCGATAAGAACATTTACATTTTTGAGGATTTCCTGTACTTGTTTTCCATTTGATGTTAAGTGTTTGATGACTTGAAGGGCGCCTTCTGTCGTGAGTGTTTCATTTCCATGCTGCTGGGTCAGAAATAATATGGTGGGGTTGTCTTCATCGATACCGAAATTGGCCAAGTATAAATCTCTTCCTTGAACAGACTGCCCATAGACTTCAAGTTCTAATGCCTCCGAACGCTTATCGGATTTTTCTAAGAAATTAACCATTTCTTTATAGGAGTGGAGACGCTCATTCTTAATCGTTTCATTTCCACCGTAGTTCGGTCCATTGGTGCCGTTATCCCCAGCTAGGACTGTGCTTGTTCCTGTCAAAAATGTCCCTGACATTAATAAGACCGCACTCATTATAGCTGTTATAATTTTGTTTTTCATAGAGATCCTCCTCAAAGAGTAATTTATAAAATACTTTTTCTGTCAGGGAGTGTATAATTCCTTTATAAAAAAGGAAAATAATTCCGTGTACCTACTGTTTTCGAGGACATTTATATAGAAGAGGTCTTTAGAAATGGATATAAATTCCTTGCGTTATTAGACAGGTCGTGAGATGAAGGTTCATTTAGAGATGCTCTAAAGGCAGATATGGTAACATTTAAAATAAGCTGGGATTTTATAAGAGGAGGCAAATCGTGGATAATACTGAAATAAAAGCAGAAGTGATTGAACTTTATCAAAAGTTAATTCATGCTTGGAACGATCGTAATGCGGAGGAAATGACTGAACTATATACGGAAACAGGGGAGCAAATTGGATTTGATGGGAGCTTGCTGACAGGACCCGATGAGATATCCGCGCACCTTGGTGACATTTTTGCCAAGCATCCGACACCGCCTTTTACGAGTAAAGTAAAGGATGTCCGGCTATTAGGAGGAGAAAGTGCTGTATTGCGAGCTATTGCAGGAATGGTTCCACCTGGTAATACAGAACTCGATCCACAACTTAATGCACACCAAACACTTATGGCAGTGAAAATAGATCATCAGTGGAAAGTTGAACTTTTTCAAAATACGCCGGCACAGTATCATGGCCGGCCGGATTTAGTGGAAGAAATGACAGAGGAATTAAAGAATAGTTAAAATAAATATAGTAGAAGAGCTGATGCTAGTGGAAATCTAGTGTCAGCTTTTTTGTTTTGCATCTGTCGTCTGCTTATCCACTCCAAAATCCTTATTGGATTTTGTATTCTCAAGCAGTGGGATGTCTGAATTTAGGTTTGTATATTTCTTACTGGTTCATTATTCCTGCATCCTTTCTATTGATTTTACGTTTCTATAAGCAAAACAAGGAACTTATTAAACTTTCATAGAATGTAAATGTTATGGAATTCTATAAGGGAGGGGATTATGTGTGAGGAAAAGTACATTCCTATATACTACGTTTTTATTATTGATGTTATCCACGGTGGCTGCTGTTCAGCCAGCGGATGCTGAAGATGGAAAATCAGAGTCTTCAGATGTTCAGCAAATTGAAGTGGAGGATGGAAAAACTCAGCCAGTTTATTCTCATAAGGAAGCCATCAGGGAGACCATTTTTATTGAAACCTCAGTCGACAGTGATGGAGACGGTGAACTAGATCGGGTACATGCTGATATTATACGGCCGAAAGAAACGGAACAAGGTTTAAAAGTTCCAGTTATTTATGAAATGAGCCCGTATCGTGCTGGGCTAAATCCGATCAATTTTCATGATGTTGATGTGCCTTTAAATCCAGTCGATCATAGGAAGCCTGCGAAGAAAGGAAAAGGGGAGCAAGGGAAGGTAAGCCTTGCTGAAAATCAAGCGGCAGCCAGCGCGACAGCAGCCGGACCGGCTCAACCCTCTTTTCCTGGATATTATGATGATTATTTCGTTCCGCGCGGGTATGCAGTAGTCCTGGCTGAAAGTTTGGGGAGCGGACTTTCTAATGGCTGTGCAACCTCGGGCGGCAAAAACGAAACACTTGGAACAAAAGCTGTAATTGATTGGTTAAATGGGCGAACAAAAGCTTATGATAGTGAAGGAAATCTGGTTAAAGCCGATTGGTCAACAGGAAGTACAGGGATGATCGGGATCTCATACAATGGAACTCTGCCGAATGCTGTCTCCACAACGGGTGTAGAAGGCTTAGAAACGATTGTTCCGATCGCTGCGATCAGCAGCTGGTATGATTATTATCGTGCGAATGGCGCTGTAGTAGCCCCAGGAGGTTATCAAGGGGAAGATACAGACGTACTGGCCCAGGCAGTTACGACACGAGCGAATGCTGAGGAATGTAACGATGTACTGAAGAAACTAGAAAGGTTACAGGATCGCGAAACAGGCGACTACAATGAGTATTGGGATGAACGGAATTATGTAAAAGATGCTAATAAAGTTGAAGCTAGTGTGTTTGCTGTACATGGACTAAATGACTGGAATGTTAAGATGAAGCATCTTTCTCAATGGTGGGATGCTCTTGGTGAAAATAATGTAGAGCGTAAACTTTGGCTTCATCAGAGCGGACATGCCAACCCCTATTACCTTGGTAATGAGGAATGGCTGGATTCACTAAATAAATGGTTTGATCATTGGTTGTATGATATCGACAACAACATTATGGAAGAGCCGATGGTTGATATTCAGCGAGAAGATGGAAATTGGAAAACGTATCAGTCATGGCCTGCGAAAGATGCAAATGGCGTAGCACTGTACTTCCAGCAGGAGGAAACCAGTCTTGATCCAAAGCCAATGTCAGGAAAAAATAAGACTACGGCCACATTCATAGATAATCCTGCTATAACAGCCAGAACGCTTGCAGAGAATCCGAACAGTGAGCATGAGAATCGCCTTGTTTACCAAACACCGAGGCTTGATTCATCACTGCGGATTAGCGGAACTCCCGAGGTTTCTATTCGAGCAAGCATTGATGCCCGTGCTGCTAATCTAACAGCACTGTTAGTGGATTATGCTCCAGATGGATCCTTTGAAATAGTGACTAGAGGATGGATGGATCCGCAAAATCGCCATTCGATTTCTAAATCCCACTCTCTTGTGCCTGGTAAAGAATATAAGTTTACTTGGGGAATGCAGCCCGATGATTATATCTTTAAAGAAGGTCATCAAGTAGGTGTGGTTCTGCTTGCTTCTGACCATAACTATACAATTCGACCAGAAGCGGGTACAAAGATAACAGTGGATCCTAAGCGCAGTAAAATAGTGCTGCCTATTGTAGGTGGAAAGCAAACCGTTGCTTTTTCGAACTAAGTGTTACATTGAAATATTATACCAATAGCCATGTGCCTCCCGGACTTCTAAACGGGAGGCGTTTTTTTGAGCCTCTAACTTCTTAACAGCGAAATTCAGCAATTTAGCCCTGTCCTCAAAAGAAAAAAGCTTGGGCACAGTTGTAATTTATCCCCATTTTAGTAGTATAAGATGGGAGAATAAATTTCCAATTTAAATTTTTACAAAAAAGTTAGGAAAAGTAGGGGGAGTTTGCGTGAAAAAGTTATCATGGTTGGTGTTGTTATTTTTATTGTGCAGTCTGCTTGCTGCTTGCGGATCTAATGAAGAGGCATCCACAAAAGGTAAAAAGTCAGAAGACAAGGCATCAGAAAAAACGGAGGAACAGGCTGCCTCAGATAAAGAAGGTATTGAAAAAGATTTTGCAGTAGCCACGACGATAGAGGATATTATTGAGCAAGATTCGGGGAAATATGCTGGGAATGCATACAATGAGGCCGTGGTGCATCGTGCATTGGATGAATCAGCTTTTCAGGATAAGGACAGCTTCCAAGTGTATGCGAATTTATTGAGTTTGATGAGTGAATCAGGTCAGTACAAGAAATATTATAATTTTGCCAAAGAATTTAATCCACATATGGAGACGGCGGTTTCTGACACTCCAGGTGGAATGAAATTGGATAATGGGGAAAAGGTCAACAGCACAGCCAATATCGCCATCCTGCTTGATGCAAGCGGCAGTATGGCCCAAAAGGTTGACGGAAAAACCAAAATGGAGCTAGCTAAAGCAGCGATTAACAATTTTGTTGCTTCCATGCCAAAGGAGGCTAATGTCGGTTTAAGAGTGTATGGACATAAAGGAAGCAATGCGGATAGTGATAAGGAAATTTCCTGTGATAGTACGGAATTAGTATATGATTTAAAGCCGTATGATAAAGGAGATTTTGAGGAAGCTTTGGATAAATTCGAGCCAACAGGTTGGACACCGATTGCGAAATCTATAACGGAAGCGAAGAAAGACTTTGAGAACACCGACGGCGGCAGCAAGAACATTATTTATATTGTCAGTGACGGTGTGGAGACGTGTGACGGGGATCCAGTTGAAGCGGCGAAAAAACTTCATGATTCTAATATTGAGGCAGTTGTTAATATAATTGGATTTGACGTTGACAGCAAAGGACAGGAACAATTGCTAAAAGTGGCGGAAGCAGGCGGCGGTGAATTCAAAACCGTTGAATCTGAAGATGACTTTAAAGAGGTATGGGAAGATGAACGTGTTCGCCTTTACAATGAGTGGAGTTCGTGGAATGCCGACAATTATAATGAGGTTTCGGGTGAACAAACAGATAAAAAGAATGAACTGTACGGGAAACGCACGGATTTTATGAATCTGACTTATGACGAAGAAAGTAACTTAAAAGAGGCTGTTTATTATTTAGAGGGGAATGAACAGATCAGCGATCAAGTAAGTGAAGAAGTTATTAGTATGATTGAGCAGCGTCAGGAGATCCTGGCTTCTTTTGAGGAAAAATTCAATTCATTGCTGGAGACCGTTGAGACGGAAGGCGATGAATTGAAAGAGAAAATTAATGAAAAGGGCGACCAAATGAAGGAAAAATACGATAACTGATCAGGATGATCTCTATTCTTTTTAAGTTTGAACCATCTAAAACTAAAACAATCCGTGAAATAGGAGCGGTGCGAGAAGGGATCCATCTTGCGCCGCTCTTTTTATGTTTTTATTAGCTGCCTATCAGCTTTTCCCCATGTTATGAAGCAGCTGGCTCCGCTCATTGAAAAATACTTTATAAGCCAAATTAACAAATAAAATTACCGTTAAGGACACTGATCCAATAATACCTAACAAAATGGCAATTTGATATTCAACCGCGATAAATGGGCTTGCTCCAGCTAAGATCTGACCTGTCATCATCCCAGGTAAAAATACAATCCCCATTCCAACCATTTTATTAATTGTCGGCAGGATGGCTGAGTCAAAGGCGCGATTTACCCACTTTTTAGTGGCCGCCTGAGGGCTTGCACCAAGCATTAAAGCAGCTTCCACCTTTTGGCGCTGATCATTCATGCCATCAAGCAGAGTCTGTACACCAAGTGTTACACCTGTCATAGAATTGCCGATAATCATACCAGCGATTGGAATGAAGTACTGAGGGTCATACCACGGTGTAAGCTGGATTACGATAAAATTGAAGTAAAGTAAGCTGACTACAGAACCAGCAACCATAGAGATTAAGATTGCACGTTTGAGCGGTTTATTCAACTCACCTCGTACTCTGCTTGAAATGTTACGAACAGAGAATGCTACCATAATGGCAACAACAAGAATCGTTAGTAACGGATGAGGATTATCAAATAACAGCATTAAAATATAACCGACGATGAGCAGCTGCAGTGTCATTCGTATTGTAGCAATTAAGATTTGTTTTTCCCTGGGAATCTTTCGCCAGCGAACGATGGCTAATAAAATAAGGATAAATACGTAAGCGGCTCCCAATTGCCAGAGGGTCAGATTGATCATTTCTTCTCTCATGAGGACCCCTCTCCTTTTAGTGTGTACTTATGAAAATCAATGGTTTCGTCGGAGAAGTTTTCTGCAATGGAGCGGGAATGTGTCACAAATATTACAGTTTTCTTTCGCTCTTCCGCAAAGGTCATGAAGTTCTCCATCACTTCATGTTCCAGCTCTTCATCAAGCGAAGAGGTAGGTTCATCTAGTAAATATACAGGACTGTCCATTAACGTGATTCGGGCTAAAGCTAAACGCTGCTGCTCTCCACCCGATAAGTTTTCGGCCTCATCGTCAAGACTCTTGTATAAACGGAAACGTTCAATGGCTTGTTTACAGGCATTCTCATCAGGCTCTTCTTGCTCAGCGAAACGAACACCAGCTAAAAGGTTATCTTTGACGCTTTCACCAAACAATACAGGATGTTGAGTGAGCATCGCCACGTCCCTTCGATGAGCAATGGGATCACGTTCGGCGATATTTTTTCCACGAAAAAGAATCTGGCCTTCACTAGGGGAAATCATATGGTTCAACAGCTTTAAAAATGTAGATTTTCCACTGCCGCTTTCCCCTACAATACAGGTCTTCTGATGTTCATGAATAGTTAATGAAGGTACATGTAAGATATCAAGATATGTAACGTTCTCAAAAGTGAACAATATAGAAACACTCCTTATACATACACAATTTAAAAAGGTGATATATACTAAATTTTATCCTAAATACAGCACTAGAGAAACTAATACGGTATCGGACCGTATATCCTAACTTCCCACAAATGACTGTAAATTATCAGATGTAGTAGAGAATGAAATGGAGTTCAAGTAAGATAAAGGCAGAGAACACTTTTTGGAGGAGGCGAAACGATGAGCAGCACAAAACAAGCGGATTATATTAAATTCTTAGAAGGGGACAGACTCTATCTGAGGCCGATTGAGCAGGAAGATTTAGACTTATTTTATAAAAAAGCCTTATTGGATAAAGAAGGAAGAAGACTGACAGGAACACAAGCTGTATTTAGCCGTGCAGGTGTTCAAAACTGGTTTGACAGGAATTCGACGGATAGCAGCAGAATTGATTTGGTGATTTGCCTGCAGACGAACCATCATATGATCGGCGATTTGGCTATGCTGGAAATTGATCATCAAAACCGAAAGGCCGTTGTCCGAATTTCCATATTTGATAAGAATTACTGGGGTCAAGGGTATGGCACAGAGGCTATGTCGCTGCTGCTAGAATTCGGATTTCATCATTTAAATTTGCATCGAGTTGGACTGGATGTCTTTTCATATAATGAAAGAGCTGTGAAATCGTATCAAAAGCTGGGGTTTAAGCGAGAAGGAGTCATTCGGGATGACCTTTACTATGATGGGGAGTATCATGACTCGATATTAATGGGTGTTTTGAAGGAAGAGTTTGTAAAACAGTAAGGCTGGGTAGTTGAAAGTTGACCAAGTATTTCTAGGGTGAGCCTCAGGATTAGTTGCTTCATTATGGGGTTAGCCGACCACCCTAAAAGAACACTATCCTCTCAATATTTACCACACTTATTCATCTTATCCTGTCGTTTTCAGAGCGTATGTTTCTTGTGTATTTGAATGACAAAGGAAACCTTTTCTGTTACCTGACGTCTATACATAACATAGAACTAAAAAACAATGGGGGTCAAACATGAAAAACTGGCTATATGTTGTGTTGGTACTCAGCTTTATTATCCTTGTCACAGGCTGCAGCGGTGATTCGCAAAGCAGCAGTGAGTCGGGGAACGAAGCTGCTTTGACAGCGGAACTCCGTTCTGGAGAAAGCGGTAAATTTGCTCCAGCTTCTGAAGAAAAAGCGGAACAAAATAATGCAAATCAAGAAAAGCAGGCATCAACTGAAATAACGGAAATCAACCAATCTGCGCGGAAAGTGATTTATACCGCCAACCTAAGAATAGAGGTGAAAGATTATCAGCAAACCATCACCAACATTCAATCACAAGTAGCTGAACACGGAGGCTATATTGTGGAATCGAATATGTCCGGCGAATCTGGAGAAGGGTCAATTAACGGGTTTGTCACTGCACGTATCCCTCAGAGTAAGTTTCGTGAATTTATTAAGATCGTTGAAGAGGGCAGCAGTAAAGTCAATGAAAGCTCGATTTCAGGTCAAGACGTGACAGAAGAATATGTAGATCTTGAATCACGTTTAAAATCCAAGCGGGTAGTGGAAAAACGGCTGCTTTCGTTTATGGAACAAGCGGAGAAAACGGAAGACTTGTTGAAGATTTCTGAAAATCTGGCTAAGGTTCAGGGAGAAATTGAAAATATCCAGGGGCGTATGAATTACTTGCAGAATAAAACGGACCTGGCGACCGTGAATATTCATATTCAGGAACATAATGTCCAAATCTCTGGAGTAAACAGCGATGAATTAAATACATGGGATCAAACGAAGCAGCAGTTTTTAAAAAGTATTAACTTCCTTATTACGGTTTTTTCTGGTTTGATTGTATTTGTAGTCGGCAGTTTGCCCGTTTTAATTTTCCTGGGCATCATCGGTCTAGCTGTATTTTTGATTATGAAAAGGGTAAGAAATAAACGGTCGCACAAAGGATCATAGTTGATGAACCAGCAAATTAGGGCCGCAGTATGTGGCCCTGATTTTTATCGTTTACTGGTACCACTCAGATTCCAATAGGCTCATTTCGTACAAGCTCCAGTACTCGTCGTTGATTTTCCGGTGATCACGGAGAAGACCATCCTTTTTAAACCCTGCTTTTTCATAACAGCGAATGGCAGAATGATTAAAATCGAACACACCGAGACTGACTTTATGCAGTTTTAGCTGATTAAAGGCCACTTTCAGTGTTTCCTTTATCATCATTTCTCCAAATCCTTTTCCACGGACTTCGTCGCCGACGATGACTTTTCCAATCCGGGCCGACCGATTCGTTCTGTCGATATTTCTTAGTGCAATGTGACCGATTGTTGCGTCCGTTTGTGTGTCGACCGCGCTAAAAATAAACTGGCTCGCATGATCAGAGTTTGAATCTGTCATATAGTCTTTTAATTGTTCGTGATTCAGTGGATAATGAAACATAGGTCCGCCCCATTGAAGTAAGAATTCTGGTGATGTAATCCAATTGATTAGTTGAGGGAAATCTTTTTCTGAAAAATAACGAAGCTCAATCATAGGCCTATCCTCTTCCTTTTGTATGTAGTTAGTCTTGTTCATAGTGTACTTTTTCTAACAGTGGAAGTCACGAACCGTGATTGTGCATATGGAGTTTAAGGAAGGGAAGTTGCGGCGTTAGGTTAAAAAAATATTTAAGAGACATTGATGTTTTGGAGGGATATACATGGCCTTTTTAAGGCGTAACGTACTGATAAATAAGCCGACTGAAGAAGTATTTGCTGCAGCAACAGATTTTTCAAACAGTCCGGAAATAATGGAAACCGTGGTGGAGGCAAAGCCTATCACTGATGGACCGGTCAGAAAGGGATATCAATTTAAGGAAGTACGCGAGATACGCGGACGAAAATCGGCATCGATTATTGAAGTGACTGAGTATGAGCCCAATGAAAGTTATGCTGTTAGAAGCGATCAACATGGGATTGATTTACGTTATCACTACACATTTGTGGAAACGGCAGAAGGGACAAGAGTAGATTTCATAGGTGAATTGGATACTAAAGGTTTACGTAATACTCTTATGAAGCCACTCATTAAAATGATCATTAAAAAAGAGGATGCTGATCATTTAGATAAAATGAAAGCATGGGTAGAAAAGAACCCATCTTGATATGGTATAATAAATCAAATTAGATGCCGTGTGCAAGTAGGTCTCTTAACGACAACAGAGACCTGTTTTTTTATGAGTGAAGAATGATACGGTACTTAAAGGAGAGACAAGCAACTATGAGTGATTCGAATAAATCAAGCTGGTTTCAAAACATGGCCCCTTTTTTAAAGGAAGCGTGGGAACTGTCAAATTTTGAGCAGCCAACCTCTGTTCAGCAGAATACCATTCCTCTTATAAAGTCAGGCAGAGACGTGATAGCGGAGGCACCTACAGGGAGTGGAAAGACACTGGCTTATGTATGGCCGCTTCTCGAACAAATTGATCCTGCAAAGAAGCATACGCAAGTACTTGTCCTGGCCTCTTCTCATGAACTAGTGATGCAAATTCATCAGGAGGTCCAAACATGGTCAAAGAACAGTGGGGTAACCAGTGCCACTCTAATTGGCGGCGCGAATGTGAAACGACAAATTGAAAAGCTTAAGAAAAAACCACAAATGGTTATCGGCACTCCAGGCAGGGTATATGAATTAATGAAACAAAAGAAATTGAAAGCACATGAAATTAAGACGCTTGTATTGGATGAGGCAGATCAACTTCTCGTCCCTGAGCATATGGAGACTGTACAAAACATTGTAAAGGCTACCCTTAAAGAACGACAAATTCTCCTTTTTTCAGCTACTTTACCAAATGAAGTAGAAAATACTGCTCAGGAATTTATGAAAGAACCTGAAGTTATTCGTATCGAGAAGGAAGCGTTAAGACCAGATGCTGTACACGCTTATATTTCTACACAGGATAGAGATAAATTAGAAATCCTTAGGAAGCTGGCACGAATGGAATCGTTTAAAGGGCTGGCTTTTGTAGGGGATATTGGCAATCTAAGTGTTTATGCTGAAAAAATAAGATACAAAGGACTTTCACTGGAAATTCTTCATAGCGATGCAAAAAAGGAAGAACGAGCTAAAGCTTTGAAAAAGTTTCGTAATGGGGATATTTCACTTTTGCTGGCAACGGATGTAGCTGCTCGCGGGCTGGATATTAAAGATATCACCCATATTATAAACTTAGATGTACCTAAATCCCCTTCTGATTACATTCATAGAGCTGGACGTACAGCGAGGTTAGGGTCAAACTCAGGGACAGTAGTCTCACTTGTAAACCCTGTAGAAGAGAAGCGCCTGAAAAAATACGCAAGAAATTTTAGCCTTCGTTTGGAGAAGAAAGAAATGCATAAAGGAAAATTAATGGATTGTAAATAACAATCTTGATTTTTATGCTAAAGGAGTGAAGGGTTTGCTTAAGAGGTTATCAATCATTTTTGTTTCGGTTTTAGCTTTAGTTACCTTGACTACCCCTGCTTTTGCCTCGGAGCAAAATAACTGGAAGATAGAGCAGATTGGTGCCCAGTCTTTTGAAGAATGGACGAACCAAATACAGGAGTGGCTGTCAGAGCAGAACTTTGAATTTAGTAAAGAGCGGTTTGAGCAAAATTTTAATATCCTCTTTAATCCTGAACAAATTCCTGAAAATCAGCAGCCGCAGCCGCAGCCGCAACAGTCAGAAACGGAACAGCCTGAGGTTGATGCTCCGCAGGCAGGACAAGAGTCTCAAAGGTCATCACAAACTCCCGCAAAAGTAGAAAATGGGGCAACATCCAACTATGAAGAAAAAGTAGTTCAGTTGGTGAATGAGGAACGAGCAAAAGAGGGTCTAGCTCCATTAACCATGCACAACCGTCTTAGTGACCTAGCACGTATGAAGTCACAGGATATGGCAGATAAAGGATATTTCAGCCATACGTCGCCTACCTATGGCTCACCTTTCGATATGATGAAACAGTATGACTTCAGCTATTCAGCTGCTGGTGAAAATATTGCTGCTGGCCAGCGAACACCACAAGAGGTTGTAGAAGGCTGGATGAATTCTCCGGGCCACAGAGCCAACATAATGAATGAACACTTCACCCATATCGGTGTAGGATATGTGGAAGGCGGCTCATATGGTACGTATTGGACACAGCTATTTATGAATCCTAGATAAGTAAATGAAGAGACAGACTCTCATGAATGAGGGTTTGTCTTTTTTTATAGAAGGAGAATCTATAAATTTTGAAAAAGGGGTTGTAAAACGCTTACAAGGGTCCTATACTAAACTAAACCGGTTTACTAAACCGATTTACCAAACTTGCAGAAGATGGAGATTTAGTATGAAAACAGTAACTATGGCCGATGTTGCAAAGCAAGCCAATGTGTCGAAAAGTACAGTGTCGCAATATTTAAATAAACGCTATGACTATATGGGGGAGAAGACAAAGGCAAGAATTGAACAGGCCATTAAAGAACTTGGCTACCAGCCTAATATCGTCGCCAGAAGTTTAAAGCAGAAGTCAACAAAAACAATCGGAGTGATTGTTGCCAATATTCTGCACAATTTCTCGACTGAAGTTAGCAGAGCAATAGAAGACGTTTGTCATAAGGCAGATTTCCATACGATCATATGCAACGCAGATGATGATCCAGATAAAGAAAAAAAGTATATCGAAATGCTAAGAGCCAAACAAGTAGATGGATTAATTATATTTCCAACAGGAAATAACCGAGACCTTTATAGGAACATGCTCGATCAGAATTATCCCGTTGTTTTTGTCGATCGGTCAGTTCCCGATATCCCTATTTCCTCTATTATGCTTGAGAATGAAAAGGCTTCAGAGCTTGCAGTTGATTATCTAGCCAAAAAAGGACACAAACGAATCGCGATGATTACTACACCGATGAATGAAAATGTTTCCTCTCGTGTTGAGCGGATGGAAGGTTATAAGCGTGCTCTGCAGTCACATGGATTAGACGGAAGGGAGGATTATATTCGAAGCATCGATCCTGAGCAGGTAGAGGAAATTCTTAAGGGAATGCTAGCTCTTGACCAGCCTCCGCAAGCGATCCTAGCCGGAAACGATCTTATTTTAAAAGAAGTGCTGACATTTTCTAAACTCCACCGTTTCAAGATCGGCGAGGACCTTTCGGTAATTGGGATTGATGATGTACCTTATGCCAGTTTCTATTCTCCGGCTATCACTACGATAGCTCAGCCGACATTTAAAATGGGAAAAATGGCAGGAGAACTTTTGCTGGACAAAATAAACAAAAAATCTACGGTTGATAAACGACCGGATTATCACTTTGCACCAACATTAATGGTCAGAGAATCTGTTAAGGATCACAAGGAGGACTAGCCATGAAGAAAGATGTAATCACAATTGGGGATGCGATGATCACTTTTGATCCTTCACATAATGGACCAATGAGGTTTGCCTCCTCGTTTGAAAGAAAGGCAGGAGGAGCAGAATTCAACTTTGCGATAGGCTGTGCAAGGCTTGGCTTATCAACGGGATGGATCAGCAGGTTAGGCAATGATGAGTTTGGAAAGTTCATTCGTAATTTTGCTAGAGGGGAAGGGGTGGATGTGTCACGTGTACAATTGCTGGATGACTATTCTACCTCGCTCAACTTTAAAGAGATTCGAGCAGATGGAAGTGGACGAACTTTCTATTATCGCGATCGCTCGCCAACCGAAGCGTTATCGGAAGCAACCCTTGATGAGGAGCCGTTAAGACATTGTAAACTGTTCCATGTCACAGGTGTATTTGCCGCCATTGACCCTGATAAAAACATCCCGCTGCTGAAACGGGCGATCACGATTGCGAAGGATCATGGTGCAGCTATTTCGCTTGATCCTAATATCAGGCTCAAACTGTGGAGTCAAAAGCAGGCGAAAATGGGATTAACAGAACTTCTTCCCTATGTAGATGTTTTGTTAATAGGCGAGGAAGAAGCTGACTTGTTGTTTGATACTCATGATCCAGATGAACTTGTTCAAACCTGTAAGCCTTACGGAATTTCAACTGTTGCGATAAAGAAAGGTGAAAAGGGTGCAACTGCTTATCAACAGGGCGAAATGATTCAAGTCGAAGCCGTATCCCCTAAAAAAGTTGTGGATACAGTAGGCGCAGGAGATGGCTTTGATGCAGGATTTGTTTACGGTTTATTGAAAGGATGGCCGCTCGAACGGACGGTTCAATTCGCTAATATTATTGGTTCGATGGTTGTAAGTGTCTACGGAGATAATGAAGGATTACCTGAGCTTGAAGATGTATTGGTGAAGCTTGGAGAACGAGAATTTATCGAGAGGTGAGACAATGAATCTCCAATTAGCATTGGATAGACTGACCGAAAAAGAGTGTCTTCATATTTTAGCTGATACGAATGAATCGCTCGACTGGATAGAAATCGGTACAGGAGTCATAAAAGAGTATGGTCTGGCAATTGTCAGGAACATAAGGGAAGCTTATCCAAATAAGGTGATTGTAGCAGATATGAAAACGTGCGATGCAGGCAAGCACGAGGCGATCCAAGCTTTTGAAGCTGGGGCTGATATTACGACAGTCATGGCATTTTCAGCAGATCAGACGATTGCAGACATGCTGGATGTGGCCAGAACTTATAAAAGCAGAGTGATGGTGGATTTGTTGGGTGTTCATGATCCGTCACGAGTTCAACAGCTTCATCAATTAGGTGTAGGCCTCGTTAGTCTTCATTTTGGCAAAGACATGCAGAAAAACGGCAGCATGGACAGTCAGTTGTTTGAGTTGGTCAGCCATTATCCAGATCTTGAGGTAGCTGTGGCTGGAGGAATCAATCTTGAAACTTTACCAGAAATTCTACCGCACCAACCTGACACGTTGATTGTTGGAGGTGCCATTACGAAACAGGAAAAACATAAGCAGGCTGCTGCAAAAATCAAGGAGGTCATGAACAACTATGAAGCAAACCATTCACACCGTCACTTATGAAATTAGCCAGGTTCTTACCAATATTAGCGAGGATCAAGCGATGCAATTATCACGCTCATTAATGAGAGCAAAGCAGATTTTCGTCGCGGGTGAGGGCAGGTCGGGACTAATGGGTAAAGCTTTTGCTATGAGATTGATGCATGCCGGATACCACGTCTATGTAACGGGGGAAACGATCACACCCAATATCCAGGAGGACGATTTGCTGATTGCCATATCCGGCTCAGGCTCCACAGATTCAATCTGTCAGTTCGCAAAAAAAGCGAAAGAGCAGGGAGCAAAGGTAACAGCCGTTACTACCGACGTAAATTCAAACCTCGCAGACATGAGTGATGAGATGCTTATTATTCCAGCTGCAACTAAAAAAAGGCGTGAAGAGGAACCGACGACGATTCAGCCATTAGGCAATCAATTTGATCAATCCTTACATTTACTGCTGGATGCGATCATTATTTATACCATTGAACAGGCAAAGAAGACGGATAACGAAGAAATGACAAAACGTCACGCAAATCTTGAATAGGGGTGGAGGATGAATACATCTCAGAAAATACTGGAGTTTAAATATCGTTCGTTTATTCGCAAGACGGATATGACGGTGTATCTGTGTTGGCAAACAGTACGTTGAACTATTATCAGAAGTCTAATTAACTATTTTATGTAAGCGTATTCAGCTAATATCAAGTTAAAGGAGGGGACTTTTATGAGGAAAACATTATTAATCTTGCTGCCTGCCATAGTTCTGTTACTTCTTTCATTGACTGGATGTGGAGAGCGTGTAGCAGGTGGAGCAGAAGATGATGGAGATATAAAAATCATTGCTGCTCATAATCAAACCTCACCAGAGAATCCCTATCAATATGGCATGAAGGAATTTGAAAGGGTAGCTGAAAAGAATGAAAGCATTGAGGTAGAGGTCCATGCAGGAACGCTGGGTACCAGTGAATCCGAACTCGTACAAAAGCTCAAACTTGGTGGAGCGGATGTTGTACTTGTCTCACCTGGATTTATGTCAAAAACAGGCATAAAGGAAATTGATTTGTTTGCCATGCCGTATGTTTTTAAGAATTATGATCATTGGGAACGAGTGGTTGACGGCGAGGTCGGAGAGCGAATGGCTGAAATTATCAATGAAAAATCCGACAATGATTTTAAACTACTAGGTTATTGGAGTGCCGGAGTACGTCATTATTATGGCAAGAAACCCCTTGAATCGATTGAAGACATCGATGGCATGAAGTATCGGACTCAAACATCCGGGGTTATTGCGAAGTACTGGGAAGCAACAGGCGCTGTGCCGACCTCTGTAGCCTGGGGAGAACTGTACCAGGCCTTACAGCAAGGAGTTGTCGATGCTTCTGAGAACTCTTATCCTTACTTTGTTCAGCAGAATCACCATAAAACCGAGAATGGTAAATATATTACTGAGACAGGTCACGATTATACGACCCGCTTCTTGCTCATCAATGGAAATAAATTTGACTCCTATACGGAGGAGCAGCAAGAGGCAGTTCTAAAGGCGGCTAAAGCGTCTGTGGAAAAAGAGCGAGAAATCGTCAAGAAGCAAGAAGAGGAATACAAGCAGAAGGCTATTGATGAAGGGGCAAAAGTAAACCAAATTGACCGTGAACCATTTATTAAACTGGCGAAGCCTATTCAAAACGAGCGAGCAAAGGAAATAGGTGTAATGGAGTTATTGAAAAAGATTAGGGAGTTGAAAAAAGAAGGCTAAAGGAGGAGGTGAGGTGATCCTTCCCTTTAACCCTTTATATGAGGGAGAGTAGAGAGAATATGTTTATTAAATGGCTTGAAAAAATTCAATTAACGATTGGTGTTTTGTTTCTTTTAGTCTTTTTCATCACGGTTATTATCCAAGTGGTTACGCGTTATATAGGTGTTTCTGCGATTTGGACAGGTGAAGTAGCTACCTATTCCTTTATTTGGTCCGTATTTATGGGGGCGTCGGTTATGCTCAATAAACGGGAACATTTTAAATTCGATCTTCTATTGAACAAATTACAAGGAAAAAGTAAAAAAACTCTTTATCTTATAAATGACCTCATTTTATTGTTGTTTACCTTTGCGTTATTTTACTTTGGCATCATCGTCTCCGAAAGCTTCTGGAACTTCACCTGGGTTTCCTTACCACAAATGAAGATGGGATATGTATGGATTTCAGTACCGATCATGGGAGGAACCATGGTGATCTATACACTGGCACATATGATACGAAATGTTAGAAACTTCTCAAAAAGGGAGGTCATCGAATGATTGGTATAGTGTTAGTTGGCTTATTTATCATTTTAATGGTGATAGGAATTCCTATCGCGTTTGTTATAGGAATTGTATCACTGCTTGGATTCATGAATATCCCTTATATCCCTGAGGCTATGGTTCCTGTGAAAATGCTCAACGGCCTTGATTCATTTGTGCTGTTGGCTGTACCCTTATTTATTTTAGCCGCAAACTTGATGAATAGCGGCCAAATTTCCCAAAAATTGATCGATTTTTCCCTTTCGATTGTAGGTCACATTCGCGGGGGACTAGCTCATGCCAATATCTTAGTGTCTATGTTGTTCGCCGGAGTGTCGGGAGCAGCTCAGGCGGATACAGCCGGAGTTGGCAAGATTCTAATTCCCAATATGAAAAAGCAAGGGTATGATACGGAAACGGCGGTTGGTGTTACTGCAGCTTCCTCTACAATAGGTGTGATCATTCCTCCAAGCATACCGATGATCATTTTCGCAGGATTAACGAATGTCTCGGTAGGGGCGTTATTTTTAGTAGGCATTATTCCAGGGATTCTTGTAGGAGTCGGAATGATGGTGCTCGTTTATTTTCTCTCATTGAAAAATCAATATCCGACCTATCAGCGAGCATCGATGAAGAACTTCATTAAAAAATTTCTTGATACTATCCCAGCCTTAATGACCCCTGTTATTTTAATTGGGGGAATTATATCAGGGATTTTCACAGCAACGGAAGCCGCTGCTTTTGCTTCCATTTACACTGTCTTTGTGGGCATGTTTTATTACAAGACCCTTAAGTTAAAGGACTTTCCGAAAATATTAGTCGATACACTTACACTTAGTTCATTATCACTATTTGCCCTGGCCGCAGCAAGTGCTTTAGGTCAACTGATGAGCTATTATAGACTATCGACCTGGGCAGAGCAGTTCTTTGCCAATAATATCGATAGCAGATGGCTCTTCTTATTGATTATTATCGCGTTCTTCCTCTTTATAGGAACATTTATGGATGCCATTCCAGCGATGATTCTGTTTATTCCTGTTATTTTACCCGTAGCGATTAGCTTTGGTATTGATCCAACCTTGTTAGGAATTGTTACCATTATGACTTTGGCGGTGGGACTAGTTACACCACCGTATGGATTATGTTTGTTACTGGCTGCAAAAATAGGGAAGCTGCCGATTGAACGTTCCTTTAAAGCCGTTATTCCTTATATTACAATCGTTGTTGTGGTGCTTCTCGTGGTGGCATTCGTACCGGGAGTAGCCTTCTATGTACCTGAATTAATAAGTCCTGATTTATTTTAATGGAAGCAGACAGGGGTGAAGCACACCCCTGTCTGCTTTAAACTTTTTTAATGCGACGTACATATCCCTCAACTCTTCTGCGATCGGTTTTCTTATCAGCCCGGAACCATTGGTGAAAGAGGACCATAAGTGTAATAAGCATCGTTGCGAGTCCCGACCACATAAATCCGAGCGTCGGAGCAGAGGGATAGTACACAAATGATAGTTGATGATAGGTAAAGAAGAGTAGCGTGGTGCCAGTAAAGTAAGCGAATTTGCTCGAGTAAGCTATTGGTTTATGGAATGAACAGTTTATAAGCAGCGGTCCCCAATAAATAATAGAGCAGATTCCCAGAATGATGATGTGAAGAGCAACTCCCAAATTGTTAGGGAGCATGAGCAGTACTTCATAGCTGAGCAATACACCGAGAAAGAATACAGCCATACTTATAAGTAACCTGTGACTTCCCTTTAGAAAAATCCGCAGGGAACTGCGAAACCACAAGTTATGTTTGTTGGCGTATAAAATGCCAAGCGGAGCAAAAAGAAAGGCCAATAAACTTCGTGATGTGTTCAATACGGGATAGACGAACAAACTGTTAATCGTTAGAATGCCAACTACAAACAAAACAGCAAGTAATACAGCCAGAGTTTTTCCGGAGCGGAAAATTGCGGTTTGTTGCACGCCATCATCTCCTTGGAGTGTTGCAGATTTATTTCCCTTGCTAGCATTTATTAAACCTCAAAAGGATATCAATTAGTTTGTCAACTTTTAAGTGATTTAACATAGGAAAATAAAGTCATCTATGCTCTTCTAAGGAAAGTTCAACACGGCGGTAAAATTCGTGCATAGACAGCAGCACCATAAAACGGCAATTTATTTCCTTCAAAACAAGTTAGGACATATTCAGCCAATCTGAAAGCATTTCCTGCACTGATTCAAGGTGATTCATGAAATGATGCTCAGCACCGTCAATTACTTTTAGCTTGGAGTTCTCGGGAAGCCACTTCATTCCTTGTTTTGTTATAGGCACTAAAATTTCCTCCTCACCCTGGTTTCCATGGATAAGAAGAATCGGGCAAGAGATCCGCGAAAGCAATTGTTTTTGATTACATTGTTCAAAATCAAGCAGCATTTCTTTTGATATGACCACTTCGTCCCGATAAGGATCAGCAACTTCTACTGAAAAGTATCCGGTTCTATGTAGTTCGGCGAGTTTCTCCCCAGTAAAGTGGTCTGGCCAGTGGTAATGTACAGGCCCTGTTCCTGCCCCTGTTAAGATCATAGTTTTAACGTATTTGGGATGGTAAGCCTCTAGACAAACTCTCGCCCCTAGGCTGTGCCCGTAAAGGACCATTTCAGTGAAACCTGCCGTACCAGCATAGTTAATAGCCGACGTGAGGTCATCCACTTCATTAGCCAATGTCAGGGGAGTATCATCACTTTCCCCACACCCGCCAAAGTCAAAGCGCAGTACACTATAACCGAGTTTGTAAAAGGTAGAGGCAAATAAATCAAAGCGACCGCGAGAAGAACGATTAGAAAGAAAACCATGACACATAATAACGATCTGATTCCCTTCATTCCTATACAAATCACCAACCAAAGTCAGCCCCCTGCTGTTAGAAAAAGTAACCCTCTGCATACAGCATCCCCCCTTTCTCAATAAAGTAAATTCCCTTTAAATTCCACCTCAGGTCATCCAAATATTACCATGATGCGTAAGAAAGCGGAAGTGACTGTGCAGGCTTCCGCTAATTGGTATACCATCTATATAGTTTCTTTGGTCTGCCAATTTTTTGGTGGTCAATGACTTGTTTAACTTTCCCTTCTTTTAACAAATACATGAGGTAGCGGTAGACGGTAGGATACGCTAGTCCAATTCCTTTTGAAATGGTGTCGACCGAGTTCGCCCCACGATGGTCCTTTAAAAAATCGGCGACGGAATCCAGTGTTCCTTTACTAATTCCTTTGGCACTATATACATCTTCATCGGTTTCCAGCTGTTTCCTCATATTTGCAATCTGGGCATGTAAATGGATTCGGGAGATTATATCAAGTTCCTTCACAGGTTTCAACGCAAAATCTGTAGCCCCAGCTTTCATAAATGATTCGGCAGCTTCTTTGCTGTTATCTTCTGTCAAGATAAGGATTGGAATCTGTTGATTCTCAAGACGCACTTTCTGAACTAACTCTAATCCATTTATAGCAGGCATATGATAATCCGCGATGATAATATCATAATCATGTTTACTCAGTTGATTAAGTCCTTCTCGTCCATTCGATGCAGTGTCTGTCTCGAGACCGTCTCTCTCACATAAATCCTTTAGAAATGTACTAAGCGATTGATCATCGTCCACAATTAAGACTTTCATATCTTCACCCCTCTCTCAGAAAATGCTACATGCCTTTCTTTGTTACGTTGAAGTATTAATACTATTAATAGTATAATTTAGCGGCTTTTATCGCAATGGTTAAATAAAATAGGCTTGGTAAAGAAGAAAAGTCATACGTAAACAGCCCCGCGGTGATTACCGCAGGGCTGCTTCTTCATCCTATTGAAAAACCTATTTTTCCGAAATTTTTCGTTTCCTGAAGGTATTCAAAGGCTTCTTTATATTGAGATAAGCTGAACATACGATCGAGTTCAGGCTTAATACCGTGCTGTTCAATAAAAGAAAGCATGTCAGCGAATTCCTCGGCACTTCCCATCGTTGAGCCAAGCAGATTGAATTGACCATAGAAAAACTTACGAATATTAATCGTGACTTCGTCCTCTGTAGTGGCTCCAAACGTCACAATCGTTCCACCTTTTCGAATGATAGAAAGGGATTGTTCAAACGTTGCGCGCCCCACGCTTTCTACTAGCAAATCCACCTTCTCATTCTTTAATTCTTCGTTCCAGTCTGAGTTGGTCGGGATGGCGATGTCAGCTCCCAGTTCTTTTGCTTTCTTTAGCTTCTCTTCATGTCTGGATGTAACGATCACTTTTGCTCCAACAGCTTTCGCAAATTTCAATGCAAAGGTGAGTACACCACTTCCGATCCCAGGAAGCATGACCGTGTCTTCTGGTTTAATCTTCCCTCGGGTAAACAGGACACGATAAGCTGTTAATGCTGCAAGAGGCAGAACTCCCGCCTCTTCCCATGATAGATGTTCAGGCTTAGGGACAATATTGTCGGCAGGCACTGAGATATACTCTCCAAAGGTGCCGTTGTCAGGGAGGCCCAGGATGTCAAATCCTTCAGGTGGTGCATCACTAGTATGCTTCCAGCCTAGCCCTGGATTGATGATTACTTCATCCCCCTTAGTAAGGCCTTGAACGTCTTCACCCATCTCTTCAATGATCCCAGCTCCGTCTGAACCGAGCACCAGGGGCGGCTGATCCGTTTTGTGTCTTGAAGTGACAGCAATGTCTCTACGGTTCATCCCCGCCGTTTTGAGTTTCACTTGAACCATCCCTTTTTGGACAGCCGGTGCGTCTATGTCCTGCAATGATAGTCCTTTTAATCCTTCCTGTTCTGCATGTACAATAGCTTTCATTTGTGCGTTTCCTCCTTAGTCAATGGTTGCAAATGAGAAGCAAAAATAGACAATTTGTCCATATCCGCTACATCTTCTTCGAACAATGGCACGTTAATCGTTTGCTGGTTTGAAAAACTTTCTTGAATTTGGTTTAAATAGTCCTGTTCCTGTTTCCTTCGTCTTTGTAAAAAAGCCCCGTCTGCATGGTCAGGCAATACTTTGTTGACGATCAAGGTTTTAATGTGAAGATGGTATTTATCTAACTGTTTAATGGCCTGTTGTGTTTCGAGGATTGGAAGCCGTTCAGGAATGAGAACAAAAATAAACCCGGTCTGTTTCTCATCTAATATAATTTTTCGTACAGCTGAAAATTTCTCTTTCCGCTTCTGCAAAATCTCATAAATCGGATCGTCAATGGGCTCGCCGTCATTAAGGAGTTCAGTATAATTGTCATTGATTTTCTTTCTGCGTTCAAGCATTCCGTCTATCCAGACACTCATTAACTCTGGCAATGTTAACAACCTGATCGTGTGGCCGGTCGGGGCTGTATCAAATATAATTTTATCAAACTCATCTGCTTCTTCCAGAATGATGGAGATCAGCCGGTCGAACAAAGCAGCCTCGTCTGCACCAGGAGAAGCACTGGCCATATCAATTTGCCGATGAACCTCTTCAACCATTTTTGATTTTACTAACCCTTGGAGGTTATCCTTCACACCTTCAATGTATCGTTTGGATTCCCGATCTGGATCCACTTCCATTCCCCATAAATTTTCTTCAAGACTGGTTTTCTCATGCTTGATTTTTTTATGGAAAATATCTCCCAGGTTATGAGCGGGATCTGTTGAAACAACTAGTGTTTTATGACCAGCGCGGGCAAAGGCAACGGCGATTGCAGCGGAGGAAGTTGACTTTCCAACACCACCTTTGCCGCCGACAAATAGGATGTTGTTGTGGTATAAATCATTCATCATAAGACCCCTTTGCAATCAATAAGTTTGATGTGTTGGTTTATTAGCAGCAGCGGATTCCATCCAGCGGTGATTTTTCCATTCCCATCCTTAAGTGCCAGTCGTGAAACTTTTCAATAATGTAGGGGTATAATTCAAGGGTGTAATAAAAGGCAGGATTTGGGATACCGAGCATATCAGAATAGATGAGCAAAAGAAACAAGTCATCTTCATCTCTAAGCTCTCTGGCAATTTCATTTTTGTGGGGGAGGCTCAAGACTTCATCATAAAATTGTACTAGTTTTTTTAACGATAGCTTTTTGTTACCCATAGCTTTTTTGCCTCCTTACGAATGCTGCATCTCATTTATTAGTGTATCACAGCTTTCTAAGTTTTCCGTCAACTTACCATTGATGAAGACCGCATTGTACTTAATGTGAAGAGTTAAATGTTTCACCGCTTCCATCATAGTAATGTATCTACCCTTCACTTGTTGCAGAAAATACACTCCAATAGCAAGAATATTTCTCGGGTCAAGAAAGGTAATCGATATATTCTCTCCATATGTTTGCTTCATATTCCTGTAAAACTCCCCCATGAGCAGTCGGTCTTGGTCATGGTGTTTGAACTCATCAGCCATTTTGATGAATCCATCTCCGCATATTCCTCCGCAGCAGCCCATTCCTATTTCTTTTTCAGCACGTATAATCATGAGGTGAATCATTTGTTTGCCTCCTAAAATAAGAGAAAGCCGCACAATGGAGAAGTGCGACCTTCTTTTTATTTTATTTTCTAAGCACTTTTTTCGATATTATTATCTTTTCCATTAAGAAGGGCCGAGGCTGCCGTTAACAGAATCCAGATAGTGAAGACTAGGATGATCGCGCCAAAGCTGAATAAAAGCCAATCACTTCCTGCTGCCCATGGTGCCCATTCTGTAATCACCTGATCAATCATAGCCCATAGTGTCATAAACATGATGAACAGCATTGGAATGAGGGTCGGCCAATAGTTCCTGCCAAGTCGTTTTAACCAGATAGAGATCAGCAGCAAACTAATTCCTGCCAGCAGCTGGTTCGATGTACCGAACAGCGGCCACAGGAGATAGCCCCCGGATCCAAACCCTTTCGGCCCTTGCGGAATCAATGTTAATGCCGCACTTGAGACAACGGCAGCCGTTGTAGCAACATGTGCTTTTGTCAAAGGTTTAAAATTATATTCGGTTCCCAATTCTGAAATGATATAGCGCATAAGCCGGACAGAAGAATCCAGAGTAGTGGCAGCAAAACTAACGATGATAACAGATACTATAGTTGATGCTACAACAGATGGGATGCCAAGGCCTGTAGCTAATTGGGCCGCTCCTTGGATAAACACAGTCAGGCCAGCCCCGCTTGCTTCTGTAAAGCTGCTGTACGTGGCTGAAAATTCTCCAGCTGTAGGGAAGAAGGTAATAACAGCAATGATCGCTATTAAAGCCAGGGACCCTTCACCGACAGCGCCCAGGTACCCTACGAAACGTGCTTCCTTCTCATTGTTCAGCTGCTTGGAGGTCGTTCCGGATGATACTAAACCGTGAAAACCAGAAATGGCTCCACAGGCAATGGTTATAAATAAGAGCGGGAACCAGGAAACGTCTGCTTGCGCATTACTGACAGGTGCTGTTACTTCCGGGTTCGTAAACAGCAAGCCTAAATAAAGTAATCCTAACCCGACCAATAGCTGGTGAGAGTTAATGTAGTCTCGCGGCTGCAAGAGCTTCCAAACTGGTAAAGTTGAAGCGATATACACATAAACCATCAACACAACAATCCATACGAAGAAGGCCATGGACGTGGCATTTGCCCCCATGAACGTGGTGGCGCCTTCCCCGCCGAAATATTTAACTAAATCAATTTGTAAAACGGGCACATAGCTGGCCACAATGGCTGCTAAGTACATCACACCAAGGGCAACGACCGATGGGAGTAACATACTGCCTTTTTTCTTATACACACTGTATCCGATCCAAACAGCAAGTGGAATTTGAATAAAGACAGATACGACACTCGCTGGGAACGAGATGAATAAGTTTGCGATGACCCACGCAAAAACAGCGTTAACCATCAGTACTAATAATAAAATTATAAATAAAAATAATTTCTTTGCTCGTTCGCCAATAAGCTTACTTGCCAATGTACCCATGGATTGACCCTTGTTTCGAACAGATAAGACCAGGGTTCCAAAGTCGTGAACACCTGCCGCAAAAACAGTTCCGAGCAGTACCCAAAGAATTGCTGGCAGCCAACCCCAATAAACAGCTATAGCTGGTCCGACGATAGGGGCTGCTCCGGCTACAGAAGTAAAGTGATGACCCCATAAAACAAATTTATTAGTAGGAACAAAGTCAACCCCATCCTCGTACTTATGGGCAGGGGTTACATAGTTTGGATCCAAACGGTAAATCTTTTCAGCAATGAACTTTGAATAATACTTATAACCTAATGCAAAGATGATAATTCCAGCAATAGCCAGCCAAATACCACTCATAAAATCCCTCCTTAAATTGTAGACGCTATTCTATATGTATACGCTTACACTTTATAAGTATTATACTACAAATTTTCAGTCAATTTCAATTTAGTTGACTGACTTATCTAAAAATTAAATCTATCATTCTTTTTATAGTTTCATAGGCTTCACAGTTGTTTCGTGAATTTATAGTGTTGAAGAGGTACAATAGTAAGAGAGGTATTCATTCGTAAAAGGAGATTACTATGATTGTAATGATTGATAACTATGATTCATTTACCTATAATTTGTCTCAATATTTTCGACTTCTGGACGAAGATGTAGTCGTTTATCCAAATGACCAAGCTACCATTGAGGAAATAGAGCATTTAGCTCCAGACTTGCTTGTGATTTCACCAGGCCCGGGACATCCTGTCGAATCAGGAATTTGTTATGAGGTGTTGAACCATTTTTATAGAACAATACCAATTCTCGGGATTTGCTTGGGTCACCAGATTATTGTTGATTTTTTTGGAGGGAAGGTTGCAAAAGGAAAGCGTCCGATGCACGGTAAAGTCACCATGATGACACACGATGGAAAGTCTATTTTTCATGGTGTTCCATGTGTGGTTCAGGTGACCAGGTATCATTCGCTTCAAACTCCGGCTGAAGATCTTCCGTTGTCATTAGAAATTAGTGCTATGTCAGAAGATTCAGTAGTTATGGCGGTTCGTCACCATACCCATCCTGTTGAGGGAATTCAGTTTCATCCGGAGTCTATTTTGACGGAGCATGGTTTCCAAATGTTAAGCAACGCTTATGATCGGGCCCTGTTTTTTCAAAAAACAGAGGAGGAGGGAGTGCCAATATGAGTATGAATGAACCTCATCTGTTCTTTGAATTTGCTGATGGGGAGGGAGTAAACCAGCCTATGCTGTTCACAAATCCTCATCACATAATAAAAGCGAACTCATTAGAAGAAGTCCAAAATGCTTTCCTCCAGGCGGAAGCTGCTTTAGCAGAAGGATTTTATGTAGCAGGGTGCGTTTCCTATGAAGCAGCGCCTGCTTTTGATGCGGCCTTTAAGGTGAAAGTAAAAGGGGACTGGCCGCTAATTTGGTTTGGAGTGTTTACTGAGCCAAAGTCTGAAGCACCTGCTCTTTTATCACAGGATTTTTCAGTTTCATCGTGGAAAATGGATACAACTTTTGAGGAGTATCAAGGGGGAGTTGAGAACATTAAAGAAGCTATCGAGCGAGGGGACACCTATCAAGTTAATTATACAACTAGGCTTGAGGCAGTTTTTGATGGTGATGCATTTGGTTTCTATAAACAGTTAGCCGATAACCAACAATCTTCGTATAGCGCTTATTTGTCTCTCGATGGTCACCAGAAGATTTTATCAGCTTCGCCAGAATTGTTTTTTCGTAAAAATGGTCAGCATTTGGTCACGAAGCCAATGAAAGGGACGGCTAAGAGAGGACGTACGCTTGAAGAAGATGAAGCCAACAAGCAGGAATTGAATGTTTCCGGTAAAGATCAGTCAGAGAACTTGATGATTGTTGATTTATTGCGAAACGATGTGGGAAGACTGGCTTTACCGGGCACTGTTCAAGTACCGAGGTTATTCGATATTGAAACCTACCCCACGCTCCATCAGATGACATCAACAGTAGAAGGGGAGCTGCCTGAAGGTACAACTATGTATCAAATCTTTGAAGCTTTATTTCCTTGTGGTTCGATAACAGGAGCCCCAAAAGTCCGTACGATGGATTACATTGCTTCGATGGAAACTTCTCCAAGAAATATTTATTGCGGTGCCATTGGTTACATGACGCCACATCGAGAAGCTGTCTTCAATGTTCCAATTAGAACTGTTTTACTTAATAATGGCAGTGCCGTGTACGGAGCTGGTGGAGGAGTAACGTGGGACTCAACGACGGAAGGTGAATATGAAGAACTTCACACGAAAGCAAGGTTATTAACAGAAGGAAGACCATCGTTTAAGCTTCTGGAGACGATGCAGCTTAACGATGGAGTTTACCCTCTCCTAAACCGCCACTTGAAGCGTATCAGTCACTCGGCACGGTACTTTCATTATGCTTTTAATGAAAAAGATGCTACTGCTAAATTGCAGCAGCTTGCCCAACATTTCTCTCAAGGGTTATACAAAGTGCGAATGCTTAGTAACCAACAGGGGGATATTGAGCTTGAAACTGATGCCATTAATGTTTCGCCTGAAGAGGTTTTATGTACGGTGGCTCACAGGCCAATAGACCTTAGCGATCCGTTTCTTTTTCATAAAACAACCCACCGGAAAGTCTATGAGCAGCATCAGGATGAAGCAGCTAAGGGGAGTTACGCGGTGCTGTTATGGAACGAACGTGGGGAGATGACTGAGTTTACCACAGCAAACCTGGTAGTGAAGCACAAAGGGGCGTACATTACCCCGCCAATTTCAGGTGGTCTGCTGGCAGGGACGTTTAGAGAGGAATTGTTAGCCCAGGACCAGGTTAAAGAGCAAGTTATTTATAAGGATGATCTCGCTTCATTCGAAGGGGTATGGATGGTCAATGGAGTAAGAGGCTGGATAAAAGTCCGATTCGAGGAGGATAAATGATGAAGCATATCGTTTTTTATGATGCAGCGTGTCCTTTTTGTTTTAATGTTAAACGGATTTTGCGTAAGTTTGACTGGTTGAATCAGCTGAAATGGGTTTCTGTTCAGGAGGTTGAAAAGGAGAATGGAAAGTATCCTTACTTGAGCGGGCGCAATGTAAAAGATGAAATCCATATGCTTACAAAACAAGGTGAGCTAAAGGCAGGATTTGGTACAATTCGGAAGTTATTATTACTATTACCCCCGATTTCTTGGATAGGGTTGATCTTATACCTTCCCGGAATGGAACGGCTTGGTTCTCCACTTTATAAATGGTTCTCCAGCCATCGTTATCAATGGTTTGGTCAATACGATCAGCCGCGATACCAATAATACTAGGGGACAATGTGCAACAGGATCCATCAGAGATATGGAATGGCAAAAAATTAAAGGGGCTGGGACATAACTAACTATTTTAAGTGAAAAGGCGAACGATATGCAGTTGAAGCGCAGTATATTTTCGTAGCGGTTTAAATGCACCGATCATAATTTCTACTTAGTTCGGATTTTCATCTTATAAAACACTTTTGTCCCAGCCCCATTAATCTACCATAGCAATTTACAGTCAGCTGTACTTAGGATGAAGCAACTTTAACCAGTTGTTTACCTGTATTGTTTCCTTCAAAGAGACCAAAGAAGGCATCTGGAATGTTGTCAAACCCTTCATGAATCGTTTCTTCATAAGTTAATTTTCCTTGTTTCAACCAATTGGAAAGGTGCTCAAATCCTTCTTTAAAACGGTCCCGATAATCTCCAACTACGAACCCTTTAATCGTAGCGCTGGATTTGATCAAATGCATTTGAATGCGCGGTCCTTGATCATTAGGAACATTATAAGATGCAATTGCACCACATTGTGTAATACGTGCAAATTTATTTAACAATGGATAGACGTGATCAGATATCTGTCCTCCGACGTTATCGAAGTAAATATCTACACCATTGGGACAGGCTTGCTGAAGAGATTCAGCGACATCTTCTGTTTTATAATTGATTGCTGCATCTGCTCCTAATTCATTTACAAGATAGCTTGTTTTGTCATCACTGCCTGCAATTCCGACTACGTGGCAGCCGAGAATTTTCCCGATTTGTACTACGGTAGAACCTACAGCCCCGGCAGCACCAGAAACGACAAGGGTTTCTCCTTCTTTTGGCTGCCCGATATCAATAAGGCCAAAGTAAGCAGTAAGACCAGGCATTCCTAGAATTCCCAAGGATGTAGTTACAGAACCTAGGGACGGATCCACTTTTCTAATTGAGTCAGCAGAAGCAACGGTTACTTCTCTCCACGGAAGCGAACCTGTAACGATGTCACCTGCAGAAAATGCTTCTGTGTTTGATTCGACGACTTGTGCCACAGCGCCGCCTTCGATAGGTTCATGTAATTGAAAAGGGGCAACATACGACTTCGCATCGTTCATGCGGCCTCTCATATAAGGATCAACCGATACATACAGCAGTTGAACTAGTACTTCGTCATTTCCGGGCTGCTGGGCATCAGCCTCTACAAGATTAAAGTGCTCATGGGTGGGAGTCGCATACGGTCTTTGAGCCAGTTGAATTTCTCTGTTCATTCTCCTCATCCTTTCCATTATTTACAATCCTATTGTATCGCATCCCACGGGTGTGATTAAAAGGATAGGCTTGGCTTACATAATATTTCTTATTATTGAGGAGGATACTATGAAGGAAAATGCCTTAAATAGATCGAATCTATATAAAAAAGTAAAGTTTGTTGAAGGAGAGAATTTTACAATAGTAGAGAACCTCACTCATTTATCAACAGGGCAGCTTCTTAAACTGTTAGACTATCTTGTTCATGATGTTCGCTTTCACCAAGCAGCTACACTCTCTATTTTGCTGCCATCTCCTTCGGTAGTGGTAGAAGAGAAATTGGGAAAATTGGGATTTACATTGCATGACGTCACAGTTTCTGTAAAAAGAGACCTATCAGACATGGCTCCGCCAGAAGAACCATTTACCTTACGAGTTTTAGAGGAAGGGATGGAAGAGTCCTTTAAACAGGTATGGTCTCAATCTATGGAAGGTTCATTGAATGCTTCCTCGAGTTTAACGATGGATGAACAGTTTAACAGTGTAGAAAAAGAACTCGGTCCTAACTATAGGCATACATGTCAAATGGTATATGAAGGCGCTAAGCCCATAGGAGTGGTGATGCCGCATATAGAACCTGGAACAACAGGAGAAGGGCGATTGTTCTATTTCGGCCTTATTCCTGAAAAGCGGGGGAAAGGGAAAAGCAGGGCATTGCACCGACAAGCTTTATCCGTTCTGCGGGATGAGTTCAATGCCGATTATTATATGGGCTCGACCAGCTACCGAAATGAACCAATGCTAAAAGTATTTGATTACAATGGGTGTCATGAGGTAGACCGGAGTAACTTGTATGAAAGGAAAATGAGGTAGGTACTGCTCGTTTATGTTTAGGATGTTGGCATCTTTGTAAAACCCGTTAAGGGAAGTCAGCAAAAGGCGGTGGTGATCGAGTGATGAATTTAGAAGAATTAGCAAAAAAAGCAGCAAAGGTATATGAGCAAAATGCTAAGGTGGAAGCTGTTTATATTGCCGGCTCTGTTGCGCGTGGCTGGGAAGATAGTTTCTCTGATATCGAGCTGAACGTCCTATGGTCCGGGGAGCCGACAGATCAAGATCGGTTATCTGTAATTGACCAGTTGAATGGCGAGTTGATTGATTTCTATGGATTTGAAGATGACGAATGGTCTGAAACCTTTAAGCTTGAGGGTGTTAAATTTGAAATAAGCAGTTTTCTTACTGAAACTTTTCGTGGAGTAATCCACCGGGTAACAAAAGAATTTGACATTAGTTTAGAAGGCCAATGTTTGATCTCCTCGATCCATTACGGAGTTCCTGTAGCTGGCGCTGAGTTGATGGACGGTTTAAAGGCCAAGGTCCAAGTATACCCTGAACAACTGGGGCATGTGATGATTGATGCTTACTCTGATTTCGGGAATCAGTGGAAAAATCGGCAAGCTTTGCTGGAACGAGAAGACTGGCTGATGTTTTATTCAGTTGTGACGGCGATGCAGCATCATTTAATGGGAATCCTATTTGGATTAAATTGCATGTATGTTCATCATCCTGATTTCAAATGGCAGCAGCATACCTTAGATTTAATGAATATTAAACCAGCAGATATTACTAAGAGATTAAAAAGGGTATTTTTCTCAAGCCCTGACCAGGGATTGCAAGAACTTGAGCAGTTAGTTCAAGAAGTTCAAGAGCTTGTCAGGGAAAAAGAATAGGCTTTACAAATGTATAACCATTGATTACGATAGAAGTGTGAAAAAATTGCATATCGTTAATAACACTAGGGGAGCTGCGTACGCGGCTGAGAGGAAACCGTTTCTGACCCTTAGAACCCGATCTGGATAATACTAGCGTGGGGAAGTGGAGTCGATCGTAGAATGATAATGGTACACACATATACATACGTTCGTAGCTGCACTCCCGCGGGGTGCAGTTTTTTTTGTGTTTATTAAAAAAGGAGGAAGTATAAACATGAGTGAAGTTTGTGGATCTGCTAATCGAATTGCAGGAAGTTCATTCTCGATTTATCCGATGTCTGACCGTTTTGTGGAGATTATTAAGTCCTCGCTGAATGAAGTGGACACATCGAAAGTATGGATGAGAACAGATGATGTCACGACGACAGTAAGAGGGCAGATGATTCATGTGTTTGATGTAACGAAAGCGATTTTTTTACAAGCGGCAAAAACGGGAGAACATGTAGTATTTCAAGCAACTTATTCAATAGGATGCCCAGGGGACTCGGCTGGCGATGTGTACATGGCAGAGGATAATCTAGTACAAAATGCTTCCGCAAGCGGGTTGATTGACCAAGAGGCTGCCGCTAAGTTTTCCTTATACCCTATGGGCGGCGGGAACTATATGGATGTTATTTATGGTCAAATTGAAGACATGAAGAATCAGGGTGTTGAGGTGAGTGCGGCTCATTATTCGACACGTTTAGACGGGGATGGAAACAGAGTGTTTGATGGCTTGGAGAAAGTATTCCAACAGACTGAAGAGCAAGGCTCTCCTCATACGGTCATGACTGTTACGATTTCTGCAAACAGTCCCTCTGTAAAAGGAGGGAAGTGAAATGGGACTGCATAACTGGAAGTTGAAAGAAATTGTTGTGATGTCCGTGCTTTCCGTAGTATTTGCCGTTGTTTATTTAGCCTTTTTACCTGTTGGAAAGCTGCTGGCAGGACTATTTGGCCCAATCGGATATGATCTGATCTTCGGAATTTGGTTTATCGTTTCGATTGTAGCGGCCTATATTATTCGTAAAAAAGGGGCGGCATTTTTATCAGAAACGATTGCAGCCACAGTAGAAATGCTGCTTGGAAATGCAATGGGCCCGATTTTAATTTTAACAGGGATCATCCAGGGGCTCGGGGCAGAGGCTGCTTTTGCCGTGACAAGATATAAATCATACAATCTAGCTGTATTAATGCTGGCTGGTGTCGGAGCAGCTGTCTTTAGTTTTGTATGGGGGTACTTTCGTTCCGGGTACGCTGTATTTGGAACAGGATACATTCTTAGTATGCTTGTCGTTCGGATGATAAGCGGTGCCTTGATCTCTGGTGTGTTAGGGAAGGCCATTAGTGATGCTCTGGCAAAAACGGGTGTATTAACGGGGTTTGCCCTTGGAAAAGAGCAGCGAAGGAAGAAGGCAGCATGAAGTTACTTGATGTGCGTCAACTTCATCTCCAGTTTCAAGAAGTAAATGACCAAGTGTTATCAAATATTAGTTTTTCAATAGACCAGGGCGAGCGTTTACTATTATTAGGACCGAGCGGCTGCGGGAAAAGCACGCTGACGTATGGTATAAATGGTATTTATCCTCGTGAACTAGACGGAACAATGACAGGCGATATTCAGTTCAGAGGTAATTCTGTGGCTAGCTATGCTCCCGGGGAAATGAGTCAACATGTTGGGGTCGTGTTTCAAGATCCTGAAAGTCAGTTTTGTATGATCACAGTGGAAGATGAAATAGCATTTGGCCTGGAAAACATCCATACACCAGTGGAGCGGATATCTTCCCGTATTGATCATGTTCTACAGCTTGTAGGATTAGAAGGAGCAAGACAGCGATCGATACAAACATTATCAGGCGGGCAAAAACAGAAGCTCGCTTTAGCCTGTGTTCTCGCTATGGAACCTGAGCTGTTAATTTTGGATGAACCGACGGCCAATTTGGACCCGATTGCCACACGTGATTTTATCCAAACCATCCAAGCACTTCAAGAAGAAAAAGGCTTTGCGCTTCTTGTTATTGAACATCAACTAGATGGATGGGTATCTTTTATTGAACGAGGAGTGATGATGAATCGAAGCGGCGAGCTAGTTTATGATGGCCCTATAAGAGATTGGATGAACAGGCATAAAAGTGCATTACAGTGTCAGGGGATATCGATGCCGGCGGTAACTCAGTTAGCTATGGAGAAAGAATGGCTGGATCAATGCAGCCATTTTCCACTGACTGTTTCTGATGTTATTACTGGATGGAGGGGTTCAAAAGAACAGATCACTTTTCCTCCTGAGCCAAGGGGAAGCCATTCTACCTCAACAATTCTTCAATTATCATCAATTTCGTGGATGAAAAGAAAAAGCAGGATTATCTCAGATGTATCCCTGAAAATCAGAAAAGGGGAGTTCATAGCAATGGTTGGTGAGAATGGAAGCGGGAAAACTTCTCTTTCCAGGGTTATGGCAGGTCTGCAAAAGCCGACTAAAGGCAATATTTCTTTTCTCGGAAAACCACTCTCATCTTGGAAAGAAATAGATGTAAGGAAGCACATCGGCTACGTTTTTCAAAACCCTGAACATCAGCTGATTACAGATACCGTATATGAGGAGATAGCATTTAGTCTCAGAGTTCAAGGTATCGAAGAATATAAAGTCGATCAACAAGTACGGGAAGTTCTTGACATCTGTCAGCTGAATGGGATGGAAGAACGCCATCCGTACACATTAAGCCAGGGGCAAAAGCGCAGGTTGAGTGTGGCTTCGATGATAGTGGATCATCAGGAACTGTTAATACTGGATGAACCAACGTTTGGCCAGGATGCCCAATCAACAGAACAATTAATGACCTTGTTGGCTCAACGGCAGGAAAAAGGCGCCACAATTGTCATGGTGACGCATGATATGGAGTTAGTAGATAAATATGCTGATCGGGTGCTCGTCATAAATAAAGGGGAAGTGGTCGCAGATGGACATCCTCATAAACTATGGTGTGATGATGGTTTAGCTAGATGGCAGCTTAATTATCCCGTTCGAATTCAACTGCAGCAACAGGTGGAAAGGGAGGGGCTGTATGTTTCTTCATAAGCTTAACCCAAGCATCAAAGCCTTAACGGTAATCGTTGCAGTTATCGGACTAGCCCTTATTTTTGATCCTATCACCCCGCTGCTATTCAGTATATGGACGATAGTGTTTACTTTTCTGTTTGGAAAAGTAAACATAAAATATTACCTTTTGTTTTTGCTTCCTTTTATGATCATTTCTTTAGGAATGCTGTGGACAACGATAGCATTTTCTGACGCCCCAGAGCATCCCGCTCAAACGATCCACTTGCTGCTGTGGGAAATTCCGGAGGAGGATATTGTAGCTGCCTTGTCTCTTGTGTTTAGAATGTTCGCCTTTGCCACCTTGTCCTTACTGTTCATTTTTACAACAGATATGGTTCACTTTATTTTAAGTCTCATGCAACAGTGTAAACTACCGCCAAAGCTGGCTTACGGGGTGCTGGCGGGATATCGTTTTCTTCCTTTAATGAAGGATGAATTTAATCAAATCCAGGAGGCTCATCAGGTAAGAGGAGTTAAACGAACGAAAAAGGTAAGAGAGTCTATTAAACAATACAGAAGGTTTATGATTCCGTTATTGGCAGGTGCCATCCGCAAAGCAGAAAGGACAGCTGTTGCCATGGAGTCGAAGGGGTTTACCGGTGAGAAGGATCGAAATTTCTATCGTAGATTTACAGTAAAGAGTATAGATTGGATATTTCTAATTGTGACGCTCACCGCGCTAATCGCGATCGCCTATGTTTCTAATGTGTTAGGATACTTCAGCTGGTATAATGGACAGTTCTAAATAAACATTCCCCTGCCATGGAAAGCAAGGCAGGGGGGGTGTTTAAAGAATTCCAGCTGTTTTAAGTTCTTTGAATTCTTCATCGGAAAAGGCACGAGAGCGGGTTAAGAATCGTTTTCCTTCTACTCCTTCCAAAGAAAACATTCCACCACGGCCGTCTACAACATCAATAATGAGCTGGGTATGCTTCCAGTAATCATATTGCTTCTTGTGGATATAAAAGGGAGTCTCCCCAATTTTCCCAAGCAGAACGTCCTGAGTGCCTACGATCAAGTCGCCCTCCGGGTAACACATCGGAGAGCTTCCATCACAACAGCCGCCGGATTGGTGGAACATCAACGGGCCGTGTTTCTCTTTAAGTGCTTCAATTAACTGGAGAGCTTCATCGGTAGCCGTTACACGTTCAACCATTCCGTCACCTCCTTTGTAAGATTAAAAGAATCCTAACTTCTGTCCACTATAGCTGACAAGCAGATTTTTCGTTTGCTGATAGTGGCTGAGCATCATTTTGTGGTTCTCGCGGCCGACCCCAGACATTTTGTAGCCGCCAAATGCTGCATGAGCAGGATAAGCGTGGTAGCAATTCGTCCACACACGCCCAGCTTCAATGCCGCGCCCGAAGCGATAAGCAGTATTAATATCTCTGGACCAGACCCCTGCTCCGAGTCCATAAAGAGTATCATTAGCAATTTCCATTGCTTCTTCTGGATCTTTAAAGGTAGTAACTGCAAGAACAGGACCGAAGATTTCCTCTTGGAAGATTCTCATACTATTATTGCCCTTGAACATCGTTGGCTGAACATAATAGCCTTCGGAAAAATCGCCAGCCAGTTGATTCCGCTCACCGCCAATGAGACATTCCGCACCCTCCTCTTTTCCAATATTAAGATAGGAAAGAATTTTTTCAAGCTGTTCAGAAGACGCTTGAGCTCCCATCATGACTTCTGGGTCAAGCGGGTTCCCGACTTTAATGGCTTTGACACGTTCGATGACTCGTTCCATAAATTGATCATAAATAGATTCCTGCACAAGCGCACGTGAAGGACAGGTACACACCTCTCCCTGGTTTAAGGCAAACATAACCATCCCTTCAATCGCCTTATCAAGAAAATCATCATCTTTACTCATCACATCTTCAAAGAATATATTTGGTGATTTTCCGCCAAGCTCAAGCGTGACAGGGATAATATTTTGTGAAGCATATTGCATAATCATGCGGCCGGTTGTTGTCTCTCCGGTGAAGGCAACCTTGTTAATGCGTGGATTTTGAGCAAGTGGTTTACCAGCCTCAAGGCCATAACCGTTCACGACATTTAATACACCAGCAGGAAGTAAATCCTCTATCATCTCTAGTAACAGCAGCAAGGAGGCTGGAGTCTGTTCCGCTGGTTTAAGCACAATGGCGTTACCAGCAGCAAGTGCAGGGGCAATTTTCCATGTAGCCATAAGGATCGGAAAGTTCCAAGGTATGATTTGTCCTACTACTCCAAGCGGTTCGTGAAAATGATAGGCGACCGTGTCATTGTCAATTTCCCCAATTGACCCTTCTTGGGCACGAATGACTGAGGCAAAATAGCGAAAATGATCAATGGCTAATGGGATGTCAGCATTAAGTGTTTCTCTGACGGCTTTCCCATTCTCCCATGTTTCAGCGACAGCCAGTTTCTCAAGGTTCTCCTCCATACGATCAGCAATACGGTTTAGAACAAGCGAGCGTTCCGTGACTGAGGTTTTCCCCCAGGACTCCTTTGCTTCATAGGCTGCATCAACGGCAAGCTCAATGTCTTCTTCTGTGGAACGAGGTACCTGACAGAAGGTTTTGCCAGTTACAGGTGTAACATTATCAAAGTATTGCCCTTTTACTGGTGGAGTCCATTTACCCCCAATAAAATTTTCGTAACGTTCTTTGTACTGAACGATTGACCCTTCGGTATTAGGAAATGCGTATACCATTCTTCATGCCTCCCATTATTAATCTGGTGATGTGCAAACGCTTACAAAGGAGAGTATGTAAATAGATTGCACGTAACTCTAATTTACTACGTTATCAGAATTTTGTCAATTATTAGGTAATACCCTTGTTTCAAATAGAAGAATAGTTTCTAGATATTGTTAAAGCTATTTGACCCGCTTAGATCTGCAATTTGTTATAATAGAATCAACTTTTTAAAATAAAGGGGTCCGAAGATGATGACAACGAATCGAGTTTTGCTCGTTGACGGAATGGCCTTGCTTTTTCGCGCGTTCTACGCCACAGCAATGAGCAATTATTTCATGATAAATAGTAAAGGTATGCCTACAAATGCAGTTTACGGAATGGTAAAGCATCTGTTTACAGCTATCGATACTTACCAGCCTACACACGTTGTATGCTGCTGGGATATGGGAAGTAAAACATTTCGTAACGAGCTTTTTTCCGAATACAAAGCAAACCGCGGGGAAGCTCCGGAAGAATTAATCCCTCAGTTTGAGTTAGCCAAGGAAGTTATGGAGTCATTGGATATTCCGAATATAGGGAAAGCTGGCTTTGAAGCGGATGACTGTATGGGAACGCTGAGTGATGGATATTGCAAAGATTCGCAGGTGTTTATTCTCACAGGGGACCAGGATATGCTTCAGCTGCTCAAGCCGAATGTTTCTGTCGTTTTATTGAAGAAAGGGTATGGAAATTATGCTGAATACCGCGAGGACTCTTTCTTTGAGGAAAAGGGGATTACCCCAGCACAAATGGTAGATTTAAAGGCTTTGATGGGCGACAGCAGTGATAATTATCCTGGGGTGCGAGGAATTGGCGAAAAAACAGCACTTAAACTATTAATCCAGCATAAAACGATAGAGGGGATTCTGGAAAATATCGAGCAATTAACGAAAGCACAGCGGGCAAAAATTGAGCAGGACCTTGAGATGCTTCATCTTTCAAGAAAGCTTGCGCAAATTCATTGTGAAGCTGATGTGAATTGTTCATTGGAAGAGGCTCTGTTTTTCATTAATGATGAAAAAATGGGGCAAAAATTCGATGAACTCGAGTTTAGAAATTGGCAGAAAAATCTTGTAGGAATGTAAAAAATAACAGCCACTCCCACCGAATTGGGAGCGGCTGTTTTATTGACTTATAGATTTTTCAAAGCATCTTCGATTTGCGTTTCACCTTGAACCATCTCAAAGGTTTTATGATACGCATTTGCTTCTTCCAGAGCGGCAATCATCGTCTTAGCCACATCTGCTCTTGTAATGGAGTCACGCTCCACCTTCTTACCAACTTTAATTTTACTGGTGCTATCTTCGTTGGTCAGACCGCCTGGGCGAACGATCGTATAATCAAGTTCCGTGCCTTCCAAGTATTCATCCGCTTCAAGCTTCATTCTCAAGTAATGCTCCATAGGGCCGGATCCCTGGCTTGGATCATCTGCAGAGATGGCACTAAGCATAACGAATTTCTTAATCCCCAAATTTTCTGTTGCCTTAATCAGATTGATGGCTCCATCACGGTCAACTGCTGTCGTTTGATCTGAACCAGTGCTTGACCCTGAACCAGCCGCGAACATCACAGCATCCATTCCTTTGACAGCATGACCAACATCTTTTGTTAAATCGGCGAGAACGGGTGTACCGCCTAATTCGTCAATTGTTGCTTTTTGTTCTTCTTTACGAACCATTCCGTACGGCTCATGACCGTCTTCTTTTAGATATTGTATAAGTAAACGTCCTGTCGTACCATTTGCTCCTGCTACGAGTACTTTCATAACTTCTGAACATCTCCTTCTGTTTAATGCTACATTAAGTTTATCCGTTCTCAGTTTTGTTCAAACATTTAGGAGCCAGAAGGGAAACATAGTTCTTGATAGTTACAATGGGCGCAAATACGCGGGTTGTCCTGCATTGGGAATTGTTCAATTGGCAAAGGTTGGTTTTGATTGGGGTCCAGCAGGTAACTTTGCATTTGCTCCATACTGATTTGGTAGAGACGTTGAACATTTACAAGGTCATGGGATGTTAGCTGGTGCTCCACATTAGTTCCCTCTAATAAATATTCATTTCGAATAACGATTTCATCTAATGATTCAATATTATATTTTTGTTGTAAGTAAAGAGCATATAGTGCCAGCTGGTTGCGGTCTTCATCAGATGATTTCCCTGTTTTCCAATCTACTATTACCCATTTTCCTTTTTGTAAATCCTTGTAAACTAAATCCATCACGACAAAAATCTTAATCCCATCAACCTTCATATATCTGAATTTTTCTGATTCTATGAACCGCATATTTTCTTTGTTAAGGACGTCTGCGAACGACTGGCTCGCAAAGAAATTTTTCACTGTCGTATGTAGGCGATCTGTTATTTTCTTAATTTTAGATTCTGGCAGTGTATTTGTCTGACTGTAATAAATTTCATGCAGCATTGTATAATGTTTCGGCCTGTTAAGCCATAGATGTTCTTTACGAGTCGATTCAATAAATCCTTTATTTAAATGATGGCGAATCTTATCCACGACCGCTTCTTGACTAGGAATCTCTTTATCATGCAGCACATCTTGAATCATTTGATAGATTAAATCGTGGACAATACTGCCAAAATGCATCTCTAGATTTGTAATTTTTTTTAGACGATAAGCCTGCTGCGACAACGAATCTCCACTAGTAAGCCAACCATTATGGGAGACATAATAATCATAAGCATACTTACGCAAACACGTCAGCATAGTTTTATGCCGCGAAAGCGACCACGACAACTCCGGAAAACGCCTCATCCCAAATCCTCCTCTTCTTTCCCTTCTCCTTCCACCTCAGGTCATCCATTCATTCCTATTCATTACTTAAATTCCCACCTCAGGTCTTCCAATCATTTCCTTCCAATCTATATTGATATGTAGCTAAGTCGATTTGTTTATTAATAACAACAATACCCTCGCTTTCAAGTGAAAGCTGCTGCTCCATTGCTGCTTCCTCATCATTGATGGCAATTTCTCCTTTGGAATTGATGACTCGGTGCCACGGCAGCTGATATTTTCTGCTCATTGAATGAAGCACCCGGACCACCTGTCTCGCCGCACGCGGACTCCCTGCAGCACGAGCAATCTGCCCGTAAGTCATCACATGTCCCTCAGGGATCTCCATGATAATCTTTATCACTTTTTCTGTAAAAGGTTTCATTGACACCAATCATCTCCTAAAAACATCCAGGTCATAGCCTCACCTATCAAGAATTTGTTACAATTTAAGTAGACGAATCGAACCATCGGAGGCTAACTATGAGTATACCACGAACACTTACAATCGCAGGATCAGCAGCCCAGGGAAGCGCCGGCATCCAAGCCGACCTTAAAACTTTTCAGGAACTAGATGTATATGGCATGAGCGCGATCACGGCTATCGTTGCCAACAACTCCACAACGGAACAAGGAATGTTCACCCAGCCTCTCGAAGCCATAGAGGCGCAAATTTATGCTTCTATGGAGCATGTCGGACCCAATGCTCTGAAGACGGGGATGCTTTTTACCGAACCGATTATCAAACGGATAAGCGAGTTGATTGCTGTTTCTTCGGTAAAAAAGATCGTGGTCGACCCAGTTATGATTGGGAAAATGGGATCACAGCTGCTCCAGGATGAGGCTATTCAAACGCTGATCGAGCATCTGCTGCCACTTGCGACAATTATCACACCCAATCTGCAAGAAGCGGCACGTATATTAGACGAACCTGCCCCGCGTTCTCCAGAAGATATGGAGGAGGCCGCCCGGAAACTTTACAAACTTGGGCCGAACTATGTCCTTCTTAAAGGTGGATCTCTAACCAATCATTCAGCCGTCGATATTCTGTATGACGGAGACACCATGAGGCGATATGAGTCGGAGCGCATCGATACGATTCATACAAGCGGTGCAGGCTGCACCTATTCAGCAGCTATAACCGCAGAGCTTGCTAAGGGGAGAACGGTCGAGAGTGCTGTCCAAATAGCCAAGTCATATGTGACCAGCGCCATTCGAGATGCCTTATCCTTTAATCGAGGAATCGGCTCAACCAACCACGCCGCCTATCGCAAAAACGAACAAAGGTAAATTTGGTATAATATCCCACCTCAGGTCATCCAGAATATGGATGACCTGAGGTGGGAATTTATGGAGGAGGGTGTTTAAAGTGAAAGATACACATTTATTTTTGTTCGGTGGCAGCCCGCCTATGCCTGATAGGATGGCTAGTCAGTTTGTTGAAACGTTAAGGAACAAAAGAGGAACCATCACGGTTTTATACATAGAACGGGAAGGTGCTGAAGAGTATCTTCCAAGATATACGCTTTCATTACACAGTCACGCACCGGAACTGAACATATTCTATCTGCCATTAGGTACTTTTTATACAGAGAAACAACTCGACCAATTGAGAGCATCGAATGGGATTATAATTGGCGGTGGAGATACATTAGCCTACCGTAACTATATTGTGGAGACTGAGATAGCTGAGATCATTCGATGTCAATTTCAGAACGGAACACCGATTGCGGGATTTTCAGCGGGAGCACTGATCTCTCCGAACAATTGTGTGATCTCACCGAAAGATAACCCTGAAGAGGTTACTTTATACCAACAAGGACTCGGGTTACTCATGAATGCTGTCCTTTCAGCTCATTACCTGAAGTGGGAAGAACAAGATCAATTGAAAACGATTGTTGCTTATACCCACGTTCAAGTTGGTTACGGCATTGCTGAAGATTCTGGAATCTATTTCAAAAATCAAAGACTAACCACAATCGAAGGATATGTTCATATAGAAAATTATTCCACCTCAGGTCATCCAGAATATGGATGATAGAATGAGGGCAAACAAAAGGCCTTTGCTCATGAGCAAAGGCCGAAATAAGAATCGCACTTAATTCTCAATACGGTCATATTTATCAATTTGCTTCTTACGTACAGCATCCCAGCGGTTTTCGGGGTGCTCTTTACACTCAGTTGTACAAGCAGCGTGGTATTTCTCTTCACACTCTGTACAGCAAACATACTGACGATTACATACAGGGTTACTACAATTAATCATGCGATCTTCAGTTTTCCCACAGTGTTCGCACTCCGCAACTACTTTTTCTTCAACCTGATTAATAGGCACGGAAATACGCTCATCAAATACATACATTTTTCCGTCAAAAAGCTGGCCTTTAACCTCCGGATCTTTACCATACGTATTGATGCCGCCTTCAAGCTGATAGACGTCTTCCACACCATTTTTCATTAGAATCCCCGTTAACTTTTCGCAGCGAATCCCGCCTGTGCAGTAGGTGAGGACCTTTTTATCCTTCCAGTCGTCGGCATTCTCAGCAATCCACTCTGGAAATTCACGAGAGTGCTCCACGTCAGGCTGAATCGCATTACGGAAATGACCGATACGGTATTCATATTCATTCCGTCCGTCAATCACAACCGTATCTTCATCTTGAAGCATTTCATAAAATTCCTTCGGCTTCAGATGTTTGCCGCCAAATGTTTTCGGGTCAATATCATCATTCTCGATACTCCAGTTGACCAGCTCGGGCTTGACGCGGCAATGCATTTTCTTAAACGCATGTTCTTCGTGTTCGTCTATTTTAAAATGAATATCTGCAAAGCGTTCGTCTGAGCGTACGTAATCCATATACTGTTCTACTTGCTGCACAGTACCAGAAACCGTTCCGTTGATTCCTTCAGGAGCAACAATAATTCGGCCGCGCAGACCCAAGTCTTTGCAAAAGTTTAAATGATTTGCACAATATTCCTCGTAGTCGGGCATGTCAACATACTTGTAATATAATAGAACTCGATAATCTTTTGAGCTCATTGGTGATTCCTCCTATATATAGATCAAGCATTATAATAAAAAAGCATAAAATATCCATACTCCATCATATTCGATTTCAGCTGGAATTTCAAATTACTGTTTCTTATCATGCACTAAGATCAAAAACTATACAGATTTCACACAAAAAAAGCACCTTCGCTCAAAAAGGTGCTTCTAATCGTGCTGTCACAATGTTATACGACTTTTGCTCCTAGTACCTGCTCAAAGTGATTCAAAGCCCACTCATGACCTGGCTGATTAAAGCTAGCCACTGCCTCCTTGTGTACGACAATCTGATATCCTAAATTATATGCGTCTATCGCTGTATGGAGGACACAAATATCTGTGCAAACTCCTACTAACTGGATTTCGCCGATTTCCCGCTCCCGCAGCTTCACATCCAAGTCTGTGCCATGGAAGGCACTATATCGAGTTTTATCCATAAAGTAAATGGCAGAACGGTTTGCATCAAATAAGTGCAACAGCTCACCATATAAACTTCTTCCCTTTGTTCCGCGGATATTGTGCGGCGGAAACAAGTCTGTCTCGGGATGGTACGGGTTGTTTTCTTCGTGCACATCGACTGCCAGCACGACATAATCTTCATTCTGTATGGATTGCTCAGTTAAACTTACAAGAGAGTCTTCTATATCTCTTCCAGGTTTCCCGCACGTAAGAGCACCTTCTTCTGCGACAAAATCAACCGTATAATCAATCACAATAAGTGCGCGATTCATCCTTTAATCGCCTCCCATATGTATATACACATATCTTAACACAGGATAAGGCTGAGTGATGTTCCGAATTATAAATGCAGGCGAGCGGACACCCCCCCAGGAAAATCACGTTCAGCCACCCGCGAAAAGAGGTGTAAATTTTTGTAGCGATCCATAGGTACTAATCATAAGTTACTGCTAAGTTCGGATTTTCATTTGATAAGACACTTTTGTGCCAACTTCCTGCACCTAGACAGAATGAGCGTGTCGGACCGACTGAGGGTTTTTGTACATCGTCATGAACATGACGGCTCCACACAAAATAAGGAGTCCGCTCGTCACAAAAAAGACAGCTGAAAATCCGTAGAGTCCTGATAACATTCCACCCATTGCCGGACCAATAATGTTTCCTAAAAAGCGAAGACTCGTATTGTAACCAAGCACTTCTCCTTGCATCGCAACAGGAGCTTCCTGACGAATATATGCTGTTCGAACAGGAATGATCCCGCCAATTGAAACACCGAGCAAGAAACGCAGCGCTACCAGCTGCCAGATATTCGTCACAAACGCTGCGGGGATGTAGACAATACCTGCCATAAATAAAAGAAAGACAAGGATTTTTACATAACCCTTTCGATCAGCAATCCGGCCCCAGCGCCTTGCCATTAGCAAATTACCAAGCCCCGCAGCCGAAAAGGCAATTCCGGAAAATAAGGCTAAGTTCGCAGGTCCATGCAATTCCCCAACGTATAGTGACAGAATTGGTTGAATGCTGAAGTGAGCAATTTGCACGAACATAGAAACAATCATCACCATTAAAAGCACAGGCTGTTTCACAATGTGCTGAATAACCTCACGGGAAGAGTAGCTTGACTTTTCCTTCTCATCTTCCTTCTCCACCTTTTGTTCATGAATCCCAAAGAACACGATGAAGGCAGAAAGAAAAACTGTTATCGATACAAATTGAAAAGTTGTTCCATAGCCAATAGAGTCTGCAATAAAGCCGCCAAGCAGCGGTCCCAGCAAGCTGCCGGTAATGCTTCCGGTTTGCAGCGTACCAAGTACTTGCCCGGCAATGCGCTTCGGTGTTTGTGTAGCAATTAAAGCTTGTGACATCGGTATAAATCCAGTGAAAATCCCCATAAACAGCCGGAGTAGGAACAGCTGCCACACCGTTGTTGCGAACCCCATCAATAGAACAGATAAAGCAAGGCCCGTTGCAGAGACGATCAAGATGTTGCGCCTCCCATACCTATCTCCAATTCGTCCCCAAATTGGGGAAAAGATAAAGGCTGTAACAAAGGTAATTCCAAACACAAGTCCTGACCACGTTTGTACGAACGAGCTGGAGAAATCACCCAGTTCATCAATGTATAAAGATAAGAACGGTAAAACCATCGTAATACTGCCAGCTATGAAAAAGTTGGCGAACCACATGATCCATAAGTTACGTCTTGCGCGTTGTTCCTTTGTTAGGATAGCGGATCCCTTCTTCCTAAATATTTCGGTACCCTAAATAATTTTATAGCATAAAAACTTCCATATATAAAGAAATAACCCTCCGTTATAGAAGGAGTAGAAAGAAACATGCAAAGAATGGAAAACAACTAGAACAAAATAAAACGGTTGCAAAACATGTATATACAACTTATAATAAAGTCGAATTATGTATATACATGTCTGCATTATTTTAATGTAAGCGTTTAAGGAGGGGCACTATATGTTCAAAAAACTTTTTGGAAATAAAGAGCAATCGGTCGTTGTGGTTGCTCCCATAAATGGGAAGGTAGTAGCGCTTGAAGATGTACCGGACCCTGTGTTCTCAGAAAAAATGATGGGTGAGGGGATAGCTATTCAACCTGTTGAGGGGACGATTGTAAGCCCGGTGGAAGGTGAGATCGTTCAGCTTTTCCCAACAAAGCACGCTGTGGGGCTAAAGACGAAAACAGGTGCAGAGATCCTCATCCATATTGGATTAGAAACGGTAAGTATGGAAGGGGAAGGTTTTGAATCTTTTGTTAAACAAGGGGATAAAGTAAAAGTGGGAGACCGCTTGATTACCTTTGATAAGAATTTAGTGGAAGAAAAAGCAAAGAGTATAGTCACGCCTATTATTGTGACCAACAGTGATGAATTTGGTGTTGAGTTGACATCCGAAAGCCAAGCTTCAGCAGGAGAGACGGAACTGTTGACAGTTAATAACAAATAGGAGGGGAATTGTATGAATCACAAACAGCAGGCCGAGCAAATACTAGAAGCTATCGGTGGCAAAGAGAACCTGTCGGCTGGAACACACTGTGTGACACGTCTTCGTTTAGCTTTACATGATGAAGATATTGTTGATAAGGAAAGATTGAATCAGTTAGACGCGGTTAAGGGCTCTTTTTCAACGAACGGTCAATTTCAAATTGTTGTCGGTCAAGGCACCGTAGATAAGGTATATAAAGAGTTAATCCAATTAGCTGATATTGGTGAAGCCTCAAAAGACGAAGTGAAAGAAGCATCAAAGGGAAACATGAACTGGCTTCAGCGTGCTGTTAAAACGCTGGCAGACATTTTCATCCCCATCTTACCGGCAATTGTAACCGCTGGTCTGCTTCTTGGTATTAATAACATCCTGACTGCTCCAGGAATCTTCTTTGATAATCAATCCATTATCGATGTCTACCCGCAGTGGTCGGGTATCGCGAACATGATTATCGTCATAGCCAACACGGCCTTTGCTTTCTTACCTGGACTGATTGGATGGTCCGCTGTTAAGAAATTCGGAGGAAGTCCGATTCTCGGTATAGTTATGGGTCTTGTCCTCGTAAATCCGGAATTATTGAATGCATGGTCATATGGACAAGCAGTTAAAGAAGGTACCGTTCCCACTTGGGATTTATTTGGCTTAACTGTTGAAAAGATTGGCTATCAAGGCCAGGTTCTGCCCGTACTTGTAGCTTCCTATGTCTTAACAAAAATTGAATTATTCTTGCGTAAACGAGTTCCAGAAAGTATTCAACTGTTGGTTGTTGGACCTGTAGCTTTACTTGTAACTGGTTTCTTAACTTTTATTATTATCGGTCCTATTACATTCGCTATCGGAAACGGAATTACTGATGGATTAGTGTCTATATTTGATCATTTTGCTGCGCTTGGCGGACTCATTTATGGTGCTTTATATGGGGTAATGGTTATTACCGGAATGCACCACACTTTCTTAGCTGTCGATATTCAATTAATCGGAAGCACAGGAACAACTTTCTTATGGCCGATGCTTGCGCTGTCCAACATTGCACAAGGTTCAGCTGCTTTAGCAATTATGGCAGCTTCTAAGGACGAGAAGTTAAAAGGTCTTGGACTTTCTTCAGGGGTATCAGCCTATCTCGGAATTACAGAACCTGCCTTATTTGGTGTGAACTTACGCTTTAAATATCCATTCATCATAGCTATCACATCTTCTGCTATTGCTGGTCTTTATATCTCAGCAGCCGGAGTTGTGGCAAGTTCAATTGGTGTCGGCGGGATTCCTGGAATATTCTCCATTGTAGCCCAATATTGGCTTGAATTTTCCATTGGAATGGTGATCGTGATTGTTCTTCCATTCGTGGGAACATTCCTATATGCCAAACGTAAACGCGACGTATAAGAACATTTTTATAAGAACGGTGGTGCTCATATGACACAAGAACAACAACCTTGGTGGAAAAAAGCCGTCGTCTATCAAATTTATCCTAAGAGCTTCAACGATACGACGGGAAATGGAGTAGGCGACATTCAAGGTATTATCGAAAAGCTGAATTATTTAAATACACTTGGGGTCGACGTCCTATGGCTGACCCCAATGTACAAATCTCCACAGAACGATAACGGCTATGATATTAGTGATTACTACAATATTCACGAAGAATACGGAACAATGTCTGACTTTGAGCGTTTACTTGAAGAAACCCACAAACGTGGCATGAAGTTGATCATGGACATCGTTGTGAATCATACGTCCACAGAGCACATGTGGTTCCAGGAGTCGAAGAAATCGAAAGAAAACCCATACCGTGATTATTACATTTGGAAAGATTCTGTTAACGGGGGGCCTCCAACTAATTGGCAGTCTAAATTTGGGGGAAATGCATGGGAATATGATGAACAAACAGGTCAGTATTATCTCCATCTATTTGATGTAACACAAGCAGACTTAAACTGGGAGAACCCTGAAGTCCGTGAAAAAATCTATGAAATGATGCGCTTTTGGGGAGGAAAGGGTGTCGATGGCTTTCGATTAGACGTCATCAACCTGATTTCAAAAGATCAACATTTCCCAAATGATGATGGAAGTGTCGCGCCTGGCGATGGCCGCAGATTTTATACAGATGGACCTAGAGCTCATGAATTTATGCATGAGATGCATCAAGAAGTTTTCGCTCCGTATGACCTTATGACGGTAGGGGAAATGTCGTCGACAACTATCGATCATTGCATTCGTTATACAGCACCTGAGAGAGAAGAGCTTAGTATGACGTTTAATTTCCACCATTTAAAAGTTGATTATCCAAATGGCGAAAAATGGACGAAAGCTCCGTTTGACTTTATTGAATTAAAGCAAATTCTCTCCACGTGGCAGGAGAAAATGAATGAAGGCAATGGATGGAATGCATTATTTTGGTGTAATCACGACCAGCCTCGTGTACTATCAAGGTTCGGAGACGACAAAAATTACCCTGACGAATCTGGAAAAATGTTAGCCACAACGATACACATGATGCAGGGTACCCCTTATATTTACCAAGGGGAAGAGTTCGGCATGACGAATCCTGGTTTCGAGTCTATCGAGCAATATCGTGATGTAGAATCGATAAATGCATATGACATGCTAAAGGAGAAAGGTGTTAATGAACAGAAGATTATGGAGATTTTGAAACAGAAATCCCGTGATAATTCCCGTACACCTGTTCAGTGGAATGATGAGCAACACGCAGGATTTACCGAAGGCACTCCATGGATCCCGGTAGCTGCTAACTATCCGCACATAAATGCAGAAGCAGTCATGCACGAAGAGGCATCCATTTTCGATCATTACCAGAAGCTTATTAAAATTAGAAAAAATTATCCGATCATCACGCATGGAGATTATCAGCTGCTGCTGCCTGACGATGATCAAGTATTTGCCTATCTAAGAAACTGGAATAACGAGAGCTTGCTTGTGGTAAACAACTTCTACGATAAAACAGCATCATTCAAGCTTCCTGACCATGTAGAGCTGCAAGGAGATTGCAATCAGTTAATTAGTAACTACACTGACTCACAAGAGGACTACCATCACATCGAATTGCGGCCTTACGAGTCGATCGTTTACCATATTCGCTCTAATTGATATGATAAAGAGCGGTGATAGCAAATGAAAAACAAATTTATTGTTATATACAACGATTTAGTGCAGGCAATTCGGCAAGGAGAGTTCACAGCAGGTGACACACTCCCCTCGGAAAATGAATTAGCCCTAAGGTTTTCCACTTCAAGGGAAACGATCCGAAAAGCTTTAAATTTACTGTCCCAAAATGGCTATATTCAAAAAGTGAGAGGGAAGGGCTCCGTCATTCTCGATCATAGTAAATTTGAATTCCCCGTTTCAGGACTAACAAGTTTTAAAGAGTTAACCAATCAGCTTGGTCAGACCGTTAAAACTCATGTCCATGAATTAATTTTAGAAACAGCGAATAATCAATTGCGGTCGAGGCTGAATTGTACCAGCGAAAAGAGAATTTGGAAGATTTCCCGAACAAGAGAGATAGATGGGGAGCGCATAATCTTAGATAAGGATTATATTCTTGAAGAGATTGTACCTGAGCTGACAAAGTCGATCGCTGAGCATTCGATTTATGATTATATCGAAAATACGTTAGAACTGGATATTAGTTTTGCCAAAAAAGAAATTGTGGTCGAAGGTGTAACGGAAGAAGATGAGCAGCATTTAGATCTGGAAGGACATGCCCAGGTTGTTGTGATTCGAAGCTATGTTTATTTGGCTGATGCCACATTATTTCAATTTACTGAATCGAGACACAGACCTGATAAATTTCAGTTTGTTGACTTCGCGCGCCGAACAAAATAAACGTATTGAAGAGTCCGGGACAGAACTGAATTATGCATAAAATAATCCGGACAATTTCATTTGAATTTGCCCGGATTATTTGCATACCAAGAAAGGAATTCTACCATCGCTCCGTCAAAATGCTTCGCTTTCCGGAGCCCCTTAAAGCAATAATGAAATGGACTAAGCAGCCAAATATTTTGTGTATGTAATGTAATTTACGGTCAATTCATATCGATGAAAGGATATGAATAGTGTGGTTTGTATTAAGCTGTTACACTAGAGACAGAATAGAGTTGAGGTGGGATGAATATGTTTGTCATTGGAGCAACACAGAAGCTGGTAAAAGAGATAAAAAAAGAGTTGGACGATCCCGAACAATATCAAGAGATCTCAAATATTTACCAGTGGCATGCGAATGTAATGACCATAAATAAACGTAAATGCCTGATGTTAATGAATAATAAAACAGGCATAAATCTGACATTGTTTGGTCTTAGAAAACAGCAATTTGATAATATAGAGAATGTTATAAAGGGGTCCTTGAATCAATTATTTCAACTTCTGAAAATAGAGAGAGAAATTGCCGACCAAATGTTAGAAGCCGCTGAACAGTTTGTTTACACAAAGACGACAAGCCGCCAAGTTTTAGGAATGATGAATCAAGTGAAGGTCATGGTGGAAGAGGCCGCTAATGGCTTAGAGTATGAAGCAATCGATGCAGAAGAGATTAATTATATTACTAATGCTGAATTGATTTATGGCCCGCTGGAAGCTCATACACCTGTGGAAACACTGAAGGCTTATTTTAAAGAATCATAAGAATCCACACCACGTTATATTAAGGTGTGGTTCTTTTCATTTCAAGCAGGACTTTGAACACAATACGTGTAATCATAATAGTAAGATGCACTAGTGCATGAACGGAGGAATAAATATGTTTATTCAAACCTTTTTTGACGAAAATTTAGCGCAAAACTCGTATATGGCAGGGTGTCAGAAAACAGGGGAAGCCATTGTGATTGACCCGGCCAGAAATGTTCAGCCTTATCTAGAAACAGCTCGTAAAAACGGTTTGCACATAACCAAGGTAACGGAAACTCATATCCATGCAGATTTTCTCTCTGGCTCTAGGGAATTAATACAGGAAACGGGTGCCTCTTTGTTCCTTTCAAACGAAGGAGATGACGATTGGAAGTACAATTTTGGAAAAAAGGAAAGTCACGAATGTCTCAAGGATGGAGACCAATTGTATGTAGGAGGAGTACGTTTAGAAGTGCTTCACACACCAGGACATACACCAGAAAGTCTTTCGTTTATATTGTCGGATGAAGGCGGAGGAGCTTCTGTTCCCATGGGAATCTTCACGGGGGATTTTGTGTTTGTAGGGGATGTAGGTCGTCCGGATTTACTTGAGAAGTCAATAGGTGCTGCAGGGACAGCGGAACTTGGAGCAAAAGCAATGTATCAGTCCCTCAATCGCTTCAAGAAATTACCGGACTTCGTTCAAGTGTGGCCAGGTCATGGCGCCGGCAGTGCCTGTGGAAAATCACTCGGGGCTGTCCCTTCTTCTACTATAGGTTATGAAAAGCAGACGAATTGGGCGTTGAATGTGGAAAATGAAGAAGAGTTCGTCGACATGTTAATAGCCGGCCAACCTGAACCTCCTGCTTATTTTCCTATTATGAAGAAACTGAATAAGGAAGGCCCCGTCTTACTAGCCAAAGATCAGGAACTCCAAGAGATAAAACTGGAGGAAATAAGCCGACTTAATGGTTTTATAGTGGATACTCGCTCTAAAGAAGAATTTGCTGAAGGACATCTGCAAGGGTCTATCAATATTCCTTTTAACAAGTCCTTTGTCAACTGGGCAGGGTGGCTGCTTCCGTATAATCAAGATGCGGTGGTCATTGCGAATAAGGATGAAGCTCTTGAAATAAGAAGGACGCTTCAATCAATTGGATTTGATCGCTTAACAGGTTATTTGCCAACTGAAGAAGTGGATAAGTTAACGGATCTAGAAGGGTACGAAACTGTTACAGTTGGGGAGTTTGAAGACAAGCGAGGGAGTGAAGAATATGTGGTAATTGATGTCCGCAATCAGTCCGAATGGGATGAAGACCACATTGATGACGCTATGCACATTATGCTCGGGACATTGCCACACCGACTGGATGAAATCCCATCAGGTAAGGTTCCTATCGTGCATTGCAAGTCCGGAGCACGCTCAGCAGTCGCCGCAAGTATTCTTCAGGCGAATGGCTATAATAAAGTGATCAATGTTTCAGGAGGATTTGATGCCTGGATCAAACATAAACAAACTGCAAAAGCATAACTCTTTATCAAGAGCTTTGTTCAAGTTATTGGGCAAAGCTCTTTTTAACATGAAAAGGGATACGGATGGTGAGGGGAACTAGAATCATACGTCCAATACGGATTACGGTTAGAATGTCCATAATCCCAAGCTGCAATAGCAGCGGCACACGCATCAACTAAGTGACTGGTTGTTAGAAAATCTATTTGTATTCCTTGCAGACCAAAAGAAACCATCCAGTCCACTATCCACTTCAAGCTATCAGGTGAGTGTTTATAGAATAGAGTGTGCTCTCTTCCATGATTCTTAGGGATTCTGGAGGCAAGAGTTGCTCCTGGATGTACTTCAATAACTTCCACATTTGTAAGACTAGTTAACATAGACGCCAATTTCATCCCTCTAGCAGTGAGGTAAATCATTTTTGTCAGAGTGGGGGGCATAATTGAACCAGATTTCATTCCAAGTTCTTTTGCGAATTCACGCAGTTCTTTGTCGAGTTCGCGATCCCCGCCGCCATCTTGATAAGAAAGAGGAGCATCAATCCCTACAAGAACCTGATTTCTTTCAGACAAGCAGGTAATGAGTGAAAGGATGTCGTCGTCAGAAGCGGAGGTCAGCAACTGATCAAACTGTAAAAAGTGTTCATCACTTTTAAAAACAGTTACGGCTGTATTTGTGTGGTTGGCAGGGCCAGACAGGTCGATTCCGACGATAATCATTTCAAGGAGACTCCTTTCGAAAAAAATACCCTCTACCATTGGATAGAGGGTCAATATATAGGTATAGGATTAGGGGTGTTCATTAAATAAAATAACTACATGAAATTACTAAACTTGTTCCGCTACAATAGGCCTTGGAAATGTTTCTACAGCACTATCATGAAGTACTGGAGCTGAAACTGATACTAATAAGCCAGTTAGCGCTATGACTGCTAATAACTTTTTCATAAACTTATCCCTCCTCCCAAATGAGAGTGTTTATTTAACAATTGAATTGCTAACCTAAGGTAAGATGAAGACTTTTTATACATTCTTTGCTTTTCAAGGAGGTCAGCTAAGAACATTGCATATCTAATAGCATATGTATGATCTCTGCTCTCCTGAAAGTATGGAATTACTTCATTTTCTAATAGCTCCTGTATATCTTCATTTTCAGTCATGATATATTTATAAACTTTAAAGTGTAACTCATGTGGTTTTGAAGGGTAGGAAATGAGTTGTTTTTCTCCCTCATTTATCCATTCTATGCATCCATTTTCATCATCTAATTTATAATGTTGAGTAATTAACCCATGAATAATATTTAAAAATTCAAAGGTGTCTAATGCAGTATTTATTTCATCGACAAATTCTAAACTCTTTTTGTAACTAGAAATGGATGCCTTGTGATTTTCAAGCCTGGATTCTAAAACTCCTATATTAATGTAAACAAGTTTGAGTTGAACACGATTATTGGTTTGAGTGGCAATCTTCCGGGCAAGATGGAAATTTTCTAGGGATTTCGAATAGTTTCTTAAACGACTGAAATTTATCCCTTGAATAATATGGCAATCAGCACTTTTAGTTAAATCATAATGACTTTGATAGATTTCCAGAGCAAGACTTGTATAAAAAATAGAGGCCGATATGTAATTGGCTTGACCTGTGCTTAATGCAAGCAAATAGTAAAGGTCGCTGTACTGCCAATCTTCTAATTCCAAAGATGAACTATAATTTTTGGCTTCCATTAAATCTTGATAGGAATCCTCGAACTTAGTCTTATAATACTTCATAAGTCCCGAAACCAAATGGAAATAGAAATTCATTTCGTCATCAAAAGTATCTTTATGCTGACGGATATTTTCCCAAGCCTCATAAGCCTTCTCCACCTCATTTTCCAACAGAAGGTATCGAATGCGGTATAGCTCGAAAAAAATATATAAATGATGGTTAGCTAGCGTTTCTTTCTGCTGGAGCAATTCATTCATGAGCAGCTCTGCATCTTCTCTACGCTTGAACACAATCGATTCATACCATTCCTTTAGCTTCTCTTTAGAAGGATGACTATAGGAAGATTCCGAAAAGTCGAGCCCAAGTCTTTCGTAAAGCAGTTCGAGAACCTCGACAGCCGGAACTGTTTGATCATTCTCAATCTTCGAGAGGTAGGCTGATGAAATGATGCCCTCAGCTAGCTGGTTTTGAGTTAAACCTTGTTTAACCCGGTGAAAACGAAGCACTTTACCATATTCCATTTTCCACACACCTAGTTGATCAACTAAAGATTTGTCAGAAGGTTTGCTCTTTCAAATCTATTTTCAGAATACACGTTCGATTAGTATATTTCAACTATATTGATAGGTTTCCCAAGTCGTTCAAATTTCATGCCTTTAAGTGGGGGATATCGCACTAACTTTCACAGACATAATGACAGAAAATTGTGTTATATTGGCAATGTACTCGAGAAAAAGGAGGAATTTGATGAAGTGGAAGTCATTAATGGCGTCTGTTGTCATAGGTTCTAGTTTAGTGTCGGGTGGGACGTTTGTAAGTGCGGAAACTGATTCTGCAGTGCAGGATGCAAAGGCTAACGCTCCCCATTTTGTGAAAAAGAATTTTGATGCATCCAAAGTCGTGTCCGAAAAGGCAGTCAAGCGATTCTTTAAAGAGAATTCTGAGAAATTTGGGGTCAACCCGAATAAAGACTTGAAGTTTATTGAGGCGAAGAAGGATGAGCTGGGTATGACACACTACACATATCAGCCAATGGTAGAAAATATTCCTGTTGCTAATTCCGAAGTCATTGTACATACGGACGAGTCTGGAACAGTAACATCGGTGAATGGTGAATTTCATAAAGATGCCCCAGAGAAAATTAAACAGAATCGTCAAGTGAAAAAGAAAGAAGCTGTTAAAATAGCCTGGGAACATATTGATGTAGAAAAAGATACAGCTGACAAAGTAAAGAAAACGGCAAAAGGAGAAACGTTTGAGACTTTAACGGAGACTAGCAATCTAGTCGTCTATCATGAAGATGGTGACTATCAATTGGCATATCACGTAGAGCTTCAATTCTCTCAGCCATATCCTGCGAACTGGCAACTGTATGTTAACGCAGAGTCTGGGGATGTGATTAAAGCTGCCAACGTCGTAAAGGAAGCAACAGGGACGGGTACCGGTGTTCTTGGTGATACTAAATCTTTAAACACATATTATACAAACAGCACATATTATTTATTCGATATTACCAAACCAATGAATGGTGTAATTGAAACATTTACGGCTAACCAGGGACAATACTTGCCTGGGAATTATGTAACGGATGCTGGAAACACCTTTTTTAGTGAACAGCAAAAAGCGGCTGTCGATGCCCACTATTATGCAGGAGAAGTATTTGACTATTACTATAACAAGTTTGGGCGTGTAAGTTATGACAACCAGGGTGCAGACATCCGTTCAACTGTACATTATGGTTCCAATTACAATAATGCAGCCTGGACAGGCAATCAAATGATTTATGGTGATGGAGATGGCACAACATTTACGTATCTATCTGGTGCCGATGACGTCGTAGCCCATGAGTTGACTCACGCTGTGACAGATACCACGGCCGGATTGATTTATGAAAATCAATCGGGTGCTCTGAATGAATCATTCTCTGATGTATTCGGGTACTTTGTTGATTCCGAAGATTGGTTGATGGGTGAAGATGTATATACGCCTGGCCGCTCTGGTGATGCATTGCGTTCTCTTTCTAATCCAAACGCTTATAATCAACCTGATCATATGAATGAATATCAAGATTTACCGAATACGCGTGAAGGTGATTGGGGCGGAGTCCATATTAATAGTGGAATTCCGAACAAAGCTGCATATTATACCATTAATAGCTTAGGTATTTCTCAATCCGAGCAAATTTATTATCGAGCATTAACGGTTTACCTCACTCCAAGCAGTGACTTCTCCTATGCAAAAGCAGCTTTAGAACAATCTGCCCAAGATCTTTATGGAACACAGGCTGCCAATGCAGTTACCCAAGCATGGAATAATGTAGGAGTTTATTGAATTTACTAATCCTCCCCCTTAAAATATATCGATGGCGGATGAGATCTTTGATCTCATCCTTTTTTTGTGCTGATTTCTGTATTTATTAAGATATAAAATGGAAATAGTGAGTAAATTAAGGATGAAAAGGGTATAAAAAACATAGGAAATTAATTATAGGGAAACGTAATAATAAGGAGGAGTGCTGAGTGGGGTATAATGTCACACAAAAGTTAATTAAAGATCATTTAGTTGAAGGTGAAATGAAACCAGGGGCGGAAATTGGTTTAAAAATTGATCAGACCTTAACACAGGATGCTACAGGAACCATGGTTATGCTGGAGTTGGAGGCAATGGGAATTGATCGTGCGAAAACAGAGGCTTCCGCTCAATATGTTGACCATAACCTAATTCAGGAAGATAGTAAAAACCCTGACGATCACCTGTTCTTAGAAAGTGCTGCAAAAAAATTCGGGCTGCACTTTAGCCGCCCAGGAAACGGGGTAAGTCACCCAGTCCATATGCAGCGTCTAGCCAAGCCGGGTCAAACTCTGCTTGGTTCGGACAGCCATACATGTGCGAACGGCTGTATGGGGATGCTTGCCATGGGTGCAGGCGGTATTGATGTAGCCATGGCAATTGCAGGTGAACCTTTTTATGTGAAAATGCCTAAAGTCTGGGGTGTAAAAGTTACCGGAGAATTCCCGGATTGGGTAAGTGCTAAGGATGCCATTTTAGAAATGTTGAGGCGCCACGGAGTAAAAGGTGGAGTCAATCATGTGTTTGAATATTATGGTCCAGGACTTAAGAATTTAACGGCAATGGATCGCCACGTTATTGCCAATATGGGTGCAGAGCTAGGAGCAACAGGAACTGTTTTTCCTTCTGATGATGAAACGAAGCGCTATATGAAGCTGCAAGGCCGGGAAGACGATTGGATTGAGCTTAAAGCTGATGATGATGCCAAGTACGATGTTCAGGATGAAATTAATCTTTCAGAGCTTGAGCCTATGATTGCGAAACCTTCTAGCCCTGGTAATGTGGTTACTGTAAGGGAGGTAGAAGGTGAACCGATTTACCAATCTTATATTGGTTCATCAGCTAACCCGGGATACCGTGATTTTGCCATTGCTTCAAAAATTGTTGAAGGCAAACATATTGCAGATGGGTTGTCATTTGATTTAAACCCTACTTCCAGACAAATGCTCATTGATTTGTCTGAGCAAGGCCATATCGCAAACTTTCTACAGGCAGGAGCTCGTTTACATCAGGCTGGATGTAATGGATGTATCGGTATGGGGCAGGCGCCGGCAACCGGGAGAAATAGCCTAAGAACGACACCTAGGAACTTCCCAGGGCGTTCAGGAACAAAAGAGGATAGTGTATTCTTATGTAGTCCGGAAACGGCTGCTATATCTGCATTAAAAGGAAAAATAACAGATCCCCGAAATGCTGGATTTGAATTTCCGAAAGTACAGGAACTTGATAAACCTACCATTGATACACAGCTCCTTGATAAACCGTTAACACCGGAACAATCTGCTAAAGAAGAGCTTGTGAAGGGACCAAATATTGCTTCTATACCTAAGATGGATGAACTTCCAAATGAACTGGAATTACCGATCTTACTTAAAGTAGGGGATGACATCTCAACGGATGAAATTTTAGCAGGAGGAGCCAGAGTGCTTCCATTTAGGAGTAATCTGCCTGAGATTAGCAAATTCACCTATGAAATTGTAGATGAAACGTATTACGACAGAGCGATGAAACAGCGGGAAGAAGGGGGCCATATCATTGTTGGTGGAACTAACTATGGACAGGGCTCAAGTCGTGAACATGCTGCACTAGCTCCGAGGTATCTCGGGTTGAGAGTGGCTATTGTAAAAGATTTTGCTCGTATTCACTGGCAGAACTTAGTTAACTTTGGTATTCTTCCGCTGACCTTTGTTAATAAAAAAGATTATGAAGATCTTGAGCAAGGTGATGTGTTAATCTTTAAAGACCTTCGTAAAGCGATTCACAAAGGGAATGAAATCGATGTGACCATAAAAGGCAAAAATAAGACCATTAAAGCTGAGCACGCTCTTTCCGAACGTCAACTTGAAATGATGGAATCAGGTGGATTAGTCAACTGGGTGAAAAATCGGTTAGACGTATAAAGAGAGATGTCCTAAAAGCAAAGCCTGTGATCCATTATAAGGATCACAGGCTTTTTAATGGTTTAGAGTATTAAGAGGAACTAATTTTGATTCGATATCCTCACGTTTATGTTCAAGGAAGGGAGGAAGAGCTAAGCTTTCTCCTAAATGCTTCTCATCTTCATCTGTAGTAAATCCCGGGCCATCTGTTGCCAGCTCGAATAGAATGTGGTTTGGCTCCCTGAAATATAGAGATTTAAAATAAAAACGGTCCACTAGCCCTGAATTAGGGAAACCGGCGTGTTTGATTTTATCTGCCCATTCGGCAAGTTCTGATTCATCTTTGACACGAAAAGCAACGTGATGGACACTGCCGCGGCCAGGACGTTCTCGTGGCAATTCCGGATTAACCTCAATATGAATTTCTGCTCCAGTTCCGCCTTCTCCCGTTTCAAAAACAATACGATCATCAACTGTTCCAACTTTACGGAATCCGAGGATATCAGTCAGGACCTTTGCTGTAGGGGCAGCATCGGCAACGGTCAGATGGACAGGGCCAAGTCCGTTAATTCCTACTTCCTGGGGCACTGGAGATTGATCCCAAGCCACTCCAGGTGCTACACCCTCATTATTCTCATCTGATACGAGTGTCATTCGCTGACCTTCAGGATCACGGAAAGACAAAGTTTTCCTGTTCATAAGTTCTTTAATCGGTTCTTGTTCGACCCCAAACTGGTCAAAGCGCTTTTTCCAATAATCTAAAGCCCTGTCATCTTTCACCCTTAATGAAGTGGTTGAAATACTGTGAGTACCAGGGTAAGTCGTTCCAGCTCGTGGTATCTCAAAAAAGGTTAAATCTGTACCGGGATTCCCCTTTTCATCAGCGTAAAACAAGTGATACATAGAGTTGTCGTCCTGATTTACTGTTTTTTTAACGAGTCGCATGCCTAAAACATTTGTATAAAAATCGTAATTTTTCTTAGCGTTGGCTGTAATGGCTGATACATGATGAATTCCTTTAATATTCACATCAACCACCTCCTGAATAAGTATTCGTATTTATCTCGAATTCAAGATAAATGATACTATGTTGTGTTATATTTGTCAATAAGGTTAAGATGGAAAAGAATTGGCAAAGAAAAAATCTTTCGCTTGTTTCGATCTTTATATAATCTTTGATTCTGGGCATTATGAAAGTATCTCTCTTAAATGGCTCTTCCTCTGGAAGCAGCCACGTGAAGTAATAGTCGCCGAGTGTTTAGATTTAATTAATGCTGTCAAGACGTACTTTTCGTTTGAATTCTCTTTTAGATAATTCATTCTCAATAAGATTGATGAATTCTTCATCTAATTCCAGTTCAATGGCTCTCTTATGGGTTACTTTAAGTATACGTATAGGTAACTGCTCTAAATTCAAGGTAGTACCCCCTTGCCTTATGGTAATAGTGCAGTAGAAGTTGTTGCTGCTCCAAGTATCCGTCCATCGCTATCATATAAGGGCTGGCCAAAAACATAATATTCTACAATGCCATCAGAAACAGGAAAATGAATGCGCCTGTGAAGCGTGTCTTTTGTTTTTATTATGTTACGCTTAAACTCCATAAGCTCGACAATTCCATTGTTTGTACCATTATAATCATCTCTTTTTCCGATAATGGTCCTTGTGTCAAAGTCTGGATTGGGATTAAACATCCAAGTATATTTCAATTCAAGGTCACAATGTGCCACGATAATAGGGGAATGAAGAAGGGCGAGTTTAAATGGTTCGCTTAAATGTTCAGAGAAAAATAACGACGGATTCACATGAAGAAAACTTGCAATTTGTGAGGCAACTGCGATACTGGGGTTCCTGGACCCTGTCTCAATTTGTGCATAATAAGCCCTGTCTATAAATGCCCCTTTAGCTACTTGTTGTTGTGTTAAATTTCTTTCCTTCCTTAGTTGAACCAGCCAATGTCTCATAATTTTCCACACCTACTATCTCTATATTAATATATTTATTCGAGTGTTGTTCTGAAAGTCCTTGTGGCAGTTTGCAACAAATTAGCCCGTCATTTAAAATATTTCAAGAAAGCAGGATGCCTTTTAGAAGGTATCTATTATATAGCGATCTAAATCACTATTTGTCCAGCTTTTTGATTAAGTAATAAGCTATTAGTTTTTTACCCTGAATAGAGATAAAGTAATCTTGACTTGATTAGTATGGCGTGTTGGCTAAAAAAGTACGTTGAGAGGGGGGACCGTGATGTCTTTTGAGATATTAACGATTATAGCTGTCAGTGCGTTTGCCTTTAGTGGAGCCATTGTGGCTTTGAGTGAGCGGTACGATATATTTGGTACGTTTATGTTAGGTATTGCCACTCCTTTTGCTGGAGGAATTATTAGAAATATAGCCATGGATGTACCGGTTGTCCATGTTTGGGAGCAGGGTTATCTGTTTTATGTCGCCTTTTTCACGATTGCGGTAGTCTACTTTTTTCCAAAAGGCTGGGTGATGTTCTGGGACCGCTGGAACGTTTATCTGGATGCGATAGGGTTATCGGCTTTTGCATTGCAAGGTGCGGCTTTCGCAATTGAGCAGAACTTTCCGCTTGGAGGTATTATCTTTGCAGCGATCATAACCGGCGTTGGGGGAGGAATGACGAGGGATGTGCTTGCCCAAAGAAGACCTATGGTGCTTCATCAGGAGATTTATGCTGTATGGGCAATGGCGATTGGCCTTATCGTTGGTCTGGAATTAGTAGATCTAGGGAACGTGTGGCAAAAATATACTTTATTCGGGGTTGTTTTCAGCTGTCGCATTATTTCCTATCACTCGGGCTGGCATTTGCGGTTTCGCGATTTATATCGATTATAGCGTAAAAAAAGAGAGCCTCACTTTAAACTAGTGGCTCTCTTTCATGGTTTAATAACGGAAAAGATCGCCTGATAAGTAACGTTCTCCTGTATCAGGTGCGATCACCACGATTACATCTTCTGGGCTTTTCCTTTTAGCAACTTCAAGTGCTGCCCAGCAAGCTGCACCGCTTGAGGTTCCAAGCAGCAGTCCTTCTTCGCGTGCTAACCGCCTGGTCACGTCATAAGCATCTTCATCAGTCACTTGGAAAATCTCATCCATGACGTTCACGTTTAAGATGTCTGGGATGAAACCAGGGCTCGTCCCTACAAGTTTATGTTTACCCGGTTCTCCGCCCGATAGTACAGGGGAACCTGAAGGCTCCGCAACGTGAATCGATAAATCACTATAGTGTTTTTTTAACTCTTCGCCTGTACCGGTTATCGTCCCGCCAGTTCCCGCTGTCGAGACAAATGCAGTAAGGGGTTTGCCGATTTCATTCATGGCCTCAATGATCTCCGTTGCCGTTGTGTTTCTATGGGCATCGGGGTTTGCTTCGTTTTCAAACTGCATTGGCATGAAGGCGCCGTCAATCTCTTCAACAAGCTCTTTAGCCTTAGCGATTGCTCCAGGCATTTTTTCGTCACCTGGTGTTAAAAAAATTTCTGCCCCATAAGCTTTTAATAGGTTGATACGCTCCTGGGTCATTGTATCGGGCATAACTAAAATGGAACGATATCCGCGAGCGGCGGCGTTCATAGCAATTCCAATTCCTGTATTGCCGCTGGTTGGTTCAATAATGGTGGACCCTTCTTTAAGGTGGCCATTTTCCTCAGCCTGCATGATCATATTGTAAGCAGCTCTGTCTTTCACACTGCCGCTGGGGTTTTGCATCTCTAATTTTAAGTAAATAGCTGCACTATCCTCTGGAACTATTCGGTTAAGTTTTACAAGCGGAGTATTTCCGATTAAATCAGCAATATTATGAACAACTTGCATGCTGTCACTCCTTATCTTTAGTTATAGAAAAATAATATCATAGTATCAATAAATAGCATAAAAAAAGACACACACTGGTGTCTAAGAGTTTGTTTTCCACAGAAAAGTGTGGTATTATAAATTTTGGTATTTTGTTAAGTGTATAACTATCCATTTTACATTTTAAATGATTTTGGGAGGTTTGTCAACTTTTTTGCGGAAGGAAGATTATGTTATGACTCGTGATGGTAACGAATGGGGTGTCGAGCGAAAAAGACTTGCCGATGTACGCAAGGTGATCGATGCGAAGAAAGAACAATTACTGCAAAATACAACATCGCTTAAAGAAGATATAATAGACCTTCGAAAGAAATTCTGGGATGATGTGACAGTCAATTTTGATGAGGTTGATGATGCCGTAGAAACCTATGCAAGTATTAAACAGCAATCAGAGCTTTTGTCGGAACGGGAACGAAGCCATGGTCACTATCATAAGAATAAGCAGCTATTGGAACGAATGGAGGAATCTCCGTATTTCGGACGGATTGATTTTGATGAGAATGGGGAAGCAAAAGAAAAGATCTATATAGGAGTTTCTTCACTCATGGATGAGGAAGAAGAATTCTTTCTTGTTTATGACTGGCGTGCGCCTGTTTCAAGTATGTACTACGACTTTGAACCTGGTCCGGCTCATTACCTTACCCCCTCCGGCACTGTTAAAGGTGAAATCGAATTAAAGAGACAGTATGTAATTGAGAACGGCCAGTTAACAGGCATGTTTAATACCGGGGTTACCATTGGGGACTCATTGCTGCAAAAAGTTCTCGGGGACAAGGCAAGTTCTCAAATGAAAAGTATCGTAGCTACGATACAGAAAGAACAGAATGCGATTATTAGAAATGAAAGCAGCCGGCTCTTGCTTGTCCAAGGGGTAGCTGGGAGCGGGAAAACTTCAGCAGCCATGCAAAGGGTGGCTTATTTACTGTATAGACATCGCAAGCAAATCAATGCAGATCAGATTTTACTGTTTTCTCCAAACCAAATGTTTTCCAGTTATGTTGCTGCTGTACTGCCTGAATTAGGTGAGGAGCCGATGCAACAGTCAACATTTCAGGAGTACGTTTCCAAACGTCTGGATAGTGAATTTACTTTACAAGCCCCTTTTGAACAACTTGAAGAATCTTTAGTTACCAAGGCCGACGGTTCCGTGCCCGAAGACCAAGAGGCTGTGGATTTTAAATCAAGTGTTGATTATAAAAAGATGATCGATCATTACCTGACGGAGCTATCTGCACACGGTATGAAGTTTAGAAATCTCAAGTTCAGAGGAGAGCTTCGAATCACCGCTGAGGATATAAAAGAGTATTTTTATCAATTGGATCCTTCAATGAAGATGGCCAACAGAGTAGACCTCGTAAAAGGTTGGTTGTTCAGCGAGCTGAAAAAATTAGAGAGAGAAGAGCAAATGAAGGATTGGGCAGAGGAAGAGGCAGGGCTGCTCAATAAAGAAGAGTACCACCAAGCCTTCCAACAGCTTGAGCACGGTCATAACTTTGATGAGGAAACCTTCGATGATTTTGAAAAAGAGGAAATGCTGCTTAGAAAATGGGTGGTCAAACGCAGGGTTGATTCTTTAAGAAAACAGGTAGCAGATTATCAGTTTATTCATGTGAGGAAAATTTACACTGGGCTGTTTCGTGATTTATCTAATCAAAATCAAAAGCTTCCAAAAGACTGGGAGACAATATGTAAGCGTACCATACGAAACTTGGAGCAGCGCTATCTCCCTGTTGAAGATCAAACTCCATATTTATATTTAAAAGATCAGCTGGAAGGGAAAAAAGTTAATACTTCGATCCGTTATGTGTTTATGGATGAAGCCCAAGATTACACTATTTTTCAGTTTCATTATATTAAAGAGCTGTTCCCGCAGGCACGGTTCACACTTTTAGGCGACAAACATCAGGCCATATATTCTCATAACCATGGGCAAAAGACCATTTTGGATGAGCAGGTACATGATGGAGGAGCAACAAAAATGGATTTGTCCAGGAGTTATCGTTCAACAAAACCTATTGTTGATTTTACGAAATGTCTATTGCAAGATGGCGCGAATATTGAAGCCTTTAATCGAGACGGACAGCTGCCAAGGCTTTGGAAGATCGAAAAGCAGCCTGAGACTAAAAAGACGGTCATTGAAGTTGTTCTTAATCGGCAAAAAGAAGGCCATAAAACGATTGCTATTCTTTGTTATTCACTGGAAGAAAGCAAGTCAGCGTATGAGTTAGTAGGAGAAGAACTAAACGCTTCGTTAATCTATAAAGAAACACAATCCTTTCAAGAAGGTGTGCTTATTCTTCCAGTTTATTTGGCCAAAGGAATAGAGTTTGATGGAGTGGTCGTATATAATGCTGCTAATCCTGGTTATCAAGTCGATGGCGGGCATTTAATGTTGTATACGGCTTGTACAAGAGCCATGCACGAACTGGATGTTTTTTACGATAATGACTGTCCGATTCTTTCAGAAATTCCAAATGAACTTTATATAAAAAAAGGAACCGCTGCTCTTTAAGAAGAGCGGCGGTTATTGTTGCAGCTTTTGTTCTGCGATAACTTGTGCTATGTCGAAAGTCTCGCGTGGAACGGAGATGCGAAAGGCTAGTTGATTAGCACTTAAGTTAAAGCGGTCCACTTCAACATTGAAGTTTGAGGCTGTATCCATTTGTGTAACCGCCAGATATATACTTTCTTCATTGGGATGAACTCTTACCCATTCAGGCAGTTTATAATTTTCGGCGACAAATTCCAGGACTTTTTTATTTGGCAGGGGTAGTTTCCCGAGTGAAATTTTTTCCTGTTCCAGGACGAGGTCCCCATTTTTTTGTACGACAGGGTTTAGCTCCATTTTAATAGGGATAGTCTGTTCGAATGCTTTAATATTACCTATGAGCGTAACGTTTCGGTCTAAAGAAATGGAATAATCAAATACTGTTTGTGTTGACAGTTCACTTAAATACTCGTTGGCTAACTGCTCTAGATTTTGTTTAGTCGAAACAATTGTAAATTCCGCATCTGAGCTCTCTTCTTCCGGCTGAACATTAACGAGCGTATATGAGGTAGGAAGAAAAATTAAAGATAATATCCAAACAACTATGCCCAGGTTGATGACAGCTAATAGGAAGAAGGAGGACCTCCATTTATTTTTAAGAAACCATCGTTTAAACATTTTGCATTCCACCTGTGTTATTTCTCAATTTCGGGCCTGATGACTTCAAGAACCCGTTTGGCGATCTGTTTGTAACCTTTTTCGTTGGGGTGAAAATGGTCTTGCTTCCATAAGTATTCCTCCAGTTTGCCAGCAAAAATATCTTTGATCGGTATAAAGACAGCCTGATCATATTGTGAAATAACCTCTTTACCAATACGGTTCCACTCATTTATGATTTGTGTAAGTTCAGGTATGTTTTCAAAATATTTAGAGAAAGGATTATAAAGGCCGATTAGGTAAAATGGTGCATCAGGGTTTAATTCTTCAATACGCTGCATAATTTCATGGAGACGTTTTTCATAACCCGCTTGCTCGGCTGCAAAATCCTCATAATTTAAGCTTGTGAAGTTGTTTTTCACGACCTTCATCATATCATTGGCGCCAATCGTAATTAATACAATGTCAGCTTCTTCAATAGAGGAAGCCATTTCTTCTTCCTCCATTCTCTCTAGCAGCTGGTCAGTACGATTACCACGCTTTCCGTAATTTTCAATATTAATATCTTCGCCTTCTATGTTGCTGTTAAGCGTCTCTTCTATTATACCTACATATCCGCCATTATCTGTGCGATCGCCAACCCCCTGTGTTAGAGAATCGCCTATTGCGACGACTTTTAAGTCTTCCTCCACAAAAAGATGTTTAGCTCCTTCGATCACACTGGAAAAGACTTCGCGTAACCCTTCGCTTAAAGTTCCTTCTTCTTCGGCAGGCTTTTGATCGTACTCTTTTTCTTTAGGAACAGGTTTTTCTTCTTCTGTTTGTTTCTCTTCGGTGGGTGTTTGGCTATTGTTTGGATTAGACGAACTTTCAGGTTGATTGATAAAAGAGGCGAGAATCAAAATCAGAAAGATTAGTGAAAGGATAACAATGGCCAACCACTTTATTTTTTTCATAATGCAATCACCTGTAGTTTCTGAGTAATTTCGCTTATTATTATTAGTATATGTTGAAATCAAATTTTGAGAAATATATAAGATTTACCTATTATTATAACATGTTAGCTTATTAAGTAGACATTCGAAAATCGATAGCAAAAATTGACGGTGTTTTATCACTTGTTTGTAGGCAGGAGGGGTTTTAGTGGATCAGGAGTTAAGTATTTCGGTGCGGGCATTGGTTGAATATGTGTATCGTGAAGGCAGTATCGATAATCGATTTCGATCCAATACGGCGCTGCAAGAAGGAACAGCTATCCATAAAGCTGTTCAGAAGGAATACAACGAAGGCGAAGAGAAGGAAGTCCCCCTTGAATATACATACGCTTACGAGGAGATCAAGCTGCATATTCATGGAAGATGTGACGGGGTTCTTACCACAAAAAAAGGCCCGAAAATCGACGAAATAAAGTCAACTGCTCTTGAGCTTGAAGAGCTCACTGAAAACAGCTTTCCGGTCTATTGGGCTCAAGCTAAGGGGTATGCCTTTATCTACGCGGAACAAGAGGGATTGGACACAATAGATGTTCAACTAACCTATGTTCAAAAACAAACGAAGGAAAAGAAGCGCTTTGTTCACACATACACAGTAGCTGAACTGAAATCCTTTATCCAGCAAACCATCGAAGAATACATGTCATATGCCAGAATTCTTTTGCATATTCGTGAACAAAAACAAAAGACGATTCCCGATTTAACGTTTCCTTTTTCAAACTATCGATCAGGACAGCGTCAGTTCGCAGGGAGTGTGTATCGTACAGTTCAAGAACAACGAACCTTATTTGCCCAGGCGCCTACAGGTATAGGCAAGACGATCTCAACGTTATTTCCGGCGATAAAGGCCATGGAAAAAGGGAAGCATGAGCGGTTATTTTATTTAACAGCAAAAACGGTCACTCGTTCGACAGCTGAGGAAGCGCTTCGTTTGATGGAAGAAACCGGCTTAATGTTACGTTCTGTAACATTGACAGCTAAGGACAAAATCTGTTTTCAAGAAGAAACGATTTGCCAGCCTGATTATTGTGAGTTTGCAGATGGCTATTATGATCGAATTAATGGAGCTATCGTTGACGTGTTAATGAATGAAACGCAAATTACCCGTAACGTTATCGAAAAATACGCAAGAAAACATCGGGTATGTCCTTTTGAGTTTTCCTTGGATTTAACTGATGTCGTTGATGTTGTAATAGGGGATTACAATTATATTTTTGACCCACGCGTATCACTTAAAAGACTAATGCCGGAGCAAAAGAAAAAAACAGCATTACTAATAGATGAAGCCCATAATTTGGTGGAGCGTGCCCGGGAAATGTACTCGGCTGAAATTACTGGCGGATCATATAAGGGAATTAACAGACAGTATAGAGGAACAAATAATGAATTAGCTGAAACGGCAGCAAGTGTTATGAAAGATATGGACGCCGTAGACGCAAGGGAATCAGCAATAGAATACCAGCTTGATGATATCCCTGGTCAGTTAGAAGAGAATCTGGAAAGGTTTATAAACCAAGCTGAACGTCAGCTTCGTGATCAGAACGAGGAGGAAGAAAGAGATGAGGTGTTGCTTGAGTGTTATTTTGCAACCCAAAACTTCCTGAAAATACTGGGTATGGTTGATGAGCATTATGTCTATATTGGCAACAGCCTTAACCAGCATATAAGCATAAAACTTTATTGCATCGATCCTTCTCACGTACTGCACCAAGCTTCGAAGCCGTTTCGTTCCAATATCTTTTTCTCTGCTACTTTATCACCGTTTGGTTATTACAAGGATATGCTTGGCGGGCAGGATCATGACTATATCCTCAGACTTCCTTCCCCATATGACCCGGGGCAAATTGACGTAAGCCTGGTGTCATTATCAACAAGGTTTAAAAATAGACAACAGACTGCGAATCGTCTGGCTGAACTATTGTATAATCAGGTGAAAAATCAACCTGGCAATCATTTATTCTTTTTTCCTTCCTATCAGTATATGCGGTTAGTTTATGAACATTTTCAATCGTATGATCTAGATGCTGTGTCACAGGAACAAGGGATGACGGAGGAACGCAGGGATGATTTCCTTGCTCAATTTGTTGAAGGCGGACACTTAGCAGGTTTTGCTGTACTGGGAGGGGTCTTTTCTGAAGGTGTTGATTTAAGAGGAGACCGTCTAAACGGAGTGGCCATTATAGGAATTGGGTTAGCACCGCGCAATTTTGAACGTGAATTAATTAAGTCTTACTTTTCAAAGCGTGGCCGCAATGGGTATGACTACGCCTATGTATTCCCAGGGATGAATAAGGTACTGCAAGCTGGAGGACGGCTTATTCGTTCAGAAGAAGACTACGGGGTTATCCAATTAATTGATGATCGATTTTTGAATAATAAATACGTCAATCTTCTACCGGAAGAATGGAAAAACTACAAAATAATTTATTAATCTATTTCCTGGGAAATAGATTACGACAAAAGTCGTAAATACTCCTGCATCGAATGTGTGAGATAAAGATACTTTATGTGACTCATGCTTAGTGTGTCTCCTTTTTCTATACTAAGGATACTTAGATAGGGAAAGGAGATTTTATTATGAGTAAAACCATTATGATAACGGGTGGCTCTAAGGGTCTTGGGAAAGCGTTAGCCTTAGGGTTCGCTAAACAGAATCATCGTATTGCTATTTGTGCAAAGGGAGCCCAGGAGTTAAAAGCCGTACAGAAAGAGATTGAGGAATTAGGTGCAGAAGTGATTGCTCTCCAAGCGGACGTTTCAAACGTCCATGATATCGAAAAGTTCGTTTCTCTAGTAGAGGATCGATTCGGAAGTGTGGATGTGTTAATTAATAATGCTTCCGTATTCGGCCCTGGCCCTAAGCAGCTTCTTGATTATGACCATGAACAGTTTCTTCATGTGTTAAAAGTCAATAGCATGAATCCATTTCTCGTGACCAAAAGAGTGCTGCCAGGAATGATTGCAAACCGGACTGGTTCAATTATTAACTTAACTTCAGAAGCGGGGCATACTGGGTTTGCCGAGTGGGGCGCTTATGGGATCTCAAAGTTTGCCGTGGAAGGATTGACACAAACGTGGTCATGCGAAATTGCTGATTATAGTATAAGAATTAATATGGTAGATCCGGGTGAAATGGATACCGAAATGCATGATCGAGCCGTTCCTGATTGCGATTACCAGCTGGCAAGACCGGAAGACAGGTTAGACGTTTTCTTCTATTTAGCTTCTGATGAATCGAGAAACCATAACGGGGAACGCTTCGAAGCGGAAGGTTTCTCAAGGGAGGCGCTGGTACATGAGTAATCTGTTAACCTCGTTTGAAATTCCTACTCATCTTCATGCATCATCACCTATAGAACGAAGAGGTCTTGAGCGTGACCAAGTTAGAATGATGGTGCTAGACCCATTGTCCGGAAAAAGGAAGCATACACACTTCCGTACTATAATCGATACTTTTCAAGCAGGTGATGTGATCGTCCTCAATCGGTCGAGAACGATCCCTTCAAGTTTGCAAGCTGGCGGAGCAAATGGTGATGTTGAAGTTCGATTAGCCAGGAAAGTAAATCATGATCGGTACGAAGTGTTGTTAGTAGGAAATCAATACAGAGATGGGGAAAACATTTACTTTCAAAACGGCCTCTTGGCAACAGTTGAAGGGAGGGGAAGTGAACATCCTTTGCAAGTATTGAAATTCCAGTTCGGCGGGATTTCGCTGATGGAATATATTTATGACTATGGATCCCCAATTTACTATGAGTATGTGGAAAACCCTTGGCCGCTGAATGACTATCAAACCGTCTATAGTTCTGTACCAGGATCTATTGAGATGGCCTCAGCCGGACGCGCATTTACTTGGGAAATCATCGCGGCGTTGGAAGAAAAAGGGGTGGAAATATGCTATGTTACACTTCATACTTCTTTGAGCTATTACGAGGATGATAAATGGCCGTCACCGTCCAGTCATCCCGAACTTTACACGATCCCGCATGAAACAGCTGGAGTTATCAATAAAGCCAAAGAGGAAGGGCGCCGTGTGACAGCTGTAGGCACAACCGTTGTACGTGCGCTGGAATCAGCTGTTCGGAATGATCGCTTAACTCCGCAGGACTCTGTTCTTACCTATTTGTATATTAATCAGGAGCATTCCTTGAGAATAGTGGATGCCCTCTTAACTGGCTTCCATGAACCAGAAGCTAGTCATCTAGACTTGCTCACAGCGTTTGTTGACCATGAGGTATTAATAGGAGCTTATAATGAAGCCATTGAACAGGGTTATTTTTGGCATGAATTTGGGGACATGAATCTAATTGTCCCAGGCAGACTGTAAATGTTTCATCATGTCGGGGTTGAAGTGTTCGATGTTGAGCAGGCGGAGAGGTTTTATTGCTGCCAGTTGGGGTTTACGGTTGATAGGAGGCTGGAATTCCCAGATGAACGTATCGTTTTTTTAACAAATGAAGACTGTACGATTGAATTAGTCCAGCCTAAAGATCGACAGCCTCAGGGGGTACATTTTGCAATAGAGGTATTTGACCTGCCGGCTAAAATCCGGGAACTTAGCAACAGGGGTTTGTCTATTTATGAGGGACCATACAGTATGGCAGGGCTAGAGGTGGTCTACTACCAGGGGTTTAACAAAGAAATTATTGAGTTTGTCCAACGTTCATAATAATTCGGGTGCTTGTACGTACCATTGTATACAAGCATCCTCTTTTTTTATTTCATAAAATTTTGAATTTAACATTTTTCTGAAAGAAGTCTCCCTCTTCAAGCGTGTGAAGGGTGTATCCTAACGGTAAGGGGGGAGATGAATTTCGGTTGGGCGTTAGCCCTAAGACTTTTTGTTATAGACATGGTATAATCAGTCTTATAAAACATAAGGATTGATATACCAATGAAATTAGATAGTAATAATCATTCAGTATTCTTAATGTATTATCATCTTGTACTAGTAGTGAAATACCGAAGAAAAGTTATGAACGATTCAATTTCTGATTATGCAAAAGAAAAATTTGTGTCATTGGGCGGGAAATACAATATTACATTGGTTGAGTGGAACCATGATATAGATCATGTTCATATCCTGTTCAAAGCTCACCCCAACAGTGAATTATCAAAGTTCGTCAATGCGTATAAAAGTGCAAGTTCGAGACTTATCAAGAAGGGTTTTCCCTATGTGCGTGAAAAACTATGGAAAGAAATGTTTTGGTCGAGAAGTTTCTGTTTATTGACTACTGGTGGTTCACCTATTGAAGTGGTGAAAACGTATATTGAAAATCAAGAGATAAAGTGAGGTGATTTGATATGGCTAAACAAAATAAAGCGTATAAATTTCGTCTGTATCCAACGGAAGAACAGGAGATCGTTATACACAAAACCTTTGGTTGTGTTCGCTTTATCTATAACAAAATGTTATCAGAACGAAAAGAAACGTATGATCGCCTCAAAGATGATAAAGAAACCTTAAAAAAGGTGAAACACCCGACTCCTGCTAAATACAAAAAAGAATACTCGTGGCTAAAAGAAGTTGATTCTTTAGCGCTTGCCAATGCACAGCTAAACTTAGATAAGGCTTATAAAGCCTTTTTCAAAGGTAACGCTAAGTTTCCAAAATTCAAAAGTAAGAGACATAAACAAAGCTACACAACGAATGTCGTAAACGGAAATATTGAGTTATTGGATCGTCATATCAAATTACCTAAACTTAAAATAGTAAAAATGAAGCAACATAGACAGATTCCTGTGGAGCACAACATGAAGTCATGCACCATTTCAATGACGGCATCAGGAAAATACTATATTTCGATTTTGACTGAATATGAAAAAGAGATTAAAGGCAAGGAAATTCAAAGTGTTGTTGGGTTAGATTTTGCGATGGATGGATTGTTTGTCGATAGTGAAACAGGTAAGAAAGCCAATTATCCTCGTTTCTATCGTCAAATGCTTGATAAATTAGCAACGGAACAACGCAAGCTTTCTCGAAAAAAGAAAGGCTCTTCGAATTGGAATAAACAACGGATTCGAGTGGCTAAAATTCAAGAAAAAGTCGCCAACCAACGCAAAAATTTTCTTCATCATACGTCGAAAGAGTTCGTTGTGAATTATGATGCCATCATTATCGAAGATTTAGATATGAAGGGAATGTCGAAAGCACTTCAATTTGGAAAAAGTGTAGCTGATAATGGATGGGGAATGTTCACTTCTTTTCTGCTGTACAAGCTACATGAACAAGGGAAACAACTTGTCAAAATAGACAAATGGTTTCCTTCTACAAAAACTTGTTCAAGTTGTGGCTCCGTAAAAGAGGTAGCCTTGTCAGAACGTATCTATCATTGTGCTTGTGGCCTAAATCTTGATCGAGACTACAACGCTGCCCTAAACATCAAAAAAGAAGGCATTCGCTTATTAGCGATTGCCTAATAAAATAAAAACTCTTGGAACAAGAGGGTTAGCTTGGTCCATTTCACTAGCTAACAAAAGTGGTGATGACCCAAGAAGCCCCCACTTCAAGCATCCATAAGGGTGGTAAGTGGTGGGTAGTTCACTTGGTATTATTTACACGTGTTATGGTGGAGGTTTTTCAACAATCCCAGCCTTTATTGGGGATTTGTTTGGTACGAAAGAATTAGGTGCCATTCATGGTTATATTTTGACAGCTTGGGCCGCATCGGGTCTTGCCGGACCGCAATTTGCAGCTTATATGAATGATACAACGGGCAGCTATGAAAGTAGTTTAATCTTCTTTGCCGGACTCTTCGTGGTGGCCTTAATTATGTCCATATTAACTAAGAGAGACATTAGGAAGAAAAGGAAAAGTTTGAAAGCTGCATAGCTTTTGACATAGCGAAAAGCTCAAGCCCATTGTCAGCTTGAGCTTGCTTTCTTATAACAGTTCAATAAGCTGTTCACAAAAATTATTAACATGAACTCGGTTGCTGGGCGAGATGCGATAAACATCAAAAATACTATTATCTATGTTTTGCTGCTGAATAGTGGGATCATAGGATAAGTTTTTCTGCTTCTCAGATACGATGTGCTTTACTTGCTTGGAAATGCAGCTTTTTAATGGAGGGTCCGGCTCAATAAAAGGCAGCTTTTTAACATATCCGGAAGTAATCATATTTGTGCGATTTAACACTTTACGCAGCATGTAGCTAGTCAAATTGCTATTTAGGAGACCTAGAAGGTAATAAAGCTCTTCTTCATTTTCAGTAAAGAGGTTTGTGTTTACCCCAAACAGACTGCCTTTAGGCAGGTATGATGCCTGAAAGTCGATCCCCATAGAGGAGCAGGTAATTCCTTCACGGAAAAAGAATTTCTGGTTACGAACGGTAAATTTAGGGACTGCCCGGCTATACTTTTCCCAATTCTTATGAATGTAGTATTTCGGTTCATAATACCATCGATCACGAATCCCTCCATTTTTATAGAAAGGAATCCACTCCTCATCATCTTCATTGACTTCCCAGGGCCTGAATAGAAACTGTTTATCATTTCCAGTTGAAATCCCTGTTCCTCCTTGTACCTTATCAGCCAGGGTGAATTCTGGTTTTATAAATAAGGAGAGAATTTCCTCAGGGACATTAATGGCAAAATTGGAACCAGGCATCATACGAAAATAGGATTGTTGTAAATATTGTACTCGCTCTGCTGGAGGTGAATTGTATTCTTCTGCTGCCAAGCGGTCGACTAATTTCATCACGTGATCTGGCTTAGGAGAACCTTTCCTAATCGTTATAATGGCTGTTCGTACATCAGCTTTGCCAACGTGAAACAATTTCCTGGGGGCGAGTATGATTTCAATTATTTCTGTGTGATCTATTAAGTACTGACGAAACTTGGTATAATGCACATTCGTTAAAAAAGAATCTTGAACGATCATGCATAAAACTCCGCCTTCTTTCAATAACTGAAGTCCCTTATAGATAAAGAGGGTATACAAATTATGCACACCGATCTCTTTAAAGTTTTTTTCGAGGTCCTGTTTATTTTTTTTAAAATAATCACTGTGACGAATTGATTTGTAGGGTGGGTTTCCTATAATCGCATCGAAAACTTGCTGTGGCTTTGATGTTAGGAAGTCTTGATGAATGAATTGCACATCAGGTACGTCTAGGGAAACGTTAGGGTCGATATCATAAGCATGAATATAGGTAGGATCGACTCCTGCTTCTATCAGCGCCCTGACAAACACACCATCACCTGTAGAAGGATCTAATATATGGGCTGGTTGTGGTGTTTGCTTAATTTCCTGGAGTATAGTCTTCACCATGTATTCGACAGTCGATAAGGGTGTTTCGTATTGTCCCATGGAGCGCTGGTAGGATAGCATGGAAACGCCTCCGTAATTTTTTTAATATACTTTACACCAAAATAAGTAAAAAGTCACCATGTATTGGGAGGGGGTAATTAGTTCAAATCACTCACTTGAATTCCTTAATAAGAAAATATCGGTGAGTAAAGGTTTGTTTAATTAAGAAAACGAATACTTGTTAACTTAATGATATATAGGTTGACAATGCTTCTTATTCTCAGCTATGTTATTTATATAGATAAGGAATAGGAGGAAAATAAGTTGCAACATTCACGTTCAACAGCTTATGAAATAACCATCGGTGCTCTATTTGTGGCACTGATGGCAATTGGTTCGAATATAACTGCTTTTGCGCCCTTTTTGTCTATTATGAACGTACCACTCACCTTACAAACGTTTGTCGCAATATTAGCTGGTATTATACTAGGAAGCCGGTTAGGTTTCTTTTCTATGTTTGTATATACCGTTCTCGGTCTTATAGGTGCTCCTGTTTTTGCAGGATTTAAAGGAGGGATGGGAAGTTTGTTCATGCCTACATTTGGATTTATCCTTTCTTTTATGGTGTTAGCCTTTGTAGTGGGGAAAGTGGTTGAAAATCGCAGAAGTTTCTCTGTCTACATGATTGCAGCTATTGTTGGTTTAGTTATTAATTATGTAGTGGGAGTGAACTGGATGTACATGGCTCTTCATCTTTGGGTAGGTGAAGGTTCAGGGATTGGGTACGCAATTGCTTGGACAAGTATGACTCCATTCTTAGTCAAAGATTTAGCGTTAACAATATTAGCGGCGCTTTTTGCCTATCGTTTGGAGAAAGGTGTGCTTCATCGTACTCCTCTACGCAGAGCAGCTTAACACGTGAGATGTTATAGCAGTCTTGCTATACTAGAAGAAACGACTCAGTACGGAGGTAGAGTATGAGGGTTCTTCTATCTTGTCTTTTGATTCTTTTGATTATGATAGGATGTCAGCCGGAAGATGAACAGAAGGAACAAGTGGAGAAGCAGACCGGAGTTGCAGGCGAGATTGATGAAGTCGTTACAGACCTGCAATCGCCATGGGATATTGAGTCCCATCAAGGCACCATTTTCATAACCGAACGAGAAGGAAGAATCGTTTCATGGACAGAGGAGCAAGGCTTAAAGAGAATGAAGGTTGAAACGGAAGAAGACATTGCCCAGATTGGTGAAGGGGGATTGCTTGGCTTTACGCTTGACCCTGATTTCAGTGATAACCGTCAAGCATTCGCCTATCATACCTATGAAGAAAATGGTCAAATTAAAAATCGGGTTATTGTGCTCGAATATAAGAATGATCAATGGTTGGAAACGGAGGTCATTTTAGAAAATATACCAGGGGCCAATTTTCATAATGGAGGCCGGATTGAAATAGGACCGGATCAAAAACTCTACGTTACAACAGGGGATTCGCTGGACAGTGAGCTCGCTCAGGAGAGGGACAGCTTAGCCGGTAAAATATTGCGTATAAACTTGGATGGATCAGTTCCGGAAGATAATCCCTTCAAAGGTTCCTATGTGTATAGCTATGGGCATCGAAATCCGCAAGGGCTGGCATGGGATAAGAGCGGACAATTATATGCATCAGAACATGGACCCGACAACCATGATGAAGTAAATGTGATCAATCCCGGAGATAACTATGGTTGGCCCCGGATCGTTGGAGATGAAGAGGTTGAAGGGATGCAGCCACCTCTATACCAAACAGGTCAGAACACATGGGCACCTTCAGGGATTGTGGTGTTTAATGAAAATTTATATATCGCAACATTAAGAGGGACGGCTTTGCGTACGCTTTCTCTTAATGAAGAAGATCCTGCCGTGACGGTGGATGGATATGGAAGGATCCGAGATGTTGAGCAGATCGGAGAATCGCTCTATTTTATAACAAATAATACGGATGGCCGAGGAAATCCAGATGAAGAAGATGATCGGCTGATGCGGCTGGAACCGTAATCTAAAAAATCCAGGGCAGTATCCTTTAAAAAGGTCTGCCTTGGATTTTTTAGTCTTCGGAAATGAATTTGCCATGTACAAATGCCATGATAGCGAAAACAACAAAAGCAATTAATAAAATCGTCCCGCCTACAATAAAGAATACGGTGTTGAACGTTTCCATTCCGTCTCCAAAAGGCTTCGTGAAATATAGCCACATGCCTGTAGTGAGACCAAGTACTCCGAAGAAAGAAGTCCAGACATGTACTTTGGATAATTTAGAGTTCTTCGGGATGGAAAACATTTTATAATACATACCAAAAGCAAACAAAGACAACCATCCGACAACGAGAATGTGTGCGTGGACTGCAGTAAGTTGATAGCCGCCGCCACCAGCCATGTGTGAGCCCATAAAAGCGCCGATCAAAGCGTAAATGGCTGAAACTCGTATGAAAAATCGAGTACGGTCCATGGAAATCCCTCCATTTTACAATTAGAATCCTCTGCTATTATATCGAAGGTACCCCTTAAATGAAATGAGAACAGACGAGTTGTTGCAAAAGGTTCAAAAACAGTAGTGATTTTTGACTTAAGATTAATTTTATTGGAACCTTTATCTGTTCTATTCGTATGGTAGGTAATCATGGAAGAGGAGGAGATCGAATGAAAAAACTGTTTATACTTCCATTGTTATTAGTCGCATTGAGTGGCTGCAGCCTGATTGAGGAAGCAACGAATGGATTGCAATATACGGAAGATGTGACACAATTTATTGCTGATGCGGAGGAGTTTTCTAGCGACTTGCCGCAGTTAATTGAGCAGGCTCAAAATGATGCTACTGCTTTTGCTGATGTAGAACAACGTCTTCAAGAGTTTCAAACTGAAATAGAAGAAGTACAGTCCCTGAATCCTCCAGAACTCGCGGAGAGTATTCACAATGATCTCATGGGGTACACAGAGCAACTCGAATCAGGCGTAGAAGAAATGATTCAGGCCGCTCAAGAACAAGTGATCAATATCGAGGCGGTGGAGAATTCAGCTTTGTTTCAAGCCATCAGAGATATTCAGGAAATCCAGCAAAACCTAAACCAATTAGGTGAATAGCAAGCAGCGAGCACGATAATAGTGCTCGTTTTTTTATGGAATAAATCCCCACCTCAGGTCATCCAGAATATGGATGACCTGAGGTGGGGATAATTGGTTTAATGGCATTTCTGTCATATTTGGAGTGAGTGCTTTTTTGAGATATGATGGAGAGGGTAATGTAATTAAGAAGGGATGATCTTATGGAACATAGATTGACTAGTTTTTCAAATTACTTAAAAGAGAATCATATTGATGTAGCATTTTTAAATTCTACAGAGAACGTTTTCTATCTGACAGGTTTTCATACAGATCCGCATGAGCGTTTATTGGGACTGCTCGTTTTCGCAGAAGCAGACCCGATCGTTGTACTTCCTGGCATGGAAGCGGGTCAAATTCGCGATGCTGGCTGGACCCATGAAGTAATTGGCTATGCAGATCATGAAGATCCTTGGATGATGATGGCAGATAAAATGAAGCAGAATGGAATTTCCCAGGTGAACACAGTTGGACTTGAGAAACAAGTGCTCTCATATGGACGCAGTGAATCGCTGCTGTCTCTGTTTGATGAAGTGGCCGTAGTTGACGTGGAAGGCCAGCTTAACGAGATGCGTGTAGTAAAAGATGAAAACGAAATTAGCATCATGCGTGAAGCAGCAGAGCTTGCTGACTACGGGGTCAAAGTTGGTACTGAAGCTCTTGAGGAAGGCATTACTGAAATGGAAGTTCTTGCAACAATTGAGTATGAACTCAAGAAAAAAGGTGTTGCTGAAATGTCCTTCTCCACGATGGTATTATTTGGTGAGAAGTCTGGACAGCCTCACGGAAACCCTGGTGACCGCAAACTAAAAGCAGGAGATTTCGTACTATTTGACTTAGGTGTTGTCTGGAAAGGGTACACATCAGATATTACTCGTACCTTTGCATATAAATCTGCTTCCGATGAACAGAAAGCTATTTATGGAAAAGTGAAAGAAGCACTTGAAGCCTCTCTTTCAATCAGTAAACCCGGAACCCGGATCGGGGACCTTGACCAAACTGCAAGAGACCTGATTACAGAGGCTGGATATGGTGAACTTTTCCCACATCGGATTGGACATGGTCTAGGTATCAATGTTCACGAATTTCCTTCCATGAGTCATTTGAATGACGGGGTATTAAAAGAAGGAATGACTTATACGATTGAACCTGGTATCTATGATCCGGCAATCGGAGGAGTACGATTAGAAGATGATGTCCTCGTTACAGAGAATGGTTATGAAACATTAACGAAAACTCCAAAGGAACTTCGTATAATAGAATAATCATAAAAGCCTGAAATCACTCGCTGGATTTCAGGCTTTTTCATTCTTAATTAATCTTGCTCTTTTTTATCTCCTAATTCCTTACCCGATTTTGATATGGTGATTCTCTCTTCACCTGTGGCCGGTTGAACGGCATCTCTTCCTTTTTGAATCGTCCGTTTAGACTTTGATCGTTTGCCCATAGATCAATTCACTCCTCACAAAAAAGTAACCTTATAAGTGTATTTTCAGCGTAAATCATATAATTTATGTAAAAAGATACGCCCCTGGTCCTAGTCGAAAATATATCCCTGGCTCATTACGGAAAACTTACATTCCTCGTATCATGAAGATAAGAAATAAGCGAGGAGGGAAATGCCGATGAAAAAGTTTTTGCTGTTTATTGCAGGGCTTGTGGCGCTGGGCGTTCTGCTGGCTAACCTTGGTCCAATGGTTCTATTGGGAGTCAGCGTCTGGCTGCTATATGTAGTATTTAAGCAATTCATGAAGTCTGACTCAACCTTTGGCAAAATTGCCTGGATTGTGCTTGGATTAGTGATTCTGAGTATAGCTGTATCCAATATCTTTGCTGTCATTGGACTAGCTGCGGCCTACGTGCTTTACGTCATTTACAAGAAAATGACTAAGCGTAAGGACGATTCAATCATAGAATCAAGCAGTACTTCAGACCCGTTTACGAACTTTGAAAGACAGTGGGCTGAGTTAAACAAATAATCTTAGTATGAAAAAAGGAGAGACGAACGATGGCTAATTTATTTACACGTTTGAAGGATACGATTACGGCTGACTTGCATGATGCCTTAGACCAGAAAGAACAAAAGAATCCAATTGCGATGTTGAACCAATACTTACGCGAGAGTGAAAAGGAAACGGAAAAAGTCCGTAAACTGGTTGAACGTCAGTATCGATTGAAGGACGAGTTCGCTCGTGAACAGCAAAGAGCTGAAGAAATGGTGGACAAGCGTAAGCACCAGGCGGAAGTAGCTCAAAAAGCTGGAGAAGAGACGATGTATGAATTTGCAGTTAAGGAACGCGAGGCCTATGAAGAACGGTCAGAGCGGTTAAAGTGTTCCTATGAAGAAGCGGTCAAGCAGCTCGAAACACTTGAACAGAAATATGAAGAAATGAAGCACAAGTTAAAGGACATGCATGTGAAGCGGATGGAACTGATGGGTCGTGAAAACATCGCCCGCGCTCATCACCGTATGAATCAAGTTCTGGAAGATACAGCGGACAAGCCGTATGCAAGGTTCTCCGAAATGGATCGTTATATTGAAGACTTAGAGTATAAAGTGAATAGTGCCTATTACCGTAATACGTTTGATAGTAAGGTTGCACAGCTTGAAAAAGATATGAAGAATACAGAGGATGTTACGGTACAGTAAGAATCATGGTATCATGAAAGGCGCAGGACACTGCGTCTTTTTGGTGCTATAAATAACATTAAAAAGCCGGTCCCACGGAAGAAGGAGGTTACCTTTATGTTTAAACATATGTCGACAAGTACCATTAACACCATTTTAATCATAGGGGTAATTCTCCTGTTTCTTGAGATCACCTTCTTTAACGGCGGTCTCATCTTTTCTGTACTTTTCTCAGGATTGTTCCTCTATATAGGTTGGAAAAAGTATCGAAAAGTATGGGGGAAAATCCTATTCTGGATTGGCTTAATCAGCCTAACCTTGACGATTTTAAACATGATAGCCGTTCGTTTTCTAATTATTGTCGTCATCGTTCTTTTCATACGTCATTACTTTCGAACAAAAAAAGAACCAGAGCGAATTCATTTAAACTTACAAGCGGATGATGTTCCTTTTGACGCGGGGACTGAACCGCTGGTGAAGCAAAAGTTATTCGGTGACCAAACGACAGCCAGAACGTCTTATAAATGGCGGGATATCAATGTCCATGGCGGGTTTGGTGATCGTGTTATTGATCTTAGTCATGCCGTTTTCCCTGAAGATGAGGCGGTCATTTCAATTCGCCATTTAGTTGGTAATGTCCAAATATATGTACCTTATGAAGTTGAAGTAGCGGTACACCATAGCGCAATCCTTGGGCGGGCGGCTATTTTTCAATATCGTAAAACGAAGTTGTTCAATCAGATGGTATCCTATCGTACACCTGAGTACGTTACTACCAAACCTCGAGTTAAAATTATTACCTCGATAGTGTCGGGAGACATCGAGGTGAAACGGATATGAATGGATGGCAGAAGCAGGTCCTAGCCGGCCTATTATCGTTTGTTCTTTTTGCCATGGTTATCCTGCTGTTTACCTTTTCGGCTTTCCCCCTAAAGGATTGGTCAGATTTATGGTCGAGGAAAGTACTTGATTTACCGTATATACTTCTTGCGCTAGCGTTGTCAGTCACTGGCGGATTAGGCGTTGGAATTGCCCAGGGCTATGCTTTGAAGAGGAAGTTTCATTATGTGGAACATCAACTTGATGAAATCGGCAAGGGGAATCCTGTACTGTACGATGATGTGGATCGAGGCGATCTTCAGAAGATTGAGGAGAAAATGAAGCAAATAGAAGCTCGGTTTAAGAAACAGACAGAAACGGCCCAACGTTTAGCTTCTGAACGTGCTAAAGAGCGGGAGAAGAGTCTCCAGGAAGTTGTCCATCAGGAAAGGAACCGTTTAGCACGTGAGCTTCATGATTCTGTGAGTCAGCAATTATTTGCAGCGTCCATGATGATGTCAGCGATCAATGAAAATAAATCAACAGATACTGAGTCTCGAGACAGACAGATGGCTATGGTGGAGAAAATGATTCATCAGTCACAGCTTGAGATGAGGGCATTGCTTCTCCATTTGCGACCAGTTGCCCTCAAGGATAAATCACTGTCTGAAGGGTGTAACGAGCTCTTACATGAATTGACACAGAAAGTGCCTATGAACATTGAATGGACCGTTGAGCCGTTGTCGCTGGAAAAAGGAATCGAGGACCAGTTATTTCGGATATTGCAAGAAGCTGTCTCCAACACACTACGGCATGCTAAAGCCAATACGCTGACAGTAATGCTGATTGAAAGAGATGATCATATTATCTTAAGAATAGTGGATGACGGCATTGGATTTGATGTAGAAGAGGCTAAAACAAGTTCCTATGGGTTGCAAAATATGCAGGAGCGAGCCTTAGAAGTCGGTGGTACGTTAAAGGTTGTCAGCTTGTCCGAACAAGGAACAAGACTTGAAGTGAAAGTACCTCATTTTGTAAAAGGGGGAGAGCCATCTTGATTACTGTATTATTCGCTGATGATCATGAAATGGTCCGTATCGGTGTTTCCGCTTATTTATCAGCGCAATCAGATATAGAGGTAGTCGCTGAAGCAAATGATGGAAAAGAGGCCGTCGATCTGGCTTTAGCACAACGCCCGGATATAATTTTGATGGACCTTGTTATGGAAGAAATGGACGGGATCGAAGCAACGAAAAAGATTATTCATCAATGGCCGGAAGCTAAAATTATTATCGTCACGAGTTTTCTTGATGATGAAAAAGTTTATCCTGCTCTTGAGGCTGGAGCTACGAGTTATATGCTGAAAACCTCTAAAGCAGGTGAAATTGCTGATGCCATTCGGGCAACATATGGCGGGCAGTCAATTCTTGAGCCAGAAGTTACCGGCAAAATTATGACAAAAATGCGGACGCCCGAGACCGCAGACCTTCATGAACAGCTCACATCCAGAGAAATGGAAATCCTGCTGCTCATGACTGAGGGAAAAACCAATCAGGAAATTTCTGAGCAGCTGTTTATCGCTTTAAAGACAGTCAAGGTCCACGTTAGTAACATTTTAGGTAAGCTTGGGGTACAGGACCGCACTCAGGCGGTCATTTATGCTTTTAAACATAACCTTGCAGAGTAATAGCCTCACCGGCAGGTGGGGCTATTACCTTAACATCACATAAAGTAAGGCCAGCAATAAAAAAAGACAAAATATGGTGAATTTGATGTAGACGTTTCTCATGAGATTCCCCTCCTCATGATGTTTTCTCCTATTTTATGTTTAAGATATTCAATCATTGCCTCATACATGAGTCCATTTCATAACGTCTTTTTACAAGAATAAAGACCAATAAACCACGTTCTATTCGTGTTGCTCCACCATCGCTCCGTTTGTAGAATCTAAGTAAGGTTCCGCATTTATAAAAGGAGAATGGTAGTGGGAACCAATCGCTTACATTTAAGTCGTTTTTTTATCGGTAGTCTCCTCGGTCCTTTCCCGTAGGAGTCACCCCCATTTCGTTAATGAGAGCAGTGAAACTATCTTAATAAAAAACGGAACGGTGTCTTTGGGAAGGTCTTTTGAATAATTGTATTAATAAACAGAAAATGGAAAGGTCATTCGAAATGATTTTTAAAAAAATATGGCAAGGTGAGATGGGGAAGGGGGAGACTCCTGTGGGATCAAAGTACAAGGTGAGATCCCGCAAGGCGGCAGCCTGAGGAAGCTCACCGTACTCCCACGGAAAGCGACTCCTTCCCCAACTCCCCTTCTCCACTCAGACATTAGGAATCGAGTTTTCAATTTTTACATACCTAACCCTTGACGGGCAGTGGCAATCACATGAAGAAATTGAGCCTGTTTTTTTACAAGAAATTGGGGAATAACAAAAAAGACGAGGTGATAGAAATGACGTGGAATAACTCATTAGCTAACATACTGAATTGGTCAGGAGACATCTCAAATCAATCGGACAAAATGCAGGTAGCTGAGCAGGTGGGTAATTTTGTGAATGATGGAGACGTGATAGGGGTAGGATCTGGCTCTACAGCCTTTCTAGCCTTACAAGCTATCGCTGAACGAGTGAAAATAGAACGGATGAACGTTCAGGCGATCCCTACCTCTAAAGAAGCGGCTCTCAACTGCACAGTTCTCGAGATTCCTGTAACGACGTTAACTGCAGCGAGACCTGATTGGGGATTTGATGGGGCAGATGAAGTCGACGGCATGAAGAGGCTGATTAAAGGGCGCGGGGGAGCATTGTTCGCTGAGAAGCTTGTGATGGCTAGTGCTCAAAAAACATTCATTCTCGTGGATGAAAGTAAATTTGTATCGAAGCTCGGGGCTGCTTTTGCTGTGCCCATTGAAGTCGATCCCAGGGCGATTCATCTAGTAGAAACGAAACTGCACGATGCTTTCAGTCCTGAATCCGTAAATCTGCGGATGGCAGTGTCTAAGGATGGACCTGTTATAACAGAAGCAGGAAATGTGTTGTTAGATGTTAAATTTGAAGAAATCACCTCAACTATGGAACAGGAGATCAGTGCTCTCCCTGGGGTGATTGAATCTGGTCTGTTTCTGGATTATCCCGTCGAAATTCTGTCCACTTAAATCATTTCTGGTGATAAAATTAAGGAAGACGCATGATTAAGCCCAAAATTACAATATTTATTGGTAAGTTTACATACTTTTTCTATAATAGTAGTATATCCTTCAATTCTAAAAGGGGAAATCATTATGGGACTGCCAGAAAGTATGACTTACAAGAACGATCGCTACCCGTACATTATTCTTACTCCTATTGGAAACATGAACAAACAAATACGCTCGATCGGTCATAAGTTCGAACGAGGATTGTTGTCGCGAATTAATGAAGTGATCGCTGAGCAGGTAAAGTGTAGGGATTTACCATTAGATCGGCTGCAGCGTTATTTATCAGTTGAGGGGAACACTGTTTTACCTGTCTCTTTTATTAAAGATGATACGTTAAACCCTTATTTAATTAGACCGGAATTATTTCTTTGGACTGAACTTTCCAGGGAGGGCGGTCTGCCTTTCGATAAGCGGTTTCTTTACGACACAGATATTACGCTATTATCATCAGAAAAATTGGAACAACACTTAATTCAAGTTCTTAATGACCATCTATTTGTAGCTGAAATAGCAGAGTATTCACGAAGCTATTGGTTAGATAAAATTGCTTCCAGCTTCGATAAGCATCCGCTCGTTCAATTGACTCAGAGCAAGCGTGACGTCGTAGAAGCTGTCGAGCAAATGAATCAATCCGCATTACTCTCCCAACTCAAATATCCAGAAGATGTAGCCAGATGGCGAGACCGTGTTACTATTGTGATGAGACCATTTCGAACTTTTCCAAAGCAATGGTTTACAGGACGTATGGAGATGTGCAGACATGAAAAGCAATTGCAGTTCTATTCCATTGAAAGGACTGTCGGCTGCAGGTGTGATTGCTGTGACTATACAGTTTACTATCATCTTGACAGTGATCAGGTTTCGTTACAGGAAGAATATCATGTGGAGCGTGCCCACAAGCGAATCGAAACTATCGAGCGTCAATTTAATGAAATTGCGTTACAGAACAAAGGACTCACTCGTCAAATTCAAGAGTTGATTAACATGAAAGGGAAACTTCGGCCTGTTCAGCATACTTTAGATGCGGCACTATCTGTAGCCAGACAAATTGAAAGATATCAAGGGGATGCAGCCGTCGCCGATGCGTATCCTCTGCTTGAAATGCATCATAATCTCTCCAGCTCAGCACTTCCTCAAAGGGGCTCAGAGTCACTCTTATTATGGCTCTCAAGGGTAGAACTAAGTGATGTGAGCCTGCTCAAACGACTGTTTGCCTGGAGAAATCATATCGATGATCAGGTGAACGCAAAGGCTGTGGCTCTGCTTCATCAGCTGCAGGTCCAGCTTGATGAAGCGGAATACACGGAAGAGGACATTATTATTACGATCAAAGAACATGAATTAAACTATTCAGATGTCCAGCAAGTTCTTGATCTGGTTCACTATTATGGAACAGAACATCCTGCTCATACCCTCGTGCAAGTGCTTGCGGGTAAATCAACAAACAAACTTCGGCGCCTCAAGCTCCACGAAACGCGCTGGTTTGGCCTGTTGGATGAATGGCCGCCAAAGCATATTCAACGGTTGTTCAATCAATTAGAAAAGCAAGGGTGGCTGATGAAACAGCGTAAAGGCTACTCAATCAGTGATTTTGCTGAAGAAGTGATGTGATTTAATGTGGGCTGATAGTAAAGCCCACTTACATACAATCTTAAATAAGGAGGAAGATTCACTTGAAATCCATTTATCATCAAGCGTTAGGAGAAAAGTTCGATCAATTGCACCCTGAATTGCAAAAGAAGTTTGGCTTAACCAGTGATCAAAAATTAATGGTCCTTGGTCAAGGGCGCATGACAGAAATCCGAGGGACTCCTCTTTTCCTACGGCCATTTTTAAACATAGGAGCAAAAGATCATCTCATTTTTGCTGAGCGAGGGAGAGAGGTCCCTTTTACCATGGAAAACTATGCTTATGTGGATGAGCGGGGTCGTGAATCAATTAGTTACATTCGCCGCTTTTTCTTCCCGTATGCTATTCGTGGCTTTGATGCCGTGATGTCTTATGATAATGAAAAGCAGTCATTAGTAGATGATCTAGGAAAGTCTGGATGCTTATCGACACAGATGGAGCTTGATGTTACCAGTGAAGGCGGATTACTCATGCATTCCCGGGAAATGAGCGTAGCAGGGAAATTCTCGTTTAATGGTCCGAGGACATCCTTGTATGAGCATTATGACGAAAAGCAGAAAGCATTTCAGGTTCACGTACATGTGGATCACCCTTTATTAGGCACTTTACTCATGTACGAGGGAATAGTTCATACGGAGTTTTTACCCATTACAATCAATCATATTCCAGACCGCGGCATTTTAACATAGGGGGGATTAAGGTGAACAGTGATTCGAAATCGAATGAAAATGTACATACAGATTTTAAAGAGCGCATGACTTATGGTGAGTATTTAAACTTAGATCGGCTACTTTCTTCCCAAAATCGACTTTCTGAACATCATGATGAGATGCTGTTCATAGTCATACATCAGGTGAGTGAGTTATGGATGAAGCAAATTTTACATGAGCTGAGAGCGGCCATTGATCTGATTAGGGAGGGGGAGATCCAAGAAGCGCTGAAGATGTTGTCGAGGGTATCTAAGATACAAACTCAAATTATCCATGCCTGGGATGTGCTCTCTACACTAACCCCTGCCGAGTATATCCAGTTTCGGGATGATCTAGGGCAGGCATCGGGTTTCCAATCTTACCAATACCGTATGGTTGAATTTGCATTAGGATATAAAACGCCACACGTATTAAAGATTTATGAAAAGGATCCTGAACTTCATAAAGAATTAAAAAGAGCCTATGAAGCTCCAGGTATATATGACGCAGCTATCGAAAGACTGGTCGAAGCTGGATTCAAGATTAATCCCGATCTCATAAATCGGGACTTTACAACCATTTATCAGTCTGATGTGACCGTGGAAAAAGCTTGGGAAAAAGTGTATAAGGATGTCGAAACATACTGGGATCTTTATCAGTTGGCAGAAAAATTAGTGGATATTGAAGATTGGTTTCAGCAGTGGCGTTTCAGGCATATGAAGACAGTAGAGAGAATTATTGGCCACAAAACAGGAACAGGGGGCTCCTCTGGTGTAGGGTATTTAAAGAAAGTATTAGACCACCGTTTCTTTCCAGAACTATGGGATATTCGAACGACCCTTTAAATTAACAGAAAAGCCGGAACATAACAAAGATATTATTTTATTATTACATTTATGTTACACTAAGGTGTGAGTTTATTACGGTGAAGAGGGAAGGTTATGAGACGACTAAATATTTATGTAGCACTCCTTAGTCTATTGTTGATTTTGACGGCTTGTTCTATTTTTATAGCAGATGCAAATGAAGGTTCGCTTAAGGTGACTTCGGATCCTGCGGGTCACTATGATGTATCTATGAAAAGTGATATAGAAGAATTCGAAAAGTATCATATCACTATTCATTATCCGCAGACCCCTAATGACCAAATTGACCAAGTGATTATAGATTACGTGAATCAGAAGAAAGATGTTTTCAAAAAAAGAAGTTATGAAGTAGTTCTTAACAGTGAAGAGCAGTCCGTACATGAATTGCATATTGATTATGACATCGTGTATCAGGATGAAAAGGTATTTGTCGTTGAGTTTATTGAAACGACAGACATCGGCCAGAAGCGGGCTGATGTGAGCCGTACGGTTATGAATTTTGATAAATCAAGCGGCAAGAGGCTTGAGCTGAAGAACCTATTTAAAAAAGGTACAAACTATAAAAAAGCGTTGCTTCAGGAAACTAAAGAAAAGCTTGGCATGCAAAGCGAGACAAACTCGTCTGTCAGTTTTGAAAATATAGCACTATCGGGAGATTCTCTTCTTGTGTTCTTAACGGGAGAAGAACAGAAGAGATGGAACACTAGCACCTCGAAAGTGTCTATAGATAAGCAAGTGTTGAAAGACATTTTAGTGCCTGAATACGCCCAAGTGTTTGTACAAACTCAAGAGGAGAATGAGGCTGAAGCTTCATTTCCTGAGATTGAAAAGACGGATCCATCACCTAAACGTGTGGATGGAAAGAAAGTAGCCCTCACCTTTGACAATGGTCCTCATCCAAAAAGAACACCCCTTATTTTAGACGTGCTAGAGAAGTATGAGGCAAACGCAACCTTTTTCATGATAGGGAAACGGGTTAAACATTTCCCTGAAACGGCTAGAGAAGTAGTGAAACAGGGGCATATGGTCGGTAACCATACGTGGACTCATCCAGGGTTTGAACGTCTTTCTGATAGTCAGCAGAGAGCGCAGTTGGATAAGACCCGGGATTTGATTCAAGAGGTCATGGGTGTGACTACAAATCTTGTGCGTTTGCCGTTTGAAGGGGAGCTTCCGGAAGCTTTTACAGATCGGTATGAGGTGGTTCCATGGACTATTAATACCACCGAAGACTGGAACTTAACGAACGCTTCTGAGATTGCAGATGCAGTAATTTCAGACGTGGAGGACGGCTCTATAATTGTGTTAAGCAGTCTCCATTCTGTTACACCAGAAGCATTAGACATTATTCTTGATGAGTTAACGGCACAAGGGTACAGTTTTGTACCGGTAAGTACTTTACAAAAATAACAAATAAGAGCCATAGACAAAGTTTCGTCTATGGCTCTTATTTTTATATATGTTGTTTGACTGGGTAAGACTGCAAGATATAGAGAAAGTCTTCGACCATTGCGCTCGCTGTCGGTAATTGGCCTGCACCTGCCCCTCTGAGCGTCAAAGGACCGACCAAATCTCCAATAAGGTGAATGGCATTATCTACACCATCTACCGGATAAAGTCCGTGAGAAGGCGGCAGCACTTGCGGTTTTACACTGGCGTTAAGTTTACCATTTACCACTTCAATTGAAGCAATGTGGCGAATTTTACTTCCTTGTTGTTGGGCATTTATGAATTGATCTGCTGTTATCTGATCAATCCCTTCACAAAGAACGGTTTCCCAACTTGGCTGTTTGCGATAGATAAGCTGACTCAAGATCATCAATTTGTAAAAAGCATCATACCCCTTAATGTCATTTGTGGGATCAGCTTCGGCAAACCCTCGTTTCTGAGCTTCCTCTAACGCATCCTGAAAGCTCCTTCCTTCACTCTGAATGGATGAGAGGATATAGTTACTCGTACCATTTAAAATGGCTTCGACTTTTGTGATGGAATTTACCTGCAGGAGTCTGGTGATGGTCCCGAGGATGGGCGTTCCGGCCGCTGTTGTCGCTTCATAGCCAATTCCTACACGTTCCCCAGCCTGCGTCAATAAATGGTTTCCATGATTGGCAAACATCACTTTGTTCGCTGTAATGACATGAATGTGCTGATCGATAGCCTTTGTTAAATATGAAAAACCCGGTTCTTCTCCTACGATCGCTTCAAAGATCACATCGGGCTGCTGTGCAAGAATCTGCTCATATTGATCAGTGACGAAAACAGAATAGGGAAGTTCTCGTTCCTTAGATAAGTTTTCTACTAGGATACCGCATAGTTCGATAGGGGCTCCTGCTAATTTGGTTAAATGATCCCGTTTTGTTTGCAGGATTTGATACACTCCCTGTCCGACCGTTCCGAATCCTAATATGGCTGCTTTAATAGTCAAATTCCGTCCCCTCCTCGTTTAATCTCTCACTTATCCATGTTCCCCACTCTCCAAATTCCACAAGAAATCCATCATGTCCATAGTCTGTTTTTACATGATAATGTTCCCCCCTCGACGCATGATGGGAGATTGGCTGAATTAATTCTTTTGGATAGAGAAGGTCGTGCTCAAAGCTTACTGTAAAAAGGACCGGTTTAAATGCTGCGGCTATATCTTGTAAGCTGCCGCGTCCTTTCCTGATGTCGTGATTGTTCATAGCTTCTAACAAATACAGGTAGCTGTTGGCATCAAAACGATCCTTTATTTTTTCCCCTTGATAATTCAAATAGGATTGGATGGAATAAAGCGCATCCTCTTGTTCTCTTGCGAATCTTTTTTGAAACAGAGGGGCGCTTCTATAGGTGACCATGCCGGCCATACGGGCAATTTCAAAGCCTTGAAGTGTCTCGTTAGATGAATAATAGCCCTCCATAAAGGCTGGGTCATCCTTGATGGCTCTTGCTCCAATATGGTTAAAGGCGATTCCGTAATCACTTAAATAAGGGGTCGCAGCTAATACGAAGAGCTGTTTCATAAAGTCAGGGTAAAGCAATCCCCATTCGAGCACCTGCATTCCTCCGAGTGAGCCGCCTGCTACGGCATGGAGCTCGTAAACCCCTAACTGTTTTAATGCTTTATATTGGGCGTGAACCATATCACGAATCGTTACTTCAGGAAAATCAAGACGATAAATGTCACCAGTTTCAGGATTTATACTTGCTGGTCCGGTCGAACCGTGACAACCTCCCAGCACATTAAACGTGATGACTTGATACTGTGTGGTATCAATTGGGCATTCCTCTCCAACCAATCCTGCCCACCATCCGGGGTTTTCGCTAGAACCGACAGCGTACTGGTTTCCGGTTAAGGCGTGACAAAGCAGAATTACCGGCGCACCCTTAGGACCATAATGTTCATATGCCAGCTCAATCTGGGGAAGCGTCTCACCAGATTCAAATGTGAAGTCTTCGATTGAAACCTTTGCAACAGTCTGTTTCTGTTCAACAGGGTTTTGCAATGACATGCATCATCCCTCCTTAATGTAAAATTCCATATAAAAACCCTCTTCTTTAATAAGAAGAGGGTGTATGTATATGTTCCTCCTCTTATCTGTCAGATCTATCCTTCGATCTGTAGGAATTAGCACCTTTTCAAGCCGAAATGCTTGAAGGTTGCCGGGCGTCACAGGGCCTAGTCCCTCTGCCACTCTCGATAAGAGATATTTAGTTTTTTCTTTAAGAATCCCAAGAATATAAGCCACATCAGCTTATGCTTTTCATGCAGCCATCCTAGAATGTTTTTTTAAATGTATGTTTCGAATTATAAAAGCAGAAGTGACTATTGTCAAACTATTTTTGCAAAGAGGATATGTTTAATGGAAAACTATGCCGGGAAGAGTTTTAATAGAACATTGATGAGAGGAGAGATTATGGTGAAGGAATATAGTGTTGTGCCGAATAAAGATGTAACAGGCTGGTTCGTGAAAATAGAGGACGTAGCTCCAACTGACTTATACGATGAACGTGATACAGCTGTAGAAAAAGCAACGGAGATGGCCGAGAATAATAAGCCAAGTCGTCTGCAGGTGATGGATCAAGATCACAATGTAGAAAATGAATGGAATTTCAAATAAGGAGAGGCTCCCTTTAGCGGAGGCCACTGAAAAAGTCCACGATAAAACTAAACACGGTGCCTTTCTTCGATTTATCGAAGAAAGGCACTGTGTTTTCTTGTATAATGAAAAGACTACATAAAAGTGAGGGATTGGATGTTAGACCGACAATTATCAATGAACTTCAGTCAATTTGAGGGGCTATACGATATGGTGGTTCCGAAAGACCACCTGCTTCGAAAAATTAATGACCTTGTTGATTTTTCTTTCGTGTACGAGGAGCTTGAAAGTAAATACTGTCACACGAACGGTCGACATGCTATTCACCCTATTCGTATGTTTAAATACCTATTATTAAAGACCATTTATAAGATTTCGGACGTCGACTTAGTGGAACGTACTCAAGTGGACATGTCCTTCAAATACTTCTTAGAGATGGCCCCCGAAGAGGAGGTCATCGACCCAAGTTTACTAGCTTACTTTCGACGTAAGCGCTTGGATGACGATGATCTGATGGATCTCTTAATTCAGAAGAGCGTCGAGATTGCGATTGAAAAAGATGTTATTCAATCCAAGTCTGTCATCCTGGACGCAACGCACACCAGGTCCCGCTATAATCAGACGTCTCCAGAAGAAGTGCTGCGCAACCGTTCAAAGTCCGTACGTAAATTAATTTACACTGAAGATGAAGATATGAAGCATAAGTTCCCTGGTAAGCCCACGGAAGACACCCTGGATGCTGAATTGGACTATTCCCAACGTTTGGTCGAAGTGATCGAAAAAGAACCTGCCCTCGTTTCGCTTCCCAAGATCAAAGAACCATTAAATTTATTGAAGGAAACCATCGAAGACGACCAACTGGAACTTAGGGAGTCAGAAGACCCGGATGCCCGTCTTGGTCACAAATCCGCAGACTCTTCCTTCTTTGGATATAAGACTCACCTCGCGCTGTCTCAGGATCGCATCATCACCGCGGCAACCGTGACGACAGGCGAAAAGACAGATGGAAAACACCTTCAGACGTTAGTGGGAAAGAGCCAGGAAGCTGGAATGGAAGTTGAAGAAATCATTGGAGACGCTGCGTATTCAGAAAAAGGAAATATCGCTTATGCCAGAGAAAACGACATGAGCCTCGTTTCCAAGTTAAACCCTTCAGTATCCCATGGTTACCGAAAGAAAGAAGATGAATTTGAGTTCAATAAGGATGCCGGGATGTATGTATGCCCCGCCGGTCATATGGCTGTTCGAAAAGCCCGTCAAGGAAAAAAGGGTGACGCCACCAATCAAGTGGACTCGTACTACTTTGATGTGGAAAAGTGTAAGAGGTGTCCCCTTCAAGAAGGGTGTTATAAGCCAGGAGCTAAAACCAAGTCCTATTCCGTTTCCATAAAATCGGAGGAACACCAGAACCAACTAGCGTTTCAAAACAGCGAACACTTTAAGGAAAGGGCAAAAGAACGATATAAGATCGAAGCGAAGAATAGTGAATTGAAGCATAGACACGGATATGAGATTGCCTCATCTTCGGGTCTCCGAGGCATGCGTATACAAGGGGCGATGGCAATATTCACCGTTAATCTAAAGCGAATTATGAAGCTCATGGAGGAATAAGAGGAAAAAGACCCTCTTAAAATTAAAAGAAATAGGCGGGTTGAATGAATTCTTCGTTCAACCCGCCTATATTTTTACACATCATTTGAAATCGCGCAGTTCTTCAGTGGCCTCCTTTAGCGGGAGTCTTTTTTTTATGTTGAAAACTACGAAATGTGCAATTCCGTAACTTTATAGGCAATAACCTACATGAGATGCAATTAACGGGTGTTTTATGTGATTCAATCTGTGCAGTCCCAATAACTAGCTGTTTTCGTAAAAAAACGTTACGCTAGGAGAAATAGAGTGAGAATGAGGTGCTTGGGATATGGAACAACGTGTGGATATTGTGATTGTAGGAGCAAGGGTCGCTGGTGCGAGTCTTGCCATTTTGCTTGGGCAAATGGGGAAAAGAGTTCTTCTGATTGATAAGGCCTCCTTTCCAAGTGATACGTTATCTACACACCATTTATCCCATATGCATTATTTAGATAAGCTTGGTGTACAGGAAGATGTGGAATCAACCGGATTGCGAAAGATTAATAGGATGCGTACATACATTGGCGATAGCTTTGTAGAAGGGCCAAGGGATAACTATACGATCATACCTAAACGCAGTCATTTAGATGATGTCCTGCTGTCGAAAGCGTGCAGTAATAAAGGAGTCGAGCTGCTGGAGAATTGTACAGTTAAGGGTGTGATAAGGAATAATCAGCGTGTGATTGGTGTGGAAGCCGTGGATAAAAAAGGGCAGACAAAGCGGATTCATGCTTCGCTCGTAGTTGGAGCAGATGGCAGACATTCGTATATAGCTGAATGTGTTCAAGCAGAAAAATACGGATTTCACTCTCCCCTGCGACCGGTGTTTTACGGCTATTATCATGGAATTAAACCATTACTGGAACCAACTACAGAAATTTTCCTTAATGAAGGGCGAATCGGTTTTCTCTTTCCGATGGAGCCGGGGGTTGACTGCTTAGGGCTGGAAGTTCATTCAGATGAATTTAAAGAGATTGTAAAAAAACCTCATAGATTTGAAGAGATTTATCAATCATTCTATGGGATGGAGAAGCGGTTACGGAACGGTTCACTACAAGGGAAAATCATCGGTACGCCGGGGGTGCCGAATTTTTTCAGAGAACCGGCTGGAGAAGGTTGGGCTCTAATTGGAGATGCCGCCCATAGTAAAGACCCAAGTACTGGTCTTGGAATCAACGATGCCTTCATGCAGTCCTTCTTATTGGCTGAGGCAATCGAGAGACAAGACTCCGGGGAATCTTGGGAGCACCTCATGGATGAATTCAATCAGAAGCGAGATGAACAGTTACAGCCAGGGTATCGATTAACCCTCGATTACATTCAATCTATCAGACCATGGTCACAAAATGAGCAAGCCCTCTTTCAGGCAATGGCAGCTAATCCGATGGTATGGAATAAAATCGTTCCACATCTTCCTGCTTTATTACAGGAACACTCGACGGCTATTCCCGAGCTATATGGTTCGGTCGAATGGGAGGCTAAGAACTTTGGCCATAGGGAGGAATGAAAGTTCTCTTATCGAATAAGTTAGGAGAGGTGATCTTAATGACTTGGACAAAAGAAACGGCCTTTGAAAAATTGCAAAGCATTTATACAGATAAGGTCATGCAGGAAGAGAAGCGCCGAATTTTTCAGCAAGTGTATCGACATTTGCACGAACATTTGGATGATCTGGCTGTGAGTTCAGGCTTAAAACAAGAAGCAGAAAAACAGTTGAAGTTTTTTAAAGAATACACGTTCATGCCTGGCGATAACTTATTTCAGTCCATGCGTTATGTGTTTCTGTTGGCACGAGGTGAGCGCGAAACAGATCCACAAACGACAGAGCAGCATATCAATCGGATTTACCGTGCACTATTTCAGCCTGCTGGTTTAAAGAACCCTTATATCCCTGACTCTTTTTGGTCAACAACACTGGGCGTTGCATGTCTTGTCGCACAAAAAGGTGTGGAATCCGTATATCCTATACTTGATGAAATCACTGAAGCCGAGCAAATGGAAGGGGAGAACAGCCACGAACCAAAATGATGCCTGGTCGTGGTTGTTATACATGAAAATAGGAACGAATTTGCCCGACTATTTGCTGGAATTCACCTTTATCTTCAAGATTGGTCAGCATACCTTTAATGACAGCGGAACGAGGCTCTGCTCTGTTAAGCTCTTCAAGCAGTACGGCTATAGTGTCTTGAATGTCTTTTGGGGCAGATTCTTGTTTCTCCTCTAATGAATCTCTCATCAGCTCTAACTGACGAGAATAATAGTTATCAGGAATGATTTGGCTCATGATTTCATCGTTAATGACTGGGTGGTCATTATTATGTTTGAACCCGTTAACAAGGTAATCCGCACGTTTTAGCATTTCCTCACAAAGCAGTCTAATATCAAATTTCACATTCTCAATAATAATCAAGTCAATATAAGTTTTAAATATCCCCTGTAAGATAAGAGTGAGCTCCCATGCGAATTCCTTGATCCTATCCCCGTAGATATCAATCAGGTTCTTTTTGTAAAAATGGTAAGAATTAAACCTCATATGACGTAAAAATTCCTCAATATCATGATTGAAAGGAATGGCCTGCTCTCGTATTTGCATAATAATAAATTCACGGTGGGCGATGATTTCTTCAAACGTAACAGAGAGTTTCTGGATAAATTTTTCGCGCGGCTGTAAATCTTCTGCCTCAATTTCATCTATGTTGAGCTGTATCTTTCTAGAATAATAATAAAAAACCTCTAACAACAGGGCATCCTTTGACTTGAAATGTAAATAAAAGGCTCCTTTTGAAATGCCGCACTCATTAGCAATTTCCTGTACGGAAGTGGCGCTGAATCCTTTGTTGGCGAATAGTTTAATAGCGTGTTCGATGATGAAAATACTTTTATCTTCCATATTTTAATGACTCCTTAAATTAATTCAAACAAGTTCCCCTCTTGACTTATGACCGTGTAGTCATTTATATTATAGTTTGTTGTGACTAACTGGTCAAATCAGGGGAGGAGTTTGTATGAAACAAATCATTAACTTTTCTATGAACAATAAATTTGCGATTTGGTTAATGACTATTATTATAACCATAGCAGGTTTATATTCAGGTTTAAATATGAAACTAGAAACGATTCCGGATATTGAACCACCTATTATTACGGTGTCTACTGTTTATCCGGGAGCTACACCAGAAGAGGTTGCTGAACAGATTTCAGAGCCCATTGAACAACAGGTCAGCCAGTTAAGCGGAGTGAAGACGGTCAGTTCTACATCATATCAAAACGCTTCTTCTCTTCAACTGGAGTACACCTTTGATAAAAATCTAGACGAAGCTGAAGATGAATTAAAAGAAGCAGTTGCAAAAGTAACACTGCCTGAGTCAGCCCAGGAACCTTCAGTCAGCCGGCTGAGTTTTAGCGCATTTCCTGTAGTCAGCTTAAGTGTCATCAATGAAGACCAATCATTAGAAAAGATGACGACTACGGTAGAAGACCAGATTGTGCCGGCACTGGAAGGAATTGAAGGCGTAGCAGATGTTCAAGTCTCCGGTCAGCAAGTCCAGGAGGTACGAATTAATTATGACGAAGCTGCTCTAGAAGAGCGCGGAATGAATAGTGAGACAGTTACGCAATTAATCCAGGGTTCCGATGTTTCTTTCCCATTGGGCTTATACACGTTTGACGACACTCAAAAGTCTGTTGTCATCGATGGAGAATTAACGACAGTCGAAGATCTAAGAAACTTGGAAATCCCGGCCATCCCTTCGTCCTCAGGGCAATCAGCAGCGCAGCCGCCATCTCAGGGACAGCCATCTGCTCAAGGGTCCTCAGCCGGGCAAACACAAGCTCAAGGTCAGTCCTCTGCAGGTGCGATGACAGCTGAGCAGGCAGCACAAGCTGGTATCCCTACTGTGACACTTGAAGAGCTTGCTGAAATCGAAGTTGTCGGGCAAGCTGAGTCCATTTCTCGCACCAATGGAGAGGATTCAATTTCGCTTCAAGTAATTAAATCACAAGAGGCGAATACAGTTGATGTTGTAAATGCAGTTAAAGAGCAGACAAAGGAATTAAAAGGTGAACTCGATGGAGCAGAGTTTATCTATTCATTTGACCAAGGGGAGCCGATTGAAGAATCAGTCAGCACAATGTTGAACAAAGCCTTGTTCGGCGGGTTATTTGCTGTCCTCGTAATTCTTCTGTTCCTGCGTAATTTCAGAACGACACTAATTTCTGTCATATCGATTCCGCTTTCTCTGCTCATTGCCGTTCTAGCCCTTAAACAAATGGATATAACTTTAAATATTATGACATTGGGTGCGATGACTGTAGCGATTGGAAGAGTAGTGGATGATTCCATTGTCGTCGTTGAAAATATATATCGGCGTATGTCGCTTCCAGGGGAAAAACTAAGGGGCAAAGATTTAGTTCGTTCCGCAACACGTGAGATGTTTATGCCGATTTTATCTTCAACGATTGTTACTATTGCTGTGTTTTTACCTTTAGGGTTAGTAGAAGGGACCGTGGGGCAAATCTTTTTACCGTTTGCCTTAACCGTTGTATTTGCACTGTTGGCGTCACTCCTTGTGGCGGTCACAATTGTGCCAATGATGTCCCATTCTTTGTTAAAACCAGGCAAAATGAAAAAAGTTGATCATGATGATCAAGGCGGACGGCTAGCCAGAGCATATCGTTCACTGCTGAATCGAACGCTTAATCACAAAATTATTTCAACGATCATTGCCTTTGTTATTTTGGCAGGAAGTGTAGCGTTAGTACCGTTTGTGGGCGTCAGTTTTCTGCCAGCTCAGGAACAGAAAATGGTTATTGCCACCTATAATCCAGAACCAGGCCAAACATTGGAAGATGTCGAAAGCATCGCTACGGAAGCACAAGAGTATTTTGAAGGAAGAGATGGTGCAGAAACGATTCAGTATTCGGTAGGTGGAGAAAACCCGATGAATCCTGGAGCATCGAATCAGGCTGTTTTCTTTGTAGAATACAATAGCGAGACAGAAAACTTCTCATCAGAAAGTCAGACTGTAATTGATGATTTACAAGGTGCGACTGAACAAGGTGAGTGGTCCTCACAGGACTTCTCATCAACGGGATCAAGCAGTACACTCGAGCTCCTCGTATATGGGGATTCGATTGATGAAATTGAGCCTGTAGTAAAAAATGTCCAGTCCATGTTATCTGAACAAGATAATTTGACTGGAATTGACTCCAGCTTATCTGAGTCTTATGAAGAGTACACACTTGTGGCTAATCATGAAAAATTGAGCGAACTTGGGTTAACAGCGGCCCAGTTAGGTATGGAGCTAAACCAAAATGGCGAGCAGCCAGTCGTTACCACCATTAAACAGGATGGCGAAAAACTGGATGTCTACGTAGAAGTAGAAAAGGAAAACTATGAAGACATCAGTGATATTACGGACCGTGAGATCCAATCACCTACGGGTCAATCTGTTGCCATCAGTGAAGTGGTAGAAGTGGAAGAAGGAACAACGGCTGACACCATTACACGGAAAAATGGCAGTGTCTATGCAAGCGTCAGTGCGAAAATCACTACTGATGATATTGGATCAGTATCGTCTGAAGTTCAAAGTGAAATTGACGAGCTTGAGATACCGTCCGGCATGGAAGTGACGATGGGTGGAGTTACCGAGGATATTCAAGAGTCATTTACACAGCTTGGTTTAGCCATGCTTGCTGCAATTGCGATCGTCTACCTCGTACTCGTCATTTTCTTTGGTGGAGCCCTGGCACCATTTGCGATCCTGTTCTCCTTGCCATTTACAATTATTGGCGCAGTTGTAGGATTGCTTATCAGTGGGGAAACCATTAGCATTTCTGCGATGATCGGTGCACTCATGCTCATCGGAATTGTCGTAACAAATGCCATTGTTTTAATTGACCGAGTCATTCATAAGGAAAAAGAAGGGTTTACAACAAGAGAGGCGTTACTCGATGCCGGCATGACACGCCTGCGCCCTATTTTGATGACAGCACTGGCTACAATTGGTGCCTTGCTTCCGCTCGCGTTAGGACTTGAAGGTGGATCAATTATCAGTAAAGGACTGGGAATTACCGTAATCGGCGGGTTAACCAGCTCCACATTGTTGACCCTTCTCATTGTACCGCTTGCGTATGAAGTATTAAGTAAGTTCCGTAAGAAAAAGACTAAAGCATAATGGTTATGAAAAATGCACCTCCCACTTTGTGGAGGTGCATTTTTATCGGCGCATAGAAGCAATAATCCGATAGCTAAAACAACAAATTCATGACGGGGCGTCAGGTTTCCGATAAACAATTCATAGGAATAGAAGAGGTAGGACAATCAAAGAATCGGGTGTAGCTAGACATGTCCTGATTTTCTTATGAAAGGGGTGCTCATTTTGCAAAAGTATGATGTCGCGGTCGTTGGTGCAGGATTATCTGGGATTGTGGCAGCACGAAAGTTGAAACAAGCAGGAGCAAGTGTGCTGCTGTTGGAAAAGGAAGAGACTGTAGGAGGGAGGCTGGCGACTTCCATTACAGCTGAAGGAAAAGCCGACATTGGAGCCCAATTTTTCACAGTACGAACAGAAGAACTGCAGCAAGAAGTTGAGGAATGGCTGGAAAGGGGCTGGGTGAAGCGTTGGTTCGGGGAAGATTATCCGCGTTACACATCAGTTGACGGAATGAGTTCACTCGCTTGTCGCTTAGCCGAGGGAGTTGATACTGTGACTTCTACATTGATTACTACTATTAACGCCCGGGATTCCTACACGGAATTGCATGACGAGAGCGGTAGTTTGTATAAATGCAAGCAGGTTCTATCTACGCTGCCTGCTCCTTTAACAGCCAACTTGATAGGCGAAAGTTCATTTGATTTGAAGACCGAAGCGTATCAAACATTAAAGGAAATTCAGTTTCAGCCCACCTATGTCGGGATCTTTCAGTTTGATCAGTCTCCTCCTCTTCCGGAAAACGGTCACATAGATAAACAGCTTCCTGCGGGTGTAGAACGGATAGTTGACCACCAAAAAAAGGGGATCTCCAAAACTCCTTTGATCAGTGTCTATATGACGGCTAATTGGTCAGCATTACATGAAAGTGGTGAACCCATTCTTAAAATGATAAAAAATACAACCTTCTCTTATTTAGATTTTCAAACGGTGGTGTCACAGCAGTTGGAAATCTGGCCCTATGCACAGGCGTCTGCAACTTATCATCGCTCTTTCCTGGAAATAGATAATCAAGGTAAGTTGTTAGTGGCAGGTGATGCTTTTCTTCGCCCAGATGATCAGGCGGGGAGGACGCGTTTTGAAAGTGCCTTCCTATCCGGCCAAGATGCAGCTGCACACGTCTTAAGTGACAGTTAACGTTCAAAAATGAACGCGTAACAGCCCCGGCTGACTATTGCCAGGGCTGATAATTAATCAAGCCGCTTCATATTTTCGAAGCCGTTTCATCCTGGAAACCGTGTAGACCGCAAGACCCGCCCAGATTAACGTAAAGGATACAACATGAACACTCGTAAAAGGTTCATTATAAAGAAAAACGCCGAGAAACAGCATGATAGTTGGGGCAAAATATTGCAAAAAGCCAACCATAGACAAAGGGATCCGCTTAGCCCCTGCAGCAAATAGCAATAACGGAATGGCGGTTGCGATCCCCGATCCTAAAATAAGCAGTGACGTTATAGACAACAACTCAATGTCAGGGGGAGAACCTTGACTATTCATAAGATACATCAACGCAATCGGAGTGACGATCAGTGTTTCTATGGTTAGTCCGAACATAGCATTTAACGGAACGAGCTTTTTAAGCAAACCATAAGAACCGAAGCTTAAGGCGAGTAACAAGGCCACCCATGGCACTGAACCAAAATGGACAGTCATGTAGAGCACACCGCTTGCCGCTAAAATAAATGCGATCCACTGCGGTTTAGAAAAAGACTCTTTCAGTACGATCATGCCCAAAAGAATGCTGACTAAGGGATTGATATAATAGCCAAGGCTTGCCTCCACGACGTGGTTATTGTTGACGGCCCATATGTAGGTAAGCCAGTTGAGGCTAATGGTGAATGAAGCGAGTGTTATCCCAATCAGACTCCGTTTATTCGCCCAAACTCGTCTCGATTCAGCAATAAGCGGTTTCCACTTATTAAGAGTGATGACGACAGCAATCATAAACACAAAAGACCAGACGATTCGGTTGGCCAAAATTTCAAACGCGGGGAGCTGCTGAAGTAGTTTCCAATAGATTGGAAGGAACCCCCAAAGAATATAAGCGCCTGCCGTGTAAAGAATGCCCAGTTTATTATCATCTGCCATAAGCATAATCCTTTCATGGTTAACAATATGTTATGACGTCATTTTAAGCTAATTTTATAATAATTGGAAAGAAAAAGGTTTCCACAAAAAAGAGCGCCTGCTAAGCGCTCTTTCTAATGATGATCAGTTGATTCTTCGAATGCTTCTGGATCATCAGGGATAATATAGGTTTCTCTAGTGTTTTCAAGGGACAGTTTTTCCAGGGGATGCTTAGCCGGGCCTTCCATGACCGCGCCATCATAAGAGAAACGAGATCCGTGACAAGGACAATCCCATGTGTGTTCACCACTGTTCCACTCTACTTCACAGCCCAGATGAGTACAGGTCGTATCCAATAGATGCAGCTCCCCTTCCTCATCTTTAAAGGCTCCTGCTCGTTTGCCTTCAAACTGGATAACAGCGCCTTCGCCTTTCTTCAAATCCCGTGGTTCCTTATCCACTAATTCAACCTTACCCTCAACTAAATGAGCGGCGACATTTAAGTTGTTGGATAGAAATCGTTTTAGGCTTGGATCACCTTTGAACCGAGAAGGTGTAAAGACAGAATGATACTCCGATTCACTTTCCATAATGTAATCGGTAATCAATCTTCCTGCCACCGTACTGTTCGTCATCCCCCATTTTCTAAAGCCTGTGGCTAGGAAAACCCGATTATCATTCATCGTAACGGGTCCAATGTATGGGACTTTATCTAATGTAATTAAGTCCTGTGCAGACCATTGGAATAATTTGTTCTTGATCCCAAATGTGCGGGCCGCATACTCTTCAAGGGCTTTATAGTGTGAAGACATGTCAGCTCCCTCTCCAGTACGATGACTTTCACCACCGATCAGCAAAATGTTTTTGTCATCGAATGTTGCAGAACGTATTGAACGTTTAGGTTCATCAATGGATAAGTACATGCCATTTTCCCATTCCTTTTCAGGTTCGATAGCGATCACATAAGAGCGCTCTGCATACATTCTGCTAAAGTACATTCCTTTTTTATCATTAAAGGGAAAATGGGAACAAGAGATAAGGTGTTCGCTGGTTACCGTCGCACCATTTCCCGTTTCGATCTCAATATTCTCTCCTTCTTTTACACTGATTGCTTTCGTATGTTCATAAATCTTGCCGCCCATCGCCACAATCTCATCCACTAAATGAGATAAATAATGCAAAGGATGAAATTTAGCCTGATTACGCATGCTCAGAACTCCTGATGTCTCCGTATCAAAAGGAAGATCTTCCAAATGTTCACCCGCTATATCAAGGCGCTCATAGGCCTTCTTTTCTTTTTCGATTTTTTTTGCACCTTTTTCTGTGGTAGCGAAAATATAGGCGTCTTCACGTGTCCAATCACACTTTATGGAATGGTCGTTAATATGTTTTTCAATCCATGCGATCGCGTCTTCCTGGGCTTGATAATAAAGTGCGGCACCTTCATCACCGAAGTGCTCGATGAGTTCGTGATAGATAAGCCCATGTTGGGCGGTTACTTTTGCAGTAGTATGACCGGTTGTCCCGTTGCACAGCTCGTCAGCTTCCAGCAAGGTAACTTTTTTTCCTTCCTTAGCAAGCATGTAGGCTGTTGTAATTCCAGTGATCCCGCCCCCAACAATAGTAATTGGCGTGGAAGTGGATTGCTTTAGTGGTTCAAATGTGGGAAGCTTTGTATCTTCTCTCCACATGGGTTCAGGTTTTGTCCAATTCATGTAGATCCTCCTTGATGGCTGTTTTGTATCAGTTTGCCCTATCCTTTCTTTTTCATGTAAAAGCTCTGGTGGGTCTCTATGTTTAAGTTCACGTTTACAGATCACAATCAAGGGAAAAGTATAGATAGCTTTTTTTTATCTATAGAAAGGTTTTGATGATATGTTCAAAAAACTATTTGGTGGAAATAAAAGGATAGAAGAGCAATTTGTAGCTCCCTTAACAGGAAAGGTGGTTTCCTTGGATGATGTACCAGACCCGGTGTTCAGTCAGCGAATGATGGGTGACGGTGTAGCTGTTGAACCGACAGATGGAAAAGTAGTCAGCCCTATAGCCGGAGAAGTGGTTCAAGTCTTTCCAACGAAACACGCGGTGGGCATTAAAACGAAGTCAGGCGTAGAAGTGCTCGTTCATATTGGGCTTGAAACAGTCTCGATGGAAGGGGAAGGTTTTGAAGGTCATGTCAGCGCTGGCGATCATGTCCAGCCGGGAGACCCCTTAATCACGTTTGATATGGATCTTGTTAGTGAGAAAGCTAAAAGTACAACAACGCCGATTATGATTACTAATTTTGATGAAGTGGTCGAACACTTTGAACCGTCGTATCATGAAACAGCAACTGCTGGAGAAACAGGCATCATGACAGTGAAAACAAAGTAAATGAGTGATGAAGACAGTCTAGGGGAGACCCTAGGCTTCTTTCTGTTCTCCGCGGATCCTGATAAGCTTGTCATAATGAGTAAAATAATATAACCTGCAAATGCAGATAAGCGTAGGACGGATTTGATCACCCCAAATACTTAGAAGGCTTGGAGGATTAACATGAACGCTAAAGATAGAGAATTACGAAATAAAGCTGCAGAGGCTATCGAGGAGAAGGAGGAACGGGTCAATCAGGACCACTACAGGCTAACTTATCACCATATGCCGCCAGTAGGCTTGCTAAACGACCCAAACGGTTTGGTTCAATGGGACGGTGTTTTTCATTTGTTTTATCAATGGATGCCCTTTCATACAGGACACGGGGAGAAGTTCTGGGGGCATTATACATCAAAGGACTTTGTGAATTGGAAGCAACAGCCACTGGCACTGGCACCTTCTGATTGGTTTGATAAAGATGGCTGTTATTCCGGCAGTGCAGTGGTTCATGAGGATAGATTGTATCTCTTTTATACGGGAAATGTAGTGAATGAACAGGGCAAAGGAGAATCGTATCAATGTATGGCTGTATCAGAAGAGGGCATTCATTTTGATAAAAAGGGGCCTGTCATCCATCTTCCCGAAGGATATACGGCTAATTTCCGGGATCCGAAAGTATGGAAAAAAGAGGGCATCTGGTACATGGTGGTTGGTGCACAAAATAAGGACAGTCAGGGTAAGGCAGTCCTGTTTAGATCAGAAGATTTAACAAATTGGCAGTTGGTTGGAAATATTACTGGTTCCTATCAACATAAGCTTGGGGATTTTGGCTACATGTGGGAATGCCCGGACTTTTTTGTGTTAGATGGTCAAGAGGTGTTGATGGTTTCTCCACAAGGCTTGCAAGCTGCTGGGATGGAATATAATAATCGTTATCAGAGTGGTTATTTTACAGGGACGATGGATTACGAACGTGGCGATTTTAAACATGCTGAGTTTAAGGAACTGGATCGCGGCTTCGAATTTTATGCGCCTCAAACAACTATTGATGAGAAGGGGCGGCGAATTCTCTTTGGATGGATGGGCGTTCCTGAACAATACGAAGAAGCACATCCTACGCTTGACCACCACTGGGTTCATTGTTTAACCATTCCCCGGGAACTGCAATGGAATGGAAACCAGCTGGTCCAGAAGCCATTGGAAGAGCTTAAGGAAATGCGGGAATCCGTTTTGCTGCATTCTGATATTACCATTGAAAATGACCAGAAAGGTGTGCGTGGTGTTGGAGGAAATTCGGTAGAAATTCAACTCGAATTTGAAAATATTGAAGAGCAGTTCGCTCTGGAACTGTTTCATTATGCGGCTTTCAGCTACCAGAAAAAAGATGGAATTCTAACATTATCACGACCTCACCTGGAGGATAAAAGTAAAACAGAATTTAGACGGGTTAAACTTAACGGTGAATTAAATCAGCTTCGGCTATTCATTGACCATTCCACACTTGAGATTTTTATCAATGGAGGAGAAGAAGTATTCACATCAAGAATCTTTCCTCAGGAAGGGAATGATGCTGTCCTCTTCACCTCATTAGGTGCTAGCACATTCTCCATAGAACAATGGAAGCTAAACGGATATACGTATTCTTGACAGGCTAATATGGGTATAATTTCCACCTCAGGTCATCCAAATTTTGGATGACCTGAGGTGTTATTTAGACACTTTTTTGTGCGTATATGATATAGCGTTTGGGAGCGTTTCCGATGAAGCTGAATGGATAGCAGGTTGTGAGGACTAAGATTTCTTCTGGGTAGGTGGAGTGAATTACTGTTCGGTCTTCAGCATTGACAATCTTTGAATGACTCATTTGATAGGTGTACGTTCCATCCGCGATTTTGATAATAAAGTCATCACCAGCTTCGAGTTGACCAAAGCGGCGAAAAACAGTGTCCCGATGACCTGAGAGCACAATTTGGTCATTGTGGCCAGGGAGACTGGTAGACGAGACGTGGCCTACTCCTTTTTCAAGGGAAGTCTCATCAGCTCCAGAAATGATGGGGAGGACCGCCTTTAAGGCAGGTATTTTCAAAACACCAATTGATTGATTGGACGGAAAGCGCTCGGTTTGCTGTTGATCTAGGCTTTTGTTCTGAATAGAAGGTGAAGAAGCATCGGATTGTCCTTTTACTGATGAGGAGCTGGCTGCGGCATTGGAGTTCTGATTAACGAGCATCTGGGCTTCTTCAAGTGCGTTGGACTGCAGCAGTGATGATTGATACAGGGAGTTACCGGCATAAATGATTATAGAAAGTCCAGCCAGCAATAAAAGTAAGGCTAGTTTTTTAAACATAAATCCTTCCCCCTTCTCATTTGTTTCATTATAGAGAACAAAGACTTTTAATAAAAGTTGTGTAATTTAGTGTGAAACGATGATATACATAGGAAATAGAAGAATGTTGTTCTTTAAAACGAATAAAAGCTATTTTTTGACTGTTTTATATTTTGTTAATACCTTATATAATAATCTAAAGTTCTTTATTACGAACGACAAGACAGAAGCAAGGAGGGTATGAATAGCAAATGGTAAAATCCTGGAGGCTTGTCTGTGCTGTTTGTTTATCGGTTATAGGTCTGCTTGTTTTTTCTGATGGCGTGCAAGCTGCTGAAGAAGAAAAAGAAATAAATATCGGAACATCTCCAGAAACCATTTTGTTTAAGGTGAGTAATCTGAAGCCGGGAGATACGATGACGAGAGAAGTGGAGATCTCGAATTTAGGGACTAGGGACTTTACCTATAGCACAGTATCTGAATTTACAGGAGGATCGGAAAAATTACTCCGAGCACTACGATTACAGGTTACGGATCAAACTGGTAAGCAAGTATATGCTGGCTCAGTAATGGAATTATCTGAACTGGATAAAAGATACTTGAAGGTTTCCGAGGAGGACCAATTGACTCTTAAAGTAGAGATGCCTTTTGAGTTAGGAAATGACTATCAAGGACTCGCAGGAAGGTTTGAGATTAGATTTACCGCAGACGGAGCTGATAGCATTGCAGGGGCACAAAATCCGAAGAGGACGAGCCAGCCGCCGATTGGTTTTTCTGGAATCGGACTTCCGGATACAGCCACGCCGCTATATAATATCCTTCTGCTTGGTTTGGTCATGGTCTTGATGGGGGCTGGTTTATATGTCATTCATTATGTGAGTAATCATAGAGCAGAGTAAGATTCCCCTCTCTCCATATGGGTAATTGTGCTAAAATGGAGATAAGATATATGTACGAGGGAGTCGTTAACATGAGTGAATCTAAGCTGAAAGCAAATGAACGCAGAGATCATATATTAACTTTATTAAAGGAACAGGATGAACCTCTTACAGGAAGTTCCATTGCCAAGGAAATGAACGTGACGAGGCAGGTGATTGTGGGAGATGTTTCTCTGTTAAAAGCTAGTGGTGAGCCCATTGTAGCTACTAGTCAAGGGTATGTTTATTTAACAAAGATGGATTCAGCTCCCGCGTATAAGCGAACAATTGTCTGTTGTCACTCTGCTGACCAAACCGAAGAAGAATTGACAATCATGGTTGATCACGGGGTGAAGATAGAGGATGTAGTCGTAGAGCATCCGGTTTATGGTGATCTAACGGCTCGATTAAACATTTCAAATCGCCGTGATGTTCAACGTTTTATAGAGCAGGTCAGTTCAACGAATGCAGCGTTTTTACTTGAGTTGACGGATGGAATTCATACACATACCATCTCAGCAGACCATATCGAAACGTTAGATGAAGCAGAACAGGAACTTGCTGAGAAGGGGATTTTATTAGGAAAATGAATAGGCTTACAACAGAGGCTGACTCGTCATGAGTTAGGCCTCTTATTTTGTGGAGTCGGGAGGAGAAATTGTCAATTCTTGTTAGGTTCCTTCCGCTTTTCTTGTTTAGGTCATATACTGAAATGTGCTATAGTTGATATTCAATAGTGTTACTAAAAGGAAGGTGGGGATGAGGTGATTTTTTTCCCTTACGTGTTAAGTGTAATCCTCATATTGAACGTGCTTTTGGCACTGGCTATTATCTTCCTTGAACGCCGGGATGCAAGCTCAACTTGGGCTTGGTTGATGGTTCTCCTTTTTATTCCAATCGCAGGATTTTTTCTGTATTTAGTATTTGGGAGGAAATTAAGCAAAAAAGAAATCTTTACGTGGGATAAGAAGAGTCGTCTAGGACTTCTGACAGCGGTCCAGGACCAGCTTCGTTCTATTAAGGACCATACCTTAAAAGTCTATCATGAGGATATCGTTCCATATGAAGATTTAATCTATATGCAATTGAAAAATAATGATGCATTGCTCACCCAAAATAATGAGGTTGAGATTTTTACCGATGGGCAGAAAAAATTTCATGCATTACTTGAAGATCTTGAACAAGCACAGGAACACATCCATCTTCTTTACTACATTGTCCGTGATGACCGGTTAGGGCAGCGGCTGGCTGACGTCCTCGTTAGAAAAGCAGAACAAAATGTAGAAGTGAAGCTGTTGTATGATGACATGGGCTCAAGGAAATTAGGACGTAAATATATAAGAAAAATTGAGGAAGCAGGGGGGATGGTGGAGTCCTTCTTCCCGCCGCTGATTCCTAAACTGAATATGAAAATAAATTATCGAAATCACCGTAAGCTGGCTATTATCGATGGGAAAATTGGTTATATCGGCGGGTTTAATATAGGTGATGAATATTTAGGGTATAGTAAACGGTTTGGATACTGGCGCGATACTCACGTTCGTCTGGTAGGCGGGGCTGTTAATAATATGCAGACCCGATTTATTTTAGACTGGAACCATGCCTCAAGGGATGACATTTTCTACGACGAACGCTATTTTCAAGCGGATGGTGAAGGTGATGTGGGGGTCCAAATCGTCTCAAGCGGTCCAGATTCAGACTGGGAACAGATCAAGAATGGGTATATTAAAATGATTATGTCTGCTAAAGAATATGTCTATATCCAGACACCTTATTTCATTCCTGACGATAGTCTGCTGGATGCCATGAGAATTGCAGTTTTATCAGGCGTCGATGTGCGTATTATGATCCCTAATAAACCAGATCATCCTTTTGTTTATTGGGCCACATATTCCAACATTGGTGAATTGCTAAAGGCTGGAGCTACTGTTTATATTTATCAAAAAGGCTTCTTGCATGCGAAAACCCTTGTAGTGGACGGCAATATCGCTTCAGTGGGTACCGCCAACATCGACGTGCGCAGTTTCCGTTTAAATTTTGAAGTGAATGCCTTTTTATATCATCCGAAGATTGCCCATGTGTTATCAGACCGTTTTCATGAGGATATTACCGATTCAACTGAACTGACCTTTACATTATATAAGAATCGCTCAACATGGGTTAAATTTAAAGAAGCAATAGCAAGACTGTTATCTCCTATCCTTTAAAGGCAGCACATGAATACAAGGATCGATAGTGATAAACCAAATACTTTAAAGTTCTGAGCTGGATAAGCAGAACATAAAAAAAGGACCTGTGCTTCTAGTCACAGGTCCTTTTCTAGAGAGAGGTTAAATTTATATTTTATCGGGAGGAAAGTTCGAGTGAAACTTTCATTGGTTCACCATTTCGGTAAACAGTCATTTCTACCTGTTCGCCAATCTTGGCTTCCTTATATAGGTATTGGCGTAAACTCATGAGCGATTTTACTTTCTCGTCGTCAATCTTTGTAATCACGTCATACTTTTGCAGATTAGCATCAGCTGCAGGAGTCCCCTGCTCTACACCGGCAACAATAACACCTTGCTGGATGCTGCCTGGCAAGTTCAATTCTCTTTCAAGAATGGGACTCGGAACTTCCCTTACATCCTTCAGGGATACACCCATGTAAGGTCGCTGCACGCTTCCATGAGTTTCTAGGTCTTTAATGACTGGCTTGACCACACTCATCGGAATAGCAAAGCCGATGCCTTCTACTTCTTTTTTAGCGATCTTCATAGAATTAATTCCTATGACTTCACCTTGAAGATTAACCAGTGCCCCGCCGCTATTTCCTGGGTTAATAGCAGCATCGGTTTGAATCACTTCGGTTTGCCAGTCTGGCTGTTGGTCTCCGTTAATATCTACTGGAATATCACGGTTAAGACCACTGACAATTCCTTTAGTGACTGAACCAGCGAACTCCATGCCAAGCGGGTTACCGATTGCTATGGCTGTTTGGCCAACCTCTACGTCTTCGGATGACCCTAGATCTGCAACCCCTTCGACATGTTCGCTATCTATTTGTAAAACGGCTAGGTCTGTTAGTGGGTCACTGCCTTTCAATTCGGCTTTTACTTTTGTACCATCACTTAAAATCACTTCAATTTCAGAAGCATTGGCTACCACATGATGGTTGGTCACAATATAAGCTTGATCGCCGTCTTTCTTATATATGACCCCAGATCCAGTGCCGGCTTTTTGTAAACCGCGGGGACTTTCCTGAATATTGCTTACAGCTACCACAGACTCTTCTGCTTCATCAACAGCCTGTGTTACGGCTTCCTGAGTTTTACCTAGCTGTAACTCATCAGCTTGGGCAGTAGGTTTACTCGTATTGATGTTTATCGAGATCCCCTGCCATTGGAATACAGTTGTTATAAAAAACACGGCTATAATAGCTCCTAATACTCCATAAGCTAAACCGGATCGTTTGTAGTGCTGTTTGGTTTTTTTATTGTTCTCATCATTCATGTTTCTAATGACCCCTTTCTTAGAAAAAATAAGAGAGAGTAGAGTATGGAATTACTGTAGCGATGAATTTAGATAACGAACTGATTCCCTCTTGCAACTTTTATTCTACGGATGAGTTATGGCATGACTTTGGAGTAAATGTGGAAAAAGTGTGTAAAAGAGGTTCTCTTCGTAAAAGTATGCGAAAATGTAGAAAAGCCTTGAGCGTAAGGAGTGAAAATAATATGGATCAATCAATTGGCTTAGTCGAAGATGATGCCAATATCCGCGACATTGTCACAGGCTACTTAATGAAAGAAGGGTTTAACGTCAAGGCACTTGAAACAGCGGAAGCAGCATGGGAGCTGTTTGAAGAGGAACCGCCTGACTTGTGGGTGCTTGATCTTATGCTTCCTGGTATGGATGGCTATGAATTTTGTAAAAAAGTAAGACAGACATCAGAGGTGCCGATTGTCATTATTTCAGCGAAGGATGAAGAAGTTGATAAAATTCTAGGCCTTGAGTTAGGCGGCGATGATTATTTAACGAAACCTTTCAGCCCTAGGGAACTGGTTGCACGCGTAAAGCGGCATTTAAAACGATGGGAAGTTATGAAACCAGAGGAGGAAGAATCATCTGAACTTATTCAAGCTGATGAGCTTACCTTAAATGACGTTGAGCGAAGTGCTTACTTTCAAGGGGTGGAAATTGAGGTGACGACAAAGGAGTTTGAAATGTTAAAGATCCTGGCAGAACAGGAAAACCGTGCTTTTAGCAGGGAGGAACTACTTGTTCAGGTTTGGGGCGATGATTACTTCGGCAGTGACCGGGCGGTCGATGATTTAGTGAAGCGGCTTCGTAAAAAAATGAAAGACCTTCCATTAGAAACGGTCTGGGGCCATGGCTATCGATTAAGATCAAATAGGGGGTCATCATGAGGCTTCTGTATCAGCTCAATGCAGCATTTACTGCGATCATTATTATCATTATGTCGCTTACAGCTTTCTTCGTCTATTCTTTGTTAATGGACTTGCTTGTGCAGGATGAATTGAGACAGCTGGAAGGTCGTGCTGAAGTACTTAGAAATATTGCCAATGAGCAGAATCCGTCAGAGCGAGTGGCACAACTGTCGCAATTTATTCAGGACAGTAATTTTCCTATTGTGTTATTTGATCGTTACGGAGAAGAAGTCTTATTCAGTACACTGCCAGCTGAAACCGCTCAAAAATGGGTTGAAAATTATGATGGTGATCTCATCGAAGAAGAAGTGTGGGAAGGTCATCAAGGTGAAAGTTATGTTGTATATGATTTAGGCTTTGCACCTAGCAGGAGCGGGATGATTTTAGTAATTGCGACTCCATTAGATGATTTACAAGTTGTACAAGCTATTTTTGCACAGCGAATGACTGGTGTCTTCTTTATCGGATTGATGCTTGCCATTATTATGGGGTACTTTCTAACTAGAAAACTCGTAACTCCGCTTACTCGTTTAAAGCAAGAAGTGAAGAAAATTGAGAAGCGGCAATTTTCTCAAGTTCAGCCGGTAAAATCGAGTGGTGAAATAAAAGAGGTTGAACAAAGCGTTCGTCAAATGGCTCATGAATTGGAACGTTATATTACCTCACAAAAGCAGTTTTTCCAAAACGCTTCCCATGAATTAAAAACCCCGTTGATGTCCATTCAAGGATATGCGGAAGGGATACGTGACGGTGTCTTTGAAAAGGATGCAGCCGATAAAGGGCTGACGGTTATTGTAAGTGAAACAGAACGTCTGAAAAAAATCGTAAACGAAATGATCTTGTTAGCGAAACTTGATAGCGATGAAGATGTATATCATCCGCAAGCAACAAATGTGATTGACGTCATTACTCAAGCGAAGGATCGTTTAGTCCCCCTTGCAAAGGAAAGGGATATTGAATTACGCCTCGAATCAGATGGGGCATTTCATACGTTTGTGGACAGGGAACGTATTCTTCAGGCCTTAATTAATATGATTGGAAACGGAATTCGTCATGCCAATCATGAAGTTATTCTGCTTTCATACGTTGAAGGAGATAGTCTGCGAATTCTGGTTACAGATGATGGGGATGGCATACCAGAAGAGCTTCTGCCGCAATTGTTTGAACGGTTTATTAAAGGAAAACAAGGGGAAACAGGCCTAGGATTGGCGATTTCCCGGGCGATTGTCCAGCGCAGCGGCGGAACAATCCAGGCCTATAATAATAAGGGGCAAAACGGGGCAACCTTTGAAATGAAATTATCAAAAAGGATGTCATCATTGAGAAGTGATATAATAGAGGAAGGGAACGATTCCAGAAAGAAAGAGAGGGATGACAATGGAAGCTAAACCTTGCATTGATTCATTAGCCGTAAAGAATTCACATGTACTCCCACCAGATACAAATAGCCATGGCACATTATTTGGAGGAAAGCTGATGGCTTATATCGATGATGTGGCAGCAATTGCATCTGTCCGCCATTGCCGTAAGCCGGTTGTTACAGCATCAACCGATTCTGTAGACTTTCTGCAGCCAGTATTTGAAGGAGATACAATTTGTTTAGAAGCTTTTGTAACTTGGACGCACAATACCTCAATGGAAGTGTTTGTTAAAGCCATTACGGAAAATTTACTTACCGGTGAAAGAAAAGTATGTACGACAGCATTTCTTTCAATGGTTGCTGTTGATGAACATAATCAGCCGACTCCGGTTCCGCCCGTATATCCGGAATCTAAAGAAGAAAAATGGCTCCATGAAGGTGCAGCTAAACGTCGTGAACAGCGGAATTTAAGAAGAAAAGAATCCAAGGAACTAGCTGAACTGTTCGGTACAGGATTACCTTGGAAGAAGGACGAATAACTGGAAAAACGTTATATCCATTTGTAAACCATGGTGAGTTCACCATGGTTTTATTGGTGTTTTGCCAACATTTTGATGTATAACGCGCCCGTTTGACTATATTTCTTATCATGCTATACTTATTCATGGCAAAAAGCGTTTTTTCTATTTTCAATCAATTTATATGTACATATTTTAATTCCCTGTATAGAAAGAACAGCTTGTTGAGGATGAGCACACAAAGTATCAACGTCTTAGTAAGCGTTGAATATTGTGGTGCTTCGCATACAAAAAGGATGTCATGGGAGGTACAATCATCAACTGTACGTATCAAACATTAATAAAAACAGGAGGAAGTATATGTCTTCACAAGCCAGACTTCCAAAGTTGACTGAAGTCGCGTTATTTTTTGTTATCTTTTTAGCGATTATATTTTCATTTATAATGTTTTTTGAACTGCCTATTCAGCTGGCTCTTTTTATTTCATGGTTTATTATTATCGGATTTGGGTTAAAGCTGGGCCATAAATATGATGATTTACAAGGGGCCATTACAAATGGAATTTACAATGGTCTAGAGGCGGTATTGATTCTTATTTCAGTAGGGGCGCTAATTGGCTCATGGATTGCTGGAGGGGTCGTGCCAAGCCTTATTTATTACGGACTGGAAGTTATTCATCCGAGTATTTTTCTCCTTGCCACATTAATTATTTGTGCCATTACGTCCCTGGCTACGGGGACTTCATGGGGGACTGCCGGAACTGCAGGGATTGCTATGATGGGCATCGGAAACGCACTTGGCATTCCGTTACCAATGGTTGCGGGCGCAGTTTTATCTGGTTCTTATTTCGGGGATAAATTGTCACCACTATCAGACAGTACGGTACTGGCTGCATCAATGGCAAAAGTGAATGTCATCTCACATATTCGTTCGATGATGTATGTCAGTGTTCCAACGTTTATTATTACTGCAGTGTTATTTACATTCGCTGGATTTATATATGTAGATGGAAATGCTGATCTAAGCCAAACGGAGAATGTGATGAATGCCTTAAAAGCTAATTTTAATATAGCTTGGTACATTCTTGTTCCTGCTGTTGTAGTCATTGGATTACTTGTTATGAAGAAACCTTCTATTCCTACGATTTCGCTTGGAGCCTTATTCGGTATTATTTGGGCAATCATTTTCCAAGGGATGTCCCCTGTGACAGCCATTAATACGGCATATGCAGGATTTAGTGTGGACTCAGGCGTTGACTTTATTGATAACCTGCTAAACCGCGGCGGGATCACAAGTATGCTGGATATTGTCTTGCTTATTGTGCTCGGACTTGGTTTTGGCGGAATGTTAAACCATATTGGCGCCCTCCAAGTTATTGTTAATCGATTCGAGAAGTTTATGACGAACGCAGGAAGGTTGACCGCTTCTACTGTTTTTGTAGGCTTTTTGGGAAATCTCATTGGTTGTGCAATGTATGTTTCCTTAATATTAACACCAAAGGTTGTCGAAAATCGTTATGATGATTTAGACATTGACCGAACAGTACTTTCGCGAAATACTGAGTCTGGGAGTACGTTGACGTCCGGAATGGTGCCGTGGTCAGATAATGGCATATATATGTCAGCTGTCCTAGGCGTGTCAACGCTATCGTACTTACCGTTTATGTGGTTAAGCTTCATATCCATTATTATAACGGTTGTTTATGGCTATACCGGGAAATTTATCTGGTATAACAGCGAAAAAGGTGAAGCGAAATAGACGCTATAAGGCATCCAATATGAAGTACCCTGGAATATATTAAATAAGTTGAAAAAGAACGTTAGCTTTAAAGCCATCTGAGACAATTTCATGTCTCAGATGGCATTAAATTTAACAGTGGAACTATGCTTAGAGATAAGGGGGAGTGCACTTAGGAATGTTCTCTTCTGGAGAAACCCTTGTTTTTCCACAAGCTTTTTTCTTGCCGCCAGGAGCGAAAGCCCCTTCCCTTTCCGCGGACGAGCGCCCGAGCTTCCTCGCGAAACCCACACTCGGCGATCTCGGCTCACTCGTTCTTCCGCAGGAGTGGAAGGGGCCTCGCTCCTTGGAATTTCTTCAGTTCTTTTGAATCTGCGAAGCTACGCTCGACTTTCTCTTTTCTCCTACGGTATATCCACTTTCCTTCATTGGAAAGCCGGTCCAACCGAACCTGTTCTTTGTCGTCCTCCCACACATGGCGCATGATCGTTTTCTGATGCTTTTGATTTTTGGGTGCACTGAGCTTTTTCATGTTCTGGCAGGCAGCCGTCATCAGCGCCTGTTCCTTCACTTTACCTTTTCCACGCAAGCGGCAATAGCGCAGCGCATGCACAAGCTGACCATGGTGAAGACACCATGGTTTTATTTTTAAAATTCAATCGCATATTCCTATTTTAAGTTTGTACGATTATTGGTAAAGTAAATAATAGTGCATCTTATCGGTTCTATTTTTATTTGATTGGTTTCATTCAGAATCTATCATGAATAGATTCCAACTAGTGTGAGTGTCTTTAAATTTTTGGAGGTGAAGGGATATGGAAGAACTAATATCCACGCTAAATGGCTGGATGTGGGGATATATACTAGTTGCAGCACTTTTAGGATTCGGTCTTTATTTTACTATTCGTCTGAATTTTGCTCAATTTCGTTATATCCCTGAAATGTTTCGCGTTTTATTTGATAAGCGGGCGATATCTGCTGACGGAAAGAAAGGGACGTCGCCGTTCCAGGCTTTCACGATCAGTACAGCATCCCGTGTTGGGACAGGGAACTTAGCGGGTGTAGCTGCGGCTATTTCCGTGGGGGGGCCTGGAGCTGTATTCTGGATGTGGATGGTGGCCATCCTTGGTGGTGCTTCCAGTTTTATCGAGAGTACTCTGGCTCAGGTATATAAAATACCTGACAAAGATCAATACCGAGGCGGCCCGGCCTATTATATGGAAAAAGGGCTTAACAATCGAATGCTTGGAATTATCTTTGCCATAACGATTACGTTTACATACGGACTTGTGTTCAGCTCCGTACAATCCAATACAATCAGGTTGGCATTTGAACGTTCTTTTGATATAGAGCGGTGGACAATGGGCATTATCCTGACTATTATTACGGCTCTTATTATTTTCGGTGGTCTGAAAAGGATAGCTCAAGTGACACAGTTTGTTGTGCCAATCATGGCAATTTTCTATATTATATTGGCAGCTTATGTACTGATCGCGAATCTGCCACAGCTTCCTCAAATGATCGGGATGATTTTTCAAGGAGCTTTTGGTTTTAGAGAGATAGCCGGCGGAACCTTTGGTGGAATGATCTTAGTCGGAGTTAAACGTGGATTATTCTCAAACGAAGCCGGAATGGGTAGTGCACCAAACGCAGCAGCTACCTCTGAGGTATCGCACCCGGTCAAACAAGGTTTAATTCAAACACTAGGTGTTTTCACAGATACCCTTTTAATCTGTAGTGCTACAGCTGTTATCATCCTATTTTCCGGAGAGTACGTGAACACGGATCTTGATGGTGTACAGTTGACACAATTAGCCTTTGAAACGCAATTGGGACGATGGGCAGCTATCTTTATCGCAGTAGCCATTTTCTTATTTGCTTTCAGTTCAATTATTGGGAACTACTATTATGGTGAAACCAATATCGAGTTCATAAAGGAAAGTGCAACTGGGATGTTCATCTATCGCCTGGCTGTGCTAGCAATGGTACTATTCGGTGCAGTAGCCGAATTTGGTCTTGTGTGGTCACTTGCCGATTTAACAATGGGCATTATGGCATTAATTAACCTTTATGCCATTTTTAGGTTGTCTAAAGTAGCTTACGCTGCATTGAAAGACTACAATAGACAGCGGAAGGAAGGGAAAGATCCTGTTTTCTATCAGGATCATTTACCAGGTGTCAAAGGAATGGAATACTGGCGCAGAGATCAGACAAGTGAAAAAGAACAGTAAACTTTTTATCCAAATAAGCCCCAGAAACGTTTGAAAACGTTTCTGGGGCTTTTAAAATGGTGTATATTAGGCGCTTCCGTTTTTCTTGTATGATAAAATGGTGATTAGTTTGTTAGATAAAGGGTGAGCGAAATATGAGCATTTTATCTGTTGAGCAATACAGTAAAAGTTATGGTGACAAACAGCTGTTTACCGATGTATCGTTCACCATTTCAAACCAGCAGCGCATTGGTTTAATTGGTGTTAACGGTACAGGGAAATCTACGCTGCTAAAGTCGATCGCAGGGATAGAATCGGCTGATACAGGAACGACACAGCATGCCAAAGATTTTACAGTAGAATATTTGCCTCAGGATCCAGAATTAGATGCAGACAAAACGGTGTTAGAGCAAATCTATTATGGTGACTCTGAGATCATGGTTGCGATTAGGGAATATGAACGCGTGTTGCAGCGTCTTCAAGACAATCCTGAAGATCAGCACGTACAGAATCAGTTGTTAACCTATCAACAGCGCATGGAAGAGACAGGTGCGTGGGAAGCAAATACGAGGGCGAAGACAATTTTGACGAAGCTTGGAATAGTTGATTTTAATAAGCCGATTCAGGAACTTTCTGGAGGTCAGCGCAAAAGAGTAGCCTTGGCTAAGGCATTAATTCAGCCGGCTGATCTTTTGCTGCTTGATGAACCTACGAACCACTTAGATAATCAGACTATTGAATGGCTCGAGGAATATCTGGCTCAATATAAGGGTTCATTAATGGTTGTTACCCACGACCGTTATTTCCTAAATCGGGTAACGAATCTTATCTATGAGCTCGACAATGGCACGTTGTACACTTACGAGGGGAATTACCAAACGTTCCTCGAGAAAAAGGCGGAGCGTGAAGAGCGGGAACGTCAAGCTGAACAGAAGCATCAAAACACGTTAAGAAGAGAACTTGCTTGGCTTAAGCGGGGAGCTAAAGCCCGTTCGACTAAGCAGAAGGCGAGGAAACAGCGTGTAGAAGCAATGCAGGAACAAACATTTAACAATGACAAACAGGATGTTGATATGGCTATTGGCTCTACCCGGTTGGGAAAGCAGGTTATCGAGTTAAAAGACATCTCCCATTCCTTCGCGGAAAAGCAAATCATTAATCAATTTGATTATTTAGTGGTTCCTGAAGAGAGGTTAGGGATCATCGGTCCGAATGGTTCAGGTAAAACAACTTTATTAAATATAATGGCGAAGCGTATTCATCCTGACCATGGAGAGCTTACGATCGGTTCTACGGTTAAAATTGGCTATTATACACAGGATCATGAGGAGATGGACGAATCATTAAAGGTTATCGAATATATAAAGGAAGTTGCTGAAGTGATTTCCACAGCGGATGGTGAGCAAATCACGGCCGAGCAGATGCTCGAACGGTTCCTTTTTCCAAGACCACAGCAGTGGACCTATATTAAACGTCTTTCCGGCGGGGAACGGCGCAGGCTTTATTTACTGCGTGTATTGATGAGCGAGCCGAACGTTCTCTTTCTCGATGAGCCTACGAATGATCTTGATACCGAAACCTTAAGCGTTCTTGAAGGCTATTTGGAACAATTCCCTGGTGTAGTCATTACCGTTTCGCACGATCGCTATTTCTTAGATCGAGTCGTTGATAAACTGTTGGTATTTGAAGGAGAAGGGGTCGTTGAAACCTTCTATGGAAATTATTCAGAACTTATTGAACAAAAAAAGGTCTTGAAAAAGGAAGAAGCTAAGTCAGAGAAGGGTGAATCCTCTGTCCAGGAACAAACGCGCAGATCGAACCGCAAACGTAAATTATCCTACCGGGAGAAACAAGAGTGGGAGACAATTGAAGATGACATTACTGCCATCGAAGAGGAAATCGAGGCTATTGACGGAAAAATTGCTGATGCAGCAAGTGACTATAATAAAGTGGAGGAATTATACCAAACCAAACAGGACTTAGATGAAAAACTGGAAGAAAAAATGAATCGTTGGGAAGAGCTTTCCTTAATTATAGAAGATGCGTCAGAATGACATGCGCAAAAGTCCCTATTTTTATAATAATAGGGACTTTTGTGTTTTTTTGTTGAATAAAGGGGAATGGGTCTGTGAAGTAAAAATAATGCTTTACAGAGGAAGGTGAGTGAACATGAACTCAATTCAAGAGGAATTTATGAATATGACTAGTAAATTACCTGAATTGATTCTTGCGTTGGTGGTATTGCTGCTTGGCTATATCATCGCTAAGGCTGTTGAAGGAGCAGTTAGAAAGGGTCTCCAGAAAACAAAATGGGATGAAAAGCTTTTCGGTGAGGGAGAAAAAAGAAGTGACAATAGCTCAAGTGAAACGATCATAAGTAAGGTTGCGTTCTGGATCATTATGATCTTTGCTTTTGTATGGTTCTTCAACATTCTCAGCTTAAATCTGCTGGCAGAACCACTCGTCTCTATGCTCTCATCCATAACAGGTGCTATTCCTAATATAATTAAAGCAGGTATAATTCTATTAGTTGCCTGGGTGGTAGCTACTGTAGTGAAGAGGTTAATTGAATCTGGCGGACGTAAAGTAAATGCGAATAAAATGCTAGTTAGAACAAAAGCTGTTGATCATGAAGAAGCGGGAAATAAAGCGATTGATACAGCTGGTCAAGTCGTCTTTTATTTAATCTTGCTTATCTTTTTACCGGCTGTGCTCGGTGCTCTTGACATGGAAGGTATCAGTGCACCGTTTGCTGGCATGTTAAATAGTATTCTATCGTTTATACCTAAGCTCTTTGCTGCGGCCTTAATCGTTCTGATCGGCTGGGTGATTGCTCGCCTAGTCAGTAACATTTTAAGTAATTTCCTAAAGAGTATTGGTACAGAGAAGCTGGCGGACAAACTCAAATTGAACCATGTATTTCAAGGAACGACGGTTTCAGATGTTATTGGAACCATTGCGTTTGTCCTAATTATGATACCAGTAACCATTTCAGCCCTTGAAACCCTTGATATCCGAGGTATATCTGAACCAGCGATCAGTATGTTAAATGATATTCTGACCATGCTGCCTGAAATAGCAACAGCGATTGTATTCATCCTGGCAGGTATTATGATCGGGAAAGTGTTGAAAGATATTGTCGTTTCCATTCTAAATCGCGTTGGATTTAATGGATTAATGAACCGAATGGGGCTTGGGCGTCTGGATGATAATGATCAAATGCCATCCCTTTCTGAGTTTGTTGGTTATATTGTTCAGATTTTAATAGTTTTCTTATTCGTTGTGGAGGCCATGCAAATACTCAATCTTGAATTTATGGTTGATCTAGCTACAGGAGTAGCTTCCTATTTACCTTCTGTGCTAGCAGCGATTCTTATTCTCGGATTTGGCTTATGGTTAGCGAACGTGACAGCCAAATTATTAGGAGGTATGCTTAGAAATTCATCGGGTTCTCCACACGTACTAAGCCTGATCGCCAAATATGCGATTATTGTTTTCGCCTTCTTTATGGCCCTTGATCAGCTGGGTATTGCAGCTTCTATTATTAATGCAGCCTTTATCCTGATTCTGGGAGGCGTCGCTTTAGCATTTGGCTTATCCTTTGGTTTAGGAGGCCGCGAGCACGCTTCAAAATATTTAGATAAAATGGACAGGAGACTTAGTAAAGTAAGAGTGGATCATTCTGAGCAACAAGACTCGCCAAATGATGACCATTCAGGTGATCACTTTTAATTATTAATAAGATCCAATCACAGGCATTCCTGTGGTTGGGTCTTCTTTTTTGTATGAGGATAGGAATTGTGAAATAATGTATACGGATACATAACAAACAATGGGAGGAAAACCAATGTTATTACCTAGTCAAGAACAATTAGAAAAGTATGCAGAGCTTGCTCTGCGTACAGGTGTGAACTTGCAGGAAAACCAGAAACTTATGATCAATTCAACAGTAGAGGGGGCGCCATTCACTAGGATTGTAGCTAGAAAAGCCTATGAAATGGGCGCTGAAGATGTGCATATTGTCTGGGCGGATGACGAACTCACACGTCTTCGTTATGAGTATGCCGATGTGGAAACGTTAAAGGAAGTACCTGACTGGCAAAAGGATATGTTTAGTTACTTTGGGGAAAAAGGAGCAGCTATACTTTCCATCCGGTCAACAGATCCGGATCTGTTAAAAGGAATTGATGCTGGAAAGGTAGCAGCTGCAACTAAAGCTCGATCCGAAGCGATGACGAAGTTCAGAGATTTTACAATGAATGATCGTATTCAATGGTCAATCGTCAGCATCCCTATCCCGGCCTGGGCGCAAAAAATCTTCCCAGGTGAGTCAGAAGAAAAAGCCGTAGAAAAATTATGGGAGCAGATATTTAGTATTGTAAGAGTTGATAAGAACGACCCTGTGGCTGCCTGGGAAGATCATAACCAGACGTTGATTAAAGCAAAGCAATTCCTCAATAAGAAAAAATATAGCAAACTTATTTACAAAGCTCCTGGGACCGATCTTGAAGTGGAACTGCCAAACAACCATATCTGGAAGGGTGGAGCTTCCCAAACCGTTGAAGGAAACGTACCTTTCAATCCGAATATGCCAACAGAAGAGGTGTTTACTGCACCCCATAAATACGGAGTAAACGGTCAAGTTTCAAGTACAAAGCCTCTTAATTATGGAGGTAATGTGATTGATCATTTCACACTCACTTTTAAAGATGGTAAAGTAGTAGATTTTAAAGCGGAAGAAGGAGAAGAAACGCTGCAGCACTTGCTGGATACTGATGAAGGTTCCACAAGACTTGGGGAACTAGCTCTTGTTCCGCATGAATCACCGATCTCTCAATCCGGTTTAATTTTCTATAATACGCTGTACGATGAAAATGCTTCCTGCCATTTGGCATTAGGAAAAGCTTATCCGAACAACGTTGAAGGCGGATCTGACATGAGTGAAGAAGAACTGGACCAAAGTGGTGTTAACCATAGCCTAAGTCATGTCGACTTCATGATGGGTTCAGATGAATTGGATATTGACGGTGTCCTTGAAGACGGAACTACCGAACCAGTGATGAGAAAAGGAAGCTGGGCCATCTCTTTTGAGTAAAATACTATACAGTAGCTTTCCTGAGAAAAGACGCTGACTTCAGCGTCTTTTTAAGTCTGTCGGGAAAGTCTAATGTTTTTTCCAGGGATAAAGGCAGTGATGACATGGACAAGGATGTTTATCTGCGAAAAATCTTATATTACCGCAATAATAAAAATATATCAGTGATAATTAGAATATAACCGCTAAAATGAGGATATACCCGCGAATAGTTTTCATTTCAAAAAATAAGTGCGAGGAGACTGCGGAAAGTTCAGCAGCGGTGTCCAGCGGCTTTTTTCATGAATCCTTATGATTCCCATATAATGATGAATAGGGGGATTGAGAAAATAAAAGTAGGGTATAACACATGTACAGAGAATAAAAGGAGGCTTTTTCATGGTTGATATTGAAAGTGAACTTCCTGGATTTCAGTCAAACCCAAATACGCTTGGAAAATGCAGCAGCTGTGGTAAGATGTTACGGACAAAACAAGAAGCCAAAATAACGATGTGTAAAGATTGCCAAAAGCGTCATCGTGACAAAGATCATGTGTTAGATGAAGAAAAGGATAAGTAAGAATGGAAGAAAAGACTGCAGTGAAGTGAAAACTGCAGTCTTTTTTTGTATGAAAGAAGATTTTTCTTTACATAATATAAGACCGGATGGTAGAGTGTTGCATTGTGCGTCAAAAAAGCAAGATTAATGAATAAAGGAGTTCTGTATGAATCATAAACAAACTGGAAGAGTAGACTGGCCCGTTTTTATAATCAGTGGTGGTGCTTTACTGCTCTTTGTTATTTTAGCACTTATTAATATCACATGGATTGAAACCTTTGTCAGTACGACCTTTGCCTGGTCAGTTACTTACTTTGGGGCATTCTGGCAGCTATTGATGTTAGCCACTTTCTTTGTAGGTATCTGGCTGGCATTTTCTAAATATGGAAACATTAAAATGGGCGGAATTGAGAAACCCGAAATTAGTTTATACAAGTGGTTATCGATTATTATGGCTACTTTATTAGCTGGAGGAGGCGTATTTTGGGCCGCTGCAGAACCTCTCTATCATTTTCTCACGGTTCCTCCATATCTGTCACAATCAGGAATTGAGGCTGGAACAAAAGCAGCTATAAACCCAGCACTGGCGCAAAGTTTTATGCATTGGGGATTTTTAGCTTGGGCGATATTAGGAACGATTAGTGCAGTCGTGATGATGTATGGTCATTATCACAAAGGTATGCCAATGAAGCCAAGAACGCTTCTTTACCCTATTTTTGGGGAGAGCATCCGCAACAATTGGTTCGGAACACTTGTCGATGCTTTTTCTATCATTGCTGTGGCAGCGGGAACAATCGGTCCAATTGGTTTTCTTGGACTGCAAGCGAGTTATGGGCTTCAAGAAATATTTGGCATCCCTAACGAATTTGGCACTCAAGTTTTAATTATCATTGCCGTGGTTTTAATTTCGACAATATCAGCTGTAACGGGTCTGTATAAAGGGATTCAGTTTTTAAGCAGCTTTAATGTTCGCCTTGCACTAGGTCTGATGATTTTTATTGTGATTTTTGGTCCAGGAGGATTTATCATTGATCATTTCGTTTCGTCATTTGGGGTCTATATAGATCAGTTCATACCAATGAGCACATTCCGTGGTGATTCGGATTGGTTATCGTTATGGACCGTATTTTTCTGGGGATGGTTTATTGGCTATGGTCCTATGATGGCCATTCTTGTAAGCCGTATCTCCCGAGGCCGTACGATTCGTGAAATTATCGTAGCCATTTCCATTTTTGCACCAGTCATCTCTACTTTCTGGTTTACGATTCTTGGCGGATCGGGTATATTTTTTGAACTGCAAAATCCGGGATCAGTCTCTGAGGCATTGAATGCGGCAGGCAAACCCGCAGCAATGTTCGCTATCACTGAGCAACTTCCATGGGCAGCCATTATTTCTCCTTTGTTCTTACTACTAACGATTTTGTTTGTCGTAACGACAAGTGATTCAATGTCATATACGATTGCGATGGCTGTCACGGGTGAAGGGAACCCGAAAGTATGGCTTCGTGTTTTCTGGTCTGTCATTATGGGGGCTATTGCAGCAATCCTTCTAATTACAGGAGACAGTGGTATTACACAGTTGCAGAATTTTATTGTTGTAACAGCCGTCCCTGTATCTCTGTTATTATTGCCAATGATTTGGCTGGCGCCGCGCGTTGCCAAACAAATGGCTATTGAACAAAATATAAAGAAATAATAAAAGAGCTCTTGCGCGTATATTGGCGCAAGAGCTCTTTAGTTACATTTGCCGCAAAACCGCACGGACAGGACTGCCATCAGCCTGGTCCATTTTAAGCGGAAATGCCATAAGTTCGTATCGGCCTGGGGCAACATGATCAAGCACAATACTTTCTAAGATAAGCACATCGTTGTTATAAAGGGAATGGTGAGCGGGTAGGTTCTTACTTGTTTCAGCGTCGACAGATGGGGTGTCGACACCTATCAATTCAATGCCTTGTTCTTTTAAAAAAGGACCAACATCTTCACCAATCACAGTATAACTCTCTGGAAATTTGGTGCGGTCTTTCCAGCTGGTGGACCGGAAAAGCACCTTACTGACACCTTCAAATTCAAACGCTTCTAGATCCTTTCTCGTGATCGTCTCTTTCCCCTCCATGTTAAGAACAAGAGCTTCTCCCATAAAACGTTCGACCTGAATTTCAGCCATTTTCAGTCCATTAGAATCATAGTGGAAAGGGGCATCGACATGTGTACCGATATGATTGCTTCCCTTATGACTGCCGACATTAACAGCTCCCGTTTCTTCCATGGATGCGGTTAGTTCGTAGCGGAAAGGCTCGTCCCCTGGCCAAGGTGGTGTTGAATCATTGAGTGTCATGGAAATGTCAATTAGTTTCATTAGATTTCCTCCCTAAGCAATAGTGTCGCGCTCATTTTTGAATTGTTTATATTCTCCACTTTGTACAAGTTCCTTGAGTGTCATCATAACTTGATAAAGGTCGGAATAGGAAGTATAAAGGGCGATGGGGGCCAGACGGATCACATTCGGCGCACGGAAATCAGGAATGATTTGCTTGGCCTTTAAGGCTTTACAAATGCTTGCTGCTTCTTCATGAATTATGCTGACATGTCCGCCTCTTCGTTCATCTTCCTCTGGGTTAGCAATCGTAAACCCGAATTCGCTCAACTCTTCATTAACAAAATTTATTAAAAAACGAGTTTGTTGTAAGGATTTCTCACGAATTCGTTCTATTCCCGCTTCTTGGAAAATTTCCAGTGAACCTATGAGAGGTGCAGAGCTTAAAATATGTGGTGTTCCGATTTGAAAAGCCCCCGCACTCTCAGCCTGTGCAAGGTTATGATCCATATCAAATTGTTTATCTTTATTGGAACTAAACCAGCCGGCCAGCCCTGGTTTCTTTCCAAGGTGTTTTTCATGTACAAACAGGCCGCCAACTCCTCCAGGTCCGCTATTCAAATATTTATATGTACACCAGACAGCGAAATCGATTCCCCAGTCATGGAGTTGATGGGGAAGGGCACCAATGGAGTGGGCTAAGTCGAACCCAATGATGATGCCACGCTCATGAGCAGCTTTCGTGATTGTAGGGATATCGAGCAGCTGGCCGCTTCGATAAAGAACCGATGGCAGAAGAATTAGAGCCACATCCTCTGTCATAGCATTGATGATCCTATCTTCAGATAATGTCCGTCCATCCGCACTCTCTACCTGTACCAAATGTTCCTCTGGATCATATCCATGCAGCTCAAGCTGACTTTTTAAAGCATAAATGTCAGAAGGAAAGTTCAGCGTATCCGCCAAAATTTTTGTCTTTTTCCCTGATGGCTTATAAAACGTTGCCAATAGTTGATGAATGTTAGTCGTGATAGAACCTGTATTAATGACTTCCTCAGGTTTAGCCCCAAGCAATGGAGCTGTCATCGCTCCGAGTTTTTCGGACAGGTAAAACCAGGGCTGTTTCCCCTCTGTCCATCCATTGATGCCAAACTGCTTCCAATCCTGAAGAGAAGTTAGTAAAGCCTGTTCAGCCCTCTTGGAAAGAAGGCCGAGAGAATTTCCATCCATGTAAAGTATATTCTCAGGTAAATAAAATTCAGTCTTGAATGATTGTAACGGATCGTGATGGTCTAGATTAGCAGCCAGATCGTTTGTAAGCCTTTCCATAAACAATTCCACCCTTCTTTTTTTAAAAAACTCTTTCTACTACCATAACAAAAGAACTGCCATGATAGACAGTTCATTTTGATTATTTCATATAACCGTGTTTAACGAGGACTGCCTTTATTAATCGGTATGTGTATTCTTCAGGCAGGGCATCTTTTAAGGGTTTTAGCTTTTTCTCATTCAATTTGCTGTAAGCCATGAGGACATTTTCTTCTTGTTCATCATTGAACCAGAGCTCCCAATTGATCGTTTTGCCTTCGCCAGCCGAACGGAAAAGATGGTTTTCTACGGTCTGCGCACTCATTCCCCGTTCTTCGGCAATGTCATCGATGGTCTTCTCTGCATCTACCCACATGTCATACGTAATTTCATGGCTAGGTCTCGGGTCAGTCGGATCCTTTTTATGCATGGAGGGCTTTAGAGATTCGCTAGGCCGATGCTTAGGGCGTGATTCTGTTTCTTCAGCCCAAGGATGAATTTTTTCTAAAAATAGTTCCCCGTATTGTTCGAACTTCTGCTCCCCGATTCCTTTAATTTTCAGCATTTCCCTTTTGTTTTGAGGAAGGTAAATGGTTAATTCTTTAATCGTAGCATCTGAAAAGATTACATATGGGGGCAGGTTAGCTTCATCTGCCAGTTCCTTTCGCAGCGTACGCAGGGCTTCAAATTTTTCTACATCATAGTTAATTTCCTGATCAGAAGTAGTGGTTTCGACTAACATTTTTACGGGTCTTTCACCTTTAAGGACAGAAACGGACTCTGGGGTGAGTTGTAAGGTCGGATATCTTCCTTCTCCTGGACTTAACAAACCTTCAGCCGTTAAAAAGTTAATAAATTGAGTAAGTCCTCTCTCCGTATACCGGGATAAAATTCCGTACGTGGACAGCTTATGAAACTTAAATTGTAACACTTTTTGATCAGAGGACCCACGCAGGACCTTGGCTGTTAATCCTGCTCCGAACCGTTCTCCCATCCTTTTCACACATGAGAGCACCATTTGAGCTTCTCGAGTCATGTCCTGTTCTTCGCCTTCGTATAAACAGTTGGAACACTTTTCACAAGGTTCGTGTGGGTGAGGGTCAGCAAAGTAGTCTAATATATACTGTTGAAGACATACATGGGTATGGCAGTAGTTGACCATAGACTGCAGCTTCTGGTATTCATCTTTTTTCTTGTCCTCACCCATCATAGACTGGTCAATAAGAAAGCGCTGTAAGTGGATATCCTGGCCGGAAAAAAGCAGCACACAATCACCAGGCTCCCCGTCACGTCCAGCTCGTCCAGCTTCCTGGTAATAGGATTCGATATTCATAGGCATCGAGTAATGAATCACGTATCGAACGTTTGATTTATCGATCCCCATACCAAAGGCGTTGGTGGCTACGATCGTAGTTGTTTCATCTTGAACAAAGTCACCTTGTACTTGCTTACGTTGGTTCTCAGTCATCCCTGCATGATATTTTCCAATAGAAAAACCTTTCTTAGCCAGGAAATTTTGCAGGTGATCGGCATCTTTTCTAGTGGCGGTATAGATGATTCCTGAATCATGTGGCCGTTGTTCCAGGTACTCAAGAATAAAGTCACGCTTGTCGCGTCCTTTAACGAGTCGAAAAGACAAATTGCTTCGTGCAAACCCGGTGTTAACGACTGAGTCATCTGTGACGTCGATAAGCTGCACTATATCCTGTATTACTTCTTGTGTAGCTGTTGCTGTTAACCCCATAATAACGGGAAGGTTAGGAATTTGGTAAAGAGTTTGTACAATTGAACGATAGCTTGGTCTGAAGTCATGGCCCCATTGTGAGATACAATGTGCCTCATCAAAAGCGATTAGAGATAATTTAATCCTTTTAATCGTTGAAAAAAATGATTGAGAATCAAATCGCTCCGGAGCAACATAGACAAACTGATAGCGCCCCTGCTCCATATCAGAGATACGGCTTCGCTGTTCTTCGAAGGACAGCGAACTGTTTATATAAGTAGCTGCAATTCCATAAGAGGTTAGGGCGTCAACTTGGTCTTTCATCAGCGATATGAGTGGTGAAATAATGATAGCCGTTCCCTCTAATGTAAGACCGGGTATTTGATAACACAGCGATTTCCCTCCGCCAGTCGGCATGACAGCCAGTGTGTTTTGATGAGTCAATACACGCTGGATGGCTTCTTCCTGGCCGGGGCGAAACGAGGTGAATCCATAATATTCTTGTAAATATTTTCTAGCCTGTTCGATCATATTAAGATCATCCTTTGCAAATTCTTTGTCTATCGTATCATGTTTTGATTTAGTTGAAACGGGAAAAATTCAGATACAAAATAAATTATGAACGGAGGATAAAGGAATGAAGGCAATTGTAATAGAGCAGTATGGCGGGAAGGATCAACTGATAGAAAAAGATGTGCCTGAACCAGAAATTAAGCAGGATCAAGTTTTGGTCGAACTTCATGCCACATCAATCAATCCGATCGATTGGAAGTTAAGGGAAGGATACTTAAAGGAAAAATTAGATTTTGACTTTCCTATTATATTAGGGTGGGATGCAGCTGGAGTTATTAAAAAAACAGGAAGTGCTGTGCAGAACTTTAACGTCGGCGACCGTGTGTTTGCACGTCCTGAAACAACGAGAAACGGTACGTATGCCGAGTATGTCGCAGTTGATGAATATTTACTTTCCCGTCTTCCAGAGTCGATTTCTTTTGAAGAAGCAGCAGCCGTTCCGCTTGCAGGTTTAACGGCTTGGCAATGTCTGGTTGACTTTTCCGACGTCTCGAAAGGTGATCATGTTCTCATTCATGCTGGGTCCGGCGGGGTAGGACATTTTGCAATTCAAATTGCGAAAGCATTTGGAGCCACTGTTTCGGCTACGGCTAGTGGGAAGAACAAGGAGTGGGTAGAGAAACTTGGTGTAGATCGATTTATAAATTATAAGGATGAGGATTTTTCTGAAGTCCTAAGTGATGTTGACATTGTCCTTGATACAATGGGCGGGCAAATCCAAGAGAAGAGCTACGAAGTGTTGAAAGAAGGCGGCCGCATGCCTTCCATTGTACAACCACCAAATGAGGACACGGCCAGTAAACATGGAGTAAAAGCCGGGTTCGTATGGCTTGAGCCAGATGGAGACAAACTGAGCAAGCTAGCAGACCTTATGGTAGAAGAAAAAATAAAACCCGTCATTGGACATCAATTTGACTTTAATGAAGTTGGGTTGCAGGAAGCCCACGAGCTGAGTGAAACGCATCACGCTAAAGGTAAAATTGTTATTCCTATTACATCATAAAAATCGGAGGCTGGGACATAATTGAATATCTAAAGTAAAAAGACGAACGAAGTGCTGTTTAAGCGAAGTATATTTTCGCAGCGGTTATATGCACCAATTACAGTTTTACTTACGTTCGGATTTTCAATTGATAAAAATACTTTTGTCCCAACCTCTTTTTTGTAGCCGTATGACATCAATTAATTGAAATCCAAACAGCTCCGATACCAGGTACTGGCATATAGAAGCTTTGGACGGGCATATTCGTTATTAGAGGTCAAAGTCTTGATGTAAAAGTCAGTGTGATGGTGATGGATCGGTAAGATAAACAGGGCAGTTCTCTCATAATACTGTTGAGAACTGCCCTGACTTATTATTTGTTTGTGACGACCCTGGATGTTTTCGTAGTGACAGTCCAGTGAATAATAGCCCCAATAATAGCCCCGACAAACGCTGGCAGAATCCAGCTCAGATTTATTTCTGAAAACGGCAAGGCCTGAATATAAGGGGTTACAGACTTAAGTGGAAATCCGGCAGCCACGAGCCCGTCGTATAAACTTATGACACTTGTAAACAGAATGGCTCCTCTGTAAACATAGGGCGAATGGTGAATGATTCCTCCTGTAAAGGTAAGTATAATCAAAACGATCGTAATCGGATAAACAAAAACCAGCACAGGAACAGAATAGGCAACGATTTGATTCAATCCCATGTTTGCAATAGCCAGACTGATAATGGTTACCGCTAAGGCGACACCTTTGTAAGTTAGACCTTTGAATCGGCTGCTGAAAAACTGCCCACAGGCAACGACTAGTCCAACACAAGTTGTAAAACATGCCAGCGCTACAATGATTCCGAAAAGTAGGGTGCCTATATTACCGTACATGATGTTAGCAGCCCCCGCGAGAATCGCACTACCGTTCTCGTATGTCCCTTCTGTAGCCATTTTAGCACCGATCCAGCCTATGGATACATACACACTTGTTAAGCCGATGGCTGCAACGCTTCCAGCCTGGAAGGTGCGAAGTGTGAGCGTCTTGCTGTCAGATATTCCTCGTTCACGAAAAGTGGTCACGGTTATGATTCCAAAAGCCAGGGCAGCTATGGCGTCCATGGTGAGGTAGCCTTCGACGAAACCAGTAAAAAACGGCTGTGAACTATATTTTTCGCCAGGCGGCTGAATCTCACCATCTAGCAAAAAGAAGGCACCGACGACTAATCCAATAATAGATATAAATAAAGCAGGTGTTAACATTTGGCCAATTCGATCCACAAGTTTGGACGGATTTAAACTTACGAAAAAGACTAGTCCGAGAAAAATAGTGGTAAATAAAAACAGTCCCAATGAAGAGGACTCACCAAGCCATGGAGCTAGTCCAGATTCAAATGCTACACTCGTTGCTCTTGGAATTGCGAAAAGCGGTCCGATCGTTAAATAAACAACCGAGATGAATATGATTCCAAATAGAGGGTGGACTCGGCCTGCAAGTTGTATAGCCCCTCCTCTTACAAGTGAAATAGCAACAACGGTTATGATAGGTATTCCTACTCCAGTTAATATAAAGCCAATGATAGCTGGGAAGTAAGAGGTACCAGATTCTATACCAAGTGAAACGGGGTAAATTAAGTTTCCGGCTCCAAAAAATAATGCAAAAAGTGTAAAGCCGATAAACAGGATATCTTTTTGTTTCATGACGTTTTCCTCCTCTACGATGTTATCCTATCTAACGTAAAAAAGAGCTTCTCATGGAGAAGCATCAATCTTCTTTTTTCAGTATTTATCACCGCAGTAATATTATCAATGTCAAAAAATTATGTCAATGTTTTTTTATGTTAATTTATCGGTAAAGGCAGCGTTTTCATATTTGTCTTCATTTCTTTTTGGTACAAGATAGTTTACAGATGTATGGTTGCCATATAAAATAAGTCTCGATACATATCCTTTTGAAGATAAGGAGTTATTATATATGATCGATTCACTGTTATTTGAAGTCATGTTAGTTGGCGCACTGGGAATTGGCTCACAATGGGTCTCATGGCGCTTTCGGTTGCCTGCCATTGTTGTGATGTCAATTGTTGGTTTACTCGCTGGGCCTGTTTTAGGATTGATGAATCCTGAGCAGGACTTTGGCGAATTATATAGCCCTATTATTTCACTCGCAGTTGCAGTGATCTTATTTGAGGGCAGTCTCAACTTAGATTTTAAAGAGGTAAAGGGACTGGGCAGACCAGTATTTCGTGTAGTAACCATCGGTGCCTTTATTAGCTGGATACTTGGATTACTGGCCGCCCATTATATGGCTGGTTTATCATGGGCTGTTGCCTTCGTGATTGCAGCTTTATTTATTGTGACAGGGCCAACGGTTATCTTGCCTTTATTAAGACAGTCTAAACTGAAGCCCAGGCCGGCAAAGATTTTAAAATGGGAAGGAATTATCGTTGATCCGATTGGGGCACTGCTTGCTGTTTTTGCCTTTGAAATAACAGAGTTCATTGTAGGAGCGAATCAATCTCCGACGGCTTTGTTATCGTTCTTCCTGGCCGCCATTTTTGCGGTAATGCTCGGGTATGCTTGCGGTAAAGGAGTAGGCTGGATGTTTGAAACCGGCTATGTTCCAGAATATTTGAAGTCTCCTGTCGTCCTCATGGTGGTAATAGCGTGTTTTACGATAGCTGATGAAGTGACACATGAAACAGGACTGTTATCCGTTACAGCAATGGGAATGACGCTTGCTAATATGCATATATCATCCATTGCAGACATGCGGCATTTTAAGGAAAGCATTTCACTTGTGCTTACCTCCACCATCTTTGTACTTTTAACGGCTTCTCTAACACGTGAAACATTGATGCAGATTTTTAATATCGAGATCATTGGATTTGTTCTCTTGATGTTGTTTATCGTCCGTCCGTTATCGATCTTTCTTTCCACGTGGGGGACAGATCTATCCAGGTCTGAAAAGATATTGGTTGGGTGGATTGCCCCTCGCGGGATTGTTGCTTTAACCGTATCTGGTTACTTTGCAAGTGTGTTATTGGATGCAGGTTTTGAGGATGCCTCAATCTTAACATCCCTTACCTTCGCACTCGTATTTACGACTGTAATGGCCCATGGCTTTTCCATTGGATGGTTATCGAAAAAACTCGGCCTCTCCATGGAAGGCCCGCCTGGTGTTCTGCTTGTTGGCGGCAGTAAATTCACTACCAAGCTTGCTAAAGCATTACAAGATGTCAAAGTTCCTGTCGTCATAAGTGATTCTTCGTGGGAGAGACTATCTTCAGCACGCGCAGAAGGTGTTAAATCCTATCACGGAGAGATTTTGTCGGAGCAAACGGAATATAAATTGGATATGACTCCGTATGAATACATGCTGGCGGCTACCGAATTTGATTCTTATAATGCATTAGTGTGTACGACGTTCGTTCCTGAATTTGGACGCAACAATTTGTTCCAGCTAAGTTTAAGCAAGCGCGAAGGCGACAAACTTGAAGATCTCGTTCATACGATCGGAGGGCGAGTATTATCAAATCAAGGAGCTTCGTGGGAAGAACTGAACCAAATGGTTGAACATGGATATGTGTTTAGAAGAACAAATATTACTGGGCAATATACGTATCGGGATTACCTAAATAACATTGATGATCAAGCTATTCAAATCTTCGTGAAAAAGCCGAGTAAGAAAGTGGAATTCTTTAGTGAAGAAGTTGAAACGAGAGTAGAACAGGGAGATATCGTAGTTTCCTTGACTCCGCCGAAAAAAGAATTCGAAAAGATTCAAGAGAAGTTAGAAAAGCAGCGAAAAGAAAAGGAAAAGTAACTAAAAAGCAGAAAAATCGGCGTGCGATCAGATCGCACGCCGATTTTTCTGTATGTTATTTCACTTCAGCTAATTTTTGTTTCAGTTCCTTTAACTGATCCTCCATGCGTGCCAGCTGTAATTCAGCGTTCTGCACGTTAGCTCCAGCTGCTTCAAGCTTATCCAGATCACCTTGTATCCGTATATAATCAGACTTTAGAGCAGCAATTTCATCCTCAATTTCTTTCCTCGTCATACGATCACCCCTTTATTTACTATTGTAGATGTTGTGTCAAGAGGGTATAATAGTGGAAATTTTCTAAAGGTTAATTCCGTTAATCCTTATTTGGTAAAAACTTCGTTACCACAGCAAGGTTGATTTCCACTTCGAGCATTTGTTTTCCGCAAGGCTGGGACAAAAGTTTCTTTAGCAAATGAAAATTTGACCTAAGTAGGAACATGATCGGTGCATATAATCTGCTTCAAAAAATATACTTTGCTTTCCGCGGGCGGCTGTTGAGCCTCCTTGTGCTGGCGCACTACAGGACGTGCCGAACTTAGTCGAACTTCTTCTGTTGCTTTCCGCAGGAGTCAACTGCCCTACGCTTCAATCAACCGCCATACCTAAGTAGTGTATTTCCGAAGCAGGTATGTGAAGTCATAGTTTTTGCTTCTTATGTCATAACGACTATCTTTAGAAAACAGACTAGAAGGGTTATTAAAGGGGGAATTGTCATGATAAGAATCGAAGAAACTGCAGACGCAGCTGGTTTTGCCAGGCAGGCTGAACCATTATTGTTACAGAAAGAGGCTGAGAATAACCTTCCACTCGGCATTATCGGGCGTTGGAAGCATGGATCGGAAAAGGATTCTTCTGCCTCTATGCTCACCATTTACAACGGTGAAGAGCCTGTTTACATAACACTCCGAACTCCGCCGCATTTATGGATTTTGCCTGCTGTATCAACCATTAATCAAGAGAGTGTGACTCATTTAGCTTATTTCCTTTATGAGAATGAATATGAAGTGCCAGGCGTACTTGGAGAGTCTGACGCGGTGCGATGGTTCGTGGAGGCGTGGGAGAAATGCAGTGGTCAAGCAGGGGCTCTGCATATGAAGCAGGGCATTTATCGATTAGATCAACTCAAACCCGTTATAAAAAACGATGGGGAGCTAATCGTTGCGGAGCAAAAAGATTACCCTCTGTTAGTAAAGTGGCTTACAAAATATGGGCATGAAACAGGAGAGGGTTTTCATAAGGAACGAGCTGCTCAACTAGCAGGCGATATGATCTCTGATCAAAGAATGCACCTTTGGCAGGTGAACGGCACCATTGTATCGATGGTTTGCCGGGCGCGGACCACCCCTAATGGAGCCACTGTAAATGCTGTTTTCACTCCAGATGAATATAAACGCAGAGGCTATGCCACTCAGGCTGTCGCCTCTTTAACTAAAGCATTATTAGCAGAAGGATATGACTTCTGTGCTTTATACACAGACTTGGCTAATGAGACCTCGAATACCATTTATAAAAAAATCGGCTACAACCTTGTAGGCCAATCGCTCGTATATCATTTTGCATCTCATCATAATAAGCAATCCCCGCACCTATAATCCTGCAAGTTTTATAGGCTCAGGGATCTTTTTAATGCTCTGGTCTATTTTCCAGCCATTCATGATAGAAATGGGTAATTATTGTTTTTACCAGTGCATAGGTTGGAATGGCAAACAGAAGACCAAGGAAACCTGCCAGACTGCCTGCAGCGAGTATGACAGTAATGACCGTTAACGGATGAATATTAAGAGCTTTCCCCATCACGTTAGGGGAGACAAGGTTTCCTTCAATTTGCTGAGCAACAACCATTATGATGGCCACATATAAAACCAAAATCGGTTCTTGAAATAGTGCAACTAGAATAGCGGGAATAACCGCTAAGAAAGGACCGACAAAAGGGATGACGTTCATCATCATAGCGAATAAGGCCAGTGTTAAAGAGTAATGCAAGTCAATGATTAAGTAGCCCACAAGCAAAATCATTCCGACGAACACACTGACCGTAAGCTGGCCGATAATAAAGGAGTTTAATGTATGATCAAGAGATTTAGCTAGCTTTTCAAAGCTTTTCCCGATACGTGCATTCATGAATTGACGTAAAAACGGAACAAGCTTGTCACCATCTTTCAGCATAAAGAACAAAAATAACGGGACTAAGATCAATGCAAAAACAAAGCCGATAAACTGACTGATCACATCGATCATGATCGTTGATGCTTGTTTCAAGTAGGATTCTAGATTTTGAATCACATTGTTAATCGCACTATTGAACTGATCTGGGATAATAGCCTGGTTCTGCTGCCAGTAATTGATGGTATCACTAACCATCTCCACCATAGTAGGAAAAGTTTCAATTAACTTTGAAAATTGCTCCTGAGCGATAGGAGCGATAAAGCGGGTGATTAAGTATCCAATGAAAATATAAAGCAAAAAGACTGATAAAATAGCAAACAATCTTGGCACTTTATACTTTTCCAGGAAAAGCATTACGGGTCTTGAAATATAAAATAGGATTCCTCCGCCGATGAAAGGAATGGCTATTGCCGCTAGATAAGTGAATATAGGGGCAAAGAAAAATTGAATTTCATGTATGAGTAAAATAAATAATGAAGCTAGAATACCTGCGATCAAAGTTTGAAACCAACGTTTATGAATCATGAAGACACACCTTTATGTATGAAATGACTATCTATAAAGTAATTCTTCCCCGGTTATGAAATTCCTGCTTGAAAATGGAAAGTGTTCATGAGGGAAAATAAATATGCTATAAGATTATCACTATTCCTCTATCGTTGAAAATATGTCCAGAGGATTATATGGTAGAGAAGATAAAACGTTAATCCAATAATACTGAGGGTGAAAATGATGAAAGAACAATTATTGAAGCGGTTTACAAGTTACGTGAAGATCGACACACAATCAAATGAATCCAATGACCAGTGTCCTTCTACGGAGGGGCAGCTAGTGCTTGCTAATCAATTGGTAGAGGAACTCAAGGACATTGGAATGGATGAGGTCACCATCGATGAAAATGGGTATGTAATGGCTACACTACCTGCTAACGTTGACAAAGACCTTCCTGTCATTGGTTTTTTAGCGCATGTAGACACAGCAAGAGATTTTACTGGGAAAGACGTCTGCCCTCAGATCGTTGAGAATTATGATGGAGGTGATATTTCGTTAAATGATGAAGTCGTGCTATCCCCTTCAGATTTTGAGGAACTTCTTGCATACAAAGGACATACCTTGGTGACGACAGATGGTACTACTTTGCTAGGTGCTGACAATAAAGCTGGTGTGGCGGAGATCATGACAGCGATGCAGTATCTAATCAATCAACCTGAAGTAGAACACGGTAAAATACGGGTTGCTTTTACTCCTGACGAGGAAATTGGGAGGGGACCTCACCTATTTGATGTGGAACGATTCGGTGCAGAATTTGCTTATACAGTAGACGGCGGTCCATTAGGTGAACTACAGTATGAAAGTTTTAACGCAGCTGATGCGACGATCACTTTTGATGGCAACAGTGTTCATCCAGGGACGGCAAAAGGCAAGATGGTCAATGCTTCGAAACTTGCGATTGAGTTTATTGAGCAGCTTCCGAAGCAAGACGCACCTGAGTTTACCGCTGAATATGAAGGCTTTTATCATCTAGTTTCATTTGAAGGAGATGTAGAGAAGGCTCAGTTATATTATTTAGTAAGGGATTTTAATAAACAAGAATTTGAAGCGAAAAAGCAAAAACTGCATTCGATTGCCGCACAAATAGGTGCCAAATATGGAGAGCATCGCGTCAGCCTGGAGGTTCATGACCAATATTATAATATGGGGGAGAAAATTGAACCGAAAAAGGAAATTGTGGATGTGGCGTACCAGGCGATGACAAACTTGTCTATTCAACCGATTGTCCAGCCCATTAGAGGAGGCACTGACGGTTCACAACTTTCCTACATGGGGCTGCCTACACCGAACCTGTTTACTGGTGGTGAAAATTTTCACGGTAAGTACGAGTATATCTCATTAGATAATATGATGAAGTCTACACAAGTGATCGTAGAAATTTGCCGCCTGTTTACTGAAGGAATACAGAATTAGCTAATGGAATTAAATTGATCAATGAAACAGGACATATACCTGTTGACAATTGATGTAATCATGCTATGATGATAGCAGAATTAGTTTCCCTTAAAGGGGAGTAGCTGCAAAGTAAAGTCGTCATTTCGGGAATACATCCCCGGCTTTACTGGCAACGAACGTTGTTAGCGAGACCTTTACCCACAGAGGTAGAGGTCTGTTTTTTTATGATCTTACCATTGTGGTGGGATCATTTTTTTATAAAAAAAGGAGAGTAAATCAAAATTATGGATGCTCAATTACTGATTGAATATGGGTGGGTATTACTCGTTCTTGTTGGGTTAGAAGGTATTCTAGCTGCTGATAACGCTCTAGTGCTAGCTATTATGGTAAAACATTTGCCACCTGAAAAAAGGAAAAAGGCTTTATTTTACGGATTGTTAGGTGCCTTTCTTCTACGCTTTGGTTCGTTATTTGTTATTTCGTTTCTCGTTGATGTCTGGCAAGTCCAGGCACTTGGGGCCGCCTACTTGCTGTTTATATCTGGTAAACACTTGTATGATAAATGGAAAGATAAAGACAGGAACGAACCAGATCCTGATGAAGTAGAGGTAGATACAGACGGTAAAGGAAAAGGTTTCTGGATGACTGTTTTAAAAGTTGAACTGGCTGATTTGGCCTTCGCTGTTGATTCTATTTTAGCTGCTGTTGCGCTGGCCGTAGCATTGCCGGAAACTCCGTTACCACCAGTTGGAAGCCTAGATGGCGGACAGTTTGCCGTTATCTTGACCGGCGGGATGATCGGAATCATTATTATGCGTTTCGCGGCCAACTACTTCGTGAAACTCCTTAAATCCCGACCAGGCCTTGAGGTGGCGGCCTTTATTATAGTCGGCTGGGTAGGGGTGAAGCTGGCTGTTTCCACACTAGCCCACCCTAGTATTCAAGTGTTGGATGAGCATTTTGCCCATTCAACAACATGGAAGCTATTCTTCTACTCTGTACTCGTATTGATTGCGGTTGGAGGATGGTTTTTATCAGGTAAGAAAAAAGAACCACAAAAGCAAGATCAAACCGGTTAATAAATAAATGGGAGTCTTTTTCGAAAGGGCTCCCCATTTTATACCTACATACACTAGGAGGGAAAACTATGGGGAAGGCTGCCGAGACTCAATCTGAGCAATTCAGATATGTGAAAAACCGTATTCAAATGCTGCACCAAGTCGTTGAAACGATGGACCCTGAACAGGTGGAGCATGAAGACTTCTTACGGGTTCTGGATATGATTGAACAACTGCAGTTGAAAATGCAGCGTTTTAAGAAGGATTGGGAAAAGGAGTAGAGTCTATGACAATACAATTTCATCCTATTACTCAAGATGAAGCAGAAGAGGTTGTGGAGTGGCACTATCAAGGCGAATACAGTTTTTATGATATGAAAGAAGGCAAGGAAGATTACGAAGAGTTTATCGATCCTGAACAGAGAAGCAAGCATACACATAGTGCATGGCGGGATGGAGAATTGATTGGCTTTCTCACTAATACCCCCGTGGATGTTGATACTATTGATATTGGACTGGGCATGCATCCAGATTTGACTGGGAAGGGAGAAGGCCAATTATTTTTACGAAAGGGTCTGCAGTTTGTTTATGAAAATTATGCCCCTTTGAAAATCACACTATCTGTTGCTGTTTTTAACAAAAGGGCGATAAAAGTTTATGAGCGAGCAGGCTTTGCAGTTGTGAAGTCCTTTCAGCAGCCTACGAACGGAAGTATATATGAGTTCGTCAAAATGGAAAAAGCCTGATGGGGATTAGGTCGCGACTTTTCCATAGTTGAGCAGAGACTGAAGAGCTTCATAGGTAAGAACACCACGCCATTCTTGCTTCGCTTGCTCCCAGCTATCCATGTACTCATTCCATTCCCATGGAGGCTCGATAAATGGTTGGTCCTTTAATTTTCCCATCACAAACTGCAGGTTTTCCTCAATCTTTGATGTCGGAATTCCTAACGATGAATGATTTGGAGCAGTAGTAAATTTCAATGGGGAAGGCACATAATCCTGCCACTTTTCCTGATCTAAAACGACGAGGGATTGAACAGCTTTATGTAATTGATCAGATGCCTCTGGCGTTAGCAAGTTAGGGTGTAACTGAAAAAAACGCTGATAACAGTAGATTTCATGCTCAGACTCAAATACAGTTAAATTCATAAAATAGTCCATACATTGCTTGCCCAATTGATCTACATCAAGACGTGTTACGGCTTTGCGGTAGAGAAGCAGGTATCCGATGATTTCCGCGCTGGGATTCCCCCAGTGATGATCAATCCACGACCTACCGTCAGCATGCACAGTCCACCAGAAGGCATGCGGATAATGGTTAACTTCTGGCGGCACAGCGTACCATCCCTGTCTCTTGGTATCAAACTGATCTTCGAAATATATAAGCGCTGATTGGATCATTTGATTAGCTTGAGGATTGTCATCGAGTTGTACTAACAATTGCATAGCTGCAGACGTAGCGATCGGAGAGGAATGGGGCAGCCTGATGTCAGCCTCCAACCCATTTCCAAACCCGCCATCTTCATTTTGAAAGGCAGTTAGAGCTGTGACTATGTCTTGTTCATGGCCACCTTTCATCAATTGTTTCAATCTCGCCTTTTCCAGCTCTCTCCCATGCTTAATGATCCAGTTTGCTGCACGTTTATAATGATGTTCTGATAATTTTTGCATTCAATCAGCCCCTTTCTATTGCTTAGTTTCGCTACGGATGGACAGAAATCCTTTTTCAAAAATAAGCAAATGACTTCATTAATGAATACATGCTCGTTTACAATAAATGAATATAGAATGATTTGAAAAGGAGCAAATACGATGGCATTTCACCACTTTCATCTTAAAGCAAACTGGCCAGGCGGCCGTAATGAAGTAGGATCGATTGAAGCAGATAAATTAAAAACAAAAATTTCAATTCCAAAAGAAATGGACGGACCGGATATTGGTACGAACCCTGATGAAATGCTATTAGGAGCAGCAGCAACTTGTTACATTATCAGTTTAGCGGCCATGATCGAGCGGGCTCATCTTCCATTAAAGGAGATGGACATGGAATCTGAAGGGATTGTCGATGTGACGGACGGTGTTTTTACGTATAAGAAGATCATCCACAGACCAAGAGTTATCTTGAAAGAAGGGGCAACTGAGAAGCAATTAACCAGTTTAAAAAGACTAGTTGATAAAGCAGAGAAAAGTTGTATGATTTCTAGAGCAATTCAAGGAAATGTAGAGCTTGAAATGGAAGCAGATCTCGGTATTGAATAGGAACGTTAGGGAAGCCTTTGTCGTGAAGTGACAAAGGCTTTATTTGAAAGGATATTCAGGATATGAATTTCACGCTGGGTTTTATCATTACATACATGTATTACTTTATCGCTTTGTTCGGCGCTTCCTATATAAAGAATGGGGGAGATGTTTGGACTGAAATTTTTCTGAAACAGATGGTTTATGGATTTTTCGTAACATGTTAGGCTGCGCTATTGTCGATTTATTGATTCAAGGAAAGGTTAAGCTGGTTCTGCCAATGGCGGGGTTAGCGGGTATCGTATATGGTTCAGGTCTGTTGCTTCTTTTTAATGCAGGGCCGGTTCCTTTTCTCGTATTATTCGTGTTTTCAGTTCTAACAAGTATTGGTTTCATGCTGTTTCGTGCAATTAGAATGAAAAAGAAGAGGAGAGGACAAGACTAAATCATACAAAAACCCAAATATTCTATTAAAGTTCGGCTTATTGTGTGTCAATAAAGAATTTCTACCAACTCTCCCGCATTCCGTGGGCACGGCCTCAGCTTCCTCAGAAAGCAAAGAACGCTTTCCTGCGGGATCTTCGACTCGCGCTGTTCCCACAGGAGTCTGCGTATTTTGACTACGCTAATGATCTGCGTTTATACTATTCAATTTTATATCGTTCGTTTTTTGACATCATTGCTTTACTTATAGCCCAGCCTCTTAAAGTTAAAATAAGTAAACGTGTGCTTCATACGGAGCCAGATGTAAATGTTTTGTGTGATGACCGTGAGCTTCCAGTTGGTTGGTGAGAAGTAATGCCTCTCTCGTTAAAGTGTAGTCACTTTCAAACTGGGCTGCTTTCCCTGTTAAATTCGCAATGATAAGGGCCGTCTGACCTTCATATGTCCGTGTGTAGGCATACACCTGAGGATCATTAGGATCCAGCAGATTATAGGTTCCATAAGTGAATAGGTCATGTTCTTTTTTCAATCGGATCAACTGTTTGTAATGAGTAAGGACAGAGTGTTCATCCTGTTCTTGATGAGCGACATTGATCTTTTTAAAATTAGGATTAATCTTCATCCACGGCTCACCCGTAGTGAAACCAGCTTGATCACCAGCTGTCCATTGCATAGGTGTCCGGCTGTTATCGCGAGAGGTGTTCCAGAGTATGGGCATAATCTCTTCATGTGACCAGCCATCGTCACGTTTATTTTTATAAAGGTTCTTTGCTGCAACGTCATCATAGTCTTCGATGGATTCATAGGAGACATTTGTCATGCCTATTTCCTGACCTTGATAAATAAATGGAGTTCCTTGCATGAGGAAATACATTGTAGCTATAGATGTTGCACTCTCACGCCAGTATTCTTGGTCATTTCCCCATGTAGAAACAGATCGCGCCTTATCATGATTTTCAGTAAATAACGCGTTCCATCCGTCATTTTCGAGTCCTTTCTGCCAGCGGGTCAGCACTTGTTTAAGCCCAACGACATCAAGCTGTTGCTCGGCTTCATAATCCCAAAGGTCAAGATGCTCAAATTGAAATACCATATCCATTTTCCCTTGTTCGCCTACCCAAAGATGGGCGTCTTCTATACTTACACCATTCGCTTCGCCAACTGTCATAACGTCATAATTCCCATACGTGCGATCCTTAAACTCTTGCAGGAATGTTTGGATTCCTTCCTGGTTCATGTGTTTGTCAAAAGAGGACACATATCGTTTGTTATCAGGATTCGGCATATCAGGAAGACCTGGTTCCTTTTTAATATGACTAATGGCATCAATTCGAAAACCATCAATACCTTTATCCAGCCACCAGTTTACAGTACTATAGAGTTCTTCACGGACCTCAGGATTATCCCAGTTCAAATCAGGCTGTTTCGTTGAGAATAAATGCAAATAATATTGATTTGTCCCTTCATCATATTCCCAGGCTGATCCCTCAAAAATGCTCTCCCAATTGTTCGGCTCTTGACCATCTTTACCATCACGCCAAATATACCAGTCCCGCTTAGGATGATCCGATGAAGAGCGAGATTCAATAAACCATGGATGCTCATCACTTGTATGATTTAACACCAGGTCAATGATCAGTTTCATGTCCCGCTTGTGAACTTCATCTAATAGTTGGTCAAAGTCAGCCATCGTCCCGAACTCATCCAGGATATCTTTGTAATCAGAGATATCATATCCGTTATCATCCTTTGGAGATTTGTATATAGGGCAAATCCAAATAAAGTCTATCCCTAAATTTTTAAGGTAATCAAGACGACTGATAATGCCTTGCAAGTCACCGATTCCATCCCCGTCTGAATCTTGAAAGCTCCTTGGGTACACTTGATACCCAACTGCCTCTTTCCACCAAGTTTTTTCCATTCTTCTGCCCCCTGTGCAACTTGTGCAAACGTTTTCCTAAACTATGTCATATCTTATACGATTTTATGGGGTTTGACAACAGAAATAATGTCATTCAGGTCCTGATTCAGATAAAGAAAATCAGGTTATATTTATTGTTTTTATCACTTGATATAATAAGACTTGAAATGCAATAGAAGAGGGGAGTGGTTAATATGAGAAAGGGTCTGCTGGCAGGGTTAGGTTTAATTATGTTGTTTTTTATGATCTGGTTGCAGCCAGCTGCTGAGCTTGAGAGTTATGCAGCACAATCTGCGGATGAACCAGTGGAACTGATGGCCTATGTAGATGCTGAGCTGAAAGCTATCCCGTCCACACAGTCAACCGTGGTACCGATCTGTAAAAGCAGAGCTTTCTTGCCCGCCTTAGTTGTTAATCCAGCCCCCAAGCAAATGTCGATCCCTGATAAATTCAGCTTTCAAAGGCTGTACATATCGGAAGCAATAAGGGGTATCGATGTAATGAAATATCAATCTCATTATCTCGTATAAGTCATATACAAATTTTTCAAAAACACTTTTATTCACACATTAAATAGTTGTGATCAATTTAGACTTGAAAACAGATTAAAGGAGATTTGTATATGACATCTAAAATTAAATCAGGTAAGAAAGAAAGGTTCGAATATTATGTTATGTCGGTTATTGTCCTGCTCTTGTTTTTCGGTACCATTGTGTTAGCAGGCGCATTGACAGGGACAGATTGGGCAGCATATCTCCCGGACTTCTCGTGGGGCGCGCTCTGGATATAGATGAGCATTTGTTCTCGACATCAACCGTATTATTCGGTCTTGTAGTGGGGGCTTTTCTGATGATAGCAGCCGACTTATATAGTACAAGTTATCAGCACAAGCGGACTCTTGATCAGATTACCTATAAACAGGCCTTGGTTATTGGTTTGATTCAGTGCTTTTCACTTTGGCCTGGCTTTTCAAGATCAGGCTCTACGATCTCAGGTGGTGTACTGCTTGGACTGAACCACCGTGCTGCGGCTGATTTTACATTTATTATGGCCGTGCCGATTATGGCAGGAGCGAGCTTTCTCTCTCTGTTAAGTAACTGGAAGTACTTCACACTGGATGTACTTCCTTTCTTTACCGTTGGTTTTATTAGTGCGTTCTTATTTGCCTACGTGTCCATTCGTTTTTTCTTGAGGATTATTGGGAGAGTGAAACTCATGCCTTTTGCCATTTATCGAATCGTTCTTGCTCTTGTTGTTTATATGATTTATTTTTAACGATTCACCTGTAAGATACGGCTGTTATAAGGGTTCTCATTAGATTATTAAAAGAAAATATATTAATCTTATAATAATAGCTTTATTTTATGCAATAAAGTATAAAGCAGCGTTTGATTTAAGCAAAAGGTGGGTTATATGGAAATAAATGTTGAAACGATTATACTCGTAATTTCTATTATGCTATTAACAGGTGTACTTGCCACGAAATTTTCTATTCGACTAGGAATGCCCTCGCTTATTTTATTCTTAGGTGCAGGGTTACTATTAAATAATTACATTTATTTTGAAAATGCTGGGCTTGCCCAGTTAATTGGAATATTTGCGTTAATCATTATTCTGTTTGATGGGGGCACTCAGACGAAATGGAAAGATATTAAGCCAATTGCCGGAGCAGCAGGGTCTTTGGCGACGGTTGGAGTTTTGATCACCTCATTTGTAACCGGAGCGGCAGCCGTTTATATTTTCGGCTTCACCTGGCTTGAGGGTCTGCTACTAGGGTCCATTGTCGGTTCTACGGACGCAGCAGCTGTATTTTCCGTCTTAGGGACCAAAGATATCAAGAAGAAGATTACCTCAACACTCGAGGCAGAATCTGGAACGAATGATCCGATGGCTGTATTTCTAACGATTATCTTTATCGATTTAATCCAAATCCCGGAAACATCTATTTGGGGAGCGATAGGAAGCTTTTTCGTAGAAATGGGCTTAGGTTTAATTGCCGGGTTATTGTTAGGAAAACTCACAGTGTGGGTCATCAATAAAATTGATCTGGATTCATCCGGCCTTTATCCAGTACTTGCTCTATCGTTTGCTATATTTTCCTACTCATTTACCGCCATGATTGGCGGGAGCGGGTTACTAGCCGTGTATGTAATGGCCGTAACTGTAGGAAATAGCGACCTCATGTATCGCTTCTCTATTCTTCGATTCAACGAAGGCTTTGGGTGGATGATGCAAATCCTCATGTTTATGATGCTTGGACTATTAGCATTTCCCAGCCAACTCCTCAGTGTAGCCTGGAAAGGTATTCTTCTATCGATTGTATTAATGTTCATCGCCCGACCAATTGGAGTCTTTATAAGTATGATCGGAATGAACTATGATCTTAAAGAAAAGACCTTTATTTCCTGGGCGGGATTAAAAGGAGCTGTCCCTATTGTCCTGGCGACCTATCCGCTTCTGGCAGGTGTAGAAAATAGTGATATTATTTTCAATGCCGTATTCTTCGTCGTGATTATTTCTGCATTGATTCAAGGCAGTACATTGTCTGGTGTTGGATCGTATTTGAAGTTAGCAGGAGATTCGAGAAATCGCTCTATAGGTGAGCTGGAATTGATTAACTTAGGAAAAACAGAAACAGAAATTGTTGAAGTAACCTTGGGTGAAGACTCGCCAATCACTGGACGAGAACTAAATGATATTGACTTTCCAAAAGATACGATTATCGTCACGATTGCCCGTGGAGATGAGGTCATTACTCCGACAGGGAATTCGGTTATGCAAACCTATGATACGGTATATGTGTTAACGAGAAAAAGCGAGCGCAAGGAAGTCAGAAAGTTATTGACATCAAAAGGAACAGAAAAAGCAAAAACGTCCTGATGAAAGGATTCGTAAGCACCTCAAATGGGTTGCGTGAGTGGGAAGTGTACACGTCATGCCTCTCTTGAGGTGCTTTTAAAATTCTTAAAAAGTTGTCGGTTTTCTGCCCTTTCGTTAAAATGAAGTTATCAAAGAAGACAGAGGTGTATCCATGGCTTATAAACAAATAAAGCCCCGTAAAATATATGAAGAAGTTGCTGATGAGTTATTAAATATGATAAAAACAGGTGACTTAAAACCAGGTGATAAGCTTAATTCTGTTCAGCAGCTAGCGGAAGATTTCAGTGTCGGCAGGTCGGCTATAAGGGAAGCGCTAAGTGCTTTGCGTGCAAAAGGAATAGTCGAGATGAGACAAGGTGAAGGGACGTTTATACGTGAATTTGATCCAAAGGTATTGACATCATCGATAGCAAGCTCCACTCTATTAATGGATAAAAAGGATATCCACGATTTATTAGAAGTTAGGAAAGTATTAGAGGTGGGAAGTGTCAACTCTGCAGTGGAAAACGCACAAGATTCAGATATGCAGGCAATCAGAAAAGCGCTTGCCGATATGCAGGATGCTAATGGGGATGAACAGCTTGGTGAGAAGGCGGACTTGCAGTTTCATATGGCGATTGCCGAAGCTTCTCACAATCGTTTTTTAATCGATTTAATGAATAATGTATCGGAAACGATGGTTGAAGCGATGTTTGAAACTAGACGTATCTGGTTGTTTTCTCAACAAAGGACGCTTGCAAAAATCTATCAACAGCATAAGCAAATTTTTGAAGCCATTGAGTCCAGAGATTCAGTTAAGGCGCAAGAGCTTATGTTAAACCACTTAACAGAAGTTGAACAAACCCTTTTAAAATATTATCATTGATACAATGCTACGGAAGGCTCCTAAATTAAAATGGTAAGGAGTCTTTTTTCTATGTCATTCATTAGAAAAAGTACACATCGTATCTGTATTTTCAAACAAATTCAATTCTATCCTTGCGTATTGGAAGCGCTGTATATTATAATAACGATTATTAAACAGGTCATCTGATGACCATATCCATAAGAGTCCATTTGTGAAAAAATGATGGCATCCACACTCATTTTACTCTTTTTTCTGTTGCAACTTAAAAACAAATCCCTCTCGCCAGACGAGGAATCTTTCGTTCTCTTGACGTGGTGAGAAATTTTATATAAATCTAAGTCAAGTCATCTGATGACCAGTTGAATTGTTATCAGTTGTTGTTAGGTATGAAAGCGCTTTACTTCATAAAAGAGTAGGGAGAGTTGAATAGCTATGTTATTGCTTGTGGCATTGAGCGCAATCATTGCACCATTTATTTTTTTGGTGATACTCAGAATGACTGCGTTAAAAGGAATGTTTTTTAGTGCAATTATTGTCATTGCGCTTGCATCTTTAGTTTGGGGAATGGAAGGCAATATTGTGCTAGCATCTATTTTACAAGGTACGCATAAGGCGTTTACCATTCTATTAATCTTGTTCGGAGCAATTGTTCTATTAAACACACTTAAGCATACTGGCGCGGTTGATCGTATTAACCAAGGATTTCAAAATATCTCGGGTGATATGCGCGTGCAGGTTGTGCTTGTTGCCTTTTTATTTGGTTCCCTAATTGAAGGGGCCGCTGGTTTTGGGACGCCGGCTGCTGTGACAGGCCCACTGATGGTCGCACTTGGATTCAATCCAATGGCTGCTGCAGTCTTGGCCTTAGTCGCTGATAGTTCAGCTGTTTCTTATGGAGCAGTGGGAACACCCATTCAGGTTGGTTTAAGTAATATTCCAGGGGCGGGCCCATCACTTTTTCAGGAAGTTGGAGTACATATAGCAACAATCGATTTAATTGCGGGTACATTTATCCCATTTGTGCTCGTTGTTCTACTGACACTTTTTTTCGGAAAAGGAAAGGGGATCAAGGATGCAATTCCATTGTTGCCATGGACTTTAGTAGTCGGAATTATTTATACTGCTTCAGCACTCCTTTATGCTATATTATTTGGTCCCGGGTTTGTCGCAATCTTGGCATCACTCACAGGTTTGGTCGTTGCTGCATGGACTGCCCAAAAAGGATGGCTCTTGCCGAAAACGGACTGGACAGATGCCCTACAAGAAGGCTTTGAATTGAAAAAGGAAAATTCAGATATGGGGCTGATTACAGCATGGTCACCTTACGTTGTGGTAGTTGGATTGTTACTAATTACCCGCATCATCCCCGAAGTAAAAGAATTCGCGTTGACAGCTATTGATTTTACCTGGAGCAACATACTTGGGGTGGAAGGAATTACATCGAAATGGGAAATCTTATATTCGCCGGGTACAGTATTAATTATTGCTGCGATTCTGGCAGTCATTATCCAGCGTAAGTCATTTTCCAATTTTGCGAAGGCATCGAAAGAGTCACTGCTCTCGATTATCACTGCCGGTTTAACATTAGTATCTACACTGGCTTTGGTACAAGTGTTCACCAACTCTGGTATGAATGTTCACGATCTGATAGGTATGCCACAGTATATCGCACAGGTACTTGCGAGCACATTCGGTTCGATGTGGGTTTTCGTCGCACCATTTTTAGGTGAACTTGGAGCGTTTATAACGGGAAGTGCAACAGTGTCAACACTGACATTTTCACCGATTCAATACAGTGTTGCTAACCAGACCGGAATGAATACAAACATCGTTTTGGCACTGCAAGTGATCGGTGGAGCTGCCGGCAATATGATTTGTGTTCACAACGTTGTTGCAGCTTCCGCAGTGGTTGGGTTATCTGGAGAAGAAGGATCCATTATTCGAAAAACATTAGTCCCGGCCCTATTGTATGGGTTATTCGCCGGTATTGGAGGGTTTATCTTACTCACAATTATGTAGCGGGACGGGGTACATTTAATCAATCTAATGAGAAATGTACCAGATGTTGAATCAAAGTGAGAAACTATTATTGTATTCAGAAATGGGATGGCCATAGGGAACATATCTATGAGAATAAAGAGGTTATATAGTAACGGTTTATAAACTAGAGATATGATGACCTGTTATTTACATGGGGAACGAGACCTGCAGGAAAGGGAGATTTATGATGAAGGTATCTTTGTTTATTACGTGTCTTGCGGAGTTGTTTTATCAAGATGTGGCGAAGGATGTGGTGGAGGTTCTGGAGCGGCTTGGCTGTGAAATAGATTTTCCGCATGGGCAGATATGCTGTGGCCAGCCTGCATACAATAGCGGCTATCGAAAGGATGCGCAAAAGGCAGCAAGACAGATGATTGCTGCTTTTGAGGAATCAGAATATATTGTTACTCCATCCGGTTCTTGTGCTGGAATGTTCAAGGAATATCCTGGCTTGTTTAAGGAGGATAAAGAATGGCGGGACAGAGCCCAAGCTGTCGCCGATAAAACATATGAGTTTACCCAGTTTATCGTCAACGTTTTGGGTGTTGAAGATGTTGGTGCAGCCTATTCAGCACGAGCTACGTACCATACCTCATGTCACATGATGCGGCTGCTTAAGGAGAATGAGTCACCATTTAAACTTTTGGGAAATGTAAAGGGGCTTGAGTTGCTTCCACTTGACAATAGCTATGATTGCTGTGGATTCGGGGGCACATTTGCCGTAAAAATGGTTCCAATTTCTGAGCAAATGGTCGATGAAAAAGTCAGACATGTGGAGGAATCCACGGCTGATATACTGATCGCGGCTGATGGTGGCTGTCTTATGAACATCAAGGGACGGATTGATCGCAAAGGAAAACCTATTGAAGTGAAGCATATTGCCCAAATATTAAATTCACGTGATTAAGGAGGTATTTTACATGGGAATGAAAATTGGAGATAAGCCATTTTTCGACAGGGTGGATGATGCCTTGGAAAATGACTTTATGCGAAACGCGATGGCTTCCGCTCAGGACAGGTTACGTGATAAAAAACTTGATGCCACAGAACGGGATGACCAGATTGGTGACTGGGAAGAATGGCGCAATGCAGGTGAGGAGATTCGTCGACACACATTAGAAAACCTCGATTATTATTTGGATCAATTGAGCGAAAATTTTGCTGCAAAAGGTGGACACGTATACTTTGCCAAAACAGCAGAAGACGCGAATCACTATATTCAGGAAGTAGCCAAGGAAAAAAACGCGAAAAAAGTGACGAAATCGAAATCAATGGTTACCGAAGAAATCGGGCTGAATGAGGCCCTTGAGGATGTCGGTTGTCACGTTGATGAGACCGATCTTGCCGAATATATTTTGCAGGTGGGCGGTAATGATCGACCTTCCCACATTGTAGTTCCCTCGTTACATCAAAATAAAGAACAAATCCGAGACACCTTTCAGGAGAAAGCGGGCTATACGGGGACGGAGGAACCGAGGGAACTAACGGCTTTTGCCAGAAGCCAGCTGCGCGATGTATTTCTTGAGGCTGATATTGGGATAACAGGGTGTAACTTCGCGGTTGCCGAGTCCGGTTCGATTTCACTGGCGACGAATGAAGGAAATGCAAACATGGTTACTTCTTACCCTGATACGCAGATCACGGTGATGGGTATGGAGCGACTGGTGCCAACATGGGATGAACTTGACGTTCTAATTAATTTGTTAAGCAGAAGTTCTGTTGGTCAAAACATAACCACGTACGTGACAAATTTGACTCCCGGTGTGGAAGAAGATTGTGTGGACGCTCCAAAAGAATTTCACCTGGTGATCCTGGATGCAGGACGTTCGAATGCATTAGGGACTGAATTTCAATCGGCGCTTCATTGCATCCGGTGCGCGGCATGTGTAAATGTTTGCCCGGTGTACAGACAAATTGGCGGACATGCCTATGGTTCGATTTATCAAGGGCCAATTGGTGCAGTTCTGTCCCCGATTCTTGGTGGCTATGAGGAATACGGAGAACTGCCTTATGCATCGAGTCTTTGTGCTGCCTGCACAGAAGCGTGTCCGGTTAAAATTCCGCTCCATGAACAATTGATCCGACATCGGGAAAATTATGTCGCCAAACAGGGGAAACCTAAAACAGGCGAAAAGATGGCGATGAAAGCATTTGGCGTAGGAGCAAGTACACCCTCTCTTTTTCAAATGGCCGTTAAAGGTGCGCCAACGTTTTTGAAACCATTTGTAAAAGATGGAAGTATTTCAAATGGCCCGGGCCCAATGAAACCGTGGACATCGATTCGCGAACTTCCTGCGCCAGGAAATGATAACTTCAGAACCTGGTTTAAGGAACATAAAAGGGGGAGAAAATAGCCATGGCTAAAGGAACCATTCATAATAAGGATGTTTTTTTAAGTGAAATCGCTGGGAAACTTGGACGTGAACGCAAGAAAGATGTTTCCTTGCCGGAGTGGCAGCATCAGCCGCAATGGAAGGTCTACAAAAATGCCTCCCCGGATGATTTATTGGCTACTTTTCGGCAAAGGAGTCAAGCTAAAGATGCGGAGGTAGTAGAAACAGACCAGGCAAAGCTTATGGAAACACTGCAAAAAGTTGTAGAGGAGTATGGTGGCGGGCCTATTGTTACAACAAACGATGACCGATTTGCTGAATATGAGATTAAGGATGTCCTTGATAATGATCATACACATCGATGGGATACAGCACTTGGCGCTGACAATATTGAAAAAGCAAATGCAGCTAATATCGGCATTTTCTTCGGTGATATCGCCCTTGCAGAATCAGGAACGATTGTCCAATTCAACGATAAGGATATCGCGCGTTCCGTCAGCCTTCTGCCGATTACGTACATTGCAATCCTGCCAAAATCATCGATTGTTCCACGGATGACGCAAGCAACACACGAAGTTCATAAACAAGTGGAGTCGGGTAAGGACATTGCAACCTGCATCAATTTTATTTCCGGCCCGAGCAACAGTGCCGACATCGAAATGGACATCGTAGTAGGAGTGCACGGCCCAGTCAATGCAGTATATGTGGTAGTTGAATAAGGAACGGAAGTCAACTCAACTGGGATTATATGAATTTCCGGAGCATGATTTCACCCCTAATTACAAACCCTGTACGAGTGAAAATCTTGTGCAGGGTTTGCTTAAGTTAAGGACCAAAAAGTTCCAGGTCTATGCATAAAATATCCATACAAACAGCGGGCCAAATATTGAGCCGGTGATGGCGCTTAGAGTCATGGCAACGGAGCTCATGGAGACAGTCTGCTCTCCGTATTCAAAAGCCTTAGACGTGCCAATCGCATGGGAGGCGCTGCCAAAGGCGATCCCTTGGCCCAAAGAACGGTTAACCCTGCACCATTTCAAGGTTGCTGGCCCGAGAACAACACCGGTGAACCCGGCGATCATGACAAATACAGCGGCTAGAGAAGGGACCCCGCCTAGTTCTGAAGCAATCTGCATCGCAACAGGGGTGGTAACTGATTTCGGCACAAGGGAAAAAATAAGCTCTTCCGCAAATCCAAGTGACTGGGCTAAAAGAATTCCGCTGGTAATCCCCATAATCGATCCAACCAGGACGCCCCCGATGACTGGATACAGATGCTTGAGTAATATTTTTCTTTGCTTATACAAAGGTAATGCCAGTGCTACTACAGCCGGTCCTAATAAATGATTAATCCACTGTCCTCCGATCATGTAAGTTTGATAGGGGATACGGAAACAAAGAAGGATGACAATGAGCACAAATGTCGTTGTTAAGGCTGGGATTAATAGTGGCCAACGAACCCAGCGGTACAGTCGATCCAGCGCTAAGTACATCAATATGGTAAATATAATTATGATGATTGCGATAAGTACTTCGAGCACTGCTTTTTCTCCTTTCTTTTAGCCGATCTTTTGGCCAAAAATTGGCTCGTATGCCCAGCTGTAATCATGGTGAAGAGTGTGCTGACAACGATGATAACAATCAGCAGAATACCGCTGCCGGCAAATAAATGGAAGTAATTCATGACACCGACTGTGGCTGGAATAAACAGCAGGGGTAAATAAGCTAAAAGAAATCCTGAGCCTGTTTCCACCCAATGAACCGGGCAAATGCCAATAATTAAAGCCGCTAACAGGAGCACCACTCCGACAATGCTGCCTGGTATCGGCAAATGCAGCTGGGCGGAGATCCAATTACCGACCATATAAAAGATATATAATAAGGCGATCTGTATGATGATTTTTAAGGTTTTCATAGATGTTCGGCGTATTTTTTTAATATAAGTGACGCCAGCCCTCCTTATGATAGGATTCAAATTACTCGTTAGGAAGATTAAGGGCCCTTGGTTTTAGGGCGGGTAGATCAGTTCATCTGATGAATTTACCCCTCCCATTTTACTCCTTGCCACATCGGGATGCAATCATTGAAGTTTTACAGAAACTACACGGTATTTTCGACATGTTGAAGTAAAGAGATTTTGTCATATACAAAAAAGAAGGGCCTGATCGTACAGCCCTTCTTTACTCTAGAGTTATTGATTTTTTATTTTTTGTTTCAATTCATTCAAACTGTCCACGGTTGTCTGTGCCCATTCTTTCATTTTGTCAATTTTAGGATCCTCTTGTTTAGCTTCACCGATTAGAGGATAAAGGCTTTCTTCTATTTTCTTGTACTGGTCTGGGAATTGTTCTTCTACTTGCTTCTCAATACTGTCCCAATTCTCTTCAAGAGTTTTCCCGTGACCATTAATTGTTTTGACATCATTTGCTGAGTCTTTTAAGCTGCTGTTCAACTGATTTACGGATTTGATCACGTTATCAACTTCAGATGCTAAATTCATATCTTTGCTCTCGCCACTAGATTGATTCCCTTCGGAAGACTCCGTTGATTTCTCACCATTGGCTGGCTCACTTTCTTGTTGATTGGTTTCTTCTTGAGAGCTAGTGTTATCTTGGTTCTCGGCTGTTCCACAGGCTCCCAAGATTATACCGAGGGCCAGGATCAAACTAAATGCATGGAATCGTTTCATAAAAGATCCTCCTTTTTGGTTTTATTTGTAAGCAGTATTCCCAATTCCTTCAAGTTGAAAACAGGGACATTCGAACGATTATGTGAGTTATATTTCCTTTATCAGAAAACGGTTGATGATCAAAATATAGAGGCCGGATCGTATATCTCCTTCAAAATTTTAAAGAAAAAGACTGTAAACTATGATCTTTACAGGAATATTCAGACTTATATAAACGATAACTCATACTTTTTTTCACTACTTTATCAAGCAGGGACTCCCTGCAATTTTTGGGGCACTTGTTGGAATCGTAGTGTCTCATCAAGTCAAAGCCCCGATTATAGCTAAAAGCTAACTCTACGTTTTTATTAATTAAATAAAGTACGAATAGTGCTAACTAATTGCGATTTTAATAAGATTCATTTATATTTATTATAAGACAATTGAATAAACAATCCTTCGGGGCAGGGTGAAAATCCCGGCCGGCGGTGATGGACCACAACGTTCAAAGCCCGCGACGGGGAAGGAGTCTTATTTCTTCCCCCTGATTTGGTGTAAATTCCAAAGCCGACAGTTACAGTCTGGATGGGAGAAGGAGCGAGCGTGCAAAATAAGGTGCAAACATTCTGTAGTTGTACCTTCTATTCGCTATACTTATTTTTCAATACAGTAAAGCCCTGGAGAAGTTTGTCTTCTTCAGGGCTTTTTTGATTAAAAAAATATGGGGAGGTGAGAAGGATGCAGCGCGACGAACGATATATGACTATGGCTATTCAGATGGCGAAAGAAACGATAGGACAGACGACTCCAAACCCTTCGGTTGCAGCAGTTGTTGTGAAAAATAATCAAGTAGTTGGTCTGGGAGTGCATGTCAAGGCCGGGGAGCCTCATGCTGAAGTCCATGCACTGCGGATGGCTGGTGAAAAAGCTCTGGGTGCAGAAATTTATGTAACACTTGAGCCTTGCAGTCATTTCGGGCAAACTCCGCCCTGTGCCCAGGCGGTGGTTGATGCTGGAATTAAACGTGTGATAATTGCTTCTCACGATCCTAATCCTAAAGTGAGCGGCCGCGGGATAGAGTTGATGAAAAAAGCCGGTCTTGAGGTGAAAACAGGGGTCTTAAAAGATGAAGCAGATGAGCTGAATCGCGCATTCTTTCATTTTATAAGAACAAAGCAGCCCTACGTTCGATTGAAATCAGCGATGAGCCTTGATGGAAAGATTGCTACCACAACAGGTGAAAGCCAGTGGATTACTGGTGAGTCAGCAAGGAAGGATGGCCACTCCTATCGTCATCGATCTGCTGCCATCTTAGCAGGCATTAATACGGTTCTAATGGATAACCCTAAGCTGACGACTCGAATAGCAGGAGGCGGCAACAGCCCGGTGAGAATTGTCCTTGATACCCATTTGCGGACTCCTTCTACCTCTCAGGTGATTCAAAATAGAGAAGCCCCGACTTGGATCTTTACAGGAAAATCCGTCGGAAAGGATGAAATGACCCGCTTTCAAAACTTTTCCCATGTTGAGGTGATCCGCCTGGCAACGGAAACCGTTCAAGTGGAAGCTGTTCTGGACTATTTAGGTGAACAAAAACTTACCTCATTGCTGATTGAAGGCGGCGGAACGATTGCGGATGCTTTTGTCCGGGCCGGGAAAGTGAACGAAACCATTACGTATATAGCACCTAAATTAATTGGCGGCAGGCAGGCCATGACCCCTGTAGCGGGTGAAGGAATCAGTAGTCTGGCCCAACTTGATAATTTTGCATTTCTTAGCTCTGAACAGCTAGGGGAAGATATCAAGCTTGTTTCAGTCAAAAGGGAGGATTCGTAATGTTTACAGGGATTGTAGAGGAAATGGGTACAGTCAAAAATATTAAAAGTAAATCAGAAGCGCTTGAATTAAGTATTATAGCGAAGGAAATTTTGTCGGATATAGATTTAGGGGATAGCATTTCGATAAACGGAGTGTGCCTCACCGTGACAAGTTATACCGATCAAAGTATAGAATTTGATGTAATGCCTGAAACCTTTAGGGCGACGAACTTGCACCAGCTGAAGCAAGGAAGTACAGTCAATCTCGAACGGGCCATGGCAGCAGGCGGCCGTTTTGGTGGTCACTTAGTTTCGGGTCATATCGATGGTACGGGTGAGATTGTGGCGAAGAAATCAGAATCAAATGCCGTTTATTATAAGATTGAACTTCCGGATGAACTGATCCATTATTTTGTGTATAAAGGATCAATTACGGTTGATGGAACGAGTTTGACCGTGTTTGGTGTGGAGGAGAACCGTGTCACGATCTCACTTATTCCGCACACGATGGACCATACGGTACTCGGTGATAAAGAACCAGGTGATCAAGTGAATATTGAATGCGACATGATTGGTAAATACGTGGCCCATTTTTTAGGAAAAGAACCTGAGAGCAGTCAGTCAAAGCTAACGAAGGATTTCTTAGATGAAAATGGATTCGCATAAAGAAGAGGGTGGGAAGATGTTTGATTCAATTGAACGGGCAATTTCAGAATTAAAACAGGGAAAAATGGTCATCGTCTGTGATGATGAGGATCGAGAAAATGAGGGGGATTTAATAGGATTAGCTGAATATGCAACGCCTGAGATGATCAATTTTATGATTACTCATGGCAAAGGGCTTGTCTGTGCACCTGTTACAAGTCAATTAGCTGATCAGCTTGAGTTGAACCCGATGGTGGATAACAGCACTGATCCTAATAAAACTGCTTTTACAGTAAGCATTGATCATAAGCACACGACGACTGGCATCTCTGCGGATGAGCGGGCACTGACGATTCGTGAAATGCTTAACCCATTAAGCCAAGCGGATGATTTCCAAAGACCGGGTCATATTTTCCCGTTAATTGCGAAAGAAGGCGGTGTATTGCGCCGTGCTGGTCATACAGAAGCTGCGGTAGATTTAGCTGAACTGGCTGGAGCCAAGCCAGCCGGGGTTATTTGTGAAATTATTAAAGAAGATGGGACGATGGCAAGAGTGCCTGATCTTCGTAAAATGGCTGATGAGTTTAATATTCCGATGATTACGATTGCGGACTTAATTCAGTATCGTTATCGAGTTGAAGATCATGTCATACGCGAAGTCGAGGTACAGCTGCCAACTGAATATGGTGATTTCCGTGCGGTTGCTTATACGAATGATATTGATTATAAAGACCATATTGCCCTTATCAAAGGGGAGATCGATCCAAGTAAGCCAACATTAGTTCGGGTCCATTCGGAATGTTTAACAGGTGATGTCTTCGGTTCCTATCGCTGCGATTGCGGACCACAGCTTCACAACGCACTTCGCCAAATCTCAGAAAACGGCAGCGGGATCCTGCTTTACATGAGGCAGGAAGGCAGAGGGATCGGCTTATTGAATAAGTTGTATGCCTATAAGCTTCAGGAAGAAGGCCTGGATACCGTTGAAGCTAATGAAAAGCTTGGATTTGGTCCCGACTTACGTGATTATGGTGTAGGAGCACAGATTTTACGGGACCTTGGAATTTCCAAACTGAAGCTGTTAACCAATAATCCGAAGAAGATTTCCGGTCTTGGCGGTTATGGCTTGGAAGTAGTAGAACGAGTTCCGATTCAAATGGAGTCAAGAAAAGAGAATGAACTATATTTAAAGACCAAACAGTCGAAGATGGGGCACTTATTTCATTACTAACAGAAAATAACTTGAGGAATCAAGGTATGAATTTTGCAAATAGACAGTAGCTAAAGGAGAGATCAGGATGGTTAAAACATTAGAAGGAAACCTTGTAGGAAGCGGATTGAAAATTGGAATTGTTGTAGGGCGGTTTAATGATTTCATTACGGGACGTCTATATGATGGAGCACTTGATGGATTGAAGCGCCATGGCGTAAACACGGATGATGTGGAAGTCGCCTGGGTTCCAGGTGCCTTCGAAATTCCTATGGTGGCAGGAAAGATGGCGAACTCAGGAAAATACGATGCTGTGATTACACTTGGAGCCGTAATTCGCGGGTCAACGCCGCACTTTGATTATGTGTGTGGAGAAGCTGCCAAGGGGGTTTCGCAGGCTAGCGTACAAAGTGGAGTTCCTGTTATCTTTGGAGTTATAACTACAGATACGATCGAGCAAGCCATTGAGCGAGCAGGAACGAAAGCCGGCAACAAAGGCTGGGAAGCGGCAACTGGTGCTATTGAAATGGCTAATTTAAATCGGCAATTTGAAGCATAAGACAAAATCGCGGGGGGCAGAGGCTTCCTGCGATTTTTTATGTGTAAAATCAATTTTTTATCCAAAAAACAGAAACCCTTTAGAGGGGAAGAATTCATAGTTTCTGGGCAAAATAATGAGACACTTGTGAAGGTCATCCATGATTTTGGCAGAATCCTTGTTATTTACCCTAAAAGGTCTTCGTACATCTAATCTAGTGGGATTTTTTTCAAAGTTATGAAATAATACGTATAGATCATTAAATAGTTGGAGGTATTCATTTGACTACACATCGAAAACGGCTTGAGAAGTATGCAGAACTAGCATTAAAAAAAGGTGTTAACCTACAGAGCGGTCAGGGGCTGATCATAAATGCTCCGATAGAGGCTGCTGATCTTGTCAGAATTATTTCTGCTAAAGCTTATGGAAGAGGTGCAAAAAATGTTCACGTGGAGTGGAGCGATGAACTTTTAAGTTATATGAAAATGAAGAATGCACCTATGAAGGTACTTGAGACATTCCCTAAGTGGAAGGCGGAGGGTCTTGAGGAGATGGTAAAGGATGGGTATTCCCTATTAACTGTATACGGTCCTAATCCTGATCTGCTCAAAGGAGTCGATTCTGAACGAATTGCTAAAGCGAATAAGGCGAGTGCGGAAGCGCTGACTGGATATCGCGATTACATTATGAATGATAAAACGACATGGTCAATTGTCGCTTATGCACAGGCTGCCTGGGCAGAAAAGGTCTTCCCTGGTCTGTCAGAGGATGCAGCTCAAAGTAAGCTTTGGGAGCAAATATTCAAAATAACCCGGGTAGATCAAGATGATCCCATTAAAGCTTGGGAGGAACACAATGAACGCCTGCGCCAAGCAAGAGAGTATTTAAATAAGAAGCAGTATAAGAAGCTTCATTATAAAGCAACAGGTACAGATTTGAGTGTGGAATTGCCGGAAAACCATATTTGGCATGGGGGATCGGCTACTTCTGAAAAGGGTGTGGAATTTAATCCGAACATGCCGACAGAAGAAGTGTTTACAATGCCGCACAAATATGGCATACAAGGCAAAGTCAGCAGTACGAAACCGCTCAGTTATGGAGGAAACTTGATCGAGAACTTTTCATTGACCTTTAAAGATGGAAAAGTCGTCGATTATTCTGCAGAGTCTGGCGAAGAAACGCTGAAACATTTATTGGATTCCGATGATGGGGCTAAGCGATTAGGTGAAGTAGCTCTCGTCCCTGATGAATCACCGATATCCAAGTCGGGACACATTTTCTATAATACGTTATATGATGAGAATGCCTCCTGTCACCTGGCATTAGGCAAGGCTTATCCGACTAATATTGAAAATGGCCCGTCGATGTCTAAAGAGGAGATGGAAAAGCATGGGGTTAACGACAGTCTCGTGCATGAAGATTTCATGATGGGCTCCGGTGAAATAGACATTGATGGAGAGACAAAAGACGGCAGTTATGAACCTATCTTCCGAAAAGGCTCGTGGGCCATTGATTTTGAATAATTAATCTAGGAGAAGAGCCTGTAAATTCAGTTTGCTGGCTTTTTCTTCTTTTATTTTCTTTTACATTTTAATGATGTGGTTACATTTTTGACATTACGATTACAGTTTATTTAAAAAGCAATAAAATCTAACTTCAACCTATATGTATTGTGGTAAAAAGGAATAGACACTGTTTTTACATTTAAAGAATTAAATCTAATACACAACCACAGAATTAAAGAGGGTGAAGGACTATGAAACGGGAAGCAACTTTTGACAATGCAAAACTTTTATTGATTTTCCTCGTTGTATTTGGTCATCTTATTCAACCGTTTACTGATGGTTCACATACGATGTACACCATCTACATGTGGATTTACACGTTTCATATGCCTGCGTTTATCTTTTTGGCTGGTTTTTTTGCAAAAGGATCAGGGCATAAAGACTATATCGTTAATTTAGCGAAAAAATTAATCTTGCCTTATATGATTTTTCAGCTTGCTTATTCAGGCTACTTTTTCTTTATAGGAAAGGATGGATGGCTGAATGGGCCGTTTTATCCACACTGGTCATTGTGGTTCTTATTCAGTTTATTCTGCTGGCACATTATGCTCTATTGGTTTAAGAGAGTTCCTGCACTGACGGGGATTTTGGTTTCTGTAGGCTTAGGACTCGTTGTAGGATACTTTAATGATATTGGCCATATGTTCAGTCTTTCGAGGACGTTTGTCTTCTTCCCATTTTTCCTGGCTGGCTATTGGTTAACAAAAGACCATGTCAAAAAATGGCGAACTCCGCAAGTGCGTGAAGCCACGCTTCTATTCATGACCGCGCTTGTTGGGTTAATTGCTATTTTTCCTGAATTCGACTCAGGCTGGCTGTTAGGTTCAAAATCGTACAGTGAGCTAGGAGGTTTGGAATTTGGCGGCTTAATCCGGTTTGCCGGTTACATTGTGGGTGCAATTATGACGGTGGGCGTCCTTGCGTGGATTCCTGGTAAATCGTATCGTTTTACTGTGTTAGGAAGGAGAACGTTATACGTCTACTTGCTTCATGGATTCTTTATTCAATTCTTTCGCGAAGCCGGCTGGTTTGAAGTCGACAACATGATTGACTTTGCAGGTTTAGCAATTGTAGCAGCAAGTATTGTATTCTTATTATCAAGTACGTCCATCCAAACATTGACTCAACCTGTTATTGAAGGCAGAGCCCAACTAATTAAGAAATGGTGGCATAAGTTAGCTAAGAAAGATTACACTACAAATTAAATAAAAGAATTCATACCTCTCTTAGGATTGAAATGTGTACTCTAGTGAAAGACTAGTGATATAGATCCTGAGGGAGGTATTTTTCATGGAAAAAAAGATCTTATTTGTGGCAACAAATATCGATAACATCGAAGGCGGGAACGAAACAGGGTTGTGGCTGCAAGAGTTTGTGGAGCCTGCAACAGAATGTAAACAAGCCGGATTCGAAGTAACGGGGGCGAGCCTTAAAGGCGGTAGAATTCCCATCGATCCAAACAGCTATAGTAATGATCTGCCCCGAGTCTGGGATGGAGTCATGGAACCAATCCATAATACAGATAAACTTGAAAACATTGATCTAAATGATTATGCAGGAATATTCTTCACGGGCGGGCATGGGACAATGTTCGATTTTCCTAATCAGACCGTTATTCAATCGGCTTTGCAGCACTTTATCGAGAACGACAAAGTAATAGGGGCAGTTTGTCATGGACCGGCCGCTTTTGTTGGTGTGAAGGATGCAAATGGAGATTCTTTTGTGAAAGGAAAAACGATAACGGGCTTTACCAATAAGGAGGAGGAGAAAGCAGGCCTGACTGACAAAATGCCTTTTTTACTGCAAGACAAATTGTCAGCTGAAGGAGCTAAATTTCAGACCTCGGAGCCTTATAAAGAGAATGTGGAAGTAGATGGCAAGCTCGTAACAGGTCAGAACCCGCAATCCAGCCTCGCTACGGCAGAAGCCTTTATTAGGCAAATCAAATAACTTTGAGGCTGGGACATATTTGTCACCAGCCTCTATCTTTTTTAAAAGATTAGATGTGCGATTAACGCAATGATTGGAAGCGTAATGATGGTTCTTAATAAGAAAATAATAAATAGATCTTTAAGGTTTACAGGTACTTTAGAACCTAATAGCAAACCACCAACCTCTGACATATAAATCAGCTGTGTAACGGATAAGGCCGCAATCACAAAGCGAGTCAATTCGCTTTCAATGGAGGCACCAATGATGGCTGGCAGAAACATATCGGCAAACCCAACTAATATCGTTTCAGATGCAGCTTGTGCATAAGGGATTTGCAATAGTTCCAGAATCGGAATAAATGGTACGCCTAGCCAAGTAAACACTGGGGTGAATTCTGCGATAATTAATGCAATGGTACCTAATGCCATGACAATTGGGGCAACACCCATCCACATATCTAAAATGTTCTGCCCGCCCTGTTTAAAGAACTCTTTAACTCCACTGGATTTGCTGCCTCGCTCGACTGCTTGTGTATATCCATAAGTAAAAGCATTGTGCTGTTCGGGGATCTCTTCACTAATATCATCGGCCTCTTCTGTAACATAAGTGTTCGCTTTACGTGAAAGCGGTGGAATTCTTGGCATGATTAATGCTGCAACAAGTCCTGAGAATCCGACAGTTAAATAAAATGGAATAAACATATCAGCTAAACCAACTTGCTGGATCACAACTAAGCTGAATGTAATCGATACAACAGAGAAGGTGGTTCCAATAACAGCCGCTTCTCTCTTCGTATAATAACCTTCTTCATACTGCTTACTCGTTAAAAGTACCCCGATAGTGCCGTCCCCTAACCATGAGGCCAGACAGTCTATAGAGGAACGTCCGGGCAATTTAAAAACAGGACGCATAATTTTCGTTAATATGACACCGAAGAGTTCAAGCAGCCCGAAGTTGAGCAGCAAGGGCAGAAACAATCCGGCAAATAAGAATACTGCGAATAGCACATGAAGGAGAGAATCTAATAACAATCCACCTGTCACATCAGAAGTAACAGCCTCAGGTCCAATTTGGAAATACACCATTATAGCAAAAATCATTCCTAATACACGGGTAACAACCCATACCCATGGTACATTGAACAATTGCTTGAAGAAAGGGGTTCTATCTAGTTTATCAGGTCCCATTAACTTAACTAAGAGGGTCCCGATCGCTGTAATTGAAATAATCAACATCATAATCAGAGATAGAGAGTCAGCCAGCGTTTCTTGAATCCACGTGGCCAGAATGGCAATAACAATCGTAACACTCTGATCCTCTGCATTATAAAACGGTACAATAAATAAAAATATACCAAGTATTGATGGCACTATAAATTTTAAATGTGATGAAATCTTGAAGTCACTTGCTTTCATTGAAGTATCGCTCCTGACAAATTTGATAAGAATAAATATGCAACAGAATAAATTTTAATACAAAAGTATGCAGTTGCCAATAAAAATATTTACCAGTGTTCTTAAATTCCTAGTTTTTCGTGTACCTTGCTAAAATACGATCCACGGAAAGGCCGTAGCTTTCACCAAACATGTTTAGATGAACGAGAAGATAATATAGTTGATAAAGCGGTTTCATATCCTCGTATTCATGAGGCAGCGGCATGACTTCCTGGTAAGCTGCATAAAAAGCCAGTGGAAATCCACCGAATAATTCCGTGAAAGCTAGTTCAAATGCGTGATCTCCATACAGAATGGAGGGGTCGATAAGGTAGGGGATGCCTCCGCGTCCAACTAAGTAGTTTCCTCCCCACAAATCGCCATGCAGGAGGGAAGGGGAAGGTTGATGTGGAAGTAACTGGTCTAATCGATCCAACAGCTGTTCAAGTCGTTCCCGCCTTTTTGGTGGCAAGGTCCTATGTTCAATTGCTAATTGCAATTGTGGCTGTAATCGATCATCACGAAAATACTCGACCCAGCTTTGCCGCCAATGATTATCCTGGGTTAACTCTCCAATAAAAGTCGGCTGATCAAACCCGAAGCGTTCAGCTGTATGTTTGTGCATATTCGCAAGATTTGCCCCAAGCTGTTCAACTGAGTGGGATGACCAGGCTTCATCTCTTTCGATCCACTCCATAATGAGGAGTCCCGTTTCGCCTTCATCTGGTTGATTATAATCGTATACTTTTGGAACGTTTATGGTGTTTGTTTGTGCGATTCGTTCTAAACCGAGTGCCTCGATTTTAAAGAAATGAGGCGGAACATTGTTATTTCCTTTAACAAAATATTCATCGCGATCTGTGCGTACATAAAATGCTTCGTTAATATCTCCTCCGCTAACTTTACTGATAGCTTGAATAGCGCTTTGGTCACCCAACCGGTGAAGTGATGTTTGAATAACTTGCTTCATATAATTCCCCTATCATTAACAATAACCTAAAAACTCAAAAGTTGAAATAGTGGAATAATTTAAACTGGTTGTCATGCACCTTAGCCGAAATATTGCAGTATTGAATTTATCACATGATAAAGGTTAAATCGCAATCCTTCCTGAAGCAGGTTGTCACCGCCGACATGAGAAAGTTTTGGAATTTTGAAAACCTTTACTTTACTTCCGACACTCTGCCCGCCCTGACTTGGATAAAGCACAAAAAGATCCAGAGCAGCATATTTTAGCTGTTCTGGATCTTTCATGAATTAATGGAATAGGGGAGGTGCACTCAAGTCACTAAGACTTTTTTCAAAGGCATAGACCGTGTTGATTTCACGAAAACCTAACTGCTGATAAAGTTGTTCCGCCTGCGTGTTTTGGTTACGGACTGAGAGTGTCACTGCTTTGACTTCATATACGTAGAAAGCATACTGTAAGGCGTGCTGTATTAACAAAGTTCCAATTCCTTTACCGCGGTCATTCGGCTGGACATTTACAAAACAAACTTCGCCCTCATCAGCTGTAATGGTCTCATAATAAAGGTAGCTGAGCAGCTTGCCATCTTCGATATAGCCAAAGAGTTTATTTTCCTCTCGCTTAGCCAGTTGGACCATTTCCTCCGTAGTGTAGTAAGCCCCCGCAGGGTGAAGGTCCCGAAGTGCATGAAGGTGCTCGCTCGTCAGTTCAAAAATATTTGGATTCCTCTCATTTGAAGGAGAGAAGTGGGACTGGTGCAGAGCTAATGTTCTTTCTATGTTATAAAGTGAAAAATCATGCCGTTCCGCAAAGGAAACCAAGGGATCGTTTGTTTTAAAACACGCCACTTTTACGACCTCAAAATGCAGTTGGAGGGTGAGGGTAGTCTTTTCCCACAGCCGTTCAATTACCTCAGAGTCTTCCTGAGTGGAGAAAGGTCCAAGTAGACGGGCCAGTTTCTGATCGAAAAAGGGGAGGATTCCTATAAATCCGATAATTTGGTTCTGGTCCCAAGCAACATAAGCAAGGGGTTCTTCGAATTGCGTCAACGTCCAAATTTGTTCAAAAATTTCATTGGGTTCTGAAGCAAGCCATGCTACATAATGTTTATCTTGCTCATTCATTGAGTGCAGCCATCGCGCAACAGTATGTAATTCTTTTACTTCTAGTTCTCGAATCTGCATACGATCACCTTAATTCCTGTTTACTCAAATCATGCCATAAAAATATAGAAAAACCAACCAGCATGATTACTGGTTGGTTTATGGTTTATGGATGATTCGTGTTATTTATTCTTAGGTCCTTTTCCATTGTTTCCTTTAAATTCAACTTCGTATTCAAACGGAACAGGAATCGTGCTGTCCTGTGGCGCAGCATAATACGTCGTCATATATGTTTTGCCTTTTCTGAAGGCTTGTTGAAGTTCTAATGCTTCCTTGTCGGTAACATTGAACGGATCGACTTCGATGACCTGGTATTTGCCGTTATTTTTCTCTTTAATGAATGTCACACCATAGTTTACATATTCTTCTTTTAATTGAGCTTCTGACATGAAGGCCTCTGTACTTGTGCCATCGAAGCTTAGACCAATTTCAGGAATGGCAATATCATCGATGAACCAGCCTGAATTATTGCTTCCCCAGTCCGTTAAGTAACGGAAGGAAATCAGTACTTCTTCGCCTGCATATTCAGAAAGGTCAAATGTTTCTTCTTTATAGTTCTCATATGTTCCTGTGAAACCAGGTAAGTTTTCCTTAATAGTTGGATATCCCTGATCAACTACATCTGAACGCGTATTTTCATTAGCAAGGGAAGTCCAAGTTTCGCCGCCATCTGTAGACACTTGCACGACTCCGAAATCCCACTGTTCTTCAATATCAATGTAGTTATCAAATGTTAATGTAGCTTCGTTCACATTCGAAAGGTCAGCACTAAAGATTAATTTGTTATCGAGCTCATCACCTTCACCTGCCCAATATACTTGGTCATCACTGCCGAGTGGATCCTGAACAGTTTCCCATTGTAATGGAAGGAAGTCAATTCCGTTGAACTTGAAATTCTCTACATTTTGATTTGGTGCGAAATTAAACTCTTTGAAATCTGTACCCCATGCCGGGACGCCATCTTTCTCATATGTTTTAGCTTTTTCGAAATTCACTGTAAAGCCGCGCTCACTGCCATCTTCAACTGGAAGCTTACGCAGGTCAATATTTTCAAAACCATACTTTCCACCTTTCCATTTGTCATCATCAACAACAAGGGCAGTGGAGAAGTCCTGGTATATTTCATTAAATGTAACACCTAGATTAAAGTCTTTATAAGCTTGTTCGTAGCTTGCGATACTGTTAATGCCGTCTGTAGCTACGTGACGAATGAACTCTTGTCCAAACCTTTCATAGTTATAAAGGGTAAACAGTTGCACTAAGCCGTAATCAGCAATAGTCTCAGGTCCTGTAGCAGCATTAACGTGCTCATCCCAATTTGTTAATGAGTTTTCAGGATGATCAAGCAGGAAGTTGATGGACCCAGCATCAAGACCGTATCCGCCGAGGTACTCAGAGAATGTAGACATACCTTCATTTAACCATGTGGTTTCATCACCATCGTTGTCAGCGTGTATCAAATGCTGCAGTTCATGGATTGTTGTTCCAAAAAATGTACTTTCCAAACGCTCTTTCCAATCGGCAGAGTCAATAGAAATAATGTTCCGATCTGTATAGTTCTCAAGTGTTTGCCAGAAGAAACCGGCTACAAAGAAAGGATATTCCGGGTTCTCATAGTTTTCATCCGGTATATTGCTGACGTGAATCATCACTTTGTCGCCATCACCTTTATAATAATCTTCTGGAACGAGGCCCATATCTTCAAGCTGGGATTCTGTTCCATCAAGAGAATCAGGCATTCCAAAGAATCCGGTTGCTACTGGATAAATGTTGGAATCAAATTCAGCAGTCATCTTTTCCACTTGTTCCTGGGTAATCACATGAGGATCACGTGGATCGCCTTCACCAAAAGAGAGGTCATTGGCTACCCATACTTCAACGTGTTCACCAACGCTTCGAAGGGTGAACTCTTGAAACTGCAAGTTACGGTTAAGAAATGATTTGGTTTCTCCTACTTTCTTTGCAGAGGCAGTTGTTGCCTTAGATGATTCTGAGGTCTTAGAATCATTGAAATTAACCTCTTCAGCAGCTTTTTTTATTTCCTTAGCCGCTCGCTTTTGAAATTCTTCACTTTGAGATTTTTGCTCTAGCTTTCCGTCAATATCGATACGATCTCCGTATCGCTCTACGTTCCAGTTGCTGTAATCCGTACTCGACTCAGATTGAGCACTTACATTTGATGCTGCTGGAGCAAGCAAAGATAGTGTTAACGCACCTACTGACAGTAATGCTGTCATTTTGTTCTTCATGTAGAAGTACCTCCCCAAATAAATTTGTCCCCTTTAAAACACTATCTATTATAAAGGTGGAATTAGTAATATTCAAAAAATTTAGAATGGTCATTTTGAAGTATTTTTCCGACAAAGGTGTCGATAACATACTCCAAAAGTACTTGAATAAGTCGAGTTTTGTTTCTTTGTGTCGAATGATTCATTTATCAAATTAGATTCGTGTTATAGCATTTAGGGTAACGGATAGGGAAATTTCTGTAGAAGGAGGAGGGAAATGAGCAGCCGACTTAAATACATATCAATTTATCGAATTATTGTCATCGTCTGGATGGCTGTGAAGTTTTTGTTGCAAATCTTCTGGTTTCAAAAGAGACACCGAATTTGGGATAAAGTGACGAAACGCAAATGGGAGGAGATGTTTACAAAACAGGCTAGAGAGTATCGAAGAACGGCTATACGTCTTGGCGGATTATTAATTAAATTTGGTCAGTTTCTCAGTTCAAGAGCCGACTTGCTCCCTCGCTCTTTTATAAAAGAGCTGGAGGGGTTGGTTGATCAGGTGGAGCCGGTTCCATTTCACTATTCCAAAGGTATCTTGGAAGAAGAGTGGGGCTGCTCGATTGCTCAGTCGCTCCAATCGCTTCATGAATCTCCTGTTGCTTCAGCGTCAATAGGTGATGTGTATCGTGCAACACTGCATGATGGAACATCGGTGGCGATCAAAGTACAGCGCTATCGTGTGAGAGAGATTTTTAATGTTGATTTCAGAGCGATGAGAATTGTATTTTTTATCATAGGAAAGTTTACAAGGTATGGGGAAAAGGCTGATTTACCGGCGTTGTATAAAGAAGTAGTTACTGTGATTACAAATGAACTGGATTTTAGATTGGAACTTGAGAACGGTAATCGGTTTAAACGGAGATTTAAAGCCTTTCCGTCTGTCTATACTCCTGATTACTATCAAGAGATGTCTACCGAACGTGTGCTTACCATGGAATGGATTGAAGGGACCAAGATTACCGATGTGGCGTTCATGAAAAAACACGGTATTCAACCTGAACAAGTAGCTAAAACGTTGTTTGATTTATCTTTGGAACAATTTTTGTTTTCCGGCATGTTTCATTCGGATCCCCACTCAGGAAACTTAATGATACGTCCTGATGGCACATTGGTTGTGATTGACTTTGGAATGGTCGGCGAGGTGAAGCAAACAGACGCAGATTCAATACGTTCTATGGTTCAGGGTTTTATACTGGAGGATTATGATCGTGTCGTTGGAGCACTAATTGAAATGGACTTTTTATTAGCCGAAGCGGACATTGATCGTGTTAAGAAAATCATTAAACAAACCACAGATTTATATTTAGAGGGTGGCTTCGGTAAATTGGATGCCAACAAAATGAATGACATCATGGATGAACTGCAGGTCTTTATCAAGGAGCAGCCGATTCAACTCCCAGCTGACTATGCCTTTTTGGGACGGGCAACATCGATTGTCGTAGGAGTATTAACAACGATTTATCCTCAAGTTGACTTAATTGCCTGGGGCAGACCTGTCCTTAAACGGTGGATGTCAGGTACAGGGTCTCATACATCTTTTTATAAAGAAATCATGAGAGAATCAGCAAAGCCGCTTCTCTCATTGCCGCGCGCTATCATACAATATTTGGAGGACGGCAATAAACAAAGAGAATGGCAGCGCTCTAAACTCCAGAAGAAATTCTTTCATCAGTTTTACTTGTTGTACGGTCTATTCACCTTTTTAGTCATGGTGGCAGGTTCAGGAATGGTAATTTACGCCGTAGTCGGAAGCTCCAGCCTTTTATTAATGTTAGGTTTGATTATTGGCGGAGTTGGAATATTTGGAATGCTTATAGTGGCAATAAGTCATTTTCGAATGATTAAAAAGTCTAAGTATTAAAAGGAGGTTTTCAAAAATGAGAGAATTGTTAAAACAAGGTTTTTACCTAGGGCTGGGTGCTGCTGTGAGCGGAAAGGAAAAATTTCGAATCAGTTGTTAATGATATGGCTGCAAGAGGTGATATGTCTCCGGAAGAGGCGAAGGATATGCTGAATACCTGGGTGTCAAAAGGGGAGCAGTTGAATGACGAGTGGAATGAGCGTTCACAGGCTAAAGCGAAAGAGCAGGTAAAGAAGCTGGGTTTTGTCACCAAGGAGGAATATGAGAGGTTAGAGGAAAGAATTAAAATGTTGGAGAACCAGCAAAACACATAAAGATTAAAGCCCCTTTCTAACAGATGTTAGTAAGGGTTTTTTTATGGAGTACAGCTTGAACTTACGGGGCAGATGAACGGAAGTAGACCATTTTTTAATCGGATAAAAGCTAGAAGTCTTCAGTACGTTTCAAGTGTCAAGTAATTGGATATGTACTTGTAATATCCTTAAATAAAAGCAGGTCGTGAGGTTTACTAATTTACTGTAAAGGTTGGAGTGTTATGAAAAAACTATTGCCCTTATTGACACTAATTTTGCTGAGTGGATGTAGTCTAAGAACACTGAATCCTGTAAGTAATTCAGCTGAAAAAATAACAGACCTAATATACCTCAGCTTTGCTATTATGATGCTCGTGCTGGCGGTCGTGTTTATTTTATTTGCGTTATTTATTAGAAAGTATAAAGAAAGACCGGAAACCTCTGATAAGATTCCTAAAGAAAAGAAGGAAAACAAACTTTTAGAGGTAACTTGGACTGTTATCCCTATTATTTTGATAGCGATTCTAGCTGTGCCTACAGTCAAAGCTACATACGATATCACTTCTACGATTTCTGGTCCAGATGATGGGGTATCGAAGGAAGCCGTAGTAGTAAAGGTCAAAGCAGAACAGTTTCGCTGGGAATTCACTTATGAGAACGGCAAACAGACGATGGACGAACTCGTTTTGCCTAAGGATCAAAAGGTTACTCTTCGACTAAGTTCTAATGATGTTATTCATTCTTTTTGGGTCCCCAGGTTAGCCGGGAAAATGGACGTAAGGCCAAATAAAGAAAATAGACTATCCTTTGTACCCCAAGTTACGGGCACCTTTCAAGGAAAATGCGCTGAGTTCTGTGGCGCTGGTCATGCAAACATGCGATTTGAAACAAAAGTTGTGACCCAGGAGAAATTTGAAGACTGGTTAGCATCAGAATGATACTCCAAAAAAGTTAGGCAGGTGGACAGACTATGAATTTACCATCAATTGGTCAAATCCCTTCTGATGTTGTAGCAGCTTGGATATTTACAATAATAGTGGGGATTGTTTTGCTTGTGTGGCTGACGAAATTAAAAAAATGGCCTGTTGTATTCGAATATATGAGGACAACACACCACCGTAAAATAGGTACCATGTACATTTTATTTGCTATTATCTTTTTCTTTAGAGCAGGTATGGATGCTATGTTGATTCGCACACAACTCGCTGTGCCAAAAAACGACTTTTGGGTATTTCAGGGCGACAAGTACAACGAAGTGTTTACTACCCATGGAACGATCATGATCTTTTTTGTAGCGATGCCATTATTAATCGGTCTAATGAATGTCGCTGTACCGCTGCAAATCGGTGCGAATGATTTAGCTTTTCCATATCTAAATGCGATTAGTTTTTGGTTTTTTCTAGCGGGCGGGCTGATCTTTAACATGTCGTTTTTTATGAATTCAGCTCCCAATGCAGGTTGGACAGCTTATGCACCTCTATCGACGGATACTTATACACCGGGACCTAATATTAACTATTACATATTGGGGTTACAAGTTTCGGGGCTTGGGACAATCTTTACAGCCATCAACATGATTGTAACGGTCATTCGGCTGCGCGCTCCAGGGCTGAAGTTATCAAAGATGCCGTTGTTTCCATGGTCTACCCTTGTTACGTCATCTCTGATTCTGGTCGCATTTCCGGTTTTAACGATAGCTTTAGTTCTGTTAATGTTTGACCGATTTTACGGGACATCTTTCTTCACTGGAGAAATAGGCTCACCAGTTTACTGGCAGCACTTGTTCTGGATTTTCGGCCATCCGGAAGTTTATATTCTTATATTGCCTGCTTTTGGGGTATTTTCTGACGTAATTTCGAATTTTTCCAGAAAAAAGGTGTATGGGTACACATCTATGGTAATTGCGCTGGCTTTGATCGGGCTGCTAGGTTTCATGGTATGGGCTCACCACATGTTTACAGTTGGAATGGGGCCATTGGCGAATTCCGTTTTTGCTATTACAACCATGTTGATCGCCATCCCTACTGGGGTCAAAGTATTTAACTGGTTATTTACTATGCGGGGCGGAGTCATCCGGATGAAAACTCCAATGTTATTTGCCTTAGGCTTTATCCCAACGTTTGTTATGGGTGGAGTTACAGGGGTTATGCTTGCTGTAGCAGCGGCGGATTACCAGTACCACGATTCATATTTCGTTGTAGCTCACTTTCATTACACTATGGTGGGTGGAACAATTTTAGGTGCTTTTGCGGGCATCTATTATTGGTATCCGAAAATGACAGGAAAAGTACTTGATGATAAGCTGGGACGCTGGCATTTCTGGTTGTTTTTGATTGGCTTTCACCTTACATTCCTGCCTCAGCATTTTGCTGGATTAAACGGAATGCCGCGCCGGGTCTACACGTACACATGGGCGGATAATGTATTTATTTTTAATGCGATAAGTACAGTCGGCGCCTACTTGATGGGAATTAGTATGCTGTTTGTGATCTGGAACCTTTACAAGACTCATCGATACGGCAAAAAAGCAGACGGAGATCCCTGGGATGGAAGGACACTGGATTGGTCTGTTGCCTCACCAGCACCCGAGCATCCTTTTAATCCGATGCCTAAGGTGAAACGTATGGATGAGTTCTGGTATAGGAAAGTCAACAATAAGGGCCTTGAATATGCCGATGACCCCAGGCCTTCTCCGATTTCCGTTGAGACCTATCAGCCCATTATACTGGCAGGGGTTATGATCGCTTTAAGCATTGCTTTTATCTATCTCTGGGTTTGGCTGCAGGTTATCTTAGGAGCGGGTGTGCTATCCTTCCTGGTTATCCGATCGTTAACCGATGAGCGCAGACAGGCATATCGAGAGGAGGAGAGGTCATAATGAATCAGTCGGTGTCACGTGAGTTATTCGGTGATAAGCGCTTAGGCTTTTATATTTATTTAGGGGTAGAGGCCGTTATGTTTGCAACTTTGTTTGCTACGTACATTATTTTTACTCCTCCTTCAAAAGGGGTTACCCCAACCGAGGCGTTTGACTTACGATCCGTGATCATGGCCTCTGTGTTCTTGCTGCCTAGTAGTGCAACTTTGCTGATTGCAGAAAAAGGGTTAAAGGATGGCAGCCGAGTGAAAGTGTGGATTGGACTGATCACAACGTTTGTGCTCGGTGCTGTGTTCCTGGGGCTCGAAGTGCATGAGTTCTATAAATATGCAGTTCACGAGGGCTACACGATATCGATGAATAATTTCATGGCTTCTTTTTATACGTTAGTTGGACTGCATGCGTCTCACGTTGCCTTTGGCCTTTGCTGGATGGTCCTGCTGATGCTTCAATTAAAAAGAAATCTTCCATCAGCATTATTTAATGAAAAGCAAAAAATATTCAATTATTATTGGCATTTTGTTGATTTTATTTGGGTGATGATTATCATCTTTGTTTATTCACCTTATGTATTTTAACCAAAAAAGACTAGCCAAGTGTAACATGTACTTTACAAAGGGTACCTGTACACCTGCCTAGTCTTTATTACGGCAAATTTAAAAAGATGACCAGTTCTCTGGTTTCTGTGGAGAGTCAAAAAGCTGCTTAACCTGTGACTTCATGTTGTCTGGTCCATGCACCTCAGCTCTTTTAAATTGTAAAAGTGTTGATAGCTGCACACAACCCATTAGCAAGGAAGACAAATCAGCGACATCTATAGTGAGTCGTATGCCGTCATCACGGCTATCACATGCCTCTGGTTTTCCTTCCTCAAAGCGATAAGAATAAGTTGTTTGTTCGGTCTTCATTAGCGTATCTTCCACATCGAAATGTACGGTAATGCTCTCAGGGCCAAAGGAATGGTCACTTATGTAGTTCATGAACAGCGGCAAGTCGACAATACGATACATGACACCCGTTCCTCGCTTGTGGGTTTCATGATACATACGGAAGATCAGGTCCTCTGTAACATTCCTCGGGTCATCCAGTAAAAAGGCTAAAGAATCATCATATGTGGGAAACACGATGGACCGCACTTGATCCTTTTGATTATGAAGAAAGTTAATAAGTGATTGAAAGGCCTCATCTGATTGAGTAAACCAGTCAGTAATATGTAAGTCATGCTTCAGGAATATATCATTCTGCTTCTGTATCAATTCAAAGATCATGTAGCCTGCGAGTTTACCGTTGATACGACAACCGATCACGTCCGTATGCTCCATGGAGATGTGGCGAAATTCATAATCAGCTTTATGGCAGGCACCATGTGTGTGTTCAGCCCAATCATTGTAGCAATCCATAACTTCTTCTTGGTTCTCGATCCGGGTCGCTGCAGGTGTATCATCGAAGAATGGGAGCTGAGCAGGTGAAAATTGATACAGGCTCAACTGTGGTCCAAATCCGAATCCCATTTTTCGATAAAAGTCCGGTCGGAATGGGTAAAGGTGTACAAGGGGATTGCTATCTTGCTTCGCTTGTTCAATAGTATGTTTGACTAAACGTTTCGCGATGCCCTGTTTCTTATAAGGGAGGTCGACCGCCAGGGTACCAATACCTTTAGTCGGTATCATTTGACCATAAACATTCATGGGCAGAGCATAGTCGATATATCCGCCCACAAGCTGGCGGTCCTCATAGACTCCGACATGATGGACACGCTCGTATTGATCCATCTTCTTGCGGTGTTCGGTTGCTTTTCGCATATCTTCCTCTGTTGTGAGTCCCATTCCAGGGTAACAGCGGCTCTGAATGGCAGTGAATGAAGCGAAGTCTGCAAGCGGTTTGATTCTCATAACATTTCTCCCTTCCATATCTATCCTTAAATAGTAATCTACTAATAGAGAAAAGAAAAGTAAGGTTATGCGAATTTCATTGGAAATGTTTGAATTTAAGTAGAAGACTGAAGGCCGAATCAATTTCATAATTGCTCATTTAATGCGCCAAAGACTGGTAGAATATAAGGCTCTTTTCCGAAAGGATTCAAAATGGAATCTTAACCAGTAGATTCTAGTTTCGATTTATAAAGAAAGCTGGTCATTTTCTATCAGTGTTGCTCCACAATCGCCCCTGTTTATTGAAGACCGGTTTCGTTACTTGAGAATGGCGGATGGGGTCTGGGAAACCACTCGCTTTCCGTGGGAGTCCGGCAAGCCTCCTCGAGCTCCGCTTTGCGGTGTCTTACCTAGGACTCTTTTCCCGCAGGAGTCTCGCAGTTCTCCAGCCCCCATTACTTTTATAAGAAGAACGAAACCATCATGCCAAAAGCTTCACGTAACCTGCTGGATATAGCTTTGTCCTATTTATTTGAGCGTCTTCCAGCTATACAACATGAATCGGTTGTAGATTGATCCGAAGTAAATTTTTTGGTAAAGGAGTGGAGGGAAACGGTGAGACTCCTGTGGAATACGCGGGATAGATGAGACCCCGCAAGGCGAAGCCTGAGGAGGCTCAGCGCACGTCCACGGAAAGCGAGCCGTTTCCCGGAGCCCCTTATACAAACTAAAGTCTCGGAATCGAGTTCTCCACAATACTACCCTTAACTTAATAAAATTATTTCAAATTCCTACCTGACTACAATTGAGGAGGTGCTTCCTTTTTTACGTTTTGAATCCCTTGGTAAACAATAGGGCTTAAATTATGAAATTGATTTGTTTAATAACTTTACTCCTTTTTGCTTAACATAAAATGACTACTTCGATAAATCCACAGCATGAATGAAAAGGCTGCTAGAGCAAGCAGCGATAAGTTCAAGTAGTACCATAATCCGTCCCCTAAGTAATTTAAAGGAGTGTTTGCAGCCGGAGGTCCGCCAAGATAAAGATAATTTGATCCGATTAATTGATTCATACACCCGATCACAACCGCATATAGGATAAGGTAACTGTACGTTTCGAACATGACCCGCCTATTAATGGAGACAGAGGAGGTTAAAATTAAGAAAAAGCTTGCCCATGGGATTGCCATATGGTGTAAAAAGAATTTCCAGAATCGAAAGTGCTCATATCCATGGGGAATATCCGGCGTAATGAGAGCCAGCATGGCAGGAATAATGCCAATAAAATAATTGATTTGGATCAATTTTTTCTGATAAGTGAGTAATCCGATCATGGCGATAAGAGAAGCAATACCGCATAAATGCAAGGGCAGATGCTCTGTTGGAGAGAACACACTATTTGTAAGCGTCCATATTTGATAGCTTATCTCACAACTTATGAGCAGGGCGAATAATCCCCACCTTATAACTTGATGTGTACGTGTTCCTTTTCTAATATTTGCGGAAAACAGATAGAAGACTGACATTCCCAACAAAAATACGATGAGCATGATCAGGTGAGATGTTCCAAAGAGCTGGAACGGCTGATTGATCCAAGGTCCGAACCATTTTTGCATGATTACACATCCTAGTGAATCTAGTTTTGCTGTGCTATGATTCTATCATATAACTGTCTAGAAAGAGGGGTAGCATGGGTAAGGTCAATTGTTTTAAGTGTAAGCATTTCTTTTCTACCTGGAACCCGAAATTCCCGCGAGGATGCAAAGCTTATGGGTTTAAAGGAAAAGAGATGCCGTCAGACTTCATTTTAAGAACAACGGGAATAAGTTGCATGCAGTTTGAATGGAAAGTCAAAGACCCTACTCCATCAAAGCCTTCAACAACTTCGACAATTGATATCAGGCTGTAAATAAATTGCAATTGTCTGTTGTCTGTCGTGCAAGCTTTGAATATATGATATGCTGAGGAATATTTAAATAGAATGAAAGGAGATGAAGAGACTATGGCAAGGGAAAAATGGGGGACGAGACTGGGCTTTATGCTTGCCGCCTTAGGTTCAGCTGTAGGGCTGGGAAATATTTGGCGATTCGCTTTCGTAGCGGGAAATAATGGAGGAGGCGCCTTTTTACTTCTGTATCTTGTATTCGTCTTATTAATTGGCGTGCCTCTCTTATTAACGGAAGTTAGTATTGGTCGAAAAGCACAGAGCGATGTAGTCGGTTCTTTTAAAAAGCTTGCTCCTGGAACCCCGTGGTTTCTATCCGGATTTTTCGGTGTGATTAGTGCATTTCTAATTTTAGGATTCTATAGTGTTGTGGCAGGTTGGTCCATTTATTACTTCTGGAAGTATCTAACCGGTGAATTTTTCACTCAGCCAGCTGCAGGCTATGCTGGGGCATTTGGAGAGTTTACGACACATGCCTGGCACCCTGTCTTCTGGACGGCCGTGTTTATGGCTTTTACAATCTTTGTTGTGTTAGGCGGAGTGAACAAAGGTATCGAATTTATTAATAAACTATTTATGCCTATTCTAGCAATCATACTCATTGTCCTTGCGGTTTATAGTGTATCATTAGATGGGGCAGTGGAAGGGCTGAAGTTCTTATTCTATCCGGATTGGTCCTCTCTTCGTGATCCATCGATCTATCTAGCAGCACTGGGGCAGGCATTCTTCTCCCTCAGTCTCGGGATGGGGGCTATGCTGACATATGGCAGTTATCTCTCAGAAGAAAATAAATTGCCTGGAGCAACTCTCGGAATCGGTCTCGTTGGCACCAGTTTTGCTGTTATTTCAGGTGTGGTCATTTTTCCTGCTGTATTTGCTTTTGGCATTGATCCAGCTTCTGGACCGAAGCTTGTCTTTATAACGCTGCCGGGAATCTTTCAACACATGCCTCTTGGCGGAATAATAGGAATTGTATTTTTCTTTGCTATTATCATTGCTTCCTTAACTTCGTCTGTTTCCATGCTTGAGGTTCCTACCGCATACTTTATGCGGATCTTTAATTGGTCGCGCAAGTTTACGACTATCCTTGTCGGAATCACAATGTTTGTAATTGGAATTGCTGTATCTCTAGGCTTTGGGGTATGGTCTGGGGTAACCCCAATTGGCAATAACAACATTTTAGATTCCATGGACTTTATCGCCTCTAACATCCTGCTGCCATTGGGAGGTCTTTCGATGGCCCTGTTTGTAGGATGGTATTTCACCAAAGAGCAGGCTTTGCAAGGTGCCGATATGGCGAATTCTATTGTAGGCGGGATTTGGTATAAGATCGTCAAATATATTGCGCCTATTGTTATTATTCTTATTTTCTTGCAAGCACTTGGTATCATTTAATAGACATTGTGAGGGAATTCCACTTCGGGATTCCCTTTGTTCTTGTGAGACATAAGATCAACGGCATGTTAAGATGATAAACGTAGAACATGTGGTATGAAATATCACGCAAAAGGAGCAGTAAGAATGGCTATAACGAATCAAACCATTTTAAAAAAAATGTCTAGTGAAATTCAGGAAGCAATGCTGAATCATGGGGATGATCAAAAAGTTCGTGAACATATACGTGCTGTAAAATTGCTTTCTGATCTTGTATTAGAGGAAGGATCAGAGTCCACACATTCGTCAGAGTCTATCCATGAACCTACCGTTGAGGAGATTCGTCAGATGATGGGATCTGATAAACCTGTCCCAGAAAGGTCCGAGGATAAATCGAGTCTGGACCATGATGAGGCAAACGGAAAGTCAATCTTTGATTTTTAGGGAGTGGAGATCATGAAGTTATTCCTAATACTGGGGATTATAAACGGTTTTTTTGCCGTAGCACTGGGTGCATTTGGTGCACACGGGTTAGAGGGGAAGGTTTCTGAGAAAGCTTTAGGTCAATGGGGAAAAGCAGTGGACTATCAAATGTTCCATACGATGGCATTACTCGTCACGGGATTATTAATGAGCAAAATCCAGACCGGGATGATGACAAGTGCAGGATGGTTCTTTTTCATTGGAATCCTGTTGTTCTCAGGAAGTCTCTATATTTATGCGCCTACCGGTATTAAAACATTTGCTATGATTACACCGCTTGGCGGGTTGTCGTTTTTGATCGGCTGGATCTTGCTTGGATATGCTGTTCTTAAACATCTTTAAAAATAAAGAATTGTAACAAAAATAAACAAAATGACTGCACGCAGCAGCTGGCTTATACAGGAGACCAGTTGCTGCTTTTTTAGTTCGATGAAAGCTTCAATAGCCAGACTGACAGCTAAAATGTAGAACATAAGAAGCACAATCCATTGATGCCCTAGATTGAATAGGGCAACAATGGCAAGGATAACAGCTGCCAGCAGTGTAGCTAATTGTAATTTGTAGTACTGTTCATAGGGGTGTTTCATAATCATTACCCTCTTTGAATTAGAATGATGCAGGAAGCCCACTATGACATAGTGGGCTCTCTACATGTTATTAATGTGGTGAGAATTAGCTCATTTACTCTATCGGATAGCTATAGTTTATTTCTTCAGGGAATGTGATGTAATCTAAATAGATCATTAACAATAAATAACGTTTGCCCGTTTCCGGATCACTTAAAATAATGTGATCGCGTCCAGCAGCTTCTATAATTCCTCTAAATATTTGTGCATTCCACTGTTCATTGCTCTCAAAAGTCATGTAAACCGTGGCTCTTTTTCCTTCGTTTAATCGTAAGATGTTTTCAATGTACGACTCCTGCATCGGGAGCATGCTTGGCGGGTTGTAGGCACCGCCGCCTGTCTGTTGCGTCTGAGGCATTGAGGGAACTTGAAGGCCTCCTTGTTGGGATCCCGGCTGCATACCTCCACCTTGCATACCGCCGCCTTGCATTCCTGGTATACCGCCTTGCATTCCCGGCATACCGCCTTGCATTCCTGGCATACCTCCACCTTGCATTCCCGGCATACCACCGCCTGGCATACCATTGTTCTGCATGCCCTGCATACCTGGCATACCCCCGCCTTGGGCCCCTGTTTGCGAGCCGCCACCTTGTCTATAAGGCATACCTGGGTAGTAGTTTACTGAAGGATAATAAGGGGCCGGATTCTGTTTCTTGCCACCTCCTTGTTCATCTTGTGGTCCTTGTTGATGTTTATCCATGATCATCACTCCTTACCTATTAATAAGCTTTTGGACATTCGGAACTAAGAGGATTATAGAAGCAATGGGACTTATACCTACCTGAATTCTGCTGTCCGTACCACTGGGCTGGGCAATCCCCTGGTGGTCTAAAAAACCAGAGAGAATTGGAAGCGGGATGGTATCTGTTTCCTTTGATCACTTTGCGTGCAAGATTAATGTCCTTTTCACGTGCCCGTTGGTAGAAGTATCCCTTTTGTGTAGCCTCAAATCCCCCTGGGCTCTGAAAAACCATGTCTCGAATAGAATCAATTCCAGTAAAGTCCAGACAGTTTACTCTTACACGGTTAACACCGGTATTTCCCACCATTAACATCCCGAGTCTGCCGTCGCCTTCTGCTTCAGCTCTCATTAATCTAGCAAGCAGCTTTACACCTTTTGTAGTTTTAGGAATGACAGCCACACTGTCACCTCACTTTTACATGTCCTTCGAAAGCTGACTCTTAACCACTATATGAGCCATCACCCATTAGATATGATTAAAAGATTAGAAAATTGGTTTAGATGTTGTATGATAACTGTAAGATACAGTAAAAAGGAGGGGGCACCGTGAACATTTTATATTTAGAGGATGACTTGGAGATTGGAGAATGGGTTACACACAAGCTCATTGATCATAACTATGAGACGAACTGGTTGACTTCAGGCATCAACCTGCCAGCAGACTTAAGTTTGTATGACCTCATCATATTAGACGTGATGCTTCCGGGTCTTGATGGTTTCTCAATTGGCCGCCGATTGAAGCGATTGGATGCATCGATTCCAATTATTATGTTATCGGCCCGGACTTCGATTGATGATAAATTAGAAGGATTGGAATTTGCGGATGATTATTTGACAAAGCCTTTTCATCCAGAGGAGCTGTTGAAGAGAATCGAAGTGCAGCTCAGAAAGTATGAACGATCACGAAATCAAACGCTTAAAATTGCTCACTTAGATATTCATCAGGAGAGCCAAATCATTCATAATAGAGAAACGAAAGAAGAGGTTATTTTGTCAGGAAAGCAATTCTACATATTCAGGTTTTTCCTGAAACATTTGAATCAGATTTTGACGAAGGAACAGCTTTATGAAGGGGTTTGGCAGGAACCTTTCCGAGAAGGAGATAAAACTTTAATGGTTCATATTAGACATTTAAGAGAAAAATTGGAGAAAGATCCTTCTAATCCTCGTATTATCGAGACGATTCGCGGGATCGGCTATAGGGTGAAGGGATGAAGAAATGGATTAAATCACTGCAAGCAAAATATTTACTGCTTATCTTGTTTGCTGTTTTAATGATTCCGATCTCAGTTCCCCTTATATCTATGATTGTTTATTTGCCTGGGATTGCAATCGAAAATCCAAACGAGCCCTATGGAGACTTTGATACATTTGAACAAAGATGGCACCAAGAGGCGGATGCGTTGAATGGAGCAACAAGGGAGCAAATTAGTTCCAGGCTTCATAAACTCCATTCTGAGTTCCCAGCTGCTGCTATGTTTTGGGTGAATGCACAGGGGGAAACTTCAGAGACCGTGAATTACGATGGCTCATTGCCTAAACAGTGGTCCTCAGCCTATACGATACAGTTTATGAAAAGCAACTATGATAATAATCCATTCACAGTCGTTGCTTTTATAGGGGAGACAGAGGACCAGGGATTTATGGTTGTCCAGCTGGACCGTAAATTTATTGATCCTCCGATTACGAATTTGAGTGAGCGTTACGATTACATCTTTTTTGTGGCATTTGGATGTATTATGATTGTCTTTATCTTTCTATCGTGGGTGTTTTTTAAGAAATTCCATAAGCGGCTGATGCGGTTGCAGGAGGCGATGGAACTTAGGAAGGAAACAGGTATTCCTCTTCCTGTTAAGAAGTCTTATGACGACGAAATCGGTCAATTGGAGGCAAGCTTTAACCGGATGGTACACGAACTTGAGGAGAGCCGTCAGCGTGAACAGCAGGAAGAGAAGATTCGACGGGAACTGATCGCGAATTTATCCCATGATTTGCGTACACCGTTGACAACAATCAGAGCTTCCATGAATGGAATCAGTCCGGAAGTGTCGAGCGAACATGGAAAAGAAAAATTACAATCAGTCCATAATAAAATCGACTATGTCAGCAACCTAATCGATAATTTACTATCATTTACACTTTTGTCCGGGAAAAAGTACCCTTATCATCCTGAGCAACTTGAAATGAATCGGTTTATGCGGGAGACCGCAGCCCATTGGTATCCGGTTTTAGAGGGAAAACAGATAGACGTGGACCTGCAAACAGCAGAGATGCCCGTTTACTGGGAGGTGGACCCTAAGTGGATGGAGCGCGTATGGGATAACCTATTACAAAATCTTGTTCGTTATGCTTCACTAGGAGGTTACGCAGGTATTTTTGTCTCAGAACACATGATCACCCTTCAGGATCACGGCCCTGGTATGAAAGGTCAGTCGACACAGAAAGGGGCGGGCATAGGGTTATCAATCGTCGATTTAATGGTAAGAGAAATGGGGATGCGTTTAAGAATTAGCTCCACTCATGAGGGAACTAGAATAGATATTATAACAAAGGACGCCCAGGTTTAGCAGCGGGCGTCCTATTTTAGTCGTATTGAGCGAACAAGAAATATCAGGACTACTCCTAACGTTCCGCCAAGAGTGATCAACATTCCCCACCCCTCCAAGCCATTTAGGTGCCCCATCCCAACTTGAATACTGACCCAAGTTAAATATGAGAATAGAAGGCAAATGACTAGTTTTAGCACACTAAGCATAAGCACAGCATTTCTATATTGTGCTTCCGCATTGTGTTCATGGATGGTGACGATGTAATTATACGCGTGTGGATATTTTTCAAGCATCGTAAAGGTTACCCAAATGAAGACAGAAATAATTGGAAGGGCAACAATGGACCACTTGCCGCCAAAACGGTCAGGTTCTCCGCTCAAATCAAAATGGACAGGAATGGTATCGGGAATGTTATTCCAGATGACTACCAAGTAAATAAATGTGGTGACCATCACAAGAAAGGAAATAGAAGTGGATAATTTCTCAAAAGTAGAGGTAGGCAAATCGATGTGGGGCTGATTTTTCATGGAATCATCTCCTTCGTTATAACTTACGGATGCAACTCCAAAAGGTTTCATGAATTTAAACAAAACTTAAACGAAAGCCTTCCCTGAATTTAAACCTGACCGTCTATGCTTGATATAGAGGTGATGAAGATGAGTGAAACAATCATTGCAACAAAAGGACTGCTGAAAACATTTAGAAAAACAAACGCAGTTGATCGAGTAGACATTACGGTAGAAAAAGGGGAAATCTATGGATTCCTCGGACCGAATGGGGCAGGAAAGACGACGACGATTAGAATGTTGTTAGGCTTAATGAAACCAAGTGGCGGCAGTATTAAGATGTTTAATAAAGATTTAAAGAGTCATAGGATTGAGATTCTCAAAAGGGTCGGGTCCCTTGTAGAGTCACCTTCTTATTATGAACATTTAACGGGGCGAGAGAACTTAGAAGCTTTGCGAAAACTATTGCAGGTACCGAAGTCACGAATTGATCACGTATTATCAATTGTTCGATTAACAAAGGATAGTGACAGAGCTGTGAAAGAATACTCCCTTGGTATGAAACAGCGGTTAGGTATTGCCTCTGCATTACTTGGTGAGCCAGAGCTGCTTATTTTAGATGAGCCGACAAATGGACTTGATCCATCAGGTATTCATGAGATTAGAGAGTTAATTAAGTCAATGCCGGAGGAATATGGGATCACGGTTATGATCTCCAGTCACTTGTTAAGTGAAATTGATCAAATGGCTTCAAAGGTTGGTATTATTTCGAAGGGGACGATGATTTATGAAGACTCGATTGAGAAATTGAGGAGCCGGGCTCGGCCGCAGATTCGTATGAGAGTAGGTAACGGCAGTGCAGCTAAATCTACACTTCTGTCTTCAGGATATGTGGTCGAACATGATGAAGAATATATTTATGTGGAAGAAGGCAGTGACGAGTACATTTCTGGTCTTACAGCCACATTAGTCCATCAGCGAATTCCTGTATATCGAATCGAGGAACAGCGTCAGTCCCTGGAAGATATTTTCCTGGATTTGACGAACGATGGGGGCGAGGCAAATGCTTCCTATTCTGCAAGCTGATTTATTAAAAGTGAGACGCAAGTGGTTCTGGCTGCTCGTGTTCCTCGGACCGTTTGGGGTGATTGCCCTTCAAATGGTCAATTACGGTGTCCGATATGAATGGATCATGCAGCGGTATCCTGATCGGTGGGGCAGTTTGATTCAGTTTGTCAATATGTTCGTTTGTCCCGCTCTGTTATTGGGGATGACTATTTTAGCGTCACAAATTGCTTCGATTGAACATAAACAGACTTCCTGGAAGCAGTTACTTGCTTTACCTGTAAAAAGAAAAGATGTGTTAATTTCTAAATTTATCGTGACGGCCTTCATGATCGGGATATCTTCCATTCTATTATTTATTGGAACGATTGCCCTTGGCATCGGATTAGGATTTGGCTGGGACTTTTCAATGATCGCTATCCTGGAAAATAGTTTTTACCCTTTCTTTGCTGGAATGCCTGTTTTAGCTCTTCAGCTATGGATGTCGATCGTGGCAAAAAATCAAGCAGGCCCGCTGGCTATAGGGATATTTGGTGCCGTTTTTTCGACGTATGCCTATAAAGCTCCGGACTGGTTGATTTGGAAATGGCCGCTGATGTTTCCGGGAAAAGATCCCCTGCCATTTGTAGGACTAGGGCTATTGGTCGGCCTCCTTATTATTACAGTTGGTGTGTTTGATTTCAAAAGGAGGGATATTGCCTGATGGTACGTTCATTAGTAGCTTCAGAGTTTTTGAAAATACGTAAAACCAAAGTATGGCTTCTGCTATTCATCAGTCCTATTTTAGCTGGCATTGTAGGTTTAACCGCTTCTCTTCCACCTGAAATATCTAATGAATGGAAACATTTTTTTATTGTCATGTCCCCTGCTCATTCATTGCTGCTCCTTCCGCTGATGATCAGTGTGTTTTCTGGGTTCATTTGCCGGTATGAACATCAGCATGGAGGCTGGCGGCGATTGTTTAGTATGCCGGTTGGCAGGCAGCAGGTTTATTTAGCAAAGTTTTTGATTGTATTTGGTTTGACTGCTATCAATCAGCTGATGTTTTTTGCCATCTATCTGTTAGTAGGGTATGGGAAAGGGCTTGAAGGGACTGTACCTGCTGAATTTGTCTTGAAATGCACGGCAGGTGGGTTGGTTGCTACATTGCCGTTAATTGCACTCACGTTATGGCTGGCGATGATTTGGTCAAGTTTTGCAGCGCCGTTTACATTAAATGTGATCTTAACATTACCGAATATTTTAGTTGCGAATTCGGAAACGTTCAGACCAGTTTATCCATGGGTGCAGCCGTTTGTGATGATGATGCCACAAGGAGAAGTGTTTTCTGTTCCAATGCAGTCACTGCTTGTTGCCATCGGCGCAGCCTTTATCACCTTTTACACCATCGGAAGCCTCAACATCCAAAAAAGAGCAGTGTAGTGTGTAGCTAAGTAAATTATAAAACACCCCAAATACTTCCACCTCAGGTCATCCAGATTCTGGATGACCTGAGGTGGAAGTAAATGTAAGAAATAACTGTAAATGTGCAAAATGAAAGACAGCCTCCTTTTATAGGGGGCTGTCTTCATTAGGTTTATACGTGAAGGAATCGGTCCACAGATTCTGGTTTCAGTATATTGCCAATATAGAAAGAACCGAAGTCGCCGTAGCGAGAGGTCACTTCATCAAAGCGCATGTCATAAACGAGCTTCTTAAACTGCAGTACGTCATGAGCAAACAATGTAACGCCCCATTCCCAGTCATCCAAACCGATTGAACCGGTAATAATTTGACGAATTTTACCTGCGTACTGCCTTCCAGTCATACCGTGGGCGTACATGAGTTTGGCGCGGTCATCTTTTTCAAGAACGTACCAATTATCATTACCTTGACGTCGCTTGTCCATCGGATAGAAGCAAATATGATTCCACTTCGGCAGGATCGGATTCAATCGCGCCTTAATATTTGGATCTTCTTCATCCACTTCGCCCATATAATCGGAAAGTTCCACAACTGAAACATAAGAGTAGGCTTTATAGGTGAACTCAGCTAATTTAGATTTTTCAAAAGCTGTTTCCAGTTCATTTAACTCTTCCATCGTAGGGCGTACAAACATCATCAGGAGATCTGCCTTTTGTCCAACTATCGTATATAATGCATGACTTCCTTGCTTGTTTTTTTCGGTATCTTCCCATTTTCCAATCAACTGGTGGAATTCGCTGATCGCCTGATCGCGTTCTTCATTGCTGGCATACTTCCATGAAGTCCAATCGATTGAGCGGAAATCGTGCAGGGCGTACCAACCATCCGCTGTCTTTACTGTTTCTGGCATGGCAAAATCGCTCCTTTTATCTAAAGTTTAAGTAATACTTCCTATTTCAATATAACACAATCGCCCTTGAAGCATCATTTCAAGCACTGTGAACGTATTGTGAACAAAAAAGTAGGGTACAGTGAAGATGTAATCGTTTTAATGAAAAAAATCCTATCATATTACTTTTCATTAAACACAAAACGTCTTATCATATAGTACAGAAATGAAAATGGGAGGGTCCAATATGAGTGATCTTTTTGATACATTGAAAGCCAAAATTGACGGAAAAGGCAAGAAAGTCGTGTTTCCTGAAGGTTTAGATGAACGCATTTTAACAGCAGTCGGTAAACTAGGGGCAGAAGGTTTAATCAAACCTGTACTAGTTGGAGAAAAAGAAAAAATAGAACAGAAGGCAAAAGAAATTGGTGTTGATATTTCTACGTCAGACATTCTCGATCCAGCAAGCTATGAAGGTTCCGATAAGATGGCGGCGAGTTTCGTTGAACGTCGTAAAGGAAAGGCAACCGAGGAACAGGCTCGCGAAATTCTTAAAGATGAGAACTATTTTGGGACGATGCTCGTTTATATGAACGAGGCGGCTGGCCTCGTTAGTGGAGCAGCTCATTCTACAGCTGATACTGTTCGTCCCGCTTTGCAGATCATTAAAACTAAGCCAGGAATCAAAAAAACGTCCGGTGTGTTTATCATGGTTCGTGACGAAGAAAAATATGTGTTCGCTGATTGCGCAATAAATATTTCCCCGGACAGCCAGGACTTAGCTGAAATTGCTCTGGCTAGTGCTGATACCGCCAAGCTGTTCGACATCGACCCTAAAGTTGCGATGTTAAGCTTCTCAACAAGAGGATCAGCGAAATCTCCTGAAACTGAAAAAGTAACGGATGCCTTGAAACTTGCCAAAGAGCAGAATTCAGAGCTTCTGGTTGATGGGGAATTCCAGTTTGATGCTGCTTTTGTTCCATCTGTAGCAGAGAAAAAGGCGCCGGATTCTCCGTTGAAAGGAGAAGCCAACACGTTTATCTTCCCAAGTCTTGAAGCAGGGAACATCGGTTATAAAATCGCCCAGCGCTTAGGAAACTTTGATGCGGTTGGCCCGATTCTGCAAGGATTGAACCAGCCAGTGAATGACTTATCACGTGGCTGCAATTCAGACGATGTGTACAAACTAGCCATTATTACTGCCGCTCAATCACTATAAGGAAATCCCGAAAGCTGTATCAGCTTTCGGGATTTTTTTGTGAAATATGCAATTAATCAGGAAAATGTGCAATACGAGATTTATATGCAATTATCGAAGAATCCGTGCAATTACTCAATATTACATGCAATTTATTGTGATTTCGTACAATTCACGGCTGATTTTTTACTCAATACGCTCGAGTGCTTTTGCATTTCGCTCAATCATTTGTTCAAAGCGTTTATTAAAGGTATCCATTTCCTCGCCCTCAAGCTGCTGCACAACAACATTTTCAGAGAAATCACTCAACTGGTACAGAATTCGATCCCTTACATCTGCAACGCTCAATTTAGTACCGAGCAGCTCGTTCATCGACGCCATCACAGAGGGGTCAATATCTGGATAAACAAAACGCGTTTCTTCCTCGCGCCTTCCTATTTCATAAAAGTTTTTTAGCAGTCGGGCCCGCTCTTCGCCATTTCCGCTTACATCTAAATAAATTTGTACAGCCGATCCATGCTTAACACGTCGCTGGGAAATCCCTGCGAATTTCCGTCCGTTGATACTCAGATCATAGGTTCCCGGGCAGTAGGATTGTGTGATTTCATAGGCCTCGATTTGGTTCGTGAGATCAGCGAACAGATGCTTGATAAACACGACCATGGCCTCATAGCCTTCATGAATATTGACCTCTTTTGAATCTGGAAAAATGAGAGATAGGTTGAGAACCCCTTCATCGAGCACAACCGCAAGTCCGCCTGAATTTCGGACAATGACTTGATAATCCTCAGATTTTAAATAGTCGACAGCCTCTGATATATAGGGTAAGCGGGCGTCAGGTATGCCGAGAACGATGGTATTATGATGCACCCAAAGTCTGGCTGTCGTAGAGGAAGTGCCCTGTCCAACGGAAATTGCCAGAGCATCGTCCGTCGCAAAGGATTGAAGCGCAGAAAATCCGGGACCGAGGCTGCTTTGATCAATGAAGCGATATATTTTGGGATGTAATAAGGTATGAATATGGTTCATGAATACGTTACTCCTTTATTAATAGAACAAAGTAATTATAACAGAAACAGTTGGAGTAGACAGGTTCAATTTGTCTGCCTTTCTAAAGATCCGTTAAACTAGAAGAAATGAGATATCGTGGGGAGGTGTTTAAAAGTATGGAGAGTTTTACGAAAGATTCTCTATTAGATGTGATTGGTGAGTTGTTTTCAGATGAAATATCGATAGCCGTATCAAATACTAAGGAATATATTTATTATCGTCCAAGTAAACGGATTGATTTGAAAATTGGAACAGGTGATCCTGTTAAAGAAGGAACGATTGCACATAAAGCTCTCATGACAGAACAGAAAGTTTCTGAATTTATTAACCGTGATGTATTTGGCGTTCCCTACCATGGGATGGCTGTTCCTTTTCATCATAATGGAAAACTCGAAGGATGTGTAATGGCGATTCATCCGGCTTTCACAGATGGAAAATCAGTCGTCACGGTTAAAACCCTGGATGGCTGGAAGCCGCTTCCCTTTGCCGAAGTGAAATACATAGAAGTGAAAGATCGTAAGGCATATGTATGGTCAGATCAATTTTGTGGCACACATAAAAATTCACTTCAAGAATTTGAATATATGTTGCCAAGGGAATCGTTTGTCCGCTGTCATCGATCGTTTATCGTCAATGTGAATCATATCAGGGAGATCTATCCTGACACTCATTCGACATTTTTGCTGTCGATGGACGATGGAGCAAGTATTCCCGTCAGTCAATCTTACTCCAGTTATTTTAGAAAACTACTCGGGTTTTAAAGGTTGCTGTTTTACTCAAAGAATCTGCTGGTTCATCCGTCATTTTTCTATTCCCCTTCATTTTCCTCAAATCATTGAGCGAATAAGTTAAAATAATTCTAAAAGTTATGAAAGAAGGCGATAGAATGGAAAATGATTACGGACGAATTCAAGATTCCCGCTTGAAGAAACGTGTTGTTTCTTCAGAAGAAGCCGCCTCATGGATTAAGGATGGTATGACGTTAGGCTTAAGTGGCTTTACACGTGCAGGTGACGTGAAAGCGGTACCATTTTCACTGGTAGAACGAGCTAAAAAAGAAGAATTTAAAGTAAACGTGTTTACTGGAGCTTCCTTAGGATCAGATGTAGACAAACTTTTCGCCCAAGCAGGCATTATTCATAAACGCTTACCGTTTCAGGCAGACTCGACAATGAGAAGTAAAATTAACAATGGTGAACATGTATTTGTTGATCATCATTTATCTCACACGTCTGAATTAGTGAGAGGAAATGTGTTAGAAACTATTGATTACGCAATATTGGAAGCGGTATCAATAACGGAAGACGGTATGGTGATTCCGACGACTTCCATTGGTAATTCATTAGCATTCGCCCAGCATGCAGAATCTATCATAATTGAGATCAACATGAAACAACCTAACCTAGAAGGGCTTCATGACCTATATGCCCCTGGCAAACAGGGAGAGCGTGATCCGATTCCGTTAACAAAAGTGGATGATCGTATCGGAACAGTCGGAATTCCAGTTGACCCAGAAAAGGTAAAAGGCATTGTGTTTACAGATCAAAAGGACTCCCCATCAACCATAACGAAGCCGGATCAGGACACAGTTATTATGGCCCAACATTTGATTTCCTTTTTACGGGAAGAAGTTAATGCCGGGCGTTTAACAAGGAGCCTTGCGCCCATCCAATCTGGAATCGGTTCTGTGGCTAACGCTGTTCTGCATGGCTTGATCGACTCAGAATTTAAGAACTTAGAAGTGTATTCAGAAGTGCTGCAAGATGCTGTATTCGATTTAATGGATGCTGGAAAAGTCAATTTTGCTTCCTGTTGTTCAATCACATTATCTGACGAAAAAATGACAGAAGTGTTTAATGACTTGGATATATATCGTGGTCGATTAATTATGAGACCACAGGAAATTTCAAACCACCCTGAGATCATTCGCCGTCTCGGCTTGATTTCAATCAATACGGCCTTAGAGTTTGATATCTATGGCAATGTCAATTCTACGCATGTAGCGGGTACAAAAATGATGAATGGGATTGGCGGTTCGGGAGATTTCGCTCGTAATGCCCGCCTGGCTATTTTCGTAACAAAGTCAATCGCTAAAGATGGAAGTATATCCAGCATAGTCCCATTTGCTTCTCATATTGATCATACGGAGCACGATGTAGATGTGGTTGTAACGGAACAAGGGTATGCAGACTTACGCGGATTAGCTCCAAGGGAACGTGTCGGGTTAATAATCGAGCGCTGTGCCCACCCTATTTATCGGGACCAACTTTGGGACTACTACAATCAAGCTGTTTCCAGAGGGGGCCAGACCCCTCATATTCTTGAGGAGGCGTTCTCATGGCACAAGAATTATGATGAGACCGGCACAATGCTTAAACAAATCCTTCAAAAGGTATAACCATGATAAGAGGACTCTCTTCGTAGTACTTACGGAGGGAGTTATTTTTTTCCTGTATTTCCTTACATTATATTAATGCTTCCCTAATACTCTATTAATGTAAGTTTTGTAGAGTGAAAGTAAGGATAGGAAGGGAGAGGAAGAGATGCCACGTTTTTTGTTCATTCTCATCATGGGGGTATTATTTATGGGAGTATTCAGTACATCAGCAACCAATGTTTCCGCTAATGAAATTAAAAACAGGGATCGTCAGCAAACTATCACAATCGCACACAGGGGAGCTTCCGGCTATGCACCTGAAAACACGATGGCAGCATTTGAAAAATCAGTTGATATGAAGGCAGAAATGTTTGAGCTTGATGTTCAAATGAGTAAAGATGGCAAGCTAGTTGTGATTCACGATACAACAATAGACCGTACGACAAATGGCTCTGGTCAAGTGGGAGATTTTACATATGAAGAGCTGCAGCAGCTTGATGCGGGGAGCTGGTTCAGTGAGGAATTTGCTAGTGAAAAAATTCCAACACTCGGTCAAGTGCTTGATGAATTTAAAGGGAGATCAGGAATATTAATTGAACTGAAGTCACCGTCCCTTTACCCAGGGATTGAACAAAAGGTAGCCGATGCACTTGTTTCCCGCAATATGCATAAGCCGGAAAATGAAAAAATCATTGTGCAGTCCTTTGACCATGAATCTATGAAAAAATTCCATTCGATTCTGCCATCAGTGCCGATAGGGGTGCTGCTTGGTTATAGTGAAAATGGAGTGTCCAATGAACAGCTGGCCGAATTCTCATCGTATGCCGATTATTTTAACCCTAATAAAGCTATGATTACGAAAGATCTCGTTGAACGAATTCATGAATATGACATGAAAACCCACCCTTACACTGTGAGAGATCGTGAATCTGCAAACTTTCTTTTAGAAGCAGGGGTAGATGGTATTATTACCGACTTTCCAGATTACGTTGATCCTCATAAAGGGTAAGAGGCGGAACTGGTAGGGTGTACCCACCAATTTTTCCGTTATGAATAGAAGAAGTTCCATACCTTATCTCTAGAGAACCGGTCATATAAATGTCCGGTTCTTTGCTTTGTCAAGATGTTTTTTTATGCTGAAAAAAGGTATATAATTATAGAAAATGTCGTGAAGAAAGGACAAGCTAATGGCCTATCGTGACGAGAAATTAAGTGAAGAAAAAGTATTTAAAGATCCCGTACATCGCTACATTCATGTACGCGACCGAGTCATCTGGGACTTGATCGGCACACCTGAATTTCAGCGTCTAAGAAGAGTTAGACAGTTAGGGACGAGCTACTTAACGTTTCATGGAGCTGAGCATAGCCGCTTCAACCACTCACTCGGAGTGTACGAGATTGTACGTAGAATTATTAGCAACTTTAAAGACCGCCCTAATTGGGATGAAGAGGAACGCTTGCTTTGCTTAGCGGCCGCCCTGCTGCATGATCTCGGCCACGGGCCTTTTTCTCATTCGTTTGAAAAAGTCTTTAAGCTCGATCATGAGGATTTCACGCAGGCAATCTTGCTCGGAGACACGAAAATCCATCAAGTGCTCTCTAAAGTAGAGGAAGGATTTCCAAAAAAAGTGGCGGATGTTATTAATAAAACATATAAAAATAAACTCGTGGTCAGTCTGATTTCGAGCCAAATTGACGCGGATCGAATGGATTATCTGCAGCGTGATGCCTATTTTACAGGGGTAAGTTACGGACATTTTGACATGGAACGGATTCTTCGGGTGATGCGTCCGATGGAGGACCAGGTGGTTGTGAAAGAAAGTGGAATGCATGCAGTCGAGGATTATATTATGAGTCGTTATCAAATGTATTGGCAAGTTTATTTTCACCCTGTGACACGGAGTGCTGAAGTGATTTTGTCAAAAATTCTTCACCGTGCGAAAGAGCTGTATGAGGAAGGATACACCTTCAAACTGGAACCGACACATTTTCTTTCCTTTTTCACGGAGAAGCCAAATTTAAAGGAATATTTAGCGTTGGATGAGTCTATCACACTTTACTATTTTCAAATGTGGATGGAAGAGGATGATCCTATACTGTCTGACCTTTGTGATCGATTCGTTAACCGCCGACTCTTAAAGTACATAGAGTTTAATCCAAATTCACAGATGAACGAATGGATGGAGCTGTATAGGCTGTTCCAGGAGGCAGGGTTGAATCCTGACTATTATTTGGTTGTCGATTCAAGCTCAGATTTACCATATGATTTTTACCGTCCTGGCGAAGAAGGGGAGCGGCTCCCTATCCATTTGTTAAAGCCCAACCAAGAACTTAAGGAGTTATCCCGTCTCTCAGATATTGTTGAATCGATTTCTGGGAAAAAACGTACAGATCATAAATTATATATACCGCTTGATCGATTAGAGGAAATGCCGGACCGGAGTAAGACGAAACAGCGTATTATGGAAATTTTGTTTGGATAAGGGGTGGAGTTGTCATGTTGGAGAATCACGCAAAGTTAATGCAATTCTTCTCAAGCTCTGAAGATATCGTCGGACGAAAAAAGCTGCAAAAGATGATTTATATCTTGAAAAAGTGTGATATTCCGTTTGAGGAACGTTATGAATTTCATTTTTATGGTCCCTATTCTGAAGAATTGACGTTAAGGATTGAGGAAATGTGCAACTTGGGTTTCATAAGTGAAACAAAAGAAGAGAAAAAGAATTATTATCAATACCGTTACCGAATGACGGAGGCGGGCCATGATTTTCTTAAACATTCAAATGTACATCTGCCGCCTTTTGATGAACATATTAAAGAAATGGGGGCCCAGAGCTCCCGGTTCTTGGAGCTCGTTTCCACTATGCTTTTCTTTGAACAATTACCTAAGGATGAAATCACGGAAAAAGTACACATTGTAAAAGGAAAACAAAATTATTCTAGTGAGGAAATAACAGAAGGTTGGAATTTTATTGAAAAAATTCGCCGGATTCATTAGTATAAGTAGTAGGAAAGGTATACTGTTAATCAGTATATCTTTTTTTATACATATGTGACTGACTATTTTTAAAATTGAAAAAGGTTAGAAATATGGCTGGAAAGCCTAAAGGAGGCTTGAGAATGAAATTAATCAAGTTTATGTTGTATTATATTTTTGGCTTAGTTGGCATTCTTTTAATCAGTGCTTCACCAGCCTTATTCAAAACAGGTACTTTCTTTAATGCATCCGCCTATATTAGCGAGTTAATATATTTGTTCCAAACAGTGATCCATCCGTCGGAGTGGGTGTATTTTTTCAAAGGGAATCCGGTGCCATTACTTGAATATCTTTGGGATCCTTATCGTTACTCTATGACCATCTTCATGGGGGCGATTGCATTGGGATTTGTCCTCGCCTTCTTATTTGCTATTGGCACCTTTTTCCTGCCATCTGTTTTAAAAAGGCTTGTAATGAGGCTGCTTAATTTAGTTGAAGCTGTTCCCGACCTGCTTCTCGCCTTCAGTGCTCAGCTGGTAATTGTGTGGCTGTATAAACAGACAGGGATCTTGTTCATGGATTTCGTTACAGTTGGTCAGGAAAGGATTTATGCTCTTCCCATCGCAGCATTAGCCATTCTTCCTATGGTTTCTCTTTATAAAATTATATTAATTCAATTGGACGAAGAAATGACGAAATCCTATGTACAGTTCGCCAAAAGTAAAGGGATGGTTAAATCCTTTATCCTTAACGTCCATATTCTTAGGAACATTATAAAAAGCATATTTTATCATTCAAAAATTATCCTGTGGGGAGCTTTATCGAGCCTTTTGATTATCGAGTATATTTTCAACATTAATGGGATTACTTCAGCCTTTATGAGTGATTTTGGACCGATTGTGACATTTTTAATCCTTGTTATGCTGTTCACGCCGTTTTTCATTTTTTACCAAGGAACAGAGCTGTTTATCTTTAAAGAAAACAGGGTTGCAGAAGAGACTAATTTGAAGATGAACAGGTTCCTCGGCTCTCTTTCGTTCAAGCCAAATGGAAAGTTAGTTAGACTGTTTGTTCGGGAAGTGGGGGTGCATTTCAAAAATGTAAAATTTCTGATTGGATTTGGGGTCATCTTTGCCATTGTTGCAACCAGTTTGATCTACACGGCTACAGCTGATCCTCTTGTTGAAAAGTTCTATCACATTTACGACGACAATGGAATATTAGTCAGCGCCGCACCTCACTCCCACGAGTATGTCTTCCTCGGGACAGATGAGCTTGGCTACAGTATATTGGATCAGATGCTTACTGGAGCAAAGTACACGGTTTTATTTGGTATAGCTATTGCTTTGCTAAGAGTGGCAATCGGCTTTATCCTAGCCATACCTTACGCTTTTTTCTGTCCTCCGAAGCTGCAGCGGGTGCTGGAGAAATTGGCAGACGGCATGCATTTCTTACCCTTAACGGTTATTGCTTATTTATTGTTAAGGCCTGTGCTTTGGATGCCTCCAGGCGGTTTTACGACAACAGAAATGGAGAGGATTATCTATCAAGGGATTGTTCTCACCATTCTGGCTGTGCCACTCCTTATTACGTTATTTGGAAATGAAATGAAACTAATCATGAAAGAAGAATTTGTCCTGAGTACTAAGGTGCTAGGAGGCAGTTCAGTTCATTTATTGTGGAGACATCTCCTGCCGCACTTAAGCGCTCGAATGGGGATTGTATTTGGTCAACAGTTTATTCAGACCTTGTTAATCTTCATTCATTTGGGCGTGTTTAGCATCTTTTTCGGCGGTACGGATGTTTCACATACTCCGTTTATGCCGGACCCGCCGCAATCGACAACTTACGAATGGTCCGGTCTAATTGGTTCATCTAAGAATGCTTTAATGACGGGGCGATGGTGGTACATTATCCCTCCACTCGTTGCATTCATGGTGGTCATCGTTGCCATGCAGTTTGTTATCCAGGGCATTAAGGAAGTCCAGCAAAAACGTGTTGGGGTGCCTATCGAACGCAATCAATGGTATCGCAGGCTATTCTCTGCAAGTAAGTCGCAAAAGACTATTGCCAAGCAACCGGCTAAAGAAGACTTTGTGTTTATGAATAGTGAGCATAGTCGTTCTTCTTAAGAAAAGATCGGGGTGGTTTTGTGAAAATGTTAAACTTTCTCGGGACGGGACATAAAGAAAAATATCATTTTCGTTAAGAAAGAGGGATTTCATGAACGGTGTCGAAATTAAAGAGTTAAAATCAGAAACAGAAATCGTAGAAGCTTTTCCAGTCATGAAACAACTTCGTACCCATTTAGATCAAGAAACGTATTTAGCGCTTGTTACAGAAGCAAGGGAAAAGGACAGCTATCAGCTTTTTGCACTATATGATCAAGGAAAGATTGTCGCTGTAACGGGTTTTAAACCAATGATCACTCTTTATTACGGACGTTTTGTATGGGTATGTGATCTTGTGACAAGCAGGGAGAATCGCTCAAAAGGGTATGGTGGTCAACTACTTTCTTTTGTCCATGAGTGGACGAAGGAGCATGGCTTTGAAGCAGTGGCTTTATCGTCAGGGTTGCAGCGAAATGATGCCCATCGGTTTTATGAGGAACGAATGGATTATAACAAGGCAAGTTATGTGTTTAAGAAAGTGATCGAATAGATGAAGGAGGGTGAGGTTATTGGATAAGAAGGGTGTAACATCAATGGAACATCATATCAAAGAGGATGGCTTTTCTGGAACAGTATTGGTGAAAGATCACAAGGAAGTTTTATTTCAATCCGCATCTGGCCATGCTAATCGAGCTGATGAGAGTTTGAATAAAATCAATACCCGCTTTGGAATTGCCTCTGGCTGCAAATTATTTACGGCTATAGCCATTGCGCAACTAGTTGAAAATAACCTGCTATCCTTTCAAACACGACTAAAAGATTGTTTAGATATTGAATTTCCGTATGTTGATGAAAGAGTTACCATCCATCACCTGCTAACCCATAGTTCGGGGATGGCAGACTATTTTGATGAAGAACGAATGGAGGACTTTGAAGATGTTTGGAAACAAACCCCAATGTATTTGTTGAAAAATCTAAGGGATTTTCTCCCAATGTTTCAACACGGAAAAATGATGTTTACTCCAGGAGAGAAATTTCATTACAACAATGCTGGATACATAGTGCTGGGGTTAATTGTGGAGCAACAAACGGGTACTTCTTTTCAAGAATATGTGGAAACAAACATTTTCGAGCGGTGCGGAATGGATCAGTCGGGTTATTTCTCCCTTGATAGCCTGCCTGGAAACACTGCATATGGGTACATCGATCAACGGGATGGGACATGGAGAACGAATGCGTACTCTGTTCCGATTAAAGGTGGATCGGATGGCGGTGCTTTTGTATCTGCGTTGGATATGATCAAACTATGGGAGGCTTTGATGGATTATAAGTTATTGGATGAACAAACGACAAACACGCTGCTGACTCCCTATGCCCAAGTGAATGAAGAAGTTGATTATGGATATGGGTTATGGATCTACTATAAACATAGTACTATCTATAAATACCACGTGATGGGATACGATCCTGGGGTAAGTTTTCACGCTGCTTTCTATCCGCAGTCAGAAATGAAGCTTGCCGTCCTTTCGAACAAAAGCTCAGGAGCACGCGATGTCATGAAAGAGTTAGAAAAAACCTTTGTTAAATAGAGCGGTAATTGAAAATTGGTAGAACAATGAAGGAGGGGATCCTCGATGAACCCTATACTGCTTGATTTTCCCCATAAATTTGAAACCGAGCGTTTATTTGTCAGGCTCCCGAAACCAGGGGATGGGAAGGCAGTCTATGAGTCTCTTAGAGCTTCGATAAATGAACTTAAGCCGTGGATGCCCTTTGCTCAGAACGATCAAAGTGAAGAGGAGACGGAAATCAACATTCGGGAAGCACACATTAATTTCTTGAAAAGAGAGGACTTAAGACTGCTTGCCTTTCACAAACAAACGGGAGAGCTAGTTTGCTCATCGGGCCTTCATCGTATAGATTGGGAAGTTCCAAAGTTTGAGATAGGATACTGGGGCGATACTCGTTTTTGCGGAAATGGTTATACAACAGAAGCTGTAGAAGGGATAACAGGTTTTGCTTTTAAAGAATTGGGGGCTAATCGTGTTGAGATAAGGTGCGACTCTAATAATGTGAAGAGCATAGCAATACCCGAGAGATTGAATTTTGATTTTGAAGGAATTCTTAGAAACGAAGATCGGTCGGCGGATGGGAAAGAGCTTCGGGATACATGCGTTTATGCAAAGGTTAAACTATAGGTCATTGAGGACAGTTTGAAAATAGATTCTTAATTCATACCCAATTTCTCTCTATGAATCTAGAGAAAAATTGGGTATTTATAATTACTTAGAGTAATCGAAGCGACCACTTATTTATTGTGAGAAAATTCTTTTCCGTAAGCGTTGTGAAGCTTTTCTTCGAATGCATTTGAAATAGGGGAATCAGGATCGTATTCAGGCGCATTTTTAACCTTTTCTTGATTAAGAGAAACATAAACTCTCTTTTCCTCCCATTTCACTTCCGTAATCCATGCAGGTGCGACAAGCACTTTTTTTCCAGATTTCCAATTTTTCGTATCTACTATTATATAGCGGATTTGCCAGCTTTCGTCATCTAAAAGGAAACTTTCAACATGACCGACCCCGCCATCTTCCGCATGAATTTCGTAATTCTCAATTTCCGAGGTGCTTCTTATATGGGACTCTCCAGGTTCTTCCTCCGTGTTAAGGGAACCTTGAACAAGGTGTTCTCCCAGCAGGTGGTTAGGATACATATTTGCACCCCAAACGCCAGGACCGCCCCAGTAACTGCCCCAACCGTAATATTGGTTTAATTTCAACTCCTGTTCACGGGATACTGGGCTTTCTGAATCGATATTCGGACTGTCCTTCACTTGCTCTTTTGATAATTGTACCGTTACATGACTTTCTTCGTGGTTAACAGCTGTGATGGAAATTGGTGAGATTAGTACGGTACGTCCTGGAAGCCACTTTCGGGTGTCCGCAACGAGGTAGCGAATCGTCCAACTCTCATCATCAAACAGAAATGATTCAACTTTTCCTAATTCATCATCAGTTGCATTAATCTGATAGCCGTGGATCTTCTTTTCATTATGAAACATTTGAATTGCCTCCTTGAAAATTTACCTTGCTAGTTTTATTCCCGAGGTTCGAACAGGATAAACTAATTGCCGTGCTGGAGTAAGCCATGGATATGGTTGGGTAGGATAAATCGGCCTGATTGACAGAAGGTAGAATAAATAGTACATTTATCTTGAATTAAAGATAAATCAATGACTTTAATAAAAAGTCCAGTTATAAAAGTGATTCATATAGGGAGGAGTAATAATATGAATGGATTAAAAGGCATACATCATGTAACAGCGATTACGAGCAGTGCTGAGAAGAATTATGAATTTTTCACATACGTGCTAGGAATGCGTTTAGTTAAGAAAACAGTTAATCAAGATGACATTCAAACCTACCATTTGTTCTTTGCCGATGATACAGGAAGTCCGGGAACGGATATGACATTCTTTGATTTCCCTGGTATTCCTAAAGGCGTCCACGGAACGAATGAGATTTCGAAAACTTCTTTCAGAGTACCAAGTGATGAAGCTTTGGATTATTGGGTGAAGCGTTTTGATCGGCTAAAGGTAAAGCATAGCGGCATTAAGAAGCAATTTGGTAAAAAGGTGCTATCTTTCGTGGATTTCGATGATCAGCACTATCAACTAATATCCGATGAAAATAATGAAGGCGTGTCTGCTGGTACACCATGGCAAAATGGTCCGATTCCTTTAGAATACGCTATTACTGGATTGGGTCCCATTTTTGTGCGAGTTGATAATGTTGATTACTTTAAAGACATGTTGGAAAAAGTTCTGCAATTTACTGAAATAGATAAAGAAGGGTCCTTTCATTTATTTGAAGTCGGCGAGGGAGGAAACGGCGCCGCTGTAGTCGTTGAATATAACACCGTTCTTCCGCAAGCCAGACAAGGTTTTGGCACAGTTCACCATACGGCGTTTCGAGTGGAGGACCGTTCCGTGCTGGATGAATGGATAAAACGGATGGACGGTTTCGGTTTCCGGACTTCCGGCTATGTAAACCGTCATTTCTTTGAGTCCCTTTACGCGAATGTCGCTCCGCAAATCCTGTTTGAGTTTGCTACAGATGGACCAGGGTTTATGGGTGATGAGTCTTATGAAACGCTTGGGGAGAAGCTATCTTTGCCCCCATCCTTAGAACCGAAACGTAAGGAAATCGAGGAAATGGTCCGCCCAATTGATACGGTTAGAAGTACAAAAACTTTTACTAAAGAGTAATGATAATTTGACCCGCGATAACGCCCTTCTTGATAAGAAGGGTGTTTTTTTGCAGGAGTGACAGAAATTGATGTAGAAGTATTTATCTATGCAATTAAAAGAAGGAATTTGGCATTAGAATATTTTCTAGCAAAGTTTAGATAGCGATTGAATACATCTTAGCTAATCATAGCTCAAGAGGGTAAAACTTAATGAGGACCAAACTGTTACACGTCAGAGCAAATGTTAAGGAATTGGATAGAGCAATCAAATGGTATAAAGACGTTTTAGGATTTAGCGTAGATGGTTCTTGGCCACCAGAAAATCCAAATTATGTCCATTTCGAACATGAAAGTGGAGCAATGTTCGCTCTAATGGAACATAAAAATTATCCTACACCCGGTCGCTTTAATTTCTATGTTGATGATGTGGATTCATTATGGGAGCGGTTAAAGAATAAAGCAGAAGTAGTAGAAGAGTTATTTTCCACTGCATACGGCAGCCGGAAATTTACCATTGTTGATTTGGACGGTAATGAGTTAGGGTTTGTTCAAGATTAAGAGTGAACGGATCTAACCCAGTGCTGTTAAGATAATATTTACTCTATTAAGTACTGGGCACTAATGAATACTGGGAATTTAGAGAAGGAAGAGTCTTGCAGATTAGATAGTTTAGGGGAGGTCTCTAATTTACTGATCCTTCCTTCTCTAAATATATTATAACAGAACACTTGTTCCTGTGTGAAGTGAAACGTGAAAAAATATCTTAAAGAAACGGTTTGGAAATGCTCAATATATTAGTAAATAGCCACAAGAGGTAGCTCGCCCTCTTGTGGCTTTCTCCTAATAATAAGGTTAAGCTGCAACTGCCAATTTTTGTTTACGTCTGTACACCACCTTAGAAAGCAGCACACTGCATTCATATAAGAACAGCATCGGAATAACGACGAGTATATCAGATAGGAGGTCAGGTGGCGTGATTAGGACTGCAATCAAAACGAGAACAAAATAGGCATACTTTCTCACTTTCTTAAGTCTGTATGGATTGAGAACCCCGAGACTTGTCAGGAACATGATGATGACAGGAAGTTCAAACAGAAAGCCGAAGGGCAAGGTCATATGTAATAGAAATCGGAAGTACTTCTCAGTTGTGAAAAAGGTGAAAAACATGCCTTCTGACAGGGAAAGTAAGAAGTCAAAGACAATAGGAAAAATAACAAAATAGCCGAATGAAATGCCAATTAGGAACAGGATAAATAATGAAGGAATATAGGCCAGTGTTACTTTTTGTTCCTTAGATGTAAGGGCTGGGCGTACAAAAAGCCAGATTTGATGAGCAACGATCGGAATGGTACAAGTAATAGCTACAACGCTCGCGAGCATTAAATATACCCACAGAATTTCACTTGGCCCGAGAACAGCCAGCTTTATTTCGATATCTTGACTCAGCCAATTATAAATCTCTTTAACATAAACGAATGCTGCTATAAAAAACAGGATGAATGAACCCAGGATGATAATAAGCCGCTTACGAAGTTCGCTTAAATGACCGACAAGATTCATTTCTTGTGCTGCCATCATCATACCTCCTTAAGATAAAAGAAGATGTAAGCAGAAGTGATTAGCTTACACCTTCCATTGTTTGATTAGTTAGCTGATTGTTTTTCTTTTTGCTCGCTGGAATTGTTTTGGTTTTCCTGACTTTGCTTATCATCGGACATTAGATCCTGAGTGGATTTTTTGAATTCTTTTAGGGTAGTCCCGAATGCACGTCCCATTTCTGGTAATTTTGATGGACCAAAAATAATTAGTGCAATCACGAGAATGATGATTAGACCTGGTATTCCAATGTTTTGTAGCATAATAACCTACCTTTCAAGTTATGGCTTTGTGATTAGGTGACTCTTTTGGTGAAGGAAATGAAACAATTTGTTCTTTCGAAAAGCTGGCATTCACATATAGATTAAAAACTTAAGACGGACCATTTTTTGTTCCATTCCCTACCCCCTGATGAATAACTTATGATCTAAAGTATAAGGTCCGGGTCTGGAAAAGTTAATAAACCTCCTGTAAAGTATTATTAAGATAAGTTTAAATTCATTTAAGATTATGAAAAGAAGACGAAAGGGAGGGTAATGGTTTACTTAAGAGAGTCAGCTGATTTTTGTTTGAAATGGAAGGATTAAGGTTATATAGTCTCTAAAACTGAATATAATTCTGATGATTTGCTTGTAATGATCACAATCTTTTTATAAAAGGAGACGGTGGAGATGCGTAACTACTTGAAGCATTACATTAATGGAGAATGGATAGATTCAACTGGTTCTGAAACGGAAGACGTGATTAACCCGGCGACAGAGGAAGTGATCGGGAAAATCAGTTTTGGGACGAAGGAAGATTTAGATAAAGCCGTTCAAGCGGCAAGGGACGCACTTCCTGCTTTTTCACAAACTCCAAAGGAAGAGCGAATTGAGATGCTTGAAAAGATTGCAGCTGAGTATGAAAGACGTAAAGATGACCTGATTGAAGTCATGACAGATGAGCTTGGTGCTCCTTTATCTATTTCTGAAAAGGTTCATTATAAAATGGGCTATTCTCACTTTTCCCAGGCTGCTGAATCACTGAAGGATTTCTCATTTATGGAGCAGCGCGGCAACCATACATTAGTCAAAGAAACAGTAGGGGTCAGCGGTTTGATCACACCGTGGAATTTCCCTACAAACCAAACGTCCACAAAAATTGCCAGCGCATTCGCTGCAGGCAGTCCAGTGGTCTTAAAGCCATCTGAACTGACACCTTTTGCCGCGATGATCTTAGCGGAGATTTTTGACGAAGTAGGTGTTCCGAAAGGTGTCTTTAATTTGGTTAATGGTGCAGGCGACGTCATTGGGGACGGGATTAGCTCACACCCTGATATTGATTTTGTTTCCTTTACGGGATCGGTTGGCGTCGGGCAAAAAATAATGGAAAATGCTGCGAAGACGATTAAGAACGTTGCGCTAGAATTAGGAGGCAAATCGCCGCTCATAGTCCTTGAAGATGCCGATCTTGAGCAAGCAGCCAAGTCAGCTGTAACCCATATTTCCATGAATACAGGCCAGGTTTGCTCAGCAGCTACGCGTATCATTGTGCCTGCGTCGATAAAAAGTTCCTTTGAGGAGGAAGTTAAACGAGTACTTCCGGAGTTTCCAGTTGGAGATCCACGGAAAGAATCGGTTGTGGGTCCGCTCGTATCCAAAAAGCAATGGGATCGTGTTCAATCCTATATTGAAAAAGGCATTGAAGAAGGTGCCACTTTAATCACCGGCGGAACTGGTAAGCCAGAGGGTCTTGATAAGGGTTATTTCGTAAAACCGACTGTATTTTCAGATGTGAATAATGATATGGTCATTGCCCGGGAAGAGATCTTTGGTCCGGTGATGTCGATTATTACCTATGAAACATTGGATGAAGCAATTGAAATTGCCAACGACACGGTCTATGGCCTTGCAGGATATGTAGTTGGTAAAGATCCAGAACTGCTTCGTAAAGTATCCACCAGCATTCGTGCAGGAAGGATTACGATTAACGATAAAGGTAAAGACTTCTCGGCTCCGTTTGGAGGTTATAAGCAGTCTGGTATAGGAAGAGAGTGGGGCGACTTTGGAATTGAAGAGTATCTTGAGAAGAAAGCTATCCTTGGTTTCCCTTCATAATTAAAATTTAAAAAATCCTCCCTGCTCGAGCAGGGAGGATTTCTTTATGACTTACTCGTCTGAATCGTCAACTGGGTAAACTCCATTTTCATCATGAATTTCACGGCCAGTAAGCGGTGGGTTGAATACGCAAACCATACGCATATCTGATCCTTCATAGGCACGCAGTAGGTGCTCATCATTTTCATCTAGTGCATAGATTTCATTCTTTTTAATAGGCCAGACCTTACCGTCTTTGAGTGTTTCCACTTCTCCTTCACCTTCGATGCAATAAACGGCTTCTAAGTGATTCTGGTACCAGATATGTGTTTCCGTGCCAGCTTTGATCACGGTATCATTCACGGAGTACCCCATGCCATCTTTTTTAAATAACAAACGGCGGGACGTCCAGTTTTCACCTTTGATTTCTTTTTCTGTTCCAAGTACGTCTTCTAGTTTTACGACTTTCATAATTTCGGCCTCCAATAGTGTTGTATAGTATAGTGAATCGTTAGTTAATTATGATGTAACTAATTCTTTTTCTTTTGCAACAGCTTCAACGGCTGCTTCAATCTTCTCAAAACCTTGTTCAAGAGCTTCCATGTCAATGTTGATCGGCGGGAAGAGCTTGAATACTTCATCATCTGCGCCAGCTGTTTCCATGATTAAACCTTGTTGGAATGCCAGCTCGGCGACTTTCTCAGAGAAACCTTCTACACCTGAAGAAATCCCCTGCATAATGCCACGGCCTTTACGATACCCTTTCATCTCTGGATATTTCTCAATTAAGCCATCCAGGAATGCAGTGATTTTCTCGCCTCTTTCTTTAATGCCTTCTTCAAAGCTTGGGTCTTCCCAGTAGCGAAGGGCTTCAGTAGCCGTTACGAAAGCCATATTGTTACCACGGAATGTTCCGTTGTGCTCACCTGGTCCCCAAATATCGTGTTCAGGCTTAATCAATGTGATCGCAAATGGCAAGCCATAGCCGCCAATAGATTTAGATAAACAGACGACATCAGGTTTGATACCAGCTGGTTCAAAGCTGAAGAAAGTACCTGTACGTCCGACACCTGCTTGCACGTCATCGATAATCAGGAAGATTTCGAATCGTTTACAAATCGCATCGAGTTTCTTCAACCATTCAAAACGCGCTGTATTCAGACCACCTTCGCCTTGTACTGTTTCAAGGATAACAGCAGCTGGAATTTCTACTCCACTGCCGCCATCTTCTAGATAGCGCTCAAAGTAGTCTAGTGTATCAAGGTTTTCATCAATATAGTTGTCATAAGGCATCGTGATGGCATTGTGAAGCGGAATGCCTGCCCCTTTACGCTTGAATGAATTTCCCGTTACAGAAAGTGCACCAATCGTCATGCCGTGGAAACCATTCGTAAAGCTGACCACTTCCGTACGTTTTGTCACTTTACGTGCTAATTTAAGAGCACTTTCTACAGTGTTCGTACCCGTTGGTCCAGGGAACATGACCTTATAATCGAGGTCGCGCGGTTTCAGAATGACGTCATTCAGCTTGTTTAAGAAATCGGCCTTTGCATCCGAAGCCATATCCAAGCTATGAGTAATCCCGTCATGGGTAATGTATTCAATAAGTTTTTCTTTCATATTCGGGTCGTTATGGCCATAGTTCAAAGCCCCGGCCCCGCTGAAGAAGTCTAAATATTCCTTGTTGTCAACGTCCCACATCTTGTACCCTTTAGCTTTGGTGAAAATGGTAGGGAAGCTGCGGCAATAAGATCTTACCTCTGATTCTAGTTCTTCAAATACAGTTAGATCGTTTTTCATAAATTGCAATCCTCCTTGATAGAATCTAAATTATTTATCGTTATCAGATGTTTTCGGTTTAGAAAATGGTCCAATTCGAAATGTTAACTCTTCTTCATGTCCCTCTCCTGGAAATAAATCCTCAGGGAAGCACTCTGTAATCGTACACGTCGTTTTGTGGTCACGTGCTAATTTTTTAAAAAGGGATTGTGAAGCTTCATTTGATGGTGTAACAGTAGCTTCAAGGTAACGAACCTCATTGCAAACTTCGCGATCAACCAGTTCATTTAAAATTTTGGAAGCTACGCCTTTACCACGCTGGGAAGAATCAATCCCAATTTGCCAGACAAATACAACATCACTTTGTTCAGGCGGGATAAAAGCAGTGACGAATCCGACTAATTTGTCGTTTTCTTTTGCAACGACGCAGGTTTCTGCAAAGTATTCACACATCATAATGTACTTGTAGGGTGAATTTTGATCGAGGGTTGAGTTGTTGACGAGTTCCCACATAGCGGAACCGTCTTCAACGGTTGGTTTCTCAAAGGTTAATTGTTGATCAGTCCGTGTAACTGTTGCGGTTTCATTAGTCATACGAGCTCACCTGTTTCATACTGGAATGTGATTATGACCATGTCCTCCTTTGATTTTTTAAACAAATAAGGCAGACGACATTGTAACCGTTTGCGTAAGCGCTACTCTGTCGTTGTCAATGTTTTTATAATAGTGGTCTGCACGCAGATAATCAAACCAGTTTTATAGGTAAAAAACGGCATTATTTCTTATGAATGGGGATGGCACACACTAAGTAGGGGTGTCATTACAAATTGCTAGGGTATAGTTAAAAATACAGACGATTTGAGAAAATCTGAATTTTGGTTAGAGGGCAAAATCATCCCAAACCCCTATACAGACCAAGGGTTTAGATATAAGGAGATATAAAGAGAAAAAAGGAGATATAAGAAGTATAAATTTTTTGTAAATGAGTGTGGAAATGCTTGCCATGATAGGGTTTTTCCCATTTAAATGGGAAAAACAGTTTTTTAAAAGAAACCTCCAATAGAATAAATCACTATTGGAGGTCCTTTAAGTGAATTATTCTTTTTTCCAATCCAAAGCGTCCTTGGCGATGCTTCTAAGGTGCAGATCCTGTTGAGGAAATGGTATTTCAATTTCATGCTATCAGGGCGCTCAAGTCGATTCCTACAGTAGTCAAACTGATAATGACGGCAATAACCATAATGATATAGTGGAAGATTCGCTCCAACGTAAATCGAACTCCACGATCAAGATGGTAACGCTCATAAACCGTCGGCAGTAAGAAATGATTTAATGTCTTTGAAAGGCGGTTAGCCAATGAAATAATCAGGTAAGCAATTACGATCAAAAATACCGAAATCTTAACCTCGCCTATGGTGAAAAAGGCTTGAAACAGCCACTTTGTTTTTGAAAAATAGATCAATAGAAAAAGAAAGATTCCATTGTAGGCTGCCCAATTGATAAAAGAAGTAAAGGCGTGCTGAATTCGGGTGTTATGTTTGATGGTGCGAATGAGTATATTATTCAGGATCCCTTTCAAGGCGAAAATGGCAAAGATGACCACGATGACAAGCATGGCGTCCTGCCAGAAACCCCATGTCTTCAAATGGGCCCAATTGGATGTCATAACGAAACTCCTTTACAGATCGTGCAAAATATTTTCCGTATATTATCGCATAGTCACAAAAAAACTCAAAGTTTGGATGAAAAAGAAGAGCAAAGGGTGATCAAATGTTAGAAAAATTCACTGTATATATTCCTCCTTTTAGTCAAGAACGAGTTGTTAGAGTCTATTTACCAATGGGGTATCATGAGGCGAAAAGGCAGTATCCTGTTTTGTATATGCACGATGGCCAAAATGTGTTTGAGGATCACGACGCTGTTGGGGGAGCCTCCCTTGGCCTGAGAGATTTTCTGGATAAATGTGAGCTTGATGTGATTGTCGTAGCTATTGATGGCAATCCGATTAAAGAAGATAGAGTGAATGAATATTGTCCGTGGACGGGCGGTGAATTCAGCCAAATGATCACCGGGCAGAATAGTGAGTTTGGAGGTAAAGGGGGAGCATACATAGAGTTTATTGTCAGCGAGCTCAAACCTTTGATAGATCGCAGCTACCGGACGATTGAATATAATACTGCGATGGCAGGTGTATCGTTAGGCGGGCTGATTTCCACTTATGCTGCCTGTCGTTACCCTGAAATCTTTTCCAAAGTTGCTGTTTTATCTTCAGCTTTTTGGAGGAATCAAGAGGAAATAGAACAGTTAATTAAGCAATCTAGCCTATCAGGGATTGAACAGTTTTATCTTGATTGTGGAACTAGCGAAACCAATGATGAATGGATTAATCGAAAGTTTTTCGAATCAAATCAATCGATCTATGAATTGCTTGGCAGGAAAATAGAGAATACAAGTTTTGAAGTAGTAGAAGGTGCTGAACATCATTATTCATTTTTCAGGAAAAGAGTTCCGGATATGATGACTTTTTTGTTCCTGGACTTTCGGAACATAAGCGGGGAATGATTAGCAAAGTGAAAAGAGAGGGGAGAGTATGATGAAGAAATTTATGGCCTGCCTTTTATATTCAGGGGTGATGGGATCTGTGTTAATGGGTGGGTTATTTTATATGAATCACTTAATAGAAAAAGCCGAAACCACTTATAACATGTTCCCATTAATGATTTTCTCACTGATTTATCCGCTTATTATGGGAATGTTGTTTGGACTTCCACAGATGATTAGCCGGCTGAAGAGAAGGGGAGTATTACATTTTGATGTAATCAAATTCGCTGCTATTGGCCTCCCTGCTCTCTATATCTTTGTCATTCCTATATTTTATTATTTCACAAAAATTGGCGGGTGTTTGCCGTTATCTAGAACCATTATGTTATCTGATTCAGGTGGTACTGTATTACTTACAATTGTCGGAGTTGTCTTGGGATATGTACTATTTGAATCGATTGGAAGGAAACCTGACCAATCGGGTAGTCACGTTACCTTAGAGGAAAATGGTTAAAGAAATCGCTGAAAACATTCTACATTGGTGTAGGCGCTTAATGAAGAGGAGGAGGAGTTTTCAGTAATTTTAATAGAATTTTAATTTGGAATGCTATTAATGGTTTGGAGGAAGTGTTATGAAATACGCTGTATCGGTCACAGATACGTCATACGTTAAAGAAATCGAGGAAAGTGGCAGAAAAATAATCGAATCATTGAACGATTTTGCTCACGATTTAGAAAAACTGACTACTTTTGACTATCCAAGAGGAATTGTCTTCCACGACCTCAAGTCAGCAACTGAACTCTACTCAGAAATCCCGCTGCCTGCTTATACTTCGAGGGATTTGATCCACCTGAGTCCATTAACTGAGGTATGGAAGGGTATCTTCTTGTCATCAACTAAAGGGCAAGATGTTACAAAAGCAGTTGAGTATTATTCATCGCTTGAGCAAGTTGACGTTGCCATGATTGCGGCACATGAACTCACTCATCATGCCGATTTTTTTCATGATGACTTTGAGGGTGACGAAGAAAATATGTGGTTCGAGGAAGGAATGTGTGAATATATTCCGCGAAAACTGATGTTGTCTGAGGAAAAATTTAAGGAGATTACAGAAGTGGAAAATCTTCTGATCGAGGCCTATAAAGGAGATTATGGAGGGTACACGTTAGACCAATTTGGAAAGGCAGGGTACCGGAAGGGAGAGAGTCTCGATTATGCCGGTGATTTTTACGATTATTGGCGTAGTGCGGAAACGGTAAAAACTCTTGTTGAGGAGTATTGTGAGGGAAACTTAGAGGAGTTAATCAGCTTTTATCAGGAATGGGAAAAAGGAGAACCGCTTCATTTGTTTTTTATGAAGCGTTTGAAGCTGTCGGATGAAGAGGCTAGGAGGCTGTGGTTCAGTTGAACATGTAGTTCTGGTATCCAATGGGAGAAAGAAAGGGGATTGCGATGGAATTTAAGGTAGATAGTACGCAAGGTTACACACCCAAAATAGGACATCTTATATCTATGATGAATTACGCAAGATACACAACTTTACAGGCTGTGAAGGGGTTAAGCACCAAGGAACTTGATTTTTTACCGAGTGAAGATGGGAACTCTATAGGTGCCTTATTATTACATATTGCTGCTGTTGAAGTGGGTTTTCAGATTGAAATCTTTGAAAACAGACGCCCAAACGAAGAAGAAGCTGCTGAATGGGGAGCGGCATATGAGCTCGGTGAACAAGGTAGGCAGGAAATTAAAGGGAACTCTCTTGAGTTTTATATACAGAAATTGGATGAAGTTCGAAACCGGACATTAGAAGAATTTCAAAAACGAGATGATGAATGGCTGTATGAAGAAAGGTTATGGGACAATCACAATTCGAATCATTATTTTATCTGGTTTCACGTGTTTGAGGATGAAATTAATCATAGGGGTCAAATGCGCATAATCAGGAAAATGCTTTAAGAAATGTAGCCGCTTGTTAGAAGTTAAATAAAGATAGGAGTGATCAGGTTATGGACAGTTATTTCAAAAGGTATCATAAAGAGTCAGGCTGGCCACCTGTATCTAATCCTTCCTCTAAACATGTAGAGAAGGATGTAAAACTTGAAGATTTTATTCTGCTGCGCTACAGCAGGGTGCCTGGGGAGTTGGGTGGAAGCATTCAATCTAGAGAATCTTCGAAGTCCATCGGTCGCGATAAAGGATTAGATAAGGACATTCTTGGGACTTTTTTAAAGTGGTCTGTTGGGGCTCTCGAGGATGAAACGGGCAGGAGGGCTTATCCGTCTGCCGGACAGCTTTATAGCAATGAACTATTTATAGCCGTTAAAGAGGTTGCCCATTTGCAGCCAGGCCTTTACAAGTATCACGCCAATGAACATGCATTAACTTTTGTTAACGGAAATAACGACGTTAACGATGCGTTGGTGCAGGAGAGCATTGATTATAATTTCTGCGTCATTGTAGCAGCTGATGTAACCTTTGCCGTAGATCAATATGGGGAGCGAGGCTATCGTTTTTGCTTAATGGAAGCGGGACATATGGTGCAAAATATCCAGCTGGTTGCTGGCAATCTAAATAAAGCTATTGTTCCCATTGGAGGATTTGTTGACAAGTATTTAAACAGCAGTGTGCTGCCGGGAGAAGATGATCTTTCAGCTTTATATCTTGTTCCAGTAGGAAAGAAACTGGATATTTAACTACTAAGGAATTTGGCATTATTTGTATGAATTACTTAGGGAGTTTTTTCTTGAGTAATAGACAGTTTAAAGAATCTTAAGAACCTCTCCGGAAAGGAACACCGCACTAGTTATAAAAGAGACTTTGGCCCTATGAAAACATGATTGACTTTTATTTTTATGGCCACTAGAATTCATTAAGTGTTCCAGCTATATCCGGATTGGAGGTTAAAGTTAATGAATCATTTATATAAATATTCTGTACTGTTTGTATTTTCTATTGCTTTAGGTTTTGCTTTTAATATGTTTCTACTCCCCCATGAAGTATTAACAGGCGGCGTAACAGGTCTTGCCATGGTTTTTGGGCTGCTTTCTCCCATAAACGCTGGTATTTGGCTTGTTATTTTAAATATCCCTATTTTAATCATTGGATGGATGAAGGTAGGTAAGGAATTTATATGGAATAGTATATTTTCTGTTTTTACCACTTCTATAGCTATGCAGTATATCCCTGTAATGAAGGTTACTGATGATGCTCTATTATCCGCGGTGTTTGGAGGAGTTATTGCCGGTATATCTATCGGTTTTATTATAAGATTTTATGGATCAACCGGAGGATTTGATGTTATTGGACTTGTGCTCACCCAAAAACGTGATATTCCTCTAGGTGGATTAATTTTTGGCTTAAATAGTATTGTTGTGTTTGTTTCCGGGTTTATCTTTGCTTGGGATCTTGCACTATATACAATGGCATCCATTTATATTACCGGGATTGTTATAGACCGTGTTCACACCCGTCATATTAAATTGAATTTGATGGTAGTCACGGATCGAGGGCAGGAGGTAAAAGATGAGCTGCTTGGAAATTTAATTCGCGGTGTTACTGTCATGAATGGGCAGGGCGGCTATTCTAATACTGAGCGTAAAGTGCTATATACGGTTATTTCTCGTTATGAATTAGCGATAGTTAAGTCCCTTATTTCTAGTGTTGACCCGAAAGCTTTTGTCAGTGTCAGTGAAACGGTTGAAGTAGTAGGGAACTTTAGGAGGTCATAGTGTCCTCCTTCTAATAAAAGCAGTTTCAGTTTTGATTATTTATTTTATGAGTAAGAAGCAAGTTTCACTCCCCATTTAGGCAATGTTTGTGACCATTATAGATGAGGCTTCCTTTGGTTATATTACCATCAGGAGGTGAAAATATGGACAATAAAAAGGATCGCAATAAGGAAAAGGTAAATGGAAAATTAGGCGGTATGGGTCTTTATGGAACAACTTCTAATACTGAAATTGCTGGTTACAAAGCTTCTGGTGACATTGAAAATGCTGGAAGGTTAGATAAGGGGTTTCAGAGAAATGAAGATGAAGACCTTGCTCCATCAGCTTCAATAAACGAGGGAGAGCAAGAGGAATAGTAGACGACTCATTTTTTATTGATTAATTTTTTCAAACCCCTCCCGTATAGCCATAAAGGCAATACGGGAGGGGTTTGAGTTTAGCCTTGTTAGTAGAGGGGGAAGCTATTCTACCTAAGTAAGTCTTTTTTAATTTACAAAGTTTCGAAAGCTTTAACGGCCGCCTCAGCCACTTGCACATCATGTTCTACTTTGCTGCCGCTGACCCCAACTGCTCCAACAACTTTTCCTTCCTTAACGAGCGGGATGCCGCCGCCAAACACAACAATACGTCCGTTATTGGTCGTATTCAGTCCGTACAGCTCGGCTTTCGGCACGGTTGCATCTGCTAAGTCAGAGGTAGGCATCTTAAGGGCTACAGAAGTCCAAGCTTTATTCTGGGCGATGTCCACACTGGCAAGCCATGCATCATCCATGCGATGGACGGCGATTAAGTTTCCGCCATCATCAAGGATCGAAATTACCATAGCCACATCTAGATTGCTGGCTTCTTTCTCAGCACTATCAATTAATTTTTTCGCAGTTTCTAAGGATAATTTGTTCATTTTGTATCTCTTCCTCTCATATGTTTGTCATTCTATAAGACTGCCTTCCACTTGTGAGAATTTTGAAACATAGAAGGCATTTCTCTTATCATCTAATATCGAAAAATTCTTGTGAGTTAATCAACCAATCGTTTTCCCGCGACACCATAATTTTGCTTCGACATTTCTTCAATCACAACAGTGACAGCTTCTTTACGGGCACCCGTTGTATCTGTCACGGCATCGGTTACCCTTTCAACTAAAGATTGCTTCTGATCATCGGTTCGGCCTTCGAGCATTTGTACAGTAATAATAGGCATATTGGTTCTCTCCCTTTAAAGCGTTAATTGGATCACAATACTTTCTTCTGCAAAAAGTGCTAAATTCCTGCCTCCGCGGTTGAGAATTATTGGAGTTTTTGTTGAGTGAAAAGTAGGACATGTGTATGTTAAAGTAGAAGCAACAGCAGTCTAGAAGGAGGATGTCATTTAGAAATGAAAGAATTTGATCAATTTAAAAATAAAGATGAAGGCGAAAGTAATGATAAAAAGAAAAATCAATTTACGATAATAAAAGATGACTCCACTGATGGTCACGGAGGATACGGCGTAGGGTCTATCAGCCTGGAGAACATGACGCCTGTAATTGTTGATGCTAATGAAGAAGAGGCGTTTGTGGACATGGGCGCTCTTCACGCCCGAAGCAAGGTCGAAAAGCGCGTTCGCTTTCAACCTGAGCGATCAGAAGTTCCAAATGGCAAACTGTATTGGATTGCATGGGTGACGGTCGACCATCGTGGTGGGAAACCTTGCTATTATGGCGTGTCCGGGAGTGAACTTGTTGTTGATCGTGGAATTCGCCGCGGCTACAAATCAATGCCTGAGCACGTGAATCAAATGGATAAATCATTAAAAGGCCGCTTCGTTTTGGAACATATGGATGAGAAATCGAAGCGTATTTTAGGGGAATACTTGCGTGATTTTAAACCAGAGCTCTGGGAGAATTCAAATCAAGAGTTGAAAGATCAACTTGGGTTCGAATAATAGAGGAGGCGCTTCCTGTTTAGAAAGGGAAAGCGCCTTTTTTGTGTTTTAAAGGGGCAAGCAGGAGCCAGACGGTTAAGGAATACTAACATGTTCTGTTAGTTAAAAGGATTAATAATGGATTAAAATACAGCTGCGGGAATTCATTCATGAAAGGTTTAAAAATTGTTCACAAAATGTTCACATGAAATAAGCAGCTTTTCGGGCAACGAATCTTGACGAACAAGCTGTTCGAATAATATATTAAGTACAACATGGGTTTTACATGTATTACTAGGACAAAGAAGACGACCGGCTAGTCACCGGTCGTTTTCTTTGTTTACTATTATTTGAATATTCAAACTAATGTAGAGTAATGGGTAAAACTTCCACCTCAGGTCATCCAGAAACTGGATGACCTGAGGTGGAAGGAAATGGGTGTGTTAGGAGAACCAGTCGACGATGCCGTCTAACCAGGAGTCGTCTTGGAGTTCTTCGTTAATTTGTTCTTCATTGCTTTTTTCGTTTGGTTCACAAGTTTCGGTTGGAATATTTTCTTCAGCCATGTAAACGAGTCTTTCTTCCGGGCAGCCTGGGCCGGAGAGTTTACCGGTTTTAGGGTTAATGTATACTCCTTTCACACCTGGAGTTGGAGTGAAAGCTGCGACAGGAAGCGGCTGATGAATCGTTTCCATTGTGCTGGCCCATAATTGTTTTGAATATTGGTGTTCAGCCGTTTTGGTAATATTACGGTTGTCATCATACCCTGACCACACTCCCATGATATATTGCGGACTGAATCCAATCATCCAGCTGTCTGCATCTGTCGTTCCAGATTTACCGCCATACATACGTGTCAGTTGATCGGCAATACTTGCTCCCGTCACACTCATATAGCCATTGAGAGCTGTATCGAACATCCCTGTCATCATATGCGTCACCGTAAAGGCGGTGTTAGGGTCAATTGATTTCTCGGTGTCTGTATTCAGTTTGTACTTGTACACGACGTTACCGTGGCGATCAGTAATCTTGGTTATCGTGTGAGCTTGTACAGCTGCAGATCCACTGACCATCCGCATGTAGCCATCGACCATTTCGTAAAGTGAGATCGAGGCACTACCGAGGGCCAAGGAAGGCACCGAGGGTAACTTGCCTGAAATGCCAAACGTACGCAATGTATCTACAAAGTTCTTTGGTCCGATATCAACGTTCGTTGTCACGGCATAGATGTTGTCTGATAACGCTAAGGCTTGTGCCATCGTGATTTTACGGTTGGCATAGTAATTATTGTAATTGCTAGGTGAGTAGACATTGCCATTTTTCAATTCAAAAGATGTTGGTTTACTTGCAATCATCGTCAGCGGAGTGTAATCACGCATCAAAGCCGCATAGTAGAGAAATGGTTTAATGGTGGAACCGACCATTCTCTGGGCATCGGTTGCTCGGTTATAGGCACTCTTTGAGTAATCTTTTCCTCCTGCCAAAGCTGTGACGGCGCCTGTTTGGCTGTCCATAATGACACTTGCTGTCTGAATCTCAGAGCCATTGGCGATTGTCTCATCGATGGATTGTTCGAGTTCTTTCTGATGTGATTTGTTTAACGTCGTGTAAATATGGTATCCGCCCGTTTTGACAGCATCCACATCGGTATCCAAAACTCTCGCAGCCTCTTCCGTCACTTTGTCCTGAAAGTATGGAGCCACTGTTTTCGTGGCTTCCCCTGAATGATCATAATAATCGAGTGACGCGGCAACAGCCTTTTGCTCTTTCTCAGCGGAAATGTAGCCAAGATCTTCCATGCGGGAGAGAATAACACTCTGGCGCTCTTCTGCATTCTCTGAATTATTTAAAGGAGAATAGTAGCTTGGCCCTTTAGGAATTCCAGCAAGCATCGAAGCTTCGGCTAAGGTAAGTTCCTCTGCATGTTTATTAAAATAGTAGCGGCTGGCAGCCTCAATCCCATAAGCTCCGTGTCCGTAGTAAATCGTATTTAGATACCCTTCAATGATCTCGTCCTTTTCATAAAAAATTTCAAGGCGCATCGCATAAAAGGCTTCTTTAAGTTTCCGCGTCCACGTCTTTTCATGAGATAAGTAGAGGTTACGAGCATACTGCTGCGTAATGGTGCTGGCTCCTTCTACCATTTTCATAGCTTTCAAGTCGGTTAGTGCAGCTGAGGCAATACGTCTGAGGTCAAAACCCCAATGATCATAAAAACGGTGATCCTCGATCGCAAGCGTGGCCTGAACAATGGATTCAGGCATATCCTCTTTGCTGATCCAGTAACGTTCCTGTTTGCCGTGGTCCTCGTCGATCACTTTCCCGTCAGAGCCATAGTAGATTGTATTCTGCTCGGTGTGAAGGGAAGGAGGGCCGAGACTGACTGCATAAATGAACACAGCTGCGAGCACAATGAGGCCAAGGATGCAGCAAGTGAAAGCTGCTTTCAATGACCTGCGTATCCATTTCCATCTAAGACGAATAAATAATAGCATTCTTCCCTACTCCTGCCTGTTAAGATATAATAATGATTACTATTATTATGGGGAAGACACTGGTAAATTAAACATTTGCTTGCCTTTTCCAGCGTTTAATCTATAATTTGATTGGTTACAAGAGTGTTGAAAGGAGATCTTTTGAATGGCTACATGGTTTACTGAAAAACAAACCGAAAACTTTGGCATTACGGCAAAAGTGAATCGGACTTTGCATAAAGAAACAACAGATTTTCAAGAATTGGAAATGGTTGAAACAGAAGAGTGGGGGAATATGCTGCTGCTCGATGATATGGTGATGACAACCGAAAAGGACGAATTCGTCTATCACGAAATGATGGCACACGTTCCGCTGTTTACCCATCCAAGTCCGAAAAAAGTGCTCGTTGTAGGCGGCGGCGACGGCGGAGTAATCCGTGAAGTCCTAAAGCATGACAGTGTCGAACAGGCAACCCTTGCTGAAATCGATGGAAAAGTGATCGAGTACTCAAAAAAATACTTACCAAGCATCGCTGGTACACTTGATGATGTTCGGGTTGACGTCCAAGTGTCAGACGGGTTCATGCATATTGCGAAAAGTGAGCGGGAGTATGACGTCATTATGGTTGATTCGACCGAGCCCGTAGGTCCAGCCGTGAACCTTTTTACAAAAGGATTCTATGAAGGAATTGCAAAAGCCCTGAAAGAGGATGGCATTCTCGTGGCCCAAACAGATAATCCGTGGTTTAAAGCAGATTTAATTCGGCAAGTGTATGGGGATGTTAAAGAAACTTTCCCGATTACACGCGTTTATACAGCGAATATCCCGACTTATCCCAGCGGTTTGTGGACATTTACGATGGGAAGTAAAATTTACGATCCACTGAAAGTTACGGACGAACGTTTCACGGCATTTGATACAAAGTATTACACAAAAGAACTTCATAAGGCCTGCTTTGCGCTGCCGAAATTCGTCAAAGATATGACGGAGGAGGACTAATCGATGCGATTCGACCCGGCCTACTCAGGAAAAGTGTTTATTATGAGCCGATCGACGGAAGAGGAAGCTAGAGTAGTTATTTACGGCATGCCGATGGATTGGACAGTTAGCTTTCGTCCAGGCTCTCGATTTGGCCCAAACCGGATCCGCGAAGCTTCGATCGGTCTTGAGGAATACAGCCCCTATTTAGATCGCCATCTTGAAGAAGTCAGCTATTACGATGCTGGAGACATGCTGCTACCGTTCGGTAATGCTGAGCGCAGCCTTGATATCATTGAAGGCTATATTGATGAACTTTTGGAAAAAGGGAAGTTTCCGCTTGGACTCGGTGGAGAGCATCTCGTCAGCTGGCCGGTCTTCAAAGCGTTTCATAAAACGCAGCCGAACATGGCGATTATCCATATAGATGCCCATGCCGACCTTAGGGAAGAGTATGAGGGAGAAGTTCTCTCTCATTCGACACCGATCCGAAAAGCGTGCGAGTTGATCGGGCCTGAGAACGTCTATTCATTTGGAATACGTTCCGGCATGCGGGAAGAATTCCAATATGCTCGGGAAAGCGGCATGCACATGTCGAAGTTTGAAGTGCTCGAGCCGTTGAAGGAGGTATTGCCTGAGCTTGCCGGCCGTCCGGTTTATGTCACGATCGATATTGACGTTCTAGATCCAGCCTTTGCTCCAGGAACAGGGACTGCTGAAGCTGGCGGCATTACTTCCAAAGAGCTGCTCGCTGCAATTCACGCGATTGCGGGATCTGACGTCCACGTAGTAGGGGCTGATTTAGTCGAGGTAGCTCCTGCTTACGATCAAACTGAGCAAACAGCGATCGCTGCCAGCAAGTTTGTACGCGAAATGCTTTTAGGGTTTGTCGAATAAATGATAGAATAGGTCCGTTGCAAGATGCAGCGGATCTTTATTTTTAACAAATGTGCAATTATTCTTGATTTCAAGCAATTATGATGGTATTCACACAATTTGTACAAATAGTTAAAGTTATATGCAAGGCTGAATTCTAAAGGAGTGTGTTTTTGTATAAACAGCATCACCACATACTGTATCGGAAATACACTACGCTTTCCACGGCCGCGCGCGTGGTGAGGTCGTTCGATGTTGGCACATGCCCCACACGACGAGGAGTAGTTCGACGCTGGCACAAGGACGTGCCGATCTTAGTCGAACTTCTTCTATTGCCGGTTTTAACCGAACTTCCTTGTTTATACAGTCTCCTCTCTCATAAATAATGCTCTCTACAGGGTCTCATCGTCTTCGCTTTCCCCAGAAGATTCGCTGGTATGGCGGTTGATTGAAACGTAGGGCAGTCGACTCCTGCGGGAAAAGCAACAGCTGAAGATCCCGCAGGAAGCGGTTTTTGCTTCCGAGGAAGCTGAAGCGTTGCCCGCGGAAAGCGACTGCCCGAAGTGGAAATCAACCTCTCTGTTGTGATGAAGATTTATACCAACGGTGAGGGGGATAGAGCAGCAAAATTTTTAAGAAAAGAGCCTTGTCTATTTTCATGCAATTGATAAAATACTGCACACACATAAGGAGTTTTTACAAAAATGGACAAAAAACTGATTAGCGTAACGGCAGGATATGCCCTCGTTATGGCTGCATTACTCATCCTCACCTTTTCGTTTGCCTGGAACCCTTCTGGATACAGCTATGAAATAGAAAATTCTACTCTTTCGGTCCAGGAAGGCCTTAGCAATGAAGTGGTGGCAGAAGTCGAGATCGCTGACAATATGGCCGATGTGCTGCTGTTTCAGGCAGCTGTTAGTGATGTGAAAACGCACTGGCATACAGATATCGTGCTGATCGCCCTTATCTTTCCACTCATTTTATTCGCGATCTTTAAAGACAAACGGCCATTTAAAAAGGTTCTCCCCTACAAATGGTTTCTGGGCATTGTGGTGGCGATCGTTGTCATCTATGCAGCAGCTACTATCCCTTCATATTTCTCTCAAATTCAGGAAGTCGAAACGTACGTGCAAAAAATTTCGCAATAACTTGAGTTTTTGCTGCGGTATTCTTATAATAGATTAGTTAGAAACAGACTCGAAATCTGGTGGATGGAGGAGTGGTCAAATGAAGGATGTACGTATTAAGCTCATAACGGAAATCAGAGATGCGGGTCGCAAAGAAGAGATGACGTTATCTGAACAAGGGCAATTATATACGCGTAACGAAACGGAAGTCCTCAAGTTTACGGAACACCCTGAAGAGGGGGAGCCCGTGAAAACGATGGTGACAATTAAGCCGGACCATATTAGTATTAAACGAACGGGGCCCGTTGAAATGCGCCAGGTTTTTCAGAAGAAGTTGGAGACGGAGAATATTTATCATCATACATATGGTGATTTTCATATGAGAACATGGACAGACCAAATTGAGTACCGCTCGCTTTCTGAAGCTTCTCAAGGCCGTCTGTTTATTAGTTATCAGATGACGCTGAATGATGAGGTTGAACAACGCCATCGGTTAACACTACTTTTTGAGGAGGAAAGGGAATCATGAACATTGTCGAACAGACGGAACAGAAGCTGAAGGATGAAATTGTTCGAGCCGTAAAGCAGGCAGGCCTGGCAACAGATGAGCAAATGCCCGTTGTGGTGCTGGAACAGCCGAAAGATAAGTCGCATGGAGATTATGCGACAAATATGGCGATGCAGCTGGCGCGTATCGCGAAGAAAAATCCGCGTCAAATCGCTACAGAGCTTGTGGAGCAATTTGATCGTTCCAAAGCTTCTATTGAAAAAATTGATATTGCCGGACCGGGATTTATTAACTTTCACATGAACAATCAGTACCTGGCTGATCTTGTCCCAGCGATCCTGTCTGCTGGGGAAAATTACGGACGCACAGAAATTGGAAAAGGCCATAGCGTTCAAATCGAGTTCGTTTCAGCAAACCCAACTGGGACTTTGCATTTAGGACATGCCCGCGGGGCTGCAGTCGGCGACTCGTTAAGCAATGTGCTTGATGCTGCAGGATATAATGTGTCTCGTGAATATTATATTAATGACGCTGGAAACCAAATTGCTAACTTGGCTCGATCTGTTGAAGCTCGCTACATGCAGGCGCTCGATAAAGATTGGGAGATGCCTGAAAATGGCTACCATGGCAAGGATATCATCGAACTTGGCGAAAAGTTGGTCGAGGAAGACGGAACGAGGTGGGTGGATGTTTCTGAAGAAGAGCGTCTGACCTTTTTCCGTAAGTATGGGCTGACTTACGAATTGAATAAAATTAGAACAGACCTGGAAGAGTTTCGTGTTCCGTTTGACGAATGGTTTTCAGAAACGTCCCTTTATGAAGGTGACCAAATCGAACAAGCGTTAAACGTCTTGAAAGAGAAGAATTATGTATACGAGCAAGACGATGCGACTTGGTTTCGGACGACTGCTTTTGACGATGATAAAGACCGTGTCCTCATTAAGAATGATGGTACGTACACCTACTTAACACCAGATATCGCCTATCATAAAAATAAACTCGACCGTGGTTTTGATACGCTGATTAACATTTGGGGCGCTGATCATCATGGTTATATCCCGCGAATGAAAGCAGCGATTCAGGCGCTTGGTTATGATAAAGATACGCTGGAAGTGGAAATCATCCAAATGGTCAACTTGTTCCAAGATGGGGAAAAGGTGAAAATGAGCAAGCGTACGGGAAAGGCTGTTACGCTTCGTGAGCTGATGGAGGAAGTCGGGATTGACGCGATGCGTTACTTCTTCTCAATGCGTTCCAGTGACTCTCATCTTGATTTCGATATGGACCTTGCACGTTCTGAGTCCAATGAGAACCCAGTTTATTATGTACAGTATGCGCATGCTCGTATTTGTACCATGCTTCGCCAGGCTGAGGAAAAAGGTCTTACAGGTGGAGCATTCAATGGCAAGTTCTTAACCTCGGAAAAAGAAGAAGATTTGCTGAAACGGCTTGGTGAGTTCACGCAGGTAGTGGCTGATGCTGCTGAAAAACGGACACCACATCGTGTTACGCAATATGCTTTTGATTTAGCATCAAATCTGCATAGCTTTTACAATGCTGAGAAAGTGCTCGATGAAGCTCATCACGAGCGTACAACGGCGAGAATTGCGCTCATGAAAGCTGTGCGTACAACTCTACAGAATGCGCTGCGCTTAATCGGCGTTTCTGCACCAGAACAAATGTAGCTGCATAGACTAATCAAAGAGTGTCCTTGCTGAATCAGGCGGGGGCATTCTTTTTTTGTCCAAACTCTGAGTTAGAATGTTTTTCCAACCCAACATAAGGTAAAATAATGTTGATGTAGGAGAGAGAGGATAGCCTGATCATGAATGGAATAACATAAGAATACTAAAAGGGGGCGTATAGATGAAGGAAGTTTTATTTGCTTTATTAACTGGATTTGTTGTAGGAATTATATTTGCAGCCTTTAAATTGCCGATCCCCGCGCCTCCGGCATTAGCTGGAGTGGCAGGGATTGTCGGCATTTATCTAGGCTTTAAAGTGTTTGCGTGGCTTGGTCCGATGGTGAGTGCCTTATTTAAATAACTATAAAATCGGGCGCAGCACTTTGGCGATTTGGATGTTTACTTTTGTAGCGAATGAACGTTGGGACAACCACTCTTCGTTAAAAGCAATCGCATTTTGCGCGTCCTCCATATATGCTTTTCGCAAATCGCTTATAAATACGTTGTCATAGACGAACGTATTGACTTCTTTATTTAGAAAGAAGCTTCGTCTGTCAAAATTGGCGGTACCGATATCGGCTATACTTTGATCGACCATCATCACCTTAGAATGATAAAAGCCATCGTCATACAGACAGATTTTCGCTCCTGCATGGAAAAGTTGTTCCAAATATGGGATAGCCGCTTCTTTTACGAAAGGATGATCTGATTTAAGCGGCACCATGATTTGCAGAAATACTCCGCGTTGTAAGGCTTGTTTCAAAGCTTTCATCAACTTCTCAGTAGGAATAAAATACGGTGTCCCGATTAAGATTTCCTCATCCGCACGCTGAATCATCTGCAAAAATTCATCCTCCAGCTTCATCCCATCCGTAGCAACGATTTTGACAGAGTGTTTCGCTTCTTCCTTGTTCACGATGGGTGAATGCTTCTCACCTGATGCTCGATACCAATCATCAAGAAAAATATGATGAAGTTCACTGACGACAGGACCTATCAGGCGTAAATGATAATCTCGCCAATCGCCGAATTTAGGGTTTTTCCCAAGATAATTGTCGCCAATGTTAAAACCGCCTACATAAGCAATTTTTCCATCAATGACTGTAATCTTCCGATGATTACGGCGATTTAATTTATAAAAGAAATAAGGAAATCCCGGGATTGCTGAAAAGTGAAATTGCACGCCAGCTTCTGCTAAATCGTTGCGTATCGACTTGGACAGCTGGTAGCCTCCCAGACGATCTGTCATCAGGCGGACGGACACTCCTTCACGGGCTTTACTTTTCAATATTTCAAGAAAATCGCGACCTGGCTGATCGCTGCTGACTAAATAAAAGTAAATGTCCACCTGCTGTTGTGCTTCCGAGATTTCTTGAAAAAGGTCCTCAAATAATGGGGCGCCGTTTGCATATAAGTGATAATCTGCTGTCGTTTCTTTAAAAGGGAGGATCTGGGCATGGTTCTGATGGTTTCTTCTTCCTAATTTAAAATCTAACACGATTAGCAGATAGATCAAGACGATAATAAGTAAAAGGGTTATTATGAATAACATTTTAATGGTGCCTCCTTCACATTTTCCTCTATTAGTTTCTCCCAAAGATGGAAGTTTGAAAAGGAAATCGTGTAAAATGTGTTGACTGAATGCTCATTCATAATTATAGTTAATATATAAGATTCAGAAAATTGACAGGGTTCCGAATTGATAATGGGAGAGGCGGTTCGGAATCTTGCAGACTAACTAAGAGGGGGAGAACAGATGAATCCTTTGTTACTCGCAAATTGGATTTTATTCCTGGGGGTTACGATATACGGGTTATATCTATTTGTTCGTGTGGTTCGTACACGGATTGCCTATATCCAGATGGGAAAGAAATTCGAATTTGATGGGCAGATTAAACGACGCCTTCAAAAAATATGGATTTACGTGTTTGGACAGAAAAAGCTGTTAAAGGATAAGAAATCGGGAGCCATTCATGTCATGATGTTTTATGGCTTTATCCTCGTCCAATTTGGGGCGATCGATTTTATTTGGAAGGGACTGGCTCCAGATTCCCACTTACCGCTGGGTCCGCTTTATCCAGGCTTTACTTTTTTTCAGGAACTGGTGACCTTAACGATTCTTGTTGCGGTGATATGGGCGTTTTACCGTCGTTATATTGAGAAGCTTGTTCGTTTGAAACGCGGTTTCAAAGCAGGACTTGTTCTTTTATTTATCGGTCTATTAATGATTTCAGTACTTATTGGAAATGGTATGGCGCTAATTTGGCACGGGCATGAAGGCGCATGGACGGAACCTGTTGCGACCATTGTTGCAAACGCTTTCGCATGGATGCCGCCAGTAGCTGCCGCCAGCGTATTTTTCGTCATGTGGTGGATTCACTTATTAGTTCTCCTTACATTTCTTGTTTATGTGCCTCAATCGAAGCACGCACACTTACTCGCTGCTCCGGTCAATGTATTCTTAAGCCGTGAGGGGCCTCCTGCGAAGCTTTCAAAGATTGATTTTGAAATCGATGAGGACACTGACGAAGAAGATGTTTCCTTTGGGGTTGGAAAAGTAGAAGATTTCAACCAGCTGCAAATGATCGACTTCTATGCGTGTGTCGAGTGCGGACGTTGTACCAATGTTTGTCCAGCGGCGGGATCAGGAAAAATGCTTTCGCCAATGGATTTACTTGTGAAAATTCGTGACCACTTAACAGAAACAGGGGCAGCCGTTACAGGCAAGGCTCCATGGGTTCCTTCTTACGCTTTTGCTGGAACTGAAGGCAATACACTGGCCAAAATGGCCGGCTCACAAGGTGGAGATGAAGCAGCCGCAACTACAGAAGCGGCATCAAGCAAGAGTTTAATCGGTGATGTAATTACAGAAGAAGAACTGTGGGCTTGTACAACATGCCGTAACTGTGAAGACGCTTGTCCGGTGATGAACGAACATGTTGATAAAATCATCGATCTGCGCCGCTATCTTGTTTTAACCGAAGGAAAAATGGATCAGGATGGCCAGCGTGCGATGATGAACATTGAACGCCAGGGGAATCCTTGGGGGCTTTCTAAGAAAGAACGTGTCAACTGGCGTGAAGCGGATGAGGAAGTAACGATCCCAACTGTTAAGGAACTGAAGAAGTCAGGCGAAGAGTTTGACTACCTGTTCTGGGTAAGTTCTATGGGTTCATATGACAACCGCAGCCAGAAGATCGCTATGGCTTTTGCCAAACTGATGAATGAAGCAGGCATCAAGTTTGCTATTCTCGGCAATAAAGAGCAGAACTCAGGCGATACAGCTCGCCGCATGGGGAATGAATTTTTATTCCAGGAACTAGCTGAAAAGAATATTAAAGAATTTGAAAAGCATGATGTGAAGAAGATCATTACGATTGATCCGCATGCGTACAATATTTTCAAAAACGAATATCCAGATTTCGGCTTTGAGGCTGAGGTGTACCACCATACAGAAATGCTTTCAGAGTGGCTGAAAGAAGGCAAGTTAAAGCCTGAAGCAGAGGTCAATGAAACAATTACGTATCACGATAGCTGCTACCTTGGCCGCTACAACGAAGTGTACCAGCCGCCACGCGAAGTTCTTGAAATGATTCCAGGCGTGAAAGTGGTGGAGATGAACCGAAACCGTTCAAACGGGATGTGCTGTGGAGCTGGCGGCGGGATGATGTGGATGGAAGAGAAATCCGGAAACCGCATGAACGTAGCTAGAACAGAACAGGCATTGGCTGTAGAGCCGACGATGATATCTAGTGGCTGCCCATTCTGTTTGACAATGCTTTCCGATGGTACGAAAGCGAAGGAAGTCGAGGAGAAGGTCAGCACCATGGATATTGCGGAAATTTTAGCGAAGTCTATTTTTCCAGAGAAGGTAGAGAAGACGGCATAGGTAAGTGCTAACCGAGTACGTTGATAGGTCTAAGATTAGTGTGCTGTAGGAAAGTGTACAAATTTTATGTACACTTTCCTTATGAAAAGAGATTGAGCGAGCGTTCAATCACCATTGAAAGCGTTAACAAGCTAAAGGAGGAAAATAATCATGACAAAGACTGTAATTGTAGCAGGTGCACGTACACCGTTTGGAAAGTTTGGAGGAGGCCTGGCCCCGCTAACTGCCGCACAACTGGGGGGAATTGCGATCAAGGCTGCGTTAAAAAAGGCCGACGTTTTACCGGAAGACGTAAAGGAAGTCATTATGGGGACAGTGCTGCAGGGCGGACAGGGACAGCTGCCTTCACGCCAAGCTTCCCGTGAAGCCGGTATTCCTTGGGAGGTTAAAACGGAAACCGTTAACAAAGTGTGTGCATCAGGGATGCGCAGTGTAACTATGGCTGATCAGTTCATTCGCTTAGGGGAAGAAGACGTCATTGTAGCAGGTGGAATGGAAAGCATGAGCAATGCACCATACTTTATGCCAAAAGCACGCTGGGGTTTGCGTATGGGAGATGCGGCTGTTAAAGACATGATGGTGCATGACGGCCTGACTTGTTCCTTTGAAAACGTTCATATGGGTAGTTATGGAAATCGCACAGCCAATAAATTTGAGTTAACAAGAGAAGCGCAGGATGAGTGGGCGGCTCGCAGTCATTCGCGGGCCCTTGAGGCAACTGAAGATGGCAAGCTGGCTGAAGAAATCGTTGCTGTTGAGGTTCCGCAGCGTAAAGGTGATCCGGTTGTTGTCGACACGGATGAAGCACCGAGAAAAGGAACAACGGCTGAAAAGTTAGCAAAGCTTCGTCCTGCTTTTGACAAAGATGGAACGATTACGGCGGGGAATGCCCCGGGTGTTAATGATGGAGCGTGTGCGATGGTGCTGATGTCTGATGAAAAGGCACAGCAGGTCGGAGCAGAAACCCTTGCCACTATTCTTGCCCATGATGAGGTGGCGGTTGAAGCTCATGATTTCCCGGAAACACCAGGGCTCGTTATTAATAAATTGCTGAAAAAAGCGGGTAAATCGCTTGAAGAGATTGACTTGTTTGAAGTGAATGAAGCATTTTCAACGGTATCCTTAGCAAGCGGTAAAATCGCAGGGTTGGATCCGGAGAAAGTTAATGTCAACGGTGGAGCTGTGGCACTTGGACACCCGATTGGAGCAAGCGGGGCACGTATTATACTTACATTAGCACATGAATTGAAGCGTCGCGGCGGCGGTCTCGGCATTGCAGCGATCTGCTCTGGAGGCGGCCAAGGAGATGCCGTATTGATTGAAGTACCGAAACAGTAAGGGGGAGTCTATATGTCAATTAATCAAGTAATGGTCATCGGTGCCGGACAGATGGGGGCAGGTATTGCTCAAGTGTTCGCACAGTCAGGCCTGAACGTTAAATTAAACGATATGAACGAAGAAGCACTGCAGAAGGGAATTGCAGGAATCGAAAAACGGCTTCAGCGTGCCGTGGATAAGGGGAAACTAACGGCCGAGCAGCAAGCGAATGCCAATGAACGGCTTACAGGTTCGACTGATCTAAACGATGCATCTGATTGTGACCTCGTGATTGAAGCTGTCGTGGAAAACATGGACGTAAAGACCAAGGTGTTTCAAAGTCTTGATGCCATCACGCCAGCTCATGCCATTTTGGCAACGAATACTTCATCTTTACCGATTACAGAAATAGCAGCAGCGACCAGCCGCCCATCTCAGGTGATCGGCATGCATTTCATGAATCCGGTGCCGGTTATGAAGCTTGTCGAGATTATCCGTGCGATTCAAACAAGTGATGAGACCTATCAAACGATTGAAGAAATGACAGAGAAACTTGATAAAACGCCTGTTGAAGTTAGTGATTTCCCGGGATTTGCTGCTAATCGGATATTAATGCCGATGATCAATGAAGCTATTTTCGCTTTACATGAAGGAGTGGCTTCTGTCGAGGATATTGACAAAGTGATGAAGCTCGGCATGAATCATCCAATGGGGCCACTTACTTTGGCTGACTTCATTGGACTTGATACCTGCCTGTATATTATGGAGGTTCTTCACGATGGATTTGGCGATAGCAAGTATCGTCCATGTCCATTGCTTCGACAATATGTAAAAGCTGGCTGGCTCGGTAAGAAGTCAGGTCGAGGGTTTTACAGCTACGAATAACAGGCGAGGGAGAGAACAAACATGAACCTGCAGTTTACAGATGAACAACAAATGATGCGGAAAATGGTCCGTGATTTTGCAGAAAAAGAAGTGGCTCCAGCTGTTGAACGGATGGAAGAGGAAGACCGTTTTCCCATCGAATTGATTCAGAGGATGGGGGAGCTCGGTTTAATGGGCATCCCGATCCCCGAACAGTACGGCGGCGCTGAAATGGACTATACGTCCTACATTATTGCGATTCATGAAATTGCGAAAGTAAGTGCAACACTTGGCGTCATCTTATCGGTGCACACCTCGGTTGGCACCAATCCGATTCTTTACTTTGGAACAGAAGAACAGAAGCAAAAGTATATTCCTAAATTGGCTTCAGGACAATATTTAGGGGCATTCGCTTTAACCGAACCAAGTGCTGGGTCTGATGCCGGCAGCTTAAAGACGCGTGCTGAAAAACAAGGAGATCATTACCTGTTAAACGGGTCAAAAGTGTTCATAACCAATGGTGGCGAGGCAGATACCTTTATCGTATTCGCTCGTACCAATCGTGATGAGCAGCGAGGTAATGGTGTTAGTGCGTTTATTGTTGAACGTGGCACCCCGGGCTTTTCTATCGGGAAAGCGGAGAAGAAGATGGGGCTGCATGGCTCGAGTACGGTCTCGCTCAACTTTGATCAATGTAAGGTTCCTGCCTCCCAGCTGCTGGGTGAAGAAGGGGCAGGGTTTAAGATTGCGCTTGCCAACTTGAACGTCGGCCGAATCGGAATTGCAGCTCAGTCGCTTGGAATTGCTGAAGCTGCGCTTGAGCATGCCGTAACTTATGCGAAGGAAAGAGAGCAATTCGGCAAGTCGATCGCAAAGCATCAGGGCATTTCATTTAAATTAGCAGATATGGCGACAGATGTAGAAGCTGCCAAACTATTAGTCTATCAGGCTGCCACGCTGGAGGCAGCTGGTGAGAAATGCGGCAGACAAGCATCGATGGCCAAACTATTTGCCTCAAAAGCGGCTGTTAACACAGCAATAGAAGCTGTTCAGGTACACGGGGGCTATGGTTATACAGAAGATTATGCGGTGGAACGCTTTTTCCGGGATGCGAAGGTTTGTGAAATCTATGAAGGAACGAGCGAAATCCAGAGAATTGTGATTGGCAACCATCTATTAAAGGATTGAACAGGAGGAACAACAATGAATTTCAAGCTGACAGAAGAACAAGAAATGCTTAGGAAAATGGTACGTGATTTTGCCAAAAATGAAGTTGAGCCGACAGCGGCTGAACGTGACGAAGAAGAACGCTTTGACCGCGAGATTTTTGACAAAATGGCGGAACTTGGATTAACCGGCATCCCGTGGCCAGAAGAATACGGAGGGATTGGCTCCGACTTTATCAGCTATGTGATTGCTGTTGAGGAGCTATCTCGCGTATGTGCGTCAACGGGGGTAACGTTATCTGCTCATATTTCCTTGTGCAGCTGGCCTATTTATAAATTCGGAAACGAAGAACAGAAGAAAACGTATTTGGCGCAGCTTGCTTCAGGAGAGAAACTAGGGGCTTACGCGTTATCAGAACCGGGTGCAGGAAGCGACGTCTCCTCTATGCGCACGCAAGCTAAGCTGGATGGCGACCATTACGTGCTAAACGGCAATAAAGTGTGGATCACTAATGGCGGGGTCGGCGATATTTATATCGTGTTTGCGAAAACAGAACCAGACGCAGGCAGCAAAGGCGTGAGTGCTTTTATTGTGGAGAAAGGCACTGATGGATTTACGTTTGGGAAAAAAGAGAAAAAGCTCGGAATTCGTTCTTCTCCGACAACAGAGCTGATTTTCGAAAATTGCCGAATTCCTAAAGAGAATTTACTCGGGCAAGAGGGAGAAGGCTTCAAAATTGCGATGATGACGCTTGATGGCGGCCGTAACGGCATTGCAGCGCAGGCACTTGGAATCGCGCAAGGGGCGCTTGATGAGTCCGTCAATTATGCGAAAGAGCGTGAACAGTTTGGTAAGCCGATCGCTAAGCTGCAAGGGATCTCCTTTAAACTGGCTGACATGGCGACTGAAATCGAAGCAGCGCGTCTATTAACCTATCAAGCTGCTTATCTAGAATCAGAAGGAGAACCTTATGCTAAAGCGTCCGCTATGGCTAAATTGTATGCCGGTGATGCAGCGATGCGCATTACGGTAGAAGCTGTGCAAGTTCACGGCGGTTATGGCTATACGAAGGATTATCCGGTGGAACGCTACATGCGTGACGCGAAGATTACGCAAATTTATGAAGGTACCAATGAAATTCAGCGTCTCGTGATCGGACGTATGGTGACACAGTAAGAGAAAGGAAGGCTACTTGTCATGCACCCTTTAGCTGAACGGATTAAACAAAAAGATATGCGAGCTCTGGCGCGGGCGATTTCGATGGTGGAAAGTGATCATCCTGACAAATTGGCTTTAATGAGTGATATTTTTTCCATAAAAAAAAGTGCCCATTACATTGGGATCACCGGATCTCCAGGGGCAGGGAAAAGCTCACTCATTAATCGGCTGCTCACGCATTTAAGAAAACAAGAGCTTACCGTCGCGGTAATTGCGGTCGATCCGACGAGTCCGTTTAGCGGTGGGTCTTTGCTTGGGGACCGAACACGCATGAATCAGCATTTTCTCGATCCAGGGATTTTCATACGCAGCATGGCAACGCGCGGAAGTTTGGGGGGTCTGGCGCGGGCGACGAAAGATGCAATCCGTGTATGTGATGCCTATGGATTTGATGTCATTTTAGTAGAGACGGTCGGAGTCGGCCAGTCGGAGCTTGATATTATGAAGGTCGTGGATACTACGGGACTTGTACTTACCCCAAACAGCGGAGATGTGCTGCAAATTTTCAAAGCAGGAATTATGGAAATCGCGGACCTGTTTATTATCAATAAAGCCGATCTGCCCGGAGTTGTTAAGCTGAAAGCTAGTTTAGAAGAATATATGATGATTGCGGATCCTAAGGGCTGGCGGCCGCTCATTGTCCGAACAGTTTCCACAGAAAACAAAGGGATAGAAGAGCTTTGGGATGGGGTATCCCGACACCGCTCCTATTTATATGAAACCGATCAAGGGGAAAAAAGGCGCCAACAGCAGCTTCAGCTTGAAGTCTATGAGTTGATCCGTGAAGAAATTTGGCGTGAAGTGAAGGAGCATGTGGAGGAGGATCAGGAGAAACTCCAAGCGGTGAGCGACCCTGAAGCTGATCCATATAAGCTTGCACGCTCCTGGTATCAACAATGGAAGGGTGACTGAACATGACAAAGAAACAAGTACCCTCTTCAATTAAGGACGAAGCTCTCGTTGAAAAACGGCGTAAGCAAATGGTCAAAGGGGCCGTAACGCTTTTTACTGAAAAAGGGTTTCACAAAACAACGACCCGCGAAATTGCTAAAGCTTCAGGATTCAGCATTGGGACCTTGTATGAGTACATTCGCAAAAAGGAAGATGTTCTGTTTCTCGTTTGTGACTCGATTTATGAACGAGTGAAAGAGCGAATGGAAAGCTCCATTGATCAAAACGAAACGAGTGTCGACAATCTAGTCTGTGCAATTCGTTCTTATTTTTCCCTGATGGACGATATGCAGGATGAAGTGGTAGTGATGTATCAAGAGGTCAAATCGTTATCAAAGGATGCTCAGGATTATGTCCTGCGTAAAGAGCGCGACATGGTAGCGATGCTTGAGAAAGTGATCATTAACAGTCTTCCTGTTCAATTGCCGGAAGGGGATACAGCACTTGTGGCTAATAATATCTTTGTGCAAGGGCAGATGTGGGGATTCAGACGCTGGATGCTGCAGCGAACCTTTACACTGGAATCCTATACAGACAGACAAATACATTTACTGCTTCAAGGGCTGAACGTCCAGGAAAAGAATTTATCCTAAGGAGGAGAAGCATAATGGAACAACCGCACGTTTATCAAGCGAAAAATCCGGTGCGTTTTGTAACGTCATCGAGCCTGTTTGACGGACACGATGCATCAATTAATATTATGCGCAGAATTTTACAAGCAACGGGGGCTGAGGTCATCCACCTTGGACATAACCGCTCTGTAGAGGAAGTCGTTAATGCAGCGATTCAGGAAGATGCTCAAGGGATTGCGATTTCGTCGTACCAGGGCGGCCACGTAGAATACTTCAAATATATGGTCGATCTTTTAAGAGAAAAAGGAGCCGGCCATATTCGTGTGTATGGCGGAGGAGGAGGTGTTATTCTTCCGCGGGAAATCAAGGAGCTTCATGATTACGGCGTTGCCCGTGTGTTCTCACCAGAAGATGGCCGGGAACTCGGGCTGCAAGGCATGATCAATACGATGATTGAAGAATGTGATTTCCTGCCGCCGCTTAATGTCAAAGAAGCCGTGGAAGATTTGACAAAAGGCAGCCACCAGGCAATGGCACGCTTTATTACCTATGTCGAAAATACACCAAAGCAAGAACGGGAAGCTGTGGCAGCGTTTGAAACCGCTGTTGAAGAGACGACCGAGAAGACAATTCCTGTGCTCGGAATTACCGGAACAGGCGGAGCTGGAAAGAGTTCCCTGACAGACGAATTGATCCGTCGTTTCATTAACGAAGTTCCTGATAAGAAAATTGCGATTCTGTCTGTTGACCCGACGAAAAAGAAAACAGGCGGCGCTCTGCTTGGGGACCGAATTCGCATGAATGCGATTTTTAACCCACGCGTTTATATGCGCTCACTTGCTACGCGTGATGCGCGCTCTGAGTTGTCAAAATCGATTGAAGAAGCGATTCAGGTCGTGAAAGCGGCTGGGGTTGATTTCGTTATTGTCGAAACGAGTGGAATCGGGCAAGGGGATGCCGCGATCACTGATATTACTGACCTGTCCATGTATGTGATGACAGCTGAATTCGGTGCGCCTTCCCAGCTTGAGAAGATTGATATGATTGACTTTGCTGATTTTATTGTCATTAACAAATTTGAACAAAAGGGATCAGAGGACGCACTCAGCCAAGTGCGTAAACAGTACGAACGCAGTCATATGTTGTTCCATCAGGATGTCACAAAATTCCCTGTGTACGGCACGATTGCCAGCCAGTTTAATGATCCAGGAACGAACACGCTTTTTGCTGCGATCATTGATAAGTTGAACGAAGTGTATGAGTGGCAGGATGATACGTCCTTTGAACGTGTCGATAAAGTAGAAAAGCAAAACGTGATTATTCCAAATGAGCAGAAGCAGTACTTGCGTGACATTGCAATGGCTGTGCGCGATTATCATAAACATACGAAGGAACAAGCTGATCAGGCGCGCAAGCTTTACCAGCTAAAAGGCACAATAGACTTGCTGGAAGATGGTGAACATAAATCCAGCATCGAGCGGTTAGTGGAAGATTATAAACGCAAACTGGACCGTGAGTCGACTGAAAAACTTGCAGATTGGGATGATCTCCACGAGCGTTATAGTGGCGAAACGTACACCTTTAAAGTGCGTGATAAAGAAATTACCATGGACCTGACGACGGAAAGTTTATCAGGAACGAAGGTGCCTAAAGTGGCACTGCCAGCCTATAATGACTGGGGTGACCGTTTAACGTGGCTGTTGCGTGAAAACGTCCCAGGTGCCTTCCCATTTACGGCCGGCGTTTTTCCGTTTAAACGAAAAGGAGAAGATCCAAAGCGTCAGTTTGCGGGTGAAGGGACACCGGAACGTACGAACCGCCGCTTCCACTACTTGTCAGAAGGTGATGATGCGAAACGGTTAAGTACAGCGTTTGACTCCGTGACCTTATACGGAGAAGATCCTGATGAACGTCCAGATATTTACGGGAAAGTCGGCGAAAGTGGTGTGAACATTTGTACGCTGGAGGATATGAAAAAGCTGTATGACGGCTTTGACCTCGTTGACCCAACAACCTCTGTATCGATGACAATCAATGGTCCGGCTCCGATCATTCTGGCGATGTTTTTCAACACGGCGATTGATCAGCAGTTAAATAAGTTTACCGAAGAAAATGGACGCGAGCCAAATCAGGAAGAAGCAAAGCAAATTAAAGAGGAAACGATTCATGTGGTGCGTGGTACAGTGCAAGCGGACATTCTAAAAGAAGATCAAGGTCAGAATACTTGTATCTTCTCGACAGAGTTTGCTCTAAGAATGATGGGCGATATTCAGCAGTACTTTATCGATCATGAAGTACGTAACTATTACTCTGTGTCGATTTCCGGTTACCATATCGCGGAAGCGGGTGCGAACCCAATCACCCAGCTTGCGTTCACGCTGGCAAATGGGTTCACGTATGTGGAATACTATTTAAGCCGCGGCATGGATATTAATAAATTCGCACCAAATTTGTCCTTCTTTTTCTCAAATGGTCTGGATCCGGAATATACCGTTCTTGGCCGTGTAGCTCGCAGAATCTGGGCGATTGTTATGAAAAATAAATACGGTGCCAACGAACGCAGTCAGAAGTTGAAGTATCATATTCAAACATCCGGCCGTTCGCTGCATGCACAGGAAATTGACTTTAATGATATTCGTACGACATTGCAGGCCTTAATTGCCATCCAGGATAATTGTAATTCCTTGCACACGAATTCCTATGATGAGGCCATTACCACGCCGACAGAGGAATCGGTGAGACGTGCGATGGCGATTCAGATGATCATTAGCAAAGAGTTTGGCTTAACGAAAAATGAGAACTCGCTGCAAGGGGCTTACATCATTCGTGAGCTTACTGACCTTGTTGAGGAAGCGGTTCTGCAGGAGTTTGAACGAATGAATGAGCGCGGCGGTGTGCTCGGTGCCATGGAGCGTCAGTACCAGCGCGGTAAAATTCAGGAAGAATCTCTGCACTATGAAGGGAAGAAGCATTCCGGGGAGCTGCCGATTATCGGGGTGAATACGTACTTGAACCCGAACCCGCTGACAGAAGATGATATTAATTCTATGGATATTGCGCGTGCTGATAAGGAAGAGAAAGAGCACCAGATCACAGAATTGCGCAACTTCCAGAAGTCTCATGAAGATGTGGCTTCAGAGGCATTGAATCGTTTGAAAGCAACGGCAAGCGGCGGAGGCAACGTTTTTGCTGAATTGATGGAAACGGTAAAAGTTGCGAGCCTTGGCCAGATTACGAATGCGCTGTATGAAGTAGGCGGGCAGTACCGTCGTAATATGTAAGAGGAAATGCGGTCCTGCACTGCTGTATGGCATGTGGGTGTGGGCCGGAAAAACTAAGAGTCCAGCCGTTTTATAGCGGCTGGACTCTTATTGGTTGGTTTTAAGCTCGTACAATTTTCTCGACCTTGCTGATAAGTTTTTGAAGCGGAGCGGATTGTGAGGGCATTCGACATCTGATTTTAGGCATAATAGATTAAGCACATAAATAAGGCGTAAACGCTCTCGAAGCTACGACAGAGAAAGTTCGGTTAAGAACGGCGTCGAACCACCCTCATCGTGTGGGGCATTAATGACCGCCTCCGACACCGTCGTCATCATGAGCTTGATTGATTTCTACTATGTATGGATGAGAATTTCCATACCATTCATATGAAACTTCATAGTTTTCGCCGGGTTTTAAGACCATCCAGGTGCTGGTATCCTTAACTTTTAGTTTCTGATCATCTACTGTTATGAAATAACCGTTGTCCTTATGAGATTTCTCTGTCAAAGTTGCTTCAGCCAGGTGCTTTTCGTGTATGATACCGTAGTTCGTAAAGACCCATATGCCAAGGACTACAGCAATGATTGAAAATAATACCCAGTCAAAAGGGTGCTTTTCCATAGCGTCATTTCTCCTTTGTATCCTATCTTTCTCTATTTTACGATAAATATGAAGGAACTCCAAGAGATTAAAGTGCAAGCAAACTGCCTCCATTGCCGATATACATTTCCTTCCACCTCAGGTCATCCAGAATCTGGATGACCTGAGGTGGAAGGATAATCCAGTTGGGTGCAGGTGTGATTTGATTTTTGTTGTGGCTGAACATATAATGGTTGGTATGATTAAATGTTATCCGTATGTCTATGATGTAATGTATAGATTATTTGATGAGTAAAGGAGTGCTGGATTATGAGTGTGAAAGAACTTAGTAAAGAACAGATTGAAGAAATTTCCATGATTGATTTTGCAACATTGATTTTGAAAGATCAGAGAGAAGCAATGGATTTTAATGATATTTTTGATCGCATTTCTTCTATGAAAGGATTCACTGAAGCTCAGAAAGAAGAATATATAGCTCAGTTTTATACTGACTTAAATGTAGACGGTCAATTTATGACCATTGGAACGAACAGATGGGGGCTGAAAAGCTGGTACCCTGTAGAACAGTTAGAAGAGGAAATTGCTAACCTTCCGCAAAAGCGTAAAAAGAAGAAGAAAAAGAAACCTTCCAAGCTGCTTGAAGATGAATTAGGAGCAGAAGGCTATGATGACAACGATGACGATCTCGAAGATGACATCGATCTGACGGATGAAGATCTGGATCTTGATGAAGACGATGATTACGAAGGTGACTACGAAGAAGACGATTTAGATGAAGAAGAAAAAGAGATCGTGGATGAGGATGTCAGCTTTGTTGGTGATGAAGATGAGGAAGATGAATCCTAAGGTTGACTTTCAAAGTACAAATCAGTAATATTTTACTTGGGCTCTTTAAATTTAGTTTGAACGTTCAAACGCTCCCCTGGATGGGGGAGCGTTTTTTTATTTTTTCTTCCCCTGTAAATACTACTAAGATGATCAGTTTATAAAAGAAAGAGGGATGATTGTGGCTACGAAATATATTTTTGTCACAGGCGGTGTAGTGTCGTCTCTTGGAAAAGGGATTACTGCAGCTTCGCTTGGCCGTTTATTAAAAAACAGAGGGTTAAAGGTAACAATTCAAAAATTTGATCCATACATTAACGTTGACCCCGGGACGATGAGTCCTTATCAGCATGGTGAAGTATTTGTAACCGACGATGGTGCTGAAACAGACCTTGATCTGGGTCACTACGAGCGATTCATCGATATTAATCTCAACAAATTCAGTAATACAACGACAGGGAAAGTATACTCAAACGTTATCAAGAAAGAACGTCGCGGAGATTATCTTGGCGGAACGGTACAAGTAATCCCTCACATTACAAATGAAATAAAAGAACGTGTTTTTCGCGCAGGACATGAGACGAATGCCGATGTTGTGATCACCGAAATTGGTGGTACAGTCGGTGATATTGAGTCCCTTCCTTTCTTGGAAGCGATTCGTCAAATTAAGAGTGACATTGGCCGCGAACATGTGATGTATTTGCATTGCACACTCGTCCCTTATTTGAAGGCAGCAGGAGAAATGAAGACAAAGCCGACGCAGCACAGTGTGAAGGAACTTCGCTCGCTAGGTATCCAGCCGGATGTTGTAGTGCTGCGTACTGAAATGAAAATCTCAGAAGAAATGAAAGAGAAAATTGCTTTGTTCTGTGATATCGATAAACAAGCTGTAATCGAAGCAGGCGACGCAGAAACGCTTTATAATGTCCCGATTGAATTACAGGCGCAAAATCTGGACGAGCTAACTTGTAAGCATTTTGGCTGGGAAACAGAAGAGCCTGATATGACAGAGTGGAACAAGCTCATTGATAAAGTGAAGAATTTAACAGGGAAGGCAACCATTGGTCTCGTTGGAAAATATGTTGAACTTCCTGATGCGTACATTTCTGTAGTGGAAGCCTTGAAACATGCCGGCTATAGCTATGATACAGATGTTGAGGTGAAATGGGTCAATTCTGAAGAAGTTACGGAACAAAATGTCCATGAGGTACTGGAAGATGTAGATGGGATTCTTGTACCGGGCGGGTTTGGAGATCGCGCCATTGAAGGGAAAATCACAGCGATCCACTATGCCCGTAAAGAGCGTGTTCCGTTCCTCGGTATTTGCTTGGGCATGCAGCTTGCTACGGTGGAATTTGCTCGCCATGAGCTTGGACTGACAGGTGCACATTCAGCTGAAATTGATCCAGCTACACCGCATCCAATTATTGATCTTTTACCAGAGCAGAAGGAATTAACGGACCTTGGCGGTACGCTCCGCCTTGGAATTTATCCTTCTCGCCTTAAGGAAAATACAAAAGCCATGGAAGCTTATGGAGAAGAAGTGATTTATGAGCGCCACCGCCACCGGTTTGAATTTAATAACCATTACCGGGAACAAATGGAAGAGCGTGGTTTCATATTCTCTGGTACGAGTCCAGATGGCCGTCTAGTAGAAATTATCGAAGTGGAAGACCATCCTTGGTTTGTCGCTAGTCAATTTCATCCAGAATTTAAATCGCGCCCTACTCGTCCGCAACAGCTCTTCCACGGTTTTATCGGTGCAGTAATTAACGAAAAATCATAAACCCTAGAGGGGCAAGCTAGTGAAGCTTGCCCTTTTACATACGACTTATAAATTACCAATAATTGCAGGAGTTCATCTGTCGAATATAGAAGTATTAAGATTAGAGATAGAATAAGTATGGGGTAAGAGAGAGTGAAGAATAGTTTAGCGGGGCATCCCGCAGACACGAACTTTAAGCGGCTTTTTCGCTGTTTTTTGAATGAAGAGCCGTTTAAAGTTCGTGTCTCGGAAGCTTGCTCAGTAAAAGAAGGGCTGTGAATACCCATGACAAGTAAGATCCTCATTATTGACGATCAACCTGGAATCCGAATGTTGCTAGAGGAATTTCTTAAAAGTGAAGGATATGAAACCATTAGTGCCAAGACAGGAAAACAGGCTTGTGAACAGGTAATGGAGCATCATCCAGACTTGATTCTAATGGATTACAATTTGCCTGTAATGAGTGGAGGAGAAGTGCTTAAATATTTAGAGCATCAACAAGTTAATAAGCCGGTTTTTATCATGACAGGCCTTTCAGAAAGCTCTATTGAGGGGGATACAAACTATTCCTTTGTTAAGCATGTTATTTCTAAACCATTTGATATTCATCAAATTCGTCAAATGATTGCGGACTGTCTTGTAAGCGAATACTAAACGAGGACCGCTCTGTTTGTTGATTTGAGTAAGGTTCCGTATTTTAATAAGAGAATGGGGGATGGGGAGACCACTCGCTTTCCACGAGCCCTACAGGACGTGCCGTTCTTAGTCGAACTTCTGCTATCGCGGTTTTAGCCGAACTTCTTTGAAAACCGGCAAGTCTCCTCGGTCTAAGACCTCTGGGGTTCGCAGTTCCCTCCCCTATTTCGTTGAGCAACGGAACCATCTTAATAAAGATTCGTGGTTATACTAGGGAAATAGTAGCTTCAATGAATTTACTCGTCCATGAATGGTCTTGGATTGTGCCTGAAATGGTAGTGATCCGTTTCCTTCTTCTTTTTAGAAAGGTGGGAGGGGAAATGGCGAGACTCCTATGGGAGGATCGTACAAGGTGAGATCCCGGAAGGCGCAGCCTGAGGAAGCTCACCGTACGCCCACGGAAAGCGAGTTATTTCCCCGACCACCTTCGCCTCATCGAGATAATGGAACGGTTGAATTCTTTAACCTTATAAAATATACATCTTCTATAATAATAACTCTCACAAAACCATTAATGATGTTAGCCTCTAGACCATTAAATTGTTAAATTTCCCCTTAGATGGAATACGAATAGTTACTTCCCAAAATCTTTTTTAAGTTGAAAGCGCTATCTCATCCTTGGAGTGTTGCACCTTAGAAAGGGTATTGGTATTCTTATTAATGTGGCTTACTTATACGACATATTTTTCAAAAAGATAAATTGAAGATATGGGAGTAAATACTAGACGTATTTTCATTAAAGGAGGATCTTTCATGCCGTTAGTTTCTATGAAAGAAATGCTAGAAAAAGCTAAGGAAGAACGTTACGGAGTAGGACAGTTCAACCTTAATAATCTGGAATATGCTCAAGCGATTCTTCAGGCTGCTGAAGAAGAGCAATCCCCTGTTATCCTTGGAGTATCTGAGGGTGCTGGACGTTACATGGGCGGATTTAACGTAGTGGTAGCTATGGTTGAATCACTCATGGAATCTTATGGGACAACTGTACCTGTTGCGATCCACTTAGATCACGGTTCAAGTTTTGAAAAGTGTGCAGAAGCGATTCACGCTGGATTCACTTCTGTTATGATCGACGCGTCTCATGATCCGTTAGAAGAAAACATCGCTCTTACGAAAAAAGTCGTAGAGCTTGCTCATATACACGGTGTGTCTGTTGAGGCAGAGCTTGGCCGTGTCGGCGGACAAGAAGACGACCTTATCGTAGAAGATGCTGAAGCAGCTTATGCAATCCCTGCGGAGTGTAAGCAACTCGTTGATGAGACGGATGTGGATGTATTTGCACCTGCTCTTGGATCTGTTCACGGACCTTACAAAGGTGAACCGAACCTTGGCTTTGACCGCATGGAAGAAATTATGGGCCTTGTTGACAAACCGCTTGTACTTCACGGTGGAACAGGCATCCCGACAGCTGATATCAAGAAGGCAATTTCCTTCGGTACAGCAAAAATTAACGTAAATACAGAAAACCAAATTTCTCAAGGTAAAGCGGTACGTAAAGTTCTTGCTGAACAGCCGGAACAATACGATCCCCGTAAATACTTGGGACCTGGCCGCGACGCCATTAAAGAAACCGTTATTGGCAAAATGCGCGAATTTGGTTCTTCGCAAAAAGCATAAAGATAGTGTTCAAGGAAGCCGTTACACCGTAACGGTTTCCTTTTCAACATGTATGAAAACGCCATCATTCTACAATTTTCAACATAGGAGGAACTTATTACTATGAAGTTTTTTATCGATACGGCTAATATTAACGAGATTAAAGAAGCGAATGCGTTAGGAGTACTTGCTGGGGTTACCACTAACCCAAGTTTAGTCGCAAAAGAAGGGGTTTCTTTTCACGAACGCCTTAAAGAGATTACCGAAGAAGTGGATGGGTCAGTAAGTGCAGAAGTTATTTCGCTCGATTCAGAAGGAATGCTTAAAGAAGCCAAGGAGCTGGCCGCGATTGCCCCTAACATTACGGTGAAGGTTCCCATGACTTTAGAAGGGCTGAAGGCTGTTAAAGCTTTAAGTGACCTAAATATCAAGACGAACGTTACGCTCATTTTCTCAGCCAACCAGGCCTTGCTTGCTGCACGAGCTGGTGCCTCTTACGTTTCGCCATTTCTAGGCCGTCTTGATGACATTGGCCATAACGGAATGGAGCTCGTAGCTCAAATTGCTGAGATTTTCGATCGTCATGCGATTGATACGGAAATCATCGCTGCTTCCGTGCGTCATCCTGTGCATATAACGGACGCAGCCCTGAATGGAGCACACATCGCAACGGTTCCATTTAAACTTTTTGATCAACTTGTCAAGCATCCTCTGACTGACCAAGGTATTGAAAAATTCCTTAATGACTGGAATAATCAAAAATAATACGAGTCATTTGGCAAAAATTGCACATGATAAAGATATAATCTTTACCTTTAAAGTGAGGAGTTTCCCATGAGAAAACTACTAGTAGAAGGCGGCACGCGCTTACGCGGACAAGTACGTGTCAGTGGTGCAAAAAACAGCGCCGTTGCTCTATTACCTGCTGCGATTTTAGCGAGTTCCAAAGTAACAATTGAAGGGCTTCCAAATATTTCAGATGTAGGAACGTTGTCTGATTTGCTTGAGGAAATAGGAGGGACCGTTCATCGAGATGGGCAGACGATTGAAATCGACCCTTCTGAAATGATCTCAATGCCGCTTCCAAACGGCCGCGTGAAAAAGCTGCGAGCCTCTTATTATTTTATGGGGGCAATGCTGGGCCGTTTCAATAAAGCGGTGATTGGACTGCCAGGCGGATGTCACCTCGGACCGCGTCCAATTGACCAGCATATTAAAGGGTTTGAAGCTCTTGGAGCTGAAGTGTCTAACGAACAAGGTGCGATTTATTTGCGTGCTAAGGAACTGCGCGGGGCTAGAATTTATTTAGATGTGGTAAGTGTAGGCGCTACGATTAACATTATGTTGGCAGCCGTGAGAGCCAAAGGGAAGACAACCATTGAAAATGCAGCCAAGGAGCCAGAGATCATTGATGTAGCGACCTTGTTAACGAGCATGGGCGCGAAAATTAAGGGTGCCGGGACGGATGTAATCCGAATTGAAGGCGTCAATGATTTAAATGGCTGCCTGCATACGATTATTCCGGATCGGATTGAAGCGGGCACTTATACGATCATGGCTGCAGCTCAGGGAGAAGAGATGATTATTGATAACGTCATCCCGCAACACCTTGAATCACTGCTGGCCAAGCTTCGTGAAATGGGTGTAACGATTGAGGAAAACGACGAACAGCTTTATATCAGACCTGGTGAAAAAATGAAGAGTGTCGACATTAAGACACTCGTTTACCCCGGATTTCCGACTGATTTACAGCAGCCCTTTACTACTTTGCTTACGAAGGCGGAGGGAACGGGTGTCGTTACCGATACGATCTATCAAGCTAGGTTCAAGCATGTCGATGAACTGCGCCGCATGAATGCTTCGATCAAAGTGGAGGGGGGAGCTGCAATTGTAGCTGGTCCGTCAAAACTTGAAGGAGCAAAAGTGAAAGCCTCTGATTTACGGGCAGGTGCTGCTTTAGTGATCGCAGGGCTAATGGCCGGCGGTGTAACTGAAATCACTGGCGTAGATCACATCGAACGTGGTTATGAAAACATTACGAACAAGCTGGTAGAGCTCGGAGCCAATATCTGGTATGAAGAGATGTCAGAAGAAGAAGTCGAGCAGTTTCAGAATTCATAAGAAAAGCGGAAGCGCCCTAGATAGAGGAAGATCGGCTAAGATCGGATAAAGAGGAAGTTCGACTAAGTTCGGCACGTCCTGTGCCAACGTCGAACTGACCCGCGTCCTGCGGGCCCAAGCAGTGCGGCGCAGTCGGGTGTTCTTTCCCGACGGAGGCGAACTGCTTATGTCTCGAGTGTCTGGGCGCTGCAGCTGGACAGTAGAAAAGCGGCTGGACAGTAGCACAATCCCGCTCTTATGGAGCATTTGCTAATATTGAAAGACCCCCACTTCTTGTGGGGCCATGGGGAGATGAGGAAAAATTCTAAATAGAGAATGGGGAGAATGAACCATGGAAAGAAGTTTATCAATGGAATTAGTCAGAGTAACCGAGGCAGCAGCTTTATCATCAGCTCGCTGGATGGGAAGAGGAAAGAAAGACGAGGCTGATGATGCGGCGACCTCTGCCATGCGTGACGTTTTTGACACGATCCCGATGAAAGGAACCGTTGTAATCGGGGAAGGCGAAATGGACGAAGCACCTATGCTTTATATTGGGGAGACTCTAGGGAATGGCTTCGGTCCAAGAGTGGATGTAGCTGTAGATCCACTTGAGGGAACTAACATTGTTGCACAAGGAACGTGGAATGCGCTGGCTGTCATTGCGATTGCTGATCACAACCAGCTGTTACATGCCCCGGATATGTACATGGAAAAGATTGCCGTTGGGCCGGAAGCTGTCGGAAAAGTTGATATTAACGCATCTGTATCTGAAAATCTGGCTGCCGTAGCTAAAGCGAAAAATAAAGACGTGGAAGATGTTGTAGCGATTGTTCTAAATCGGAAACGGCATGAAGGGATTATTGAAGAAATTCGAGCAGCAGGTGCTCGTATTAAGCTGATTTCTGATGGAGATGTGGCTGCCGCAATTAATACGGCATTTGACGATACAGGTGTCGATATTTTATTCGGATCCGGCGGAGCACCTGAAGGGGTACTCGCTGCGGTTGCGCTTAAATGTCTTGGCGGAGAAATCCAGGGAAAACTCATTGCTTCAAATGAGGAAGAACGCAACAGATGTAAGGATATGGGGATTGAAGACATCAACAAAGTACTTTACATGGAAGACTTCTGCGGCGGGGATGATGCCATCTTCGCAGCCACAGGAGTAACAGACGGAGAACTTCTTCAAGGTGTCCAATTTAAGGGACAGAAGGCAACCACCCAAACGGTTGTCATGCGAGCTAAATCCGGCACGGTTCGTTTTATTGATGGCGACCATAGTTTGAAGAAGAAACCGAATTTAGTGATTAAATAGCAGGATAAATGGGGAAGCTGAAGATATTCAGTTTCCCTACCCTACTTTTTACCCTCTGAAAGACTTGCCAAAAAAACCTCTTGAACCAATGTGATTACTAGATGTACAATAAGGTAGGTTTCTAACAATAAAGAATCAAAGAAATAATTTAATTGTAAACCTCTGTAAGCTTCACATCCCTCTTGTTTCTTCTTTTTATTTCCAAAAAGGGCAATCAACGCTCATACTAAGATCAGCATAGATTAGTAGAGAGCTTACTCTGGTATACACACAATCTATAAAAAAGCTCAAGCACGATCTCCGTTTAATTTTCTCGTTAGGAAACGACGGTCAACGAGGATGCTTAAGCTAAAAATAATTAAAGTGGTGATTTTGTGGCAGAACTATCAATATCCAACCTAGAAGGCATGACGTTAAAGAAACTCTATTCTTTAGCGAAGCAGTACAAGGTATCTTATTATGCCAAGCTGACGAAGCGAGAGTTGATTTTCGCAATTTTGAAAGCACAAGCTGAGAAAGATGGCTTTCTATTTATGGATGGCATCTTAGAAATAATCCCTTCTGAAGGATTTGGCTTCCTTCGTCCAATCAACTATTCTCCGAGTGCTGAGGACATTTACATCTCAGCATCACAAATTCGCAGATTTGATTTGCGTAATGGTGACAAAGTTTCAGGGAAAGTTAGACCGCCTAAGGAAAATGAGCGGTATTACGGATTGCTTCACGTAGATGCAGTAAACGGAGAAGATCCGGAGACGGCGAAAGAACGAGTCCATTTTCCTGCTTTAACGCCGCTCTATCCGGACCGTCACATGAAGCTTGAAACAGAAAGTAAAAAACTTTCAACACGGATTATGGACTTGATGGCACCGGTCGGATATGGTCAGCGTGGATTAATTGTTGCCCCGCCTAAAGCGGGTAAGACAATGCTGTTGAAACAAATTGCAAACAGCATTTCTACTAATCATCCTGAGTCAAAATTAATTATTTTACTTGTCGATGAACGTCCGGAAGAAGTAACAGATATCGAGCGTTATGTGGATCCAGATGTTGATGTGGTAAGTTCAACCTTTGATGAGGTACCGGAAAACCATATTAAAGTAGCTGAACTCGTCTTGGAGCGGGCGATGAGACTGGTTGAACATAAGAGTGACGTAATTATTTTAATGGACAGCATTACGCGTCTTGCGCGTGCTTATAACCTTGTAATCCCGCCAAGCGGACGAACGCTTTCTGGAGGGATCGACCCTGCAGCTTTCCACCGTCCGAAGCGTTTCTTCGGAGCGGCAAGAAATATCGAAGAGGGTGGTAGTTTTACCATCTTAGCTACGGCATTAGTGGATACAGGTTCCCGCATGGATGATGTTATTTATGAAGAATTTAAAGGAACCGGAAACATGGAGCTTCACCTTGATCGCAGTCTGGCTGAACGACGTATCTTCCCTGCGATTGACATTACTCGTTCCGGAACTCGTAAAGAAGAACTGCTGCTGCCGAAATCTGAATTAGACAAAGTGTGGGCGATTCGTAAAACGATGTCGGATTCTCACGATTTCATCGACCGTTTTCTACGCAGGCTGCGGTCATCGAAAACAAATGAGGAATTTTTCGATCTGATGGATAAGGATATGAAAGGGAAAACAACCTCATCCCGTCGCAGCTGATTGCTTTTCCAGAAAAAAGGATACTTCGCGCTGTTGCATTGGACTGCGTAGACTGATATAATCTTTCTATGTGAGTTTCAGTAAAAGGTGTATCGACTAACCTTCGACGGCTCTTACAATAACTCTGTTTCCAGAGGATTCAGGGCAAAAAGGAGTGGAAGAACATGAAAGCAGGAATTCATCCAGAATACCGTAAAGTTGTATTCCTTGATACAAGTTCTGATTTCAAATTTATCGCTGGATCTACACAAGGATCTGACGAAACAATCGAATGGGAAGACGGGAACACTTACCCGCTTATCCGTGTTGAAATTAGTTCTGCGTCTCATCCGTTCTACACAGGCAAACAAAAAGCTGACAAAGCTGGCGGCCGTGTGGATCGCTTCAAGAAAAAATATAACCTTTCATAATAATGTGCGGTCATCTTTGATGATCCCAGCATAATTTTGAACAAGAACAGGCAAATTGTCTTACCTTTTGCCTGTTTTTTTGTTAAAGGAAATCGAAGGACAGCAGCATAAAGAGTCATCCCTATGTGAGTTCAGCCATCTCATACAGGGAGCTTTTTTTGTCAAAAATAGATGGATGGAAGATGTGTGAAGGGAGCGACAGTGGACGTGTATGTAATGAAACAGAGCGGATGGGTTGAGGTGATCTGCGGAAGTATGTTCAGCGGGAAATCAGAAGAATTGATTCGCCGCGTGCGCCGAGCTACATATGGCAACTTGTCTGTTCGTGTATTTAAACCCGCCATTGATAATCGATATAAAGAGGATTCCATCGTGTCTCACAATGGAACTTCTGTGCTTGCAAGACCGGTTGCAGAGTCGTTGGAAATTCTCAGAGAAGTCAGTAATGAAGTCGATATTGTAGGGATCGATGAAGTGCAATTTTTTGATGATAACATTGTAGAAGTTGTAGAATGTCTGGCTGACCGCGGCATTCGTGTCATCGTTGCAGGATTGGATACGGATTTCCGTGGGGAACCGTTTGGCAAAGTCCCTGAACTGATGGCTTTGAGTGAAAGTGTTACGAAGTTGAATGCGATTTGCCCTGTGTGTGGTTCTCCGGCCAGTCGAACACAGCGCTTGATCGACGGCGAGCCTGCTTCCTATGATGATCCAATTATTTTAGTTGGAGCTTCTGAATCGTACGAGCCCAGATGCCGCCACCATCATGAGGTCCCGAATAAGCCCAGGCAAGCGCAAGTGAAGGCTCACGCCGAAAAACATGCATGATGGTTAATAACCACTGACCTAATGGTCGGTGGTTTTTTATGTAATCGAAGTGCTGCATGATGAAAGAAAGTGTCGATGGCATGGCGCATAATCCTTTTCTAATCCGTACACACTATGGAAAAAGAGAAGAGGTGTGAAAGATGATAAGGATCATAATGGCAGGAATTCTTATGACATTATTCATGACGGCTTGCGGGCAGGAATATGAAAATTTTCAAGGCAGTACCACACGTGATGATATTGAGAATTTAAGCGTGAAAGATGAGCATACATCTGAAGCAGAGATTGAAAACCCTCGCTCCATGGACCTAGTAGGCGATACTTGGGGATTGAAGCAGGATCGCGAGTTAATGAAAGAAGCTGCCAATCAGGTTCCTGGCGTCACTGTTAAGCGGGTGATTATCGAAGCTGGTCAGGCGCGGGTGACCGTTGATGTCGATCGCGAACTGAGCAGCGATGAGAAGATGGATTGGTCTAAGCAGATCAAAGAAGCTGTTTATAGTGCTGTGCCTCGCTATAACATTAATGTAAACATACGATAAGCCTGATGGTGCTGGAAATATGCAATTGAACGTTACAATCGTGCAATTAATGGCTTTCATATGCAACTAAGTTTAAGAAATAGGCAATTAACCAGAATATCATGCAATAATCCTCCCATTATGTGCAATCCTGGCTCTTGCGGAGAGATTGTTTTTTCAGGGGACGTGGTTGTAACCCCACCTTCTCTATAATATAATTAGACTGTTATGGAGAAAGAGGTGCATACCATTGATCGAACGTTTGCAAACACTTGAAGATCGTTATGAAAAATTAAATGAATTACTTAGTGATCCGGAAGTGATTTCGGATACGGATAAACTGCGTGAATACTCTAAAGAACAGTCTGGGCTTGCTGAAACGGTGACCGCCTATCGTGAGTACAAGGAAGTGACCGGGCAGCTTGACGATGCGAAGGTCATGCTTGAGGACAGTCTTGATGATGATATGGAAGAGATGGTCAAAGAGGAAATCAGCGAGCTTTCAGATCGAAAACAGGAACTGGAAGAGCGTTTGAAAGTCCTTATGCTTCCGAAAGATCCGAACGATGATAAAAACGTTATTATGGAAGTACGCGGAGCAGCTGGGGGAGATGAAGCGGCTTTATTTGCGGGGGATCTTTACCGCATGTATGCAAGGTACGCGGAATCTCAGGGCTGGAAGACTGAAGTGATTGAGGCAAATGCCAATGATGTGGGCGGCTATAAAGAGATCATTTTCATGATTAATGGAGATCGTGCCTTTTCGAAAATGAAGTTTGAAAATGGCGCCCATCGTGTGCAGCGTGTCCCGGAAACGGAATCGGGCGGACGGATTCATACGTCAACTGCAACTGTCGTCGTTATGCCTGAAGCGGAAGAAGTTGAGGTCGAAGTGCACGATAAGGATATTCGTGTCGACACGTTTGCTTCTAGTGGACCAGGCGGGCAAAGTGTAAATACGACGATGTCAGCTGTCCGTTTGACGCACGAGCCGACAGGGATTGTCGTTTCCTGTCAGGATGAAAAGTCGCAGATTAAAAACAAGGAAAAAGCGATGAAGGTGTTACGGGCTCGAATTTATGATAAAGTTCAGCGTGAACAACAGGCTGAGTACGATGAAAGTCGTAAATCAGCAGTTGGAACGGGTGACCGTTCAGAGCGGATTCGTACGTATAATTTCCCGCAAACACGTGTCACGGACCACCGTATCGGCTTAACGCTGCAGAAACTTGATCAAGTTCTGCAAGGCAATATGGAAGAGATCATCGACGCATTGTTAATTGAAGAGCAGACAAAGAAGCTGGAGTCTATCGGTGAGTAAGTTGTCGTTTACGACCATTGGAGAAGTCCGACGCTGGGCTTCTCTTTTTTTACAAGAAAATGGTCGAGAAGTGAGAGTCGCTGACTTGCTGCTTGAAGATATGCTTAAACTGAGCTTCTCCCAGCTGCTTGCTTATGAACGAGACCCTTTTCCTGAGGCAGTGAAACCGTCCTTTATCCGTGCGATCAAGGACCATGCCGAAACGGGCGTCCCCGTACAGCACCTGATTGGCAAAGCCCCGTTCTATGGCAGGGAGTTCTTCGTTAACGAAGCTGTTCTCATACCGAGGCCGGAAACAGAGGAGCTTGTGTTAGGTACGCTGGAGAGGATGCAGTCTAGTTCTCACCTGGAATCTCCGGTCGTGGCAGACCTGGGGACGGGCAGCGGAATTATTGCGGTTACGATGAAGCTTGAGGAGCCTGCAAGCCAAATAGTAGCCTCAGATCTCTCGACGGATGCACTGGAGACAGCCAGGAAGAATGCGGAAGCGCTTGAGGCTGAGGTGGCGTTTTTTTATGGCGATTTTCTGGAGCCGATCAAACAGCAGCCTATTGATGTTCTCATATCGAATCCCCCCTATATTTCACGTGGAGAGGAGCTTCAGGATACAGTGAAAAATTTTGATCCTGAGCTGGCTCTTTTTGCTGATAACGATGGGTTAGCCGCTTATCAAACAATCGTGGATCAGATCGTCCATTTTAAGTTATCCCCAAGGTTAATGGCTTTTGAAATTGGCCACGAACAAGGGGAAGCGGTTAAAACGATCATTGAAACCAAGCTGCCAGACTATCGTGTTGAAATCAAGCAGGATATTAATCAAAAAGACCGCATGATTTTTGCGGAATTAGTCTAACTCAGTTCGACTTCGAGAAAAGCTGCGGTCGAATATATGCTCGATTTCCTTCAGGGAACGATCCTGTGGAGAACGGGAAAATCCTCTTTTATTAGGGAACAATCCCTTCCGTTAATACCTCCCTTCGGAAAAAAATTATTATTATCGCCTGATAAAATATCGGCTGTAAAGCCTGAGACTATCAAGTTGCATTCATTTAATAGATTTAGAGGTTTAAAAGATTTCCTCCCTGCCCATACTAGCCAGTAACAGGGAGGGATTTTTTATGAGAAAAATAATTCTGGCTGCGACCGCCATTTTACTGAGTCTATCCATTCTACCTTGGGGAGACATGAGTAGTGCTTCCTCAAGCTCTTCATATAAAGTGATTCCCGACGAAGCGATTCGCCTTCGGATTCTAGCAGATAGTAACAAAGAAAAAGCCCAGGATTTAAAGCGTGACGTTCGTGATGCAGTCAACGCGGAAATTACGACATGGGTAGAGGACCTGACGTCGATTGACGCGGCGCGAGCCTTGATTCAATCCCGGCTTCAGGAAATAGATACGATTGTAAAAGAAACGATTGAACAGTCAGAGATTACGCAGAGCTATCAAGTCGAATATGGCAAGCAGGTAGAGTTCCCGACGAAGCTTTACGGCTCCTACATTTATCCGGCAGGTGAATATGAAGCGATTCTGATCACGCTTGGTGAAGGAGAGGGCGACAACTGGTGGTGTGTATTGTTCCCGCCACTTTGTTTCCTCGATTTCTCCAATGGAGCAACGGTAGCTCATGCCGAAGAGAAGGAAGCGGACCAGAAACAGGAAAAATCATCAGAAGAAACAGCTGAGCCTGAAAAGCAGGAAGTGGAATTCTTTCTTGTGAAACTTTGGAATAAAATCGTTTCCTAGCATATTTTCCTCTTTTTCTCATAGAGTACTAGAAAGGTCTCCAATTACGGCAGCCTTTCAAACAAGTACTAGAAAAGGGGGATTTTCTGTGTATATTGAAAAATTAGCACTCAAACATAATGGGGAATGTGGATATCTGATTAAGCGGGATAATGAAGAGGTGGGGTCGTTTATTCTGGACGAACAAAAGCTGGGTGTGAAAAAACTGCGCCAGCTTCAAGTTTCGGCGGACGTCTCCAAGGCAGGGGTATTATACGTGTTTGAGTTGATTCAGAACTATGCGAAAGAGGAAGGCATTCGAGAACTTCAAGTGGAAAGTCATTCTGATGATTTAAACAGATTACTCACTCATCAACAATTTGTATGTAAAGATGAGCAGCAAAGCTTGTGGACATATGATGTTATCAACAATTAATGTGAATAAGTGCATGTTTTATTCACAATCACATCAATTACTGTGGATATATTGTGAATAATTTAATGGATAAATGAGAGGGTATCGTGTGAAAGCGGTGAATATGTGGATAAATTTGTTGATAAGTTGAGGATAACCTGTTAGTAGTGTCTGGATTTGCGAATAACTACTGAATTATTCATAATGTTAGTATATAATTACCCAGCTGAAACAAGATGCAAACGCTGAACTGAACTATTTAACTTTTCCAGAAGATAAAAGGAGCGCCAGACATGAATAACTCAACACAACATTGGAAGCTATCCACACATGTATCAGAAGATGATGAGGCCATTATAGAAGCTGCTGAGCTGCTCAAGCAGCAGCAGGTTGTGGCTTTTCCGACCGAAACGGTGTATGGACTCGGAGGAGATGCGACGAATGCTGCCGCTGTTCAGCGGATTTTTGAGGCAAAAGGGCGCCCGGCGGATAATCCGTTAATCGTACATGTGGGTGATCAATCACAGGTAGAAGAGCTGGTTACCGAGATTCCACCTATTGCCCGTCAGTTAATCGAACAGTTTTGGCCGGGTCCATTAACATTGATCCTGCCGAGCAATGGTGCAGCTGCTGAAAATGTCACGGCTGGACTGCCGACGGTTGGCATACGTATGCCTGATCACCCTGTGGCGTTAAGTATTTTAAAAGCTGCCGGCACTCCTTTAGCTGCCCCTAGTGCCAATCGTTCAGGAAGACCGAGTCCCACCGAAGCGGTTCATGTTGCGCAGGACCTCGACGGGCGGATCGCCGGGATTGTCGATGGGGGGCCAACTGGAGTCGGGGTTGAATCCACAGTGGTTGATTGCACAGCTGAGATTCCGATGATCCTCCGGCCTGGTGGTGTGACAAAAGAGGATTTGCAGCCATTGATTCCTGATGTGATTGTGGATCCGGCTTTAGCTGCTCAAGGTTCTAAGCCGAAATCACCTGGCATGAAATATACTCACTATGCCCCAGAGGCACCACTCTGGCTCGTTGACGGGGACGGTTCATTTTTTCAAGATCAAATCAACCAGCTGCAGGCTGTGGATAAACGCGTTGGTGTGATGGCAAGTCATGAACTGGCGGACGAGCTGGACCATTCGCGAATTCTGCGCTGTGGCTCAAGAGAAAACTTGGCCGAAGTGGCCGGGAATCTCTATGGTGCACTGCGACAATTTAAAAAAGCGGATGTTGATGTTATCTTATGTGAAACTTTTCCGGACCATGGAGTAGGCGCTGCTGTCATGAATCGTTTGTCAAAAGCGGCTGTCCAAAAAGTTATCCAGTAACGGACATACAAGTTGAAAGCCCCGCATAGCATGTCCGGAGGGGGGCTTTCTCAAATGATCGAACAAGCTGCTTCATTAGTATTGCTGTCGTTTGCGCTCGGTATGGATGCTTTCTCTGTATCCCTCGGAATGGGGATGCAGGCGGTCAGGCTTAAGCATGCTTTTTTTGCCGGAATTGTCGTCGGGTTATTTCATATGTTTATGCCAGGTCTCGGAATCATTTTGGGTTCCTGGCTGTCGTCCAATGCCAGTACGTGGGCTGCTGTGGCAGGAGGATTCTTGTTATTCGGGCTTGGCTGCTATACTATTTTTGCATCATTTGCAGAAAAACGTTCTGCTGCCCATTCCCTCGTTGGCGCTGGATTATGGATTTTTGCAATTAGTGTTAGCATAGACAGCTTTCCTGTCGGGTTTAGTCTTGGTCTTCACCAGACAGCGATCATCGTTTCTGTGCTTTCCTTTGGGGTGGTCAGTACCCTCCTGACATGGGCTGGTTTTGTGCTTGGAAGAAGGGCAAGCGGTCTGCTTGGCACGTATAGCGAACTGTTAGGGGGAAGCATATTGTGTGCGCTTGGCCTATATGCAATTTTCTAAACTATTTTTTTGCGAAATAGATATGATATGATAGATAAAAAGCCTCAAGTGAGGAGTGTACCACGATGAATCTATTATTTGTATGTACAGGGAACACATGCCGCAGTCCAATGGCTGAGGCTCTTTTAAGGTTTAAATACAATGATGTGGAGGTTCGCTCGGCTGGTATTTTTGCGGGTTCAGGACAGCCGTTGTCGGAAGGGTCAGAGCATGTGCTCAGTGAAGTTGGATTATCCTTCAACCATTCCTCAACACCAATCACCCAGGAGATCATTGATTGGTCTAACCTTGTGTTAACGATGACAGACAAACATAAGCAGACCTTAGCTCTTCAGTATCCAGAAGACCATACGAAGTTCTTCACATTAAAGGAATATGTTCTGATCGATGAAACACAATGGCAGGAGCTGAAAGAACTTTACACCACTTTTGAGGAAAAGCGCTCATGGATTCTAAGCAATCTCCAGGACAACTTGACAGAAGCTGAAATAGAGACCCAGCTGAGGGAAGAATTGGCCGCTGAAATCGAAAGGATTCAGCAGCTTGAAAGTGACATTCCGAACTTGAATATAACCGATCCCTTTGGAAAAAATGTAAAAGTGTACAGAGAAACGAGAGATGAACTTAATCGGCACATTGATTTGCTGGTGGAGAAGCTAAAAAAGCTTAACGAGTATTAATCAAACGTTTGTTTAACCTGACTGGATAGGGTTTGGCAGCTTGTGAGCAACCTAAACGTTATACGAAACAAAACAAGTAATGAGGAGAGTGGCAGCAAAATGAAAGTGATTCTGGCATCCGACCATGGCGGGGTAAACCTACGCCGCGAAGTAGCAGACGTACTTGATGAATTACATATTGAATTCGAGGATATGGGCTGCGATTGTGAAACATCCGTAGACTATCCCGATTATGCGATTCCAGCCGCAGAGCGAGTGGCAAGCGGTGAATTCGATAAAGGCATTTTGATTTGCGGGACAGGCATCGGTATGTCCATCTCAGCTAATAAAGTGAAGGGAATTCGTGCTGCCCTTGTGCATGATCTGTTTACGGCAAAGGCTACGCGTGAACATAATAATTCGAACATGCTTTGCATGGGCGAGCGTGTCATTGGACCGGGTTTAGCAAAGGAAATTGCCCGCACATGGCTTGAGACGGATTATGAAGGCGGCCGTCACGATAATCGTGTAGGAAAAATTACCGAATATGAAGGAAAAGCGTAAGAACGTCCTCTAGGCTGATTGAACGCATGGGAGCTCTTTTAAAGGCTATTCCTTCCTTATAGGCCTACATACCCACCGAAGATTTTTGAAAAGTATGATAGAATGGCTGTACAGAAAAAGAGGCAATCTTTCTTTTTCAACACATGAACCATTGCTTCTTAACTAAAGGAGATGAGCCTATGACTGAAATTCAAACGATTCAACAAGAGGTATCTACCGTTGTCCGACAATTATTAGAGAGTGGACACATTAAGAAAGGTAGTCTTCTCGTCGTTGGCTGCTCAACAAGTGAAATAGCTGGCGAAAGAATTGGAACTTCCGGTAGTGAAGCCATTGCCGAAGTGGTGTATAATGAATGGCATAAGCTCACAGAACAGAAAGGGATCGATCTAGCGTTTCAATGTTGTGAACATTTAAATCGTTCACTTGTTATCGAACGTTCCGTGCAGAAGGATCGCCGCTGCCAGGAAGTTTCTGCTGTACCTGTTGCGGAAGCAGGCGGTTCAATGGCGTCCTATGCTTTCAAACATATGAACGATCCTGTTTTAGTAGAAGCGGTTGAAGCCGATGCAGGTGTTGACATCGGAGATACGTTAATAGGCATGCATTTGAAGCGAGTCGCTGTACCGCTTCGCCTTGACCAGAATTCAATTGGACACGCACATGTCACGGTTGCCTGCACACGTCCGCCACTCGTCGGCGGCAGCAGAGCGGTTTACGAACTTGAAAAGTAATTCGAGAGGGGAATTCGATCATGGAACATGTTAAATCAACAGATGCAGAACTATTCGCAGCAATTAAGGATGAAAAAGATCGTCAGGAAAACAATATTGAGCTGATTGCCTCAGAAAACTTCGTCTCAGAAGCCGTTATGGAGGCCATGGGCTCAGTGTTAACAAACAAGTATGCAGAAGGTTATCCAGGTCGTCGTTATTATGGCGGCTGTGAGCACGTAGACGTGGTCGAGAACCTAGCAAGAGATCGTGCTAAGGAACTATTTGGAGCAGAGCATGTGAATGTTCAGCCGCATTCTGGTGCTCAAGCGAACATGGCCGTTTACTTTACGGTTCTTAAGCCTGGGGATAAAGTGCTTGGCATGAACTTGAACCATGGCGGTCACTTGACTCATGGCAGCCCTGTGAACTTTAGTGGTACATTGTATGACTTTGAAGAATATGGCGTCGACCAGGATAACGAACAAATTGATTACGATGCTGTTTTGGCCAAAGCGAAAGAAGTAAAGCCAAAGCTGATCGTTGCTGGGGCAAGTGCCTATCCGCGTGAAATTGATTTTGCCAAATTCCGTGAAATTGCTGATGAAGTAGGGGCATACCTTCTCGTGGATATGGCTCACATCGCAGGCCTGGTCGCATCAGGTTTGCATCCAAATCCAATTCCACATGCTCAATTCGTTACGACAACGACTCACAAGACATTGCGTGGTCCTCGTGGCGGCATGATCTTTTGTGAAGAAGAATTTGCGAAGAAAATCGATAAATCCGTATTCCCTGGCATGCAAGGCGGTCCGCTTATGCACGTGATCGCATCCAAAGCCGTTTCCTTCAAGGAAGCATTGCAGCCGGAATTCAAGCAGTATACCCGTCAAATTATCGCCAATGCTAAGCAGCTGGGCGAATCGCTTAAGAAACATGGTATTCGTCTCGTATCCGACGGAACAGATAATCACCTATTGCTGCTTGATTTGCAAAATCTTGAACTTACAGGAAAAGTAGCCGAGAAGGCGCTTGATGAAGTCGGCATTACGACTAATAAAAATACCATTCCATTTGATCCGGAAAGCCCATTTGTTACGAGCGGAATCCGTATCGGGACAGCCGCTGTGACAAGCCGCGGCTTTAAAGAAAAAGAAATGGAAGAAGTGGCCGAGCAGATTGCCACAACGCTGAAACATCATGAGGATGAAGCGAAATTGAAGGAAGTAGCTGAAAGTGTTCAGAAGCTGACGTCTCGCTTCCCGTTATATCCTTCTTTGCTTACGACTTCTTAAATGAGGAAACCACTAGTCCCTGAGACTGGTGGTTTTTTTTGCCCCACAGGATGTGGAGTAGTTCGACGTTGGCACATGCCCCGCAGGATGTGGGGTCGTTCGGTGTTGGCACATGCCCCACAGGATGTGGGGTAGTTCGACGTTGGCACAGGCCCTACACGATGTAGGGTCGTTCGGTGTTGGCACAGGACGTGCCGATCTTAACCGAACTTCCTTGAAGGCCGTTTTTAGTCGAACTTCCGCTTTATCCGGTTTTAGTCGAACTTCCTCTATTGCCGTTCTTAACCGAACTTCTAAGAACGCTTCACTATGCCATTTTGCTTATGCGTGTCAGGTCTGACCGCCCCTCTCCACTTTTCGAATGTCTAGCTCTGGTGCCCAGACACTCGAGACATAAGCAGTTCGCCTCCGTGAAGAAAAACCACTTCACTGCGCCGCTCTGCTTGGGCCCGCAGGACGCGGGTCAGTTCGGTGTTGGCACAGGACGTGCCGTTCTTAACCGAATTTCATTTAGTGATTCAGGGCACCTCCGCTTTTCGTTGCTTGCTTGTTCGATATTTTTTCAGTACAATTTAACAGATGTAAACTATGAGAAGGAGTGACAGGCAATGGGAAATGTATACGTATTGGATCATCCATTAATTCAACACAAGTTGACGTACATAAGAAAAAATGAGACAGGAACGAAGGATTTCCGCCAATTAGTAGACGAAGTCGCCGCGCTGATGGCATTTGAAATCACTCGTGATTTGCCGCTTGAGGAAGTGGAAATCGATACACCGGTAGTCCAAAACTCTAAGGCTCAAGTGCTGACAGGCAAGAAAATTGGTCTAGTACCGATCCTGCGTGCCGGTCTTGGCATGGTTGATGGAATTATTAAACTGATTCCAGCTGCGAAAGTGGGACACGTTGGTCTTTACCGCGATCCGGAAACACTGCAGCCCGTGGAATACTATGTCAAACTTCCAAGTGATATCGAAGAACGTGAATTGATTGTTATCGATCCGATGCTGGCTACAGGGGGCTCAGCCAATGAAGCGATTCAGTCACTCAAGAAACGCGGCGCCCGTCAAATCCGTCTCATGTGTCTTGTAGCCGCTCCTGAAGGCGTAGAAGCTGTACAGGAAGCACATCCTGATGTTGATATTTACCTTGCGGCTATGGACGAACGGTTAAATGAAAAAGGCTACATCGAACCAGGCCTCGGAGACGCCGGCGACCGCCTGTTCGGCACGAAGTAAGGAGGCTCCTCGATGTCCAAACGCATTAAAGTGATGACGATTTTCGGAACGCGCCCAGAAGCGATCAAAATGGCGCCGCTCGTTTTAGAATTAAAAAAAAGGTCAGAGCAATTTGAGCCCATCGTCACGGTGACAGCTCAGCACAGACAGATGCTTGACCAAGTTTTGAGCATTTTCAGCATTGAACCCGATTACGATTTAAATATTATGAAGGATCGTCAAACGCTGACGCAAGTCACAGCAAGAGCACTCGAGGGGCTTGACGACGTGATGAAGAAAACGGAACCAGATGTTGTGCTTGTGCATGGTGATACGACGACAACGTTTGCTGCCTCGCTTGCCGCTTATTACAATCAAATTCCGGTCGGGCATGTGGAAGCAGGCTTGAGGACGTGGAATAAATATTCACCATTTCCGGAAGAGATGAACCGCCAGCTGACCGGAGTCATGGCAGATCTTCATTTTGCTCCAACGGATAAATCCCGGGACAATCTGCTGGCTGAGAACAAGCCGGAAGATCATATTTTTGTGACGGGGAATACGGCTATTGATGCGTTGAATACGACGGTCGATCATGAGTACACACACGAGGTGCTTGATCAGCTAGGTGACAAACGGCTCGTCCTGATGACGGCCCATCGCCGTGAAAACCTTGGCAGCAATATGGAGCAAATGTTCCGCGCGATTAAGCGTTTAGTGGAAACTCATGACGATGTGCAAGTGGTCTATCCTGTGCACCTCAACCCGGCGGTGCAGGAAACCGCTGATCACATTTTAGGCAATGATGAGCGCATTAAGCTGATCAAGCCGCTTGATGTGATCGATTTTCACAACTTCGCTTCTAGAGCCCATCTGATTCTGACTGATTCCGGCGGGGTGCAGGAGGAAGCTCCATCACTTGGTGTGCCTGTGCTCGTCCTGCGTGACACAACGGAGCGTCCGGAAGGCATTGAAGCGGGGACACTGAAGCTCGCGGGTACAGATGAGGATCACATTTTTAACTTGGCCAACGAACTTCTGTCTGATCCGGCTAAGCATGAAGCGATGGCGCAAGCTTCCAATCCGTATGGGGATGGACAAGCGTCCGCCCGGATTGCTGAAGCGATCCGCTACTTTTTCAAGCAGCGTGAAGATAAACCTGCTCGATTTGAAACACAATAAACTAGAGGGATCAAGTCTGTTCGCCGGGCTTGATCCTTTTTTATTATGGGCGGGTTGGATGGCGTTTGGTCAGAATCCGAGCTGTTAAAGGGCGAACTTCAGCTTTCAAGGGGAGAACTCCGGCTGTCAAAGGCCGAATCGGTTGGGTTTTGGGCCGAACAAGGAAGAGTTAGGGTAGAATCTTTTGAATGAGGCATCCAATCGGACAGAAAACCAATAGTGAAAAAATAACTGCATGCATAGCCGCTTCCATTCATCACAAACTATGGAAAAAGGAGCTTCTGCATGCGTAAGTTTTCTGCACTCGTATTCCTCACGGTACTTGTGATGGCTGGATTCAGTCAGCCAGGTCAGCAGCCTACACAACCTGCCTTGTTTGAACAGCCTGAACCGTCAGAGGAAACCACCATTATAGTTGAACTAGAAGAATCACCGAAAGCATTTGCGAGTCAGATACAGTCGAGGCTTCCGCTCCTTGAAGTTGTTGCAACGTATAACACTATTTTTCAAGGAGTGGCCATCAAGGGAGAAGCAGAAGAACTTGAGAAGCTCGCTCGCCTTGATTCCATTGTTAATCAGTACCCAGTACGGACATACAGTGCCGTAAATAATGGAAAGATTGAATCATTGGCGAAGAAGGATAAGCCGCTTTTAACGACGGAGGTGGTCAGAGAGGAGACTTCCTACACGGGAGAAGGGGTGAAAGTCGGCGTCATTGATACAGGGATCGATTACACCCACCCGGATTTAACCGCAAGCTACCGGGGGGGATTTGATGTTGTCGACTTTGATCAGGATCCCATGGAAACAATGGGAGGCTTTGGGGCGACGATGCACGGAACCCACGTTGCCGGGATCATTGCAGCTAATGGAGATATGAAAGGTGTTGCGCCAGAAGCAGAGCTTTATGCGTATCGTGCGCTTGGTCCTGGCGGGACAGGGTCATCGGTACAGGTGATCGCTGCCATTGAACAGGCGGTAGAGGACGGAATGGACGTAATTAACCTTTCGCTTGGAAACACGGTAAATGGGCCGGACTGGCCGACGACGAAAGCGGTCAATAAGGCTGTGGAACTGGGGACAACTGTTGTGGTTGCAGCGGGGAACGCTGGCCCTGATACATGGACGGTAGGGTCACCGGGTACGTCTTCAAAGGCGATTACAGTTGGAGCGTCCTCGCTTCCGACGACGCGGCCTGTCCTCACTTTGCCGGGACTCGATCGAAAGGTTGGCGTCCAATTGATGCAGGGATCTGTACCCTGGAATTTTTCAAAAAAATATCCGTTAATCGACGGGGGCTCTGGCGAAACGATTGTACCCCAGGCGACTGGAAAAATTGTCTTGATGGAGCGTGGAGTCGTGCCGTTTACGGAAATGGCGCAGATGGCATATGAGCAGGGCGCTGTTGGGGTGATCATTTACAATAATCAGCCGGGGATGTTTCAGGGGGCTTTAACAGGTGAGGTTCCGATTCCGGTCGCAGCTGTGTCCGGAAAAGATGGAAAGTGGTTGATGGAGCACGGTGTAAAGGGGGACCAGTGGCTTGAGACGACCAAGGTAGAGGTCGACCGTGGAATAGCTCCATTCAGCTCACGAGGGCCGGTGACGACGAACTGGGTTGTCAAACCTGACATTCTTGCTCCTGGTGTCAATATTATCAGTACAGTACCAGGTGGTTACCAACCGCTGCAAGGGACGAGTATGGCCGCTCCGCACGTTGCTGGGGTTGCAGCCCTGATGATTGAAGCTCATCCGGATTGGAGCCCTGCACAGATCAAGCGTTCGATGATGACGACGGCTGACTTGTTGACAAAGCAGTCCGGTCAGCTGTACCCGCCCACCGCACAAGGGACGGGGGTTATTGATACCGAAGCTGCTATCCAGCCCGACTTGTGGATTGAACCAGGGGGCCTTTACTTTGGACGGATAGAAGATTCGTTCTTTCGGGAAAAAGCGATGATTACGGTGCACAATAAAGGGGACAAGACTCAAACGATTTCTGTTCCCCTGCCCGACAGTCCAACAGGGGTAACGTGGACAATGCCGGAAACGATCCAGTTGGCGCCTGATGAAAAGGCAGAAATCCCCATCGAGATCAGTGTATCGAAAGCTTTCGTAGGGAAAGGCGTACATCAGGGATACATTACGGTGAAGAGTAACAGTCAAACGTATCAACTGCCTTATTTATTTATGATGGAGCGGGCGGATTATGAGAAGGTGTCGGGTTTTGAGTTGTACAAAGACTGGCAGACACAAGGGGATTTGTCCTATCGTTTCTACTTGACGGAAACTGTCGATCAAATCACGGTTGATTTGTACCGTGCGGGCACGATGCTGCACCAAGGTACATTATTTACACGAGAGGAAACGGAAGCAGGCATGGTCGAAGGTGAGATCGATCGCGGTTTGAAAGGAGCCCTGGCCGGACCATATATCGCAGTCGTTACAGTTACAAAAGACAAACAAACCTATAGCTATCCCTTCCCCATCTACCTGGAAAACAAAGAGTAAGGAATGTATTTACTATTATTTACCACCTCAGGTCATCCAGATTCTGGATGACCTGAGGTGGTAATAAAAGGGTATTTATAACTGGGTTAGGTTGGGGAGGATAATGTGCACAAAAAAACACCTGTGAAAAGGGTGTTTTTTTATGTGGGATAAAGGGTTGTTCAAATTGTGACAAAAATGTGATCAAATCGTGTCACACAATTGTTCTTTTGCCCCCAAACTCATTGACATCATATAACCCCTATTGTATTCTTACATAGTGTGGAATGATAAGGTTTTCATCCATGGGATCATTGAATTTTTCGCCATATGTTTACGGCGGAAATTGTCGCAATGAATCCTTTCACATAGGGCAGATTCATGGGGTGACCATGTTACTGCTTTCCCTGGCTAGCTGGGACCAGATCGCTGGTGGTTCGTGGAAAGGTTCGGGGAACAATCTTCCACTGTACCACTATATCTAGTTCGCACTGCCAATGGCTAGAGTACAGGTACATACGAACGATTCATTTTAGTACAAGTGTACACGGGAGACGATGCATTTTGGAATTTCAACACATGATAACCCGTCAGCGAAAATGGATGTTCTACCTTCTAGCTTTACTTGTTCTAGGGTGGGGGTTTACACCTTGGCAACCAGTTTTCCTCGGGCTTCTATTAGGAAGCATTCTTAGTTTCTTCAACCTCTGGCTCATGCAGAAGAAAATTACCAAGCTTGGTGAGACATCTGCAAAAGGTGAAAAGCCATCCAGAGGCATTGGCACATTAACGCGATTGGCTACCGGCGCTTTAGCCGCAGTCATCGTCCTTCAATTTGAAGAACATTTCCATTTAGTTTCGGTAGTATTGGGCTTAATGACAGCCTACTTTGTCATTTTTATAGATTACCTGTTTAACAAGTCAACAGAATAGCATGATGGAAGAGAGGTGAACAGATTGAATCACGAAGCACCGATGTGGAATGACGCTTTTGGAATCTCATGGCTGGACTTCAACTTATCAAACGTTCTGATGATGGTCATAGCTTCCACAATAGTGTTCATTGTATGTGTAGCAGCGACACGAGGTTTACAACGCAGACCAAAAGGGTTTCAGAACTTCATGGAGTGGCTTATCGATTTTATTAAAGGCATTATAGGTTCTAACATGGATTGGCAAGTAGGGAGAATGTTCCTTCCACTAGGATTAACTCTCTTCACATACATCTTCGTTTCCAATATGTTAGGGGTTGTGACCATGTGGGCACCGCATCATACTCTGTGGTGGAAATCACCAACATCTGACCCAGGGATCACAATGACATTAGCTGTTATGGTAGTGGTACTCACTCACTATTATGGTGTGAAGCTCAAGGGAACTAAAGAATATGGAAAAGACTTTACCCGTCCGCTTCCGTTCTTATTGCCTTTCAAGATTATTGAGGAGTTTGCGAATACATTGACGCTGGGTCTTCGACTGTATGGAAACATTTACGCAGGGGAGATTTTACTTGGACTTCTAGCAGGAATAGCGTCTACAAGTATCTTAGGATTCCTAGGTGGATTCTTACCATTGCTTGCATGGCAAGCGTTCAGTACATTTATAGGCTTTATCCAGGCATTTATTTTCACAATGTTGACAATGGTTTATATGTCTCACAAGGTGAGTTCTGACCATTAATAAAAAATATCTATTAAAATATATAAGGAGGAATTTAACATGGGTCTGATTGCAGCGGCAATTGCAGTAGGTCTTGCAGCAGTAGGTGCAGGTATTGGTAACGGTTTAATCGTAGGTAGAACAGTAGAGGGGATTGCTCGCCAGCCAGAATTGCGCAGCGTTCTTCAAACAACTATGTTCATTGGTGTTGCACTAGTTGAGGCACTTCCAATCATCGGTGTTGTTATTGCATTTATCGTAATGGGACAATAACTAGGTAACGTTCATAGAGTGATGGCGAAGTACCGTAAGACAGACTTCGCCTTTCCTTTACACCAGCCAAAATGTATATACCCATTATTACCGAAATGAAAACTTGGACTTAAATATCTTTAAGCCCTGGTTTTTGTCATGTATAGCCCATTACGGATTCGTGCTTGAAAGGAGTGAGCAATGTGCAAACTTTTACAGGATTATTCGTCCTAGGTGCCAGTGGCCTGAACGTTGGTGATATGCTCGTTCAGCTGATTCTTTTCCTAGTGCTGCTTGCGCTATTAGGAAAATTTGCCTGGGGACCGTTCATGAACATGATGAAAGAACGTGAAGATTATATTTCAAATGAAATAGATTCTGCTGAAAAGAACCACCAGGAAGCGATCGAAATGCAGCGACAAGCTTCTGAAGAGTTGAAAAAAACGCGTGAAGACGCGCAAAGTATAATTGAAGATGCACGTAAGACAGCTGGAGCACAAGAACGCGATATTATCGAATCTGCTCGTAAGGAAGCAGACCGCCTCAAGATTTCTGCTCGCCAGGAAATTGAGCAAGAGCGTGATAAAGCTGTTCAAACACTTAAAGATCAAGTGGCTTCCATGTCTGTTATGATCGCATCGAAAGTGATTGAAAAAGAACTATCTGAAAAAGATCAAGAAGCACTTATCAATCAATACATTGACGAGGCAGGAGAAGAGCGATGAGTGAAACGATCGTTGCTAAGCGTTATGCCACCGCTCTTTTTCAACTCGGTTCAGAACGATCAAAGCTAGAGACATTTGATACAGAATTACGTGCGATCAAAGAAGTTTTTCGCAGCAATAGAAATATCGTTACATTTTTGAAGCACCCGCGTGTGACAGTTGATCAGAAGAAAAAGTTGATCAATGATTCCTTTAAGGATGTATCGAAGGAGATCCTTCATACTCTTATGCTGCTCATCGACAGGCATAGAGAAGAGGTCATCCTCCCAGTGGTCGATCACTTCATTTTACAAATGAATGAAGCAAATGGGATCGCAGACGCAACCGTTTATTCTGTGCGTCCACTTTCAGAGCGTGAAATCAAGCGAATCTCTAAGACATTTGCACCAAAAGTCGACAAGCGCTCATTAAACCTTACGAATGTAGTAGAAACTTCTCTGCTCGGCGGTATTCGCCTTCGTGTCGGCAACCGTATTTTTGACGGATCGGTCAGAGGAAAACTAAGTCGTATGGAACGTGAGCTAGTTTCGAAAGTATAAAAGATGATAGGGGTGAAATGGCATGAGCATCAAAGCTGAAGAAATCAGTGCGCTGATTAAGCAGCAAATTGAAAACTACGAATCAGATATTGAAGTTAACGACGTAGGTACAGTTATCGAAGTAGGTGACGGTATCGCGCGTGCTCATGGTCTTGATAACGTCATGGCCGGAGAACTCGTTGAATTTTCTAATGGTGTCATGGGATTGGCACAGAACTTGGAAGAAAGTAATGTTGGTCTTGTCATTCTAGGACCATTTACAGATATTAAAGAAGGCGATGAAGTTCGTCGTACGGGACGTATCATGGAAGTTCCAGTTGGGGAAGAAATGCTTGGACGCGTCGTAAACCCGCTTGGGCAGCCAGTCGATGGCCGTGGCCCGATTGAAACAACTTCCACACGTCCGATTGAATCTCCTGCACCAGGAGTAATGGATCGTAAATCAGTTGATGAGCCGCTTCAAACAGGAATTAAGGCGATTGATGCGCTTGTTCCGATCGGCCGTGGTCAGCGTGAGTTAATTATCGGGGACCGTCAAACAGGTAAAACATCTGTTGCGGTTGACACGATCCTGAACCAACATGACCAGGACATGATCTGTATTTATGTAGCGATCGGACAGAAAGAATCAACCGTCCGTGGTACAGTTGAAACACTGCGCCGTCACGGAGCGCTTGATTACACGATCGTTGTTACAGCAAGTGCGTCCCAGCCTGCACCGCTATTATACTTAGCGCCATATGCAGGGGTAACACTTGGTGAAGAATTCATGTACAACGGTAAGAACGTTCTTGTCGTTTATGATGACCTTTCTAAGCAGGCAGCCGCTTACCGTGAGCTTTCCTTGCTGCTACGTCGTCCGCCGGGCCGTGAAGCATTCCCAGGGGATGTATTCTACCTACACTCCCGTCTGCTTGAGCGTGCCGCTAAACTGAGTGATGCGAAAGGCGGCGGTTCTCTAACAGCACTGCCATTCGTTGAAACACAAGCCGGCGATATCTCAGCTTATATTCCAACAAACGTAATCTCAATTACTGACGGTCAGATCTTCTTGCAGTCCGACCTATTCTTCTCAGGTGTACGTCCAGCCATCAACGCCGGACTTTCTGTATCTCGTGTAGGTGGTTCTGCCCAGATCAAAGCCATGAAGAAGGTAGCCGGTACACTTCGTCTTGACTTAGCGTCCTTCCGTGAGCTGGAGGCCTTTGCTCAGTTCGGTTCTGACCTTGATAAATCAACACAAGCTAAGCTTAACCGTGGTGCCCGTACAGTAGAAGTACTGAAACAAGGACTTCACCAGCCGCTAGCTGTTGAAAAACAAGTTATGATCATTTTTGCTCTGACAAGAGGGCATTTAGACGAGATTCCTGTTGAGGATATTACTCGCTTCGAGTCTGAATTCCACACTTGGTTAGATAACAACCGTAAAGAACTGCTTCAAGAAATCCGCCAAACAGGAAAGCTGGCTGATGAGGATGACATGAATGGAGCCGTTCAGGAATTTAAAAAGACTTTCGTCGTTTCTAATTAATAGAATCGTAACTAGATAAGCTTACAAGCCTCCATGCAGCACCACAAGTTAGCTGCAGCAAAGGGATAACTTGAAAGTACCCGGAGAGCTGTTACAGCTTGACACTAGAAAGGGTGGTGAAACAACGTGGCATCCCTTAGAGATATTAAAGGTCGAATTAATTCAACGAAGAAAACAAAACAAATTACGAAAGCAATGGAGATGGTTTCTGCTTCCAAGCTTAACCGTGCCGAACAAAATGCGCGATCTTTCGTTCCTTATAGTGAAAAGATTCAGGAAGTCGTAACAGGCATTGCAGCTGGCGGAGGCACAGTAAAGCATCCTATGCTTGAATCACGCGAAGTGAAGCGAACAGGATATGTAGTTATCACTTCAGACCGAGGCTTAGCTGGAGCCTACAACAGTAGTGTTCTGCGCAGAGTATACCAGGAGATCAAACAGAATCACAGTTCTACTGATGAATATACCTTGATTACACTTGGCCGTGTCGGTCGTGACTTTTTCCGAAATCGTAATATGCCGATCGATAAAGAAGTGACCGGAATATCTGATCAGCCTGATTTTGCTGATATTAGCACGATCACATCAGAAACGGTCCAGCTTTATACAGATGGTAAAATTGATCAGTTATATATGTATTACAACCATTATGTCAGTGCGATTACTCAAGAAGTTACAGAGAAAAAAGTACTGCCATTGACAAATTTAGGTGAGCAGGGCAAAGCAGCGGCATCAAGCTCCTATGAGTATGAGCCGAGCCAGGAAGAGATTCTGGAAGTTCTGCTGCCTCAATATGCCGAAAGCTTAATTTATGGTGCATTGTTAGACGGAAAAGCGAGTGAACATGCTGCCCGAATGACAGCAATGAAAAGTGCAACGGACAATGCCGATGATCTTATTGGCGACCTTTCACTTTCTTACAACCGTGCCCGTCAAGCAGCCATTACCCAGGAGATCACTGAAATTGTCGGCGGTGCTGCCGCCCTCGAATAGGGATCTGTGGATTTTTTGAATAGTAAGTTAGGAGGGAAATCGATGAGTAAAGGACGCGTAACCCAAATTATGGGACCCGTAGTTGACGTAACGTTTGGCGAAGGTCAACTTCCTGAAATTAACAACGCCGTTATCGTAGAATCAGAAAACGTCGACCTTACACTAGAAGTTGCCCTTCACTTGGGGGACAACACTGTACGTACTGTTGCCATGTCTTCCACAGAAGGTGTGCAGCGTGGAACACCCGTTACTGATACAGGCGGTCCGATCGCTGTTCCTGTAGGGGATGTGACCCTAGGACGCGTATTCAGCGTATTAGGTGAAAAAATTGACCTCGACGAACCGCTTCCAAGCGATGTTCGCCGTGATCCGATTCACCGTCAGGCTCCAACCTTTGAAAATCTGGCAACCGAAACGGAAATTCTTGAAACAGGAATTAAAGTTGTAGACTTGCTTGCCCCTTATGTAAAAGGTGGTAAAATCGGTTTGTTTGGTGGTGCCGGAGTTGGTAAAACCGTATTAATCCAGGAGCTTATTAACAACATTGCCCAAGAGCACGGCGGTATTTCTGTATTCGCGGGTGTTGGTGAGCGTACACGTGAAGGAAACGACTTGTACTACGAAATGAAAGATTCAGGTGTAATTGCCAAAACAGCCATGGTGTTCGGTCAAATGAACGAACCGCCTGGAGCTCGTATGCGTGTTGCCCTGACAGGTCTGACAATGGCCGAATACTTCCGTGATGAGCAAGGACAGGATGTATTGTTCTTCATCGACAACATTTTCCGTTTCACTCAAGGCGGACTTGAAGTATCAGCCTTGCTTGGCCGTATGCCATCAGCCGTTGGTTACCAGCCGACGCTGGCAACAGAGATGGGTCAGCTGCAAGAACGAATCACATCAACGGACAAAGGTTCTGTAACATCCATTCAGGCTATTTACGTGCCTGCCGATGACTACACAGACCCAGCGCCAGCGACAACGTTCGCCCACCTTGATGCTACAACGAACCTTGAGCGTAAACTTTCTGAACAAGGTATTTACCCAGCCGTGGATCCATTAGCTTCTACTTCACGTGCTCTTGATCCTGAAGTTGTAGGACACGATCATTACGAAGTAGCTCGTGAAGTTCAGCAAACGCTGCAGCGTTATAAAGAATTACAAGATATTATTGCAATCCTTGGTATGGATGAGCTATCAGATGAAGATAAACTAACAGTGTCACGTGCACGCCGTGTACAATTCTTCCTGTCTCAAAACTTCCACGTTGCCGAGCAGTTTACAGGACAGAAGGGTTCATATGTCCCTGTAGCTGAAACGGTAAAAGGATTTAGAGAGATTCTTGATGGCAAGCATGATGATATTCCTGAAGATGCCTTCCGTCTAGTCGGTCGCATTGAAGAAGTCGTCGAAAAAGCTAAACAAATGCAATAAGCATATCATTTTAAAGTGTCATTCAGGCGCTGAGGTATCGTGACCTGCGCCTGAAGCCCGGGCACTTATGATCTGCCTAAGGAGGAATAGCTATGAAAACACTAACGGTGAGTGTTGTCACTCCTGATGGCCCGATACTAGAAGACGCATATGACATGGTTAGCTGTAAGGCGGAAAGCGGGGAGCTTGGTATTATGCCTGGCCACATTCCAATGGTCGCTCCCTTAACCATCAGCGCTGTTCGTCTCAAGGGGAATGGACAATCAGATCGAATTGCTGTAAGCGGCGGATTCCTTGAAGTCCGTCCGGATAAAGTAACGATTCTGGCACAATCTGCTGAGAGACCTTCCGACATCGATATCGATCGTGCCCGCAAAGCCAAAGAGCGCGCAGAGCAGCGGATGGCTGACAAACAATCCGATATTGATATGAGAAGAGCTGAACTGTCACTCAAGCGAGCCATCAACCGTTTAGATGTGCACGACAATAACTTCTAAAGAACTGCTTTCATTACGAAAGCAGTTTTTTATTGTGAAAAACTCATCTCCGACAAGAATAGAGATTATCAGTGGCTGCGGTTGATTTCGACTTTTGTAAGCATGATCTAGGAGGAAATTAATCATCTTTTTTGTCATTATTCCCCGGGAAATACTTTCTTCTGTCTGAGGTAATTATCATTTTGACAGATCTTGCTGCGACACTCGTCTATGATGATGTAAGAGTTCGAACCTCGTCGATTGGGCTGCCTTTCTATAGGTGTTCACACAATGTTCACAGGGATCATGACGAATAAACACTAACTTATTGACAAACTATCTATCTCATGTAATTGTTTAATATGTGTGCAAAATCGGTAGATCCGTCAGTGAGGTGTTCGACGAATGGATCAATTTCTACTACAAGATGCACTCCTCAGCATGACCTCTCATATTATCTTCATTATCATCACCTGGAAGGTCCTGCAGGCAGTAAATCTAGATGCGTTTTTTAGAAAAGGACGTATCTTCGAAATCAGAGTCTTAATGATACTGATCACGATTGCAATTGCTACATCGGTTAGTAACTTCTTCTTGGATCTCATCAATTGGTCGAATAGTTTAGTGTATTTATTTTAATGTCAGAACGTGTCATAAAAAGTATCGTATGAAACTCACTCCCCCTGTTCACACTTGTAGTATTACGAGGGGGAGGAATTACATATGAAGATTTTATGGACTGGTTTACTAACCTTGACGTTATTATCAGGTGTTCACCCGCAGGAAACGGCTGGAGAGCAAACGGATATTTCTCCGTTACTAGAGTTGGCGGCATTTGCTGAAGGTGAACAGCTTCACGTTACTGAATATAAAGTTGTCCTTAAAGAGTCCATCAACATAGACGAAGCAGAACAAGTCATTCAGCAAATAAAGGCTTATGTTTCCGAGGACCAAGTAATAGAAGAAGAAACCAATTTGGCTCGTAAAAAAACTTTTACAAACGGTCAAAAAAGTTCTGATTTTATCGAACATTTTACAGTGATTACCCCAAGAGATGAAACCATTTCCACAGAATTGGTTTACTCACTTACTACCGGGGGTACACAGACATTAACGACCCAGGAAATTATGCAGCAAATCAACCAGATTCAGAAGCGGTTTTTTTCAGAAAATGTCACTTTATACACTTGTCTTAAAGCTGAAGATGGTGGTATTATTGATGATGTTTTAATCTATCAGAAATTCAAAAAAGCATTCAATATAACAACGATCGAAGCAGCTACCGAACAACGCTGGACTAGCAGATCCGGCTACACATCAAGGTGGAACCAAGCCATCCCATTACCGAATGGGGCGATGAATGTCCAATTCGCGACGCGAACATTGGGCGGTCGAACAATCGTTACAATTGGCACACCTATCATAACTGCTGAATATTAATAATAATGAATATGGACGCGGAGGAGAATGAACCTTGGAAAAAATCATCGTCCGTGGTGGAAGGCAGCTTAAAGGCACTGTAAGAGCTGAAGGTGCAAAGAATGCCGTACTGCCTGTCATCGCAGCAAGTATAATTGCAAGTGAAGGAAAAAGTGTTTTGCACGACGTCCCTGCCTTAGCGGATGTTTACACTATTAATGAAGTCATTAGACATATGAACGCAGATGTAGATATGAAAGGTCGCACAGTGACAATAGACGCTTCAGATGAACTGACAACCGAAGCTCCGATAGAATATGTTCGCAAAATGAGAGCTTCCGTACTCGTTCTGGGACCACTATTGGCCCGCTATGGCCATGCGAAGGTTGCTCTACCTGGAGGCTGTGCAATCGGTTCACGTCCGCTTGATCAGCACCTTAAAGGTTTCGAAGCAATGGGGGCAGAGGTAACCGTTGGAAATGGGTCTATTGAGGCACATGTAAACGGGCGTTTGCAAGGAGCTAAGATTTACTTGGACGTACCTAGCGTAGGAGCTACAGAGAATATTATGATGGCTGCTGCACTAGCCGAAGGAAAAACAATTCTTGAGAATTGTGCAAAAGAACCTGAAATCGTTGACCTTGCTAACTTCTTGAACAAAATGGGAGCGCGCATCGTCGGCGCAGGTACAGAGACAATCCGAATTGAAGGAGTCGATAAGCTGTTTGGCGCGACTCATACAATTATTCCCGATCGAGTAGAAGCTGGAACCTTTATGGTAGCCGCTGCGATAACGGGAGGAAATGTGCTCGTACAAGGAGCGATGCATGAACACTTACGTTCTGTTATTTCAAAAATGGAAGAAATGGGTGTGACCATTGAGGAAGAAGCTGATGGTTTGCGAGTCATTGGTCCAGATAAGCTTAAGGCAACGGACATTAAAACAATGCCCCATCCAGGCTTCCCAACAGATATGCAGTCACAAATGATGGCGCTGATGCTTAATGCAACAGGAACAAGTGTCATTACGGAAACGGTATTTGAAAATCGCTTTATGCATGTGGAGGAATTCCGCCGTATGAATGCGAAGATGAAGATCGAAGGCCGTAGTGTCATTGTAGAGGGTCCATCTAAACTACAAGGTGCTGAAGTGCAGGCAACGGACTTGAGAGCCGGCGCTGCTCTGATTTTAGCAGGTCTTGTAGCGGACGGATATACACGTGTAACTGAATTGAAACACTTAGATCGCGGGTATGTGGACTTTACTGAAAAACTTGCCCAGCTCGGTGCTAATATTGAACGTATCAACGAAGAAGAATCCTATATGGAAGAGATTGAGCCAAGCGAATCAATATCGACTTTATAATTTTCTCTTAATCACTTACTCATCAAGCAATTCCCTGTCAAATTTCTGACGTGGGGATTGCTTTTTTAGTTCTATCATCTGACTTTCGTGGATACATTTTAGTAGAGGGTCTACTATTGGTTCAGGAGGACGAGATATGAAAAGAAGGAATCGCATTGGCATCATGGTAATAAGCAGTATTTTTGTAGGGATCCTCTTGATCCCAACACTGATTGTGGTGCCATTCACAGACTCAAACGACACAGCAAAAGTTGAAGAAACACAAGCTCCATCCGCTGCAAATGAATCCGTGACAGAGCTGCCAGCCAGTCTATCTCCATTTAGTATTCACGTACTGAGGAGTAAGACGAAAGAAGTCGAAGAAGTTCCTTTAGAAACATACGTATCACGGGTGGTAGCATCTGAAATGCCGGCAAGTTTTGAACTTGAGGCTCTAAAAGCGCAGGCCCTTGCTGCACGAACATACATCACCCGGCATCTTGCACAGGGGGAACCTGTATCAGAGAACGCAGATGTGACAGATACCGTGCAGCACCAAGTGTATAAAAGTGATCAGGAACTTCGTGATTTATGGGGAGAGAATTATAAAGAAAACATAAGTAAAATTAATCGAGCTGTAAAGGAAACAGCTGGAGAAATCATTACTTATAAACAGCAGCCGATTGAAGCAGCCTTTTTCTCCACAAGCAACGGATACACAGAAAACTCCGAGGACTATTGGAAAAACGAGATTCCTTATTTAAAGAGTGTAGCAAGCCCATGGGATAAAGCTTCACCGAAGTTTAACGATCAAAAAATTGTTCCGGTCAGCGGATTGGAATCCTCCCTAGGTGTAGATATTTTGCCGACCCTTTCCAATATGGAACTCACTAAAACAGAAGGTGGCCGCGTTGACCAAATCACGATTGGGAGTGAAACCTTCTCAGGCAGACAGATACGGGAGGAGTTTAACTTGCAATCTAGTGATTTTACGATGGAAGTAAAGAATAATCACGTGATCTTCACTACTCAAGGGTACGGCCACGGAGTGGGGATGAGTCAATATGGGGCTAACGGAATGGCCAAGGATGGTAAGACTTACAAGGAAATCATTAAACATTACTATCAAAACACTGAAATCTCTCCGATGAGCAAGCAGACGGCTGCCATCACGACCGCTAAGCAGACAGTAAATTAAAGGGATTTTGATCGTAGAAAATGAGTTAGGGAGTTATGTCCCGGCGTTAGGTCGGAATGTTCCTGCGTTAGGGCGGTATATTTTTGAGATAGGTCGTTATAGTTTTGAGACAGGGCGTAATCGCACTTCGTTAGGACGTTATATGGTTTAGCTAGACAATAGTTTACCAAAGGAGCGGCGTAAAGAGAATGCAGCCGCTTCTTTGCTTTTGAAATAAGGGGCAGACCTTCGCGACATAAGCAATCCACCTACGTGAAGGAAGACCACTTCACTGCGGTGCCTTGCTTGGGCCCGCAGGATGCGGGTCAGTTCGGTGTTGGCACAGGACGTGCCGTTCTTAACCGAACTTCCTCTGTCGTGTCTAAACGCCCCTTTCCGCTTTTCTACTGTCCAGCTGCAAAGCCCAGACACTCGAGACATAAGCAGTTCGCCTCCGTGGGAAAAGTGCACCCCCACTGCGCCGCTATGCTTGGGCCCGCAGGACGCGGGTCAGTTCGACGTTGGCACAGGACGTGCCGCTCCTAGTCGAACTTCCTCTTTTGTGTCTAACCGGGCTTTTCCGCTTTTCTTAACAAAAATTTTCCTCTTCATGTATAGATTCCCTTAAAAGTGATCAGAATGATTTTTGAGGTGATGAACATGAGAGAGGAAGGAAAGAAAAGCGTGACTAAATTAAAGTTTAAACGCTTAATGCGCAAGAAGTGGATCTATCCAGCATTGTATCTTACCGTAGCAGCTTTGGTACTTGTAGGGGTGTTTTGGTTCCAGCAAAGCTCAAGTGACGTAGCCGAACAGATGAAGGATCAAAATCAAACAGGTGTACAAGACGATGTCGACGTACAGGATCAAGAATCCGTTCCCGTTACCGGTCAGGAAGAGAATTTGCAAATGCCTGTTGCCAGCGAGCAACAAACAACTGTCGTAACGAAGTTCTTTGATTATGATGCATCAAAAGAAGCGCAAGAAAGTGCACTGGTACTTTACAACAATAAGTATTATCAGAGTGAAGGAATCGATTTAGCAAAAGCGAATGGAGAAACTTTTGATGTAACAGCTTCTCTATCAGGGACTGTTACTGAAGTGAAAGAGGATCCACTCTATGGAAACGTCGTTCAAATCAGTCATGACAATAAAGTATCAACCGTTTATGCTAGTCTATCTGAGGTGAAGGTAGAAGCAGGTTCTGAAGTGAAACAAGGTGATGTGATTGGACAAGCTGGTCAGAATTCTTTTGGCAAAGCAGATGGTGTCCATGTCCACTTTGAAGTAAGAAAAAATGGTGAGCCACTGAACCCGGAGGATTTCTTCGGAAAAGCAGTAAGCAAAATAGAAGCTAAAGAAGAAAAGGCTAGCGCTGAAGAAGGCGGAGATGCTTCTGGTGAAGAGGAGCAGTCAACAACTGATCCTGCTGAAAAACAGAATCAGCCGTCAGCGAATGTAGAAGATCCAGATACTGAGATCGAGCCGGACCAATCTTCTGATAGTGAAGGTCAAATGCAGCCAGCACCAGAAGAAGGAGAAGCTCCAACTGAAGGGGATGCCCCAACTGAGGGTGAAACTCCAACAGAAGGAGATGCGCCAACTGAAGGCGAAACTCCAACTGAAGAGGGTGGAACTCCTTCAGAAGAAGCACCAACTGGTGAGGAAGAAGAGCCAGCACCAGGTGAAGACAGTTCTTCATCCGCTGCAACTACAAACGCTTAAGCAAAAATGGGGGTTTTTAAAACCTCCATTTTTTTATGTCTAACAACGCTCATTCTGCGTATTCTTTACCATGAAGTTCCGTACAGCAGCAATGATTCACTCGCCCATGTTTGAAGAAATATAAAAGGATGGTCCCCTGCCTTTTGACATATCTGAGAAGTTCGAGTAATACAATGAGGATAACCGAGCAGTCGGTAGCATCCAGGGTGCCACAACTAGAGAAATACTTACACCACTGAAGAACGCCCACTAACTCTAAACTTGTCTCGAGAAGCGACCCCTTGGATAGTCAATCACAGGAGGCGAGTGATGTGCATGACTACATCAAAGAACGGACCATCAAGATTGGGGAGTATATTGTCGAAACGAAGAAGACGGTAAGAGTGATTGCGAAAGAGTTTGGAGTGTCGAAAAGCACGGTACACAAAGACTTGACTGAGCGTCTGCCTGAAATTAATGCGGATTTAGCCAAACAAGTTAAGCTGATTCTCGATCATCATAAGGATATCAGGCATCTTCGTGGAGGAGAAGCGACACGAATGAAATATCGTACCATTATCGAAGATGCACCTGCGGAACCAACCCACTAGACGTGTATCCAACCTCCCGCCTATTTCATCCTTCATGGTTATGGAACTTTTTTCATGAGAAATGCGACGAATTATGTAACTTTGTGATAGAATATAGAATTAGATATGCTTATGTTTAATGAAATTTGGACCGAATAGGTTTTTTAGAAATAGGGAGGAACAACCGAAGATGTTTGCAAGAGATATCGGAATAGACTTAGGAACAGCGAACGTACTTATTCATGTAAAAGGGAAGGGCATTGTGTTAAATGAGCCCTCTGTGGTAGCGATGGACAGAAATACTGGCAAGGTTCTTGAAGTGGGAGAAGAAGCTCGTCGAATGGTGGGACGCACACCAGGAAACATCGAGGCAATTCGCCCATTGAAAGACGGGGTCATCGCTGACTTTGATGTTACAGAAGCGATGCTCAAGCATTTTATTCAAAAAACAAACGTGCGCGGCTTTTTATCCAAGCCTCGGATGTTGATTTGCTGCCCGACCAACATTACGAAAGTCGAGCAAAAAGCAATTAAAGAAGCAGCGGAAAAATCCGGCGGTAAAAAGATTTACCTTGAAGAAGAGCCTAAAGTCGCGGCAATTGGCGCTGGCATGGATATATTCCAGCCGAGCGGGAATATGGTCGTGGATATCGGCGGGGGTACGACGGATGTCGCTGTGATTTCCATGGGTGATATCGTGACCGCTTCCTCCATTAAAATGGCGGGTGATAAATTCGACCAGGAAATTTTGAGTTACATTAAGAAAAATTATAAGCTGTTAATCGGCGAACGGACTGCTGAAACCATTAAAATGAGTGTAGGGACCGTATTTAAAGGAGCACGCAAGGAAGAAATTGAAATTCGCGGTCGTGATATGATGTCTGGACTGCCGCGTACGATCACGGTAAATTCTGAAGAGATCGAGGCCTCCCTCCGCGAAGCTGTCCAGACCATCGTACAGGCCGCGAAGCAAGTCCTTGAGCGCACACCGCCAGAACTGTCCGCAGACATTATTGACAGAGGGGTTATCATGACTGGCGGCGGTGCTTTAGTGCACGGCATTGATCAGCTGCTCGCTGAAGAGCTGAAAGTCCCTGTATTTGTCGCGGAAGATCCTATGGACTGTGTAGCTAAAGGGACAGGAATCATGCTTGAAAACATAGACAAAGTGACTCGTCATAAAATCAGCTAAGGAACTTTTAGTAAGGGAGAGATCGTCTTGTTGAGAGGATTTTATACGGCAGCCTCGGGAATGATGGCAAACCAGCGCATGCAGGAAACATTGTCGAATAACTTGGCCAACGCTTATACACCAGGCTATAAAGCAGATCAGGGAACGCTGCGTGCCTTTCCTGAATTATTAATTCAGGAAATGAACCAAACCACCGTCCCGACACGTAATGGAGGACTGACTCTTCCAACAGAGAAATCAATCGGATCCCTCCATACCGGTGTGTACATGCAGGAAACATTACCAAAATTCTCTCAGGGCGATTTAAGGGAGACAGGGATCCAAACAGACCTGGCTCTCTTAAATGGCAATTTACCAGACGAGAACGGTTCCCTACTTTTTAACGTGCAGGATGAAGCAGGCAATCTGCGTTATACGAGAAACGGTAATTTTACCGTTGACGGCGAGGGCTTCCTGACGACGACTCAAGGGTATTATGTGCTCGATGACGCCGGCAATCCGATCCAAACGGACGGCATGGATTTTGACGTTAGTGAGAATGGCGCTCTGACCGCAGCAGGTGTCACTGCACAGCTAGGCCTGTCCTATAGTCCAAATTCCTTTGATTTAGAAAAAGTCGGAAATGGTCTGTACACGCCTGGAGAAGACGCCGCCCCACTAGCGGATGCACGTGCAGGCGGAGAGATCAACTTTTCTATAAGACAGGGTTTTCTTGAACGTTCCAATGTAGATCCGGCTCAAGTTATGACAGAAATGATGAATACATACCGTTCCTTTGAATTGAACCAGCGTGTGCTGAAGGCGTATGACCAGAGCCTTCAGAAAACCGTTACCGAGATAGCCAGGTTAGGCTAGGCAGGATTTCTTAAACTAGTAGAATGTAAGACTTGAAGTAAAGGAGAATAATGCCTTGATGAATCGAACGATGATGCAGGCCTCCGTAACGATGGGGCAAATTCAACATAAACTTGATATTATCGGCCATAATCTGGCCAATACAAACACACCGGGTTACAAAAGCAGACAAGCTGATTTCTCTTCGTTATTGTTTCAGCAAATCGATAATTTCGTGTCTGAGGGACAGGAAGAAGCAGCTGATGAGACAGGAACGCAAAACAGGCTGACACCTGAGGGGATTCGCGTGGGCTCAGGTGCAAGGGTCGCCCATACGAATATCGATTTGAGTCTGGGAAATTTGAAAAAAACCGATCGTGCATTGGATGTCGCTTTACTTGAAGACAATCATCTGTTTCAATTGCAAGTAGCGACAGAAAACGGATTTGAAACACAGTACACACGATCTGGGAACTTTTACCTTAGTGTAGCAGGCAATGGACAAGTTCTCCTGGCGAATGCTGATGGGTTGCCTGTTTTAAATGAAGATGGTCAGCCGATTCAGCTGGCTGACAATATGGAAGGTATGGAAATCCGCGAAGATGGTGCGATTCTCGTGACTCGCAATGGCAATACAGCCGTCGAAGCTCAACTCGGGATCGTAGAAGCCATCCGCCCTCGTGTGCTTGCAGCAGCAGGAAACAATCGGTTCTCTCTCCCTGCAGATGAGGCCCTTGCAGATGGGGCAATTATCGAGAACGTGAACGGTCAATTACAGAGCGGTGCTCTCGAAACCTCTAACGTAGATATTTCAAAACAAATGACAGACATGCTGATGGCCCAGCGTGCCTATCAATTCAACGCACGCTCGATTTCCACGAGCGATCAAATGATGGGACTCATCAGCCAGCTCAGGTCATAAGGTAAGGAGCTAGACAACTATGGCGACAAAAGAAGCAAAACAACAAGAGAAGAAACCATTGCGCAAACAGCACAAAGAAGGAAAGAAAAAGACATCAAGGAGTACACGCCGCCGAATTTTGCCGATATGGCTGCGCCTTGTGATTGTGCTTGTCCTTAGTGTTCTAGCCCTGCTGATTGGACTTGTCGTCGGCTATGGTGTCATCGGTGATGGAAATCCGCTCGATGCACTGGATTGGTCAACATGGGAGCGGATTTGGAATCTTGTTATGAAAACGGAATAGATGGTTGTCCTCATTATTTTATGAGTGGACTTCTTCAAATAGAACGCACGAGCTTTTTGGGCTCGTGCGTTTTTTAGTCCCTTTTTATTAAGATCTCTATTTGACTTCAACAACTTCGTCACTAGTAGGAATCATGGCGTTTTGAAGATGGCCACCAAAGACAACCTTCCACTGTCCATCCTCCTTACAAATGAGGACATTGCTCGTGGAGCGGAAATGTTCGTATTTCTTTTCAATTTGAGCCATAGCTGCTGAATCCGAGATCTTCCTGACGCCGAGTGCTGTTACTTCTGGGACTGGACCTTCGGATATTGCCTGGAGGTGTTTATCGAGTTGGGCTTTGTCTGTTTGAGATAAAGGTTTCAAATGTTTTTTTATGGCTTTGACATCGCCGGAGTTGATGGCTTTTGAAAAGTCTTCAATGGCCTGTCTGACTTTATCCTCGGTTACTCTGCGGTTCGATTTGTCAGGGAATTCGACGTATCCTGGGCCGTACACACCTCTAATGATTTTCCACTCTCCGTCTATTTTGACGACAGGGTTCGTTCCGACTGCAATCACGTCCTCATAGGTGGAGTGAGTCGAGACAATAGCTGTCGTGTCATTCACCATGTTCAATTCGGTGATTTCCGCTTGCTGCAGTGGGTGGGCTTTACAAAATCCGGTATAAAATTCTTTAACGTTGCTAATTTTTTGAGAGTGTTCAGATGTTCTCATCATTTCCTCAGCGTCACAATTTTTCTGGGCATTGAGAAATTGTACAACAGCGTTTAGGGCTTGTTCTTTGGCAGGTTCAGCGTATGCTGTTGAACTGATCCCAAGGCTGCCGCTTACTAACAAAAGGATGAGGGCTATGTTGGTGATTAGTTTGTTCATTCGTATGACCTCCTTCGTGATTTTTTTTCCTCCGTTATTATTTGCCAAGGTTTGATGGTTATTCTTAGAAAAGTATTAGATGGTATGGATCGGCCGCGGTAGGATTTCCTGTAACGGTCGGCGACTATTCCGGATCTCAGCGTGAATGTCTTGCAACAGTCGGCGATAGGGCCTGGTCACAGCGTGAATATCTTGCAAATTTCGGCTCTCAGCGTGATTGTCCTGCAACGCTAGGCGATTGTTCCCGTTCTCGAGAGCATTGTTTCCTAACGAGGAATGATTGTCCTCTAACGCAAGCGGGCAGAAATCAGCCGACTGGTGTCAGGTTTTCTTTTGACCAATTTGTGGAATGAATCTGTTATAGAAGGATTCAGGGAGGGGGCGACTTGTGAAGACAGACGTATTCATTGCTGGTGGCGGAGTAGGCGGACTGGCTCTAGCTGTCAAGTTGGCGAGCCGGGGCGTTCATGTCACGGTAGCCGAGCAGCTTGCGAAAAAATCGTCGGCTTATAAAGGTGAGCTGTTGCAGCCTAAGACGCTTGCGATCTTAGATCGGCTTGATGTGCTGGCGGAAACGGAGGCAAGCGGTCATGTAATCGATCAGCTGCGTTTTCTTGAGGTGGAGCGGCAAGCGCATGCCAACCCCCATGATATTCAATTAACAGAGCTCAATTATAACCGGGTGGCCAGCAAGTATGATCATTCACTCATGGTTCCGCATGAAACAACAAAGGATATTTTGTGGAAAAAAGGTACAGCTTATGCTGAGTATTTCCACTACTTAGCTGGTACGCGGTTTCTCGGTTTTGAAAATGGCATGGCTAAGGTGAGGCAGAAAAAAGAGATCCAATATATCGAAGCGGATGTGTATATCGGGGCAGAGGGGCGCAGTTCCCCGACGCGAGAGGCGATGAATGTGCGTGTGAAGCGGCGTGACTACAACCATCATTTTCTCACGGTGACCATCCCGAGGCCACGCGATTTTACTAAAGGAAAAATGATTACGACAGCTGATCAATTTCTCGGGCTGTTCCCGCTTCCCGACCAGCAAGTGCGAACGGTTTACCTCATAAAAGCGGGCACGTTCAAGCAATTCAAAGAGCGAGGTCTGTCCTATCTCCACCAGGCATACAGTGAATTAGAACCGGAGTTATCAGAAGGTGTACGGGCCATTCAGGATTGGAAGACCGTGCAGCTGATGATTCCGTTTATGTACCACGTGGACTCCTATTACAGAGGTAATTTGGCCTTGATCGGCGATGCGGCGCATACGGTACATCCGATGGCGGGGGAGGGGATGAACCTCGCCATTCAGGACGCTGATGTGCTCGGGGAATTGCTCGCTTGGTGCAAGGAACAGGGAGAACCATATCACAAGCATCTGCATTATTATGAAGATGTCCGCAAGCCGCGCGTGGAGTTTTTGTTAAACCTTAGTCATCTGTCCGCAAACGTATACTCGGTTCCGTATCAGTGGTGGCGCAGCATCCGCATGCGTGCGATGCAGCGGATGTATGAGGATGACGAACTTCACGTCAAGCAAATGTTAAACATATCAGGTCTCGGAAAATGGCCGTTTACGTTGGTTGACCGGGCTATCCAAGGGAGTATCCTTCCCGCCCGCAGGAAAAAGGTGAGCGATCGCAAGCAACAGCAATTTCTGTTCAGTGAAGCGGAGGATTACCCGTGGAGAACATCACAGAAAGGGAAGGTGTGACATGATGAACGAATGGGTTACCGCGATGCAAGCAAGAAAATGGATGAAGAAAAACGAGTCATTTTTACCAGGGTGGCATGCCTATGTAGGAGCAGAACTCGGCCTGTTTGACGATTTCGCCAAAGCGAAAACTATTGCCGACGTTAGCGATGAGACCGGCTATCCATATGACCTGCTCTCCTCCTGGGTCCGCGTCGGAGTTGCCGTGAAACATTTGAAGAAGCGCCCCAACCATCGCTTCCGAACCTCCAAGAAACGCTGTGCCTCACTGATGGGCGACAACGCCTCCACCGGCGTGAAAGCCCTGTTGAAGGAAGTCATGGAACTCCACATGCCGACACTCCTCAACTACCCGGACTACATGAGAACCAATCAACGCGCCTACTTCGACCACGAACGTCACGGTGAAGTAGTGGCCGAAACATCAGCACTGCTCGAACACTTTTCAATTAATAAAATAAAAAAGATGATACACGAAAGAGAGCTCGACACGGTCGTTGATCTGGGCTGCGGCCACGGCGGGTATTTGCGAAAACTAGCCGAGACATACCCAAACGTCCAAATGATCGGTGTTGATCTCAATCCAGACGTCGTGGAGCATGCCCGTGAGTTAGCGGAGGGCTACCCAAATCTCAGTTTTGAAGTAGCGGATGTGATGGACTGGATCCCGGCAGAAGACGGTGTTGATGTGATTCTGCTGCACAATGTGTTTCACTACATTCAGCCGGACGTACGCGAGCAGCTGATGAATCACTTGTACAGTTACCTTAATAAAGACGGCCTGATCTCAGTGGTCACACCAGTCAATGAAACACAGCATGGGGAAGAGTTCTCTTCAGCGTTTAACAGTTTTTTCGTCGCCCATTCGAACTTATTCGCCTTGCCGAATTCAGATGAGCTCAATGATCTAGCTGAAACGTGCCGCTTCGATCTGTTCGACTTCGATCCGATCATTAAAGAAGGATCGTGGTATACGTTCTGGCTGACTCCGAGCATCCGCGTGAAAGAAATCGGCCGTTATCAGGAAGATGGAGGAGCGCAGCAGGGGTTTACCAGCAATCGCCAGCTGACTTCTTAGCCTTGGAGAGGCTGTGTGGATGCGCAAATGTGCAATTATCCGCTGATATGTGCAATTAAGGTCGTGAAAGGTGCAACCCGGCTTAAAAAATGCATTAGGCTGAAATAAGTGCAATTCTTTAATTTTATGTGCAATTGACGTGCCGAATAACACACGGGCTATCTTACTTAAGCCGCAATACGAGTGATCTTAATCGCGCGGCCGGCCGCTTCTGCGGAACAAGCGAACAACGAGAAAAATAATCGCCGCAATCAACAGCAAATGAATTAACCCGCCAGCGATATCAATGATCAAACCAATCAGCCAAAAAGCCAGTAAAATGATAATAATCGTCCAAAGCATATGGATTCCTCCTTTCACCATCAAGAAAGTTTTGTCGAAAGTGGTGGATACTATTATAATAGGTATAGTTTGTACTGAAAGGAGTATTCCTATGTTAGATATTCAAGCGATTAAAGAAATCATCCCGCACCGCTATCCATTTTTGCTAATCGATCAGGTGGAAGAAATCGAGGAAGGCAAGCGCGCCGTCGGTTATAAAAACGTCACCGTCAACGAGCCTTTCTTCCAGGGTCACTTTCCTGATTACCCTGTCATGCCTGGTGTGCTTATTACCGAAGCCCTTGCACAAATGGGGGCTGTCGCGATGTTGAAAAAAGAAGAAAATCAAGGCAAGCTCGCCTTTTTCACGGGAATCGACAAATGCCGCTTCAAGCGTCAGGTTCAACCAGGTGATCGCCTTAAGTTGGAAGTTGAAATCGTCCGCCTCAAAGGGCCGATGGGTAAAGGAAAAGCCCTCGCTACCGTAGACGGCGAAACCGCATGTGAAGCGGAAATTATGTTTGCTCTTAAATAATGATTTAGAAACCGTCCTGGCTGGGGCGGTTTTTTTATGGTCATTGAATGGTTGAGGAGGATAGTATCGAAATGCCAGGAGATAGCGACTTAACGCTGTGAGATAGCGCCGTAACGTGAGGAGATAACGACCTGACGCGATTGGATACTGCCTTAACGCCAGGATGAAGTTTTCACTTGGACAGCGACGTAACGCATAATAACTTCCCCCTATAACTCCACGTTTTACCCTTCGCACCATCGCCAGCCATGCAGCGGCGTATACTCTTTTCAGTAAAAACCTCCAAATCCATAGAATTTTCTATCAGACAAGCGCCTTTTTTCACTCATAACCCTACAAATACCGCCATTTCTTCTTAACTTTTTCATAGGATACAGCATGACGATAAAAGGAGGTGATAGAATGTTAGGATTCTCTATGATTCAACTAGCGCGCGAGCATAGCGACAAATTCGACAAAGAATTGCGCCAACAATTAATCCATTTGTATAAACCTTTACGTCGTACTCCTTGTTTTCTACACCGCTTTATAGAAAATAGATTAAAAAAATCGAAGAAACTTCCTGTTATTATTGAATTCGAACACATGTATTCAGCATTGAACAAAGTTCATGATGTAGTTGAACTGGATGGGAAGTCCAAGATCATGCAGGAGTTTCCGAGCACATCCAGCTGTTCAGCTGAATTGACCGCAAAGACGATCGAGAAACTGATGAGCAATGACTGTCAAATTAAGAAAATATACTATGACCGCGAAGTGAAGGCTTTATTGGATGTAGCCTCCCCGTCAGTTCATGCGCAACAGCTGAACCAAAAGGGCATTACCGGGAAGGGCATCAACATTGCGATTGTGGATACAGGTGTTCATCCCCACGAGGATTTAACACAGCCTACGAACCGTATTGTAGCTTTTAAAGATTTTGTAAACAACAAACTCGAACCTTATGATGATAATGGACATGGTACCCATTGTGCCGGGGATGCGGCAGGTAACGGTTTTTCTTCAGATTTAAGATACCGTGGGACTGCCCCTGAAGCGGGGATTGTGGGGGTGAAGGTACTGAACCAAATGGGGTCAGGCTCACTCTCTACCATTGTTTCTGGTGTACAATGGTGTATCGACCACAAAGAGGAGCATAAAATCGATATCATTTCGCTTTCTCTAGGGGCTGCAGCAGATGAATCAGACTGTAATGACCCCCTTGTTCAAATTGTTGATAAAGCATGGGAAAGCGGCATTGTAGTTTGTGTAGCTGCAGGGAACTCCGGACCTGACCAACGAACGATCGGGACCCCAGGAATCAGTGCCAAGGTGATCACGGTGGGAGCCATGGACGATCAGGATACGATCAATCGTACTGATGAAGATATTGCTCCTTTCTCAAGCCGTGGCCCGGCATGTGGGGAAGTATCGAAGCCAGATATCCTGGCCCCAGGTGTCAACATTGTTTCCTTACGAGCACCTGGTTCATTTTTAGATAAAACGTCGAAGTCGAGTCGTGTAGATGACGACTATTTCTCGTTATCAGGGACATCGATGGCAACCCCGATTTGTGCAGGGATTGTAGCTTTGATTCTTCAAGCTCATGCAGAAGAATCACCAGATCAAGTGAAACAGCGGCTGCTTGATACAGCAATCGATAGAGGATTACCAGAATATGTTCAAGGTGCAGGTTATGTAGATGCCGTGAAAGCAGTAGATTCTAGTAACGACGCCTAGATAAAAACCATGTACTCTCGAACTCTATGTCGCAAAGGGGAAGGAGGTGTTGGACAAATATCTTTATCATGGATAACGGATCGCAGCTGCAAGATCCGTTATCATTTTTGAAAAAAGTAAAAGGAGGAGATGAAACCGTGAAGTTATATTTAGACCCGGGACATGGCGGAAGTGATTCAGGTGCCACTGGAAGCGGGTTAATGGAAAAAAATATTACACTCGATATTGCCTTAAAGATTCGCAGTATATTAAACAGTGAATATCGTAATGTTGATTTAAAGATGAGCCGGACATCAGACATCACAAAGAGCCTGGATCAGCGGACAAATGAAGCGAACGCATGGAACGCCGATTACTATTTGTCAATTCACATTAATGCCTTTAATGGTTCTGCCAGAGGATATGAAGATTATATTTATATCGGACTGTCAGATTCGTCCCAGACTGCTCAATATCAAAACATTATGCACCAGGAGATCACAGCCGTCAACGAATTGCCGGACCGAGGCCAGAAGAAAGCCAACTTTCACGTCTTACGAGAATCGGCAATGCCGGCACTGTTAACGGAGAATGGCTTTATTGACAATCCAACTGATGCTGCAAAATTGAAAAGTTCTGCTTATCGTCAAAAGGTGGCTCGCGGCCATGTGAATGGTCTTGCCCGCGCCTTTAATCTCGAAAAAGTAACCCCCAAGACGTTGTATAGAATCATTGCAGGTTCTTTCCAAGAACGTGAGAATGCACAGGATCGCGTCGATTATCTTGAATCCAAGGGAATTCCATCTTTCATTGATCAAGTCACGATTTCTGGTCAGATTTGGTATCGTGTTCAGGCGGGTGCATTTTCAAGCCGAATTAATGCTGAACAACGGCTGGCTAAAGTAAAAGAAGCCGGAATTTCAGATGCTTATATTGATGTAGAAGGTAACGACGGCAGCGGAGGCAATGATGACAGTGAGGAGGAAGTTTCGGGCTACAGTATTTTAGGTCCCGGCATGTTATCCTCACAGCAAATGGATCGTTTCGCCCGAAGTGTAAACCCTGATGCTCCATTGCTAGGACATTACTATCAAACCTTGGGTAATGTCTATGGGATAAGAGGTGATGTGGCTTTCGCTCAAGCCCTTCATGAAACAGACTATTTCCGTTTCACAGGGGTAGTCAATAAAGAGCAGAATAACTACGCCGGAATCGGCGCCACAGGCCCAGATAATTCCGGGGCAAGTTTTACTACACCAAAAGATGGAGTGCTGGCGCATTTGCAGCACTTGTATGCCTATGCCTCAACCAAACCATTGCCAGACGGCTATCCTTTAGTAGATCCGCGCTTTGATCTTGTCACCCGTGGCAGTGCCAAAGACTGGGTCGGTTTAAATGGAAAATGGGCCGTTCCTGGAGATCGATATGGACAATTAATCTTAGGATTGTATGAGAATATGGTCAAGGTCAGCATTCAACAACTGCAACAAGTTCTGGAACAGATTAAAACGTCTTAACTGAGTTCAGAAAAATTTTGACAACAAGCCGTCAGGAGCTTTATCGCTCCGGCGGCTTCTTTATTATGGGGCGGTATTACATACTGCTGTGCTGCTAGGATTTGGTATAACTGGCAAATAGCTTGGGCACACTAGAAGTCGTAAACGAATCTGAAGGAGGAAATGAATATGAAGAATATTGCCCTAAAACTACTCATTGCTTTTCTAACGATCTCAGTTCTTGGAGCTTGCGCCTCTGAAGAAGAACAGCCAGCAGAACAAGAAACAGAAGAGAACAACAATAATGCTACGGAAGAAGGAACTCCCCCAGAGGAAGACGATATGGGTGAAGAACAGCAGCAAAATGATGAAGGTAACAACAATGATAATGGTGGTACAGAAGAAGGCAACAACGATAATGGCGGTACAGATACCGATGATGGAAACCAAGACGGATCGAACGAAGATACGATGGAAATTGGAGAAGACCAGAACAACGAATAATCCAATCACTACAGCCGCTTACTAAGAGCGGCTATTTTTTTCGCCTTTTTGTAAAAAGACCGCTATGACGACGAGACTTATGCCGCCAAGGGTTAAAATAGGGACAAATTTAGTCAAAAAGTCGAGCAGCAGCAAGGAAATTCCAGTGAAGAAACATCCAAATCCGGTCACAACTAAACGCTTTGCCATTTTCATCACACTCCTTGGTTTGGTGAGGTCCAGGCAGCAAATCCCCCTGAGCTCAACAAAGGAAATTGCCGCCTATTCCACATTACCCCTTCAAATCAATTTGATTCCCGTGAGTTGGATGGGGGACGGCAGGTGCTGACTGCTGCAGCATCTGGATCATTTGATTGGCATCCCTTTCCGATGTTTTCATCGCCTTATCCATCACGGCAAGACTCGCCTGCTGTCTCACGTGCGCCTGACTCATCACGATTGAAGCCGCTGTAATATCCATCACATCACACTCCTTTCTTAGCTTATATCGTCTTCTCTATCGAACTTTCAACCCTCCAACTTTTACAATACGTTTACGATTTGTCCGCGAACTTGGCAACACCTCCTCACTTCGGTAAAATAGAAACTACTAGAGGATGCACGACCTTCTATACCAAATAAATCCCCTCATTCTACGGCGTAATTTTTCAAATCAGAAGTTTCCCAAAGGAGTATGTGTGGAATAGGAAAAGGAGAGGTGAAAAATCGATGAAATACAGAACAGCCGCAGACATCAAGCAATTTTTATTAGATGATCAAGAAGCAGTCGTAAACAACATTCCTAGAGAAAAAGTCGATGTTTACGATTATCTCAGCCAGGAATTTGCCGACACGTACGTTCCGGACGATACGATTTATCAATTTGTCTTTCGCCATTTCTTCAAGCTGGACAACCCTAGCCTCACGAAAGAATTCGAATTCGAATACTTTAAGATCATGGAAGAACAGCGCGAGCAAGAACGCCCGAACATCGTGCACATTACGAAACGCCTGTACGAGATTAAGAACCATAAAGGCAATCCAACGATGCAGTTCCCACTCGCCGCAGCCATGCTGCACGCGATCAACCCGGAATTCCCTTCCTATGACAGCGACATCGCGAAAGCCTTTGACTTCTCATCTACCTACCATTTAGCAGGTTTTGAGAAAAAAATGAAACGCTACATTAAGCAATATCAACATACGTATCAAACGTACAAGCAGTTGCTCGGTGACGAAGCTCTCATGCCGATATTCCAGCATTTTGATGAGAAATTCCCAGATCATGAGCAGCTTGCACAAGTGAAAAAGCTTGATCTCATCATTGCCCAACTCGGCAACACGATGCAGTAAGGTACATAACCGCCTGACTCTAATTGAGCCAGGCGGTTTTTTTTATCCCGCAGGACGTGTCGGTTTTAACCGAACCTCTTCTACACAAACTGCCTCGCCCCATCCAGACATCATTATTCCTTAAGCCCGTTCAAGAAATTAATTTATTATTTTTGGGTAATAGATTATTTCCGGGGAAATAATCTAATAAACGAGGAATTCCCCATCGATTCGACGTGCCCACCTTAATAAAATAGCCTTTAGCGATTTTCCCATTTTTCTGAACAAAATTCATTAATCTGTCACCACTCGACAAGTTGCAATCCCGTTCGCAGTTTAGTAACATTATCCATAATTATGACCACCACACAAGAGAGGAAATCGAGCCTATGAAACGTCTTACATACCTTCTCCTCCTGCTGACTATCACAACACTTACCGCCTGCAACAATACAGATAACAACGAAGAAACTGCCGAAACCCGCACAACACCCGTCGAAACAACTGAAATTGTTCAAGATAATTTCATTATTGAAAGAAAAATAGTGGGGAGGGCAACGACCGCTGACACTTCTCCCGTCATCTCGAGCGTCCCCGGAGAGCTGGTGACATTAAACGTAGCCAAGGGTGACCGCATTGAAGAAGGCGAGACGGTCGGCGTCGTTGATCCTGGCAATATGAGCAGCCAAGTTGAACTTCAGCAGCTTGCAGTGAAGCAAGCGAAGAAACAGCTGGAAAACGCTCGAATCGCTTATGAACAAGCGGAGGCTGGAGTAGAGAATGCGAAAGAGCAAGTCGAAATTGCTAAGAAAGCGGCCAATGCCAAAGCCACTCAAGGTAATAAAGCTGCTGCGGCTGTCAAACAGCAATATGAACAGGCGCAAGCACTGGCCGATGAGACGAAGCAATTAGTTGAAGAAGGCACCGTCCCGGAAGTGCTTTACGAACAAGCGCAAACGCGTGCTGATCAAGCTTATGCTCAATATCAACAGTTGATCGGTGAAAAGGGAGCATCAGGAAGTTCAGCTGTTGCGCAGGCTGAAGCACAGGTCGATCAGGCGCAGCAGCAGCTTGAACAGGCCCGCATCGGCATTGATCAAGCCGAGCTTCAAGTTGAACAAGCACAAGTACAGCTGAATCAAGCGGAGGAACAGGGCGCTAATGAAGCGATCACTGCTCCAGCGAGCGGAGAGATTTCGTCGTTGAAAGCTGGTGAAGGCGATATGGTCACAAATCAGCAGCCGTTCGCGACGATTGTCAGCTTGGATCCGATGACGGTCACAGCGGCCGTGACGGCGGAACAGCTTGGGTTATTTTCTGAAGGAGAAGAGCTTCAAGTACGTATTGATACGTTAGAGGAGCCGGTGACGTCTACGATCAGCTATGTTCCATCGGTTCCGGATGAGACAGGGCTTTATCCCGTCGAAGCGACCATTGAGAACCCGGATAAAACCATCAAACCTGGGATGATGGCGACGTTCCTTTTACCAGAAACGGTTGTCGAGGATACGTTGATTGTTCCAACAGATGCAGTAGCCGAGGAAGGCGGCCAATCGTACATTTACCAGGTGGTCGACCAGAAAGCGGTACGTGTCGATGTGGAAGTCATTGAATCACAAACTGAACAAACCGCGATTTCAGGTGACGTCAACAGGGAAGCGCCTGTCGTGACGAGCGGCCAGTTGACTTTAAGTGATGGCGCGAATGTGACGATCATGAAGGAGGACGCGTAAGTGAAGCTTGTAAACGAATCCGTCAAGCGTCCGGTCGGAGTGATCATGATTGTCGCTGCCATTCTCGGGCTTGGTTTCGTATCACTGCGGTCGCTTACGATCGATCTTTTCCCAGATATCGAACTGCCGATCGCTGTGGTATCAACGAGTTACGAAGGGGCAGCGCCGCAAGAGGTTGAAAAATTGGTCAGTCGTCCGATTGAATCTGCAGTCAGCTCGCTAGAAGGGCTTGAAGTCTTACAATCACGGTCTCAAGCAGGTGCATCGCTTGTAATGATGCAATTTAATACGGGGGTTGATCTTGACAGCACGTTGCTAGAGGTGAGGGAGAAGGTTGATTCCGTAACGAGTGTACTGCCTGAGGGGGCGGGAGAGCCGAGCGTACTGCGCTTCAATCCCCAACAGCTGCCGATCATGACGATTGGATTGTCAGGCGATACGCCGGAAAATTTGCAGCAATTGGCCGAGAATCGGCTCATTCCTTTGTTTGAACGCCAGGAAGGAGTGGCCTCTGTCACGGTTGAAGGCGGGCGATCGCGCGAAGTTCAAGTGCTGATCGACCGCGCCAAAATGGCACAATACGGACTTAACGCGCAGACGATTATTCAAGCGTTGAATTCCTCGAATCAGTCCGCTTCTGCCGGTAACATTCAAAAAGGGCAGAAGGACCTCCAAATTCGGATTAGCGGGGAGTATGAGAGCATTGAGGATGTGCGCGAGACGATTATCAAAACACCAAATGGTGCCAGCCTCACCCTTGATCAAATTGCTGATGTCGAGGAGAATTTTGCTACATCGAATACGATTTCTGAGGTGAATGGCACGCCAGCCGTTGTGCTGTCATTTTTGAAAAAAACCGATAGTAATACAGTCGAAACTGCGGATCAGATTCATGCAGCCATGGAGGAAGCGACGAGTGAGCTGCCGGAGGATGTTGAACTTGAAGTCGTCCTCGATACGAGTGAATTTGTCAAAACCTCGATCAATAGTGTAGTAAAAAATATTATCATCGGCGGGATTATCTCTGTATTCGTCCTGCTGTTATTTTTGAAAAGTATTCGTGCGACGCTCGTTATCGGGATTTCGATTCCGATCGCGATTATTTCAACGTTCACCTTGATGTACTTTACAGGTGAAACGGTTAATGTCCTGACGATGGGCGGGCTGGCGCTCGGAATTGGGATGATGGTCGACAGCTCGATTGTAATTTTAGAGAGCATTTATAGTTATCGGCAGCGGGGATATTCGATGGTTGAAGCCTCCAAGCTTGGTGCCTCGGAGCTGGCTCCAGCAGTTATCGCGTCAGCAACGACCACACTCGTCGTGTTTTTGCCAATTATTTTTGTGGAAGGGATCGCGTCGGAGCTGTTCACGCCCTTAGCGTTAACGGTGTCGTTTGCGCTGATCGCCTCGCTTGCCGTATCGGTTACACTCGTGCCGATGCTGTCATCGAAACTGTTGACGAAAACAATTGCATCAAGCGGCCGCCGTTATTGGTTCGACCGCTTTCTAGAAAAGGTAAACGATGCGTATCGCAGTTTGTTACGGAAAGTGTTGAAGTACCGAAAAACAACGGTGCTTGCGACCGTCATCAGCGTGGCGATTGGGGTTGCACTGATCCCGTTGATCGGCACGGAATTTATCCCGCCTTCTGACCAAGGACAAGTGCAAGTTAGTGTTAACATGCCTGAGGGGACAGGAATAGAAACCACTCAAGAGTTTACCAACCAGGTGGACGATCGTCTCAAGGAATTTAGTGACGTTATAGACGTGAGCTATCTAACGATTGGCGGGGGAGGTTTTGGTGGCGGAGCGGGGAACAGCTCCTCTGACTTTGCGTCCTACACGATACAGCTTGTTGATCCCGGAGAACGCGAGCAAACCACCAAGGCTGTCACAGAAGACATGAATGAAGCTTTACAAGGTATAGCGGGGGCCGATATAGCGGTCAGTGAAATGGAAGCCGGACTTGGCACAGGGGCGCCGTTGCAGATTCAGCTGAATGGACCGGAATACGAAGTGCTCGATCAGCTGTCTCGTCAGGTTGTCTATTTAATGGAAGATGTGGAGGGGATTAGTGGACCGACCTCTTCTACTGATGAAGGGCGCCCGGAAATGCAAATCGATGTGAATGCCCAGAAGGCAGCTCAGTATGGCTTAAGTGATCAGCAAGTCATCAACCAGATTCAGCTAGCCTTTAGCGGGCAAATCGCCACCCGCTATCGAGAGGGCGGCAACGAAATTGATGTCCGATTGATTTTGCCAAAAGAAGAGCGTCAAACGATTGCTGATCTGGAAGGGATGTCGGTGCAAACGCCGACCGGATCGATTATCCCGTTGGCAACGATTGCCGACTTGCAGCAAGTCCAAGGCCCTGTTTCTTTATTGCGGGAAGGACAGCAGCCGCAGGTGAACGTGGAAGCGGACGTCGTTGGCCATGACCTTGGGAGTACGACCGAAGCGGTTCGCGCACAGCTCGACAGCTTGAATTTTCCGGAAGGCTACTCGTATTCGATTGGCGGACAGGCGGAAGACATGCGCGATGCCTTTGGTGATCTGGCGCTGGCGCTCGTGTTTTCCATCTTTCTCGTGTATGCCGTGATGGCAGTCCAGTTTGAGAATTTCCTATTCCCATTGATTATTATGTTCTCGCTGCCCGCGACGATCGTAGGTGTATCGGGAGGCTTGTTCATCACTGGCTTGCCATTCAGCCTGCCAGCGTTTGTCGGGATTATTATGCTCGCCGGGATTGTCGTCAACAACGCGATTGTGCTTGTCGATTACATTAATATATTGCGGAGAAATTCATATGATCGCAGGGAAGCGATTTTAGAAGCGGGACCAAACCGTCTGCGTCCCATTTTGATGACGACGCTGACGACCGTGTTAGGCATGCTGCCGCTTGCGCTCGGCATTGGACAAGGCGCCGAAGCCCAACAGCCGCTCGCCGTAACGATCATCTTTGGGCTGACCGTTTCAAGCTTCTTCACGCTTATCCTGATCCCCGTCGTCTACACCTACTTTGACGACCTATCCAATAAAATCACCGGATTCTTTAACAAGCATGAAGAATAAAGAATCCAAAAAAAACACCACCTCAGGTCATCCAATTTCTGGATGACCTGAGGTGGTGTTTTTTTCCAAGTTAGGTTAACGAAATCATAAGTTTTCATCAATAGGATATTCGTTATCAGTAATGATCCACCTTCAATTAACTTTTTTCTGCAATTATGGTATGATAAAGACAGAAACAGGATACACATAATAAAAGGGACCACAGGTTGCAACTGTGATCCCCTAGATAGTTGCTCTTCTAGGGCACTGGCTATTTTAAAAATAGACTCACCCGGATTCTTGCTGGAATAGGGAGTCTATTTTTTTATGCGCAAAATCGCTACTATCAGGGCTATGACCGAAACAATCAGCGTACTAAAAGTGATCATGACCATTAGCGATTCGTAAGTGCTCACAGGCGTCACCCCCTTTCATCTTTAAGACATGGGGATTAGCCGACACCCTATTCAGCCTGCAGAGAGCAGTATGATCGAACAACTATCTAATACTGATTATACCATAGCCCTTCTATTGATAAGCTACATGTCGTAATATTTCTGAAATGTAAAGGAATAAATTACCACCTCAGGTCATCCAATTTCTGGATGACCTGAGGTGGTAATTACTTGGAAGATTTTCGATTAGATGCCGATCAGGTTGATGAGGTAGCCGCCGATCACGCCTAGGATGACGATGAGCCAGGCTGGAACTTTCCAGATGTTCAGTAAGGCGAATAAGACGACACCGAGGGCGAAGTCAGATGCTTCGAAGATCGAACTTTTGATCACGGGATCGTAGAACGCCGCTAATAAGATCCCGACAACACTGGCATTTACACCCATAAGAATTCCTTGGAAGGAAGAGCGTTTTCTCAATTCATTTAAAAACGGTAAAGCTGCAATAACGAGTAGAAACGATGGCAAAAATATTCCGATCGTAGCTACGATGGCGCCGCCGATTCCCTCCATCATCGTTCCTAAATAACTGGAAAACGTAAATAGTGGTCCAGGTACAGCTTGAGCCATGCCGTAGCCAGCCAAAAATTCTTCCGGTGACATCCAGCCTGTTGGCACAACTTCCCTTTCAAGCATCGGCAGGACCACATGACCCCCGCCAAAGACCAATGAACCCACCCTGAAGAAGATATCAAAAATACTTAGCAGCGGGTTGTTCGTCAGTTTTGTAATGATGGGTAGGGCGACGAGACCGAAGACAAGAATTCCTAGCGAAATCACGCCAGTTTTTTTAGAAATGTTGACAGAGAAGGGTTTAACATTGGATTCAGCTTGATCTTTAAAAAGCTGCAAACCTAACAGACCCGCTCCAATAATGATGACAATCTGCATCCAGGCAGAAGGATAGAGCAGCATAATAAAGGCTGCTGCCATGGCGATCGCAAGTCGCGTTTTATCTGGGGTAAGTTTTTTCCCTAAACCGATTAAAGCGTGCAGTACAATGGCTGCTGCTACAATCTTCAAACTATGAATAAATCCTGCATCTCCTAATGTGAAGGTCTGATACAGCATGGCAAATACGACGAGCACAATAACGGAAGGAAGGGTGAACCCAATCCACGACACGATTCCTCCCAATATTCCTCCACGCAGCATCCCGATCGATATCCCGACCTGACTGCTTGCCGGCCCAGGCAGGAATTGACACAGCGCAATGATATCTGAGTACGTTTTATCATCCAGCCATTTGCGGCGATCGATATATTCATCTTTAAAGTATGCCAAATGGGCAACAGGGCCGCCAAACGAAGTAAATCCTAATTTTGTGGAAGCCAGTAGAATCTCTAATAAGATGTGAAACGTACTTCTATTGGTTGATTGTTTGTCCATATATCTTCACCTCGATTATCTACTTAATTTCTTTGAAAAGTTCATAAGCCTTTTCGCGTGCTTCTTGAAGCACAGTGTCACCTTTTTCTGTGATGCGGTAATATTTTCTGATTTTCCCGTTTACATTCACTTCTTCTTTATCAAGAAGTTGATCGACTTCCATATTGTGCAGGATCGGATATAGCGTGCCGGCGCTCATTTCGTAGCCATGTTCACGCAGTTCTTCCAGCATCCATGAACCGTAAATCGCTTCTTCCTTGGCATGGTGCAAAATGTGAATATGAATAAATCCGAGAAACAGCTTGCGCAATACTTTATTATCCAAAAAATATCTCTCCTTTTAAAGTTGATATCGAATGTCAATATCGAATTTCGATCTTAATTGTACAATTTAGTTTATAAAAATGCAAGCCTCTAGAATTAATTCTCATCAAACCCCTTATACCTCAAGTCAACAAGTCTTCTTATGACAATAACTTCCACCTCAGGTCATCCAGAAATTGGATGACCTGAGGTGGAAGTTAGTCCCAATATGACATCGGGGAATATTCTTTTTGTTAGGTGAAACACTAAGCTATCAAATTGTGGATTTATTGAATCGGAGGGCTTTATTTTATGGAAAATACGAGTCATAGTGCTCGCTTATCAGCTTCGGAGCTGTCAAGCCTTTGGACACAATACCAAAGTTACAGCATGTCCATCTGTGTTATCGACTATTTCTTAGCAAAGGTAGAGGATGAGGACATACGTAAGATTTTAGAATTTGTCATAGGATTGTCAAAGTCACACGTTAGCAAAATTAAAGATTTTATGACTCAGGAAGAGTACCCTATACCTAAGGGATTTACAGATAAAGATGTCAACCGCGATGCTCCTTCATTATTTTCAGATGCTCTCACTTTATACTACATGTATATTATGACGCTGCACGGTTTAACCGGTTACGCAGCAGCTACTGGTACTTCAGTCCGCGCCTGATCAGAGGAAATTTTATATCCAGTGTAATGAGGAAACGATGGAGTTATATGACAAGATCGTCGAAGTTATGCTGAACAAAGGGATTTTCAGTAGACCACCTATTCTTAACCCAAAATCAAATAACCATTTTATTACGAATAACGACTACATTAAGCGGTGGGTTGGAAGACAGAGGCCATTAAATGCTGTAGAGATCAATGGCCTTTGTTTTAATGCTCAAAAGCTTATGGTGAAAATTGTGCTGGAAATGGGATTCGGCCAGGTCACGACGTCAAAAGAACTTCGTCAGTATTTTCAAAAAGGGTCATTACTTTGCCAAAAACAAGTGAAAACCCTTGATGCCATCTTGGCTAGGGATAACCTGCCTTCACCAAAGAAATGGGAATCAGAAATCACAAATTCTACGACACCACCTTTTTCAGATAGATTGATGCTGTTCCATGTCGTTTCACTGGTGTCTTCGGCAGCCGGTTTTTACGGAGCCGCCTTATCTGTTGTGCAAAGACGGGATTTAGCTGTCATGTACGCACGTCTGATCGGTCAAATTGGACTTTATGCGGAGAACGGCATAAATATTATGATCAAAAAAGGCTGGCTTGAGCAGCCACCATTAGCTGAGGACCGAAAAAAACTAGCGAATAAGAAATGACGCAGTTGAACCGTGAATTTTTCAAATGGACGTACAGGAGGGTATAAACTATGGATATAAATCACCAACCTGAGCTGACCTCAGCTGAAGTCTCAGCCTTGTGGACATCATATGTTCAAGGAACCATGATCATCTGCGGACTAAAATACTTTCTTGCCAAAGTAGAAGACCCAGACATCTCAGCTGTACTAAGCTATGCCATGGAGATTATGCAACAGCAAGTCGACACGGTTAAGCAAATTTTCGAGGCGGAAAACTATCCGATTCCATACGGATTTACAGAAGATGATGTGAATGAGAACGCTCCGCGTCTATTTTCGGATACATTTTTCCTAGTCTATATTTTAAACATGGCCAAATTTACCCTGGCTGCTTGCGGCCTAGCTGCTGGAACATCGACTAGGTTAGACATCGTCAATTTTTATAAGGATTGTTTAGATCAGTCACAAGAACTTCATATCCGATCGAAAAAAATTGCCTTAGAAAAAGGGATATATGTTCGGCCTCCGCACATTCCTAAACCGTCCCAGGTCGACTTTGTTACAAACCAAAGTTTTCTAACCGGCTGGGTCGGGAAACGCAGACCCTTGCTTGGGATTGAGATTACAAATATTGTGACGAACATTAAACGTAATGCGATCGGAAAAGCGCTGATTATTGGTTTCAGTCAGGTGGCGAGTTCTAAAGAAGTTCGTAAATACATGGAAAGAGGCCGTGATATTGCTCAAAAGCATGTAAAGGTCTTTTCGACTTTGCTGAACAAAGAATATTTGCCTGTCCCACGAACATGGGATCATACGGTAACGGATTCTACAGTTGCCCCTTTCTCAGATAAGCTGATGATGTTCCACATTTCTGCCTTGATTGCTTCGGGAATGGGCCAATACGGTATGTCGATGTCCGTAAGTCCAAGAAGGGATTTGGGACTGCACTATGTGCGGTTATCGGCAGAAATCGCGATGTATTCTGAAGATGGAGCAAATATTATGATTAACAACGGATGGCTTGAACAACCGCCAATTGCTGTTGACCGAAAAGCGTTAGCAAGGAAAAAGGGTTGAACGCTTCTGAGGGAGTTGTAAAAGAAGTTTTGCATTTATATGTAAAAAATACTCCGCTTGCCGTAGCACGGCTTCAGATCCCGCAGGAAAACAAAAGATGCTTTCCTGTGGGATCTTTGGCTCGTGCTGTTCCTACTGGGAGTCTGCGCATTTTGCCCCAATTGCTAACATAATTGGAAGAACCCCCCACCTCAGGTCATCCAGATTCTGGATGACCTGAGGTGGGGGTTATTGGTTTTATTTCCTTATTAAGTAAAGAAGAATAGTCTGATGGCCATTATGAGCACGGCGACTACCAATATTCGCTGTATCCATTTCTCGCCTCGTTTCACGGCGAACCGGCTGCCGAGAAAGGCACCGATACTTGTACCGAGGGCCAACGTTAAGCCGAATCCCCAGTGGATTTGGTCATTGAGGATGAAGACGACTAACGCGGAAAGGGTGTAGACCGCGACGATGAAAGCTTTTAAACTGTTAATTTTCACAAGCGAAAGTCCGGACATCAATGTCAGGGCAGCAATGATGATGAACCCAACGCCTGCTTGAATGAATCCGCCGTAGACACCGACGAGAAAGAACGCCAGGATGAGACCGATTTTTTTGGCAACGGTGTCCTGCTCTGATGTTTGCGATAGTCGCTTATGCGGCTTCCAAACGATGATGGCTAAGACGAGCAGCATTACGACGGATAGGATCCGGTTAAAAAGTTCGTCGGGAAGGGAGATGGCGAATCTTGCCCCGACGATCGATCCGAGGAAGGCTGGGATCGCCAACCGCAATCCCAGCTTCCAATCAAAGTATCCGCTTTTTCGAAAGGAAGTGATGGCGACAAGGTTTTGTGCCATGAGAGCAATCCGGTTGGTTCCGTTCGCTACGGATGACGGGAGCCCGAAGAAGATCAACAGCGGCAGCGTCAGCAGTGAGCCGCCGCCCGCCATGACGTTGATGAATCCTACTGCAATGCCTGCTGCTAGTATCGCTATGAATGAGAGAAGTGTCATGTATTTCATCCTTTTTCCAGTAACTGTGTTGGTTATTGGTAGATTATACGATATTTAGCCGTTTTATGACAGGATTCGAACTGTTTGAGATCGTATAAATTTTGGTAATTACCTTAATTTGGATGACCTGAGGTGGAAATTTACTGGATGACCTGAGGTGGAAGTTGTTTCCACTTTATTGTTCTGCATCGGTGGGGGATTGTTCTCTAACTAAAAATATTGTCCTCTAACGCTAGAAGATTGGTCCCTAACCTGTATTTACTGCAAGATCTCCCTCCTTCAGTGTTTAAATACCCCCCGCCATGACAGCTTTTTTCAAAAAATCCGCAAATAACCTAAAAAAATTCATAAAAAAAGTGATCCAATTGTAATCCACTCCCGATAGCTTAGTAAGAAAAACAGGACAGACAATACTTGAAGGAGAGTGACTCACTTGAAAACATTGAAAAAAGCAGTCGTAATGTTTATGGCAATCATGCTGCTTATTCCATCCCTGGCGATGGCGCATGAAGGGGAAACACATGATAAACCGACATCAAAGACACCAGCCGCCGATTTGCGCGCGGGTCTGGATCAATTGTTATCTGAACACTTTGTGTTAGCAACAACCGCTATGATTAAGGATTACAATGATGCCGAAGATGCTGATGAAGTTTATAAAAAACTTGATCAGAACGCGAAGGATATGACTCCGGTGATTGCTTCAATTTATGGCGAAGAAGCAGCCGCAAAGTTTGAAGACATTTTTCTTGGACATAACGATTACACGCCTGATTTTGTTGAAGCAAAAGTGAACAATGACAAGGAAGCTCGTCAGGCAGCTGAAGCTGAAGTTGATGAATTCGTCAATCAATTCAGTTCTTTCCTTGCTAAAGCAACAGAAGGTAACCTTCCTCAGGAAAAAGCAGCAAAAGTGTTAGCAGCACACGAACAAGATGTGATTAACGTATTTGATTATTATGTAGCTGGAGAATACAAAAAAGCATATGAGGCGTTCCGTGAAGGATTCGACCGTATGTTTACGATTAGTAAAGCTTTATCAAGCGCGATTGTTACACAAATGCCTGAAAAATTTGAAGGAACAAAAGCCGTAACACCAGCCGCTGACTTGCGTTCTCAATTGAACAGTCTGGCTGCCGAGCACTTCGCTCTAGCCGTTCTTGGAATGCAAAAGGGCTATAACCAGGCTGAAGATTATGATTTTGTAACGTGGGCAGAAAACATGAATACGCAGGATTTCACGAAAGCTATTGAATCGATTTATGGTGCGGAAGCGGCCTCACAGTTCCAGAAAATCTGGCAGAAGAACCACATCCAAGCACAAGGTCAACTTGTAACTGCAACACTTGAAAATGATAAAGAAGCACGTATGGCAGCGGAGCAAAGCCTGCAGACGTTTGCAGAAACGCTAGGTGAGTTCCTAGGAAAAGCAACGGGCGGAAACTTGCCAGCTGATGCTGCAACGAATGCACTTTGGGCACATGAAGAAGATGTTATCCAAACATTTGATCACTATGTAGCTGGCGATTACCAAGCAACATATGAGTCTTTCCGCGATGGATATGGCTTTATGTTTGGAGTTGGTGAAAAGCTGAGTGATGCGATTGTCAAACAAATGCCTGATAAATTCTCAACTGAGCAAATGCCATCTGACATGCCGAAGACCGGAATGGGCGGTACAGCCACAAACAGTCTTTGGACATGGGCAGCATTTGGAGCCCTTGTCTTGATCTCAGGCGGCTTCATGATTAGAAAAAAAGCACAGCAATAAATAAGTAATACAAAGCTCCTCAGGGGGTCCAGCCTTTGGGGGGCCTAAAGGACACCCGCATTTACCTCATCTTCGGATCAAGGTGAATGCGACTGTCCTCACTATATTTTGATACAACAACGGCGAGTTCCTTAAAACCCTCTCAAGGTCATATGCAAAGGATACGAGTCGCAACATGATAAGCTAGAGGGAGGGGCAACCCTCTCCTTTTTTCATAAAAAAAGCGTAACGTGATGATAAATACATTTCAAAAAAGGTGATGGGTATGAAGTGGAGAACGTATTTTACCATAGTAGGCTTAGGGGCCCTGCTGCTGGCGGGGTATAATTCAAACGTATGGGCGAACTTTACCTCCCCTTACGATCCGACAGCTGATACAGCAACCTCTGACAATAAAAAACAGGAAGCCTCTGATCTCTCCTTGAAATCGGAAGAGTTTACGCTCGTTGATGAATCAGGGGACATCAAAGAAGTTAATTTTGAAACGGATAAACCAGACACGAGCAGCGGAATTGTTCCAACCAACTTAAAAATTCCCAGTCTCGACATTGATGAGCCTGTATCCAAAGTAGGCATCCTCGACAGCGGACAAATGGGCGTGCCGAAAGATGACAAAACAGTCGGATGGTTCGAGCCAGGCACGAAGCCGGGCAATACCGGGAACGCTGTCATGGCCGGGCACGTGGATAACCAATCTGGACCAGCCGTCTTTTTCTACCTGGATGATTTACAAAAAGGTGATGAAGTCATTGTCACGAATGAAGAAGGAAAAGAGCTGACGTTTGTCGTGCAAAAACTTGAAAGCTATCCGCGTAACGACGCACCAATTGAGAAAGTTTTCGGGAAAACTAATAAAAAAAGGCTCAACTTGATTACGTGCACAGGGAACTTCAACTATGACAAAGGCACCCATGAAGAGCGTTTGGTGGTGTACACGGAACTGAAATCCTCTTTGGATAAAGAGCAGCCTAAAGAAGACGCCGATTACGAGATTAAAGCCCCTACCCATGTGGAAGTAAACGGAACTTTCATAACATGGCACGCAGTCCGTGTTGATGGGGTGGCAGGCTATCGTGTGTATCGCAGTGAAGATGGCGAGAACTTCAAAAAAGTAGCCAGCATTTCTGAACACGAACGCAAAACGTACACCGATCCTGAAGCATCGAAATACACGTATTACGTAACAACCGTTTACCTGGACGGAACCGAATCAGAACCCTCCAAACCCACCAAAGCCGAATAATACCGCCTCCCACCATACCTGAACTAATTACCATTATTAACCACCTCAGGTCATCCAGATTTTGGATGACCTGAGGTGGTTTTTTATTCCATTTCTGTACGGAAACCTATTTTTGGTAAGGGGTGGCTTATTGTCCACTCGTTATTGATCTTCCATCATAGTGTAATTAAAAAGGGGGTGAGATAATGAGTTACGGATATGGTGGAGGATTTGCTTTGCTTGTAGTCCTTTTCATTCTACTAATCATCGTTGGAGCTAGTGCATTCGGTGGTGGTTACGGTGGTTTTTAATGTGAATGGATTTATGAGTCAGGATCGATTCTCCCCCAGAGTCTGATTCCTGAATTTTAAAAAGGCTGACGAATTTTTCGTCAGCCTTTTCAACGTTGCAGGAGGTTCATTGAAAGAGTTGTTTTGTTGGATAAATTACAAAAACTTTACAAATTGGGAAAAAGTAATTATGCTATTAGAGGATTTTACATACATATGTACGAGGGATATCTCCGAAAGGTACCCGGTAGAGGGTAAATAGTATGAAGTCTCTTATGAGCATTAGGGTCTGCTTTGCTTTTGATCAGATTATTTGCGGGTTATAGTAGGGAATTCTGCGATGGAGTTTGCAGACGAATTCTATAATTCGACAGATGTCGAAAAGAAAGAATCCTATTTGAAGGAAAACGTGCATAAGAATGTTCGTGATCTATTTTTACCAAATGAGCTGACTGACATTACTTATTTTCAGAAAGCGCCTGCTAAGGGCGAAATTGCGTTCGATATTGGAGCACAGCGAAGGAGCAAAGAGCTAAATTATGAATACGATGAGGAAGTGGAAGGGGGAAAATAGGTGAATAAAACCGGTATATTCGTGTTAGGGTTAATCGGTTCGATATTGGGGATGATCGGATCCATTATGTGGTTCTTCTTTGGAACCTACTTCTTCGCGGGAATAGTGGATGCGGATCAGCCGTATTATGCCCCGTTGACTGATGGGGCCTTGGGTATAGGGTTAATTGTTTCAATCACACAGGGCGTTCTTACGATAGCTATCTTTATTATCACCCTTGTGAAGTCAACGCCTGGCAGTTTGGATGGAGGGGTGAAAAATAGCGGTGTATGGTTGTTAGTCTTGGGGATTATAGGGGCAATTATTAATCTATTTCATTTAATCCCTTGTGTATTGATTATTATTGCAGGATCAATAGCGTTAATAAACGCATCGAAAGAGAAAGAACAAGTTGTGGAACAACGGGAGGGAAATTCATATGATGGCAGCTAAAGTATTAAAACTCATTTCAGGTGGATTGGAAGCGTTATTAGGAATTCCGATCATTGGGGGAAGTATCATCCTCGGACTGGCGTGGACACCGTTGGCAGTGATGTTGTTATTACACATTGCTACATTAATTGTGAGTGTTAAGAATGATGTTAAGATCCACGGACCGATACTAGGGATTGTTACATCGGTTGTAGGGTGGATTCCGTTTGTGGGCATGACGATGCACATTATTACGGCCGTTCTATTATTAGTCGATGGTTCTAAACAAAAAGGAGAATGATGTCCTTATCATGTACGTACTTGGGATAATACGTTCATATGAACCTGTCGTGACGACAGGTTCAATTTGATGGATACAGCCACTCGAAAATAAATAACATACAACTAAAGGATACGACTCCGCGTCGTATCCTTTAATCATTAACGGTCTGGATCTCTCGGATGGAAAGCTTTTGGACGCCTGTTTTTCAGTGGCATCGGTGCTCTTAGAAGCACGTCTCTAAGAGCACGGTAGTTAAACGGAACAAGCGGCCACAGGTACGGAATGTTGAATGATTTGACGCGAATTAGCGAGAGGGCCCATATAGCAAGGCCAATCGCAAATCCGGCTAAACCAAAGGCGGCTGTTACAAACAGCAAAGCGAGACGAAAGATCCTGTTTGCCAGAGCAAATTCATACGAAGGTGTTGCGAATGTACCAATCGCGACAAGCGAAATGTACAAAATGACCTCGTTGGTAAACAGCCCTACGGCTACGGCAATCTGCCCGATAATAACTGCCGAGACGAGCCCGAGGGCGGTGGCCATTGCGGATGGTGTATGAATCGTCGCCATCCTGAGCATGTCCATCCCAATTTCAACGAGGACGAGCTGTATCAGTAACGGAATCAGAATCGACTCTTTTGGACCGATAAAACTTAACATTTCGGGCAATAAATTCTGGTTTTCTGCAAAAAAGAACCAGAGCGGTAGCAGGAAGATCGACATCCATACCGCCAGAAATCGGACGATACGGAAGTAAGCCCCTACAATCGGACGCTGCCGATACTCTTCTACGTGGTGCAGGTGGTGCCAAAAGGTCGCCGGCGTAATCAGTACACTTGGTGACCCGTCAACAATCACAAGCACATGACCCTCATACAAATGAATAGCCGCCGTGTCGGGACGCTCGGTGTAGCGCACCGTCGGATACGGGTTCCAGCCTCGTCCGCATAGAAATTCCTCCACCGTTTTCTCACCAAGCGGAAGTCCATCGGTATCAATTTTTTTAAGCGAACTCTTAATATTGTCAACAATGTGAGGGTCGGCGATATCCTTAATGTACGACACACAAATATCGGTTTGCGATCGTCTCCCGATCGACATGTACTCCATCCTCAGGGAAGGGTCGCGCACACGGCGTCGTGTCAGGGCTGTATTAAAGACCACTGTTTCGACAAAACCGTCCCGCGGCCCGCGTGTTACGCGCTCTAAATCAGGCTCGGACGGGCTCCTGACCGGATACGTCCTCGCGTCAATAATAATAACTTTATCAATGCCATCTACGATGAGCGCGGTCGCACCACTTAGTACCCAGAATACGGTTTTATCCAAATCATCTTCTGTACTAATCTCTATGTACGGAAGATAGGTTTTCATCAATTTCGTTAACGGTTCAGCATCAAGCTGTTCAGGCTCAAGATCAGCCAGCAGCTTCATGAGGAAATGCAGAATCTTATCCTTCGCAAAGCCGTCAATCAAAAACATGCCCATATCGCGCCCAGCATAGTTCAAGTCCAGATGGATCGCATCGAAACTTTCCCCAATCCCGAGCTCTTTTTTCATAAAATCAATATTATCTGTAAAACGATCATAAACAGGCTGTTTCGATCGTCGATATCCTTCGTAGCCCATACGTGCACCTCCTCCGTTACATTTTTCCCCAGTTAGGGCTAAATTCATACATGAAACCCGTAAGAAAAATGTCGAACTTAGAAAGGGTCAGGGTTACAGGGCAAAAGGGAGGTGTGGATAGAAAATCAGCCATGGAGGAGCTCATGTGGCAGATTCTGTTTCGGTTTCGAGAATGAATAGAAAGGTGAATTTAGCAAATAAATAAGTACGTTAGAGAGGATAGGTGATTATGGGAATTTGGGAGTTAGTTCTGCGGATCGCAATATCTTTCATCGTATTATTTTGTTTGGCTCGAATAGTTGGCCGAAAAGAAATCAGCCAGATGACATTTTTTAATTTTATTTCAGCCATTGCGATTGGTACGATTGCTGGAAGTCTTGCTGTCAACCAGGATTTAAGTATCCGTAATGGTGTAATCGCCTTAGCAGGGTGGGCTACCTTTACATTGCTCATGAGCGTCCTGGATATTAAATCTAAAACGCTCCGGAAAGTAACGAACGGAGATCCGTTGATCATCATTAAAGATGGTCAAGTGGCGGTAGATGCACTTCGTAAGGCACGGTTGGATATAGATACCTTGAGGGTAATGCTAAGGCAGCAGCATAACGTTTTCCAAATAAAAGATGTCGACTATGCTATTTTTGAAACGAATGGAAAACTTTCTGTCTTGAAAAAAGGTCTTCAACAGCCGCTGACCAAAGGCGATATGAACCGAGTACCAACAACCCCCAACGTGTACCCGGTTGCTGCTGAAGTGATCTCTGATGGTGCGGTGAATACCAAAAACTTATCGAAGCTGCATCTTGACGAAAAGTGGCTGGAGCAACAACTGAAACAAGCCGGAGTGAATTCCCCAGCCGATGTATTTTACGCAGAAGTCCAGCAAGACGGCACGCTGCATGTAGATAAAGGGAACACCCTTCATTAATCTATACTTATCCCATTAACTACCACCTCAGGTCATCCAGAATCTGGATGACCTGAGGTGGTAGTTTTTTACTTATGGAATAGGATAGTGGGGTAACGCTAATCGATTATGCCCTAACTCAGTGGGATAGCGCCCTAACGAGTTAACATTCTTCCCTAACGCGGCAGGATTCGCCCCTAACGTTTAAACATTCGTCCCCAACGAACATTACGCCCTATCTCAAAAACTTCCACCCAAATATTGGATCAAAACAATAAAGGGGTTCCGCCAACTAAGTAGAATATATATATCGAGGAGGGAACCCAAATGAACAAACGATTATTACATATAGAAGGACTTATCATGCTAATCACTTCCATCTACTTCTATGCTGCAATCGAATCAAGCTGGTGGATGTTCGTTCTATTACTGTTAACACCTGACCTCTCAGCACTCGGCTACCTGTATAACCATAAACTAGGAGCTTACCTATACAATTCTTTCCACACTTATACACCACCGTTGCTCCTCATCCTCATCGCAAACACCTTTCAACCAACATCGATCATGCTCAGTCTAGGACTGATTTGGATCGCCCACATCGCCATGGATCGCATGATTGGATATGGATTGAAGGAACCAACAGACCCGAAGACCACTCATTTACAAAAAATTTCATAACACCTATTGACCCTCACGTAACGTCACACCTTATAGTCAATCAGTGAGGAGGCGAAACGAACTCGAATGAAAGGAGATCGTTAAAGATGCCGATGAAAGTGAAAGAAGTTGCCGAACTCGTTGGAATCAGTATCCGCACGCTTCATCATTACGACAACATCGATCTGCTGTCGCCAGAGGATACGACCGAAGCAGGCTACCGGCTCTACTCCAATCAGGATCTAGAAACGCTGCAGCAGATTTTATTTTTCCGAGAGCTCGGTTTTCCTTTGAAAAAAATTAAGGAGATTATCACAAATCCGGAGTTCAACCAGCAGGAAGCTCTGCAACTGCATCGGAAAATGCTGCTTGAGAAACGACGCCGACTCGACGGGATGATCCGGACGGTGGAGAAGACGATTCAACAACAGAAAGGAGAGATTCATATGACGAACAAAGATAAATTTGAAGGCTTTGACTTTACCCGTAACCCATACGAACAGGAGGCTCGCGAGCGATGGGGCGATGAAGCTGTCGATCAGTCGAATGCGAAGTTCAACAAGATGTCTCAGCAGGAAAAAGATCACATGTCGAGACAAATGGATACAATTTATCGCAAATTGGCCAGTCTGCGTCACGACTCCCCAGATTCAGACGCAGCCCAAACCGCCATTAAAGAATGGTACTTTTTCTTGAACGACAGCATCAACAACGATGATCTCATGAAATTCAAAGGCATCGGCCAGCTTTATGTCGATGATGAGCGGTTCACGAACAACATCGACCAGTATGGAGAAGGCCTGGCAGCATTTATGCGCGACGCGATGGCCCTGTTCGCCGATCGCCATAGTAAATAAAAGTGAGGTGGAGGACGACTTCAGAGGATTTCTAGTCAGTTATACTGTGACATTTGTCAAATTCTATCATGCTTAGGCTTTCCACTATACGAACCTCTCTGTTTAAAAAGCAGAGAGGTTAGCTTTTTATGCTTGTAAAGAGTTGAAAAAACCCCACGTTTCATACTCCAGAAACAGTGCGGGTATATTTTTTGACCGAGGTACTATGTATTAGACCTCTGACGATTGTGAATCATTTTCACCAACAGAATTCGAACCAGGAGCCCAAGGAGCAAACCAGGAATCACAAACAGAATCGGCAGCCAAACAGGTCCAAACAAGATTCCAAATAGAGTGAAGCTCGGCGAATAAATAACCCCTACCGTAACAACATAAGCCGTAGAAACAAATGGGATAAAAGAAAAGATGTCCTTTCCACCCCCGGCGTCCTTATAAGCATCCCAGATGGCAAAGAAATACAAGCAAGGATAAAACATTAACCATCCATAGTTAGCCATGTTAACAGCCTCTTCCGTCTGCCCATGAAAACTCAATAAAATGACCTCATTAAAGCGACTCATCACATTCACTACAAATTCAGCAATCAGCAGAAGGATACCTTTCACATACTTATGGTTTAACAGCTGACCCAATCCCGGGAGTGCAATACTCCATAAAAGTTTTTCCAACGCAGCCTTATTAGCCATCACAGAGCGCCTACGTGTTAGCTAATTCATCACGGTCGGCTGCACGCGGGGGTTCTTCCAACCATCCATTCTTGATCAAAAGGTTAGCCCCGTCCTCAGCGAACTTAGCAATTTCAGCAATTAATCTGGCATATTGAACCCCTAAATCACGCCGTTGGATCGCAGCCATACTAGCCCCGTAATACCCCATGCTAATTCCTGTCAGAATAGATGATTTATACAACATTAACTTGTCTGAAAAAACGTTTGCCGTTGAATTTGTTACTTCATCACTCCAGGTCATCGGTGCAGGCAGGTCATCTTTTCGCATAACGGAACTAAATAGTTCGGTATGTTTCTTTGCAATTTGTTTTCCTCTTGTTAAATAGCGGCCTGTTTCCTTTGACTGCGCTGTTTGAGCAAACCCCTGCATCGTAACTATTCCAAGGGCGTTACGCTGGATATTTCCGTGCAAATTTGTAATTTCAAGTGCTGTTAAAGGACGAATATCGCCAAACCACCCTGCTAGAAACTGTTGAGATTTAACAAAATCAACGTGATTAGGTGCAGGCAGGCGAGGTGGACGCATATACAGCCCTTTAGCAAGCAGAAGCTCATTCGTCATTCTAACCATTTCGTTCGATTGAGACAGACATTCGCTGAAATAGTCTTGAATATATTCTCTAGTCACAACGTTTACACTGGCACTATAGGCATCAACACCCAATTTTCCGAATTGATTCAGCCAATTTAACACATATACATCGGAAAATAATTGCGGTGCATTCATATTCACATCATCTTCTTTATTAAATCCCTTGGGAACTGGATAACGATTTCTGTTGAAAATAGCAGTTAATCTGTCGATATGTGCTTTTGAATCCTGCAATCCCATAGAAAGAAGTTTCTTGATCTCCTCATCCTCAACCGTTTTCAGGTAGTATTCGATTTCACAAATGGCCAACGTGTCGTTCAAATAAGCCGACCAAAGCTGGGAAAGCTCTGCAGAAGTCAGTTTGATATTTTGATCTATAGTCATGATCTAATTCCTCCATTTAGACAGTCACCTTCTTGTCCTAGCATTTGTCTAATAGGAAGGTTTATTCATTAGAGAGGACGTATAGGAGGAGTCTGAAACCTTTCGTAAAACTTTTCGTATAAAGGAGGGAAAGAACTATTCTGAAATAAGCGTGGTGCTAAAATGATCGGCGAGTCGACTGTAAAGAAGATTAGAATCTATTTATTGAGGGTTGGATTTGTTTTAGCCGGTCTCCTGCTTTCCTACCTCATGACCTACAAAATCTCTTATCTTCCCAACGGTTATGAGGTGATTTCCAAACAAAAAGATGCTCTTCTCATCCAATCCTATAACGCGATAGGTGCTGAAGAGAAAGAGATTCGATACTCACCGCCAGCAGAAGAGGTATGGAAAGTGGACTTCTTGATCGCTCAGATTCAAGATCAGAAGGAAGCCCTTGTGCTATGGTTCACATCGATTTTTTTATATGTGTCCTAACCTTGTATCTGAGACTATAAAAAGGAAACCGCTATGGAAGATTGTAGTAGGGAAGGGAAGTGTCTTTGGTATGCTTGTTGCATTTATTCCTGTAGCTCGGGAACTTGATAAGATAAGGAGTTTCTTTTAATGCAAGATTTATTTGTATCGAACCTACCACGCCTCTTATCAATGCGGACCAGAGTAGGTCTTTTTTGTTTACTCTTCATCCATCATAATCAAATCAAGCAGCGTCACAATCCCGAGCAGCTTCCCATCACGATCGCCGCCCTCCGTGATCATCACAGCCTTCAGCTTCTCGCCATCCCCATGACTTGATTCAAACAAGTCCTCTAGCTCAAACACCGACGCCGTCTCCGAAACAAACTCCACATTATGCACCTTCTCGTGCCGCAGCACATCTCCAACCGTCACATGATCGACTGCAACAGCTCCACTCTCAACCGATTCCCCAAGCCAACGCACGATCCCGGCATCTGTCAACAGCCCTACAAACGCACCATCGCGATAGATCGGGAACTGCGATACCCCATGCTTCCGAAACGCTTCCACCACATGAAGCAGCTCTGTTTCTTCATAGAAAAACATCACCGGACGCGTTGCTACATCAAGCCCGAGTGGTGGTTGGTCAAGCGTTTGTTTAATTTGTTCAAGCTCCTCCACAACCTCTACATGAGGGGATGCAATGTAATATCCATCACGCACACGCTCATGCACAATCGCATTCCGCAGTTTCGCATATTGCCGCAGCACATCATAGAATTCCCGAATCACACCGCGATCCTTCGAATGATTCAACAGCTCTGCGAAATTATCGTTCTTGGGAAAACGATTCATCTCCTTCAAATGCTGGTGAATCTGATTAAACGCCAGCTCAAATCGCTCCACTAACTCATCACTCATACCGTTCACGCCTCCTATGTACTCACCGAATTGATCTACCCCTTAGTATAACCAAGAACACACCTTCTTTATAAAGTGAAACTTCCATAAGTGGAGTTTTCTTCTATTCCCACTGATGGTTAGTTGAACCAATCGGACATTACTGGCAGTTGATCCCCACTTAGACTCCTCGTTTATAATAAAATCTTGGGGGTTTTACTGCCAGTTAATGCGAGATAAAAAGTTGCAAAGAAAGCATCTGCCATTCCATCTGGTCATATACAGGGTATAATCTACCCACTTAAATCCTTCCCTGTCTCCAATAAAGAACACCACCCTCCTAAATGACCACTGCAACGTTGCAACTAGCACCCATAACTGTTCATCATTCGACAGCCCTTCAAGAGAATCTAATCGAAACAACTAGTAAAAAATCAATTTTTCAAGCAAAAAGTCTTACAATAATTCCGCGACCTAGGACAAGTTGACGATTTTCGTACTTTAAATAGAACACGGGGATGAATTATGCTATACTTTTGTTAATTAAGAAAGTAGGTGAAAGCATGATCGGTAGCCGCATTCAACAAATCCGTAAAGACCGCCACATGTCCTTGTCTGAACTGGCCGATCGAGCAGGTGTAGCCAAGTCTTACCTCAGTTCTATTGAACGAAACCTGCAAACCAACCCATCCGTCCAATTTCTAGAAAAGATCTCCAAAGAACTGGACATCTCAATCAACTATCTGCTCCACGGAGAAACGTCCGCTAAAGAGGAAAGCTTAGATGACGATTGGCTTGATCTCGTCCACGAAGCTATGAATTCTGGAATCTCCAAAGAACAATTCCGCGATTATTTAGAGTTTAATAAATGGAAAATCAACCAAAAGTCATAAAATATGAGAGTCAAAAGTGCTGGTTTAAAGCCGGCGCTTTTTTTGTGTGAAAAAAAAGGTGTATGTTAAATGTTGGTTTACTGCATTAAAGTGTGATAATGTATACCAAACTCCAGCTAATTTCCATTCAAAAATCAATTTTTACCGATATATTTGAACAATTTTATTAACAAAGGAGGTTCCTGAAAGTGATTGGTGAACACATCAAAGAAATAAGGAAAAAGAGGAAGATGACTCTTTCCGAACTAGCAGAGCGGTCGGGATTCGCCAAATCTTATGTAAGCTCAATAGAACGAAACAGACAAACCAACCCTACTATACAGTTTTTAGAGAGAGTCGCTAAAGAACTTGATGTATCCCTCAATTATCTGCTTTATGGGGAAACGAATGAAGACTTCCTTGATGAAGGATGGAAAAATTTAATTCAAGAGGCACAGAGGTTGGGAGTATCGAAGGAAAAGTTCCGTGAATATTTAAAGCGGAATCAAGATATGGATGGGTAGAAAGCAACCTGTATGGGATTGCTTCTTTTTTTATTGTAAAAATCTCAATGTCAAAATGGTGCATAATCCCTAAGCGGTGAGAGGACGCCGATGTTTGCCCAGGTAGAAATGAAGGTAATGGATGGAGTAATGAGTCAGAGGTGTAATGGTTAGACATATATAAAACATTACGAGCTTACTAGATAAATAAAATAGGTATGGAATTTCTAAGGGGAGATGATGTTAGCAAATGATAGATATTCACACTCATATTCTTCCAGGCGTTGATGAGGGACCTTCGACGATGGAACATAGTATAAAAATGGCAGAGAAAGCCGTAAAGGATGGAATAGAGACAGTTGTAGCGGCTCCGCATTATAACAATGGGGGTCACGTTAATGATAAGAACACAATTCTGATTCAGGTCAGGGAGTTGAATCGGGAATTAGAGGAACGCGACATTCCGCTTACGGTTCTGCCCGGTCAGGAAACACGCGCATATGCAGATCTAGTAGAGGCGCTCCGGAACGATGAGATTCTAACCGTCAATGAAGGGGATTATGTATTAATCGATCTGCCTCATGACCACGTGCCGGGATACTTGAATACCCTCTTATTCAACATGCAGGTAGAAGGGTATCAGCCGATCATCGTCCATTCCGAACGAAACGAACAAATCATCGAGCAGCCGAATCTACTGTATTCCCTCGTGAAAAATGGCGCATTTGTTCAAATTACAGCTGGCAGCCTACTAGGGAAGCACGGCAGCAAAGTCAAGAAGTTATCCCATCAATTGATCGATGCCAACTTAGTGCACCTGGTTGCGTCAGGTGCACAGAAGCCACAAGAACTTAATCTCAAGGATGGCTACCGGGAGATTAAAAAGCACTACGATCAATCGATGGTCTACTACTTCTCGGAAAATGCACAGTATGTCGTGGAGGGCCAGGCCTTAGCAACCGCACCTCCGCAAAGAGTGAAGAAGAAAAAGGTATTAGGAATCTTCTAATTCACGCATAGAAAAGAGACCTCTTAGGGGTCTCTTTTTACTGTGTATGTTTTTAAAGTTAAATAGAAATTCGACAATAACCATAACAATACGTCAGGTTTATAAAGCGTTGTGTGAGAAATAGCGTTTTTTTTAGCGAAAAAAAGTGTATTAAATATGTTGGTTTCTCCCCCCTAGTCATGGTAATATATATAGAAAGTCATAGGTAATTACCATTAGAAAACCAAAACTTACCTATATTTATACAGTATATTCACTTTTTTACATAAAAAATGGGGGTATAATTGTTTGAGGGAGGAGGTTCTAGGTATTACGTGGTATGCACATCAAACACATGCTATCCAAGCTAGTATTGTTCGTTAAAACATACTCATGCTTGATAGAACGGGATAAATAATCGAATCCTATTATTAAGGGATTGTCTTTTTATTATTTATTGGTGATCTGGTTGATAAATAGTGGCATTATCTGACCCAAAAGGCACGGAATCAAGATTATTGAAAGAGAGTTCCGTGTATTCCTGGAAGAAATAGAATGAGGTTACAAAAGCAACCCAAGGGACTGCTTATTTTTATTTAGAGAATCTCGATACCTAGATTTTTAAGGTTGAGATATGCAACATGAATTATTATGAGAACGATACCAAAATTTGCTTAGGAATATGGGTGAATATTGGAAGGTTCGGGAAACTATTTTGCTAGATAGAGAGAGATTTCAGCAAGTCAGATAGAAAAATTATAGAAATTCTAAGGGGAAAGGGTTTTGGGCAATGATAGATATTCACACGCATATCCTTCCAGGTGTTGATGAAGGGGCATCAACAATGGAACATAGTATGAAAATGGCAGAGAAAGCAGTAAAGGATGGGCTACGGACAGTTGTAGCTGCGCCGCATCATAACAATGGGAGTCATTATAATTATAAGAACAATATTCTTATTCAAGTCAATGAGTTGAATCGACAATTTGAGGAACGCGATATACCACTAACGGTTTTGCCCGGACAAGAGACACGTGTATATGGTGATATTGTTGAGGCGCTTCAGAAAGATGAGATCTTAACCGTTAATGAAGGGGATTATATATTGATCGAATTGCCTCGTGATCACGTGCCGGGATATTTGAACACGCTCTTATTTAACATACAGGTAGAAGGGTATCGCCCGATCATCGTGCACCCTGAACGGAACGAACAAATCATTGAGCAGCCAAACTTGCTTTATTCTATCGTAAGGAACGGGGCATTTGTTCAGATAACGGCTGCCAGTTTACTTGGCAAGTACGGCAGCAAAATCAAGAAGTTATCCCATCAATTGATCGAAGCAAATTTAGTGCACCTGGTTGCGTCAGGCGCACAGAAGCCACGTGGACTTAATCTCAAGGATGGCTACCGGGAGATTAAAAAGCACTACGATCAATCGATGGTCTATTACTTCTCGGAAAATGCACAGTATCTCGTGGAGGGACAGGCCTTAGCAACCGAACCTCCGGAAAGAGTGAAGAAGAAAAAAGTATTGGGGATCTTCTAATTCACGCTTAAAAGAGACCTATATTAGGGTCTCTTTTTACTGTGTATATATGATATCGGCAGTTTGTAAATTTTGTTTAGTGTGTAAGACGCAAAATTACACGAGTTGAAAAAATGTCATATTAAAAAATTGTATAGAAGCGATCAAATATAAATTTAGTAATTAAAATTTTGGGGTGCGGAAATGATCGGTAGTCGGATAAAGCAGATAAGGAAAGAGAGAGGTATGACAATATCAGAGCTGGCAAAAAGGACAGGTTTTGCTAAATCTTATATAAGTTCTATAGAAAGAGAAATACAAACCAATCCTTCTATTGATTTCATAGAAAAGGTTGCTAAGGAACTTGAAGTTCCTACAGCCTTTCTGTTTCACGGAACAGGGGAAGGTAAAAACATTTTAGATGAAGAATGGTTGAGTCTGATTAATGAAGTAGTAGATGCTGGCTTATCTAAGGAATTGTTTCGAGAATATATAAAAACCATTAAATACATGCGTGATAAGAAAGATAATACATGATCATAAATATCTCCATAGCAACTGAGTCGGCGTATTCTAATTCACGCTTAGAAAAGAGACCTGCTTGATAGGTCTCTTCTTACTGTATGTATGGTATCGGACTGTATGATCAATACTTAATGGAAAATACCAAATAAAAGAAAGAAGTGTATGTTCCATGCGCCGCATTCTATTTACGATCCTGCCTGTACTTTACATGATTCTTATCTGGCTACAATCCAGCTCAACGATTGCAGAAATTAAAAGTTTTATCTGTATATTGCCATGACGATTAATACGTTGTTTGAGAGCTTGCACCTAATCGAATTTGCCATCTTGTATTTGCTAATTGTTGGAGCCTTGCTAGTCAACAAAAGGTTTACGAAGACTACCAGTTATGCAGCAGCGGCCGTTGCCATGCTGTATGGGTTTGTAGACGAAGTCCATCAGTTTTATGTTGTGGGTAGGTCATTTACGGTAATTGATTTGGTGAAGAATAATTTTGGTGTATTAATAGCCTGCTCGTTCATTCATATTTTTTATTTTAGTGATCTTATAAAAACATCCAGATAGGGAGGGGTCTTGCAATAGTGCAAATTCTGTCGATAAATTGTGAATCATAGAAAATTAAATAGAATGAAACATAAGTGTAATATGCAATTAACAATTTACTAGTATTCTATTTGGATGTGAGGGTTATTAGTAATCTATTTATAATGTAAGCGCATACTGAAAATGTCCTAGGAAAAAAGTTTCCGACATAAATACGACATGTACACCCTTGATATCATTGCACTTTTCCCTAAAAATGTTAGCGATCTAGGAATATTCTCCAAATATCCCCTTCATGACCCAAAGGAAATCTGCTATAATATCTTTAATACAAAGTATTAAAAGATGTACAAGGAATATATATTATAAGTACTAGAGAGGAGAGGGACTATTGATTGATATCCACAGCCATATACTCCCTGGTGTTGATGACGGTGCTCAGTCCATTGAAGAAAGCATCAAGATGGCCCAAGCAGCTGTAGCTGATGGCATACATACGATTATTGCTACACCTCACCACCAGAACGGGACCTACAATAACTACAAGAACAACATCACGATCCAAGTGGCTGAGCTCAATCGACATTTGTCAGATTATGAGGTTCCATTAACCGTCTTACCAGGACAGGAAACACGAATCCATGGAGACATGTTAGAGGGACTCAGAAACGATGAAATCCTCACATTAAACAAAACAGGAAACTATGTCTTTGTCGAATTTCCATCGGATACCGTTCCGAGATATGCTAGTAAACTATTATTCGACATGCAAGTTGAAGGCTATCAGCCCATTATTGTCCATCCAGAACGCAATCGCCATATTATCCAGCATCCCGACACACTCTACAACTTAGTTAAAAAAGGTGCATACACTCAGATCACAGCAGCCAGCCTATGCGGACGTTTCGGAAAGAACATCCAGAAATTTACTCACAAATTAATCGAAGCGAACTTGACCCACCTTATTGCATCTGATGCTCATAACACCACTTCTAGAGGGTTTTGTATGAAGGATGCCTATAGGGAGTTACGAAAAAACTATGGTCAGTCCATGGTTTATTTATTTGCGGAAAATGCGGAGTATGTTGCTGAAGGACAAGCGTTAGCTTCGGATGTGCCAACGCATGTTAAAAAGAAAAAGTTTTTGGGATTATTTTAATAAGATATGGGGTGACACAAGTTTTTTTGTGTGACCTCTAATTTGTGAGGGAAGGGGTGTTTACTAAAATGACTACAGCTTTTAGAAAGAGATTGGCTTTATTAATTATTATCGATTCAATAATAGTATCTTTTTCGATATACATGTCTCACTTTTTCTTGAATCCTTATGTGACTACATTTGATTGGATGATGTTTGTTTCAGCTTTAACATTGTTGTTAACTCATCATATTTTTTCAAGTGTATTTGGGATGTATAAGAAAAAGTGGCGTTATGCCAGTATGGAAGAATTACTCGGAATTATAGTTGTTGTCTCTTTATCTATCGTATCGGCTGCAGCTGTACAAGCTTTAGCTTTTGGTTCTATTTATGAACGCGCACTTGTTATTACGTGGATGTTACATATTTTATTAATCGGCGGGGTAAGGTTTGCTTGGAGATACTATAAAACATACGGACTTACTGTTAACCCTAAAGGTAAAAAAGCAAAATTTGTAAAAAATGATCCCGATTTAAAAACAACTTTAATTGTGGGGGCAGGATCTGCTGGACGTATGCTGGCACGACAGATGAAGGGTTCAGCAGAAGTGAATACAAACCTAATTGGTTTTGTTGATGATGATTTCACGATGCATCACCTAACTATAGGTGGCTTACCAGTGCTTGGAAGTACGGAAAAAATTGAGGAGATTTCAAAACGATATGGAATCAATCACATAGTTATTGCCATGCCTTCTATTGAACGAAATCGGGTTAAAGACATTATTCAAGAATCACAAAAAGTAGTGAAAAATGTCCAAACTCTACCTATGATCGAAGATATTGCTCTTGGTAATGTTTCAGTCAATCAAATTCGTGACGTATCAATTGAAGATTTATTAGGACGAGAACCAGTTGAGTTAGATATTGACTCTATTTCTAGTGAAATCAACAGTAAAACAGTGCTTGTAACAGGTGCAGGTGGATCGATCGGTTCAGAAATTTGTCGACAACTGGTCAAATTTAGCCCAGGAAAGCTGCTCTTATTAGGCCACGGGGAGAACAGTATTTATACCATTCATATGGAATTGTCCCAGTTAGATATAGATACGGAGCTTGTAACGGTAATTGCAGACGTTCAGGACCGTGATCGTATTTTTGAAGTAGTTAATGAGTATAAACCATCTTATATCTATCATGCTGCAGCCCATAAACATGTTCCGTTAATGGAAGCAAACCCGAAAGAAGCGGTTAAGAATAATGTGATTGGGACGAAGAATATTGCTGAAGCGGCGGATATGGTTAAAGTTGGGAACTTTGTTCTCATCTCGTCTGATAAAGCAGTAAATCCTACAAATGTGATGGGAGCGACTAAACGTGTTGCTGAAATGGTTGTGCAATCGTTAAGCCGCACAAGTCAAACTAAATTTGTAGCAGTACGATTCGGTAATGTACTAGGAAGCCGTGGCAGTGTTATCCCGCTATTTAAGAAACAAATTGCAGCAGGAGGTCCAGTAACAGTGACGCATCCTGACATGACACGATATTTCATGACGATTCCTGAGGCCTCAAGGCTAGTAATGCAAGCGGGGGCTTTAGCTCGTGGTGGAGAGATCTTTGTGCTTGATATGGGTGAACCGGTGAAGATTGTTGATCTGGCCAAGAATCTTATTTCTCTTTCAGGGTTTAGGGAGGAGGAAATTGGAATTAGATTTGCTGGGATACGCCCTGGTGAGAAGATGTACGAAGAACTTCTCGGTGAAGGGGAAGTTCATTCTAAGCAAGTCTTTCCTAAAATCTATATTGGAAAAAACAATGATGTGCCGGTTACTGCTCTTTATAATTTTATTAATTTTGAGATGGATGAACTGACTAGTGAAGATATTAAATCAAATGTTTTTAGATTAATCGATAAAAAAGAACCAGTTTCAAATTAAAAAGATTACTGGAGGAATAACATATGACAAAGGTTAAGAAAGCGATTATCCCTGCTGCCGGGCTAGGTACGCGCTTTTTACCAGCTACTAAAGCTATGCCTAAAGAAATGTTACCCATAGTTGATAAACCAACTATTCAATACATAGTTGAAGAAGCAATCGCATCAGGAATTGAAGACATCATAATCGTTACAGGTAAAGGGAAGCGTGCTATAGAAGATCACTTTGATAATAACTTTGAACTTGAAGACAATTTAATGAAAAAGGAAAAATTTGAATTATTAGATAAAGTAAATGAAACTTCCAATGTAGATATTCACTACATTCGCCAAAAAGAGCCTAAAGGGTTAGGGCATGCTGTATGGAGTGCACGTAAATTCATTGGTAATGAACCATTCGCAGTACTATTAGGTGATGATATTGTCGAGGCTGATACTCCTTGTCTTAAACAATTAATAGAACAGTATGAAGAAACTGAGTCATCCATTATTGGGGTTCAACAAGTAGCTGATGATCAAACCCATCGTTATGGGATTATTGATCCTTCAAGTAATGAAAACCGCCGTTACCAAGTAAAAACATTTGTAGAGAAACCTGTACAAGGTACTGCACCTTCTAACTTAGCTATTATGGGTCGCTATATTCTTAACCCAGAGATATTCTCGTTCTTAGGGCAACAAAAGACAGGGGCCGGTGGAGAAATTCAGTTGACTGATGCGATTCAGGAATTAAACGAACTACAAAGTGTATTTGCTTATGACTTCGAAGGTAGTAGGTATGACGTTGGTGAAAAGTTTGGTTTTATAAAAACTACGATAGAGTTTGCCTTGAAAAATAATGAAATTGGTCCAGATGTAGAAGAATTACTAAATTCTTTAGTAAATCCAAAAGTCCATAATTAAATAGTAAGGGAGGTTATAACGTGAATATTTCAGTAGTAGGTACTGGCTATGTTGGACTAGTTACTGGTGTGAGTTTGTCTGACATTGGTCATACCGTTACGTGTATTGATATAGATAATGAAAAAATATTAAAAATGCAACAAGGAATTTCGCCTATATATGAACCCGGTCTTTCAGATATGATGACTAAAAATATTAATGAAGAAAGACTTTATTTTACGAGTAATCATCAGGAAGGTTTTGAAAGTGCTGAAGTAATTTATATAGCTGTGGGAACACCGGCAAGAGAAGATGGGTCAGCTAATCTTTCATTTGTAGAACAAGTAGCTAAAGATATCGCTTCACATGCTATTAGGGATGCAGTCGTAGTGACTAAGAGTACAGTGCCCGTGGGAACGAATGATAAAATCCAATCTATTATTGATAAAAACTTAGTGCATCAAGTAAATATTGAAGTTGTTTCCAATCCTGAGTTTTTAAAAGAGGGGTCCGCTATTTATGACTCATTCAATGGAGATCGCATTGTCATTGGAACTAATAGTGAAGAAGCAGCAAATACTATAGAAGAAGTTAATAAGCCCTTTGGAGTCCCTGTTTTTAAAACAGATATTAAAAGTGCCGAAATGATTAAGTATGCATCTAATGCATTTCTTGCAACAAAAATCAGCTTTATTAATGAAATTTCAAACATCTGTGAGAGACTAGGTGCTAATGTTGAAGATGTTGCAAATGGCATGGGTATGGACAAGCGAATCGGGGACAAGTTTCTCAATGCAGGAATAGGTTATGGAGGTTCATGTTTCCCAAAAGATACAAAGGCGTTGATCCAAATAGCAGGAAATGTAGAGTATGACTTTGAGTTACTAAAGGGTGTAGTAAAAGTCAATCAAAAGCAACAGGGGTTATTACTTCAAAAGTTAAACGAACGTATTCCTGACTTGAATGGGAAACGAATTGCTGTTCTAGGTTTGGCATTTAAACCGAATACAGATGATATGAGGGAGGCTGCTTCATTAGTCGTTACAGAGGAATTGGTTCATGCTGGAGCAGAAGTGGTTGCTTATGATCCGATTGCGATGGATAATGCGAGGAGAATCCTTAATGACAATGTTCAATACGCTAATTGTGTAGATGAAGCAGTGAAAAATAGTGATGCTACGTTGATTCTTACAGAGTGGGATGAAGTTAAAAATGTTGATTTAAATGTATTTGAATCAATGAATTATCCACTTCTCATTGATGGAAGAAACTGCTTCGAACTAGAACTGATGAAAGAAAAAAATGTAGAATATCATTCAGTGGGTAGACCGTTAGTCCATTATAAAGGTAGACAAGTATTATTAAAGTAGCTCTTATATACAAATAGCAAGCTATTTTATACGATGTGGCGCGTCTTCTGGGCTATTTCAGAAGGCCCCCTCCTTTGTTATAAATAAAACTTAGATCCTAGTTATAAGTGGTAAAAGAAAGTTCTGGTATTGCGGAGTAAATCATGAAACTTTTGTCCAGTTTATGAGGGTTGTGATTGTACTTGTAATAATTTAGTGGGTTAGTAGTTGGGTGGAGAAACTGTTCCAATTAAGTACAAGGCACTAAAAAGATGCGTTTTAAATACTAATGACCAAATTATATAAAAGTGAGGAAGATTTAAGTGACTGATTCTAATGTAAGAAATGTACCTTTCTCTCCACCGGATATTACAGATGCTGAGGTCGAAGAAGTTACAAAAGCAATTAAGTCTGGGTGGATCACAACTGGCCCTAGAACAAAAGAGTTCGAAAAGAAAATTGCCGAATACGTTGGTGTGAAAAAAGCTGTATGCCTTAACTCTGCTACTGCAGCAATGGAACTTACTCTTCGTATTTTGGGAATAGGACCTGGGGATGAGGTTATTACCTCAGCTTATACTTATACGGCATCTGCATCAATAATAGAACATGTTGGTGCAAAAATAGTATTGGTTGATAACGCTCCAGATTCCTTTGAAATGGATTATTCAAAACTTGATGAGGCGATTACTGAAAAAACGAAAGCCATTATTCCTGTTGATATAGCGGGTAAAATGTGTGATTACGAGGCTATTTATAAAGTTGTAGAAAACAATAAAGGAATTTTTAAACCCAATAATGAAATCCAAAAAGTATTTAATAGAATAGTTGTAATGACTGATGCTGCTCATGCTCTTGGAGCAGAGAGGCACGGGATGAAATGTGGACAAGTTACAGATTTTACTTGCTACTCTTTCCATGCAGTGAAAAATTTGACTACTGCTGAAGGTGGAGCTGTCGTCTGGCGTAGTCTCCGTGGTTTAGATGATGAATGGTTATATAATCGATTTATGCTATACAGCCTTCATGGACAGTCTAAAGATGCCTTTGCGAAAACAAAAAAAGGTTCATGGGAGTATGACATTGTCCTTCCGGCTTACAAGTGTAATATGACTGACATAACTGCTGGAATAGGTTTGATACAGTTAAACAGATACGGTGTTCTCATTAAAAGACGTAAGGAAATAATTGATATGTACGACAAGGCGTTGCTACCTTTAGGAATTAAAAGGTTACAGCATTATTCAGATGAATATGCTTCTTCAGGTCATCTATATTTAATGAGAATACCTGGAATCGAAGAAGCTGAGAGAAATAAAATAATCGTTAAAATGGCTGAGGCGGGTATAGTTTGTAATGTACACTATAAGCCTTTGCCAATGTTTACGGCTTATAAGAATCTAGGGTTTGATATTAAAGATTATCCGAATGCCTTTAATGTGTATAAGAATGAGGTTTCATTACCACTTCATACTTTGTTAAGTAATGAGGATGTTGAGTATGTTATTGATAGCTTAAAAGAAATTTTGAATAATATGTAAGGTATTAATTAACTACTGATTAGTTATGATAAAGGAGGGAAATTAGGTGAAATTAGTATATGAAAAGGTTTATCCAGATGAACAGAACAAACTATCAGAAGTTTACGAAATTATTAAGAACAGTGGAGAAAAAATGTTTAAGGAAAAAGGATTAATCCACTGGAGAACACCATACCCTATTGAAAATATTAAAATAGACTGCAAAGAACGAGAAGTATTTTTAGCTAAAAATACAGATACAAACTCATACGTGCATACATTCCAATTAGAGTTCTTAAATGATGACTTGAAGAACTCTAATAGTAATAATAAAGTAAGTAATATAGTGGTCATAAATAAATTTGCTACTCTACCCCAATATGCAGGATGTGGTATAGGAAAGCAAAGTATTAATTACATTGAAAAGTATTGCCTAAGTAGAGGTGTCTCAAATATCAGCTTAGAAGTTTATGATAAGAGTAAGCATGCAATTCGGTTTTATAAAAAAAGAGGATTTGTTGTTACAGGGTCAAAATCAACAAGGCATTTTACAGTTTCATTGATGGAAAAACAACTTTAGTACTTAATCTATATTTCTCTTAGTTTTTAGGGTAATTGGTTAAAGGTAGAAGAGGATGGTTCAGAATGAAAAAAGTCCTTATAGTGGGTGCGGGTTTTCTACAAGCCTTTGTTATCAGAAAGGCAAAAGAAATGGGATATTATACTATTACAATAGATGGTAATCCAAACTCTATAGGATTTAAATACGCTGATGATTTCAGCGTTATTGATATTGTTGACCAAAAGGCATGCTTAAAGTATGCACAGGCTATGAAGATTGATGGGGTCATGACAGCTGCAACGGACTATGGTGTGCTTTCGACAGCGTATATTGCGAAAGAAATGAATCTTCCTGGACTAAAAAATGAAGTTGCCAAGGTTATCAAAAATAAATATATTGTGCGCCGTGAATTGTTTAGGAAGAATGTTGATGATGTTTCTCAATATTATGAAATTAGTAATACTGATGAACTGGATGAAATACGTAACTTAATTAAATTTCCTGTAATGATAAAGCCGTGTGATGGGTCAGGGAGTAAGGCTACCAAGAAAGTTGATTCATACTCAGATTTGCTAGATGCCTGCGATAGGGCGATAAAAGCTTCTTTGATTGGGAAAGCCCTAATAGAAGATTTTATTGAAGGGAAAGAGTATGGGATAGAGTCCTTGGTCTATAACGGAAAGGTTTACGTGCTTGGGGTTATGGGCAAATATATGACCAATCCACCTGATTTTGCGGAGCTAGGTCATTTTATTCCTAGTCAGTTACCAATTGAAAGAGACGTGAAAGAAGTGGCTAAAAATGCCATCGAAGCCTTAGGAATAAATTTCGGCGCGGTAAATATGGATGTGCTGGTCACGAAGGACAACCGCATCTGTATTATTGATATAGGAGCAAGAATGGGGGGGAACTTAATTGGATCACATATCATTCCTGTTGGAACAGGCGTTGATTATATGGGAAGTCTAATACGTGCCTCGTTAGGAGATACAGTTGATTTTGAAACTCAAAAATCAGGAGTAAATGTTGTAACAAAAATATTGGCTTTAGATCCGGGAGAAGTAATAGGGTTGCCAAATTTTTCAATAATCAAGGAGAAGTTTGGGGTTGATATTTATCATGATTTAAAAGTTGGAAGTTTGATTAGCGAATACCATAACAACTTAGATGGGAATGGATATGTAGTTTCTGTTGCAAAAGACATAAGAAAAGCTGAAAAAAGAGCAGAGGAAACAAAAAACATGATTAATAAAGGCATAAGAAGAGGTTAGTCCATACGGATTTTCAATGTATTAAGGAGAGAAAATATGTATAGAAACTATATAAAACGGATTCTAGATATTATAGTTTGTATCTTAGGATTGATATTCTTCTTACTATTGTATATCATCATAGGAATATTGATAAAACTAGAAGATAGAGGCCCGGTATTCTATAAAGTAAATCGTATTGGGAAAGACAGTAAGTCTTTCAAAATGTATAAGTTTCGCTCAATGAAAGTTAACGCTCCACTTATACTTAATGCAGATGGAAGCACCTTTAATGGTGAGAAGGACCCAAGAGTTACAAAAATCGGAAAATTCATAAGGGAAACAAGTATTGATGAAACTCCCCAGATACTCAATGTACTTAAAGGTGATATGAGTATAATAGGGCCTCGAGCTAGTTTAGAAAGTGCGCTCGAAACTTTTAAAAGTGATGAAATCGATAAAATGAAAGTTAGGCCTGGTATTACAGGCTATACACAAGCTTATTACAGGAACGGATTATCTAATCGCCAAAAACGTTTAAAAGATGCATGGTATGCAAATAATGTTCATTTTATTTTTGACCTCAAAATTTCCTTGAAGACTATTACTACTGTAATTAAAAAGGAAGGGGTGTACACAAGATCTAACTGAATTGTTAATTAATTCGATATAGGATGAAATTATGAAGATATTAATTATGAAAGCTTATTATAAACCTGAAGTAACTTCCAGTTCTTATCTAACCGAAAACTTGTTACAGGCATTGTGTCAACATGGTATAGAAGTTGATTTGATTGTCCCCACTCCAACTAGAGGAATAAGTAAGGAAGTGAGAAAGGATTACAAAAGCAGAAAAAAAGAAGTTTTATATGATGGAAAATTAAACATATATAGATTTAATTTGTTTAATGAAAGAAGAAGTATTCCATTAAGAGTTATCCGTTATCTTTTGAGTAATCTACTTTACTTTTTAAAAGGTCTTAAAGCAAAAGACATTGACTTAATTCATGTTTCAAGTACACCGCCTACAATGGGAGTAGTTGCTGCTTTATTAAAGAAAGTGAAAAAAGTTCCGGTAGTCATTTCTATTCAAGATGTTTTCCCTGATTCTTTAGTAAGTAGTGGGATCACTCACAATAATTCCTTGCTATATAGGCTTGGTAGAAAAATTGAGGAATTTACTTATGAAAATTCTGATAAAATAATTGTAATCTCGGAAGACTTTAAAAGCAATCTCCTTTCTAAAGGTGTGTCTGGTGAAAAAATACATGTTATTTATAATTGGGTAGAACAAAACAGCATTGTCCCAATTAAGAGAAAAGATAATATGTTAGTTGAAAAATTAGGTTTAGATATTGATAAGTTTTATGTGGTTTATGCTGGTAACTTGGGTCATGCGCAAAATGTAGAAATACTAATACAGGCTGCTAATAGATTAAGAGATAATGTTCATATAGAATTCCTGATTTTTGGAAATGGAGTTTTGGAGGAAGAAATTAAAAAGAAAATAAATGATTTGGAACTTGAAAATATAAAACTATATCCATTATTACCATATTCAATGGTCTCCCATGTTTATAGTTTAGGGGATGTATCAATAGTATCTTGTAAAAAAGGATTTGGAGGAAGTGCAATGCCTAGTAAAACATGGAGTATTATGTCATGTGGACGGCCAGTTTTAGCAAGCTTTGATTCCGGGACTGAACTAGAGAATACATTAAAGAAGAATAATTTAGGTCTTTTTTCGGAAGCCGAGGATTTGGATTCATTAGTTAATAATGTTTATCAATTATATAAAAAAAATCATTTAGCAACTGAAATGGGGAAAAACGGAAGGGAATTTATTTTAAATAACTTGACTAGTGAGAATGGAACTAGCGAATACATTAACACATTCTGGAAAGCAGTGATGAAAAAAAATGTTTGAAGAAAAAACAATACTAATTACAGGTGGCACCGGCTCATTTGGTCATGCAGTACTCAATCGTTTTTTACAAACAGACGTGAAAGAAATCAGAATTTTCTCGCGTGATGAAAAAAAACAAGACGATATGCGTAGAGAATACCAAAATGAAAAAGTGAAATTTTTTATCGGGGACGTCCGTGATAAAGATAGTGTAAAGAATGCTATGTATGATGTGCATTATGTTTTCCATGCCGCAGCATTGAAGCAAGTTCCTTCCTGTGAATTTTTCCCTATGGAAGCCGTAAACACGAATGTAGTGGGTACAGAGAATGTTTTAACAGCGGCTATCGAAACTGGTGTTGAAAGAGTAGTTTGTCTTTCGACTGACAAAGCAGCATATCCAATTAATGCAATGGGGATCTCCAAAGCAATGATGGAAAAAGTTTTTGTTGCTAAGTCTAAGACCGTTTCTCCAGATCGTACACTCATATGTGGGACAAGATATGGAAACGTAATGGCTTCAAGAGGTTCTGTTATTCCGTTATTTATTAACCAGATCAAACAAGGAAAACCAATTACAGTGACTGACCCGAACATGACGCGCTTCTTAATGAGTTTAGAAGAGGCTGTTGAACTTGTTGTATTTGCTTATAAAAATGGAGAAGCAGGAGATATTATGGTTCAAAAATCACCTGCTAGCACTATAGGTGTTCTAGCTCAAGCATTGAAGGAATTATTCGATGTAGATAATGAGATTAAAATTATTGGAACCAGACATGGAGAGAAGCTTTACGAAACTCTCTTGACGAAAGAAGAATTTGTTGTCGCTGAGGACCTTGGGGGGTTCTTCCGCGTCCCGGCAGATCAGCGTGATTTAAATTATGATAAGTACTTTAAAGAAGGAAATGATCAGCTTTCTACTATTCAAGAATATAATTCGCACAATACAAGAATACTAGATATTAATGAAGTAAAAGAAAAGCTTCTCGAATTAGATTTTATACAAGAAGAACTAAGTCAATGGAAAGATAAAGTAACGGTGTAAGGAGGTCTGTCGTTGAAAATTTTAGTAACTGGTGCAAATGGGTTTATAGGTAAAAACTTGATAGCAGAGTTGAATAATAGAGGATACCAAGAGATTTTACCTTACACAAAGGAATCCACAAAAGCTGACTTAGAGTCAATGTTAAAAACATGTGATTTTGTGTTTCATTTAGCGGGTGTTAATCGTCCTAACGAGGAAAAGGAGTTTTTTGAAGGTAATGTAGATTTAACAACTGAAATCATTGCTTTATTGAATGAATATAATAATGAGGCTCCTTTAGTTTTTACTTCTTCCATTCAAGCGGAAAATGATTCACCATATGGAACTAGCAAACGCGAAGCGGAGGAAGTCCTTTTAAAAAATGTAAAAAAATCGCTTGTTTTTCGGTTACCGAATGTATTTGGAAAATGGTCGAAACCAAATTACAATACAGTAGTAGCTACTTTCTGCCATAATGTTGCTAGAGATATTCCTGTTGCCGTTAATGATCCTGTAAAAGAGCTTGAGTTTGTATACATTGATGATGTGGTGAATGAACTTATTCGTGTGATGGAGAAAGAAGAAAAGTCATCAGGCTTTTATACAGTCCCTGTATCTCATAAAATATCTTTGGGAAAGTTAGCTAAAACAATTCAAAGCTTTAAAGAAAGTAGAGATAATCATTTTGTTCCTTATATGGGTGATCTTTTAACTAAGAAACTTTACAGCACTTATTTGAGTTTTATACCAGAAGATCAATTTTCTTATCCACTAAAAATGAATGACGATAATCGTGGTTCCTTCACTGAGTTCTTGAAAAGTAATGACCGTGGTCAAGTATCGGTAAACGTTTCTAAACCTGGTATCACAAAAGGAAATCACTGGCATCATACTAAAAATGAAAAGTTTTTAGTAGTTAGTGGTGAAGGGTTAATTCGTTTTCGGAAAATAGGTAGCGATGATATTATTGAATATCGTGTGAATGGAGATAAATTAGAGGTTGTCGATATTCCTACGGGATATACTCATTCAATTGTGAACGTTGGGGAGACAAATTTAGTAACTGTCATGTGGGCTAATGAGACATTAGATCCGAATCATCCAGATACGTACTTTTTGGAGGTTTAATAGATGAGCACAAAATTAAAGGTTATGACAGTTGTTGGTACTAGGCCAGAAATTATACGACTTTCAGCTGTCATAAATAAACTAGAAGAGTCAGAAGCAATTGACCATATTCTCGTTCACACTGGACAAAATTATGACTATGAACTGAACGAGGTTTTTTTTGATGACTTTCATTTAAGAAAGCCAGATTACTTTCTTAATGCTGCTACAAGTGGAGCTATTGAGACTGTGGGAAATATCTTAATTAAAGTTGATCCTATTATGGAAGAGGTAAATCCAGATGCTTTTTTAGTTTTAGGAGATACAAATAGTTGTTTATGCGCGATTGCAGCTAAAAAAAGACAGATCCCTATTTTCCATATGGAAGCAGGCAACCGTTGTTTTGACCAACGTGTACCCGAAGAAACAAACCGAAAAATAGTTGACCATGTATCAGATATTAATCTAACTTACAGTGATATTGCTCGAGAGTATTTACTACGCGAAGGGTTTCCAGCTGAACGTGTAATAAAAACAGGAAGTCCTATGTATGAAGTTATCCATAGCCGTATTGCAGATATTGAGGAGTCCGATGTTCTCAAACGGATGGATTTGAACAAAAAAGAATATTTTGTTGTTTCGGCGCACCGTGAAGAAAATATTGGTTTAGAAAAAAACTTCTTTGATTTAGTTAATACTCTAAATTCAATTGCTGAAAAATACCAATTACCTATTATTATGAGTACTCACCCTAGAACTAGGAAAATGATTGAAAAAAGGAATGTCCAATTTAATTCATTAGTTAAGACGATGAAGCCACTGGGGTTCAATGATTATATAAAGCTTCAAACAAATTCAAAGGCGACATTAAGTGATAGTGGGACGATTAGTGAAGAATCCTCGATTTTAGGCTTTCCTGCTTTGAACATTCGTGAAGCACATGAGCGGCCTGAAGCGATGGAAGAGGCATCAGTTATGATGGTTGGATTAAATAAAGAAAGAATATTGCAGGGGATAGAAGTTCTTGAAATGCAAGGAAAAGATTCGTTACGAGATGTTGAGGATTATAGTATTTCGAATGTGGCGGACAAAGTACTAAGGATAATATTGTCTTACACGGATTATGTGAATAGAGTTATTTGGAAGAGTTATTGACTGTTTTATAGATTTACTGTTGGGGAGGAACTACATATATAAATAGTAAAAACCACAAGTTTGGAATCTATAAACAGATATTAGAGAAACAGGATAGTTAAAAACGTTCATGGAACGATGTTTGTTAGAGGAGAAAAAGTAGATGAAATTTAGCTATTTGTTTGCAAAACTAATCAAAAAAATTCACTTACCAGCTATTAAAAATTCCTATATCAATAAAACAGCGAAAGTTTGCTCCGGATCACACGTTATCGAAAGCGTAATAGATAGTTATTCTTATGTTGGCAATTTTAGTTCAGTGAACAATACATATATAGGGAAGTTTTGTTCTATTGCTGATAAATGTGCAATTGGTGGGGCTTCTCACCCACTGAATTGGGTATCTAGCTCACCTGTATTTCATCAAGGTAAGAATATAATGAAGAAAAATTTTTCTCATCATGATTTTAATCCCTATCAAAAAACTACTATAGGAAATGACGTTTGGATAGGTAGTAATTCATTAATAAAAAGTGGTATAACTATTGAGAATGGAGCCGTAATAGGGATGGGATCAATAGTTACAAAGAACGTTGGGGCTTACGAAATATGGGCTGGAAACCCAGCTAAATTGATTCGCAAAAGATTCAGTGAAGGTGAGATTAATATGCTTCAAAACAGTAAATGGTGGGAGTGGGACGAGCATACTCTTGCTGAAAAATCAAAGTATTTCAATGATATTGAAAAATTTTTGGAGAGATTAGGAGAATAAGTTTGAAAGTACTACATCTTTGTTTAGCCTCTTTTTATATTGATAATTATTCGTATCAAGAAAATTTATTGCCCAAGTATCATAAAGAGCTTGGTTATGAAGTCGAAATAATAACCTCACTAATATCTTTTGATCAAAATGGAAAAACTTATTTACTAAATAATGGTGGTAAATATATCAATGAGTTTGGTATTCCCGTAACTAGGTTGGAGTATAAAGGTTCAAAGGTTAGCAGTAAATTACGACAGTATAAAGGAACTTATGAGGAGATTTCCAGTGCAAAGCCTGATATCATTTTTATACATGGTGTACAGTTTCTTGATATTAATCATGTTGTTAGGTACTGTAAAGAACATCCAGAAGTAAAGGTTTTTATTGATAACCATGCAGACTTTTCAAATAGCGCTACAAACTTTTTATCTAAAAATATCTTGCATAAAGTAATCTGGAGGCATTGTGCTCATTTAATAGAACCTTATACTAAAAAATATTATGGGGTACTTCCTGCTAGAGTTGACTTTCTTAAAACTATATATAAAATTCCAAAAGAGAAAGTTGAATTATTAGTTATGGGAGCTGACGATGAGAAAGTTACAGAAGCCAACAACATAAATATAAAGAGGAAAATAAGAAAAAAGTATAATGTTAAAAATGACGATTTCCTAATTATTACTGGTGGTAAAATCGATACAGCCAAGAAACAAACATTACTATTAATGCAAGCAATTAAACAAATCCAAAGTAAAAAGATTAAGCTAATTGTTTTTGGTTCAGTGGTTGAAGAGTTAAAAGAAGAGGTCAACTCTTTAGTAGATGACGATAGAGTCCAATATATTGGTTGGGTTAAGGCTGAAGATAGCTACAAGTACTTTGCTTCTGCAGATTTAGCAGTATTCCCTGGACGGCATTCTGTATTTTGGGAACAAGCCGTAGGCATAGGGGTGCCGTGTATTTTCAAATATTGGAAAGGGACAACTCATATTGACTTAGGGGGGAATTGTAAATTCCTATATAAAGATACCGTTGAAGAAATTCGCGAGAGAATAATTGAGATTTTAAATAATGAAGAGAATTATGTTGAAATGAAAAAAACCGCGGAAACTAAGGGAATGAAGGCGTTTTCATATGCACAAATAGCCAAAGATAGCCTTGAAGTCTAATTATGCCATGTATAAACTTAGCAAAAATACAAACCCGATTCCCTAGAGCATAAAAATGGTAGATTAAATATTTGGGACCCTAAACAATGCTTCAACTCACGTATTTTCAAAACTATACACACTTTATGTTTCTGTAAAAAAACGATTTTGTTCTCGATTGTAGTGGTTGATGAGAACACATATGGTAAATCCTATTTCTGGGCGCTCCCGTATAGAACAAATCACTGACAACGGTTTTCGGCTATGATAGGGATCTCCTCGTTTCATATCTTTAGTAAAGTCTACTTACCTTAGCTTTCCTGTTCGAAAAATTGCGCCAGGTCTGATAGGTTCGGAAATATTAAATTAATTTGTGTGATGGAGCTACCCTATTATAAGAATGTATATTGGGGAAAGATATCTAATGTTATTAAATCTTAAAAACAAAATATATTCAGATATTATTTTAAATATTATATCTTCTGGAATTGTAGCAGTCCTATTGCAATTTCTTGTTTATCCATTACTTAGTAAAAATTCTTCAGCTAATAATTTCGGGGAAATTTTGGTGATGATGGGCGCTATAAATATAATAGCTGTATTTTTAGGAAACTCACTTAATAATATAAGACTTATATTTGAAAAAGAATACTATGAAGAAAATGTTATCGGTGATTTTTCTGTAATTTTAATAATTGCAGGAATATTTAATGTTTTATTAATTTCAGTCACAACTGCTTTGTTGTGGTCTGACCAACCTTTGTTAGGTGATTTGTTATTAATTTCAATATCAGTTCTTACCATGTTAAGAGCATATTTATCTGTGAGTTATCGAATAAAATTAGATTATATTAAAATACTTCAACATAACTTAATTTATGGCGCAGGCTTGTCTCTGGGTGCTGTTGTCTTACAATTTTCTGATGCATGGCAACTAGTGTTTTTTATAGGAGAAACTTTTTCTATTTTATTTTTAGTTATAACTACTGAAATATTAAGGGAACCATTAAAGATTACTCATAAATTCAAAAATACAATTAAACAATATATTTTCTTAAGTATATCTAACTTGATTAAAAACACATTGCTTTATATAGATCGATTAATTATCTTTCCTATCTTGGGAGGGGCTCAAGTGGCAGTTTTTTTTGCTGCTACTGTAATTGGAAAGATGTCGATATTTATATTAAACCCTATCTCTTCAGTTATGCTAAGTTATATATCTAATAAGAATCGTAAAATGACCTTAAAAGAATTTTGTATCGTAAATGTAACAGTGCTCTTTTTTAGTATGTTTACTACATTCTTCACCCTAATCGTATCAAAATATGTATTGAATTTATTATATGCAGATTTGTATGTGGAAGCTTCTAGTTTATTATTAACTGCAAATTCGGGAGTTATTTTACTAGCTAGTAGTTCTATCACCCAAGCGATAGTATTAAAATATAGTTCAACATATTTACAGGTAGTAATCCAGTTGGTCCATGGGATATTTTATATAGGTGGTGGATTGCTAATGATTACAGATTACGGATTGAAAGGTTTTTGTATTGCTTTACTTTTATCTGCGGTAACTAAGTTCCTTCTAATTTTCGGAGTGGGAGTAGTAACACTTAAAAAGAGTTAATTAGATAATTAAGAAAATCAAAAATATTCATATAATATATTGTTTATACAAACTATATAAATTATTAATTTAAGAGTAATTTTCGGATTTTTGACTTAATCAATTACTTTAGTATCTAAATGTGTCTAGAAGTAAGTTTATGATTATCATTAATATCATTAACTTAAACTATGAAAATATACATGGAGCGATTTATTTGAATAGTAATTTAACTGTAAAGAAATCAAATTTATTATATATTACCTGGTTGGCTGTATTAGCTATGTATTCTTCAAACTTTTTCGGTTACGGAGAATTTATCCCTATAATTTTATTTCCATATATTTTATTGTATTTATTAGTTGGGGAATTAAGTAAAAAATCCATGTTGACTTTAGTTTGCTTGTTTGTATTTAGTTTTACCTATTCTTTAATATCTTTTTTCTACGGTTATTTTACTTTGGCTAGTCTTTTAGGCCGACTTCTTTACCCGTCCATACTCTTTGTATTAGGATACAAGTTAGCTGGAAGTGATTTTAGTAATAAGAAAAGTTTGGGTTATTTAATTACAATTATAATTGCTTCTTCTCTTTATGGTTTTTTCTCTCTAATGAAATCAATTTTAACTTACGGTAGTATTAATGCTATTATCAATAATTTAGGAGGGAGAATTGTTCTAGATCTGTGGGGTAGTGGAGAAGTAAATGCTACGATATTGAATGCTAGCCTTTCTTTAGGTTTGTCACTGCTTCCCCTTTTGTTAAACAATTCTAGTATGGGAAGTTCCCTCAAATATCAATTTAAATTTAAACTTCTGTGTTTACTTTCTTTTGTAGTAAGTTTTTATACAATTTTCTCACTTGGAAATAGAACTGGTATTGTAATCGTAATCTTTTCATTTCTAACAGTCTACCTATTTGTAGAGAAAAATAACAGGAAACGGTTCTCAAAAGCCATTAGCTTATTTTTCATTACTATTATAGGTTATTTACTTTATTCACTAAATATTTTTAGTATTAAATCCATATGGGAAGGAAGTTTAATTTTTAATAGACTTAGCTCTCGTCAGTTGAGCGAAAATCCAAGGATTGATGCATGGATAAATGTTTTTATAGGTACCTTTGAACATCCTTTAGGTGGAAGGGAAACCAACATCCACTTAGGGTTTGCTCATAATTTGTGGCTAGATGTGGCGTATGATGCTGGGATAATACCTTTTATTTTGTTAATACTTTTTACTTTTATTTCACTATTTAGCATATATAAATTTTTAAAATCTGATTTTACTCTTATATTTAAAAGTCTCATATTAGCTATGTGTATAGCTTTTTTTATCACTTTTTCTCTGGAACCGATATTACAAGGTTTAATTACTTATTTTACAAGTTTTTGTTTTGTTATTGGGATCCTACAGAGGAAAGTTCACGATAAAAAACAATTGAACAGTCAACTAACCTCAGGTGACTTGGCCACTCTAAAGGATTAATGCTTCTAGTGTTACTTTTTACTTCGGTTCGACTGACACTTTAATTTAAATCCATGATGTATCAAAACTGGTTACTGATTCATAAATTTTTTACTCGCTATACTTGTGTTACATTAATATAGATTTGAAATTCAGTTTTATTATTTTCCACCTTAAAGTTAAAAAAGAAAACAACCACCTAACGGGCGATTATACCCATTCAGTATTTTTTATACAATTAGGCGAAAAAGAACGGCCAAATTTACGGATTAATAAACGCTTTGTCTTCCCTCTTCCAACTCACTACAGGGTTCCCACAAGGCCTTTAGGCGATTGGCAATCTTCCGGGCGCTATAGGATGGCCATATCTCTTGCCTATGTAAAACGAGTAAACAAAAGTGAGTAGTGCGATATAAATTTGATTTTGGGCAGCTTCTTTATCGAAGCTAAAGAAGCGTTTTATGTTACGTGTTGTAAGGGACACGAAAAAGAACCTTCTTCGACTCACTACATACGACTTGGAAACACCGGTCGAAACGCAGGCTTAGATGTATCGCAACCGTTGGAACATTGAGCTTTTCTTTCGTTGGATCACCATCATGACGTGGTCTATCTGACTTTGAAAAGATCCAATCTGAATGATGGTGCCAGATTCAACCACCGAGGAATCTTTACTTTGAAGCGGACGGTGTTCCTTTTGATACGTGTCAAAAATGTGTACCCCGAAACTGGGCCCAGGGAAACTGTTCGCTATTCAACGATACCGTTGTAGAATCGATCAGATAGAAATGTTTTCCAAACTTCATGTGTATATTTTTATCTTGACATTCATAGCTAGATAACGAAAATGGTGGCAAAAAACATCCGAATCAAATTTTAGATTTATAGCATTTACGTGTTTACCAAATGACGTTTTTTCTTCTTGTACCAAAATGGTAGTCCTTTATTTTGGATTTGGACAGGAACCCCCTGCGCCAACCATAATAAAGAATTTTTTTGATGGATAAGATCAGGTAATTATTTGTGCGACAATAGTGACTCTCTACACTGAGAGTGGAAAAGCAGGTTTGGCTTTTGAGTTTCCTTTAATTTTTTTTAATAGAAAAAAAATGAGGTATTTTATTATGCGATATCAATTAATTCATTCAGCTATTGAACAAGATGGTTGTAGGGCTATCGAAATAAGGGATCATGAAAAAAATAAATATTATGTTTATTATACACAGGAAATAATCTACATAAAAGAATCGGGTTTAAAAGCTTTCTTATTTTCTCATCTGAAAGATATAAACGAAGGTTATTATGATGTGGATTAGATTTTTAAGACAACAACCTATTACGAGAATCATCCTCTAGACAAAAAATCACTTAATATTTTCACCATATATTCTTCATAGAAAAATTTGTAGTTATATGAATAATTTATTAAGCAATTTAAATTCCATTTATTGGGATTTGGAGGATGGGTTAGTTATTTATTAGTATTCCGTGTGCATGCTACATGCTTCATACTGGGAACGCTTAGTCGAAGTATCTTAGAAATAGAAATTCCCTGCACTTTTAAAGGGAATATGCCAAAATAGCGCCTGGTTTGAAGATCAGATACTTTTCAGCTATATCTATTTTGTAAAAATCTTTTCAATAATAATATCACTCCATATTTCGACTGAATACCACCATCTTTTCATCGGGAGTAAACCAATGTGCTTTTCTAGACTGGCAGTGAAGGCTAAGTGTTTCCTGAATCTGGAGTCATATAGTGACTCCTCCATTATTGTATTTTTAGATGAAATACTTGAATTATATCTTTTTAATAAGGTCCTGGCTGTCATGAAATGTTCCTAACGAATGCTAAAATCTTTACCTAATCAGTCTATAAATATTCGTTTATGTCGCAATGCCAATTTAGACATACATGTTGATTCAGAATACTCTATTTTATTCATCTTAATTATCCAAGTAATTCAATGTTTTAAAAACCGCTCCCGTCAAAATCCTCACCCCAGGCATAATCATCTCATGATCAAACGACATATTTGGATGATGCAGCCCCGGTTTCAAATCACAACCCAATCCCAGAACGGAAGCCTTAATATGTTCCCTCTTCAATGTATAAAAGTGAAAGTCCTCACTTCCTGTTGTCGTTACAGGGTCTACTAGATTTTCTTCTCCTAAGACTTCCTTGATAGATTCCGCCATAAATGCCTGTGCTTCGGGAGCCACAATGGCCGATGCCATCATTGATTCTAGCGATAAATCGATTGGAACTCCATAGTAATCTGAGACGGATTTAACGGCTTCTTCTACAGAGTTCGTTAATTTTTCAATGGTATCGTTTTTTTGGGCGCGTAAATCAATGCTGAAGGTGGCGTTGCCTGGAATGATATTGGCACTTTCGCCGCCGGCCTGGAATTTGGTGAATTTGACGGAGTGGGGAATCATTGGATCGATATGGATGTGATTTAGTTTCTGGACTAATTCCGCTCCGACTTCGATCGCGTTGAAGCCGAGGTGGGGGCGGGCTCCGTGTGTGTCTTCTCCTTTAATTTCGCCGGTGATATGGCGGGCCGCTCCGTGAAACAGGGCAGGGGTGGCCATGCCGTTTTTCACTTCCTGAATGGGGCGTAGGTGAACGCCGTATAAGTAATCGACATCATCCACGACGTTTTTTTCGACCATTTTCAACGCGCCGGTTCCTTTTTCTTCGGCGGGTTGAAAGATGAAACGTATAGTTCCATTCGGGATGTGATCCATTTCTTGAATCGAGAGCAGTACGCCGAGAACCATGGACATGTGAGAGTCGTGGCCGCATGAGTGATTGGCCTGGAATGTGCCATTGACCTCCTGCCAGAGGGCGTCCATGTCGGCGCGGATTCCGACGACTGGTTTTCCTTCTCCGATTTCTCCGGTCACTCCGGTACAATCCTCAAATGTACGGACGCGGCAGCCATTTTCTACTAATAGATTTTTGATATATTCGGTGGTCTCGGTTTCTTTCCAGCTTATTTCTGGGTGGGTGTGCAGGTGTTGAAAGATTTCCATAACCTTTTTTTCGATATCCATCGTGATCACTTCTCCTTTTACAATTTAAACGTTTGTTTGAGTCGTTTTTCTTCCATTGTTAGTTTGTTTTGTCGGGTTTGTTCTGGCTCTTTAATAGATATGCCGGACACGAGCGCATTTAGAAAGGAAAACACAATCGGGGCCGTTTCGGAATGGCTCCTTTTTGAAAAATAGACGGGAAACAGGATGTCGGCGTGCTTTGATATCGGTGCGATGCCGGAATCGGTAATGCCGATAATCGTCCAGTCGCGTCGTTTCGCTTCTTCGGCGAGCATTAAGGTTTCCGTTGAATAGGCGTGAAACGAGAACACGATAAAGACGTGTTTGGATGATCCAAAGTCGAGATGGGCATCGAGATCAGGACGATAGAGCCTGGCATTGACCCCGATCGACTGTAATGCATAAGTCAGCCAGTGGGCCATCGAAAAGGTATAGCGCAATCCGGCAATCAGGACCTGATCGGCTTCTGCCAGGGCAGCCGTAGCTTGCTTAAATTGCTCTTCTTTTATATTTTCCGCTGTGGATGCGATGTTAAATTGATCGTGCAGCATCACGCGTTCATGAAAGGGACGCTCTTTCTCCTCGTTATGGGACAACGGATACTCCGCAAAGATCCGCTTCTGATTAAATACATAGTCGCGCACCTCATGCTGCAGCTCGCTGTACCCCTTATACCCTAACGTCAGACAGAAGCGAGTGATCATCGATTCGCTGACCCCGAGCGCCTCGCCAACCTTCTTCGCTGGGTTGGCCGCAAAGGCGGTCGGTTCCTCTAGTAGATAGTTCGCCACTTTTTTTAAGCCTTTTGACAAATCATCATAGGCGTTTTCAATTTTTGTGTAGTAATCTTCCACAAAGCTTCCTCCTGAAAATAAAAGATAATTTTTAAAATGATATTGATTTAAAAGAAATACTTTATTATAATCTATCATAACTTATTAGTTGTCACAATATTTACTCAGTTTTAACAAAGGAGGTAGTTTTCACATGGCGATTGAACAACAGGAGCACCATTCCGCTCCGAAACAGAAGAAGAAGTGGGCGATGCCTGACGCGTATATCATCATGCTGCTGATTATGCTGCTTGCGGCGATTGCAACCTACATCTTGCCATCGGGGGCATTTGAACGAGTGGAGCAGGGAGATATTACGGTAGTCGTTCCAGACAGCTTTCATAGTGTCGAGGGAGATCCAACTGGGATTATGGACTTCTTTCTATCGATTCAAAATGGCATGGTCGAGACAGCCGGCATCATATTTTTAGTTTTAATTATCGGGGGAACCTTTGCTGTTATTGAATCGACCGGGGCCATCAATGCTTCGATTATGAAGGCCGTGAATAAAACGAAAAATCGCGAACATTTACTCGTCCTGTTCGTGGGGGTGCTGCTTGCGATTGGCGGGTTGACCGGCGCGATCTCCAATGCTGTCATTGCGTTTATTCCAATCGGGATCGTCCTCGCGAAGGCGCTCGATTTAGATGCTATCGCTGGTGTGGCGATCATTAAATTAACGGCGTATGTCGGATTTAACACATCGTTTATGAGTCCATTTACCGTGCTGATTGCCCAGGACATCGCTGGACTTCCGTTGTACTCCGGCATTCTGTTCAGATGCATTATGACGGTGGTAATTTTCACCGTTACGATTGGTTATATTCTTTGGTATATTAAGCGTGTGAAAAATGATCCGGCGAAAAGTCTGATGGGGGCCAATCGTTTTCCAAAAGACGATGAACAAGTGAGGGAGGATGTGCACCAGAAATTTACCGGCACTCATAAATTGATTCTGTCCTTTGTCGTGTTAGCGATTGTATTTTACATCGTCGGTGCGCTGCAATTCGGCTGGTCTCTCAATCACATGGCTGCCATTTTTCTAATTATCACAGTGGGAACTGGGCTGATTGCTAAAATGTCGCCGAATTTTGTTGTCAAAGAATTCATGGGTGGCGCGAAGAATCTCGTTTATGGTGCGTTAATTATCGGACTAGCTAGAGCTATTGTGCTCGTCATGCAGAACGGAGAAATCCTCGATACAATCGTCCACTGGCTGGCCGTGGCGATGGAACCCTTCTCCTCCGTGTTCGGTGCGATTGCCATGTTTATCGGGAACTCGCTGTTCGCTTTGCTCGTATCATCTGGGAGCGGGAACGCCGTCGTGATGATGCCGATCCTGACACCATTAGCGGACCTGATGGAAGTCCCTCGCCAGGTGGCGGTGACAGCTTATCAATTGTCCGATGGCTTTATGAACAGTATTACGCCGGCGTCTGGTGTGCTGTTAGCTTGCCTGGCGATTGGCGGGGTGCCGTGGACGAAGTGGGTGCGGTTCATGCTGCCGTTAATCGTGATGTGGTATGTGTTGTCGATGGTGTTCTTGGCGATCGGGGTGCTGATTGGCTGGGGACCGAATTATTAAGTGAGAATAAGCCACCGTGTTTCTTTATGATGCGCGGTGGCTTTTTTTGCTCAATGATGCGTGTTTCTATCTGCCGGTTTTGGCGAGGGCGAGCGAAATTAGGGTTGAGGTGAGCGAAAAGAGGTACAACGGAGCGTAATACAAACATAGCGAGCGCATGTGCTCAAGCTGTGAGCGGAAAAGGTGTTAAAGAGAGCGAAAAGGAAGAAGTACTTGATACGCGTCGAAGGGGAATGGTTCCGAAACTTACAGGTCCTGTCACAATGATGATTCATCCCATTTTGCTTTTGAGATGAGGAGACTTAATTTTCTGATATCTGTTGTTCACTCCAGAGCAAAGTTTGTATATAATTGAACTAATAATAAACAAGGAGGCATTTCACATGCTCAACTTAATGAATCAAACCGTAAAAACATATAAGGGTGGAACACTTACTTAAATGTGAACGGTGAACCCCCTTATATGTGTATATCCAAATAACACAAAAGGGGTAACTCATGGATTTTCCAATTAAAAAATTTTTATCGTATTATAAACCGTATTTACCAGTATTTCTTTCCGTTTTGACCTGTGCTGTGATCATGTCTGCTGTGGCTTTAGCATTTCCGCTGCTCGTTCGGTATATTACAAAAGACGTTCTAGAAGGAGACTTGGCCACCGCGTTAAGTGAAGTGTATTGGATTGGCGGACTCATGCTTGTTTTGACAGTGATCCAGCACTTAGCGAACTACTTTGTGGACTACAAAGGTCATGAAATTGGAGCTCGTATGGAAAGTGATATGCGCAGTGAGCTATTTACGCACATGCAAAAGCTTTCCTTCCACTTTTACGACAAGGAAAAATCGGGTCAGCTCATGTCTCGAATTACAAACGATCTGTTATTGGTTTCCGAGCTCTATCATCATGGCCCGGAAGACTATATTAAATATCTCGTCCGCTTTATCGGAGCGTTTGTCATTTTGCTCTTTATTAACGCGCCATTAACGATTGCAGTGTTCTGCTTTTTACCATTAATATGCGTTTTTGTTTTATATTTTAATAAAATATTGAACAAAGCATTACTCCGAAATAAGGAACGGATCGGGGATGTAAACGCACAGGTTGAGGATAGTCTGGCTGGGATCCGCGTGGTTAAATCGTTCGCCAACGAGCACGTAGAGGTCACGAAGTTTAACCGTGAAAACGAACGATTCCTCGATAGCCGGAGACAAACGTATCGGGCAGAAGCGTATTTTAGCAATGGTCTTGAAACGTTTATCCAGCTGATTACGATCACGGTGGTTATCTTTTGCAGTGCCAGTATCGTCAATCACTCGTTAGATTTAGCAGATTTGATCACTTTTTTACTGTATATTGGGTTTATGATTGAGCCGATTCAACAATTGACTCATATGAGTACGCAATTTCAAGAAGGCATCACCGGTTTTCAGCGCTTTTATGAAATTATGAGACATAAGCCGAAGGTCGACAACAAACCAGATGCCGTCGATTTGAATGAAGTTCGCGGTGAAATTGAATTCGTAGACGTTGTCTTCCGTTACGAAGACCATTTGGAGAATGTTTTGGATGGTATATCCCTGCATGTCAAACCTGGTGAATATGTGGCGTTAATCGGTCCGTCCGGCGCGGGGAAAACTACATTATGTTCGCTTATTCCTCGCTTTTATGACGTGACAGATGGGGACGTGTTACTGGATGGAATCGACGTCCGGGATCTCTCCCTGCAATCACTGAGAAACAGCATTGGCATTGTGCAGCAAGATGTTTACCTCTTTACGGGAACAGTTATGGACAACATTCGCTACGGAAATCCGGAGGCGAGCGATGAAGCCATTATCGAGGCGGCCAAACATGCAAATGCTCACGAATTTATCATGGCTTACCGGACGGTTACAGCTCAGAGATCGGCCAGCGGGGTGTAAAGCTGTCCGGCGGTCAAAAGCAGCGGCTGAGTATCGCACGTGTATTCTTAAAGAATCCGCCAGTACTCATTTTTGATGAGGCTACGAGCGCGCTCGATAACGAGAGTGAGAGCATCGTAAAGGCCTCGATGGAAGAGTTGGCGAAAGGGCGTACGACGCTTGTGATTGCCCACCGTCTTTCCACGATTCGTAATGCAGGGCGGATTGTGGTTTTAACAGAGGGTGGTATCGCGGAACAAGGTACACATGAAGAGCTGCTTGAACGCGATGGTGCATATGCACATCTGTATTAGAAACAGTATGGATTACATCTGTAAAGTTTCAAACTCGAAAAACGGTTCTCTCTTGGAAAAGGAGAGAGCCGTTTTTATTATCTATGGAAGACACAAGGAACTCTTATCGTTATGAAGGTTGTTATGACGAGTTTTTTTAAGTATTATATGAAATCTTATGCTTCAAAGAATTTAGCGTTAAGTCACAATTTTTGATTCGTCTTATCCAATTAACAACTCACGCCTTCTTGATTAATATTTTCGTAAAATTTGAAATACATCTGAGATATTGTATAATATAAGAAAATTGAGAAAATTTTTGCGTAGAGCCATTGAGCTCGACAACTCGATTTAAGGAGGTCATGAATAGGGCTGGCTTCAAAACCAGTTAGACAAAAAAAGGGGGAAAAACAAAAATGAGAAAAAGTAATGGAAAGTTCTTGGGTCTTATCTTATTATCTGCTTGTCTGATGCTTGTACTTGCTGCCTGTGGAGGTGGCGGTGAATCAAGTGGTTCAGATGGTGAATTAAAGGACAAATATACCGTTGCAACGGATACTGGGTTTGTTCCGTTCGAATTTAAAAAAGACGGTGAATATACGGGTTTCGATATTGAACTCATTAATGCGATCGCAGATGAAGCCGGATTTGAAATAGAATTGGCACCAACAAACTTTGATGGTATTATCCCGGGATTACAAACGGGGAAATTTGATATTGCGATTGCCGGAATTGGGATTACCGAAGAGCGTGCGAAGAAGATTGATTATAGTGATCCATACTACGAATCAGGGCTGCGTATTGGGGTTCCGAAGGATAATACATCCATCAAAAACCTTGAGGATCTGGAAGGCAAAACTATCGCCACAAGACTCGGGTCAACTAGTGCAGCATTCATTAAAGAGAACATTAAAGATGCCACAGCAAATGAGTACCAGCAGATGAGTCAGGTGTACCTGGCCGTGGAAAATGGAAGCGCTGATGCTGTGCTGTATGATGCTCCAAACGTGGCTTATTACATCAAAACTGAAGGCAGCGATAAGCTGAAAATGGTCGGAGAATTGTATAAAGCCGAGCAATATGGAATTGCCATTTCTAAAGGGCAAGAAGATTTGGTAAAGGCTATCAATGATGCCTTGGCAACGCTGAAAGAAAATGGAACATACGATGAAATTTATAAAAAATGGTTTGGTGAAGCACCAAAAGAAGAATCATAAGAGCAGTAAAAGGGTGTAACCATCCAGTTGTTACACCCTTTACTTTTTATAGACAACAAGAGAGGTGAGAATATGCTGGATAGATTTAATTTTTCCGGTGTTGTTGAATTTTTACCACAATTAATGACCGGTCTTTACTATACGCTGCTAATCTCGGTAGTTGGTCTTTTGATAGGCTTTGTTCTCGGTGCTATTTTTGGACTGGGACGTATTTCAAGAATTAAAATTATTTATTGGATATCAAGTGTGTACATAGAGGTTCTGCGCGGAACCCCGGTTCTGGTTCAGGCCATTTGGATATTCTATGCGCTGCCGTTGATTATTTACTATAATTTCGATTCCGTTACAGCGGGTATTATAGTAATTGCTTTAAATTCAGGGGCCTATATCGCAGAAATCGTGCGTGGTGCCGTCGTATCTATTGAAAAAGGGCAAATGGAGGCTGGCCGTTCACTTGGCTTAAATCATCGACAGACGATGCGCCATATTATTTGGCCGCAGGCTTTTAAACGAATGATTCCGCCATTAGGCAACCAGTTCATTATCAGTATTAAGGATACATCCCTGTTATCCGTCATACTCGTGCCGGAACTGATTTTCCAAGGACGATTGATTGCTGCCAACCACTTTAATGCTGTTGAAATTTATACGACAGTTGCCGTGTTCTATCTGGCCATTACCTTAACATTGTCCTTCGTGTTAAGCATTGTTGAAAGGAGGCTGGATGTATAATGATTACCGTTGAAAATTTGCATAAAAGCTTCGGAAAGCTGGAGGTCCTAAAGGGCATTGATGCCAAAATTGAACAAAAAGAAGTGGTCTGTGTCATCGGCCCGAGTGGATCCGGAAAAAGTACTTTTCTAAGGTGTTTAAATTTGCTTGAAGAAATTACAAGCGGTGATGTTGTAGTTGACGGAGCAAGTTTAAATGATCCGAAGACAAATATAAATGAAGTTCGAAAAGAAGTGGGCATGGTTTTTCAGCAATTTAATCTGTTTCCGCATAAATCCGTCATTGAAAATGTGATGCTTGCCCCACAAAAAGCGCGCGGAATCAGTAAAGATGAAGCACAGGATCGTGCCCAGAAGTTACTGGAAAAGGTCGGTCTGAGTGAAAAAGCTGACATGTATCCCAATCAGTTATCAGGCGGACAGCAACAGCGTGTGGCTATTGCTCGTGCCCTTGCCATGGAGCCTAAGGTCATGTTGTTTGATGAACCAACCTCTGCGCTCGACCCAGAGCTTGTTGGGGAAGTGTTGGCGGTTATGAAACAGCTGGCCTATGAAGGGATGACGATGGTCGTCGTGACGCACGAAATGGGATTTGCCAAAGAAGTTGGGGATCGAGTCCTCTTTATGGATGAAGGAATTATCATGGAGGAAGGCAATCCGGAACAGATCTTTACGAATCCTGAATCGGAGCGGACAAAGGAATTTCTGAATAAAATATTGTAATGAGGTATGAGGCTACTGGTCTGCTATTTTGCAGGCCGGTAGTTTTTTTGTGTGAAGTTGTCAAAAGTCATGATGGGCGGAGCTGTCATGATTCCACTAAGCATCAGTGGGGGAGCGAAAATGGCGTGGAAGTGAGCGAAATAGTTATGATCGGAGCGAAAAATGAAGATAGCGAGCGCAATTGTTTAGGGTGGGAGCGGGAATGATGTTATTGTGAGCGTTATGCGCAATTCAACAAGTCTAGAGTTGTTAAACCAGGTGTAGCCGATCCAACAACCTCATCAAACAAGCAGCTAATCAACTGAGCGGTGATCATAAAACATTTTTCTTTTCCCTAGTTTCTTTATCAGTCCTTTTTCTTTAGCTCTTCTCCAACGTTTTATCGATATAAGATCTAGGGCTTCTCTTTCCCCTTTTGTTCTTGCTCGGGTTCGCTTTCGTCTTCCTTTTTTTGTTATCCACTAAAAGGTCATTTAACTTTTGTGTAAGTCAAGAAATTATTTCCAACGGGTCCACTGGTCGGAAATAGTTCCAGGCGGTATAGACAAAAAAATTATAAGAACAACCGGTCCAGCTCAACAGAAAAACCTTCAAGGACTTTTGAGTGAATAGCTCCACGAAAGGAATCTAACTGCTGATACTCCCTATTCTCATCTAGGTGGTAAACGAAAACGACATTCAGCATAGGATTAACAATCCAATATTCTGTAACCCCATACTGCATATATAAGTTCAGCTTGAACACGAGGTCATGAGATTGATTAGAAGGACTGAGAATTTCAATGATCAAATCAGGTACTCCAACATAGTTGTTGTCAGTAAAACCGCTTTTGTCACAGATAACGGAAAGGTCCGGGATGACAACGCTGTTTTCTACCATTCCCTCATTTTTTAAAACGATATCAAAAGGAGCATGGAACACTTCGCATTCTTTACCTTTAAGATAGTCAAATAAAGCTGCATGCAGTTGACTTGAAATTCGTTGATGTTTGGTCGACGGGGAGGGTGTCATGTAAATACAGCCATCCACGTATTCGAGTAGTTCTTCGGAGTTTTGTCTCATTTTATGATATTCCTCAAGTGTGACTGATTGTTTTTTCGGAATGCTCACAAAGAACCCTTCTTTCTTAAATTGGTTTTATTTTATTATATAGCACAGTACTGCCAACGACAATGTCAGAGTTTTAGTGAAGTAAGGGAAATAGCCTGATCATATATAGTAGTGAGTGTTTTTACTATGCAAGGGGGACCGATGGGTAAAGGCGTCTAGTTGTTGACATAGGGAAATGATGAGCGGAAAATGAAGCCATCATCTGTTAAAAGGAGTTCATTATGACTAAAAAACAGCCATGGAAGGTTATGGAATCAGAAAATGTTGAAGTCAGTAAATTTATCGTGAAAAAAGAACAAGTTCAGCTTTCCAATAAGGATGAGATGGAATTTTCCTATGTAAGTTTTCCGCACGGTGTTTGTGTGTTGGCCCTGACAGAGGATGGTCAGGTGATTGTGCTCAAACAATACCGTCATGCGGTAAGGCATTGGGAGTTAGAGCTGCCAGCGGGTGCGATTGATCACGATGATTCACCGCTTGCGACGGCTAAGCGTGAATTGCTGGAAGAAACGGGCTATCAAGCAGATCAATGGATTAACCTCGGCTTTGTTCACCCTTCTGCGGGATCCACTTCTGAAGCGATTCATCTTTTTGCAGCGAAGGGTGTTTGTAAGGCTGGGGAGCAGGAGCTTGAACCGAGTGAAGAGATTGAGATGCAGCTTGTTGGGATGGATGAGTTGTACGAGCTGATTGGCAGTGGTGACTTTAGACATGGGGCGGGGCTTGCTGCGGTTCTGCAGTATCAGTGTTTGGAAGATTGAATGTGACGGTAAAATAGGCGAAAAGGTAATCGAGCTATAGCTTGACTACTACATTTAACTTTTGTGAAAAACGTGGTATAATTAAGTCATAAACAGGATAAACATAAGAAAAGGAGATCACAGCTCCAACTGTGATCCCCTAGATAGTTGCTCTTGGTTAGGGCAAGGCTATTCGTAAAAATAGACACTCCCCGTTTTGTGAGACAGGGTGTCTATTTTTTTATGCGTATGATCGCCACTATCAAGGCAATCAATGTTACATTTAGGGTGCTAAAGGCTATAGCAACCATCAATGCTTCATAGACGCTCATGGCATCACCCCCTCATTATTTGACATGGGGATTAGCCGACACCCTATTCAATTCGAACAACTATCTAATTTCTATTATTACATAAATATGGTGTTAATACTTCCAAAATATTAAGAAATATCATCAAGGTATGGTTGAACTGATTGTAAGTGGTAAATCTCGTGATGAGGTCAGAAGTGGTTATGAGGTATCAGTTTTTGAGGGATAGATATATGGGGAAAAGCGAGATATGAGTTTGTTTCTACTTTGTGATACGAAACGTTAAGATTTGAATACACGTATTCCTTTCTGGTAAAAAATTCTATATACTTGATGTAACGAATTCGGAAAGAGGTTGTTTTACATGAAGGTGCTTGATGTTCCGGATCTCCAGAAGGGTGGAGAAGAAACGATACGTACGCTGGAAAACTTGAGGAACTCGGTTCAACAAGTTAAGGTCAGTATAAAGGCGATCATTGATTTGGAAGACTCACTTCGCGGGGAAGGCGGAGAGGCGATTCGGGCGTTTTACCAGGAAGCGCACCTGCCGTTTTTGAGCTATTTGGAGCAATTCCTTTCGCAATATGAAGAGGCAATTCGTAAAATGATGGCTTCCTTGAATGAACTCGAGCCGGATGCTGATGGTCTGATCCGGGAAGATTTCCTTGAACAGGAAGTGGAAGCGGGCTTACATAAAGCCAGTACCGTCACGACGGAGATCGTCCAAGAAGTCAACCAGGCCGTTAGCGGCGTCCAGGATATTGTGTCGCTGCCGTCTGTTGATGATAGTGCGTTTTTACAAGAGATTCAACAGGCAAGAAACAAGAAGGACGAGACGGTGGAGCGGCTGCATGAGTTTGATCAAACGCAGTCGACCCAGTTGGCGGAGTTGCAGCAAAGCTTATCGACCATGAATCAATACATAGAATCGATTTCGTCCCAGTTTGAGGCCGGCGATATGAGTATAGGAAGTTATCAGGCAGGTCAGCTTCAATCCAATGCGGATTGGGCATCTATCAATCTAGCAGTGAGTGCGAAGGCCGTCCCTCCAGGTGAAGTAGACGGTTTTATTTCGGAACAGAAGCGGCTGTCTCCTGTAACACTGGGGTATGAATTTACCTCAGGAGGGGTATGTACAAGGGAAGACATGATGGCGGCTTCTGCGCAGGAAGAGGATGTGGGTTGGTTTAAGAAGACGGCGTCCTTCGTGCTTGATTTTATTCCGGTTGTTGGGAATGTCAAGGCGGCTATTGAGACGAAGACTGGTGAGAATTTGATTACGGGTGTGGAGTATGAAGGCTGGGAGCGGGCGATCCTGGCTGCTTCTGTTGTTGGCGGGGGAGTTGTTAAGGTACTTGGGAAAGGTGTTAAGGGTGTTGCTAAGGTTAAAGGTAATCCTCTCTTGCCTACGGAAGGTAAAGTAGGGACATTTAAGGAACTCGTAAAACAAGGTACAGCATTTGATAATATTACGCCTCATCATATGCCTTCTGCTGCTAAGATGAAACAAGCAGGAGTAAAAAGGAACAATGGTGTTAGTATGAATATGGAACAGCCCCATCCAGGTGTAGGTGGAAGGCATAGAGAAACATATACTTATGGTTTAAGTGGTAATAAATTGGAAGATTATTTAAACCTAGGTTACCGTGATGCCTTTGCTCATGATATATTAGACGCAAGAAGGATATATATGAAGGATGGTGTCTACACACCTGAAATACGAGAGGGTCTTTTAAATACGATTAGAAAAAATAGAGAATTATATCCTGAGTTATTTAATAAATAAGTGGGGTGGAGTGTATGGATGTGAAATCAGAATTAAAGAAAGTGTACACAAATAGACTTTTACAATCACATAACGAAATATCTGAATTTGAAGAAGCGTTAAATAATCTTATTGATTTAGGAGATAAATCAGTTATCACAGAATTATGCATGGCATTTGACGATGATACTGAACAATATGAAATTATGTTCGGCTTAGTACATAGCATAGAGCACCTCTATAAAGAAAATATTGAAGAAGGATTACATTTAATAGCTTTAGCTATTCCACATGTTATTGATAGAGCGGAAGAATGGATGGAAATTTTGCATTACAGAATTTTAAATCACGAGCAAGTAAGGAGAAAATATGGTAGCGTTATATCTAAGTTAGATGGCAGGACAAAAGAGATGGTAATAAACTTATTAAGAAACATAAAGAGTGAAGACCCAAATACTTTTGGCAATCCTGTAGATGAAGTATTAAAGGCAATATAATTACGTATCTTATCCCTAGGTTACAAGAGAAGATGCAACCAATGTAATACACTATTCATTTAACTTTCAGACAAAAACATGGTATAATTAAGCCAGAAACAGGATACACATAAGAAAAGGAGGTCACAGCTGCTACTGTGCCCCCTTAGATAGTTGCTCTTTGACTAGGGCAAGGCTATTCATAAAAAATAGACATTCCCCGTTTTGTCACGCAGGGTGTCTATTTTTTTATGCGTATTATCGCCACTATTAAGGCAATCAATGTTACATTTAGGGTGCTAAAGGCTATAGCAACCATCAATGCTTCATAGACGCTCATGGCATCACCCCCTTTTTATCTGACATGGGGATTAGCCGACACCCTATTCAATTCGAACAACTATCTATTTTCTATTATTACATAAATATGGAGTTTATACTTCCAAAATATTAAGAAATTTCATCAAGGTATGGTTGAACTGATTATAACTGTTGGTTTCAGACATGACGGAGTCCGGGGAGATTTTCTCGAACAGGCAGTGGAGGCGGGATTACATAAAGCTAGTAACGTCACCAATATTTGATTCCGTCAATAAGTATGTGTTTTCTGGAAACTCTGATACTGCTTGGTATTGTTATGATTCAATGAGAACGTATTTGTACAACTTGATAAACCATCAGAAACTTTACTGCAGTCATTTGATGATTTCAGTTCCAACACAAGGGATCCTTTAATTGTAGTATGTCTGACTCACTTTTTTATATGACTTTCTTAGAAGAAGCTTCTGAGTCTTCTAATGGTTTATCTTCATTCAGTTTTCTAATTCCGAATCCTCCAGTGTACGGTGCGAGCACCCCATACAAAGTGGAAAAGACAAATCCGCCTAAGTTAAATATAGCCCATGGTAAAAATTCGAAGTTGCTTACACCTAGTGTTGTGGCCATAAACACACCGGAAACGGTCCAGGGCATTAAGACTTCGGTGATTGTTACGGAGTCTTCCATGCTTCTAGATAAGTTTACAGGGTGTAACGTATATCCTGGTTCCGATGCTTGGAAGCTTGAGAAAAGAAAATGGAGATTTGGCATTCTAATTTATTTGAAGAGTATCCATCAGGATGATTTTGAGAAACTATTAAACATGGTAGCAGAAGTTTATGCTTATATGGGGTATCCGGAAGACATAGAGAGTTTTATTAACAATCTATCTATCTCCTAAAGATGGATATGATCCAACGCTATACTCTCATGAAGAGAGTGTGGATAGGTTGATTAACCTTTTTAACAACTTTTTGCACCAAGAGAAGAGATACTTGGAGAATGCTATCACTTGAGGACATCTTATCTTGTGCGTTATTAAGTTATCAAAGAAATATGCAACAAGTGTAATACATTATCCATTTAACTTTCGGACAAAAACATGGTATAATTAAGCCAGAAACAGGATACACATAAGAAAAGGAGATCACAGCTCCCACTGTGATCCCCTAGATAGTTGCTCTAGATTAGGGCATGGCTATTGTTGAAAATAGACACTTCCCGTTTGGTTGAGAGGGTGTCTATTTTCTTTTGCGTGAAATCGCCACAACTAAGGCAATCAATGATACATTTAAGGAGCTAAAAGCTATAGCAACCATCAATGCTTCATAAACGCTCATGGCATCACCCCCTTTTTATCTGACATGGGGACTAGCCGACACCCTATTCAATTCAAACAACTATCTATTTTCTATTATTACATAACTATGCTGGTAATACTTCCATAATATTAGATATTTCAGAATAAATCGAGGTGCAGCTTTTTTATATAGTTGCTCTTTGATTACGGTCATACCATTCATCGAAAATAGGCACTCTCCGCTTGATAGCGGGAGGTGTCTATTTTTTGTGTGAAATGATCCCACCTATTAATCTAGAAAGCTATTTGCAATTCTAAGAAATTTGTCGTATTCTTGTGGTCTGTGAACTTTGTAGGTATAATGAAGGATAGTAGATTTACAAATAATGGAGTGAGACTATAATTATGAAACGTTCAGATATACACAAAAAGAAGAGAAAGAGGGGCAAGTGGTGGAAGATACCGCTTCTCCTGATTGCTTTATTGATTGTAGGCGGGGGAGGTTACCTGTACACGATTTATGCGGGAGCGAAAAGCACGGTTGATGATGAGATGCATCAGAAGGTGACTGCTATTGATCATGAAGCGGCCAAGGAAAAAATTTCGCAGCAGGAACCTTTAAATATTTTGCTGATGGGTGTCGACGAGCGTAAGGGTGACTCAGGAAGATCGGATGCTCTAATGGTGCTTTCGTTAGACCCGGCCAATAATCGCAGTCAGCTGATCAGTATTCCGCGTGATACGAGAACGAAGCTTGTGGGTGACGATCCTATGTCTGGAACGATGGACAAAATCAATCACGCGTATGCGTTTGGCGGTAAGGACATGACGATCAGTACGGTTGAGAATTTTTTAGATATTGAACTTGATTATTATGTGCAGATGAACATGCAGGGACTTTCTGAAATGGTCGATGCGGTTGGAGGAATTACCGTTAACAATCAACTAGATTGGTATGATAAAGGCTATTATAAAAAAGGCTATCATTATGAAAAAGGTCAAATTACGCTGAATGGCCCGCAAACGATGGGGTATGTGCGGATGAGATATCAGGATCCAAAAGGTGATGCTGGGCGAAACGAACGCCAGCGTCAAGTGATCCAAGCGATTATTGATAAGGGTGCCAGCATTAGTTCGGTGAGTCGGATTGGGGATATTATGGATGTTCTTGGCAACAATGTCACAACGAATATGAATTTCAGTGTTATGAAAGACATTATGCTGAACTATCGCAGTGCTCAGCAAAACATGAAGACGTATCAGATGACAGGGAATGGAACAAGAATTAATGGGACGTACTATCTGCAAGTTTCAGATCAGGAAGTCCAGAAGGTTCATAATATGATTAAGGAATACAGCTCGTAAACTTAAAATGCTGTCTCTTCGCGTTTAGCGGAGAGACAGCATTTTTCTATTTCTGGCAATTACCCTTTTGTTAACGCGATGAGCAGGATGACTATGATCCAAAATGGGGCGCACAGCAATAGTGCGTTTCTGAATCCTTTTGCAAACATGACCGACACCTCACTCGTTGATGTTTTTACCATTGTTGCTGAATGTATGGGTCTGTATACGAGGGGGTCGTAAATGATTTGGTCTATAAAAGGTCTTTTACGAAGAAAAGGTAAAATGTGACCAGTAGGATAACCAACTGTATTTTGCAAATTTGCAGTACATAGAATTGCAAAGCGCGATACACAACTTTGCAAGATAAAATACATAACCAGAATTGATTTGACACGGAGCCTCTGCGAGCAAGATTATAGAGCCAAGAAGCCAGGTCCCTCTAAGGGTCTGGCTCTGCCGAAGGAGGCTATCATGCTCGCATCTCCACGTTAAATAACATGAAAATGGTTCTGCATTTTTTCTTTGTAATTCTATGTAGTCTCAAATGCGCAACTCTGTATTCTTATTTTGCAAAATACACCAACTTTAAATATATGTTTTTAAAGGGCGTTTCCGTACTTTAATTACACAACAAAAATATACTGTATCATATAGAAAACTTTCAAAAAAAGAATAAAATTTACAAGGAATTTTCTAAAGACGTAGCGAAATGTAATAATGTCAGAAAAATTATAATATTATAATTTATAATCAATATAGAACTAGAAGGAGAAGAATATGAAGATTAATAAGAGCTTATCGATACCTTTATACCAACAAGTAAAGAAATACTTAGAAGAGAAAATCAGCTTGAAGGAATGGGAGGCTGGACATCGATTACCAACTGAAAAGGAATTAGCTTCTCAGTTCAGTGTGAGCACAATTACGATAAAAAGAGCCATTCATGATTTAGTAGACGAGGGATTTCTATATCGACAGAGTGGCAAAGGAACATTTGTGACTGATAAAAAGGAACAAAATATTTCTAGGTTGGTTTCATTACGAAATGAAGCCTGGGAAGATCATAACCATCCGCATCGCACATTAAGTTTCAACAAGGAAAAAGCCAGCAAAAAAATCAGTAAGTTATTAGGAGTTAGTGAAAAGCAAGAGGTTTATAAAATTAATAGAATTAAGCTTCAAGAAGATAAACCAGTTGCCATTGAATATTCTTTTATACCGACGTCATTAGTTCCGGATCTAAATTCCAGCGATATAGAGAATGAACTCCTATATAATTTGTTTGAAGAAAGGTACCACGTAAAGTTAGAAAGAGCTAAAGTATATTTTAATACCATTTTAGCTGATGAATATGAAGCGAATTTGCTGCAAGTACCGTTAGGAGAGCAATTATTTGTACTCGAACGTTATACTCTTACCGAGGCAAAAGATGTGATCGAGTACTCAAGATTTATTTTAAAACAAGACCAGTCGAGATATTTTCTTGAGGTACCTCTTTAATTTCATAAAAAATATAAGATTATAATATTATATTTTTAGGAGGGCTGTTATGTATATTAAGGATCATCCAATTTTAAAAAAGGATAACAACCACGAAGTTACTTTTTTCTATAATGGAACAACTCTTAAAGCTAAGCATGGACAAACGATTGCTGGAGCATTGATGGCTAATGGTATTAAGAAATTCGGTATAACTCGTAAGCTGCAGCAATCAAGAGGTCTGTATTGTGCAAATGGCAGGTGTTGTAGTTGTTTTGTAACTGTTAATGGCTTGGAACATGTGCTTAGTTGTATGACCCTAATAGAGGATGGAATGGAAGTAAATCCTAATAGTGGAGATCCTGATGTAAGGAGGGGAGAGTATGGAAACTGATGTCTTAATTATCGGAGCTGGCCCCGCGGGTTTAAATTCAGCTTACGAAATTGCTTCGAATGGTGTCCAGACAGTCATTGTTGACGAATCTTTCTTCCCGGGAGGCCAGCTGAAACAACAAACACAGTACTTCAATAATCTTCCTAGGCAGTTTGAGGCCCAGAGAGGAATAACTCTAGCAGAAACATTGGCCAATCGCCTTCATTCCTTACCTGTCACTATGCTCCATAAACATACTATGATCGGAGTTTATAAAGACGGAAGTATTGGGGTATCCAACGGGGAAAGCACGTTCCCGATAAAAGCTAAGAAAGTGATTGTAACAACAGGAGCAGCTGAAGAGACTTGTTTATTTCCAGGGTGGACTTTACCGGGAGTCATGACTGTGGGAGCAGCACAAATATTAATGAACCGGGAAAGGGTATTACCCGGGAAGAATGCAATCATCTTAGGGTGTAACTCTTTCTCACAAGAAGTCGCACAACAGTTAAAGGATTGCGGTGTTAATATTCTAGGAATCATTGAAAAAAATACTTCTTTGGGTCGTGAAAGTAGAGAAAGGCTGCATTCAGACATTCCCCTACTATTAAATAGCTACATCACGAGAGCGATGGGGAGGGGAGAAGTAGAAAAGGTTTTTATCAATCATAATGGTAGCGAACAGGAATGGAGAGCCGATCTGATTTGTATTGGAAATGGGTTGTCTCCCATATTAGAACCGTTTGAAATACTTGATTGTTCATTTACAAATAAGGAAAAGCTAGGGGGATTGCTGCCAGGGTATGACAGTAACTTCAAAACAGAAAACTCTTCCGTATATGTCGCTGGTAATGCTGCTGGGATAACTTGTATGGGTGGTGTTTTATTAACGGCTGAAATTGCAGCCGCGGATGTACTACGACATCTAGGCGTGTTAAATAGGGAAGATGCAGCAAGACAAACCACCTACTTATGGAAGGAACTTTTGCGCATCGAAACTCAGACTGATAGTGAAGTGTTCTATGCTAGAGTTGCTTCTATACAAGAATTTCATGAGAAAAACAACATACCATTACCTACTTCATTTCATGCAATCTTGGAGGAATGTTAAATGGATAAATCCACAATTGTCTGTCGGTGTGAAGAAATTAACATTGATGAAATAGAGACTGCTATTAAGATGGGTGCTTCTACTTTTGATGACATTAAAAGACTCACTCGATGTGGGATGGGACCTTGTCAATCTAAGGTTTGTATGAATCTTGTCCGGGAGTTGTTAAGTGAAAACTTAGGGAAGCCTTTAAAGGAAATCCCTCCTTCCAGGATGCGTATGCCACTAAAAATCACTCGATTAGGATCTTTAGTTGGGAAGGAATCCTCTAACAATGTCCTTTCTGTATTTAGTGAATCGTCTTTAGAAGAAGGTGAGCAGCAAAATGAATAAACATTATGACATTGTCATTATCGGCTCTGGGGTAATTGGCAGCAGCATTGCGTACCATCTATCTGAAAGGAAAGAAAAGGATATATTGGTAGTGGATAAAGGATTCCCGTTGTCGGGGACGTCTGGTTCTACACAGGCATGGGTGTGGGTTCATAATAAAACTCCGTCTTGGTATGGAGAGTTAAGTATGTACAGTGCAGAATTATATCCCTTCTTAGGAAAGAAAATTGGTGATGTGGAATACAAAAGGACTGGGGGAATCGCACCGTTTTTTAATGAGTCAGAACGGGAGAAGGCTTTAAAGCTCGCTGAAGCTCAGGCGGAAGTAGGTATAAAGGTTGAGGTGTTAAATAGAGAGCAAGTACTTGAAAAAGAACCTGCTCTATCTCCATCCATTGCAGGCGCGACCTATAGTGATATCGACGGTAATGTAAATCCTTTTAGACTAGTAGAACTTTATATTAAAGCTGCACAAAAAAATCATGTACAGTTTGCATTTTATAACCCTGTTCTAGATATCAAGAAAGAAAAAGGTCTCTTTAAGATTTTTACAAAAAAAGAGGAACCGGTCACTGCTGAAAAGGTAATTATAGCTGGAGGGCCATGGACAAAAGAAATTGGTGAAATGCTGGGGGTACACATTCCTGTAAAACAGGTGCGAGGGCAGATCATAGTTACAGAACCGCTTGCTCCTTTCCTTACACATACGATCGGTGGTATGCGTCAAGCAGAAAATGGAGAAGTATTGATTGGCTATTCTAAAGAAGAAGTAGGATATGATCGCCGGACGACATTGGATGTGATTCAAGAGACTGCCAGTATGGCTGAAAATTATGTTCCAGCTCTAGCTAGAGCTAATGTAGTCAGAAGTTTTGCGGGTATAAGGGTCATCCCAGAAGATGGTTTTCCTATTGTAGGCACTATACCTGGCGTGCACAATGCCTTCATTGCTACGATGCACAGCGGCATTACACTGTCTCCCTTAATTGGAACCCTTATGTCTGAGTTATTAATGGAGGGGGAGACTTCCATTGATCTTGGACGTTTAAGTCTACGACGCTTTATGAAGGCATCCGAAAAAGTATAAATGATCCAGAAATGAAAGGGGGTGGCTAAGGTGGTGTAAGCGCAGTGGTTGTCGATGCCTATCCTGAGTTCAGGGACACTTCCAGAATAACACAACCAGATAACTAAAATGATTTGGAGGGGAATAATGAATCCTACATTAGTGCTTGTGTTAAGTTCTGCTGTTGTTTTGTCCGGGGCTGCTCTGTTTTCTTTCTGGATTGGAAGAAAAGACAAAAGTAGTGAAAATTGGATTGTAGGTGGACGCTCATTACCTATGTATGTAGTGGCTGGAAGTCAGTTTGCTACTGGGATGGGAGGTGGAGTGTTAGTAGCCCACATAGGGATAGGATATAGTGCAGGGTGGTCTGCTATAACCTATAACTTTTTATATTCGATAGGGATTATTATTCTGGTATTACTTGCCGATTGGCTAAAAAAACAAAATTTCTCTACTATGCCGGAAATCTTCAAGAAGTTGTATGGGGAAAATAAATTACTGATGAGTGCTGTTACTTTTATGGCAATCGTAGTGCCTTTTGGTTGGTTATGTACCCAGTTGGTTGCATTCGGTAATCTATTTTCGAGTATATCGGGTATACCCTTCACTTTATTAGTGTTTATTTTTGCAGCAATTAGTCTCTTATTTGTTTTACCAGGTGGAATGACTTCTGTTGCATGGACCGACTTCATATTTGGATGTATGATGCTTATTATGTCAATTGTAAGTGGTTTCTACATTTTGAATTTAGCAGGGGGCTGGTCGGAAATATCAAGTGCTGTCCCTCAATCTATGATTGGATTCCCAGAAGGTTTGGGTGCTGTAGGAATGACAACCATTCTATTTTGGATTTTAGCTATTTTCCCTGGGGCACTGACTAATCAGATGTCGTACCAGCGCATATATGCTTCCAAAAGTCCGAAAGTAGCAAAGAAAGCCTTTCTCATAGCCGCAATCGTAGGTGTTATTGCTGGTATATGGGCTTCTTTCATGGGAATTACCATTTTCTCAATGAATCCCTCCTTAGAGAATTCAGAAATGGCATCAGGATGGTTCCTCACTCAAATCCCAATTTGGTTTATGGCCATTTATTCAGCTTTCATCATCGCAACCATCATGTCTACAGTTAGTAGTGCCGTTCAATCGGTCGTAGTAAATATTACAAAAGATATTTATCAATCGTACATTAATCCGGAAGTGAGTGACCATAAACTTCTGCGAATGTCGAGAATTATGGCAGTTGTGGTCATTGTATTATCAGTTCTTTTAGCATTGTATTACCCTCAGGCTCTAGGATGGCTTGTTGCAACATATGCCTATTCTGCCTCTGGGTTACTTGTACCTATTTTTGGTGGGTTTATTTTAAGGAATACCAAAATTTTGACTGATAAGGGAGCTATAGGAAGTATAGCAACAGGTGTGATTAGTGCTGCAATTGCACAATTGATCGGTACTCAGATACCTTACGTAGCATTTGGAATAGTAGGTTCATTGGTTGGCTTTATTGTATGTAATTATCTCTTTAAAAAAGAAAATACCCATTATAAAAATAAGCAAGATGAGACTCAATTAGGATGAATTTACTGAATACTCAATTATAATTGACCGTTTATAATCGAAAGGGTGTTTATATGGATGCAGATGTAGCCGTGATTGGCGTAGGAACAATGGGGAGCATGGCGACATGGCAGCTTGCTAAGAGGGGAATATCTGTTTTAGGATTTGAAAAGTACGGAATCGGAAACGATAGGTCCGCTGTAGGAGGGGAATCCCGTTTATTCAGAACAGCCTATATGGAAGGAAAGGAATATGTACCTTTATTACAAGAATCTAAACGTTTATGGCAAGAACTAGAGAAGGAAACAGGTGAAAGTCTACTAACATTAAATGGCGGCCTGATGATCGGCGATCCAGATACTCAAGTTATGAAAAACGTGCAACATAGCATAGAATCCTTTGATTTAGACCATGAGATTTTACAAGAGAAAGAAGCTCATAGACGATTTCCGCAACATCGGTTGTTTGCTAGAGATATTATGATTCTGGATAAAAACGCTGGATTTCTACGTCCTGAGTTAGCGGTTACAACAGCTGCTACCCAAGCGGAAGAACTGGGGGCATCTATCCTGCGTTATACAGAAGTAAAAGATATCAAGCCTGACCGTTCGGGAGTTACTATTTCAACCGATAAAAGAAGATATCGAGTAGGAAAAGTTTTAGTTACCACTGGACCATGGTCAGGTGCTTTTTTACCGGAATTAAGCCGACAATTCAAAGCACGACGTTTGGTATTAACATGGTTTTCTGCAAAGGACATCACTAAGTTTTATCCGAAGAATTTCCCAATCTTTGCTCGTATGCGAAAGGACTTTAGATTGACAGGAGCTCCAACTCTGGACGGTACTATGGTTAAAGCATCTAATACAAAAAATCCTGATTTAATAGAAGATACAGGACAAATAAATCGAGACGTTAAAGTTGAAGAACTAAGAGAAGTGGGAGAAGCAGTTAAGGAGTTAATTCCTGAACTTATTCCTGACCCTGTACGAGCTAGTGTTTACATGGATGCCTATACCCCGGATGATCATTCAGTCGTTGGATTCCTACCGGGAATGGACGAAAATGTAATGATAGCAAGCGGTTTTTCAGGTCACGGATTTAAAATGGCCCCGATAATAGGAAGAATTGCTGCGGATCTTTTAGAAGATGGGAATACGTCATATGATATTGAACACATGGATCCCAAACGTTATGTAGAAAACTTAGCTTGAGAATATCTTTTTAGGAAATTCCTTTGTGGATAACCTGGAATGTGTTTAAAGCCAAACAAGGTGGCTATTTCTGCAAGAGATTTTTTCTTCCATGATTCGCTCTAAACTGCCACACCCTATACGGGTATGGCAGTTTAATTGCTTTTCTAACAAGAATTGCAGAGTCCGATTAATGATCTCCTTAGATTCAACTGTAAAAATCCATAAATAAATAATATTTATGTTTAGCCATCTTTTTGATGAATGTTCCATTTCCAATGTTGTTGGTTTCCTGACATAATTAGATACTGGCAACTGTGCAAAGATACCTTATAACAAAGTCATCTACTGAGGAGGTATAATTCATAGGTTCTTCATCCAAATTATGATAAAGGAGGATGAACTATATGCCGAAGGATTCAGAGAACACTCATTCCGAACCAACTCCCCACCGCGACGGTCAAAGAGATCGGATCATTAATGATGATCGTGGAAAACAAATAGGGGTCGCTGCCGATCAGGAGAAGCCTATCGAATTGGTAGCTGATGAGAAGATGAGGGAGTTTAAGCGGAATATGGAAAAACAATAAGGGAGCGTCATTCACGAACAGCTCTTAATATACCTATGGGAAAAGCGCCTGGGCTTCATTGCTCAGGTGTTTTTTTGACATAATACTCCTATAAGTTATGATAATTTCCCGGGAAATATTTATTCCAACATCTTTCGACGAATCCTTTGACGAAAGAAGGTGCGCATTGATTTTGAAGAGAATGTGAGGGAGTTCGAGCGGAATATGGAGATACAATAAGGGGGGCATTCACGAACAACCCTTATTATTTCTACGGGGAAATCGCCTGAGCTTCATTGATCAGGCGATTGTTTTGTTTCTGAGAATATCTAAATGAAAGTGTGGATTTTATCCAGGCAATCCTGAACGACATGAGGTGGTGCTTGGTCTTTGATAGTTAGTTTTCTTGTTCTCCAGTCTAAACTTTTTAACTGATCCGTTAAAATCACGCCTGATATACCTAAACCGTCTGGAATCTCTACTTCAAACGGATAGCCCTTTTTCTTGCTAGTGATCGGACAGACTACTGCAAATGACGTAACTTTATTAAATGCTTGCGGAGATAATACAATGGCAGGTCGTTTTACCGCTTGTTCATTCCCTGATTGGGGATTGAAGTTGATATATACTAATTCGCCACGTTCCGGAACTTCCGCCATTAAATCAGCTCATCTCCCTCAGGATGACCAAAGTCAACTTCCTTGTGCTGATTATCTGGGGTGACTTGGGATAGCAAGGTATCTAATGTAGGTTTCTGCTTGACTGGCTCTAAACGAATACCATTATCATCAACGGTTAATGTCATTTCTGATCCATGTACTATCCCTATGCGTTGTGCTGCCTTTTGAGGGATCCTTACACCTAAGCTACCGCCCCATTGTTGAACTTTAGCCATATAAGACACCTCTTTCCTTTGGTTTGTACTCATTATACCATCCCCTTTTGCTATTATATATATTAATATATATCTATACCCGCAATTTGAAAAAAGATACATTTTTTTCTCTGAAATCAATAGTTGAGCAGTCTCATTAATCTTAGGTACGCCAGCTAAAAACTTTTATACTAATACGGGACGCACATAACAAGTGCAACTCATTTTTATGTTTGTACCATTGTTGCTGAATGTATGGGGCTGCATACGTTAGTTGAGTTAAATAGAAGGGGGATTTCGATTTGGAGGTATGTTTTTGGCGGGGTGATGCATTTATTCTGCCATCAAGACGGAGATACTTCCTTTCGCAGCAAGGATTCGGCCCTTCAAGCCAGTGATTCTCCCCTACGAGGCAAGATTCGGCCCTTCGAGGCGAGGGTTCGACCCTTCAAGTCGAAGATTCTACCCTTCAACTAAATGATTCTCCCCTAAAAAGTCCACGGTCGCTTTATGCGCTTAAAGTACCTCTTCAGGACAAATTAAAAAGTACCCCTCATTCAGTATACATTTCCATTAAATCCTTTTATTTCCTCCTGAACTAGTTTATTAGCATTAATTTTATGGAGAGATATGTTACGTTTTGCAGAATATTGTTACAATATTGAAACCAATCCAACTTAAAACTATGGTTCTATAGTTTTAGTTAGTAGAGAATGAGGAGAGAGGAGTGAGGGTTTTATTACTGTTGTGAGGAAAAGTAGTTTTACGTTGTTGGTGGCTTGTCTAAGTTTTATGATGTTGTTCACTTTTTTGACCCCGAAGGTTGCTGCTGAGGAAGGGACTACATATCGGGTGGAAGCCACCAATCTGAATGTGAGAAGTGGGCCGGGTCTTGAGTCGTCGGTCATTGGTTCGCTGGATGATCAGGCTCTGGTTACGGTTTACGAGCATCGATATGGCTGGGCTCGTATTAATTATGATGGTCAAGTCGGCTGGGTTGCCGGATACTATTTGGTTGAGACGGACTCCAATTCTTCTCAAGGCGGACAAGTTTCCGTTAGTGTGGATGCGGCTCACCTACGGACTGGTCCGGGAACGGGTCACGACAGTCTTGGACTCGTTTATCGCGGGGATACTTTTACAGTTATCGAAAAGTCCAACGACTGGGTTCAAGTGCAGGTTTCGGGAGGCAGCGGCTGGATCGCAGGTTGGCTTCTTACGAGCGGCTCATCATCTGAGCCGCCGAGTTCATCCTCGTTAGAAGGTATAAACGTGGTGCTCGATGCAGGACACGGCGGGTATGATCCTGGTGCTATAGGATATTACGACGGCCACGAGAAGAACATGACCTTACCGACAGCTCAGGTCGTTTCGGAGCAACTGGAGCAGGCAGGCGCGACGGTAATCATGACGAGGTCGAGTGACCGTTATTTATCCCTTGAGGAGCGCGTGTCCATCAGCAATGATTACAACACACACGCTTTCATTAGTTTGCATTATAACTCTAGTATTTACTCAAGTGCCCGCGGCATTAGCACCTATTATTATTCAGATGCAGACAAAGGGCTTGCTGATCAAATTCAAGATCAGTTAGTTGCTCATACGGGTCTGCAGAATGATGGTGTGAGGTTTGGAGACTTTCATGTGCTGAGGGAAAACAGTGATACATCGGTTCTTGTTGAACTTGGTTTTATCTCGAATCCGATCGAGGTGGAAAAGCTGAAGACGGCAAGCTATAAGGCTAATGTAGCTGAAGCCATTACTCAAGGTCTTATGGATTATTTTTAAAAAATCGAAACACCTTCAAGCGTTATCATGACGTTTGAAGGTGTTTTTTGGATAGGGAAGGAAAGTCATTGAATTCAAGTACTTGTCTTCTTATGGATCACCCACATCAGCGAACGCACACATATCAGAAACGTAAATACAGTAATTAAAGTAAAGTACCACTTCCATTGATGGTATTCGATAAGATCTGTGTATCCTTCTAAAAAGAATTCAATAATGGTCAAAACACTACTATAGAATCCTGCTTGCCAAATAAATCCGAAAATACCCGATTGATAAGAGGTTTGATAATAATACGTACATACTATGGGTAATAACAGAAACTCAAAAAGAACGCTGGAATGAAAGGGTGGTTTAAGAAAAGTTACTGGATAAGAAATGAGGTGGTGTGCAACTACAAGAGCTCCTATGAAGCTTCCGAAGTATGCTGAAATAAAATAAATTAACAACCAATCCTTCTGCGGTGGTCTTCTTAGAGCTAGTATAAAGAGTCCTATTCCAATAAAGAGAAAAACACGCAGCATTATAATTTCCATAGTAATGTCTCCTCATCAACATGTGTGGAAGTCCAAGGTACATCAAACGAATAAATGAGAATGACGATAATAATCACTGAAGCTATATAAGCAAGAGACGGTCGCTTATAATGAAGTATCAGCATAGGGAACATAACAATCACAAATAAGAATGACCATCCCAATGACCAGCCATTATCATAATAAATAGCTCTTGTTAAATGACCGATCCATTCGGTGCCCACGTATAGTAAGACCCATTTTCCAACATGAATAATTTGCTTACTCAGCGTATCCGGGTAATTGGATAGAAACAGGATAACTGTGCAGGGAAAGACAATAAACGTATATAATAATGCTACTCCTGTGTGGGGGAGTCCGAAATGTGATTGTACCGTCCATAGTGGGTAGTTATGTGTAAAATAAAAATATAATAAATCCATTGCGGGCATGTAAATCATTGTCGCGTGGAATTCACGAAACCGGCTCCAATCAGCCCAGCGCCAAGCTGCTGCTACAGCCCAAATCGTTATGAAAATGTGCATGTGACCCCGCCTTGGTTAAAATCTGTTTTAAAGTTAGATTATCCAATTGTTGGGGAGGTATGTATGGTTTTTAAGTTTATCATGCTTCGGAATCTGTGGTATATGCAAGATTGCTGCCAGGTTCTTCGCCAAAATGCGAGGTAGCGAGCGTAAATTGCTTGGAAGTGAGCGAAATGGATGGGATGGGGAGCGATCAGAACGAAAAGCGATCGTATTTTTGGATTTGTGAGCGAAAATAGGCTTAATAGGAGCGCTACACATTCATTTCAATAAATACAGCAGAGGGGCATCATTCAATAGGTGCCCCTCTACATGCTCTTATTCCTCTACTGGAACAAAATAGTGATTTTTACGGTAAGCCACCGCTTCCATGGTAGCAATTAACACATTATCACTCTCGATTTTGACTTTATACCAGGCCATTTTATGATTCTTCTTCTCCTCAATAGCCGTTGCGCGGAGTTGTGCTCCTTTTTCTCCAGCAGCCATATAGTTCATAGTAGTAGATATGCCTACAGCCGTTTTTCCGTAAGAGTTGGAGGCTGCTGCAAAAACATAATCTGCAATTGCAAAAGTTATAGCTCCATGAACGGTTCCGTGTGCGTTTAGCATGTGGTCTTCTATATCTAGTTTGGCTGAAGCCGTTCCTTCGCCGATGTCTACTAATTTAATGCCGAGAAATTGAGCGTAAGGCTCGTTCTCCATGGTTGCAATGATTTCGGTTTTATAGCGATGGTGCAGATCGCTTTCGTTGATGACAGATTTCAAGATAGTTCCTCCCTTGCTAGTGAGCTTACTGGTGTGCGGTGAGTTGTCTGCTAATGTATTCTTTTAACAAAATGGCTTGTTTGACGTGGCCTTCTCCAATTTGCCGCTGGCCATTTTTTACGCTGACGTGAGTCCATATTGATTTCGGACGAATTTCAGTTACGGTCGCGGTCACCTCGATGGGCTCGCCCTCACCGGAAGGGGCTAAATGCTTGACCTGGACGGAAGCTCCCATTCCTTCTTCTTCAGGAGTTAGATAGGGAAGGATGAGTTTCCTTGAGGCCCATTCCATGTGATAGACCATCGTGACAGTAGAATAGGCGGGGTGGACGATTTCTCCACCAAATTGTGCAAACATGTCAGGGGTTACTTTTGCTTTTATGACCGCCTTATCTCCGACCTGAAGCCCTGTCTTCATGTCTCATTCTCCTTCCGAATTAAATCATTTCCCTTTAAAATTGGCTGGTCGTTTTTCGTTAAAAGCATGTAAGGCTTCTATCCGGTCTTCTGTAGGAATAATCACTTCATAAGCTTTAGCTTCGATCGCTAATCCCGTATGAATATCAACGTTCGCTGCCTGGTTAATAGCGTATTTAGCCTGGATGACTGCCAATGGGCCATTCGCTGATATTTCATTGGCCAGGGAAGCGGCTTCGGTCAGTAATGCTTCTTTTGACACGACCCGGTTAAGAATTCCTAACTCCTTCGCTGTATCAGCTTCTATTTTTCGAGCAGTCAGGATCAACTCCTTAGCATGGGAGGGACCAATTAAATTCGTGAGTCGCTGCGTTCCGCCGGCACCTGGGATAATCGCCCAACTCACTTCGGTTAATCCCATTTTTGCTTCAGGAATGGCTAGACGGAAGTCACATGCTAAAGAGAGTTCGAAGCCGCCGCCTAAGGCATAGCCATTAATGGCAGCAATCGTCGGCTGAGGCATGGCTTCAATAAGGTTGAACACATGTCTAATTTTAGTAACATTTCGTCTTACTTCTTGTTCATTCAAGGTTTGTCGTTCTTTCAAATCCGCTCCTGCGCTAAAGGCTTTTTCACCTGCGCCGGTAAACATAATCGCGCGGATTTCTCGATCTGTTTGAAGATCTTGAAGGACCTCCTCTAATTGTTGGAGTGTGTCAAAATCAAGGCAATTCAATCGTTCTGGGCGGTTTAACGTAATGGTGGCTATAGAACCTGTTTTTTCTGTTTCAACTTTGCTCATCTGTGTTTCCTCCTGTGAATAGGTTACGGTCGTTTTGCTGAAAAATTATTTGGCGGAAGCTGCAAAAATACTTGTGCTGTGTCCTGCATGCAGTCTTGCTTTTGGATCGACTAATAATTTTGCGTGATTGACCGCAATTGGGGCTTCGCCAAATCCGGTTGCGATTAACTTAGCTTTCCCTTCGTATGTGCAAACATCTCCGGCCGCAAAGATGCCTGGGATATTAGTTTCCATTCTTGAGTTCACTTGGATGGCGTTTTTTTGGATATCCAGTCCCCACGTTTTTAAAGGGCCGAGTGACGTGACAAAACCGAAGTTTACGATAAGGTCCTCCACATCAAGTAAATGAGTGGTTTCCCCTTTCACTTCTTGAATTAACACTTGCTCGAGTTTGTCATCTCTTCCGATTAATCTGCTCACCTCAAAAGGCGTCTTCATGTTAACGTTCGACTGTTCCAGCAGCGAGAGACTGTGTTCATGAGCGCGAAAGGAAGGGCGCCGGTGAATCAGGGTGACTTCTTTGGCAATTGGTTCCAAGGCTAGCGACCAATCTACTGCTGAATCGCCACCACCGCAGACGACAACCCGCCGATCCTTGAATTGATGTAAATCTTTGACGGCGTAATGAAGGCAGTTGTTTTCGTAGCTGTCTGCGCGTTCCACCTTTAGTTTTCTAGGCTGAAAGGCACCGGCTCCCGCCGTAATAATAACGCTTCGTGAGTAGTGGGTGGCCGTTGAAGTCTCTAGTTTAAACGTGCCATCTTCTAAACGGATCACGTTTTCAACCGATTGTTCCAGGCTCCAATTAGGGGAAAAAGTCTGTGCTTGCTCATGTAATTGATCAACTAGTTCTTGTGCTTTAATTTTCGGAAAGCCGCCCACATCGTAAATATACTTATCAGGATACAAGGCGGACAACTGACCGCCGACTTCAGGTAAGCTATCGATCACGTTAACAGATGCTTTTCTCATGCCTGCATAAAAAGCTGTAAAAAGACCAACTGGACCTGCTCCAATAATGGTAATATCGTAAGTCTTTTCTTCGGACATCATTCTCATCTCTCCTTATAAAATAATATAACGTTATTTATACGTTTATTTATATTTTGTTATATAGAAGGATACGTAATATATTATAAACTGTCAATATGAAGCATCGTCTTTTTTGAAAAAATAGTAAGGAGGCTGATGGCTCCCGTAACTGTCTGTTAGGGTGCGGGCTTGCTGCCGAAAAATTAAAATCCCGTCGGTGAGCAGGGGAGCAGCTGCCCAATACTACTCCAGACAGACCGTAAACAGTGAGGCATTTAGTTAGGGCGCTATACTTGTTCGTTAAGTCGTTATGCCATTGCGTTAGGGAGTTATATTTCCGGATAGGGCGCTATCACGGGGGGTTAAGACGTTATCGGTCCGCGTTAGAGAGCAATACAACCCGCTGCTCCTTATGAAAATGGAAATGAATGGATGACCTGAGGTGGAAAAAAGGTGACAATAAAAGAAGCGAATACCTTTTCGGGTATCCGCTTTACTTTATTTCTGGCTGTGGACAGGTAATGATATGTCTTTTAGGCTGCTTTGTGCTTCCTGGATCATCCGTGTAAACAGTTCCTGGACAGTTGGGATGTCCTCAATCATCGTAGATATTTGTCCGGCATTGACGTGACCTTCCTCCAGTTTGCCTTCGATTGCGCCCAGAATATGGTGGGATTCATCGGTTTTTTCTAAGTAAGATTCAAGAGGGATTTCTTCTTTTTCAGAATCGAGCAATTGCTGTCCATATGGTGTTTTTAAGATGCGTCTTACTTGCTGATAAGGTCGGCCGACGATCATGGTGCCGTCAGAGCCGGCCGAGCACAAGGCTTCTTTATAAGCCGGGTGAACCTGGGCATCTTTTGTTGCGATGAGCCGTGTGCCTAATTGGACGCCTTGTGCGCCTAAACTCATCGCAGCCAGCACTCCGCGTCCATCCCCGATGCCGCCGGCGGCCACGACAGGAATGGCTACAGATGAAGCAACTTTAGGGAGTAATGTAAACGTGGTGAGTTCTTCTTTTGCATTAATACCTGCTGCTTCATATCCTTCCGCTATTACAATGTCAGCTCCTGCCGCTTCGGCTTTTCGAGCTTGCTTTTCATTCGCGACGACACACATGACGACAACATTATCAGTCTTCAAAGGCTCAATATAGGGAGCGGGATTTCCTGCAGATAGAGCAACAGCAGGTACTTGATGCTTTTTTATCAGCGTGAGAATGTCTTTGACGTAAGGCTGGATGGCGAGGGGGATGTTGATGGCAAATGGCTTTGACGTTTCGCGGCGGATATCCAGAATCATCTGTTCCACTTTTTCAGGAGCTAATGTGCCAGCACCAATCGTGCCTAACCCGCCGGCTTCCGAGACAGCGACGGCCAGAGAAGCGTGGCTGATATTCCCCATTCCTCCCTGGATAAAAGGAAGGTCTACACCTAATATTTTTGCTATATCATTCATAATCATGCACCTCCGTTAAAAATGTGTTATATTAAAAAGTATAACATGAAGGGATGGGAGGAGTACAAATGATTTATCGTTATAAGGACTTTTCACCGCAAATTCACGAGACCGCTTTTGTTGCAGATGGGGCTAAAGTGATTGGGGATGTCGAGATTGGAGCTCAATCAAGTATTTGGTTTCATGTTGTCTTAAGAGGGGACGAAGGGCCGATTCGGATTGGCGAGCGCTGCAATATTCAGGAAAACACGATGTGTCATCTTTACGAAGACTTTCCATTAACACTCGAAGATGAAGTGTCGGTCGGACATAATGCGATAGTCCATGGCTGCACATTGAGAAAAGGATCATTGGTAGGCATGGGGGCAACTGTATTAGATGGGGCTGAGATTGGAGAGTATTCGATTGTAGGCGCAAATAGTCTAGTTCCTTCAGGGAAAGTGATTCCTCCTCGTTCTCTCGTCCTTGGTTCTCCGGGTAAGGTAGTGAGGGAACTGACGGATAAAGACATGGAAATGATTGAGGAGACGATTCAGACATATGTTCAGAAAGGGAAGGAATTTCAAAAAGTAGAGGTGCTTGAGAAAGTGTTTGGATAAGTTTTATTTCTAGCTTGTAGACAAACCCTAGGTTTGTCTACAAGCTATTTTATTACGGTACAGTGCGTAATCGAAAGGATTATTCTTTGCAGTTGATATTAGCTTAGGACAATCTATTTAGCATCCTGACAGGTTTCACCTGATAGTAAATGTAATTAAACTACTATAGGTTTTTTTAGAATGGTTTTGATATTGGATGGTTTTGAGAGGCTTATCTAAACTCCTCATGCCAGCAGTTGACATACACGAAGACTCCTACGGGAACAGCGCGAGTCGAAGATCCCGCAGGAAAGCGGTCTTTGCTTTCTGAGGAATCTGAGGCCGTGCCCGTGGAAAGCGAAGTGTATGTTAACTGCGAGTTTATAGAGCCGGTAGGTGTAATATTTCCGGGAGCCTATAACAAAAAAGCAGTTCGGTTCTGGAGTGAGTGTACTCCAAAACCGAACTACTTAGATTAATACATAGTCAGGATTCCTTCGTATCAAGCGGTTCACCGGGTTCAAAGACAGATTCAAAAAAGCGCGTCGCAGGTTCCCTTAACATTTGATAGTAGTCTCTAAATAGGGAAGCCGCTGAATCTCCCAACCAATCCTCCGGCAATAGCTCCTGAGGAAGGCTTGGATCGATGAACAAAAATTTCCTGTATTGATGGACTAACATTGTTCTTTCGACGAAACAGCTTCCGTCGCTTAAATCTCCTTTTTCAATCTTATTCTTATCGATTATATATTTCTGGCTATATGTTTGGATAAACTCCGAGTACCGCTCATTCACTTCCTCGAGATCCCAGCATTGATCGACGAGGTCTTTGTTTTGATTCATACCTTCATATTTTGCCCGAAAAAAATTGACATAGGAATCAATTTCGTATTTGGCAATTAAGTTGTTAACTTGCTCTTCTAATGGGTTTGGCGTGATCCAGCAGCTGTTTGATAAAAGGCCAAAACCGCTCCAAACTAATTCTCTCCTTAATTCATCTCGTAAATGGCGTTTGTCTTCCGGGATCGTATAGAGCAGTAACCGCCACTCTCCGTCCCAGGAAGGAGGGTTGATTTGATAAATTCGGTTCGCGGCTTCATCCATTCGCTTTTTGCCGCGGTCTGTTAAGTAATAATAACTTTTGTTTCCTTGTTTTTCCGACTGTACCCAGCCTTGTTTGCTCATACGGGATATCGCTGCCCGCACAGATTGTTCGTTATGTCCGAACTCTTTAAGTAATCGAATTAAACTGCCAATCCATATGACATTTCCGTATTGACTAATGTAATCTCCGTATAATGTAAAAATCATGGAACGTGTGTTAAATAGTTTTTCCATCAGCTGTCCTTTCTTTTTCCTCCGTGGTTTATAGCTTGTATATTATGCTATCATGCTCGCTTATCACTTTAAATAATCGTAAAAACCTAATTTGCTTTTTCATTTTAATTAAAGCAATAAAAAGGGACGTTTTGAAGAAAAATCCTCTAATAGGTATTCTACTACAAAAAGAAAAAGCGTCATACTATTTTTTCTGGATACAAAAAAATACAAAGCGAAATGTCCTTCGCTTTGTATAACCATAGTAATAGACATTTTATAGGGAAGCAGACAGGGAAGAACGAGTATCAAAAATGCGTTTAGCTTTTCCTTCAGAGCGGGGAATGGTTTTTGGCTCTTTTAAAGTGACTTCCATAGAAACGAGAGCTTCCATCTTTAATACCTTCTGGATCTTTCGGACAAGTTCGTGGGCAATGGAATCGTTTAAGTTCTGTTCCGGCAAAGAGGCAAAGAACTTTTCACAAACTTCCACGTGTAATTCAACGTGGTCCATGACGCCTTTTTTCTGAAGGTGAATTTGGTAATGAGGTGCTAATTCATCCATGCCACAAATGTAACGCTCGATTTCGGAAGGAAAGACATTAACGCCGCGGATAATGAGCATGTCATCTAAGCGTCCCTTAATCCTGCTCATCTTCGTTGTCGTTCGTCCACACGCGCATGTTTCCCGAGTAATCGAAGATATATCACCGGTTCGATAACGAATAATCGGCAGTGCTTCCTTCGTAAGGCTTGTGAAAACGAGTTCTCCATCCTCGCCATCGGGTACAGGCTCGAGTGTATCCGGGTTAATCACTTCGACGAGAAAGTGATCGTCTGCAATATGAAGGCCATCCTGACATTCCGCACATTCCATAGCTACTCCTGGCCCCATCACTTCGCTGAGCCCGTATATGTCTGAGGCTTTTATATCAAACATGTTCTCAATTGTCTTTCTCATTTGTTCTGACCAAGGTTCAGCACCGAGTATCGCATGTTTTAAAGAAGTGGAGGCTGGGGCAATGCCCATATTCTTCATCGTTTCTCCTATGTTCAACAAATAGGATGGAGTCGAACAAATGACACGAGGTTTAAAGTCTTGAATGAGTGTAATTTGCTTTGATGTATTTCCGCCTGAAATCGGAACAGTAGCACAGCCTAAATGTTCGGAACCCACATGAAGTCCTAATCCGCCTGTAAATAAACCATACCCGTAAGCGTTGTGAAGTACGTCTCCCTTACGCCCTCCAGCCATGTAAATAGCGCGGGCTACGATTTCCCCCCAATGATCCATATCATTTCTTGAATAGGCCACGACCGTCGGTTTCCCGCTTGTACCAGATGAGGCATGGATTCGGACAACTTCCTCCATAGGAGTGGCCAATAAGTTAAAAGGATAATTCTCGCGCAAGTGGTGTTTCTTCGTAAAAGGAAGCTGTTGGACATCCTCCCATGACTGAATATCGTCAGGGGTGATTGAAGATTGTTGAAAGGATTCTCGGTAAAACGGGACATGGTTATACACGCGTTCCACTGTCTTTTTCAAACCTTCCCATTGAAAGTCTTTCATTCTTGAGCGACTCCAATGTTCTCTTTCCGAAAAAGTAGACATGATATGATCTCCTCCTATGATATTAATTATACGATATATTTGAAAACCGTCACATTCAAGATATCTGTTAATGAAAACGCTGTCAATATATTGAGAAAATTTAAATAGTAATTAAAACCGTTACATAGGCTGTTTTATCAATGTTTACAACAATCGTGAACAGATAGAAAAACATTTTAGGGTTGATTATTATATAACGTTTATTTATAATGACGTTAAACAAACGTAACAAGGGAGTGGTATAGTGTATAACTACGGTGGCACATTAGCTGCAGACAATGTTGATGAAGATAAAGAAAAATATGCGCGGTTTATGGAGCGCGTTGAAGCTGGTGAAAAAATCGAGGCTGACGATTGGATGCCGGATGAGTATCGCCAAACCTTAATTAAACTCATTTCCATGCACGGAATCAGCGAAATTATGGGGGCACTTCCTGAGAAAGAGTGGGTGCCGAAAGCGCCGACTGTTAAAAGAAAACTGGGGATTATGGCAAAAGTTCAAGATGAAATGGGTCACGGCCAGCTGCTTTTACGAGTAGCTGAGGATTTAATGAAACCTTATGGGAAAAACAGAGAAAGCTTAATGGAAGATCTATTAAATGGCGACTTAAAATTCCATAACGTTTTTCACATGCCAACGCGAACGTGGGCAGATGCAGGGATGGTGGGGTGGCTCGTTGATGGGGCTGCGATTATTTCACAAACCAATATGTTAGACGCCTCCTATGGACCTTACCAGCGAGCTCTCAAACGGATCTGTCAAGAAGAAGTCTTTCACGCCCAGCATGGAGAAGCGATTATTATGGCGTTAGCCGAAGGGACGAAGGAACAGAGGAGAATCCTGCAAGAATCACTGAATAATTGGTGGCCTTCCCTGTTAATGTTTTTCGGACCTGAATCAGCATCCACAACAGGATCTTCAAAGCAGGAAGTGACAACGAAATATCGCATTCGCAAAAGTTCCAATGAAGAATTGCGTCAGGCTTTTCTCGATAAATACTTGCCGCGTGTTTTCTCACTAGGGTTAACGGTTCCGGATGAAACGGTTCATTATGATGAAGAGAAACAGCGTTGGATCTATCAACAGCCTGATTGGAATGAATTTAAACAAATTATCAGCAATAATGGACCACGCTCAAAAGAACGCTTGCGTTTAAGAGAAATCGCCTATGAAAACAATCGCTGGGTGCGGCAGGCGCTGGCTCCGCAAGTTGTTGTTTCATAAGGGCTTCGGAAGGGAGAGATGATGATGGAAAAACAGAATGAATCTAACTTTTATCGAGAATATGAAGTGTTTAGTAAAAAGAATGAAAAATCACCCATCCAGCACCAGTTCAGCCTGCTCGCTCCCAATGACGACATGGCGCTGAACATGGCACAAGAGAATTTTATGCGCCGGGAAAAAGTGCTCGATGTCTGGGTGGTGCCGCGCAATCATATTCGCTCCATGAATAGTGAAGAGCGCCTGCAATGGACGAATCGTTTAGACAACAAAGATTATCGTAGTACAAAAGGTTACGGTTATTTGAGGAAAAAGTGGAGTGAAAAAGAACAAGGCATGTTAGATGAAAAAGAAATTATGTCCTGGAAAGAGGTGAAGAAATCATGAAATCTTTTGAAACCGTTGAACAGGCGAAACAAAATCCTGCTTATTACGAGGCCTTAACTGAATTGTTGTATCAGCTGGCGGATGATGACTTTATCATTTCTTTCCGAGGCTCTGAGTGGCTTGGGTTAGCACCTCATATTGAAGAAGATGTTGCTTTTTCATCGATTACGCAAAATACGATGGGGCATGCTTTTCTCTACTATCAATTATTAGAGGATTTAGGGGAAGGAAAAGTGGATGCGCTTGCTCACGAACGCGCTCCTGAGCAAAGGCGGAATGCCAGCTATTTTGAAAAGAAAAATGGAGAAGGTTCCTATTATGGAGAACCGTGGTATGACTGGGCGCTGACCGTTGTTCGTCAGTTTTTATATGAAACGATGAAAAAAGTAAAACTTGAAGCGGCTGTGAAAAGCTCCTATGAGCCGCTGGCGAACACGGCACAGAAGGTATTGATGGAACAGCCTTATCACTTGGCGCACTGGAAAATGTGGATGCAGCAGCTTCTGAGTTCAACTGAAGAAGCTCAGGAGAAGATTCAGGCTCGTTTAGAGGAAGCGTGGGAAGAAGGCAAGGATATTTACGATTTAGGGCCAAAAGCTCAGGATATCGTACACCATCAATTAATCTCTGGTGAGAGTGAGTTGAAGCAGCGGTGGCTGCAAGAGGTGCAGGCGACGATCAAAGATTTACCAGCCGATTCGCTGGGTGACAAGTTTGGCAGCGGGCGATCAGGTGAACATACCGCCGACTTAGACCAGGCTTTACAAACGCTGGCGGAGGTTTATGACAGTGATCGGTATGCGGTATGGTAAGTCATTTTAAAGGAGGGGATAAGCGTGAATGATGAACAAAAGCGACAGGAGATTCTAGCCATTTTAAAAACAGTGGATGATCCTGAGCTTCCCTCAGTCAGCGTTCGGGATCTCGGGATGGTTCATGACGTACTGGTGAATCATCGCAACGTATCGATCACCATGGTACCCACCTTTGCAGGCTGCCCCGCCCTCGATTTTATTGAAAAAAATGTGAAGCTTGCAGTAGAAAGTTTGGAATGGGTAGAGAGGTGTCACGTTGAATTTTCCTTCCAGATTAGATGGTCAACGGATGCGATTACTAATGAAGGAAAAGAACAACTGAGAAAACATGGCGTGTCGCCGCCCCCTGAAAACTATCAGCCTGGGGAGGAATGGTCCGTCGATTGTCCGTATTGCGGATCAGCGTTTACCTCGATGGATAATGTGTTCGGTCCGACGGCATGCCGCAGTATTCTCTATTGCGGTTCCTGTAAAAATCCATTTGAAGCCATGAAACCCGTAGTAGATTATTCAGTTGTGTAAGTCTATGTTTTTTCCTTTGTGTGGCTAGAGTTAATACGTAATAAAGTAATGCCTCTTAGCAATTAATATACAAGAAGCCTACAACGGGATATGATTAAACTTATTTAAGTAAAAAGACGAACAATGTACTGTTTTAGCGGAGAAAATATACGAAGACTCCTGCGGGAGGAAAGGCCTAGGTGAGACCCCGCAGTGCGCTAGCACAAGGAGGCTCAACAGCCGCCCGCGGAAAGCGAAGTATATTTTCGTAGCGGTTTACATGCACCAATTATAATTTTTATAGTTCGGATTTCCATTTGAAAAACACTTTTGTCTCAGCCTCTCTGAAAGCTTAGAGGATGTCGACTGTGGGTCCCGCGCGGCATATTTTAACCTTCGTATTGTGAAAAGAGAAATTATGAAATTAAATCGTTTTACACAAGAAAGGAGTTTTTATAAATGGTCAAGCTAATTGCTCTGTACAAACAACCCGAGGATAAAGAGGCGTTTGATGAGCACTACTTTAACACACATACCCCGATTACAAAGGAGATTCCGGGCTTGCGGGAAATGAAAGTCACCAAAATCGTCGGTTCTCCGATGGGGGAAAGCGAGTATTACCTGCTTTGTGAAATGTTCTATGATGATCACGATTCCCTGCAAAAGGGGATGAAGTCAGATGAAGGCAAGGCTTCCGGAAAAGATCTAATGAAGTTTGCGGGCGATCTTGTGACGCTGATGATCGGTGAAGAAGTAGATGGCTAATGAATTTATTCAAACATATGTCGAGAAAAAAACCGGGATTATTCAGCTTGATCGACCACAGGCTGCCAATGCGCTGAATCGGCAAATGGTCGATGAAATCGTTGAACAAATGGAACGTTTCGACCGTGATGATTCGATTCGTGTGATTGTCGTAAAGGGGAATGAGAAAGCATTTGCTGCCGGAGCTGATATTGATGAAATGATGGATGATTCCCCGCTGTCCCTGGAACTTACCAATCCTTTCGCGGTATGGGATCGGATGATGTTGATTAAAAAGCCCGTGATCGCGGCCGTCAACGGGTTTGCGTTAGGCGGCGGGTTTGAACTGGCGCTTCATTGCGACCTCATTGTTGCAGCTGAGAACGCAAGTTTCGGATTCCCGGAAGTGACCCTTGGTGTCATGCCTGGTGCTGGCGGTACGCAGTTTTTAACAAAAGCGATGGGGCGGGCGAAGGCATTGGAATGGATTTGGCTAGGGCAGCAGATGAGTGCACGGGAAGCCTTGCATTACGGTGTGATTAACCGGGTTGTGGCTCCTGAAATGGTGAAGGAAGAAACGATGAGGCTGGCCCACCAGCTTGCCGGGCAGGCACCTGTAGCGGTCCGTCTTATCAAGGAAGCGGTTGATGAGGCTGTAGACACGCCGCTCGAAGATGGGTTGAAGCTGGAGCGGAAGAATTTCTACCTAGCCTTTGCCTCTCAGGATCAAAAAGAAGGGATGAAAGCTTTTACTGAGAAACGGTCTCCTTCTTTTAAGGGGGTGTGATGAATGGAAGCAGAATTCGAAACGATTACGTATGAACAAAGCAAAGGTGTCGCGAGGATCGTCTTAAATCGACCGTCTGCCTTCAATGCTTTTACAGAAGTCATGAACAAAGAGATCATCAAAGCTTTAAAGACAGCAAGCAAAGATAGTGAAGTGAGAAGTATCGTGATTACAGGTGAAGGCAAAGCGTTTTGTGCCGGAGAGGACTTGGGTGGAGTCGATGAAAATACCAATCATGCTGACTTCCTTCGTAACCGCTACCATCCGATGGTGAAGGCGATCAAACAAACGGAAAAGCCGATCGTGGCTGCAGTCAATGGGACAGCAGCGGGCGCAGGAATGAGTTTAGCCTTAGTGGCCGATTTCCGGTTAGTTCAGCCAGAGACCAAATTTGTAAGCGCATTTATGAGCATCGGGCTGATTCCGGATTCGGGGTTCCTTTATATGCTGCCTCGGCTCATCGGCTATGCAAAAGCATTAGAAGTAGCTGTGCTTGGCAAACCGATTACGGGAGAAGAAGCGAAGGAACTAGGGCTTGCCACAGAGGTGATACAATCCTCGGAATGGGAGGATGGGGTAGCTCAATTTTCTGAAAAACTAGCAGACATGCCTACTCAATCTATTTCTCTAGTAAAACGATACATGATCGATGGCATGAATTCTACCTTTGAAGATTTGCTTGAAAAAGAAGCGCAGGCCCAGCGGATTGCAGGGCAGTCTCATGATCATCGCGAAGGGCTGCAGGCATTCAAAGAAAAACGTAAACCATCGTTTATTGGAAACTAATTAAAGGAGTGGTGAGATATGACAAGCACAGTAACAGCAGAAGCAGTAACAGAGGTTGGAGCGATGAAGCGTGAACATTATGGAATGATCATTAATGGGGAGCGTGTAGAAAGTGCTTCCGGTGAAACTTTTGAAGTATATAATCCTGCCAAAGGTGAGGTCCTGGCTACGGTTGCAAAAGCCAATCAGGAAGATGCTGAGAAGGCCGTACAAGCGGCGCGGAACGCTTTTGACAAGGGGAAATGGAAGAATAAATATCCGGTCGGAAAACGCTCCCGTGTCCTCAATAAAATTGCGGCGATTATGCGGGAACGATTTAATGAACTCGTTGAAGCGGAAGTGTTAAACAGCGGGAAGTCTGTCGGGGCAGCACAGGTTCAAATCAACCAGTCGATTGAGGACTTTGAATTTTATGCGGGTGCGATTGTCGGCCACCGCGGTGCCGTCAATAATATGCCGAATGGCTTTTTTAACTATACACACAAGGAACCGGTTGGAGTGTGTGCCCAGATCATTCCATGGAATTATCCGATGATGATGGCGGCCTGGAAAATAGCCCCGGCGATTGCAGCTGGCTGTTCCGTGATTATCAAACCAGCTAGTTTGACGCCGATTACAGCGATTATTTTGAACGAAATTTGCCATGAAGCGGGTGTGCCAGAAGGCGTCGTGAACACGCTCCCAGGTTCAGGCAAAGTTGTCGGCGACTACCTAGTCGAACACAAAGATATTAACAAAGTGGCCTTCACAGGTTCAACACCGACAGGAAGAGATATTATGAGCAAGTCTTCAGAGACACTAAAACGCCTTACCCTCGAGCTGGGCGGAAAATCACCAAATATCGTGTTTGAAGATGCAGATTTAGATGCGGCTGTTCCAGGTTCATTATTTGGGATTTTCTTTAACACGGGTCAATCCTGTGAAGCGCGTTCACGCATGTTTGTGCATGAATCGATTTATGATGAATTTATGGAGCAATTTATTGCAAAAACAGAGAAGCTGAAGTCAGGTGATCCATTTGATAAAGGGACGCACCTTGGTTCGATCATCAGCCGCAACCAGCTCGAAGTTATAGACAGTTATGTTCAGTCCGCTAAAGAAGAAGGAGCGACGATCGCGACAGGCGGTAAAGTCATGGAGATTGAAGGATTTGAAAATGGTCATTGGTATGAGCCGACTGTGATTACCGACGTTACCCCTGATATGAAAGCTGTGAAAGAGGAGATCTTCGGCCCTGTCGTTGTGGTCGAGAAATTCACGGATGAGAAAGATGTAGTCAAGCGTGCCAACGATACAGAGTACGGATTAGGATCGGCGATATGGACGAAGGACCAGGGCCGAGCTACTCGCGTCTCCCATCAGATTGAAGCCGGAATCGTGATGGTCAATACACCATTCTCAGCATTCCCTGGCACTCCATTTGGAGGCTATAAACAATCTGGATTCGGCAGAGAACTTTGTGTAGAAACACTCGACCTTTATATGGAAGATAAAAGTGTTCTTTCTTACTATGGACCAAAACCGCTAAATCCGTTCGGAGTGTAAAAGAAAGGAAGGGCTTAGACCATGGCTGTACAAAACGTGACGGTGGCGGGAGCTGGCGTGATGGGGCGAGGCATTGCTTATGTCTCGGCCCTTGCCGGTTTTCATACCACCTTAGTTGATGTGTCGGAAAGTCAGCTGCAGGATGCGTATGCGTTTGCTGAAAAAACGACACGAAAAGGGATTGAAAAGGAAAAAATCACAGAACAACAGGCGCGTGAACTGCTGGATCATCTCCATACCTCTTCACAGCTTGAATCAACCGTAAGTACGGCTGATTTACTGATAGAAGCAGTGCCAGAGAAACGTGAGTTGAAGAAACAAATTTTGGAGACGGCAGATAAACATGCACCAGAGCATACGATTTTTGCTTCAAATACGTCGACAATCAGTCCAACAGAGCTCGGCTCCTACACAAATCGAGCACCACAAGTAGCGGTTATGCACTTTTTTAATCCCGTCCATCGTATGCCGCTTGTCGAGATTGTGAAGGGGTTAGAAACGAGCGATCAGACGGTGGACCTTATTCGAGTTTCTTCCGAAAAAATGGGGAAAGAAACCGTTGAAGTCAATGAATTTCCTGGTTTTGTGACGAGTAGAATCAGTGCTCTTGTCGGCAATGAGGCGTTCCAAATGCTGCAGGAAGGCGTGGCCACTGCAGAAGATATTGATAAAGCGGTTCGGCTCGGCTTGAACTATCCGATGGGTCCCCTTGAGCTTGGGGATTTGGTCGGATTAGACGCCCGCCTGAATAATTTAAAGTACTTACACGAAACGTTAGGTGAAAAATACCGTCCTGCTCCGCTATTGGAACAGCTCGTTCAAGCAGGCAGGTTAGGGAGAAAAAGCGGGCGCGGTATATATAACTATGAGGAGTAAGGGAGGTGAACATTCATGGAAGAAGTTGTAATTGTAGATGCGGTAAGAACCCCGATTGGACGGTATAATGGTGCTTTAAAAAGCGTTCGCCCGGATGACTTGGGAGCCCATGTTCTACGTTCCTTACGAGAGCGTAATCCAAAGCTTCCGATTGAAGAAATCGAGGAGGTCATCCTTGGAAATGCCAATGGGGCAGGAGAAGATAACCGAAATGTAGCGCGGATGTCTACATTACTCGCTGGATATCCGACTACAGTAGCAGGTACGACGATTAACCGATTGTGCGGATCAGGATTGGACGCGGTGACGTACGCTGCCCGGGCGATTGCTGTCGGGCAGGGAGACGTAATGATCGCCGGTGGGACGGAAAGTATGACACGCGCCCCTTATGTGATGGGAAAGCCCGACAAAGGATTCAAACGCGGTGATCAACAGCTCCAGGACACGACGATCGGCTGGCGTTTCACTCACCCGTCCATGGATGAAATGTATGGCACAGACTCAATGCCGGAAACGGCTCAAAATGTTGCTGAAGCCTATAACATTTTACGATCCGATCAAGATGAGTTTGCTCATCAAAGTCAACTGCGTGCCAAAGAAGCAATGGAAAGTGGACGGTTGAAGGAAGAAATCACACCCGTATCGATCCATGACCGAAAGATGGGCACATATGAGGTGGCTGAAGATGAACACCCGAGACCGTCCACTACACTGGAAAAATTAAATAAACTTCCATCGTTATTTTCCAATGGCAGTATTACCGCTGGGAATGCATCTGGAGTCAATGATGGAGCTTCGGCTGTTTTATTAATGAGCCGGAAAAAGGCGGAGGATCTAGGACTAGAACCTCTTGCTACTTATGTTACCTCAGCTACAGCAGGAGTGGAACCTAGAATTATGGGCATTGGTCCCATTCATGCTACGCAAAAAGCGCTGAAACGAGCTGACATGAACGTGGATGATCTTGACTTGATCGAATTAAATGAAGCATTTGCCTCCCAATCTCTTGCATGTATCCGTGAGTTGAACTTCGATCAGGATATTGTCAATGTCAATGGAGGTTCGATTGCGTACGGTCATCCGTTAGGAGCCAGCGGAGCTAGAATTCTAACGACCTTGCTGCACGAAATGAAAAAGAGGGATAGTAAACGTGGCCTGGCTACAATGTGTATCGGCGTAGGCCAAGGAATTTCGATGATTGTAAAAAGGGATTAAACGTATTTTGTGCGGTTTTTGATTTTATAAGAAGGAGGGCTTCACCGTGGCTTTTGTAATTACATCACCTTGTAAAGATGAAAAGGCAGGCGAATGCATCGAAGTCTGTCCGGTAGATTGTATTGAAGAAGGGGAAGACATGTTTCATATTGATCCAGAAGTATGTATTGAATGTGGTGCCTGTGAGGCAGCTTGTCCTGTGGAAGCGATCTATATGGAAGACGAAGTTCCTGAGGAAGAAAGTGATTATATTCAATTGAATCGTAAGTTTTTTGAAGCAGGCTGAAAACGAAGAAAAATTTTCGTTAGGGCGTTATGGTTGGTCGTTAGGGCGTAATAGCTGCTCGTTAGGTCGTTATGACTGTGAGTTAGGGAGGTATATTTTTGAGATAGGTCGCTATCTTTTTGAGACAGGACGTTATCGTTTCTCGTTGGGGAGTATATCCCCCATTCAAGAAATGAGGGTGCCCCTCATGTAAAGGGCGCCCCATTTTTTTATATAACACTTGAAAGGCGGAGCGAGGATACTGACTAAAGATCTCATCAAAAGAGTAATAGAAAGCGGCTCCCACTTGTGGAGGCCGCTTTTTCCATTAGTTCTTTATCGGAATTGCAGGTAATGGATCGATTCCGTATTATTGATAACGTCCTGTTTTGTAAAAAGAATCGGTTTAAACTCCCAGTTGGCGTACATCTTGATTTGGTCATTGTAATGTTGGTGAACAGAACCGTCTTTACTAATAAACCCAACTTGACCTGGAGGAGTGATGTTAAAGCCTTCTGGTCCCTTTTTTGTTAATTCCACGTAATGATTTTCACTTCCCCGATTCATAACGGGGATTGGGATATCTGAGCCTAAACCATGTGGTGCACCGATCAGTGACTGTGCTCCGAACGTTGTTGTCCTTACTTCTGTTAACCAGTCATCCATATTTCCGTTATATTCTTTTTCTAGTTCGTTTAGCGCTTGATGTAAGCTTTCCATTATAATTTGCTCACGACTTTCTCCATTTAACCAATCATATTGAACAGCATTTTGTGCTTCATCTCCGCGAAATACTCTTAAACATAAACTGCAGCCATACCGATGGTCAATGGTTCCTTTTAGGTCATCATAGCTTTTGCCAAGGTCGTCTTTAAATAGATTAGCTGGAACGTTGGACCACCAAGCTTCGAAAATAGTTGTAGCTGGACTGTCATAATAGCCATCATCATTTAGATCTTCATTGAGGTTATTCCAGTTTTTTAAATACTGGTAAACCTCTTTTAATTCTGGATTTTTGTCAATGTCCCCCTCCAGAGTGTCTAGTAGGTAAGGCTTAAACCATTTTGTTCTTAAATTAACAAGGCTTGCGTGGTAATTAATGTCGTTGATCTCCTGTAAGTTTAATTTGTCAGCTTTTTTCGCCTGATCAATGTACTGTTGGACTCTATGGTCAGCTCCCCAATTAAAGCTTAATTCACCATTCTGCCAATTTGGAGAAGGTTTATTATTCCAATTAGCAACAAAACCGACGTCCGGATTGATCACAGACGGATTATTTGCTGTATCCTTGAATCCGTCCCATTCATATTGACCGGTTCCGGGAGTCGGGAGTCTAAAGTCAAGTCTCTGATCCCGTTTAGGGTATTGACCTACATGGAAATAACCAATATTCCCTTGTTTATCAGCATAGAACCAATTCAGTGACATCGTAAAATTTCGGGCTGCTTTCTTGAACTGATTTAGATTATGTGCCCAATTGGTTTGTAAATAAGCGGACCAGCTTTGTCCTTCTGTTCCACGAAAACTCCACGATTTACTGTAGGCTGCTTGCTTTTCCTCATCCAGGTAAATTACAGGACCGTGAACAGTTTCGTAAAACACTTTTTCAACTTCTTGGATGTCTCCGTTCTCATCACGAACTTGAAACTTTTCGACGCGTTTTTTCATATCTGCCCATTCGCCTTTATACTGATATTGGTGAGGGTTATTTGGGTTTAATGTCTCTTTAAATATATCGACTTGGTTGCCATAGCCGGCAGTGGATGAAAAGCCGAATTTATTGGTTGCCCCAAACATAATGAATGGGTATCCAATAAATGAAGATCCCTCAATATCAATCCCTGGACCATGCAGCCCCACCTCATACATAAAACCAGGAGCGGTTAATCCAACCTGTGGACCTCCAAACACCATGGCGTTACCAGATTCAGATTTTTCTGAGCCAACAATTAGGGCGTTGCTTCCGACTTTTAATGGGACCCCTAACTCGTGAGAGGTTTTCTCGAATTCTTTACGTCTATCCTTGATTTTGTCAGCAGCTTCAATCGCTGCTTCAGAGGTTTGTCTGACCTTTCCGTTTCCATAGTGTTGTTTTTGACCTAATTCTTCATCCCCCATAATGCTAGTAGGAGAGGCGGGATTATTTTTCGGGAAAATATCATTAAACATTTTTTTAGCTTTATCAGCTCCATGGTTCTGCTTTAAATTCGCCAGGGTTGCCGCATTCTTTAACTCCTGTTCCTGATCCATAAAGACCGTCATAGAAGCCATGTATAATCTTAAAACGTCAACACCTGTCCAAGATTTAGGTTTGATATCGTATTTGTGGAATTCTTTTGATAGTAAACGATTAGGTTCTTGATTAGCTTCTTTGATATATTTGGTAATCCCTTTGGCATAATTTTTGATTACTTTTTGTGAAAAGGGATCCATTCGTGAAATCATATTCTTTACTTCTTTATCACTATAACCGTCTCTCCGCATTCTCATATCGTGCTCTAAATACTTGTTACCAAAAATGGCCGATACTCTCCCTTCATTGCTGCGGCGAAACATAACAAGTTGGAATAAGCGGTCTTTAGCTGTAACATAGCCATAAGCACGATACAAGTCATCCTTAGACTTTGCGTAAATATGCGGGACCCCATAATCATCTCTAACAATTTTCGCGGTACCATTTTTAACGGTTACGTTTTTGTCTTTTGGTTGTTGTTTTGCTTCTACTTGACTTGATGAAAAAACCATTACGCTCAACAACAAAAATAAGATCGTTTTTTTCAATAGCAATTGAGATCCTCCCATCTTTTTTATATCCATCGTACCTCTCATTCACTTCGAAACGACGGAGTCCTCTGTTACTTCTATATCCACCTGCTCGCCTGTTTTCAAACTAACGAGAATAAATACAAGGCTTGAAAGCGGAAGCGCGTAGAACAATGGATTAATATGAGTCATCGGGAAGCCTGCTAAAGTATCCATTCCGAACAAGGCGTTGGCTAATCCGATGGCTGCCGCTTCTTTTTGATGGAAAAACAGGAAACCGATAATACTTACGGCAAAACCAACAACGATACTTGAAATAGCACCGGCCCTTGTTGAATTTTTCCAATATAGACTGCCGATGAGTACTGGTAAAAACCCAGCAGCACAAATCCCGAACCAGAACGATGTCGCTTGAGCTATGACGCCGCCCGGCAAGATGTAGGCTAATAAAATGGCAGCGGCCATGCCAATGATGACACCAACGCGAGACATGCTGATTTTGTTGCCGAATACGGAGTTGACGCCGATGTTCTTCAAGATGTCTTCACTAAAGGAAGCCGACTGAACGTGAATTAACGAACTGACCGTTGAGATCACGGCTGACAATGCCGTTAAGGTAAACAAATAAACAAACCAATCTGGCATCATTTCATTGATAAAGGTCGGGATAACAAGGTCAACATTCCCGCCTGCCACAGTCATAGCAAGCTCGCCGGTCGTATTGTAAAAATAAAGATTGGTTAGCGGTCCGATCATGAACACAGCGCCCGTCATAAAAAATATGAAAATACCGCCGACGAGCACGGAGCGATTTAAGGCGCGGTTGTCCTTTACGGTCATACACCGCATAGTAAGCTGCGGCTGAGCCAATACGCCAATGCCGACCCCCATGATTAATGTACTGACCAGTGTCCACCAAATGGGAGAACCAAAGGCCGGCATGGCTGTCCAACCACGATGTCCTTGTTCCGCGAGAGCGTCGGGGACGAGTTCCTTCAACGCGGTTAACCCGCTATGTCCTGCGGTTAATCCGCCGACTGCCTGATACGTCCCGAACAAAAAGATTGCCATCATAACCAGCATAACGATTGCCGCGAAGGCGTCCGTATACATTACGGCTTTCAGTCCGCCACTGATCACGTAAGCTCCTACAATAAATGCCAATACTAACAGGGCGATATTATAATCAATCGCTAGTGTTTCTTCCAAAAATCGACCGCCGCCAATTAGTACAATACTCGTATAGGCTGGCATAAATACAAAAATCATAATCCCCGAAAACACAGTGATGAATTTCGAATTATATCGCTCCCCTAAAAAAGATGGAAACGTAAACACATTCATTTCAGCTGACAGTTTTCGGATCCTTGTCCCAAATAAGGCGAAAGCTACAAAAATGCCCAATATAATATTCAAAAAAGCCAGCCATAGCATCCCAAACCCGTATATAGCCGAAACTCCGCCAAAACCGACAAGCGCGGAAGTACTGATGAATGTCGCCCCATAGGAGAGGGCCATAACAATCGGGTTGATACTACGTCCTGCCACAAGGTAATCTGCTTCTGTATTTGTTTTTCGGTAACCGTAATAAGCCAGCCCAGACATAATGGCTATGTAAACGGTTAATAGCGGGATAAGTACTGATAGATTCATTGCGAATCATCTCCTCCTTTGTTCCAGTTGATTAATCCATAAATAACGCAGCCGAGTGCTGATAAAGCTGTGCCGACCCAGGCGAATACAATGATTAAACCGTCCATTCCAAGCATGGTTATCTCTCCTCTTTAATTAACATCTGTTTAATTTGCAAGCCCTTTCAAAATATTTATTGATAGTTCGTTAATTTAACGTACTTTATAATTTTGTTATAAAAAGTAATGTGTGGAAGGGATGTTTTTCGTTGATGATGCTGCTGACTGGACTTCCAATCCTGTGTACTGGAGTGAGTTATCGAAGGTGAATAGAATAAGGGCTGATTTGTCGTGTCATTACGAGTGGAGTGCTGTTATAGATTAAATATTAAAAGGGTTAACATCTCGACATTCGTGTGAATTCATTGCAGATTTTTCACTTTTCTTGTACCTTTTTACTTTTACGGTTTACTGCTTACAATCCTGATCTCATTTATGCATGTTGAATCATCTCCCGCCCTTTGTATGATATAAAAATATAACAACGTTTTATATACGTCATACTAACACATGCGAAACATATTGAAAAGAATTTTCTGATAATTATTTGGGGGTTATTTTGGAATAGTAGAGGAGGTTAGGTGAGGGACAGAAGTTAGAGTAGGAAAAGGGGCCACAGTTACTCTTGTGGTCTATGCTACAATGAAAAGAAAATTACTATAGTAAAATTGTGACTTTTATAGGTCCCCTTATTTAAAAATCTATCTATTTCAATCTACCAACTTCCAGTCTTGAGGTGAGACACAGTGCGCCAGCCACGATTTAAGTTAAGTACCATTATCATGCTCCTAGTCTGCCTCGTCGTATTAGTATCTTTGCTCGTTACAGACCTCCTCATCACCGATTCTACAAGTGAAAATATCCGCAACCAATTGGAGGAGAAAGCGACAATTGTCTCCCGTACGGTTGCAGAGTCTCAAATTGTTAAAAAAGGGTTACAGGGTGAGGTGGACCAAGATAAGATCCAAGAGTATGCGATGACGATCCAGGATGAAACCGGTGTCTTATTCGTTGTGGTGATGAATATGAATGGGATCCGCCAGTCACATCCTGTTCCTGAAAGGATTGGCAAACACTTCGTAGGCGGGGACGAGGGACGCGTGCTTCAGGGGGAGGAGTATATTTCTTCGTCGAAAGGCACGTTAGGAAAGTCGGTACGGGCTTTCACACCAATCTATGATCAGAGTCAGAATCAAATCGGAGCTGTAGCGGTCGGTATTTCGTTACAAGCCGTTCAGGAATCGATTCAACAAAGCCATCAACGGGTCATCATCGGTTCGATTGTGGGGGTGCTCGTTGGGATTACCGGGGCTCTTCTGTTAGCTAAATACATTAAGAAAAGCTTGTTTGGTCTTGAGCCGCATGCGATTGCCCGGATTCATGAGGAACGAAATCGGATGCTTCATTCTGTGCGTGAAGGCATTATCGCGATCGATAAAGGGTCCACAATTGTGCTCGTAAATAAATCAGCTCGGCACATTTTTCAGAAGGCGGGCTTGATGAATCAGGAACCGGTAGGAATGAAAATCAATGACTTCTTACCAGGTACGATGCTACAGCATGTGTTAGAAGAAAACGTATCGGAATTAGATGAGGAGCAAACGATTAATGGGGTTTCAATCATCACCAACCGTGCTCCCTTAGTTGTACAAGATCAGGTTGTTGGGGCGATCGCGACGTTTCGTGACAAAACCGAGGTTAACCAGTTAGCGGAACAGCTGACGGGGGTGCAGATGTATGCCGATACGCTAAGGGCTCAATCACATGAGTTTATGAATCAACTGCATGTGCTGCTAGGGTTGATTAAGATGGAAGATTATAAGGAAGTGAACCATTTTATTAGTACATTGGTGAATCACCAGGCTCATGAAGTGGGCAATGTCACGCGGGATATCAAAGATCCGGCTCTTGCTGGATTCGTCATTGGCAAAATGAGCGCTGCCAGAGAATCGCATGTGCATTTGAATGTTGAATGTGAAACCGAGATCCCGCAGCCGGAGGATCCTGCCATCACCCATGAACTGATTACGATCCTTGGCAACTTGATTGATAATGCGGTTGACAGTGTTTGGGAACGTACGCAGAAGCAGGTCGATGTGAGATTGTCGTACATAGATGCCCTGTTGACGATAATCGTGTCGGATACAGGAAGCGGCATTTCGGAGGACAAGTACGAGGAAATTTTTCAAAAAGGAGTGTCTACGAAAGAGGGGGATCATCGTGGATTTGGCCTTTATCTCACGAAACGGAGTGTGGAGAACATGGAGGGCTCCATTGATGTGGGCTCAAATCGTAAGCATGGCACTACTTTTACATTAATTATCCCTTACGAATCAGGAGGTGAACAAAGTGATCAGCGTGCTCATCGTAGAGGATGATCCGATGGTAGCTCAATTGAACAAAAGTTACATCGAACAAATAGACGGGTTTACACTCAGCGGCATCGCTGGCAACACAGATGAAGCCATTGAGCACTTGGCCCGAACGAAAGTGGACTTGCTGCTTCTCGATGTCTATTTGCCAGGGTTAAATGGAATTGATTTTCTAAAAAGGATCCGTGAACAAAATCAGGATATTGATGTGATCTTAATTACAGCTGCATCCGATATTCACCAGATTCAGCAATCCTTAAGGCTTGGAGCTGTAGATTATCTCATTAAACCGTTTGAATTTGAACGCTTTGAGAAATCGCTCACTCAATACAAGCGAAATCATTATACATTATCGGATATCGACCAAGTTAACCAGCGTGAAATCGATCGTGTGCTCCAAAAATCAAGTCCGCAAGCAGAGGGACTGAAATCATATGAATTACCGAAGGGCCTTACGAAAAACACATTAGCTACGATTAACCAGGTGATTCTCTCTAAGGAACCAGATTCTTTTTCCACAGATGAGGTGGCAGAGATGACGCAAATCTCCAGGGTTTCTATACGGAAGTATTTAAAATTCCTGAGTGACATCGAGTATTTGGAAGAAACCCTGGTCTATGGTGTCGGGAGGCCGATTTACCAATATAAACTGAATGATTCCAAGCGAGATCATATCGATCGTTATTTGTAAAAGCAGCCAACTTCGGCTGCTTTTTTTAATTACAATACTATCATTAATTTCGTAATGTGTGAATGTTCTGTGAACTTCACTAAGATTAGGTTAAGTAAATGAAAGCGTTTGCTGACGCTTTAAGCATTCATCTGTTATTTTACTACGAACGAAAAGGAGTGGATCAAGATGTCACAAACAGCTAAAGAGCTGAACTATGACAGCCAATCGGACGAACAAGTCACAGAAATGCAGAGCAAAAAGAAAGGGTTTACGATTTTCGAGATTCCTGTGCTATGGTTCGCCATTTTTACGGCGATCACCTTGTTCAGCTTGTACACGGGGAACCTTCCAGGCGGGATGATCGGAAGCTTGCTTGTGATGATTGTATTGGGAGAATTATTTGGTTGGATTGGGGACAACACCCCAATCGTCAAAACCTTTCTCGGCGGGGGAGCGATCATCGCCATCTTCGGTGCGGCATTCATGGTGTATGCAGGGTGGCTGCCGGATTCTTCGGTGACAGCCATGACAACTTTCATGAAAGATGGTGGCTTCTTGAATTTTTACATCGCGGCCTTGATAACAGGGAGTATCCTTGGCATGAATAAAAAGATTCTTATGAAAGTAGGTTTGCGTTACTTTTTACCTATCGGTGGAGCGGTGATTGGTGCCATGTTGATCGCCGGTCTATTAGGATCTTTAGTTGGTTTCTCTTTGCGCGAGGCTGTTCTTGTTATCACCATGCCGATCATGGGCGGCGGTATGGGAGCAGGTGCTGTGCCGATGAGCCAAATCTATTCAGAGATGATGGGAAATACTCCAGGCTATTATATTTCTATTCTGGTACCTGCCCTTGCTTTAGGGAATGTCTTCGCTATTGTTTTGGCAAGTATGCTTAACCTGCTTGGGAAAAAAGTTCCTTCTTTGACGGGGAACGGTCAACTGGTTCACGGTTTTCAATACAAAGAGGAAAAGCCGACCTATGATATTCAAAAAATGGGGATCGGTTTACTGGCTGCTGTCGCATTCTTTGCAGTGGGGACTTTGCTTGGAGACTTTATCCCCATCCACCCGTATGCGATTATGATTATTATTGTCGCTGTTATGAAGATTGTTGATGTGATTCCTCAAAATGTAATTGAAGGTGCAAGCCAATGGTATAAGTTTGTCGCCAATAACTGGACACTTGCCTTACTGTTTGGAATCGGAATCGCTTATACCGATTTGAACACGGTCATTGAAGCCTTGACCCTGCAGTATATTCTGACTGTATTCGGTGTTGTATTCGGAGCGATCATTGGAGCAGGATTGCTCGGCAAACTTGTTGGATTCTACCCGATCGAAGCAGCTATCACGGCTGGTTTGTGTATGGCGAATATGGGTGGAACAGGTGATGTGGCGGTTCTTTCTGCTTCGAAGCGAATGGAACTGATGCCTTTTGCTCAGATCTCCTCTCGCTTAGGCGGAGCACTCATCTTATTGTTAGCCGGGTTAATTATCCCGTTATTTAACTAGTAGGTATCAGCCTAATCCCCTCGGGGCGAGCGTAAATGGCTTGGAAGTGAGCGAAATGGATATGAAGGCGAGCGATTTGGACGAAAAGCGATCGTTCGTAAACAAGATGTGAGCGAAAAAAGCCTATATTGGAGCGTTGCACACTATCCTGATGAGATTGATTGGTGAACGGGAGGTCTAGAATAATGTAAGACTGCAGTAGAAAAAATAGCCCAAAGAAAAAGGATGGTCTTCTGTTCAAGAAAACCATCCTTTTTCGAATAGATCGAGTTTGCCATTATTCGTTATTGTTATGTTGTTCTTCGTCTAACTCATCATCACCTTGGTCTTTTTGCTCTGAAGGCTCTTCGCTCGGATCAGGTTCTTGCTCATCATTGTTTTGATTTTGTTGTTCGGAAGGCTCTTCGGTTGGATCCGGCTCTTGTTCGTCATTATTTCCGCCTTCGTAGTTTTGGTCAGTAGGCTGCTGTTCATTTTGGGTTGGCTCTTGTTCTTCGTCAGCAGTGCCGCACCCTGTCAATATCCCAGTGGATAGAATAACTGCGAGTAGGCTTAAAGTTAGTTTATTCCATTTCATTGTGATCACCTCATTCAAACATGTTGTTACCATTATTTCCAATTTGTTCGTATCTATTCAACACATAATTAATTTGTTCTTTAGATATCGTTCAGTTAGAAGGCGAACACTTCGAGACGCATGGTGAGACAGAAGCAATCTGCCTGAATTATACACTCTTAACTATCTCATTTGGAAAGACAGATTCATTTACCACCAAAATGAATCTGTTTAGTTCATTATGGTAGATTTAAAACTCCCCGATTTCCTGCAGCAAGCCACGAAGCTTTTTCCTCGCATGACGTCCCCAATTCTTCACCGCATCCCTCGTCACTCCTTCTACCTTGGCAATCTGATCGACCGACAAATCCTGGATGATAAAATAGTAGACCCATTTCCATTGATTTGTCGTCAATATTCCCTTGACTTGCTCCCACAGGTAGTGGTCTTCGATGAGATCTTCTGTGTGCAGCGGGGAAGTGATTTGGTCCTGGATATAGATTTGGTCATACTTTGAGGCAGTTGCTTCTTTGCGGATGGCATCGATGAGGGCGTTGCGGATTTTCCAGCTTATGTACGTCGATAGTTTTCCCATGTCGGGATTGTAGCTTTCATATGCTTTCCAGAGGGCTTCTAATCCTTCAGCAAAAAAATCTCCGTTGCGATCTTTGATGTGGAGTTTGTGGATATGGAAATAAATCAGCTGTTTATGTTGTGTAACGAGCTCTTCGAAGTCTATGGACATATGGCCAGCCACCTTTTCGGTTTATATTTTTCATAATTATTATCGTGTCGAAAAGGGGTTTTGGTGTCATAAATTGGGTTAATTTTTAAAAAATTGAAGAAAATTATAAATAAATATTCCATTTTTGTAGTTCTTAGGTAATAATAAGGGGGTGCACAAATTCAGGATTGGATATCCAATAGAAATGGAAACTAGCATTGAACGAATCCTACGAACATTACCAACGTCTTGTCTACTTAGTCCTCCACAAACTACACGTGAGGAAGCCTCACGAGGATTATCTCCAGGAAGCTTTTTTCATTTATGATGCCTGCAAGGAAAGCTTCGACCCTACCCGGGCCAATTTTTCTACGTATTTTACAAGCCAGCTCACCTTCTATTTAAAGTCCCTGTTTCGTAAGCAAAAAATTCAATCGTCACGCCTTTCTATGCTTAGCCGGTATGACGGTTCTTTTTCACCGGATCCGATTATAGATTTGATTTCCTTCCACGATATTTTCCATTATGCTGCTTTAACTTCTTTTGAAAAAAATGTTCTTCGCTTATCTCTTCAAGGCTGTACGGTTGGACAGATCGCTGTGTCTGAATCGGTCAGCCCTGCTACCGTGAAGCGTGCGAGAAAGGCGATTAAGGAGAAAACGAAGCCCCACCTGTGTCCATAATCGTTTCTTAAAGCTGCCCTTCGCTACGTACCATTTCCCTTTTAAAAATAGCTTGGTTCACATTTCTCACCGTGTGCCAAGTATTTTCTTGGAGGAAAAAAATAATGGCATTTTTGACACCTCACGCGGAGCACATACGATTATAGATCATGAAGGGGGAATTTTTGTGAAGCAAAAAAGAACCCTTCCACAAGAAAAATCAAGGAGGAAATCAAGATGAACTATGTAAAAGAAATTCAGGCATTCTATGAGCAGGTGGAACTTAAACCGATTTCGGCATCTGCCGCGAGCTTGTGGCACGCGATGTTGTACTTCCACCACAAATCGGGGGCGCGTAAACAGTTCAAAGTAGGAGCGCCGGTGTTATGCATCAAATCCGGGTTAGGGGAGAGCACGTTCAAGAAGGCACGGCGGGAGTTAAGGGAGAAAGGCTACATTATTCACATTGCGGGTGCGCCGAAAGAGATCCCGACATACCAAATGATTTCATTGCAGAAGGAGGAAAACCATTAAATGAACTACATTAAGGAAATCAATGCTTTTTATAAAAAATTGGAACAAACCCCGTTGTCAGGCTCCGCAATATCCTTGTGGCATGCGTTCATGAGCGTCAACAATCAATGCGATTGGAAGGAAGAATTTACGGTTGCCTCGTGGGTGGTGCGTTCCAAAGCGGGGTTAAGTGAAGGGACTTTCAAACGGGCGCGGAATGAATTGAAAGAGCATGGTTACCTGATTCATAGACCAAGGGGGTCGCGGTTGAGTGCAGCTTATCAAATGGTCTCTTTGCAAGCCACAGTGGACCACAATGTGTACGATAAAACGTCCCCATTAGTTAAACAGAAAAAGAAACAGAAACAAGTAGTAGTGGCGGAAGGGGGACCGCATTCTTTTTATGAACAAAATATGGGCATGCTGACACCGTTCATCGCGGAGTCGATCACGAAATGGTGTGAGGAGATGTCAGATGAGCTTGTGCTTGAATCTATGAAAATTGCCGTCAAGCAGAATAAACTGCTGTTTCAGTATTGCGAGGGAATTTTGAAGCAATGGGAAAAGCACGGCGTGAAGACGGTGGAGGCAGCTAACATGTTGGAATCGAAAAAAGTGTCAACGCGCCGATCGAAAAAAGCGGCGAACCAGAGTATTTTTGACAAATTGAGAGCGGAGGGTGACAAATGGATCAAAGAGAAGCGTTAGAAGTACTGGAAACGATGAGTGAACTGTACCCAAATAAAATCGAGATCACAGAAAGGGTAGCAGACATGTTGATTCCCGAGTTGATGGAAATGGACTTCACAGGTGTGAGGAAAAAACTGTCCGCCTTTGCAGCGCGAAACGTTTTTCCACCGACTCTTTCAGAAATCGCGGTGTATCCGCCAGAGGAAAACACGTACCTGGATAAAATGCGGCAATGGGAGCAGGAAGCGGCGAACGTAACGCCGGAAACGAAGCAGCGTTTTCAAAAGCAGCTGCAGCAACTGGTGGAGGAGATGTCACATGATTCGTAATCATGAAGCGGAACAGGCGGTACTTGGAGCGATCCTGCAAGAAGGGACTCTCGTTAAAGATGTGTTTCTGCTGGCTGTACATTTTGAGAACCGTAATCATCAGGAAATTTTTCAAGCGATTAAAAAGGTAGATGCGGCGGAGCAGCCAGTCACGATTGTAACGGTCACGACTGAATTAGGAGAGCGGGTAGGGCGTCTCGGCGGCGTTCAGTACTTGCTGTCTCTGGCTGAATCGGTTCCGACTACGGCCACATTCAAGCATGACCAGCGGCTGGTGCTGGAAGCTTATCGGAACCGAAAGACGAAGGAACTGGCATTACACTACGCTGGCAACCCTACCGACCAGTCTCTAGATCAGCTGATGGGACGATTGGATGAACTGCGTCAGATTGGATTCGAACAGGACCGGGCAACTGTGTATGAGCACTTGATAGACATCGCTCAAGAGATGACCGATCCACCCGAAGGCGGGCAAACCGGTTTTTCCACTGGCTACATACAACTCGATCAGATGACAGGCGGGGCACAGCGAGGCGACTTACTCATCGTCGCCGCCCGCCCATCCATGGGAAAAACGGCCTTCGCCTTGAACCTGGCCACCCACCATTGTCGAGCAAGAGGAGCGGTTCACCTGTTCAGCTTAGAGATGGGCGTCAAATCACTGCTGCAGCGGATTATCTCGATGGAAGCCGCGGTCGATGGGCAAAAGTGGCGCTCGATGAGTTTTTCCAATAAAGATTATGCACAAGCGCTGAAATCGATTGGGGAGATCGCCCGCTGGTCGCTCAACATTCATGAACAGGCGCGAACTGTTCATGATATCCGGGCAAGCGTTCGTCAAGCTATGCAGGATGATAAAGCCGGCCGTAACCATATGGTGATCATCGATTACTTGCAGCTATTGACAGCAAAAGGCCGCTTCGAACGCCGCGACCTCGAAGTCGGAGCGATCACACGAGAACTGAAGCTGCTCGCCCGCGAACTAAACGTGCCGATTGTACTTCTGTCACAGTTGTCGAGAAATGTAGAGCAACGCCAGGATAAACGACCGATGCTGTCTGACTTGAGGGAGTCCGGCAACATTGAGCAAGATGCGGATGTGGTCAGCTTTCTGTATCGGGATGATTACTATAACAGAGATTCGCAGCTGAAGGACCGTGTGGAGATTTTGCTCATGAAGCAGCGGAATGGTCCGGTTGGAAGTGTCGGGCTGAGGTTCTTGAAGGAGTATGGAAGATTTGAATGTTTAGAAGAAGGGCTGTCTGATTTTCGGAAATCTGAATTCATTGTTCCTTAATGGTTGCGGAATGTTTCCTAACTCGATGGGATTGCTCCCTAACGGAAAAGATTGTTCCCTATCTACTTAGGATTGTTCCGTAACGGAAAAGATTGTCCTCTATCTCTTTAAGATTGCTCCCTAGCGTGAAAGATTGCCCTCAAACTCCTCGGGATCGTAAAAATTTTCCTTTCACCTATGTAGTAGATTAGATCTCCTATGCTAAGAAAAGAGTCCAGTTCATTTTTTTGAAACAAATGGCTATGATTTTTCGTATCGTATAGAAGAGTTATGAAAAGGGGGAACCGTATGTTTACAATTGCAGAAGAACTATTGCTGCTCGCACTTGATGACGATAAAGGAACGGTCGTTTTTTCAGCCAGTAGTTCCTTAAACTATGGTCTGGCGGGAGCGATTCTTGCCGAACTTACGATTCAGGAACGGATTACGCTCGAAGATGAAAAAGTAGTGGTTATGAATGAAAATGGAGATGGCTTCCAACGTACGGTATTACAGCAAATTAAGGATTCGAAAAAACCTAGAAGTGTCAAGCACTGGGTTCAAAGTATCAGCTTTCGGATGAATAAAATAAAGAAAGAGATCCTTAATTCTTTGGTGAAAAGAAACGTGTTACGAGAAGAAGAACAAAAGATCTTATGGGTATTCTCGCGACATGTCTATCCAAATGAACAGGATAAACCCGAACAACAAATCCGAAAGCGTCTCCATTCGTGTCTTTACGGAAACGAAGAGGCTGATGAAAGAACGGTTATGCTGCTGAGTCTCATAAAAGCTTGCAATCTTATTGGCGAAGTTTTTCCAAATGAAAAATCTAAAGATGTCCAAAACAGGATAGATGAGGTAAGTGAAAGTGAGGCGTATGGGAAAGCTGTGAAGAAATCCATAGAAGCGATGCAGACGGTGGTGATAGCTGCTTGTGCGTCAGCTGCAGCAAGTTCGGCAGCTAGTTCTGGGGGTGGCAGCTAAGCTCTTCCTATCTTGTTGAATAGATTCTGTTCAATTTCACGGATGTCACAAACTCGTCACCGGAAAATTTACATGGACTTAAAATTGTGGTGGTACACTCGGAATTAGTACACGAAGATTTTCTTTTGAAAAAAAGAATATCTTCGATGTACGTGAAATAAGGATAGTCACACAGAGGAAAAAGTCGAACAAGAAGGAGTGCAGTATGTTGTATCTCAAAGAAGTAAAAAATCTAGAATTCAATAGTCAACTTTCCTTAAACCAAGTAGAGGACCGCCTTCTGATTACAGCAGACTTTCCTAAAGGATTCCTTTTTGAAAATTGCTTAGAAAATCCTTTTCTATATGTGACTTTGTATGTTCGCGGTGGAGAGAGAATTAAGCTGATCGATGAAGAGACAGCCCAGCTGTACTCACCGGCGAAAAAGGATTTTGCGCCTGAGACTTATCATCAAATTATTACGTTTGCCAGGAAGCATGCGCCGCAATTTAAGGACTAGTTTTGAAGGGAATTAAGAGATTAGAGATTTCAGCATCCTGTTTGTGAAAAGAGCAGGATGCTTTTTACGTAGCCGGCTCGATTCGAGTTAAGAGTCTCTCTTAGTGCTTTTATGATTGATTTAGAGTTTCAATATGATGAAAATATTGGTATGCTTTTTCATAGAAAAATAGTTACGGATTAAAGAAAGGGGGAGTCGTGGATGAAGAGGACGTCCGAAATTGTACTAGGCATTATAGGCAGTGTGTTATACGGGTTCGCTTTAATCGGTGTTTTTCCTTCATTATTTGCCGTAATCCCCAGTATGTATGAAGCGACCCTTCAGCCAGGCGTCTCATTCGCCGTCATTAGCATGGCAGTAATGGTTTCTCTGCTCGTCATTGTTCTCATCGTTTTACCTGCGGTCGGATTAGCTTTGGGAATTACGGGTACTAGTTTTTTAGTGAAAGAGAAAAGTCCTAAAGTAGCTGGGGCTTTCTTTCTAGCGGCTGGGGTCCTATCTGTTGTGCTAACATCATACCTATTGATAGCTGCCATAGGTTCCGTGTTTTACTCAGACTTGGGTTCTACGGTTTTTTCAGCGTTTTTCGGACTATTGTCGATATTTCCGTTCTTTGTTAGTGGTATTATGTGTCTGGCTAGGAAGTAAGGGCAAACCAGAGGAGCACGTGTTCATATAGCTTTACTTAAGCAGCCCGGAAAACCCTTATCTTAAAGGGGGGTTCCGGGCTGCTTGTTTTATAGATAGGCTGCACACAGTGGTATTTCATCGTTCCATGATTCAAAACGAAAGGTCAATATGCTCTCATTACCACATGAAGTTTTCCGAAATAAAACATACAGCACAGGGTATGTTTTAGATCTCGATCATTGTGGAAATACGGAACATGTGGGGCTGAAAAAGGATTTTATGCCCCTGTTTCACTTCAAAAATTAGTACATTGCATGCCGGGTGATAGCAAAACTTCCCAGGTAACCATAGTAGAAAGGTGTGTTTTTGAAAATGCCTAACCATATCGAAGGAAAAGTTGTCGTCTTAACGGGTGCGTCCAGCGGCATTGGAGAATCAACTGCGAAGGAACTGGCAAGCCATGGTGCCAAACTGGTCCTGGCCGCACGGCGTGAAGAACGGCTGCAGGAATTACAAAAGGCCATCGAGAACGAAGGGGGAGAGGCTCAATACAAAGTGACGGACGTCGTTTCTGAGGAACAAATGCAGGAACTGGGGCGATTTGCGCTTGATACGTATGGAAAAATTGATGTGATGGTGAATAACGCCGGGTTAATGCCACAGTCGCTGCTGCATAAGTTGAAGACTGACGAGTGGGATCAAATGATTGATGTCAATATTAAAGGTGTGCTGTATGGAATCGCTGCGGTACTGCCGCACATGCGTGAACGAAAAACTGGCCATATTATCAATATCTCATCCGTCGCGGGTCATGAAGTCTTTCCGGGGAGTGCGGTCTACAGTGGAAGTAAGTTTGCTGTCCGTGCCATTACCGAAGGACTGAGAAAAGAGGAAGCGGCGAACAATATTCGCACGACGATTCTTTCTCCTGGTGCGATCGATACCGAATTAACCGAAACGATTACCGACAACGAAGTCAAACAGGGTGTGGACGAGCTTTACAAGCAAGCTATTCACCCAGATTCCATGGCTCGGGCAATTCGTTATGCTGTAGCCGAACCTGGCGATGTATCTGTCAATGAGTTGATCGTTCGCCCTACTTCGCAAGAGCTCTAAATAGAATGTTGTAAGCCCCCTGCCTCTAATTGAAATAGAGGCAGGGGGCTTTTGCGTGGGACCTGCTCACGCCCCCCAGAGGCCGTTTTTACAAAAGATTTATCAAAAGGGCTACGTTTTATTCCACCGCGTTTGTGGGAACAGAACCATAAATTGTTAAAGGAAGGAGGGGGTTCACTGTGCAACAATTATTTAACTTAGAAGAATACCAGCAAAGACTCAGTCAGGTGAAAACCAGAATGGACGAACAAGGGGTGGATGTTCTGTTGGTTTCCAATCCATCCAACATCAATTACCTTTCCGGCTATAATGCGTATTCCTTCTATGTTGTGCAAGCCTTAATCGTCATTAAAGAGCACGACCAGCCGATTTGGATTGGCAGAAGGGAAGATGCGAACGGGGCCAAGTTAACGACATGGCTGGATGATGATCGCATCTATTATTATACCGACGACTACCTTCATTCGAACACGAAACACCCGATGGATGTGATTACTAATGTGTTCAAAAAACTGAACCAGGATAAGCGGCGAATTGGGGTAGAGTTGGGCAGTTATTATTTTTCAGCCATGATTTATGAAAACTTTAAAGGTTCGCTGCCAGATGCCAGTTTCATAGATGCCACAACATTAGTCCCCAACGTGCGGATGATTAAATCGCAGCAGGAACTACAATACATGAGAAATGCTGCGGCGAATGCTGAACATGCGATGGAAATCGGCATCAACGCAATTCGTGAAGGGGTAAGTGAAAATGAAGTCGCGGCTGACATCTACCATGCCCAGATTAACGGGGCAGAGGGAATCGACGGAGATTACCCATCGATTGTGCCGTTACTGCTGTCAGGGGTTAAAACGTCGAGTCCCCATTTGACGTGGGATGGAACAGCTTTTCAAGGAGATGAGATTGTCACACTTGAACTGGCCGGAGTTCATAAACGCTATCATTCCCCGCTTGCGAGAACGATCAAGCTCGGACAGCCAACTTCAAGGGAGGAGCGCCTGGCAGACGCTGTCCATGAAGGGATTAACGAGGCGCTCGCTGCCGTCAAACCTGGTAAAACGTGCGGAGATATAGCCATGGTATGGAGTGAGACAATTAAGAAACATGGGTTTGAAAAATATGACAGACTCGGCTATTCCATCGGCTTAAGTTATCCGCCGAACTGGAGCGAGCATACAGCGAGTATCCGTCAGGGAAATGAAACCGTCCTGCAGCCGAACATGACGTTTCATTTGATCCCCGGTCTTTGGGAACAGGACTGCGGAGTTGAATTCAGTGAAACGTTCGTCGTTACGGAGGATGGCTGTGAAACCCTTGCCAATTACCCGCGTGAACTGATTATTAAGGAAGGCAAAAAGGCGACTTCTTCTTAAGAGATCAACAAAGAATCAAGGGAGGAATAAATGATGGCTAATCAATGGGATTATGGAACAGAGTCTGTTTGGGCTGGTGAAGACCGCTATTTACTGCAAGGCGCAACACAAGTTCCCGTTGTTCACAGTGTTTCCTTTGGTTATAGCGACATCGATGATTGGTATGACGTTGCCTTAAATAAGCGAGAAGGGCATATTTATGCGAGAAATACGAATCCGACGGTGGATGTGTTTGAAGAAAAGATTCGTCAGCTGGAAGATGCGGAGGCGGCGACCAGCTCTTCAACGGGGATGTCTGCCATCAGTAATTCACTGTTTGCCCTGCTCTCCTCAGGTGATCGTGTCGTGTCCATCAAAGATACGTACGGCGGCACCAATAAAATTTTCTCAGAGTTTTTGCCAAAATTTAATGTGGATGTGGAGCTTTGCGATACAACTGACTTTGAAGCCATAGAGCGGGAGGTTGAAAAAGGTTGTAACATCCTCTATTTAGAGTCCCCGACGAATCCAACGTTAAAAATTGTTGATCTGAACAGGCTGATCGCAGCGGCAAAGCGTGTCGACGCACTAGTGATCGTGGACAACACATTTGCTACGCCGATCAATCAACATCCATTGGCTCTCGGAGCTGATCTGGTGATTCACAGTGCCACAAAATTTCTCGGAGGTCACGCAGATGCACTTGGCGGCATCGTTTGCGGACCAAAAGAACTCGTCGATAAAGTGTATCACTTTCGCGAAATTAACGGCTCAACACTTGAACCTATGTCCGCGTACTTGTTGCTTCGCGGCATGAAAACACTTGATATCCGCCTTAAACAGCAAGAATGGAGCGCCCAAAAAATTGCCCATTATTTAGAGGGGCAGCCGCTTGTTGAGGATGTGTTTTATCCAGGGCTCCCTTCCCATCAGGGACATGACATCGCAACCCAGCAAATGGATGGCTTCGGCAGCATGCTCAGCTTTTCACTAAAAGGCGGACTTGATGCTGTACGTGAATTTTTGCCCACTCTTAACCACGCACACTTGGCGGCCAATTTAGGCGCAGTCGAAACCATTGCCAGCATACCGAGAACATCAAGTCATGTTGAAAGTTCAGCCGAAGAACGGGAAGCCATGGGGATTCCTGAAGGCCTGATTCGTTATTCCACAGGGGTAGAAAACACCGAAGACTTAATCGCTGATCTCGATCAAGCCTTCGAAAAACTTTCCAAAACACAAACGGAATATACGAACTCGTAAGGAAGGTGATCCAATTGGCTGGTAGTTATGCTATCACTGAACGTGCCGACGAGCTTTCGGATGAACTCATAAAATGGAGACGGCACATCCACCAGAACCCTGAACTCAGTTTTCAAGAACGGGATACGTCCTCCTTTGTGGAAGATAAATTGAAACAAATCGACGGAATCGACATTGAAACAGGAATTGCTGGAACCGGTGTGCTAGCGACACTTTCTAATGGGTACGGACCGACGATTGCGGTACGAGCTGATATGGATGCTCTGCCAATTGAGGAACAGAGTTCACAGGATTATTGTTCCGAGAATGATGGCGTCATGCATGCCTGCGGACACGATGCGCATACAGCGATTTTACTCGGTGTCGCTCAGTTGTTAGGTGAAGCTTTTAACAAAAATGAATACAAAGGGACGGTGAAGCTCCTGTTCCAGCCAGCAGAAGAGGTTCCTGATGAGGACGGGCGTACTGGATCCAGTTACGTGGTCAAGGAAGGTGTGCTGGACGAGGCGGACGCTGCTTTTGCCCTGCATATGTGTCCGTGGCGAGAAGTAGGTGAAGCCCAAGTGAATGATGGGTACAGCATGGCAAATATCGATATGTTCAAAGGAACAATACGCGGAAGCGGCGGTCACGGGGCTTACCCGCAGCAATGTCAGGACCCGATCTGGATGCTTGGTCCAGCCATGCAAGCCTTATACGGCATAGTTTCACGAAAAATATCTCCGCTGGAGTCAGGCGTTGTGACGATTGGCCAAGTTCACGCGGGAACATTAACGAATGTGATTCCTACTGAAGTCGAAGTCGAAGGCACACTGCGAAGTTACAGCCCTGACATTAGGGAATTTCTTGTCGATGAAGTTAAGAAAGCTTTTTCCGTTGTGGAACCGCTTGGCGGAGAGGTTGACGTGGAGATTACTCATGGTGAACCTGCTCTTCAAAATGACCCGCAGGTGAATACATGGCTGAAGCAGACGATGCAAGACATTTATCCGTCGTTTCAAGTGTATGAAGGTCCGTTTGGGCTTGGCGGCGAGGACTTTAGCATCGTGACTAAGGAAATGCCGGGGGCGATGTTTTTCCTTGGCTGTAAAAATGCTGATGATCAGCAGCGTAATTTACACACCCCGGAATTTGATATCGACGAAGCATGCCTGCCTTATGGTGCAGCGATTTTAGCAGAAACGACCCTCAGGTATTTGTCAGGTGACTATGAGCTAAAAGATCAAAATCAGGAGGTGACGACAAATGACGCATAAGCTGGCGTTTGTCGGATTCGGAGTTGTCGGAAGTGGACTAGCGGAAATTCTGCTTAATAAGCAAGACATGCTGGCGAATCAAGTTGCCTTAGATGCCGAGATTGTTGCGATTTCAGATTTGAACTTAGGTTCGATCTATCACCCAGAAGGACTAAATCTCCAGACGTTGCTGGATGTGGTCAAGGAAGATAACAGTTTAGAGCATTATCCTGAACACCCCGGCTTAATCAGAGGGTGGGACAGTCTGCAAACGATTAGGGAGACAAACGCGGATACGATTGTGGAAGTGACCCCAACGGATGTTGAAACAGGTCAGCCCGCAATCGATCATTGCCGGGAGGCTTTTGAAAATAAGAAGAATCTTATCACCACAAATAAAGGCCCTGTCGCCCTTCAATACAAAGAATTATCCGCGCTGGCCGAGGAAAATGGCGTCGGATGGGGATTTGAAGGCACGGTGATGAGCGGAACGCCAACATTGCGGATGCCCGCTGTTTCGCTGTCGGGAAATACCATCCGTGAAATCCGCGGAATCCTCAACGGGACAACGAACTTCATTTTAACAAAAATGGAAGAAGACATGACGTATGAGGACGCCTTAGCCCAGGCGCAGGAACGTGGCTATGCAGAAGCGGATCCCACCAGTGATGTTGAAGGTCATGACATTTTGTATAAAGTGGTTATTTTAGCCAACGTTGTGATGGATGTACCTCTGGAAAAAGATGAGGTGGAATGCCAGGGAATGACAGATCTTACCGCGGAAGACATTAAAGAAGCGAAGTCAGAAGGGAAACGGTGGAAGCTGCTCGCGAGAATTACCCAGCAAGATGGTAAGGTTCAGGCATCCGTAAAACCGGAAAAGCTTTCCTTGGATGAATCACTCTCCTCGGTGATGGGAGCCACGAATGCGATCACTTATGAATGTGATTTGTCGGGTCCGGTTACGGTCACAGGCGCAGGTGCCGGACGGATCGAAACTGGATTTTCTCTGTTAACTGATTTAATTAATATCAACAAAACACGAATCTATGAAATGAGGTGAACACAGTATGACAACAGGTGTAACAGGTCAAAAGATGTTAATTGCCGGTGAATGGAAAGAGAAGGATGAGACCATAGAAGTTCGTGATCCAGGTGACAACAGCCTGATTGATACCGTTCCAGCTGCTTCAGCGAGCGATATGAACGAAGCGATTGAACGGGCCAAACAGGAAATCGACCAAAGAAGAAGGCTGCCTGTTCATAAACGGATTGAGATCTTAAACCGAGCAGCGGATAACGTGAATGAGCAAAAAGAAACGTTTGCGACCATCATAGCCCGCGAAGGAAGTAAGACGATCAATGAAGCTCGGGATGAAGTAGACAGAACGATTCAAATCCTGAGAATTAGTGCAGAAGAGGCGCGCAGAATTCAGGGCGAAACGATTTCCTTTGACCAGGTACCTGGAAGTGAGAACCGTGTTGGCTACTATACTCATTTTCCAATCGGCGTTGTGGGTGCCATTACCGCCTTTAATGACCCATTAAATCTGGTAGCTCATAAGGTTGGTCCGGCGCTTGCCTCTGGAAACGCCGTAGTCGTCAAGCCGACAAAGGTGACGCCGTTGAGCGCCCTTTATTTAGGAGAAGCCCTGATTGAGGCAGGTCTGCCATCCGCATTGCTCTCCGTTGTAACGGGAAAAGGAAGCGAACTTGGCGTTCCACTCGTCAAGCATCCTGACGTAGGAATGATTTCGTTTACCGGAGGTCTTGAAACCGGAGAACAAATCACCGAAAAAACGGGCGTGAAAAAGCTTCGGATGGAACTAGGCTCAAACTGCCCTGTCATTGTCCTGAACGATGCGGATCTCAAAAGCGCCGTTGAGAATACCGTCAGCGGTTCCTTTGCAGCTGCTGGGCAAAACTGTATCAGTGTCCAACGCGTTTTTATTGAAAAAGATGTCTTCGATGATTTTACCAAACAATTCGTTAAGCAAACAAAACAGCTGAATATGGGCGATAAACGTTCTGAATCCACCGACATGGGGCCGATGATCAGTGAAGAAGAAGCCAAACGAATCGAACAGTGGGTGAATGAAGCTGTTGAAGATGGAGCAGAAATTCTGTGCGGAGGCGAGCGCCGGGGCGCTTATTACACGCCGACGGTCTTAACCAATGTTCCAAAACATGCCAAGATTGCATGCGAAGAAGCATTTGCCCCAGTCGTTTCTCTATTTCCTGCCGAGGACTTAGAAGAAGCCATTCAGCAGTCTAATTCAGTGAACTATGGACTGCAAGCAGGGATCTTCACCCCGAACATCGACAAAGCTCACGAAGCTATTGAAAAGTTGGATGTCGGCGGTGTGATCGTCAATGACAGCAGTGACTACCGCGTCGATGCGATGCCGTTTGGCGGTGTGAAAGGTTCAGGTATCGGTCGAGAAGGGATTCGGTTTGCGATTGAATCGATGACGGAAAAGAAAGTGGCTTGTTTTAATTTGGCCAAGTAACAACGGTGTTTACAATTTCAGAGTGGATATTAGCTACTTACCTAACGAATTTGCCATAAAGCCCTCTTAGCCAATTGTTAGGATTTGAATGAAGTAGTCAGCGACATTACGGGGAAATGAAGTTGTTTCAGCGCTGTACAAAGAAAGTCGAAGAGACTTCGCTCTTCGACTTTTTATCATGGGGAGAAATTGAAAATCTATTTAAAGTAGCTTAGCTTTCAGAAAAGGGGCCAGTCTTGGCTCTTTTAAAACTCTACAATGCAATCTTATTATTATATTTCAATTCTTTCGCTTTTTTTAAGGACGAGTACAAGAAGTACGACTAAGGTGAGGCATCCAATAAAGTACTGCATAGGAGAAAGTGGGTTTGATCCAACCATAACTGGATAGAAATAACCAGGAAAATTTTCAATTATGTTTGAAAGAAATACGTTATTTGTACTTTCCAACACATTTATCAAAATATTATGAAAGAAAAGTAGTAACGCTGTCAAAATTCCATAAACTGCACCACTTCGGACACCATAAAGTAGTAAGATATATCCAAACAAGAAAAAAGTTAGCACTAGAAGAAAGACGTTAACTGAAAATCCCAGAAGGAAGGAAGCTTTCAACTCTCCAGGAACTCCAAGTTCTTTTGTAACTAGAAGTAAAACAATTCCTAATGCTGCATAAATTAAACTGACACATAGAGCAATTACAACATTGGCTAGTACATATTTTTTTCTGTTTTGTTTTGAATTGTTAATCAATGATATTGTCTTAGATGAATAATCTCTGTTGACAAAGTAAAGAGGGTGTAATACAGCAGCGAGCATTCCTAACATACAATAAAAGTTTGAAACATGTTTAATCGTAAAAGCTGTAGTTCCTGATAAGATAAGGTAACTAATGAGTATTGCTGGTCCTAAGGCTGCCAATACTCCCACAATCAAAGATCCCCTCTTAAATAGCTCACTTAAGTTGTAACTAACGTAACTTTTAATATCCAATATCACGTTTTTCACCTCCGAGTTTGCTCATATACACATTACGAAGCGTTTTCTTTTCAGTAGTAAAATCAATTAATCTTATACCTAATTTATTTAAAAATTGGAAAACATCAGCATTATTTGCCGTCGTTTCAATTTCAACTGTTTTTTCACTTGAATGAACGATACTTCCGAACTCTTGATGATTGATAAATGTTGCTAATTCAGTAGGAGTATCAAAAACTAATTTTAGTATGTGCTGGCTCTTGTTACTAAATTGCTGTTCATCAAGGATGTTCCCTTTTTCTATAAACAAGACGCGATTACAGACGTTCTCAATGTCTTCTAGCTTATGGCTGGAAATCAATATACCGACATTCCACTCTTTAGCCATTTTTTTCAATTGCTCTAATACTTCGAGGGATGTTTCAATATCCATACCGTTTGTTGGCTCATCTAATACGACGTAACTCGGATTGTTCAATAGACTTATAACTATTCCTAATTTCTGCTTCATTCCCAAAGAGTATTCCTTCACTTTTTTATTCAATACATCAAACAATTGCAGGCATTTTAGAAGTTCCTCGTATTCATTAAGTTTGAATATGTTTCCATAAATTTTCGAGAAATAGGATAAATGCGCTAATCCAGTCTTATTACTAAATAGTTTAGGTTCCTCAATCAAGTATCCGACATGACTGTTGTCTTCAACAGATCCATCGAATTTCTGAATCGTTTGAGCAATTATCTTCATAAGCGTACTTTTTCCTGCGCCATTATTTCCAATTAAACCGACAATTTCTCCTGGTTTGAAATCAAAAGATAGCTCATTTAAAACTACAGAGCCACTATATTTCTTAGTAATTGAGTTGATAAGCATTTTCCAATCCCCCTGTTTATTCCATTAGTTTAAAAAATCCCTTTTGTATTGAACAGCTAGATATATTCCAGATGCGAAGAATGCCAGAGAATATTTAAATAAAAAGAAAATTTGCCACATGTATCCTTTCGGAAAAATTAAGTCGCACAGAACGACTCCACCTAACATTACGAAGGCACTTTTCAAATATATGTGACTTGTTCTTTCGTCTGATTTACCCATTTTGTTCCGATATACGAGTATCAAGACCCCTCCGACTAAAAGCAATATAAAACCGCTAACAATAAGCATATTCCAATTATCATTTGATTTTTCCGCCCAAATTTTCAAAGGATAAAAGATTGAATTTGATATTACGGGCATAGATTCAAACGTCATTTGGATCATTTCCTTTCACATAAGTAAAAATATCGTTCACATCAACTTCAAAGAAATCGGCAATACGAAACGCTAGTCGTAACGAAGGCACATAATTTCCTTTTTCCATTACAAAAATTGTTTGCTTAGAAACACCGATTTTTTTTGCCAACTCTAACTGAGACATCTTGGCAAGCACTCGATATTCATAAACATTATTTGATATGGAATCGCCAAAATCTTTCTTCATAAATCCTCACCTCTCACAAAGTATTGTAAAGTAAACTTATACAAGAGTAAAGTGAACTTTGTGAATTTGCAATATAAGTATTTTAATAATTCAGGAATCTCGTTGACGGGGTATATTTCCCATGGTAAAAATTACTAGAGAGCTCTTAATTTTTGGAATTTTCCAGAAAGGAGGGATAATATGAAAAACGAAATCAGTAAATTGAAAAAAGAGAGTCAGAATGAACAAGTTACTTGGTTTGAAGAGGTTGTAGATCAACAATTTGATGATGACGTATTTGGAGCCTGCACTACAAATACATTTTCTCTTAGTGATTACTGGGGCAATGATGGGAGTTGGTGTACAGCTTCTCATGAATGCATGTCATGGTGTAAATAATTTAGAAATACTTATATGGGAAAAGGAGATATCGCTATGAATAATAATAAATCTAATAATCGTAATAGTACGGAAAATGAATTAGAACTGGGAAAATATCTGGAATCAGATATGATCGCATTAACTGATGATGAAGTTGCTGGAGGGGCAACACCAACTATCGTTATTACGGTAGTTACGGGATATATTTCAACTAACACTTGTCCAACTACTGCTTGTACACGCGCTTGTTAAAGGGGGGGTAGAAATTTTATGATTACCTACAAGAAACAGTTTTATCCAGAACTTGAACAGTCAGATTTCGATGAACATATTGCACCACTTCTATATTATATTGATGAATTGTCTGTGCACTCTGAAGATAATTTGAATAATGTAGATGCTTTCAAGGCCCAGGAATTATACCCCTATCATAACCCTTGTAGGATGATTGCTAGAAATGCCTTGGAGAAAGTATGGGACTCGAATTTGGACAAGCATCTTCTGGAACCTGAATCATTCAAAAATGCTATCTGTGAGCTGTTCTCACAGATAGCTTTCTCGTACTTAATAAGGTGTTTCGCTGAACAGATCAAAACATTATCTGAGCAGTCTATGAATTCGAAAGAAATTTATGATTACTACACTCAAAGATTAATGGCTACACAGTTCAAAGAATTTGCGGATATTTACGCAATTGCATGGGGTAGGTGCAATAATCTATTAGAGAACAGAGCAAATGCAATTAAAGATGCTATTCAGTTGACTGAAAAACATCGTGTAAGAATTGAGGAAGAACTCAAAATTCCGTGCACTAGTCGTATTGCTTCTGTACAGTCAGGGGGAGACACACATAACAATGGGACTTCTGTAGCGATTATTACTTTTGAACATGGAGAAAAGATTGTTTTCAAACCGCGTTCAGTATCTGGAGAATTAGGATATACAAACTTCATTCGAGAGATTAACAAATTTATATCTCCAAAGATGCCTTCCCTGACTGTTATTGATTTTGGTAATTATGGTTTTACAACGTTTGTAGAAACTAATGAAGAAAAGACTGATATGTTCCAAGCAGGCAGACTAGCATGTCTAATGTTTATGTTAAATGCTACAGATATGCATTACAGCAACATACTGTGGACAAATGAGGGGCCGCTTCCAATAGATTTGGAAACTCTATTCCATCCACCTCGGATTAGAACTGGAATTCCTGAATCAAAAAGAAGCGCTTATCATGCATTGGAGAAATCAGTATATGGTACAGGTGTACTCCCAATATCATTAGGTACAAAAACAGGGAATGGTTCAGTTGATGTCGGGTTCACTGGTATTCGAAACGAAAACAGTGTAAGTCCTTTTAAGATTTTCGATATACAAAATGGTTTTTCTTCAAACATAAAAGTTGTCTGGAAGCATCAAAGTATCGATAATACTCTATCGAATGACCCAGATTTGGAGTCTTTTATCCATGAAAGATGTGACCAAATTATTGAAGGTTTCTCTGAATTTTTCATGCAAGTATACCAACAAAAGAATCTGTTTATTGACGCAGTTAGAAAGTCATTTAGTAATGTTAATTTTCGTTATATACATAATATGACATACAGGTATGAACAAATCTTACGTATCTTATCTGATGCAGAACCATCCAGAGATATAGAAACGGCACATGCTTTATTGTCTCGTACTGGAATACTGAGTCTAACAAGTGATACCAATTTGGTTTTATCTGAATGCAGACAACTCTGGAACGGGGACATCCCGTATTTTTCCCTCAACTTCAAAGGGACAGAAGTTTTTTCTGGAAATGAAGTTATTTCTCATATTCCAACAAGTCCGGAATCACAATTTATTTCAAAGATGGAAAATCTCACAAAAGATGACTTGATTAGACAAACCAACCTAATACGACTAGCTTTTGTTGCTAAGTTAGCAGATCCACATGCAGATGGAAAGCTAAAACTAGAAGAGTCAGAATCTATAGAGAAAGAAATAACTAAATTTAAAAAGCTGAACACAGTAAAAGATTACAACAATAAAAATCACAAAGAAATCATTTCTTGGTTTTCCAAATCAATAACTGAATCACTTTTGGATGATCGCTATGAACATTTACCAAAGACTTGGATTGGACCTGTTGCACGATTTGGGGGGCAGGGCTGGACACCAGGAGTTTTAGGGTACGATTTATATAACGGAAGAGTTGGCCCAGCACTCGCGTTAGCAGTGGCCGGTAAACTGGTATCAGACGATGATGCAATCAAAGCTTCCAATGATATTTTTGAAAAATCATCAAACATTCTAGAAGAAAAAAGTTTCGAACTTAGAAATGTCCTTCTTTCTGGAATTGGTGGATTTTCTGGAGTTTCAGGTCTACTGTGGACATTATTTGCGGCAGGGGATTTCGTTGGAAACGAAAAATGGAAAGACATAGCTGTTAATTCGTGGCCAATATTGCACCATTCTCTGGATACACCAGATAATGATTTTTTCGACATGATTACGGGCAAAAGTAGTTCGATTGTTATGAGATACCGAACGCAAAAAGATTTCAAATTAAGTAATGATATTATCAAAAGAAGTCTTTCATTGGCATATTCAAAAATAAATGCAAGTGATACTCAAACTACTTCAGGATTGACTCATGGATATGGTCAATTACTTTGGTTTTTTGCTTTGGTCAATCAAAAACAAGAAAACAGCGAAATAAAACGAATAGTTGAGGATATTGATTCGATCATCTGTAATAAGTACACAAACAATGATGGAATCATAGAGATATATAAAGATGGCGAAGGTATGAATGTATCATCATCTTGGTGTAATGGTTTATCAGGACTATTAATAGCCTATTACGAAGCATACAAATCAAACATTTTACCTAAAGAATCTGTTCTAAATTTAATAGATCAGCTAAGAAGAATACCTATATCGCGTGTTCCGGTACTTTGTCATGGAAGTTTGGGAATAGTAGAGGCGCTTGAGTACGTGAGTGAATCATTTCCAGAAGAGACATCTGAAATCCTCCTAGAGATGAAAACAACTTTCTGCTCTCCAGAATATATTTTTAACTACTATAAAAATGGGAAGGGCCGATATCCTTTAAGCCCAGGATTGATGGCGGGTAAAGCTGGTGCACTATTGCACCTTTGCAAATCTCTTGACCCTACTATTAAAACTTCCCCATTAACGTTTGGTAATTAACATGAAAATGTTTTCTGAAAAAATGAAAAAAAGAAAACTCACTCCGACTTTACAATTAGCACAATCAGAATGTGGGCTATGTTGTGTTAGAACGATTCTGGAGGCTTATAATTACCAAACTTCAATTACAGAACTCAGACAAGTTAAAGAGCCTGGAAGAGACGGTTTAGGATTGCAACAACTAAAAGAGTTGCTCTCTCATTTTGGAATGAATGCCAAAGCTTATCGAATAAAAGACACGAGGGCATTTACAGTAATGGACTTTCCAATCATAGCCTTTTGGAAAGGGTATCACTTTGTTTGTATCGAGTCGTATAGTGAAGATGAAGTAATAATCATGGACCCTTCAATAGGGAGGATATCAATCTCCCATTCAGAGTTTTTAGAGAATCTTGAAGAGTATGTGCTAGTTGCAAAACCTGGAACAGATTTCGAAAACCGTAGCGTTAACAACCTTTCTCGATGGAAAAAAGACTATATTTGGCCATCTAATATGATAAATCTATATGTAAAAATAGCTTTATTAAGCATTGTGTTAGTTGGAATGACATTAGCGATCCCCATATTCACACAACTGTTAATTGACAATGGGCTTGGCGATGTCACTTCCTTTGCTACAATACTTGTGTCTCTCATAATAGCAATGGTTATTATGATAGGACTGAATTTTCTCAGGACCTCCTTCTCCATAAAAATAATTTATCGTTTTAGTTGGCATCTTATGGGAGGGGCCTTTACACGTGTTTTATCGCTCGCAGCAAAGTATTTTACAGTAAGGGCTCCTGGTGAAATTATTTATCGGCTTAACTCCCTTACACGAATACAGGATGTTTTAGGAACGACACTAGTACAGGCATGTCTTGATTTGATAAGTAGTGTAGCCATATTAGGATATATTTTTTGGATATCACCGATACTTGGGACAATGGTACTGTTGTTTATTGTATCAACCTTTGTTTTTCTGGTTATTGGTCAGTCTTACGTGAATTCTGCAACGGATAAAGAACTGCATGAGGGAACTAATGCACAGAGCATACAGTTAGACGCTGTGGTTTCCATAAATAGCGTGAAACTAGGAGGCTATGTCCAATCCTATATCAATGACTGGAAGCAGCGATTCAAAAGATACTTAAATGCAACAAGCCATAGAATGCGTATCCAGCAAGGAATAATAGGAGCGATATTATCCGGAATACAAGTATTTGCTCCTTTAATTATTCTTGTTACTAGTATATATATGGCAGAATTAGGTTTCTTGACACTTGGACAAGCAATTGCGGTTCAGTCAATTGTGTCATTATTGTTCGTCTATATGAATTCAATTTTCACAACTGCATCTGAAATTATGGTGGCAGTGCGATATATTGTTTTAGCTGAGGATATATTTGAATATCCCAAAGAACACTCTCGTGAAACTTCAAGGGAAATGGATTCAGGATCAGTATCTATGAAAAATCTTAGTTTTAGTTATACCTCCGATGACATTCCGGCCGTTAAAGATATTAATTTGGATATTTCTGATGGAGAAACGATAGCTCTAGTTGGGGTATCTGGGTCCGGGAAGACTACTCTTGGGAAGGTAATAAGTAGTTTATTTAAGCCTACTAGTGGTTCTATATATTTTGGAGGAATGGAGTATCATGACTATAATCTTGATACATTAAGAGATTCAATTAGCTATATTCCTCAAGAAGCACACTTGCACAATCGAACTATAATGGAAAACCTCAAGCTGGGCAGTAAACGTACGGAATCAGAAATACTAGAGTTTTGTGATTCATTAGGATTTTTAGATTTTATTGGCAAGTTTCCTATGGGTTACAACACAGTAATATCAGAAACTGGAGCAAACCTATCTGGAGGACAAAGGCAACGTATTCATATAGCGAGAATTTTACTTCAAACACCCAAATTACTAATAATGGATGAAGCGACTTCATCACTTGATAATATTTCACAAACAAATGTTTATAATGCATTATCAAATATTAAATGTACAAAAGTTGTTATAGCACATCGGTTTGCAACTATTCTAAATGCTGATCGTATTGTAGTTCTTGAAAATGGATGCATTGTAGAAAGTGGATCTCATGAAGAATTAATTAATAAAGATGGCTTGTATGCTGAATTGTTTAGTGCAGAGCTTGAAAAGGAGAGTTTACAATGCAGTTAGTATCAGAGAGACTAGTCCATGCTGTGGAGAGTTTTTTTTCAGATGAAATAGAAAAGACGAATTATAAGGTAAAAGAAAACTTATCTAGGCAAGATGTTGTAACGCATGCTGAGATAGCATCTATGGACTGTTTACACACATTATTGGAATTTCACGTGTGGAGACTATGTCATAAAACTTTTGTATATGAACTTCACAAATATCGAGAAAGTTTATCTTATCCGGCTAATCCTTCATCATCAAAAATATTTGATCGATATGTCAGCTTAATCGATAAGGAACTCATAAGCAATTGGTTTACAAAATATGATTTTTTACGAAAAATGGTAACACAATCAGTGAATAATACTTGTTCTTTCATTGAAGATGTGTCCCACAATTTCAGCCGTGATGCCACTTTACTCTTATCAAAAGGTTTAATTAGTAGAGGATCAAAATTACAAGCTATTACACCTCTTGAATCCGATCCTCATAATGGTTCAAAAGTTAACCTTTGCTTGGAATTTAAATCGTCAAAGAAGATTCTATATAAGCCTCGGTCTTTAGAGATTGATGTTTTAATAGATGAGCTTTTTTCTGACACATTGAAATTTGATACTCTACAGAACTATTCACCAGTTCCTCGAACGGTTAATCGAGGTAAATATGGTTGGCAAGAGTTTGTGCAGCATACACCCATAAGCCAGTCAGAGACTGGCAGTGCTTATTATAACCTAGGTTTATGTGCGGCGGTGTTTAGCTGTTTGGGGGCAACAGATTTACATGATGAAAATATTATTTTTAATGGGATATTTCCTTATGTTGTAGATTTAGAAACCAGTTTACAACCGAAATATGGTCGTAGTCATTCCCTCCACGAATCAATGGAGGAAATGATTTCCCATTCAATTGCTAATACGTCAATAATTCCAGCTAAGCAATTGACACTTCCGCATGAAGTGTTAATTGGCGCAATCAATACGCCCTATCCACAAGTAACCAATGAAATGGTCTTTACATTGAAAAATCCAGGGACAGACGCTGTAGATTTGGCTAAGGAAAAGATTACTGTTGAACGGACAACTGTACCAATAACGTTAACTGATAATCAAGCACCCGATCCACTTCCATTTCAAGAAGATTTCCTAAATGGTTACTCAGATGGATATGAAAAGATGATGGATAAACGTGAGCAAATTTATTCTAAGTTAACTGATATTGAATGTTTAATGAGAGTAGTTATTAGACCTACAGTTCAGTATTACTTTATGCTTGATGCATGCCTATTTCCTGAGAATTTAGTTGACGATGCCTCAATTAATCAAGTGCTAAAATATCTAAAACCCCCTAGGTTAATTAGGGATTCTGAAATAGCTAAGAAAACGTTGGAAGAAGAAATTCGTTCTATAAAAAATGGAGATATCCCACACTTTTCCATAAAGGCAAATGATAAACGTTTATACTCAATGGATTTTGTTTCAAATGAGATATTTGATGTGTCACCAGCAAATAATGCAATTAAAATGTTAGAGGAGCTGTCACAAAAAAGATTATTACATGATAAGCGCTTAATTGCAGAAGGATATTCTGATATTAGAATACATGAGGCAGATCATAAAAAAACTGATGATTTGGGCTATCAATCTCCTCTCTTTTCAAATGTTTTGCGAAAGGTAACAAAAGATAATCCCGATCCTTTGATTGAATTAATAAGGTCTTTATCAATTACTACCAAAACAGATAATGCTCAAACTGGATGGATTGGAGGGGTATATGGAAATATACCTATATCCTATGATTCTACCGCTTTAATTTCGCTTCATGATACCGGAGGCATCCTTTTTCTCTTGGAGCACATGACAGAGTATGAAAAAACAGTCACCTCTCCAGAGAACATCAATCTTTTTAATCAGGCTAATAAAGGTTTAAAATCTCTTCGTCATGCATTTTCTTCACAATTAGAATCTGCACCAATATCGATAGTATCAGGATATAGTTCTTTGGATTTCATATTTAACCATAATTCGAATAGGGTAAAAGGAATAGAAGAAATTGCAATGCATTTTCAATCAGAGGAAACTCCGCGTGGCGATATATTTATCGGCCCAACAGGGATAGGTCTCACGTTAGCATCATTTTCAGATACACCGAATCAGATTTTAAGAGAATTGGAATCTAAAATTTGCATTGAAAATCCCTCAACTATGTTATCTAGTGATGGATTAGCACATGGGAACTTAGGAGTTATCTGGGCCCAATTTAGATTATCTTTTGCTTTAAAAGATATTGAAGGGTGTAAGCGTTTTTTTAAAAAGGCTTCACAAATATCCTTTCCGAATACTGTTAATACTGCAGGTTGGTGTAATGGAAATGCTGGTTTGTTAATGGTCCTAGCTGAAATGGCAAGTGCATTAAACGAACAATTAGATCTATATGAAGTAGCTAAGAAATCAACAGCACTGCCAAAAGATAGACCTATAGATTTATCTATATGTCATGGGGCTGCTGGGGTACTTCAATCTCTACTGTTTGCATATGAGGCTCTTGGAGATTCGTGGTATCTATCACTTGCAAATCAGTATTGGGAAACTGTATTAGATTTGGCTAATAATAATGGATTTTATACTGGAGAGAAGAATAGAGACTACCTTTTGGGATACTTCCTCGGTTGGAGTGGAGTAGCTGATTCAGCTCTTCTGTTAAAGATGTATAACAATGGTGACCCCGCTTGGTTTCCACTTAATCTAAGCTCTGTTTCATATCAACAAAATAATATATATAAGGAGCATTCCTGTAAGGAGGAATTTGAGGAGATATCAAAGTAGAGTCCGGATACATAAAAAAGCCCCTTTGGTACGATAGAGAGTGTTTAGTACCAAAGGGGAACATCTACTAAGGATTCCACATAAATTGAGGGCTTAGCGCAAATGAACGGATTTCGGGGGTGGAACAGACCACAGCCATCAAAGGTGTCAGCCTCATGACGGTGGTAGTTTTGAGGACTATTATCGTTATTAGTCCATGAACCACCTGACCGGCAAGCAATCGTTTATGGTGTTAAGCCGAATTTGATGAAATACCTTTATGTATTAGGCTTCATCATTGATTAATTTAAAAACAGGAGAAAAGCGAAGATTATATAAGTAGTAAAATTGAGTTTTAACAGGGAGGATATAGAGTGCGCTCATTAGTGGCAATTAATCCGAGTAAGAAGGATTCAATGGATTACACAGAATTAGGAACGGTTAAGTTTGGACAAGAAGATATACTGTTTGGAACGATTGAATTAGATCAACCTACTTTCGACACTGAACATCCGAAAAATAGTGAATATGTATTAGTAAGAGTAACAGCTTTTTCATGCAATTACCGTGATAAAGCCCTATTAATCGAAAACTACAATTCAATCAAGAGTTCTGACCGATTGTTTGTTCCATTTGGCTCAGAATTTAGTGCAGATATTGTTGCTGTTGGTAGGGACGTGCATGAATTTAAGGTCGGGGATAGTGTGATGTCTGATTGCTCATACCCTGATAGCGGAAAGCAAGGAGTTTTACCCGGTGTAGCTACAAATTTTGCATCGATGGGTTGGTTGCGTCTCCATAAGAAAAAGATAATAAAAAAACCAAAAAGCCTAGGTGATAGAGAAGCTGCTTGTTTTTCGTTGGGATCCCAAACTGCGTCAGGGATGATAAGCCGCTCTGGAATACTTGCTAATGGTGGAAATCCGTTAGTATTAAGTGCACGGTCAAACACATCACTATTTATTATTCAACAGTTACTCTCTCATGGCATTACTCCACTTTGTTTGTCAACGTCAGATTGGAGTGATGAAGAACTACAAAAAATACATCCTAGCCGCGTGGAATCAGTAAGTAATGCTATTAATAGTGCGTCAAATGATATAGTCAAGCAGAAGATCACACATGTTTTTGACCCATTTTTCGATATGAACATCGGCTATGCATTACATTACTTACAAACTGGTGGGACATATGTTACTTGTGGGGTACGAGATCAACATCCATTATTGTCCAATGACACTCCAAGTGATGCGGAGCCTATGGTCAGAGGAGCATTAGAAATGAGTATTGTTAAGAATGTTTCTATTTTGGGAAATTGCCTAGGGTCAAGAGAAGATTTAGAAAGAGCAATTCAGTTACAAAATAGAACGGGTATGAGAATAATCATTGATCAGGAATATGAACTAGAAAAAGGTGTGGATTTTGTACAACGCTCTTTTTTTGATTCCTCCCGATTTGGAAAATGTGTTCTAATTCTTTCAAAATAACTTTTAATAGGAGGGAGTCATCGTGTCAACAATAAAATGGATTTTACTAATTTTTTTATCTACAAGCATTGGTGCATTTGTAAACCGGATAATGGAGAATATAAATATAAATATTTGGTTATCTAGAGGCATTGGTTGTCTCGTTTCAGTAATCGTCGCGCTTCTTCTATACAAATACTTCACTAGGGGATAATTCTCTGAGGTATTGATAACTTTTTGAATGAAGGTTTTCAATAAGAGCTTATAAGCCGTTCGTAAATGTGAAATTCTACGCTATTGTATCTTGCAATTTTTCTTTGCAAGATACAATAGATAACCGAAATTAATTTGACACGGATCTTCTCTGAGAAAGATTGTAGAGCCAGAAAGCTGCATGGAATGTCACACGGTATGAATACCCTTCTTTTCTTGAATTATCACCCTCATTCGAATCCGTTACTTAGTATCTTTTTCTAACAATAAACTTACCTCTTGGATCTTATTTGTAATTATCATCAAAAACTCATAGTTGCTAACCTTTAGTTTGAAAATGTCTTGAGACTTTATTAGCCATTTTAATGATTGATTATATTTTTGCATTTTCTCAAAATTTAGTCCTATTTGGAAATACAATTCACCTAGGTCCGAAATAGATTCCATATTTCCACTATAATATATACCTTCTTGACAATATTTTATAGACTCTTCATAGCTTCCTTGAATAGTTAAAACCTTCGACAAATTGTAATAAACTTTGGGAAATAGAGATGAAATGGATAAAACATAAGGTGAAAGTTTTTCTTTGGTAGCTAAAATCAATTTGAAAGTTTCGATGGACTCTTCTAATAAATTCTCTTCTGCATATAAAATGCCTTGACTATTCAAGATTTTAACATCCTGATATGAAAAGATAAGATTATCCGATATATTTAAAGCTTCTTTCAAAAGATCCATTGCCAGTGTGAAATCATTACTCAAATAATATTGACATACACCTTCAGCCCATAAGAAAAACTGTTTGACCTTTCCACTTTCAAAAGAAGTGTTCCCTTTCTCTAATTCAATAATTTTCCATGCTTCAGTATAATTACTAGTTTCAACAAGTTTTATCAACTTGGATTCTATTTTTTTGAAGTGGGGAAATTTAGGGTATTCAGACATAAGCAATAAACCATCTAATGTAATCCCCAATTTCTCTGCCACTTGTCTTAATAAAATCGAATTAGGAATATTAGTTCCACTTTCTATTTGACTGATTAGAGATTGGGTACATATACCATCGGAAAGTTCCTTTTGTGAGATACCTAAATAAAGCCTTAAATCTTTAATAGTACTTCCAATAGATAGTTCAACATAAGGATCCATTTTTAACACCTCAAATAGAAAATTTTCATACGATACATATTTTACCACAATGCATTTACTCATATATATATAATGTGTGCACAATAAAAATCACACATTAAGGTACCCGTTTTATAGTATAAGTATTTTAATATTTGGAAACATCTCAAGTAAAATATGGTATATTTTTACTTAGAAATCAACTATATTGACTAGGTAAATTAGAATTTAAATCAAAACAAATAAAGGAGTGGGGTAGATTGAGAAAGTTATTGATATTCTTCAACTTACTATTAGCCTTAATAACCTTTAGTGTATTAGACAATAGCTACAGCAACATTTCTGAAGTAAGCACAGCTTTTAAGATTCACGAGGTAGATTCAGATGTTTCACTATATGATGATCTTCCATTCAAACACTAATTTCAGACGTGATTATTGATCAAATAAATAAACTATTTGTGACTTTTGATAAGCCAGTTTGTACAAAAGCTTTTTAATTTTCGTTAAAGGATAGAAGCACAAAGTACATTTTTAAGGTTACCTTTAAATCGTTCGTAACGGAACTTTCATTTTTTCATTATAATGCGAGATAAAAGAAAGGCCCCTATTATTGTAGCCTGAACTATACCCCGAATAATAGGGGCCTTTCTAAAAATATGTAGACGGCGCTTACCTTGATTACAGGAAAGCGCCACTATTTATATGGTTTAACTGTTCTTCCAAGGAAAATGTGAAAGAGTATATTTTTTTACTTACCCTTTCTTTTCCGGGTGAAGACGGGCAAACTGTAATAGCGCATATTCGGGGTGAAAAATATCAAGATTTGATGTTAGTGACAGACCAAAGCGATACGAAAACCAACGGGAAAGGTGTCGTTATTAACCTAACTGTAAAAGACATTAATTCTTTTTCAGATAAAGCACTTAAATTTGATGGGGAGATTATAGAAGGACCAATTGACCGCCCTTGGAATGCTTGAGAACTTTTACTGAAAGATCCAAATGGTTATCTAATAACACTTTTCACGGGGATGGGTAAAGAATTATTAACAGCAAGAGATTTTGAATGACAAATACAAAAGCTTTACTTGGATTGTTGTGTTCTAAACCTTCATATTAAAATACTTTTGTAATCCGTCATGCCCTCTTTCTGTTACTTTGACCGCACGGCTAGATGGATGCTTTTCTATCCAATTTATCTCAAAGAGCTTTGCAGCAATGGCATTACCTAATGCGCCTGCTAGGTGATGTTGTCGTTCACTCCAATCCAAGCATACTCTGGAGAAGGAACGTCGTTTTTGGCGTAGTTTAGAAATGTCCAGTCCAAATTCCTCGAAAAATCTTTCTCCTTTTGAAGAAACAATGAATTCCTTTTCAGCTTTTTCAATTAGTCCTTCTTGAAGCATGGACTCGGTCAATCCCACCCCTAATTCACCAGCTAAATGGTCATAGCAGGTACGCCCGGATTTAAGTGCCTTCATTTGTATGGACTGATTCAATGAACGTATTTCAGGCGGTCTGGAGAGCGCTAGGAAAGATTCTAAAATTTGAGCAACTTCTCCATCAATAATGTGATAGTACCTGTGACGACCGTGTTTTTCCATAATGATTAGATTGGCTTTCATTAACTTTGATAGGTGAAAACTTGCCGTTTGCTGCTTAATCCCTGCCATGTATGCCAATTCAGTGGCCGTATGAAAACGTCCATCCATTAGGCTTGTCAAAATTAACGATCTAGAAGGTTCTCCGAGAATGGAGGCAACCTCTGCTACATTAGGACTAGCGTTCATTTTAGCTCCCCCTCGTTTACAAGCATACTTCGATCATAATGGAAAATTCTTATAGTCACAATATTTTCTTTTAACATCCATATTTCGATCAATGTTGTAGTTTTACAGAATTATACTGTATATATCATTTTGTAGTTCTAGCAGAGGAACTTGTTAGAGTACCTAATGGTCTAATACAGGAGGGGATATAAATGATCCAAAATAGCATGTCACAAAGAGACCAGGAAATTAAGCCAAAAATCCTTTATTACGGAACTCCCGTAATTTTACTTAACACTCTAAATGAAGATGAAACGACGAATATTACGCCTATTTCCTCTTCTTGGGGGCTTGGCGATTGTATTGTATTAGGGCTTGGTCTTGGAGGAAAAGCCATTGAGAACTTGCAAAGGGATCCGGAAAGTGTGGTTAACATTCCAGACCCTTCGTTATGGGAAAATGTTGAAGCACTAGCACCTTTCACGGGCCGCAATCCAGTTCCAGAATATAAACTGGATTCAGGGTTTAGCTATGAAAAGGACAAATATAGGGCAGCAGGGTTAACACCAAAGGAATCTAAAACGGTAAAGCCTTCTAGAATCGATGAGTGCCCCTTACAAATAGAAGCAATAGTGAAAAATATTAGAATTCCAGAGCATAATCCCGTGTTTGGTATTGTAGAAGTACAGGCTGTCCATGTACATGCTCATAAAAATATTGTTATGGACCAGCATCATGTTGACCCAAGGAAGTGGAGCCCGTTAATTTATAATTTTCGTCATTACTTTGGACTTGGTGATGAATTAGGGAAAACATTTCGTGCAGAAACTTAAACAAGCTACTTAAGATCGTGATCAGATGAACTTTTCTAGTAAACAAATATGGTTGAGCTATGGTTTCGTTAATAATAGCTGCTAGAAGCTTGATGCTCAGTTCAAGGTAATTTATCTTGTAATCAAGTCTTAATGAAAAGGGCGCTTATCTTAAATAAAGGTAAGCGCCAATCTTACATATAAGGGCCAGTTTGTTGATTTTCCTGAAGAAATCCTATGTACTCGTATGTGGTAAGCTAAAAAACCAATGAGAAAGGAGTTTTTGCATGGGGAAAGTTGTTATTGATATGTCCATTTCACTTGATGGGTTCATCACTGGACAAAATGATAACCCCAAGCAACCTTTAGGAGATGCAGAGGTTTTACATAATTGGTTGTTTTCGGGGGATCAAGCCAGTCAGGTAAATGAGTTTTTTAAGCTTTCTGAAGTAAATCGAGTAGTATATGATAAATCTCTAAATAATGCTGGAGCCATGATCGTTGGACGAGGGACGTACGATATTGTCAATGGGTGGGGAGGTAGTCATCCTAATAAAGGCGTTCCAGTATTTGTTGTGACGAATAGGGATCCCGAAACAGTTCCACAAGGTACAACACCCTTTACGTTTGTATCAGATGGTGTCGCGTCGGCTGTTAAGAAAGCTAAAGCTGTATCGGGTGATAAGGAAATAGGTGTTGCAGGTGCGAGTGTCTCACAACAATGCTTGAAAGCAGGTCTTGTTGATGAAATATTTTGCATATTGTTCCTGTTATTTTGGGAAAAGGAAAGCGACTCTTTGAAGAATTTACATCACTTGAAATTGTTGAAGTTATAAATGCGTCTGATGTGACACATATTCGGTATAAAGTTATTCAATAATAGACAGATGTGACATTGTTTGGGCTATACTCCCTAAACGAGCGCTTTAATGGAGGATAGAACTTGTTATTTATCAATTAAAATAGGAAGGGATGTCATGAAAAAATATTTTCTTGCAGTGACGTATGATGTTTGTGAACACAACGAGTTATTCGAACATATGAACGAGTATCCTCTTGAATCATCTGTTGATATGGAGAACCAGGTAAGGAATTTTGCTAAACTGGATGTTGCTCCATTGGTACAAGTTTATAAGTCAGAAACAAGTGACTTTCAAGAATTAAAGCTGCACAAGGAATTTAAATTTAAGGAATATGAGTGCGGTTGCAATGAAGAGACTCCAAATGATGAAAGTTAGTGAATAACTGTTTGTTTTATTCAATAAAAGGAAACGTTTATCGAATAACTCGCTTTCATTTAAGGGACATTTAACTTAATAGAGGGTTTCTTAGAACTTAAAACAACTCCTGTGTATCAGAAACTGCATAAAGGTCAAGTCTTGAAAGGGAACCTGTGTTCCTTTATGTTTGTATCTAAAGACCTTATAAATGAATTAAAGTTCTTTGAAAGTAGGTAGATATACAGTGAAGATTGACACACCTAAGATCCCTGAAGATCTAACCGAGAGAAGATTTACAGATATTTTTTACGAAGAAGATCCAGAATTTGAAATGTGTATGGTTACCGATTCAGAATTTGATAACGAGTCCATAGATCGATTACGACTTTATCAAACAGTTGTCAAAAACTGCAACTTTGTTAATACTGACTTTAGCAGAATTGATCTTACCGATGTGTGCTTTAAGAATTGTGATTTATCCAATGCTAATTTGGGTAATGCCTCCATGAATCGAGTTGAATTTCTTAATTGTAAGTTGCTAGGCAGCAACCTGGCAGAGTCTTATATCGGTAATACAAGATTTGGGGGATCCATTCTTAATATGGTTATGTTCGGTAACTCAAAACTTGAAAAGGTGATTTTTGATGATGCTAAGTTAGAAAGCGCTGACCTTTTTGACTGTAAGCTTAAAAAAGTAGAATTTCTTTCATGCAATCTTAATGGCGTAAGCTTTGAAGAGACATCATTAAAAGGAATTGATATAAGCTCATCTGATTTTGATTCTTTAATTGTTTCAGTAGAGAATTTAAAAGGGTGTAAAGTATCAACGTCTCAAGCGATACAATTTGCTTCGTTATTAGGTCTGAAAATTCAACGTTAAATCTTAAGTAATCGGGCGCACTGATAGTGAGGAACATATAAGATGACTAAGATTCGTAACGCATTTACTTTCTTCAGTAAAAAAAACTGAATGTGAATGATAAATAAGGCGATCAATGACCACCTCTGTTAATATGAGATCCTCAAAGACGCGATTCCATTGTGCACATAACACACCCGACATTATAAAGTGAATAAAAACTTGCAGGCTGTCGAGACTTTCTCGACAGCCTGAGAAACTTCCCATCATTTTTTTGGCTCTAGATCAATTCTTCACCGACGTGTTCTTGGTTGTTTCTCTACTTTCCTATCATGTTGCTGTGCGTTTTTATTTGAAAGCTTTTTGTTTCCTTGAGCCATGATTTTTCACTCCCCTCACTTTTAGTATTTCGAAAACCAGTCATTTTATTGATTGAAATGCAAGAAAACCTTAAGACCTAATAATTTGAGGGCTTTAGCGGAATAAAAATAGAGCTTAAAACCAAAGTGGCAGTGTATAATTAGGGTACTAAATCAAATATGAAAGGAAGAAGCCTTAAATGAAGCAGATTGAATTACAATTGTATGACTATAACGAATGGGCAAATAGACAAATTTTCGACCGCCTAAAAGAGCTGCCCAAGGATGTTTATCGTCAAGAAGTTCAAAGTGTATTTCCATCAATATCTCATGTTTTAGCCCATGTTTATCTTTCTGATCTTGGGTGGATAGAAGTGTTTTCGGGTAAAAGTATGGATTATTCATTGAGGCTGCAAGAGGAACTAAAAGAGGAGACAGTCTCAAAGGGAATGGAAGAAATGGAAGCTATATTTCTTAAACTGTCAGAACGGTACAAGTTGTTCCTAAGTAAAATGGAAAACACAGACAAACCGCTTGTGATTGAAAACCCGAATGGTGACTTGATGGAAACAAGTGTGTTTGAGCAAGTGCTTCATGTTGTGAACCATGGAACCTATCACCGTGGTAATATCACTGCTATGTTAAGGCAGATGGGGCATTCTTCTGTTCCGACAGATTATGGTCTTTATTTATATTTAAAACAAATGAAGAATAAAAAAGAATGAATGTCGTTTCCGAATGGGCGCTTATCTTGAATAAAGGTAAGCGCCAATCCTAGATATAAGGACTGTTTTCTTGAGTAGATTGAATTAAAATGTAAAATATGGATGTATCTGGATTAAGACTCTTTGGGGGAGGATGTTCAATATTGATTACTGAACTTAACACGAGAGAATTTTATAAATGTAAAAGTTTACTAAATGAAAAAGGTAATTTAGAAGTTAAAGGAGTAATTGAAGGAGTAAATCCTGGTCGTATATTTGTCGATAATAGCGATTCTCCTAAAACTGGACTGATTTGGTTAGACAATAATGATGGGTTTTTCTTTATTGGCGATGAAGAGAATAAGGTGTTTAATACTTGTATAAACGATTTTGTTGATAAAATAATAACTCCTGAAGCAAAGAAACTTCAAGAAAACTATTTTATAGGAATTGGTAATCACCCAGGATGGAATAAGACTATAGAAAAAATCTTTGAACATCGTCCATTGAAAATGACGAATCAAAGAGTATATGAGCTGGAAAAAAGTAATTATAGGGAAAAGAATAACCCTTCAATTTGGACCAGAATACAAAGTTTTTAAAATAAAGAAAGCTCTGTATGAAAATAACGATCATTCATTTGATAACATTGAATTTGTACGCTCGAAAATATTAGAGTTTTGGCCTTCCCCCGAAAGCTTTTACAACAGGGGAATAGGCTATTGTATTGCTTACAATCATAAGATTGTGAGTGTATGTTTGTCGGGATTTGCATTTGAAAATATGCACAGTATAGATATAGAAACGTTAAAGGCTCATCAAGGGAATAATTTAGCTCAAAAGATTGCCCACTATGTTGTAAAAGAAGGTATGAGCAATGATATAGTTCTGTACTGGGATTGTGAGGAGGCAAACAAGCCCTCTAATGCAATCGCTCAGAATATAGGTTTTACAAATGTGTTCAACTATGTAGTGTATATTTTTCCATTTGAGTAAAATACATATTAAGCTAAAGGAAAAGTTCAACACGATTAATCAATAATAAAGTCAATTTAACTTGGCATGCAGGAGAGAAGAAAATGACAAACGAACAGCGACGAATTAAGGACAAAGAGTGTAACAGGGAAGGAGCATAACCTTAAGTCACTGCTCCTCCCTGATGTTTTTCTTTATTTATCTGAATCCGGATTGTCCTTTTTTTCATCAACTGTGCCTATTTCCTCAGCAGCTTCCATTTCTTCTTTCCACCATAATGCAACTTTTGGATTTTCGACAGCTTCTTTATATTCGGACTTCGAAGCTACTGTCGGGTATGAACCTTTCAGGGATTTTCCTGACGTGTTACTGAAAAAGAATGCGATCACTAAGAATCCGATGATACTAACGATTGTGAGATAGAACCCAGGTGCTAAGCTATTTCCTGTTTGGTAAACTAACCATGTTGCAACTAATGGAGTAGTTCCGCCAAATAATGAAACGGAGACATTAAAGGTCACGGCTAGTGTTCTATAGCGAATATCTGTTGTGAACATCGTTGGTAATGATCCAGGCATTGTACCTTCATAAGTTGAAAGCAAAACACCTAGAATGAGGATTCCTAAAGAAATAAACACTAAAGAATCCAAGTTCATTAAATAAAATGCTAGCGCAGATAACAGCGTTAATCCGCCTAAACCAATCAGGAAAACAGTTTTGTTTCCAATATTATCACTGAGCCTTCCAAACATTAGAGCCAGCGGTACCATAATAACCATTATAATTGTAATGATTACGGTTCCAGTTGTACTGGATAATCCAATAACCGCACTTAAATAAGAAGGCATGTATGATAGTAACATGTAGTTTGTAATATTAAAGAATGCGACTGCTACAAAACATACAAGAACATCTTTTTTATGATTTTTTAAAATAGACAGGAAGCTCTCCTCTTCGGTTTCATCATCGGCAATTTCATTTTCAAAAATCGGTGTTTCTTCTAAACTTCTTCTTAAATACAACCCAACAAACCCTAAAGGTAAACCGAGTAGGAATGGTATTCTCCAGCCCCATGAGGCCATCTGTTCATTTGATAAAATCATAAAGAGTGCACTTGCAAGTAGTGAAGCTAATATAAAACCAGCGAGCGTGCCAATTTCCAATCCACTTCCAAGCATGTTACGTTTATTGTCTGGGGAAGATTCCGCAATATAGACCATTGCACCAGCGTATTCACCACCAGTTGAAAAACCCTGAATAATTCTGGCTATTAATAAGAGTATAGGAGCCCAAATACCTATTTGATCATAAGTGGGTAATAAACCGATTAGTAATGTTGAAGCAGCCATTAAAATAATTGTGGTCGTTAAAACAACTTTTCTTCCTGATTTATCACCGATTTTACCAAATATAACACCGCCTAGCGGGCGCATTAAGAAGGCAATCGCAAATGTTGCAAATGTGAAAACCAATTTAAGCTGATCATTCTCAACACCGGTAAAAAAGTTTTGACTAATAATAACAGCCAAATATGAATATAAGCCAAAATCAAACCATTCCACAGCGTTTCCTATCCCTGTAGCATACACGCTTTTCTTAGTTTGTTGAAAATCTACAACGTTGATCTTTTCCTTGTTAAATTTCACTTTTTCATGTCAACTCCTCAACATGGTATATACTTATACAAAATAAAGACAAACGGGCTATTAGTCAGGTTGGATCTCTTCATCATAATTACCGTTTTATTATGTACTTTCGATTCCTTTTTATGAAAAGTTTAATTGAGCCTTTTGTGAGATTTAAATTTGGACAACACATTTAGGAGGATATAAAGTGAAGGTTAAACGAATTGTTGCCAATATTGAGGCGCAGGAAATGTCTAAAGCAAAATTCTTTTATGGGGAAGTACTCGGACTTGAACAACTGATGGATATGGGATTTATTGCAACATACGGTTCGCATGAGAAAATGGACACTCAAGTTAGTTTCCTTTCAGAGGGGGGATCTGGGACACCTGTGCCAGATCTATCGATTGAGGTCGATGATCTTGATGACGCGCTAACCCGCATACAAGAAGCAGGGATTTCAATTGAGTATGGACCAGTCGAGGAATCATGGGGAGTTCGGCGATTTTTTGTAAGGGATCCATTTGGGAAGCTCGTTAATATTCTTATCCACCTGTGAATGAAAGAGTTTATAGGTTGAGAAAGCCGCATTTTAGGAAAATGCGGCTTTACTTTAGAATAAAGCAAATGACTTTATTCTTACTTAACTTAAAGGGCTTTCAAATCCCCTTAAGCATAATTTGCTAGGAGTCTCTAAGAAATATTACCTCCAAAAGTTCGTATATTCTGCTTTATCCCGAATGTTAAATTCAATTATTTTCTCAAGCAATTCATAATCGACGGGCTTATTCCAAGGGATGCGAAACAACCCTTTAGTCGCACTGTAGTCAGCTTGTGCAATGTCGTCTGCAAATTGCGTAATGCCTGCTTCTTCAGGAGAAATGCTCATATGATGCTTCGCCGTTGAAAGACCAATAATAAACGTGCCGTGATCGGAAAACATTGGCGTATTCCACTTGATGTGTGGTTCTAAATTTGAGAATGTATCAATAATCCACACCAAAATTTCCTCCGTTCGTTCTCGGTGGTCGGAATTATCGATACCGGCTAAATATCCTGCAAAAACTTCAATATTTTCCTCCTTAAAAACTGTCTCATTCAGAGAAGCTTCTATTATCACTCTTCCTTCAAACAACCTTTAGAAGCACTCAGATCCTCTAATCAACTTTATCTAACTGCACTGCCACTTATCAGATTGTTTCTTGCTTCACTATACTCATTATAAATTTTGTCAACATAATCTGCTGTACTCGTAATGTCTTGAACAGCACCGATGCCTTGGCCGCTTCCCCAAATATCTTTCCACGGCTTAGCGTCTTCTCCTCCAAAATTCATCTTGGATGGGTCACTCTCAGGAAGGTTATCAGGATCCAATCCTGCTGCTTGAATGGATGGTTTCAGATAATTTCCGTGTACACCCGTGAAAAGATTGCTGTAGACAATATCATCAGATGTAGAGTCAACGATGGATTGCTTATACTCTTCAGAAGCACGGGCTTCATGCGTGGCAATGAAGGGAGAGCCAATATAAGCATAATCAGCCCCCATAGCTTGGGCGGCTAAAACTGAACTACCCGTAGCAATCGATCCAGACAAAGCAAGAGGCCCGTCGAACCATTGGCGGATTTCTTGAACTAGGGCAAAAGGGCTCTTTACACCGGCATGACCGCCAGCTCCTGCCGAAACGGCAATTAATCCATCTGCACCTTTGTCGATGGCCTTGTGCGCGAAAGTATTATTGATAATGTCGTGCAGCACAATTCCTCCATAGCTGTGTGCATGATCATATACCTCCTCCCGCGCACCTAAAGAAGTTATGATAATCGGAACTTTGTATTTCTCGCACAATTCCATGTCGTGTTCTAACCGTTTATTAGACTTGTGAACAATTTGATTAATCGCAAATGGGGCAGCAGGACAATCTGGATTTTTGGCGTTATAAGCTGCAAGCTCTTCTGTAATTTCTGCCAGCCATTCATCAAGTAAGGATCCAGGTCTGGCATTTAGGGCAGGCATCGATCCAACGATTCCTGCCTTACATTGCTCGATCACTAGCTTAGGATTACTAATAATAAATAATGGCGCCCCGATTACAGGGATACGCAAATTCTGAAGAATTGACGGATTTTCTGACATGTGTTATTCCTCCATTCCATTTATAGGCATACGAGCCTTATGTATTTAGTAATAACTTTTTACGAAACTAGGAGCTGGGAAATGGTTCGCGATATATTTACCAGATGGTTGCGGTATTCTTGTCTGTATTGACCTTTCATTTTGGATTTGGAAAGGCACCCCTTCGCTACCCATTATAAAGGATTTTTTTGTAAATAAGAATAGATATTTGAACATTCAGATATTAATTGTGCAACAATGGTGATGAGGTTGTTGCCTTGAGCGAATCCTATAAAGCAGAAATTCATTGCCACAACATAAAAGATTCTCCTATTCATGCAATAGGAGAATCTTTATAGCCTTATTTAATAGTGTTCCGTCATCCGTAATGCGGGACTTTATTTTTGTGTGCTTAGGGCTGGAGCTAGTACATTAATATGACTTTCTGATAGTTGTGCAGACAAGTTATCATCCAACGGATTATCAGTGACCAACGTATCGATGTCATCCGGTGTTGCAAAAACTGCACTTGAAGTCGTTCCTATTTTCGAACTATCCACGATGGCAACTAGTTTATTAGACCTTTGTACAAGTTGTTTCTTTAATTCAACTTCATACAAGTTAAAGTCTGTCAGCCCTTTATCCACTGAGAAACCATTCCCTGATGTAAACATCATATCAATATTTACGTGGTCTAAAATATCTAACCCCAATGTCCCCTCGATCGATGAGGAGCGGTTCGTTACAACTCCGCCGATCATAATGACTGTTAGATCCGGATTTTCTTTTAATTCTAATGCCGTTAGGACACCACTCGTTACAATTGTGAGTCGCATCGGTTGGGTTTTTAAGTAACGAGCCAATTCTAACGCAGTTGAACTTGCATCTAACAAAATACATTGCTTTTCTTCAATTAATTCAAAGGCCTTTTCAGCAATGACTGTTTTTTGTTCTTTGTTTTTCTTTTCACGAGCGGTAAAGCTCGTTTCATTATCTGACTCCTCTTTTAGTGTAGCTCCCCCGTGGGTTCTAGTCAGAAGACCATCCGCCTCCATCTTATTGAGATCTGCACGAAGAGTTGCTTCTGATACCCCTATATATGAGGACAGTTCCTTAACAGTAACTCGTTTTTTTTCATTTAAAAGCTGCATAATTTTATTTCTTCTTTCACTTACAAACATTTTCATTACATTTCATCCTCTTGGTCTATTATAGTTTTATATTATGTGATTTCTCATGATTTATCAACAGTTTCACCGACTTCCCTTTTCGATATACGGTTTCGGGACTCAATAAAAGTCAGTAAACGAAAATATTCGAAAAATAATTTGACAAAACAAAAAATAATGATAAACTTGACTCAATTAATGAAACCGATTACAAAAGGTTTGTTTGAGGATCGGTTGCATGATTTTCAATAACTATTTAGGAGAGGGAGAGATAAGATGAACGAGACAGTGACTGGTAAACAGGAAGTAGTTAAAAAGATTCCGGAAACCATGAAGGCAATTGTTGCATACGGTCCGAAAGATTATCGATATGAGGAAGTAGAAACTCCTAAATTAGAAAATGAAGAAGAAATTATTGTAAAAGTAGAAGCTTGCGGTATTTGTGCCGGTGATATTAAGGCGTATGATGGGGCCCCGAGTTTCTGGGGAGATGAACAACAGCCCTCTTATATTAAGGCCCCAATGATTCCTGGGCATGAATTCATCGCTAGAGTCGTTCAAAAAGGAGAAGACGTGAAAGATTTTGAAATTGGAGACCGGGTTATTTCTGAGCAGATCGTTCCATGCTGGGAATGCCGATTCTGCAATAGAGGTCAGTATTGGATGTGTGAAAAGCATGATTTATATGGGTTTCAAAATAACGTAAACGGCGGGATGGCTGAATATATGAAATTTACGAAAGAAGCCATTAACTATAAAGTTCCCGAGGACTTACCAATTGAGGAAGCGATTTTAATAGAGCCTTATGCTTGTAGTCTTCACGCTGTTCAAAGGGCTCAGGTTCAACTGGGGGATGTAGTCGTGTTGTCTGGGGCTGGAACTCTTGGACTCGGAATGGTTGGTGCCCTTAAAAAATCAGGAGCTGAAAAATTAGTTGTGCTGGACTTAAAAGAAGATCGCTTGGAATTAGCCAAGCAGTTTGGCGCGGACGTTGTTTTAAACCCGAGTGAAGTTGACGTCGTTCAAGAAATTAAAGATATGACCGAGGGCTACGGTTGCGATGTGTATATTGAAGCGACCGGCCATCCGAAATCAGTAGAACAAGGGCTTCATATGATCAGGAAGTTAGGTCGATTTGTAGAGTTTAGTGTGTTTGGAGAGCCTGTGACGGTTGACTGGAGTATTATCAGCGACAGAAAAGAACTTGATGTACTCGGTTCTCATTTAGGTCCTTATTGTTACCCGCTCGTAATAGATGGGATATCCAATGGAGACTTCCCTACAGACAATGTCGTCACCCATCAACTTGATTTAAAGGATTTCGAAGAAGGGTTTGAATTAATGAAGAAGGGTGAAAGGTCTCTGAAAATAATTTTACAGCCGTAACATTTGAATAAGTATAAGGGAGGGATTGGATGGAAAATGTAGCTGGGAAAGATACGTTTCTAGATAAAATTGGTCTCCCATCTCATTTAATCTGGGGATATCTTGGAGTTTTAATCTTTATGATGGGAGATGGTTTGGAACTTGCCTGGATTAGTCCTTACTTAGTCGATGAAGGTTTATCTGTACAGCAGGCTGCCTTTCTAACAACAGCCTATGGTGTAACGATTGCTATCGGCGCATGGTTCTCCGGAGTATTGGTGGAAGCGATAGGACCGAGAAGAACAATGCTTTTGGGAGTATTTATGTATGTGCTCGGACATAGTTTGTTTGTCGGGCTTGCCATACCAGCGTTCAATTATACATTAATGATTCCTACTTATGCGATTAGAGGGTTTGGTTATCCCTTATTTGCGTATGCATTTCTAGTTTGGATTACTTATCGAACTCCTCAACATCAACTTGGTAAGGCTGTAGGATGGTTCTGGTTTGTGTTTACTGGAGGATTAAGCGTATTAGGCGCTTATTATTCCAGCTGGTCGATTCAAATGTTTGGGCATATCCCGACACTTTGGAGCGCATTGATTTGGGTATTTATTGGTGCATTTCTGGCTATTGTGGTTAATCGTGATCAATTCGAACTGGAAAAGAAACCTGGTCAATCATCAGGGATGAAGGAATTGATGAATGGGATTACGATTGTGAAAAGGGAACCTAAAGTTGGAATGGCTGGTATTGTAAGGGTTGTTAACCAAGCAGCTCAGTATGCGTTTCCTCTGTTTCTGCCAATTTATTTAGCTAGCCAAGGTGTCAGTACAACTGTATGGTTAAATATATGGGGAACGATTTTCATTTCCAATATTGCTTTCAATTTAATATTTGGTTTCGTAGGGGATAAATTTGGCTGGAGGAATACGATAACTTGGTTTGGCGCAGTTGGTTGTGGAGTTTTTACGATCATGTTGTTTTATTTGCCGCAAGTATTTACAGGCAACGTGTTTGTGGTCGGATTAATCGGAATGCTATGGGGAGCGTGTTTAGCAGGATTCGTCCCTCTATCCGCTTTGACTCCTTCGCTCGTTGGTGATGGAGATAAAGGAGCGGCTATGTCTATTTTAAATCTTGGAGCCGGTTTATGTGTGTTCGTTGGTCCGGCGTTAGTAGCTTTATTCTATGGTTTAGTAGATACACAGGGGATGATGTGGATATTAGGAGGACTTTACTTCGGAGCAGCCATATTAACGAGGTTCTTAAAAGTACCTGCTGCTGAAGAAAAGGAATCGATCGAAGAGGGCAGTCATTCAGTTGTTTAGTAGGGAAGCCCTCCTGTTAAAGGTGGGCTTCATAAAAAACTCTACTTATTTTCTATAGGAATTTTATTAATTTTGAAGAAGTAATAGGAGTGAGTAACGGTGAAAAAACTTGTTAATAATCCAGTTAACGTTGTAGAGGAAATGGTCGAGGGATATGTTCGTGCTCATCCTGACTACATAAGGCAGCTGCCAAGTAACGATCGTGCATTAGTAACGGCCCGTGAAACAAAAGAAGGTAAAGTTGGAATCCTCATCGGAGGAGGATCAGGTCATGAGCCGGCATTTATGGGGTATGTTGGCGAAGGATTGGCAGACGGCGTAGCCGTAGGGAATATTTTCGCGTCCCCATCACCAGATCCTATTTTAGAAGTAACAAAAGCCATTGATAAAGGGGCTGGTGTAGTTTATTTATACGGTAATTATGCCGGAGACGTCATGAATTTTGGGATGGCGGCTGAGATGGCAGATTTAGAAGAAGATATTGAAGTAGGTATGGCTCTAGCAACAGACGATGTTGCTTCGGCACCAAAAGCGGAAAAGGATAAACGCCGCGGCATAGCTGGAGAGCTTTTTATTTATAAAGCCGCGGGAGCAGCTGCTGACTTTGGGTATAATTTAGAAGATGTAGTTCGAGTTGCTAATAAAGCTAATGATCATATACGTTCAATGGGAGTGGGAACTAGTCCTTGCTACCTTCCTCAGACAGGAGAACCTAGCTTTGAAATTGGTGAAGACGAGATGGAGATTGGGTTAGGCCATCACGGAGAACCTGGTCTTGAGAAAGGTCCATTAGAAACGGCGGATAGAATAGCTGACCGACTTGTTCATGATATTTTAGCAGATATTGAAATTGTGAAAGGCGATGAAGTTGCTGTGCTGGTCAATGGACTTGGTTCTACGCCTAAAATGGATTTATACATTGTTTATCGACGGGTCGAGCAAATTTTAAGTGAACGGGGAGTTAAGATTTACCGCTCTTATGTTGGAGATTATATTACTTCTTTAGAAATGGGAGGGTGCTCTGTGACTCTCATGAAGTTAGACGAAGAGTTGACCGACATGATTGATCATCCAGTAGATTGCCCTATGTTTGTTCAAAAATAAGGGAAAGGTAGTGTTCAGCATGGAACTTACATCTAAAGGTTTAAAAGATTTCTTTAGGGAAGTTGTAGAAATGATCGAAAAAGAGAAGGACTATCTTTGTGACCTGGATCGTAAATTAGGAGACGGAGACCATGGAGTAACCATGTCTATCGGATGGCAAGCTGTTGAGGAAAAATTAAACAATGAACTAATCGAGATAGAAGACTGTGGAAAGTTAAGTGTTGCCGTAGGGAAAACGTTTCTAAATGCGGTGGGGTCTTCTGTAGGTCCTCTATATGCCACAGGCTTTATGAGGGGAGCGAAAACTTCAAAAAATAAAGCGGTTTTGAATGATTGTGACTTAACAGAGTATTGGATTGCTTTCGCAAAAGGAGTAAAGGACAGAGGTCAAGCTGAGGTTGGTGATAAAACAATGGTTGATACACTTGAACCATTTGCCCGTAAGCTGGAAACTAGTTTCACTAACTCCCAGGATTTTGAATTGGCATTTTCCGAAGCTGTAAACGCTGCAGAAGAAGGAATGAACTCAACGAAAGACATTATCTCCAAGAAAGGCCGCTCCAGTCGTTTAGGGGAAAGGTCTATTGGTGCTCAAGATCCAGGGGCGACCTCTGCTTATTTCATTCTATCTACGTTTTTGCAATTTATTAAAAACAATTCTGCAAAAACAGTGTGACCTAAGGAGACGGCTTAAGCGTAGTGAAAAACAGAATAAATGATAGAATCAGGGCTGTATCGATAGTTTCTGATTCTTTTTTTACCTTTTTCCCCGTTTAATCGTAAGTGAAAGAGTAAAATGAAACTAAACGAAAATAACGACCGAAAATAATTGAAATAATTTATAAAATGAACTAAAATGAAAGTAAATAAAATAAAACGAAAGAGGGGAAGGGCCATGAAATTAGGCATTGGCAGTGATCACAATGGTTTCGAATTTAAAGAGGTCATTAAAAAGTTTGTAGAAGAAACAACAAACCATGAAGTAGTGGATTATGGATGCCATTCCTGCTCAGCAGTGGATTACCCTGATGTAGCATTTGAGGTATCCAAAGATATCCATGACGGTAAGTTAGATCGTGCAGTCTTAATATGCGGAACAGGTATTGGAGTGTCAATTGCAGCCAATAAATACCCTGGCATTCGTGCAGCGTTAGCACACGATACGTATGCTGCTGAAAGAGCTCAATTAAGTAATAATGCGCAAATTATTACGATGGGCGCGCAAATCATTGGTATAGAGGTCGGAAAAAAAGTAGTAGAAGCTTACCTGAAGTCTGAATGGGCGGACGGTTCGAAAAGAAAAGTAGAAAAAATTAATGAAAAAGAAAAGCAATTAAAAAAAGACCATGCTCCTCAACCTGTTTCTGGAAACCAATGCGGTTAGACATCCCTAGGAGGAAACATTTCATGAAATCACTTATGCTGGATTTTTTAAAAGTCACTGAATCGGCTGCTATGGCTGCGATTCCCTGGATAGGAAGTGGAGACAAAATAAAAGCTGATGGAGCAGCGACACATGCTATGCGAGAGAAATTAAATGAGATGTGTATGGACGGAAGAATTGTTATTGGAGAAGGAGAAATAGATGAAGCACCGATGTTATTTATTGGTGAGAAACTAGGGACGGGTGACTTCCCGGAAATCGATATTGCTGTAGACCCCATAGAGGGAACTACTCCAACAGTAAATGGTCAAAGTAATGCTATTACAGTTATTGCAGCTGCACCAAAAGGGGCACTTCTTCATGCACCTGATATGTATATGATGAAGCTAGCCGTAGGACCGGCAGCGAAAGGTCACATCGATATTGATGCTCCTTTATCCGAGAATATAAAAAAAGTGGCTGGCGCGAAAGGTAAAGAAATGAACGAATTACATGTACTTATCCAAGATAGACCCAGACATCAAAGATATGTTGATGAGATCAGACAAATGGGAGCCAAAGTACATTTGTTTAAAGATGGAGATGTTATTTACGAAACAGCTACTTGTTTAGACCACTTAGAAGTTGATCTGTTTTTAGGAATTGGCGGAGCACCTGAAGGAGTTCTAGGAGCCGTGGCGATCAAAGGATTGGGAGGGGAAATGCAAGGAAAGTTATTGCCAAGAAGTGATGCAGAATATGCGCGCTGTATAGAAATGGGACTTCATCATCCAGAAGCTAAGCTAACTCATCATCAACTTGTCAGTACAGATAAATGCATTTTCGCTGCTACAGGTATTACAGAAAATATGTTTTTAAAAGGCATCCAGTCTTACTCGGACTGTCATGTAACGCATTCTATTTTAATTGACGGGACAGAACGTCAGTTCAGGTTAATAGAAAGCAAACACAGGAAACATGAGCGTGAAGGAAGTCGGGTTTAAGGTTGGGAATGGTGTAAAGAAGCAAGAGAATTATTGAGATAATACTCCATCGTTCTTATAAACCATTTCATACCTCTATAAAATAAGCAGCTACTTCCCTAGAGAAGTACTGCTTATTTTTATTTAAATAGGATTTTCCACAATACCAGCTAATAGAAGTTCCCTGCTTTTTAAAAAAAGTGAGGGCAAAACCGGAAGATCGTTAATAGAATTATCTTTGTTATAAAGTTTTTAAGGAAGGGTTTATAGATTATGTGATGTCTTCCCCTCAGTCTCCCCTGAATGGGGGAGAAAGCCTTGACCACACCTTCTATCCATCTTTATTCTTCAGCTGGCTGCCTCATTTTTCTCATCAATTACTTCTTTCCTTCCTTGTTCCAATTTTCATAGGGATTCTGCCGCTTCTCTGATTTTATTTGCTATCAAGTTCCAAGCCTCCTCGGCTTCTTCTTTCGGGCCAAGATGGGTAAAAGCATGTAAACAGTCTTTGAATAGCTTTTCTTGAACCTTTACCCCTGCTTTCTTTAATTTCTCAGCATAAAATTCGGCTTCTGGTCTAAAAGCGTCATACTCGGCGGTTACAATAAGAGCAGGAGCTAGACGGTCACTTACATCAGCACGTACAGGGGAAGCAAGAGGATGTTCTGCCTGTTCTTTTTCAGGTACATAGCACGTGTTTAAAAAACTTGCGACCTGAGGGTATCTAGAACGCCACTGATCTGGTTCTGGTTTATCTGCATGCGAGGTTACAAAGTCCAGCATAGGGCAAGATAATACTTGGAGGAGTGGCTGGTTTCCCCCTTTCTCTTCTAGGTAAAGACAGAGAGCTGCTGCGATATTTGCACCGGAACTTTGACCGCCTACCATGACTTTTTCCGGATTGATATTCAAACCATCCGCTTTTCTCTTCATCCATTGGATAATTTCATAGCACTGTTCAATTGGTTTAGGAAAAGGGTACTCCGGCGCTTTCGCATAATCGACATTTAGAATGACACACCCAGTCTGGTTGGCCAGAAATCGGCAATAAGGATCATCCATCTCCTTTTCATTCATTATGAATGCTCCGCCATGGAAGTTGATGTAGACAGGGAGCTTCTTCTTTTCGGCTCCTAAAGGATAGTAAAAAGATATATGGGTAAGCTGAACGGATGTTTCAACTATAACTTCTGTTTTCATTTTTACTTGTTGTAAGGGGATCATAGGGTTCTTTTTTGCTTGATTAGGAACAAGTCGCAGTAATTTTGCAATAGGAGTAGTGAACATAGGTGACCTCACTTTTTTTAACCATTGTACCCTCAGGAAGCGGTGGATAATCTACTTTTAAGTATATAGAAACTGGTCTTAATTTGAAAAATGGATAACAGCAGCAAAATACGAGAGGAATTGAAAGATAAATGAATTTCTTTAGGCCACGGTATTAAGGGTTTTATCTCAAAGAGCACTATTTGTCAAACTCTACTGTTATTTAGGCGCAACAAAACCACGGCTTGTATGGATTAAGGTATTCTGTAGATTCTTGTACCCGGACCATACATACCATTATTCAAAAAGGGCCAGCTATTCTCGCCCATACCAAGTACAGCCTTGTCCCTCTCCACGTTTAGGTAGAATAAATGATGGTTATATAGTAATGAATAAATTGAAAGTTATACGAGGAGAGGTAAAGGGAGATGAGCCAATCAATCAAAACACTTGGATTAATTACAGCCCCGGGGTATCCGAATTCATTAGTAAAAAGTTTGAAAAATGAACTCCCCGATTTACTTAAATACTATGTAAATGAAAAATACGAGTGGAATCTGGAGTATATAGAGGACGCTCTTACTGGAGGAACGGGAAATTCATCGGAAGTAATAGGAGCCACCCTAGATAAAAAGAACAATAAGGAATGGGACTTTGCGATCAGCCTAACCGATTTACCGTTATTCAAAGGAAAGAAACCGATTGTCGCTGAAGCGTTTGAAGAGGAGAATGTCGCCTTAATCAGTCTTCCGGGTCTTGGATCTGCTGCCATGTACAAGCGAATACGAGAATCGATCTTACAATTAGTGAATGAGATGTACTATGGAGTTTCAGATGAGGATCGAGAGCAGGCAGAAGAGCGGATCCAGTCTAAAGACGATGACGCACACGAAGAGTTGAAAAATAAAGAATCCACGAGGTTAGTCGGAAAACGCGCATTTGAAATGTTGTCTCCTATTCAACGGGAAACCCCGGAAGAAAATGAATCGAAGATCGATGTGCGATTCACTATAAAGTCACGTATAAGCGGTGCTTTACGAGTCTTGTCGGGAATGGTGCGTGCCAACCGCCCGTGGTCTATGTTTCCAGCTTTTATGAAGGTCATCATTTTTGCCTTTACGACTGGTTCATACGCTCTTGTTTTTCCGACATTATGGAAGCTCAGTAATAATTACAGCACATGGCGCATGTTCATACTTTCGATCATTTGCATATTGGCCATGGTCATTTGGATCATTCTGGCACACCAGTTATGGGAAAAAAAGAGCGATGGAGGAAACGATTATATAAGAAAATTATATAATGCTGCTACTTTTTTCACGCTATTATTCACGGTAATCATGTATTACTTTATATTATTCATTCTGTTTTCTGCTGCCGTCATCATACTGATTCCAATGGGGATGCTGGAGTCTCAGTTATCCGGAAGTATAGGATACATCAACTATTTCTACATTGCTTGGACTGCAACAAGTGTCTCCACCATCATTGGTGCACTGGGGTCTGCTCTTGAAAATGAAGAGGTTGTTCTAGCTTCCACTTATGGCTACCGTCAGCGCCAGCGTTATGAAAAGATTAAGAAATCTGAAGAAGAGAAGAAGGAGGCCAAGGAAGAGAAACAAGAGGCAGCTGAAGAGAAGCTGGAAGCAGAACAAGAGAAACGGAAAGCTGAAGAAAAGCAAACATAAGGTTGTGTTCAACTCTTTTTATAAAAAAATAAGTTTTATTCATGTCAAAATTATTAGGTTAGATGCTGGTAATTAATTTAGGATTTAATCTTTATTTTGCATGAAAAAGCAGGGGATCCTACATGTGAGTCCTGATTAACATGTAGGATCCCTTATTCTATCAACAAAAGTGCATAGTTCGTAACAATCTTTAAATCAAAATACGTTCTTTTTTATAAGCTAAGCCTCATGTGTCCGTTTTATCATAAAAATACGCTGCATGGGGACACTTTTTAAAGAGGAGGTGGTTTCAATGGATATTGTGCTTATTTTTCTGTTATTGGCAACAGTGGCTCCTTTCATGTTTATGAACCTGAAGAGAATGACACTTGCTGTTGCTCAAACCATTCTGCTTGTGGGCATGTGGGTTTACTATTTTCAGGCGTTATTCGTTGAGGCACCTGCAGTACTCTCGATCCCATGGTTAACGTTCTACCTGGGGCTTATCCTTTCAGAAGTGGCCTGGGTTATGATGATCATTCATATAGTCCACTCAACTGCAGAATATCATAAAAATTATCAATGAATACAGAAGCCTCTTCTTTTTAACTTTGAGAGAGGAGGCTTTCTATCATCCCTATAATGAAAAAACTGAAAAAGGTTAGGTGGAATTATGGATATACACGAAACGTTTAACGCTGGAGAAATTGTTTATGTGATTATTCGAAATCCTCATGCCCAAGACGTGGCGAATGTACAAGAGGCAGCAGTTGTTCAGAACCCAGAAAACCCTGGGGAGCTATCCTTATTTGTATACGAAACATATTATCCTTTAACAGATGAAGTGGCCGTTTATAAGACGGAAGATCATGCTGAGCAAGCCTATAGGGAAGCTTTTGGAGCTAATGGGGAGGGCTTTTATGGTTAAGCCTTTTGTACCTCAGCTTGTTTACGTAGAGCCTCGAGCACTAGAGTATGCAAAGGGCAGGGAACTTATCAAGAAGTTTGAAGATATGGGCATCGAAATTAGACGTACTACTTCCCACAATCAGATTAGGAATTTACCTGGGGAGAACGATTTTCAAAAATATCGTGTTGCCAAGTCTACCCTCGTCGTCGGTGTCCGCAAAACGTTAAAATTTGATACCTCGAAGCCTTCTGCAGAATATGCGATCCCTTTTGCAACAGGGTGTATGGGCCACTGTCATTATTGTTATTTACAAACGACGATGGGGAGCAAGCCGTATATACGAACATATGTAAATACGGATGAGATTTTTGCTGCAGCAGAGGAATATATGAAAGAACGGGCGCCGGAGCCCACGCGTTTTGAAGCTTCATGTACATCAGATATTGTAGGAGTAGATCATCTAACCCATACATTGAAAGATGCGATCGAGTATTTCGGAAAGTCTGAATATGGAAAGCTTCGTTTCGTGACCAAATTCGAACATGTCGACCATTTACTTGATGCGAAGCACAATGGTCGAACACGGTTTCGTTTTAGTATTAATGATGATTATGTTATCAAGTATTTTGAACCTGGAACGTCAAAGCTCAAGGACAGAATAAAAGCTGCTGTAAAGATAGCTGAAGCAGGTTATCCTTTGGGATTTATCGTTGCGCCCATTTATCTGCATGAAGGGTGGAAGGATGGATATGAGGAAATGTTTAAACATTTAAAAAAGGCACTCCCTTCTCACGCCGTAAGGGATTTAACTTTTGAGCTCATTCAGCATCGATTTACTAAACCAGCTAAGCGTGTAATTGAAAAAAACTATCCTATGAGTAAGCTCGAACTTGAGGAGTCTAAAAGAAAGTGGAAGTGGGGCCGATATGGGATTGGAAAATACGTGTATCAGAACGAGGAGCAGGAAGATATGAAAGATACACTCGGTGGATATATTGATAAGTATTTTCCTTATGCAAGGTTAGAGTATTTCACGTAAAGACTCCTGGGTGTCTTCAAATGCGCGAGCATCTCTAAAGGTCAGAATAAATGCTTTTTTCCATTATATCTCAGTCTGTACTATAATTGAATTGAATGTGCGTTACAAGAAGTCAACCTGATCAGCAATCCAACATCGCGTATCGCAAACGATGTTGGATTGTTTTTGTTAAAGGTTTACTGTTTTTGTCGTATTTCGATTCAGGTTTATCCCTTTTTCTTTAAGGTTTGAAAGGCATTCGTCCAGGTAGGTTTGGTCATGCTCCGGATAAATAGTAACTTCGGAAACAGGTGCAGATGAATTAACATCATCAAGTTGGTCATTGCTATAGGGGGTACATTGCTTGCCACGGTAAAACATGTCATACCAAAGGGGGTCACAGTTGTACCCTCTGTTACTCATTTCTTCCATGACTTTCATATGATACAAATACAGGTAATAGGGACTGTATTTGAAAACGTAATTCACCGTTGAATGTTCTTTGCCCCATCCTTTTCCTCTGAGCGCACAACATTCGCGGTGTTGCCCGAGAAGCTGTTGTCTAGGTAAGTAGGGGATGAGATTCTCATGCCATAATCGCATACGTTACCCTCCTTTTAATGATTTATAAACTTTTCCTTGAAAGTAAGCCGTGCCAAGCAATGAGCTTATTAGAATTAGTTCAAAGAAGTTTGTAATAGCACCACTATTTACTGGCAGCTGGATAGCACTTCCTACGATCATTAAAAGGGAACCAACGAAAAACCATATCCATTTTTGACGGCGCCAAATGATCAAGGAAGAGGCTAGCAGCACCACTGAAACAACCAGTACCATGATGGGCGGACCACTTGAAGGTTCGGTACTACTGTAACTTAAAACTCCGTATTCCAACCTTGCTTCTATGTTGAGGCCAATTACTACAGTAAATAACTCCACTAATATAAGCACAGCTGTTAAAAGAAAAGCAGAGATCCTTACCCAGTTTTTACTCGCCCACTGAACATTTGCCTGTTCAAGCGTTTTCCAAGCATACAGGACTAGGAGTGGTGTGAAAAAGGCATGTATCCAAAACCTAGCGAGGTTTAGACCTTCTAAGAGAGGACCTTCTCCTATAAAGCGGCCGGCTGAAATAATCCCGTTGTCATAGATAAGACCGACGATAACAGGCAGTAATAGCAATGTACTGAGAACTTTATAATTTCTAACAACTCTTATTGCTAGCACTGAAAGGGTCGTATAAGCAATTGTAAGAAAGGTGAAAAGAAAAGTGTCCATATTGCTTCCCTCCTAACCGAATACCACGTCCTTTTAGACATTTATTTTGCGATCCTTCCATTTTACAGAATGTAGGATGTTTACTCGGAATAAGGAATATAAAAAAATTCCTGTGAAAAATAAAAACAAAACCGGGTGGAAAGGGAAAATAAACCATTTGAAATCACCGCACCTACGAGCAAACCATGCAGTTTGAAAAGTATAAAGAATATACAATATAGCACTGAAAATTATGGCGGCAGGATTCAGGGCAGTAATGGAAGAGAACAGTGCTCCTGTAATGATAAAACTGCCGGAAATCCAAATGATGGTCATCAACATAACGACTGGATTTGTAGACTTTGAACCTACAGCAAAGCTTTTACACCAGCCCTCGATAAGGCTTTTTAATCCTTCCGGGTACATGCGGAAAGATATGACTCCTTTACCGCCTAAGCAATAAACCGGAAGATTTTTGTCCAGAAACGCCTGTCCCAATGCCAGGTCATCCATAATTGCTCCTTGGATCTTTTTATGGCCACCCGACAAAAAGTAATCGTCTCTGTTACATAAAATGCACGGGCCGAATGAGCCAGCGGTTTTAAAACGGTATCTCCAAAATGTAAATATATTCATTCCCACAACAACAATAATATTAAAGATTGCGGAGAAATTTTCATACAGGCGGTGAACTGTATGAAATGGCTGTAATGATACAATGCCCTTGGCTCCTTTTTGCTGGTAGTAAAGCAGTAAATGTTTCATGCTGTCCGCATTGGTGAAATAAGTGTCTGCATCTAAAAACAAGAGCCATTTCCCTTTTGCGTATTTAGCCCCATACCAGCATGCCAATGACTTTCCGGCTCCCGATTCCAAATCATTTGTTTTATTCTGTATAACCTTTGTACCATAAGCTTTCGCGACAGCGGCTGTATTGTCAGAGGAATTGTCATCCACAACCAAAACCTCAAATGATTGGAATTTTTGTTCCTGCAATGATTGCAATAATGGTGCGATCCGGCTGCTTTCGTTTCTGGCAGGAATAATGATGGATAGAAACGGAAGACTGGTATGATCACTGGAGGAGAAACCTGGAACTGGCAAAGACCAGAACATCAGAATGGCAATCAAAACGGCAAGCAAACCGATAACAAGATTAACTACCTCTACAGCTGTCATTTAATATACCTCCTTCATCATAGCCGCGATACGCTGAATAATAATTTCCCTTCCTTGTTGGCATTCCTTTAGCCAAATAAAATACCTTGGTCGTCTTTTATAAGTTCCTGTGTGGTGATCTTGGCGGACAATAGCACAATGGGAACACCAGCACCCGGATGTGTGCTGCTCCCGGTGAAATACAGGTTGTCACAATGCGTCGCCTTACTTTGCGGGCGCATGTGGTTACTTTGAGAAAGAGTTGGCTGTAAACCAAAAGTGGCACCATTATAAGCATTGAATTTTGATTCAAAGTCCAGTGGTGTTATACAAGTTTCAGTTACAATCTCATGATCAATATTTTCAAAACCTTTTAATTTCTTAAGTTCATTTAAAATGTAGCTGCGGTAATATTGAATCGTTTCCTCGTTCCATTCATAATTCGCAGAAGCTACATTGGAGACAGGCATAAGGATATACAACCCGTCTTTTCCCTCGGGTGCGAGGGAGGGATCCATTTTCGATGCTATATACACATAAAAAGAGGCATTCGTCAGTTTCTTTCCATCAAAAATATCTTGCAAATTTTGATCCAGCTTTTCATTGAAGATAAAATTGTGAACATGCTCAACTTCTTCATATTTCCTATCCATGCCCAGATATAATAGAAAACAAGAACAGGAGTATTTCATGCGGTCAATCTTTCGGTCGGTATATTTCCCTTTGGCCGACGGGTCCTTGACGAGATTTTTCATGGCATATGGGAAATCTGCATTGCAGACTACTAAATCTGCAGGAGCTTTCTGATCATCTACCATAATGCCGGTCGCTTTATGATTTTCAACACATATTTCCTGAACATTCTTGTTATAGTAAACCGTTCCCCCAAGTTCTTTAAAAAGTCTTTCCATAGCCAGTGCCATTGTGTACATACCGCCTTTAATAAACCATACCCCATATAAAAATTGAATCATGGGAATCATCGTATAAAAAGATGGGCTTTTTATCGGAGAGATTCCTATGTACAACGTTTGAAAACTAATTAACTGCTTCAGCCGCTCGTTCTTTATATATTTACCGATAAATTGATCCGCAGTGTCGAATGTTTTCAGCTTCATGGCCTTCTTCAACATGGGCAGGTTGTAAAAGTCAGTTTGTTTTCGAAACGGTCTTTGGAGGATATCATGCTTTGCAACGATAAAGCGTTTGTAAATTTCATGAAGATATTTAAAAAATCCCTCGGTATCTTCTTCACTGATGGATTCAATCGTCTTCGTTAATTCGGTAAGGTCTGAAGAGATATCAAAAGGGTTGTCGGGCATATCACTGAAGTAAGCCCGGTAGATCGGGTCCAATTTTTCCATGGGAATATAATCGTCAGGATTGCGGCCGCACAGTTCAAATATTTCCCGATACAATTCTGGCATCATGACGATACTTGGTCCCAAATCAAATTTGTAGCCATCTATTTCAATTTGATTCATTTTTCCTCCAGGCTTTGACTCTTTTTCATATAGTTCTACCTGGTAGCCGGCATGCTGCAGTCTAATTGCACTGGCAAGACCTGCAACACCCGCACCAACAACTATGACCTTCTTTCTCATCTAACTTCCCTCATTTCCAATCCTTATTTGTTCATTTGCGGTGAATTTGGTTACGGACAAAAATACTGCTCTATACCCCAAGATAATGCCGTTGTTCATAAGAATTCATGCTGTGATTGCAGCAATACGTCCGCGATTGTAGCGCTGAACAACAATAATGGGAAGGTTGAATACAAAGGCATACAAAATCATTACCCAGCCCGCCCATAACGGGTTCCATAAGAAAAACAACGGAGCGGGCAGAATGGAGAGCCAATGTGTCAACTCCGCGCGTTTTGTTTCCGCAGCAAAAATTTTTAAGTCACTTAATCTGTTGCTATGCAATCCCTTTTTACTGTACCCTTTTTTAAGAAAAATCGTGCCATCTATAAGAAAACCTTTCCATGTTTTCACCCGAAATAATCGTTGCCACAACTCTCCTGACTTTTCCCAAGAGAAAATTTGAAACAAGAGGCGATCTTTCAGAAAAAATGCTAAAGGCAGTCGCATACAAATCGCAGAAATGAACAGATGAAAAAATGTCCATGCAATAACATTAATGAAAATGACCCACATGACGGGTAATGAAACAATCGGCATGGCAATTCTCCTAAAATAATTCTTTATTTCCTATCCATGTCACAACGAGTGCAGTGTTTACAACAGCCACTTTCTAAACTTCTTTACTATATTCATATTTCTATCCGTGTACGGCGGAAATTTGTCTTGAACATGCAAGTAATGATGTGCTTTATAATTTGTCTTGTCATAGCTGAAGGCTAAAAAACCCGCTTTGCCATGATAGGAGCCGTATCCGCTTCGCCCAACACCGCCAAAAGCGACGTGAGGATTTGCGGCGTGATGAATCACTTGATTGACACTGGTCGTTGGTGATTGCATGTATTGCTTGAATAAACGAATATGATGCTTGTTTTTACTAAAGATATACCCTGTCAGAGCATCACGTTGAATAATCTGCTTCGATAATAATGTAGTAAAGTCTGTATATGGGATGACAGGAAGGACCGGCCCAAAAATCTCTTCTTGCAGGATGGAACTTCCTTGCCTCATGTCTGTAACCACTGTTGGTTCAATGAACAAATCATCTTCATCATATGCACCACCATGCCATACATCGCCTTGTTCGATGAAATGAACCACTTTTTGAAAATGGGCATCGTTACAAATTCTCCCATAATCATTGCTGTCCTCAGTTTGATCTCCATAGAAAGTTGAAAGCGTCGATGAAATTTCAGATAATGTTTGTTCATAAATAGATTCATGGACAAAAAGTGTGTCCGGCGCAATACAGGTCTGTCCCGCGTTAAGAAATTTACCCCAGACAATTTCCTGGATTGCCGCTTTTGAAAAGCCTGTCTCATCTATGACACAGGGATTTTTTCCGCCGAGTTCCAGTATTACCGGTGTGAGCTGGTGGGCGGCCTGCTGTGCTACGGCTTTTCCTGTCTGCTGGCTGCCTGTAAAAAAAATCAGATCAAAAGGTGAGGAAGTCAAGAACTTGGCGGTATGTGCATCCCCAGTAACTACGACCAGCTGTTTGGGAGAAAACACTTGATTGATCGTCTTTTCCAGCAGTTCGCTTGTTGCCGGTGCATGTTCCGATGGTTTGATCACACAGCTGTTTCCGCCCGCTATCGCACTAATAGCAGGCATGAGTGCGAGCTGGAGCGGATAATTCCACGAGCTGATGATCAATACACTGCCGTATGGGTTCCTCATCTTTTGGATCGCTTCCACGTATCCGAATTTTATATGACGGGAGCGGACAGGTCGGGCCCATTTTTCTAAATGCTTGCATACATAATCAATTTCATTCAATAAGACTGCGATTTCAAAAGAAAAAGCTTCGAATGCCGGCCTTCCCATATCTGAATAGAGAGCTTGAATAAATGCTGCTTCATGTTCTATAAGAATGGTTTTTAGTTGCAAAAGCTTTTTCTTTCGAATGTCTACCGAAGGAATGGCGCTGGTGCGTAAGTCCTCTCGCTGCCTTTCTAGTAATCCCTTTAAACTTGAACCGTCATTGTCTGCCATGGTGCGTATCCCTCTGAGCAATTTTATCTCCTACCTGCTGACCGCTTAATGTAACCATTGGCATTCCTCCTCCCGGGTTTACAGTTCCACCGACAAAATACAGATTGTTATAGCGTTCACTCTGCTTCGGATGCTTAAAGCCTTTATTTTTCTTGCGATCTGATAGTGTCCCGTAAATGGAACCGTGGTCAGAACCATAGACACGTTTAATATCTTCTGGTGTCCATATATCCTTTGTCACAATGTTATCCCGTAAATCATCCAGCCCCATTTTTTCCAATTTGATGAGTACGCTCTCTGCGAATTGATCATAGTCTTGCTGGGTTAAAGGTTTATCCTTGATATAGGGAATGTGGGGTAGTACTTTTAAATTTTCGTATCCTGCAGGTGCCTGTGCCGGATCTGTTTTATTGACATTCACCAAATAAATAACAGGGTCATCCGGCAGTTGATGACGATGGAATATTTTATCCATTTGCTTCTTCATATTTTTTGCGAAGAAGAAATTGTGATGATGGAGCTGTGGATAGCTTTTTTTAACTCCCAAATGCATAACAAGGCCGGAACTGGAGGGCTCGAATTTCTTTTTTAATTTTTTTACATAACGCTTATTTTCCTGGAGTAATTGCTCGTAAGCTGGTATGACTTCCATATTAGCAATATAATAATCTGCGGTTCGTATTGTCCCATCTTCCAAAAGAGCGCCGGCTATTTCGCCTTTCTTTTTTTCAAGTCTGACAATTTTCTTTCCTGTATGAAATGTAACACCGATTTCTTCAGCCAGCTGTACCAGGCCTTTGGCGAGTAGATGCATCCCCCCGGGCACATACCATACGCCCTGGGCATGCTGCATGTAAATCATCATATTCAATACGGCTGGTGCATCGTAAGGGGAAGAACCAACGTATTTAATAAAATAGGAGAGCATGTCTCTTAATTGCTTATTACTTATTCGTTTATCTATGGCCTGATGCACTGTGGAAAATAAATCAAAGTTCCTCAAAGCACTTAGCGCGCCTGAATATTGGATGATTCCTTTCGTGTTATCAACGCCATGCTGAAAGTAAGTTTTCTCAGTCATATCATAAAGCTTTTTTGAATATGTAAGTAGCTTTTGATACTGACGCATATCCTTTTTTTTCAGGGTTGAGTTCTTCGCTTGCATCTCTTCTAAATCTTGATATAAATCAATTACATTGCCATTAGGGAAAAAAGAGCGCCATTGATGATCCAGCTTTTCAAGCGGGACATAGTCCTCCATTTTTTTTCCGCTGGCGGTAAAGAATTTTTCAAAGACCTTCGGCATCGTAAGAATGGATGGACCAAGGTCAAAACCAAAACCATCCTGCTCAAGCCGGTTTAATTTCCCCCCTATGTGATCGTTTTTTTCATATAGAGAGACATCATACCCTCTTTGCGCAAGTGAAATGGCAGCGGATAGGCCACCGAGTCCGCCTCCGATGATCAGTACGTTTTTATTTTTCAACATGTAACACACTACCTTTCTGTAAATCTAAGGCAGCAGCTGATAGAAGCTTTAATTCTGCCATTTTTCCTTGGGTAACATAGTTCCGTTTGGATAAACACTGGTATTCATTGTTTCGCACAACGTCTAGTATTCCCCTGTACACTTGGGCAGACAGGTAGACGGGTAAACGGCTGTCATCGTCAAAGTGGTTAATGTTGAATAAGAAATGACTATATAATGATTCAGCACGCGTGGCCATCTTTTCCCATAGGTTAATGAAGTTTACATTGATGGTACCCTTATGTAAATCATTCTGAGTATATTGAAAATGACTTAATTCATCTTTTGGAAGGTAGATGCGGTTTTTCTCATGAAAATCTTCTCCAATATCACGCAGGATATTCGTGATTTGCATGGCGATGCCAAGATCTATTGCTGATGAATGCAGATCAGCAGAAGATTCTGAAGCAATGACAGGCAGAAGCATCAAACCGACAGAACCAGCTACGTAATAACTGTATTTTTCCAGTTCTTGCATTGTTTTCGGGATATTAAAATCCACATCCATGGATTGTCCTGTTAACTGGTCGTAAAAAGGCTCGATATCCATATCATACTTAGTAAATACATATCTGAGCGCACGCCATAGTGGTTTATCCAATTCCGCATGATCCTTGAATAAATCCAACTCTTTTTCTAATTGTTTGAGTGCCTGACGCTTTTCCACGGGTGAATAATTTCCATCTACACAATCGTCTGCGGTCCTGCAAAAAGCATAGATTGCATACACGGCATTTGCTTTTTCAGAGGGGAGTTTTGAAAAAGCGTAATAAAAGCTTTTGGAATGCTTTTTTATTATCTTTTCACAATAATAAAAATCCGCTTGCCGTTGCTTTGTGTCCATAACAATTTCCTCCTGAACTATTCATACATAGTCGAATGGCTTGGCATGCTTTTATTTTTTTCCGATCTATTAAGGTTGTTTAATACCTATTTTATCCCAGGATATTGAGCAATAAACCTTAGAACGTTTGGCTGCTATTGATATAATGAATTCAACCAACATCGTTGTGGTAATATTACCCCTTGTTGGTAATAATTTTGTTATTGAAAAACATTATACAGCATATTTTATACTTGTACAATGTTATACTATAGTTAGAATATATCTTTAGAGGGCGGATATGATGGAGGAATTACAAGGTCGATATTATTATATTAAAGAAGTTGCTGGATTGACGGGTCTTTCTGAGCAGCTTATTCGTAAGTGGGAAAACCGATATCACGTTATACAACCGCAAAGGTTAGACAACGGGTATCGTCTGTATACATTTGATGATCTTTCAACTTTAAAAGAATTAAAAGCGTTGAGGGACCAGGGGAAATCCATGAAGCAAGCTATTCATAGTGTCGTAGCTGAAAAAAGCTCAACCTATACACTGAGATCAGTGGAGAAGAGCCCCAATGTTGAGAAGATGATTGAGAAAGGAACCATATACGATGAAAAAGGGTTAGAGTTTCTGTTGCAGCAATCCCATCATCAATATGGTCTTGATTTATTTTTACAAAACACTGTACAGCCTTTTCTGGAAGAGATTGGTGGTCTGTGGGAAAACGGCGAGTGGGATGAAAGCCAGGAAACAGTATCGAGCCTGGTCGTAAAAGATTTTCTAACGCAGATAGGCCGAAACTTCAATCATAACTTGGAAGCTCCACATGCTGTTGGTTTTTGCCTGCCTGGAGAATTACATGAAATCCCCTTGCAAATATTATTACTTCAATTGCAGGTGAAGGGATGGAGAACTACAAGAGTTGGAGCCTCCCCTAAATTCTCATCAATTGAAAGACTTATTGAACATATGCGGCCGCAGAAGGTCTTGTTTTCTGCATCAACCGGGATTCCTTTTCAACAGGATGAAAATCTGTTGGAAAAGCTTGATCAACTGGCCGAAAGGTATATGTACACTTCTTTTTATATTGGAGGAAGGGGTGTTTATAATTACAAGTCAATAGTGAACCTAAAACACATGGATATTTCCTTTACAATTGAGGATATTATTTCATAGTCTGTTAGCCATTTAAAAAAATGTCCAGGCTGTGGAAATGCTTTTTCTATTAAAAATTCAAAGGGGAAGCTCCTAATTAACAAGATTGCTTAGCGCTTCCCCGAATTATTCCAAAATACGAACGGGCGCAATTCTAAAGTAATGATTGTGCTCGTTATTTATGTATAGGGCCGATACCCTGGAACAATGAGGAAGTTATAAGGTAGTTCTTGAATTTTAAGTTAAGCCATAAAAAGGTGGATAATATAAAAAGATAATATATTTAATGATGAGTTAGTATTATTAAATTGTAAGGGAAGGGAGGAATTTCTATGGACTTGTATTATGAAGTTAATGGTAATGGTCATCCTGTGATTCTTCTGACAGGTGGTGCTGATGTACGGAACTGGACATTTGTTGCATCTCTTTTAGCAAAACACTACAAGGTCGTTGCTTTTGACGGACGTGGGACTGGAAAATCACCGTCCCCTTCAGAAGATATCAACCATGTTGAAGATTTGATTTCGCTGCTAAATCACCTGGGAATCGATCGAGCAACACTCATCGGTCACTCAATGGGTGGCCAAATTGCCACTGAATTTGCTCTAAATTATCCTGAAAGGGTTTCAAAACTTGTTTTGCTTGCGCCCGGATTATCCGGGTTTAGCTATTCAAAGGAATTTGAAGAGAATATGAAGACGATTCATGAGGCGGCTCCTGATATAGATAAGATGGTTGAGCTTTTGCTCAATGATTCATCGTATCGTGTTGTAACGAAGAGCCCTCACCGCAATTTGATGGTTCAAATGCTCCGACACCATATGAATCGAATGTTTGAATGGCCGGCTGTAAAATTGATTTGGCCACAACCACCGGCCATTGAAAGATTAGGAGATTTGAAGGCCAAAACATTATTGATCATTGGTAAGGAGGATTCACACGATAACCTTCGAGTTGCCAATTACTTTCGAAAGAACTCAGACGCCCGAGTCATAGAAATTCCGGGTGCTGACCACATGATTAATCTCACCCATCCGGAGAAGCTGTATCGTCAAATCACTGATTTTATGTGAGATGAGTAAGTTTAATTAATCAATATGGCGATATTCTGGAGTTATAAGTTTGGGGGAAGAAGTTACGATAAACTTTGATAAAACAGAAGGAGATATCGTGACAAAGTATTTTCGTCAGTGGCTGAAGTATTGAATAATTGTTTGTTTTATCTATAAGAGGTGGTGATGGTTTCTGATACAAAGCGGAAAGTAAATGGAAGTGGGCTGGCAATTGGCATTGGTTTAGGTGTGACTTTAGTGTTGTGTTGGATCATCTTGCCATCGGTATTTCGTTGGGGGCTTTGATAGGATTGCTTCTAGAGTATAGCTTTAAGCGGAAGGCAAATAAGGAATGACTAAAAACTTCAACTAAAGGGTGCTGATCCGGGATAAGGGCGGCACTTTTTTGCTGTATGAATGTGGACCAATTATTCGGATAGGAGTTTTAAATCTGTTCCGAAACCAGCATTGAAGTAGTTTTAAAGTGTCTGAGTTGACTTAATTATTCTGGATTGATAATATAAAAACCAATTATAGATAATAAGAGTCTTTAATATCTCCGATAAAAACAGGAGGGAATTATGAAGTATTCCAAAGCTACGAACTATGCATTACACACGATGGTGTACTTACTTACCTTACCCAGAGGAAATACGATAGGTGTTCAAAACTTGGCGGAAACACAAAACCTTTCACCAACCTATCTGTCAAAGATATTAACGAAACTTGCTAAAGGCGGATTGATTGAGTCAACACCTGGGGTTAAGGGAGGGTATAAGGTTTCTAAGCCCAGAAGTGAAATTTCATTTCTAGACGTCATAAAAGCAGTTGAGGGGGATTCCAATTTATTTAATTGCTCTATGGATCATAACGAAGGCTGCATGATTGAAAGTGTGATGACAGAGGCTGAAGAAAACATGAAAGACACCCTTGATCATAAATTTCTCATCGACATTGCCAATGAAATGGGTTAAATTTGAGATTTTAATTACGGTTAATTTCGCTAAAACAATATCTAGCTAAAAATTTTATTCCAATTATAGATATTATATATCTAACATATCGGAATTGAACAAGAAGATAAAGTTCGCGTTACAACATATAAAAAGGAGTATGAATATGGAAGATAACGTTTTTGAACAGTTGGCAAAAAAATATGATACAGAAGAACGAATGGAATTAGCTAAGATTATAGTTGACGAAGTAAAGCCAGAGTTGCGAAATAGTCAATCAAAATCTTTACTAGACTATGGGAGCGGAACAGGTCTAATTAGTTTAGAATTATCGGACTTAGTAGATTCTATTGTGTTGGTAGATTCATCAGAGCAAATGTTGGAGGTAGCAAAGGCTAAAATTTCTCAAAAGGGTATTACCAATTCAAAGGTACTTAAATCAGATTTCACTCAAGAGATTCCTGAACTTAAGGCAGACATCATTTTAATGTCTTTGGTCCTTCTTCATATTCCGGATACTAAGGTAATCTTGCAAATGTTGTTCAACGTTTTAAATCATGGCGGCAAGTTACTTATTGTTGATTTTGACAAAAACGATAAAATCAATCATCCAAAAGTTCATAATGGTTTTTCACATGAAGGCTTGGAAAAAATATTGTCCGAGGTTGGATTTAAATCCAATGAAATCAAAACATTCTATCATGGGAATCGAATTTTTATGAATCAAGATGCTTCCATGTTTATATCTAGTAGTGAAAAGTGATTTCTAAAGGATTTATATTCGAAAATGACATTGAGCCTCTTCATAACTGAACATCCAGAGAAGGAACTGTATTTCATGATACAATTGGAAAATAAGTTATCGAAAATACATGGAAGGGAAGGTATATCATGCCCAAACATAAGATCTATACAATGAGTGTTGCAAAAGTCTATCCCCATTATATTACGAAGGCGGAGAAAAAAGGACGTACGAAAGCAGAAGTCGATGAAATCATCCGTTGGCTGACAGGGTATAGCCAGGAAGAGTTGGAGGCGCAATTGGAAAAACAGACAGATTTTGAAACCTTCTTTGCGGAAGCTCCCCAACTGAATTCTTCACGGACTTTAATTAAAGGCGTGATCTGCGGTGTTCGAGTGGAAGACATCGAAGAACCAACCATGCAGGAAATTCGCTATATGGATAAGCTGATCGATGAGTTAGCAAAGGGAAAAGCGATGGAGAAGATTTTGAGGAAATAAGATGATAAACGTACCAATTAGACTAATCATGAAGTTATCAAAACATATATGAAACAAGTAAGCCTTGTACCAATCTGATTGATACAAGGTTTACTTGTGTGTAACTAATTCACCGAAACGATTGATTATAATGTCTGTAGCAAAATAAAATACACTGGTTATTACGAGGCCGTATTTGAGACAATTTGCTTAGAGGTGATCCCATGTTGAAAACTTTTGAAACAGATAGATTAATTTTACGTGAACGAATACTTGAGGATTTTAATGATTGTATTGAAATGGATCGTGAACCAGAAGTTGTGACTTATATTCCAGAACTTAAAAAAGTTGTGAATGGTACATCATCTAGTGAAAAAAAGCATCAGGAATTTGTTAAAAAAAGATTTGAGGTAGAATATCCAGAAGGAATGGGATACTGGACTATAGAGACAAAAGAGGTGCATAAACCATTTGTGGGGTGGGTGTTGTTAATTCCTCTTGATACATTTGGGCCGGAAGTCGAAATCGGGTGGAGGTTAAGACCAAGATATTGGGGAAAGGGTTATGCTACAGAAGCAGCAAATATGATTCTACAATATGCTGTTGAAAGTCTTAAATTAGAAGAGGTAATTGCTGAAATTCATAAAATGAATAAAGGGTCCATTAGAGTTGCTAAAAAGATCGGGATGGAGTACAAAAGGACAGAAGAGGTTAGTGACTACATTAGGTACACTTTTTTAGAACAAAGAAGATGAGAAACCTGATCAAGTGCCTGCAACTATGCTAATAATCAATATATTACATACTAGTGATTTTGGGTAAATAAAACAAAAGTTAACAAGATAAAGATGGCTTTTTATATGTTCATAATATCTTCATATTCCACATTAGAACGCAATTCTGAGGTAATGAATTGCGTTCTTTCCTTATGTTTAGGGGCATTTGATGGAGAAAAGTGAGTTTTGTGAAAAAACCAAAAAGCAGACATTTTGAAACTTGAATATCTTTAAATCGTATCCTATATAAACAGGTCATTTAATAGAGCAACTTCTGCGACAATAACAAAAATTTAAAATGATTGCTAAGAATCCGGATTGGTAATAAAGGTCATAATAGGGAGCATGTTTATGATAAAAAACCTAGGGGATTGGAAACATCCTGCAATATTGCTGTCTTCAATTGGGATTTCAAATATCGGTGATTTTATTTACTTAGTAGCTGTAAATATCATTGTCTTTCAGATTACTGGTTCAGCAGCTGCTGTTGCCGGACTTTGGATTATCGGACCATTAACGAACATTGTAACGAAGCTTTGGACTGGGAGTTTTATCGATTATCGAAGCAAGCGAAAAGTAATGATGGTAACGTACATAATTAGAGCGGTGTTCATTGGTATGATTCCGTTTGCGCCAAATATGGTGGTGATCTATGGGATTCTTGTTGTCTTAAAGATGGCGGATGCCTTTTTTAATCCATCATCAATGACATACGTTGCAATTCTTGTTCCAAAAGAAAAAAGAAAACGCTTCAACTCAATTCGTTCATTTATGACTTCTGGAGCGTTTATTATTGGGCCTGCAATTGGTGGTTCACTTATATTATTAACATCTATCGAAACGACATTATGGCTTAACGCAATATTCTTTGTGATCTCGGCTATTTTATTATTATTTCTTCCGGAAAAAGAAAATATTGATAAAAAAACTATTCCGAAATTGACAGTTTCGCAAGTACTTTATGACTTTACAATCGTTCGTGAGTTTATATCCAACAATAAATATGTATCTTTTATTTACCTTGGTTTTATTATGATTATGATTTTCTCCTTCGCCATGGATACACAAGAAGTTGTCTTTACACAACAAGTGATCGGACTTTCTGAATTTGATTACAGCTTATTAATTAGTATAACTGGAATCGGCTCTGTTGTTGGTGCCATTTTATTATCGGTGTTTTCGAATAAATTCTCACTTAGGTATATGATTACCATTGGTCTGATCATGATGACGATTGGTTATGTGATTTATGCATTTTCTTGGTCTTTTTCATCAATTGTGGTTGGGTTTGTAATCTTGGGCTTCTTTAACGTGTTTTTAAATGCGGGAATCATGACTTTCTATCAAAATAACGTCTCTGTTGAAATAATGGGGAGAGTCACAAGTATTTTTCAGTTAGTCCAAAGTTCTATCCAAATAATCTTTATTCTTGCTATTGGGGTCCTAGCAGATCTTGTTTCGTTACGACTTACAATCGCTACTTTGGCACTTGTGATGTTGCTTTCATCCTTTATCTTTTCAATTTTAGTCTTAAAGCCAAGTAAAAAATGTTTTTATCAAGAAGAAAACAACGAAAAAGGACATAATCTTAAACATCTATAAACATCAGACCTTCAATTTTCTCCATTTAATTAATGAAAGGATACGAAAGATTTTTGCATATATAATTAAGACAGGGCAGAGACTTAAATGCCCTGTCTTAATTATATAATCGGGTACAAAACAAAGGAAACTATGGGAAAACATCTCCCGAGTCGACAAGTTTGAAGATGGACTGGATAAAATCGAAAATTATGTGGAGCAGGCTCTTTACTGTTCCCGAATTGATTCATTTTCCAAAGACTATTTCATTACAGAGGTACAGTTGTGACTGCTAAACTAAAGTAGACAGTTTCCGCTAGATTAGAAGAAACACTTATTTACCCAAATATACCAGTAAAATATATAGTTCTCCCATTGTATGATATGTAAGATTATTATACAGACATCAATGGAGGGCGCAGAAAAGGTGGATAAGTGGGAAATGTATATGGAGATTCAACAGTTAATTAAGCAAGGGTTTAGTAAATCGAAGGTGGCGGAAAAGTTGGGGGTATCAAGATCAACGGTGTACCGCAACCTTCAGAAGTCTCCTTCGGAGATGGCCGAATGGGTAGAAAGTATAAAAACGAGAGAGAAAAAGTTAGATCCTTACAAAGCGTTAATTTTATCCTGGCTGAGAGAACATCCTGATATGTCGGCAGCACAAGTGCAAGATTGGTTACAGGAAAGGTATGAATCACTGGAGATTGGCGAGAGCACTGTTCGTGCTTACGTTAGAGAATTACGTACTGAATATAGAATAGAGAAAGAGACTCTACCACGGAATTATGAAGCTATTCCTGACCAGCCAATGGGAGAACAAATGCAGGTTGATTTTGGTCATACAAAACAAAGAACACCTGACAATCAAGGGGTGAAGCTAAGCTTTATCGCATTTGTTTTGTCTAACTCGAGATACAAATATAAAAAATGGTTAGACCGACCTTTCACTACCCAGGATGTGATGGAAGCACATGAAGATGCATTTCGGTGGTATGGCGGAATCCCAAGAGAAATCGTTTATGATCAGGATAATTTAATCGTGGTCAGTGAAAATGGCGGGGATCTTATCTTAACGAAAGAGTTTCAACATTATAAGGAAACCAGGCGTTTAAACCTTCGGGTTTGTAGAAAAGCTGACCCAGAAAGTAAAGGGAAAATTGAAAATGTGGTTGGCTTTATCAAGCATAACTTTGCGAGACATAGAGTGTTTCACAACATTGATTCCTGGAATGAGCAGGGTTGGCAGTGGCTAAACCGAACAGGGAACTATAAAATCCATAACACAACAAAAAAAAGACCGGTCGAAGTGTTCTCCTTGGAAAAGCAACACTTGAGACCAGTCACAGAAAAATTAACTATCAAAAGCAATTATGAAAATAGTATAACAAGAAGCGTCCATAAGGACAATACAATTCGTTATTTGTCGAATCGGTATTCTCTTCCACTTGGAACATTCCATAAATATGATACCGTCGGTATCAAGGAAACGGAAGATAAACAACTATTTATCTATATTACCGATACAGGAGAATTGATTGCAAAACACACTATCCCTGAAGGAAAAGGCCAATTAGTGAAGGATAGAAGCCATTCGCGCGATCGGACAAAAGGCATCAATGCATTTATGGATACGGTTGCGAAACGGTTTGAAGAGGTAGATTCCGCATACGACTATCTCAATATCATCCGGCAAAACTACCCTCGGTATATTAGAGATCAGCTGCAAATTATTTTAAAGCAGACAAAGGAGAACAATGGGGCAATCTTATCAGCAGCACTGAAAGAATGTGTGAAAAGAAATCTTTATAGTGCGACAGATTTTAGCGATATCGTTTCATACATCAAACGACAACGCCAAGCTGATGATACAGTAAACGATAACGCCCGGGCTGTATCATCAATAAATAAGATTTCAGGCTGGCTCATGGATACGGAAGCCCAAAAGAGAACAGTAAATGCCTATACTGAAATATTGGAGGGTGAGTCTAATTGAGTCAGCTGAATCAATTACAAGATTTGATGAAAACCCTCCGCCTGACCGAAACAGCTAACCATCTTCCTACACTCATAAGAGAAGCTGAGCAAAAGGACGCATCCTTTACTCAGTTTCTCCTGGATGTGGCAACCTATGAACAAAAGCGCAGAGAAGAAAAGCTATTAGAGAAACGGTTTAAATGGGCAACGTTCCCGTTTTTCAGCACTCTGGAAGAATACGATTTAAAAGAACAGAAAGCATTAAGTTCAAAGAAACTAAATCAGTTAAAGGACTTAACGTGGATGGAGCAGCTATATAATATTATTTTCCTTGGACCGCCAGGTGTCGGCAAAACCCACCTATCGATTGGGCTAGGCATTGAGGCTCTCAATCAAGGATATAAAGTGATTTTTACTACGATGGGTGACCTCATTCATGTATTAAAGACAGAAGAAATCACAAGGAAATCGAAAACGAGAATGAAGAGAATACGAGAAGCAGATCTAGTTATCATTGACGATTTAATGTTTATGGCAATGGACAAACAGGAATCCAATATGTTTTTTCATTTGATCAATGATCTGTACAATCAAACATCGATTATATTAACGTCCAATAAAGGCCCTAAAGAATGGGGTGAATTATTAGGAGATCAGGCAATTACAACCGCGATTCTAGATCGTATATTACATCGAGTGGAAATCATTCATTTAAATGAAGACAGTTGGCGAATGAAGCACCGAAAAACCATATTTGGGCAGCAAAGTGTTTCAAATTAACAAGCAGAAATTGTGTCATTTTACTTGACGGTCACAACAGTTAGGTAAAGCTATTAATAATGTGTGAAAAAATATGCTAAACCCTTTATTAATTAGCAAATTCGGTTTGAGATGGATAAGATTCAGCATACAGGTGAAGAAGGGGAAACTTCCGTGCAATTTCAGGAAGACCGCAAAGAAAAGCGGCTTTTAATTTAGGATACGGTAATCGGAATTAAGCCGGAAGATATTAGCCGAGTATTCGAAAAAGACATTACAGGACCCTACGAAAGAAGCAACAGTTTGTAGAAAACCAAAGGTAAGTTTTTAGGAGAAAACCTTTGCAAAGCAGATCATTTTATTTTCCTGAAAAATTTTCAGTTATGGAGACAGATAGATTGTTTCTAAAACAAGTACAATCAGCGGACGTTATACATACCTACCGGACCCTGAGGTAGTAAAATACATGGGTTTGGCCCCTTTCATATCCAAGAAAGAGACCCATGAAGAATTACAATGGTATGAGAGAATCTTGAGGGGAAATACAGGAATAAGAGGGGGAATAACCTTAAAGGGGTCAGAAAATGTTATGTGGATTTATAAATATAAGTAAGCAAAATTATCGCGCTGAGATTGGTTATGAGTTACATCGGGGTTTCTGGAACAAAGGAATTGCCACTCTAAAACTATTGGAAAAACATAATTTTGTTCGTGAAGGTCTACTAAGAAAATAGGAGCGAACAGCAGGCAAATTTGATGACTTATACATGTACTCATTACTACAAGAAGATTTTTTAGAAAAGAATAAATGAAGGTAACGAAGAAAAATGCTTTTTGTTTTCAGTCATTTATTACAACCACAGTCCATTTTTTGTCTTAATCCAGCTAAAGGGTAATATTGCGAAACAGTTATAAATTAGGCAAACTGCGAAAGTATTAAAAAGTAATCGGACGTGCGCTGTACGAAAAGTACTTCCTTCTAAATTGAGTCAGATTATTGAAGAAGGAGGGGGGGAATAAATATTTTATATAGTACCTTGCAATGGACAGTAGTGTGTGGTACATTTTCTTTGCAAGGTACTTTTATATTACAGTACTGTTTAATGAACAGTAGTTAAATGAGGTGAACATCCAATGAACATACAGTTTAAAAAAGGAGCATTAGAACTATGCGTACTGGCACTGCTATATAAGCAGGATCGTTATGGATATGAGATCGTTCAAAAAATTTCGGATCAGATAGTTATTTCTGAAGGCTCCGTATATCCATTGCTGAGGAGACTAAAAAAAGAGGGTTACTTGACGACTTATTTACAGGAGTCAAAAGAGGGTCCCTCTCGAAAATATTACAAGCTCACCGATCAAGGCAGAGACCATCTTCAAGTTCTTAACGAAGAGTGGAAGCAGTTTTCAGAAGGAGTAAATCAACTAATAAAGGAAGGAGATTTAAATGAATAAAAAACAATTCCTGACGAGTCTTGAAAAAGGACTGAAAAAGCTCTCTCACGAAGAGCGTGAGGATATTATGCACGATTTTGAAGAGCATTTTTCCATTGGCTTAACAGATGGCAAAACAGAAGAGCAAATTTCTGAATCTCTTGGATCACCAAAGCAGATATCCAAAGAACTGGTTGCAACTTCCCGTATCGAAAAAGTGGAGGCCACAGCAACTACGACTAATATTTTCCGTGCCGTATGGGCCGTTATAGGGTTAGGATTTTTTAATTTTGTAATCGTGTTTGGACCGTTTGTTGCATTACTGGCATTGGTATTTGCAGGATGGTGGACAGGGGTTGCATTTATTTCCTCCCCATTATTGCTCGTGTTTTCTGTAATCATTAATCCAGGAACGTTCGAATTTTTTGACCTGTTCTTCTCATTAATGCTTTGTGGAATTGGCTTGTTCATTGCAATGGGCATGTTATACGTGACAAAGGTACTGAAAAATCTATTTGTACGTTATTTAAAATACAACGTTTCACTTGTGAAGGGAGGTTTAGAGCATGACTAATACTAAAAAAATATCGATAATCGCTTTAGTTCTATTGGTGGTTGGTGCACTTGGGAGTTTAATTTCATTTCAATCATTAAATGATTCTGCTTCAGTTAGTGAAGAGAAAACATTTTCGGATAATAACATTACAGACATTGAAATCAGTGCAAATAACGACGAGGTGGAAATCATTTCTACTGAGGATTCAACGACAAAAGTGGAGCTGACTGGAACCAGTTCTGAGGAGATTGAAAATTATTTATCCGCCAATGTGGCAGGCAGCACATTATCGATCAAACTAAGGGATGAAAGAATGTTTGATATCTTTAATTTTGTTGGAACATCTTTAACGTTGAAAGTATATTTGCCTGAAAAAGTATATGATTCATTGCAGGTTGACATTGACAATGGAAGTTTTCAGGCTGAGCAGTTAAGCATAAACAATGTCAAAGCCGAAGCGGATAATGGCCATATTGAAATGAACAATATCGCAGCGACTATGTTAAATGTTGAGGCAGATAACGGAGTGATTTCTCTTGAAAATATCGAAGGCAAAATTAACGGCGAAGTAAACAACGGCGAAATTTATCTTAAAACAAATCACTTGGATCGTCCAATCACATTGGAGTCTGATAACGGAAATATTGAAATTGAAACGGATAAAGAGCCGACAAATGCAGTTTTGGATATCAAAACTGATAATGGCGAAGCGACTGTTTTCGGTAGTTCTAACTGGAACACCGTCACTGGTGATGGGGATAATCTAATAAAATTAACAACGAACAATGGGAATATTAACGTGGCAAAATAATTGATTATGAAAGGGGAAGAAGGTCTTGGAAATAACAGGAAAGGTGCGTTTGTGGAGGAAAACATTCTTTTTTCTGGCAGTGATTTTTGTATTAACTGTTGCTATACAAGTTTTTCTAGCCGGATTTGCTATTTTTGTGGATCCAGCTAAGTGGACTAAGCATACGAATTTTGTGAAAATCTTTGAATATGTACCAATTCTTATGCTGATTTTCAGCTTTCCGGGAAAGCTGACACCAAGCATGAAGTGGCAGAGTTTCGGGTTATTTACGCTAATTATTCTAATGTATGCTACTGCCAATATACCTCATGCGGGGGCATTTCATCCTGTAATCGCTCTGTTAATATTCTGGATGTCAATTGTAGTTAGTCAAAAGGCTTGGCGATCTGCATATAAAATGGAAGACGGACTTACTTCTCAGTAATAGGAGTTTAATAGACAGAACTGTTGTCATACTTCTTTCTTTATTATTATATGGCTCGATACCAATTAGTTAAATTAGAAAAAGACCAATCCTTCATTCAGGGTTTGGTCTTTTTCTGTGTTCTTTAATGGGAAAGGTTTTCGGTACTCCTATGCAGAACCGGAGATTGAGTTTTATTTCCGTCTTTCCACAAGTAACCTATGACGGCACCGATGAGCGACGGCAGAATCCAGCCAAGCCCGATATCGTACAGGGGCAGGTAGGAATAATAGAAATGGCTGATGGCTTCAAAGAATGAATTGGCAACGCCTGGGAGCGTCTTCACCAATGCATTATAGCCATCTATCATGCTTACTAAAAACGTCAAAATCATAGCGCCGGCATAGACCATGCGCTTATGTTTAAACAAACTTGAGCTGAGACCTAGTAAGATTAGAACGATAGCCAGTGGGTACAAGAACATAAGCACGGGTACGGCGTATTGAATAATATTCGTTAGTCCAAAGTTGGCGATCATAAACGACATCAACGATAGAATCAGTACGAATGTTTTGTAGCTGATTTTGGGATAGATCGTATGGAAAAATTCGCTGCAGGCGATGATTAATCCAATGCTCGTTTTTAAACATGCCAGTATAATAATAACTGCCAATAAGATCGAACCGGACACACCGAAATAATTTTGGGAAACAGCCGCAAAGATGAGTCCTCCATTTTCAAGTTTACCAACGCTTGAGACACTGGAGGCACCCATGTACGTAATTAATCCATAAATCAGCATCATTAGTCCCATTGCAAATAAGCCTGATTTCCAAGTCGTTTTTGCAATCGCCTTCGTATCGGTAATCCCCATTTTTTTAATGGCATGGATGACGACAATTCCGAATGCGAGCGCACCGAGGGCATCCATCGTGTTATATCCCTCTGTAAACCCTGTCATAAATGGCAGGGTTCCATAGTCGCCTGTCGGTTCTCCGAAACTGCCCATCGGTTTAGCTAAGGCTGTAATAATTAAAATAGATAAGAACAGTAAAAAAGAAGGGGTTAAGTATTTTCCGACGATATCCATAACTTTTGCAGAGTTCAGTGAGAGATAATAGACAATGGAAAAGAACAGGAAACTGAACAGGGCAAGCCACAGACTGCTCTGTTCGGGCTGAATAAACGGTTCAAAGCCGACTACAAAAGGGACAGTCGCTGTTCTTGGAATGGCGAAGAACGGCCCGATGGTTAAATAAAGAATGATAGAGAATATTATTCCAAATAAAGGGTGGACTCGGCTCGCTAAATCGTGTAATCCCTGGCTGCCCGACAATCCAATTGCCAGAATCCCCATAAATGGAAGACCGACGGCTGTCACAAGAAATCCAATTAACGCAGGCCAAAAGGAAGTTCCGGCGAGCTGTCCCAGATGAATAGGAAAGATCAAATTTCCTGCTCCGAAAAACAGCCCGAAGAGCATAGTCCCGATAGAGGCGTAGGTAAAGAATGATGTTTTCTGTTTCATATGCATGTCCCTCTCTTGCTGTATTTTTGTGCTCTCTGAAGGAATAAACGTTAATTCTATCAAGAATCTATGAAAGGGACAATATGTAAGTGGATTTATCGCACTGTTAATTTCATTATCACATGGATATCAATTCCATTAGGATTACAAGCAGGATTTAACCTGACTAACATAACTTTGCATCAGCTACATCTTCGCCTTAGATTAGCCTATAGGAACTGATTCCTTTACAACACTCGTAAATTATAAAAGGAGCCGAGATTGTCTGCGTCAATATTATATATGTGCTACAATTCATTTTTGGAATTGTGGCTTTTTCCAGTTTAGAAAAGTTGATGCTTTTACAGGAGTGGATAATATTGTTTGTTGGTAGAATTTTATTTTTATTAGGAATGGCTTTTGTTTTCTTTAGTACACTTGTATTCTTTATGATTCCTTTTGCAAATAGTTATGGGGATTTAACTCTTCCATTATTCGGTTTACTAAATGGATTTATGGCAATGGGTATTGGAGATATTGTGATAGATTTAAATCATAGGCGGAGAGTTGAAAGGATGGATAAAGGATAAATACTATCAATTTCAATAACGGGCGAGCTAATCGAATAATTGTGTACAATTAGAGGAGGATGATTATTGTTTTTATTTGTGGCAGGTCAAAGCAGCTTTAATACAGGAGATGCTATCGTTCAATTAATTTTATTTTTAGTGCTATTATCTGTTCCTGTATCTATAGTTTTCCTATTCGTAAGCTTCAGGAAACAGAGTAAGAAATCAAGGCAGTTGGAAGAAAGAGTTGATAAGCTGCTAGACAAAAACGACGAAAGTTCTTAAGGGCATATTCAAGGTACAAAAGAATTTCTGAAATCGGGATTGAAGGGGAGTACATATTGAAAAAACTGATTTTTTTATTGCTAATTCTCTTTTTAACTGCTTGTCAATCCGGTGATTCCAAGGCTTCAAATAATTCCAACGCCAATGGGGAGAAAGGAAATGATGAGAAAAAACCTACCATCACCTTAAGTCAAGGAAATAAAGAAATTACCGCCAAATTGGTAAAAGAATGTTGGGCAGAAAATTGTACAGAGCAATCGGCAATGTTTGAGGGGATTGATTTACTTGAAATAACAGATAATATTCACCCCGCAAATGTTGAAGCAGGTAAAGATATCTCAATAAAAGTAGATGGTCCAAAGCCGACAAAAATGGGTTATTTTGTTCAAGAAGTTGAACTTAACGGTACAGGAGCAAGCTTAGAAGATCATAGCCTTGAAGATAGTAAAATTCCACTTCACGAAGAAGGCGCAAAAAAACATTATTTACTGATAGCTAGTTGGTACAAAGGGGATGAGTTTATCGGATCCATTTCAAAGGCTTTTGTATTGAAAATAAATGAAAACCAATGATAAGTGGGTTAATTTATGGAACTCAATAAGCCAAGTGCCAACAATAAAAAGGTTGTTTTGATAATTGCTGGGACGATAATTACAACTTTTTTATTGGTTGATCTATCAGTTGTTCTATTGAACAAAGAATCGTTTGTTGCAAAATCACTTGCCTTGGCCTCTTTTGTGGGATTTATGTCTTATTATTCGGGGAAGAATAGTTTCCTATCCGGAAGTTATAAAAGGCTCATAATTTGAATAAGGTCCTCAAACTAAAACAGCTCTAACACAGAGCTGTTTTTAGTTCATTTTCTCTCCAGCATTCATTTCACAAATTTTAAATATCTCTTCTTTTCAATCACCTGCACATTCAATCTATGTTATTGCAGCTCAAACGGTTTTATTAACTTGAATTCAAATAATGAAGAAAAGGCCAGGGTCATTTCATAGATTCTGGATTACACTTTTTTGGAAGAAGGGAGACTTCTCCATTATAGGTATGGAATCTGAAAAAAGTCCGCATTTCCATAATCAGAGTACTTTAACATTTAATGTCCGCACTTCTGGAGTAGGATTGTGCCCTTTAATGATCTATAGGGCTCTTTTAAAAAGGTAAGGAATTTAGTAATGAAACTTAACAGGATAATATACGTCTTACTTATAAGAGGGGAGAGTATTATTATGAAGGTTAAGCATTTAATTTCTTTTGCAATAGTATTTTCTTTAGTGTTTCCCGATCCATCTTTCGCCACATCTTGGGCTTATCCTTTTGTGGTATGGGATGGATACATTTATGTAGTAAGTGATGAATACGTAACAGAAATAGATAGCGAAATTGGGCAAGTCACTAAGTATTCAGAAATGGAACAGTACTCCGGAAATTTCTCTAACGTGTATGAAAAAGGTACTAAATATTATTCTATCGAGAATACCAGCACAGAAGATACCGGCGACACCCAGATAAATGACCAAGAATCCACTTCTGAACATACAAATTCAAATGATGAAAAGTCATCGACATCCAATAAAGGTAACAGTGAAGCTGCTGAACTTAGTAAAGGAGAATATCTCGAGAAACTTAATAAAATGGAGGAGGCAGATAGATATGCAGAAGTTGTAGAAACAATGCCAGAAATGGTGGCACAAGAAAAGGAAAGGTATAAAAAATGGGATGAGGAATTGAACAAAATTTATGGTGTGTTGGAAGAACAGCTTCCTCCAGACCAGATGGATAAATTAAGAGAAAAGCAACGGGATTGGGTAGAACATAGAGATAAAGCCGCTAAAGAGGCATCACTGAAATATGAAGGTGGATCAACGGAAGAATTAGAATATGTGGCTACGCAAGCAAGTCTTACGAGAGAAAGATGTTATGAGTTAGTTGCAAGATATATGAAGTAATTTGAGATGCTTTTTTAGACGGAAGCACAATTGGTACTCCCCGTTAAATCAGGATATGCGCTATTAATTTTATGATAGTATTTAGGAAGCACTAGTGATCATATGTCAGTGTTGAGTGGAATGATATACTTAGACCATTATAAGTAAACATAGTAAGGAGGAAGTAACATGACAAAAGAGTTGTCACTGGAACAACGAGAAGAGTTACTTAGAGCATTGAAAGACCGTTTTGAGAAAAACATGCACCGCCATAAAGATCTTAAATGGGGTGAAGTTGAAGCAAAGCTCGAGGTTAATACTGAAAAGCTATGGTCGCTCAATGAAATGGAAACAACCAGCGGTGAACCGGATGTTGTGGGTTTTGATAAAAAGACGGACGAATACATTTTTTATGATTGTTCAGCGGAGAGTCCTAAAGGGCGCAGAAGTGTTTGTTACGACCGTGAAGCCCTGGAGTCTAGGAAAAAACACAAACCAGAGAATAACGCTATAGATATGGCAGCTGGAATGGGCATTGAACTTTTAACGGAGGAACAGTATCGGGAGCTGCAGGAAATGGATCATGTCGATAAGAAAACGTCGAGCTGGGTGCAAACACCTGCTGCTATTCGAAAACTTGGTGGAGCGATCTTTTGTGATCGTCGCTATGACACTGTCTTTGTGTACCACAATGGAGCAGAGTCTTACTATGCTGCAAGGGGTTTCCGTGGCTCACTAAGGGTTTAAATGCTTCAAATTCCTTCACTAACGGGCGCTCATCTCTAGTAAGATAAGCGCCTCGATCTATTCCTCTATTTCTTCAGTGTTCTTGCTTAGAGTGTCTGGCGGATCAAGGCTTACAACTGTATCTCCTTGTTTCCCTATGACCTGTCCTTCGTGTGTTGAAAACTCGATTTTTCCAGATGATTTTAAAACAAATAGGATTAAGCTTTGTTCACTGCGTTCTTCTACGCATTGGGAAAAGCTTTTTTTAGTTAATTCTGTTGTGTTAAATTGGAAACCACGTTCAATACGGTCGTTCAGATCGCCCCACGAAATATTTTCCTTTGTTAAGATTCGTTTGTCATATTTGTCAACGAGGTCCGTCAGTCCTTCTCCGTTCTCATTGTGCAGACTAAAGATGTTATTTCGGCCCATTTCCTGAACAAAGGATCTACAAACTAAAGCGTTATAAGAGTTCAGATTAGATGCTGCAACCATGTATTCATATGGTGTGATGTCTAACTCATGATCGTATAGTTCAGACAATATTTCGCCATGAAAAGTGTCAATACCTGTTCCTTGAGCAGCCTTTAGCCGCTGCTTTGATGAATCCGCCAATAATATTGGAATATCTAACTCCCGCATCACTTTTGCCATACTGACACTAAATGGATTACTGCCGACAATTAGGACACCAGGCTGACTGTTGACAGCGAGACCAAGTTTTTCCGATACCCATCGGATTGAAAATCCATGTGCCACCACCGTTGAAAAAACGAGACCGAGCGTCATGGGAATGACAAGGTTTGCATCAGCATACCCAGCATCTAACAGCACATGAGCAAAATAACTGGAAACGGCTAACGCGACAATTCCTCGGGGGGCGATCCACCCGACTAGTGCTTTCTCCTGATTGGTAATATCTGTATTAATGGTTGAAAGCCAAATGGATAAGGGACGAACAAGGAAGATCATTAACAGGATATAGCCGATGATATTCCAACTTAATATATCCAGCAATGTCTCTCTTGTTACCCCTGCTGTAATCATGACATAGACCACTGACATAAGCAGTACAGACATATTTTCCTTAAAGTGACGCATATCACTAAACGATGATATATTCATATTAGCCAATTTGATTCCCATCGCAGTGACCGCGAGTAAGCCTGTTTCATGTTTAATCTCATCGGTCACCATAAAGCAAGCTGTCACCATGGATAGGACAACGGGGGAGCGCAAAAACTCAGGAACATAACCTTTTTCGAAGATCCACCCTACGATAACTCCTGTCAACCAACCTATCAAGGCGGCCAATAGAGACGATAGGAAAAAAAAGAGCAGTATGGCTGCTGAAACTTCCTCAGATGTAAGAAAAACAATGATTTCAAATGCAAAAACAGCAAGTAATGCTCCAATTGGGTCAACAATAATGCCTTCCCATTTTAAAATCGATGCAGGTCGTTGTTTCAATTTTGCCTGCCGTAAAAGAGGTAAAATAACCGTAGGGCCAGTGACGATGAACAGACCACCAATGACAAAAGCAACAGCCCAAGACAGCCCAGCTACATAATGTGCAGCAAATGAACCCAAGATCCATGCAATAAAGGCACCTACTGTTATGATTCGCACTATGGGACGCCCAATCCCGCGAATTTCCTTGAAATTGAGGTTTAAGCTCCCTTCAAACAGAATGATCGCTACCGCAATGGAAATAAATATCTGAAAGGTATCCCCAAATGCATCTTTAGGGGTCAAAATGCCGAAAAGCGGTCCAGCAAGTAAGCCGGCAAGGGACATCGCTACAATGGCTGGAAAACGAAAATGCCAGGCTAGCCATTGGGCGCCGATCCCGAGGACCCCGATCATGACTACTTGAAATAATAAAGAATCAACCACTTGTTAACCTCCTCACTCATCTATGTATATTTGTTAGTATGTCCCATAGAAGGTTGAGCAATTTATACATTTAATAAATACGTGTTTTTCTTGTTTTAGTGGACATGAGTGCGAATAGCCGTATTCCAACAAATTTGCATAATGAAGGGTTTACCTCATTCTATTGCCTCATTTTTGCGATTTTCAACTTTTCTATGAAACCTTCTTGTCCTTCACTCGTACCTTTAGAAAGTAATAAAATCGCTGGAAGGATGAGTCGATGAAGGGGAAAAGTATTGGTTTATTGTTCGCGATCATGCTTTTGTTAGTAGGCTGCAGCAGCAAATCCGATCAAAACCAAACGGAGCAGGCTAAATCAGAAGATGGAGAAGCGTCCACAGAAGGTATAGCAGGCAGTTGGAATGGAAGTATTAATGTGCCCAACCAGCCATTACCGATCATGACTACTTTTGAAAAAGGCGACGGATGGAGTGGAGCCCTCAGTATTCCGGTTCAAGGTGTAGAGGACTACCCTTTTGCGGAAGTAAAGGTTGATGGATCAGCGGTCTCTTTTCACATGGAGTTAGCAGGTCAGAAGATCAGCTTTGAGGGAGAAAAAGAGGGAGATACTATAGCTGGAACCTTTACTCAGCAAGGTCAATCGTTTCCTTTTGAACTGAAAAAGGGAAAAGCTGAAACGGGTGATGTTGCCAAAGAGGAAAAGGGACAATTTCTCAGTGTCGACACGAACGAAGGCAAACTGCTTGGAGAGCTAGAGACGCCTGATGAAGAGGGGCCGCACCCAGTTGTGTTGATTATTCCAGGTTCCGGTCCGACTGACCGTAACGGTAATTCTGCCACCGTTCAAGGGAAAAACATCAGTTTGAAGCTTTTGGCGGAGGCGTTAGCTGAAGAAGGTATAGCTAGTGTGAGGTACGATAAACGTGGTGTAGGGAAAAATCAACAAGCGACGATTCCGGAAAAAGAACTTCGCTTTGACCAATTTGCTCAGGATGCTCAGGCGTGGGTAAACATGTTAAATGGGGAGGACCAATTTTCAAAAGTAGGCGTGATTGGGCACAGCCAAGGATCTCTCGTTGGTATGCTGGCAGCTGCCGAAGCGGACGTTGATGCCTTTGTATCGTTAGCAGGGGCTGGCCGGCCGATCAATGAAGTCCTTTATGATCAGTTAAAAGTTAACCTTCCTGAGGATCTGAAAAAGCAAAGTAAGCAAATTTTAGAACAGCTAAAGGCAGGCGAACAAGTGGACAATGTACCAAAGGAATTACAAAGCGTATTTCGTCCATCTGTTCAACCATTTCTGTCTTCGTGGATGCAGTATGATCCTGCTAAGGTAATCCAGAAGTTAACTATTCCTGTCCTGCTTGTCAACGGAAAACGAGATCTTCAAGTACCAGTTCAAGAGGCCGAAATGCTTCAAGAAGCGAAACCGGAAGCTGAATTGTTAGTGATTGACAAGATGAATCATGTCCTAAAAGAGGCTCCTGAGGACAGAGCCGGAAATTTACAGACGTACTCTGATCCGGACTTGCCGTTAGCAGATGGGCTGGTCAAAGGGATCGTAAGCTTTTTCAAAAATGCTGGATTTATAAAATAGATGAACGAAGAAGGAGGAGCGCCATTCAAGGTAGTGAATGGCGCTCTTTTTGTGTGGCTGTTTTCTTATATCCATTCCATTACCACTTGATTGGAGTTGCTATTGCTGTATAATGGTAAGCTGTCGACTAAATTGGGCTTGTATCTATGCTACACGACCAGGAGTGAAGGAAAGGAATATCCGAGATTGATCGGGAGTCGAAGTTCTTTTTCAGAGGCAATGAAAACTTGATGGTCAGGGACGAAACCTGAACATCAGGGTATTATTTATAGGGGTGAATGGATGTCAAAGAGTGATCAGATTTCGTTAAAGGAGAAAGTGAATTGGCCCGTTTTTATACTAAGCGGCGGCCTGCTTCTTCTATTTGTTTTACTTTCGATTGTTAAAGTAGATATGGTTAAACATTACGTAGACATAGGTTTTGCCTTATCGATTCGTTATTTTGGAGCGTATTGGCAGTTGCTTTTGTTAGCCACTTTTATTGTAGGAGCTGCGATTGCTTTTTCCAAATATGGAAGAGTGCGGCTTGGCAATCCAGGTCAACAGCCGGATATGAGCTTGTTCAAATTTATTGCGATTGTCGTGACTTCCGGGCTCGGAGCTGGCGGGGTGTTCTGGGCAGCCGCTGAGCCGATGTATTATTTTATGGAAGTCCCACCGATGCACACGGGGATTATTGCGGGGACGAAAGAAGCGGTGGCGCCCGCGCTTGCTCAAAGTTATATGTCATGGGGATTCACGGCCTGGTCGGTATATGGTGCGATCAGTACAATCGTGATTATGTATGCCCATCATCATAAGGGCATGCCGCTAAAGCCGAGAACACTTTTGTACCCTATCTTTGGTGAAAAAATTCGTGACAGCATTTGGGGAACACTGGCCGATGTTTTTTGTATCATTGGGGCAGCGGCTGGAACCATCGGGCCGATTGGGTTTCTTGGGTTGCAAGTAAGTTATGGTGTCAACTCGGTGTTTGGATGGCCTGATACCTTTACAACACAAGTGTTCATTATAGTAGCTCTCATTACAATTGTTTTATTCTCTACATTAACAGGTATTGAAAAAGGAATTCAGTGGTTAAGTAAGGCAAACGTTGTGATGGCGGTGGCCATAGCCTTCTTCTTATTGTTGTTTGGACCTGGCGGGTTTATTATAGATTCCTTTATTTCATCCTTTGGAATGTACACGAGCGAATTTATTTCGATTAGTACGTTTCGGGCTGATCAAGAATGGCTGGGCAGCTGGATGCTTTTCTTCTTTGGCTGGTTTATCGGCTTTGGCCCATTAGTTTCGCTGCTTGTCGCGAGAATCGCCGGAGGGCGCAAGATTAGAGAAGTATTTCTCGTGGTCGCTATTATCGCACCACTAGCCGCCAACTTTTGGTTTACCATTTTAGGCGGGACAGGCATTCTTCAGGAGTTGAAGAATGCGGGATCGATCAGTGGACCTCTAATGGAAGGCGGACTGCCAGCGGCGATTATCGCCATTGCAGAAGAAATGCCATTAGGATTTATGATGCCATTCGTCTTTCTCATTTTAACGATGCTCTTTGTCGTCACGACCGTTGACTCAATGGCCTACTCGATTTCGATGAGTGTAACAGGGGCCGGGAATCCACCGAAAATGGTTCGTGTGTTCTGGGCAGTGATCATGGCAGTAATTGCCACGATTTTAATAAAAATTGGCGGGGGAGGAATCGGGGCCTTACAGTCATTTGTTGTGATTGCCGCTGTTCCTGTCTCGATTTTAATGCTTTCGTTATTGTGGCACGCACCGCGGATTGCGAAAGAGATGGCGAAAGCCCAAGGAATCATTGAAGAAAACGTGGAAAAATAATTCATAGTATTGTTTAAGCACTCCGGCACCTTTTGAAAAGGTTGTCGGAGTTTTTTTGTATGTAATTTGTAGGGCTTCCTTGAAGCTTATAAATCAGATTTAGTTTAATTTAACTTAAACGGGTATAGTACTTAAGAATGGAAATTGTAGCTTAGAGATTCTTGGACACAATACGTAATGAATTTGATAGGAGAGTGTGTATATGATTACTTATGACGCAATAATAATTGGTTTTGGCAAAGCAGGGAAAACATTAGCTGGGAGGCTCGCCAATAACAATTGGAACGTAGCAATGATTGAGAAAGATCCAGACATGTATGGCGGAACTTGTATTAACATCGCATGCATCCCGACAAAATCACTTGTCCAAGATGGCTTGAAAGGTGTCCCTTATCGAGACGCCATTGAAAGAAAAGATAAGGTGGTGGAAAAGTTACGAGAAAAAAATTATAAAAACTTAGCTGAACATGAGAATGTTACGATTTACGAATCGGAAGCAAGTTTTCGTTCAGATAAAGAAGTGGAATTAGAATTAGATGGTAAAACTGAAGTCTTAACTGCTGAACATATTTTTATCAATACAGGTGCCACCAGCAATATTCCACCGTTGAAAGGTGACCTGAATTCGGATAAAGTCTACACAAGTACGTCTCTGATAGATCGTAAACAGCTGCCGCGACAATTGGCAATTATAGGTGGCGGATATATAGGGCTGGAATATGCTTCTATGTATAAAACCTTTGGAGCGGAAGTAACGGTGATAACACCGGAAGAAGAGCTGTTGACTCGAGAAGATCGTGAAATCGCAGCAGAAGTTCAGAAAGTAATGGAAGAAAAGGGCATCCATATTATATTTGGGGCAAAAGCACAGGAAATTACAGAGGAAAGTAAAGATAAGGTGTCGTTGTCATTATCCAATGGTGAAACGGTAAGTGCAAATGCAGTGCTGCTTGCTACTGGCCGAAAACCGAATGTGGAACACCTCGGTCTTGAAAATACATCCATTGAACTTACGGAAAATGGCGCAATTAAGGTCAATGATCATCTTGAAACAACGGTGGGTAATGTATGGGCTCTAGGTGATGTAAAAGGCGGTATGCAATTTACGTATATATCCCTGGATGATTACCGTATTGTTGAGAACTACTTGTTTGGTGACAAAAAATATTCTCTCGAGAGTCGTAAACATGTTCCCAATTCCATGTTTATTGATCCTCCTTTATCCAGGGTAGGGATAACAGCCAAAGAAGCAGAAGAAAAGGGTTATGAAATCGCTGAAGGAAAATTGTTGGTTGCGTCACATCCGCGAGCACATGTCATCAACGACCTTCGAGGCTTATTTAAAGTTGTCATCGATAAAAAAACAGATAAAATTCTAGGTGCCAGCTTGTTTGGACCTGAGTCCCCAGAATTGATTAATCTTGTAAAGCTAGCAATGGATTTGGAAGCTCCTTATACGTATTTAAGAGATCAAATATATAATCACCCGGTCATGAGCGAATCATTCAATGCTCTATTTGCGATCGATTGATAATTGTACAAAAGGAATATCTCAATAGACTTTATGTAGGATCACAGATGATGAAATTTGTGTGATTCTGAAGAAATGAATGATAGGGAGAGAACTATATGGAAGTGGTATATTTAGCAGGTGGGTGTTTATGGGGAGTACAAGCTTTTATAAAAACTTTACCTGGAGTTAAGTCTACACAAGCGGGAAGAGCTAATGGAACAAGTCACACACTTGAGGGTGATTATGATGGGTACGCAGAATGTGTGAAAACAGGATTTGATCCGACGGTTGTAACAATCAGGGACTTAATGGGATATTTATTTGAAATCATTGATCCATACAGTTTGAATAAACAAGGGCAGGATGTTGGCGAGAAATATAGAACAGGGGTGTATAGTGAAAAGCCGGAACACTTAAAAGAGGCGAAGGCATTTCTTGGGGCGAGAAATGATGACGACCTTATAGTTGTTGAAGTATTACCTCTAACAAACTATGTGAGAAGTGCAGAAGAACATCAAGATAGGTTAGCTAGATGTCCTAATGATTATTGTCATATTCCAGAAGAAATTTTAAGTAGATATAAGTAAGGAGGAAAGATGGTTTATGAACTCTATAGTTTTCAGAAGGGGGAGTAAAACTGGATAATTTAAAGATCACTAATAGGATGTTAAGAATAATGAGGAATGCGGAAAGCGAGGTTGAAGTTTCAAAAAGTAATGTATTAGAACCGATACATTTACTGATCGCTTGTATTAGTGAAAAAAAAGGTGCGCTCGGGGAGGTTTCTTTGAAATGTACCTTGGATGCTGCTTTTTTAAGGGCCCAGATTGAAGATGTAGAAAATACCGCAAACCAAAACAGGACTAAAAGCCCCCTGTTTAACGTTAATGTAACAGAGGAGATAAAACAGGTTTTTGAGGTTGCCATTAGTATAATGAAAAAATATAACCAAGTTTATCTAAATGAAGGTCATGTCCTCAAAGCATTAATTAACACTGATCTTATCGATAAATATTTAAATGATTATAACAAAGAAATCATACTAACTCTCGGTACAACATCCCGTGATATGATTACGCATCTTGGTAATTACACTTTTCCAAACATAAATTCTCATTTTGTTCGAAAAGTGAAGCAGACCGATTCTGATAAACTAGTAAAGTATGTAGAACAAAATTTCTCATACGAATGGTCACAAACTTTAAAAGGTGGTTTTAAATCAAGAAATCCATCAATATACATAGCGTTGAATAATGAGGAAGAAATAGTCGGGTTCGCCGCTTTTGACGTCTATAAAAATAAAAAAAGCTATTTTGGTCCTATGGGTGTTTCTGAATCTAATAGAATGAATGGGATTGGTTATTCGTTACTCCATCATTGTCTAAAAGATATGAAAGATATTGGTTACGAGTACGCAATTATTGGTGGCGCCGGCCCCATTGAGTTTTACGAAAGAGCGTGTAATGCAGTTGTAATTCCTTCAGCATAAGAGAAAATCATTTTTTAAGTATGAGTTATTAAAGAGAATGATAATCCTCAGCAATACGATTGGGCGCACTTCCGGAATAAAGGATATGCGTCTTTTTGCATGAAAAATGGCCAAGTATAGATGAATCTCTTTATTTATTTTCTGTTAAAGGGTACTGGCCATTATTGTATTTGATTAATTGGTTGACGGTAAGATTGAGTGGCTGATATTCTAATATTAGAAAGGTCATTCTATCTAATGGAAGGAGAAGTGCATGACATGGGTCGATCTGTAAAAAAAGATACACTACTCAGCGTAGCTGAACGGTTATTTTATGAGCACGGATTTCATGGAGTAGGATTAAAGCAAATTATCAGTGAAGCGAATGTAGCAACGATGACGCTTTATAATCATTTTTCTTCCAAGGACAATTTAGTTGAAGAAGTACTTAAACAGCGGGAAGAACGCTATTGGTCTTATTTGGATTCACAAGTCGAAATGGATTCAGATTCGCCTTTTATTCTTGCTGTTGAAGCTCACGGTCGTTGGTTAAACGAACAATCTTACAGAGGATGCATGTTCTTAAGAGCAATAGAAGATTATGCAGGAACAGATAATGAAATTGAAAGTATTGCAAGAGGTCACAAATCCAAATTGCTTAAATACTTTCAGCAATTGGCTCAAAGGAAAGGGAAAGATAACGAACGAGATTTAGCTCACCGATTTACATTGCTGCTTGAAGGAACCACTTCTATGACGACATTGATTGGTGCAGAGAAAGCAACGGAACACTCTATTGCGATGGCGAGGACACTTGTCCTACATACATCGTAATTTTTTTACCTGAAAATTAGAAAGGTCGTTCTATATAATTTAAGTTAGGATGAATACCATGAAATTTTCAAAATTAGTTTTACCTGGTGCTACCATGATTGCTGCTACTTATGGATTGGCGAGGTTTAGTTTTGGGTTGCTTCTGCCTGCAATCAATGAATCACTTGAAATGTCCGAGTTTGTATCGGGGATGATTTCTTCGCTGTTTTATTTAGCCTATTGCCTCACAATCATCCTATCCACTGTCATTACGACAAAAGAAGGGCCGAGAAGAATGATTATCTCAGCTGGGCTGTCAGCTTTTGCTGGATTGCTGCTGATAGGTGTCACTCCTAATGTATGGTTGCTTGCGCTAGGGGTGTTATTGGCTGGAGGAAGTACAGGTTTGGTATCTCCCCCTTATGGCGCCGCGATATCGCTATGGATTAAAGAGAGTAATCAAGGAAAAGCAAATACATGGGTCAATTCAGGAACCAGTTTTGGCATAGCCCTTTCTGGAGCAGGAGCGATTTTATTAGCACCGAATTGGAGACTGACATATTTGATCTATGCTATCCTGACATTCATGATATTGATATGGAACTTCCAAGCGATTCCGAAAAATGGTATGAGTTCGGGGGTGAGGTTTAAAAAAGGAAACCTCTCTATACGAGGAGTAAAAGGAGCGATGCCTTTAATTTTGGCATCTCTTACCTTGGGAATTTCCACAGCAGCCTTTTGGACGTTTTCCAGATCTTTTATTGAAGTGGCTGGTAATTATAATGATTGGCAGCTTTCAGGATTTTGGGTCATTATAGGGCTATTCGGTGTGCTAGGAGGATTTTCTGGTTCTCTAGTTGAAAAGTGGGGACTGTCTTTAGCTTATAAGGTAGGGAGTTTGTTGATTGCTTCATCATCGATTATTCTTTCTATTGCACCTGAAAATTTGTTGATGTCGTACTTATCAGCTGGAATTTTCGGCTGCTCCTATATATTTTTAACCGGAGTCCTTCTTGTCTGGGGAATCCGTGTATTTATTACAAATGCATCATTAGGGATCGGCGTACCCTTTTTAACTTTGGCAATGGGCCAGGTAATCGGTTCAGTACTCGCGGGCTGGTTTATTGGGACATGGGGCTATGTTATTTCCTTTATACTTTATGGATTAGTAGGTATTGTGGCTGCCCTTATAGCCCCAAAAAAGAGTTAAAATCTTAATTATCGAGTCTTCATGATAAGAGCGCAAATCTGGAAAAGACTTGCGCTCTTTTTGTGTGAAAGGACATTTATCCTTCCTCCGCTAAAGGGAGAAAATTAAGATAGTCACGTATAATCCATCTTAAAACGAAACTGGCTAGAATCGTATAGGCGATAAGGTTAGGAAAAGTCAGAGGTATATCCGTGTTTAGTATAAGTACACTGCCTATGAGTAAGAGAAAAATCATTGCCCAACAGGTTATATATCCGGCAAAGTGAGCATTAGAACGAGTGCGTTGATCATGCTCAAGGTTAACTTTGGTCCAATTTCCCTTTTTATGAATATCAATTCCATATGCCCCGTAGTGAATTGTAGCTATAATCGCAGCAACTAAGGTCGCTGTAGAGCTAGAATGGAAAAAATAAAGATAAAATAAAATTAATGGAATCCCCATTTTCAATAGGAAGTTTGTTCTGTAGGTCAGATTCATTTCATTCCTCTCCTTCAATCCAAAATAAACTGTCTAATGAGCAATCTAATACAGTAGCTAATTTAATAGCTGTGCCAATGGATGGTTCATAACGTTGTTTTTCTATGGCAATAATCGTTTGTCTAGTGACCAGGATCTTTTCAGCTAATTGGTCCTGGGTGAACCCCTTCTCTTTTCTCATCTCTTTTATGGAATTACGTACTCCATGTTTCATCGTTTACGACCTTTCTGAAATGTAATGTGCACCTTACATAACTTGATTATATTCTAAAATAAATGTAATGTAAACATTACATTTTAAATTTCTCCATATTTTAAGAAACAAAATCATCTATGGTACTTTATACGGGTTGGGTTCCTCTAAATCAATTAAATCTTACCAGCTGATGAACGGAGCCATCACATTAATGAGATTAGGGACATCTATTGGAATTAACGGAGGAAGATAATCAACTAGTAAAACAAACTGTGGAATCGTTTAGTTCGCCTGAAAATCTAAGCAAGGAGATCCTTTAAGAGGCACAAGAAAGCAGACGAAAGAATTTGAAACTGCTGATTATTGGTTTGGTGTCACACTCGTATCTGTGATTGCTCCTAAACCGTATATAATGGTAGGGTTGGGTGCTATAGAGGGTGAACTGTTTGTGAAAAGTTTGGATGGAAATAGCTTTGAAGAAACAACTAGGTAGAGAAAATGTGGTGGATAGAGTTGGTTTTCTTATAATCACAAAAATGAGAAGTCATGTCTTGATTCGAATCTCCCAAATAAAGTGGCAGATGCGGAAGGTCGGTATGATGTTCTTTTAAGTTTATCTTGAAAACAAGTCTTCTGTTAATACGAAGGGCCATTTAACGCAATAACGTTTCAAGATAAATGAAAGGTTTAGAAGGATAATTTTTAGATGAGGTTGCAATTTTAAGGTACATCATTTATGTTTAATAAAACGATCGGTCAGTTTATTCATTATAAAATCAAGAATGATGGGGTAATCATTATGGCGAGACCTGTTGGTCAAGGCGAAAAAACGAAAAAACACATTGCAGAAAAAGCCAAAGTTCTTTTTGAACAAAAGGGTTATGCTGCCACTTCCATGGAAGAAATCCGTGAATTCACAGAAATTAGCAAAGGTAGCATTTATTATCACTTTAAAAGCAAAGAAGAATTATTTTTGTACACTGTTGAAACAGCCAATAAATTCTGGAGGCAAGAATGGGAGGCTCAAGCCAATCAAGTTACGACGGCTACAGAGAAATTATACTTGCTGGCCCAATACTATGCTTCGGATATGCAAAATCCACTGTCTAAAACCGTTCCAGAGTATATGGGCACGGAGAACATCGAAGATATGGTGAAAGAAAAGATTATCCATCTTTTTCAGCCTGAATATGATATATTTTATCAGATCATCGAGGAAGGTATACGTGATAAAGAGTTTGTAAGTAATAAAACAGTTGATGATTTAGCCTATATACTTTATAGTACACTCACTGGTATGAGTGTTACACAATTTCTCGGTTACGATGAGGAAAAGTTTTATCTCCTTTACGAAAATGCGATCGACGTTTTTTTGAATGGAATATCTAAAAAGTAAACCCCTACTCAAGGGGTTTTTAAACACATGTTAATAAACCGTACGGTCAGTTAAATATCAAGGAGGGAGTTAAATGGAAAGCTATGAAATTAGAGTAATGCCAATGAGAGAGTGTAACAGAGATGTATCTCGTGAGGTAGCAGCTGTTTTCGTTGATGGTTACGAGAAAGACTTAGCGTTTCTCTCAAACAATCGGGGAAAGTTAATTGAAGCGTTTCAGAAAATGATCTGTCCAGAAGTTTTTTACTTTGCCACTTTAGAAGGTGAAGTTGTTGGAATTCTTGCTTGTTCCAATAACCAGAATCGAGCATTGACAATTGATAAAACAATTTTGAGAGATTCATTTGGCTACGTGAAAGGGAGTATGGCTTATCATTTTATGAAAGATGAGTTTAATAAAAAATTGTCTTACCAAGATGACACAGGTTATATTGAATGTGTTGCTACCACAGTTAAAGCGAGAGGTAAAGGTGTTTCAACTGCACTGATGAGTTACGTATTAGAGAATGAGGGTTATCATCGTTACATCCTAGAAGTTGTGGATACAAATGAGGTTGCTCATCGATTATATAAAAAGTTCGGTTTTACAGAGTTTGAGCGAAAAAAGGAGAGTTTTTCAAAGATGAAAGGCTTTAAACATAGCATTTATATGGAATTGTATGTCGCCAATAAGAATTAAAATATGGCATCTAACAAAAATGCTTGTTTAATTAACGGGGCGCGAGAAACGGATTAAGAGTTACACTTGACTGCGGTTATCAGGGAGGGGAATATCGTGATTAACGTATACAATTACGTGTTAGACACATTATCAGATTGGGAACTTGGGTATGTGACGGCAGAACTTCATTCCAGACGATACTTTAAAAAGCAGAGTCCCAATGTTTCTATGAAAACCGTGGGGCCTACAAGGGAATCCATAACAACAATGGGCGGTTTAACGGTTACGCCTGACATAACTGTTGATGAAGTTATTTCTCAGCCTTCAGCAGTTTTATTATTACCAGGGGCTGATACTTGGAATGATCCAAAGCATACTCCGATTATTGAAAAGGCTACCGAATTTATACAATGTGGGGCAACAGTTGCTGCAATTTGTGGAGCAACAACTACACTTGCTGAGACTGGAGTTTTAGACGCACGTATTCATACCAGCAATAGTCTTGAATTTCTTAAGATGGTATGTCCAAATTATAAAGGTGAGCAATATTATAAAAATGTGAAGGCAATGGCGGATGGAGGTTTGATTACAGGTAGTTCAGCAGGTGGTTTGCTTTTCGCTAGAATTGTATTAGAGAAGTTAGATGTATTTGCTGAAGATACTCTTGAGGCATGGTATAACTACTTTAATACTGGTGATGCAAAATATTTCTACACCTTAATGCAGACTTTAGAATAAGTTTCCTTGATTTGTTTGGCCAGATTGTGGAGTAACAAAAGCCCATTTAAATAATATTTAAGTAAAAAACGCAAGTCACCTGTATCTGGTTTGCAATAATGGAATGAAAGGTCGGGTTTTTATGAGTAGTTATTTTCCCAGAACGGGGAAGATAATTGGCGTTATAAGTATGCTTGTCATTTTACTATCATCACTTTGGCTAATATGGATTGGGGAAACAAATATACGTTATAGTGGGGATCATAAGGGAACAATGCCCGTTTGGAACAAGTGGATACCTTTAATTGTCGGTATACTCCTCATCCGATTCTTACCGTTTCAACGTAATAAATACAATCCCCTTCAACATTTTGATCCAAAGAGTATCATAATCCAAAACGTTGTCTTATTCTTGTGTGGAGCTCTTTTCACGATTTGCCTTCTCATTGTGAACTTTCAAGGTATGGCGTTCCAATTGTGGTTTATGATATGTAAAATAATTTTATTATTGTTCACTCCACTAATGCTTTTTTTGTTTTATAGAAGTAACCCCAAACAACAGCGATCAAAACCTATAAAATCAACAGTTAGTATTAAATGGTATTGGCTTATACCGCTTATAGTCATTATAATATGGGTTTACCTTAACTTCTTTTCTGTATTTTCTACACCCTTTGTTTCATTGGGTATAACTGATCCAACGATGTTAATCGTCACTTTACTCGTAGGTTTTCTTATTAATAGTCTACTCGAAGAGCTCTTTTATAGAGTTTGGTTGCAAACACGTCTGGAATTAATACTAGGTACTTGGCCGGCAATTCTTCTTACATCACTCTTATGGGCGAGCTGGCATTTTGCGGTACATGGATCTGGTCAATGGAATGTTGATATGGCGACGGTTATTACAAACCATGGAATCGTAGGACTATTTTTGGGGTATTTGTGGGCACGTTATCGCAGTGTGTGGGTGATTATTATTGTCCATGGATTATTAAATGCACATCCACAGCAACTATTTGAGATTTTATTCAATTAAATGTGCTTAGTTCAAAAAGGTTAGTAACCGTTTATTTTGGGATATTTAAAAATGATGAAAAAGAATTAGTAGGCACAATTAATCTCTTTCATATTCTTCGAAGGTCATCTCAAAGTGCTTTTATCGGATACTTCTTGGACAAAAAACATAATGGTAAAGGATACACTACTGAGGCTACAAAATTGATTGTAAAATATGCATTTAATGAATTGAAATTGCATCGTATCGAAGCTGGGGTGCAGCCTCATAACATTGGCTCTATAAGGGTATTAGAAAAATCAGGATTTCATCGAGAGAAGGTATTGCTAAAAAAAACACTAAAATAAATGGATAGTGGGAAGACCATCAGGTTTTAGCCATCATTAACCCTAAAGATTGATACAGGTCAATTAGCTATTTCATCTGCAATGATAAGTGACAAATGACGAGCAGAAAATAAGAAACATCATTTTCCATGTTTATAAAACGCTAAAGTGTCTTCGGCCATTTTAAGAATCTTATCGTGTATTTCTTTAGGTTCAATCAATTTTATTCGATTGGCAAAACCTAGTATATATCCCTTAGCCTCATCTTCGGTATCAAAAGAAAGCTTCACAGGTATCCAGTCATTCTGAGCACAATTGTCGACTTCAACAATTTGAACAAATCGACTTGAGAATTTTAGCCATGTCAAAATAGACGGCGCTACCTTTACCGACACTTCGTAACGAGGCAATTTTTTGTAAAAGTTTTTGTAGAGGACTCCCAATACAGAGCGAGATTAAAATCCTCCGGTCTTTTAAATGTTTCTTCCATGGGCATTGAAGAACGAATACGTGATGCTCTGTAATTTCGGATCTCATCATTTTCCTTGGAAGCAATGAAATACCAGCGGCTTCCCTTAGCTACCAGTCCCAATGGCTTTACAATACGTTCATTTGTAAAATATCACCAGCGCTCAAACGAAATCCATTTTTTCTCATCCAATTTTAATCTTCTTCACATTGGGATTTAACTTGGCGGCTTTAAGATAAAAGTAATTAAAATAAAGGAGAGAAAAAACATGAAAACATTCGTACTTACAACAGCAAGCGCACTACTTCTAACAAGCGGAGGTATTGTCTGCGCGGCTCACGCAAATTCAGACACAACACCTGTATCAGAGAAAAACATTTCAATGAACTACCAAGAATATCAAACCGATGCAGAAAACATTGACGGTCTCCTTGAATACGACACACTCGATGAGGTGGTTGACGCTGATGACTTCAGTGCTCAAATTATGGAAAACAATAATCACAAACGTGTTATTCTATTAACAGGTGATAACGGTCAGCCACAGTTCAAAAGTATCTATGTTAAAGATACAAACAGGTTAAAAGTTATCGACTTCAAAGATGGATTGGTGTTCAATAAAATTCTCAGTGATAAAGAAGAAGATGTTGAAGAAAGCGATCAGGACACCGAAGCTACAGAACAAGAAACTGAACTTGAAGGGTTAGTTGAATATTCTACACTTGCAAATCACGTTGATGTAAATGGATATAATGCAGAAGTTGTACAGAACAACCCGCACAAACGTGTCATAGTTTTAAAAGGCGACCATGGACAGCAACAATTCAAAAGCATCTACGTTAAGGATACAAGTAGGCTGAAAATCATTAACTTCCACGAAGGCCTTGTATATAACGGAATCCTCGAATAAATAACTTCCCCCTGAAAACGAACTATCATTGTCGTTTCCAGGGTGTTTTAATTAATGTAGTTTATCCAATTTTTAGAAAAAAGAGCCCCTAACCCAATTAGGGAACTCAACGCGTCGTCGCAACCCCCATAAAATTGAAGAAAAGGAATACACTGATTGGTGAGTTTAGTTCAAAAAAATTTTTTGATAGAAAAAACAGCTTATAAACCTTGATGTATCAACAATTCCGGAGAGAGTCTACGTATATTTTCTCCGCTTCAACTGCATATCATTCGTCTTTTTACTTAAAAAAATTAGTCATGTCCCAGTCCCTAAGGTTTTTCTCTTAACGTTGTAAATTGTCAAAATCTTGACGCTGCCCCTCCTAGACATTTGATAATCAGTTTAGCTCATTTGAAACAGACTATGCCCCTAAATCTAATCAAAAAAGATCATATATGATTTTGTGTTTTGATTATGGTGTTTCTTAACAAAGAATTCTGCCTCATCGTTAGACCCATCCACAAAACCACCGATATTTCGAAAGATTGCACTTTCGCCATGAGATAAATATTTCTTCCCCACATAATCGTTTACAGCAGGATCATCTTCCCAAAGATGGTACCAGCCACTTGGTCCAGCATTTAATACGAACATGAAATCCCCCCCTGTAGACTCCGCCACTCCAGTATATTCACGAAATGTGGAATGCCCTACATAATCCCATCCCCCGCTTGCAAATGCAGATGAAAAGGGTATAAACAAAGTAACTGTTAAAGTTAATGCTAATAATGCAGCACTAATTTTACGCACAATAAAAACCTCCCTTCATAGAAAAACTTAAAAGCAAATTACTTAGCTACAATATTAGTTATTGAGTAAAGGGGTGAGGGCGGGTAATTGCCTAGGTCCTTTTTTAAAAAACTGTCCATTGTATGGGGGACACTTCAAACCTGTCTATCCCCACTTTTTTGTATAGAATTTTAGATACCGAGCGTAACTGTGAATACTAATCCTTATACAACGACCTTCCATAATACCCGGCTAATAGAAGCTTAATGTTCATACAATAGGTCCATATTCTGAAATAACGTATTGTTCCAATGAGAGAAATTTGAAATAATTGTTAATAGGTTAAAGAGTGGATAAGGAATTATAGAATTATTGTAATACTAGGCAGGAATAGTTAGGGTGATTTCTTATGGAAATGATTATTAATGTACTGATTAATGTTGGTGTTGTTTTATTCGTACTTTTTTCCTTTTATGTATTTGTTACTTTCAAAGATAGAAAATAAATCGTTGTGATTTTTACACTATTTAATTCATCGTTTTGGTTTTGGGCTGTTTTGTACACTTTGCTTTCGCGTGAATTGGGAAAGGAACCGGTGACTGCAAATTTGATTGGAAGAGGATTATTTGATAAATAGGCTGTCTTGATATTACCCCAATAAGAACGGGTGCTTATCAGAGATAAAAAACGGTTGATATTGGCTTATAGGCCCTATTAAGATTGTGCTCTTTATATATGAAACGGGGCATATTCTTGAAGACAAGCATAAGGTAATCTACTACCTCGTTTAATTATTTGGATACTAATGATAATTAGCGAAAAGGATGTGAATTTATATGCTTGAAAGCGAATGGGTTTAATATTCCGGCTAACAACTGAATAACAAGTGCAACTAAAGCATTTACAGGATCATTTAGTTGATGGAGATGAGCTCTTACTTATTTCTGTTAACCTAATTAAAGAATAGAAAAGAGTGATATCTGTGTACTATAATCATCCATCGGTTAAGAAAGAGGCTAAGAAACATAAAAAACTTTTAGAGTCATTTATCATTGATCCGTGCTCCTTTCGAATAAACAATTGTGATTATTTTTTGGTGAATTATCAGAGAGGAAAAACAATAACTGGTTGTGCTGTAGTTTCACCGAATTCTAATGCTGGAAAAAAGGAGTATTTGGAAGCGTTTGATGCATTATTGGAATTCTCCGTACTAACCTCGCTATTTATAGATCATGCTGAAAAAAGGGTAAATGCATATATGTATCCACATACTCTGATGCAGAAATTTTTGATGGATGTTTTAGGAGAAGGTTGTTTAACTTCAGAGGAAAAGAACGTCTTTGATTATTGTCTTGAAAGAATTAATTTAATGTTAGAACTTCAAGGTCGTTTACAGGAAATGTATGGTGAATTTGAACAAAAAGCTAAAAGGTATCGTGATGGAGTTGAAGAAGAGCTTACAAAACAAGACATAGAAGAAGCTGCAAATAATCTTGGTGAAGTTGGTTTTATTCAATATAGACAGGTGGTTGCAGTTTACGAATATATACCCAAGTTTAGGTACATAAAAGAAATGAATAATCCGGAAGTGAAAAAGTATATAACTGCAACTATTGATGGTTATTTGGGTGAATTTTCGGTAAATGAAGAAGAGCATCGAAAAAATGTCGAAAGAATTTCTTTGCAGCCTAATATGGGTGATTTAACCAAAGAAGAACACATAGAATTAGAAAAAAGTATGATTTATAAAAATATAGCAAAAATAAATGCATCTTCAAGAAAGGAATTAAGATTCTAATTATACTTTTGACTAGAACATGACAGGAAGAACTTTATGGAAAAACATCGAGTAACTTTTGGAGATTATGTTAATTGAGATGATTAACAACTGTTACCACTAAAATGAAAATCCTAGTAAAATATGCTTCATCTTCCATAAGTGATCAGGATCAAGTTATTAAAGAGTCACTTTTGAAAGAATGTATATTTTCTGAGATAGATAGCGCTGCTAAAACGATCTCCGAACATAACCCTGATGTAGTGATTAACTTCGCAGTTAAGCAGACTTGGCATGTTAATCTTAAATTGCCAGAAAAAGCAATATGAAAGATTAAGTTCTGCTACTCTAGGAGCATGGCTTCCATGGCAGTTGGCTCTTTCTTACAAATTAATGACCGTCCGTTAAACTTGATGGAATGGAGAGAGTAGAGTCTGATGGTACGGTAGTCTTTGCAGATTACGCACATGAGATTTTGAAGGATATGATTGGATTTGATCGAAAATCTTTCGAACCAGAAGATAGTTATGAAATTGCCCTTGAGATGATGGCGAAGTATAAAGAGTTTGCAGCGAAAATTGTTTCTTAAACAACTTGATATGATTTCCTAAAGAACGAGCGCTTTTCTGTATTTAAGATTAGCGCTCATTTTTTATTTGAGGGTCATTTTGTTTTACAGAAAAGTGGTAAACCCTTTTCCAATTTGTGTTAAAATAAGGTGGATTTTCATATTCTTCAAACGAGGAGGGGATGACAAATGATTGAAGGGCCGTTTCTCGTAGCCATTGTACCAGGGGCACTCGTTATCTTGCTTACCTGGTGGTTTAGAAGATTAAACTTTCCCTTATTTGTACGAATAATCCCAACTATTCTAACCGTCATTGCCGCAATCATCTTGTTTTACATCGGTTTCGTAAACATCAGGGGGTTTGAAGGGGGAGCCTACGTGATTCTGGCTTTCTTCCTGATTTGTTTTGCCATCGTGTCTTTTATTATGGCAACTAAAAAGAAGCTAGTTTCAAGACTGGAGCGATGATCTGAGAATATGAAATTAAATCCAGTCTTCTGTTAAAAAGCAATATAATTGAAGAAGTTAATCTTATTTTCACCTCTGAATTGATACATTACAAAAAAGACTACACTTTCCAGTCGCTCACAGAAAGGTGTAGTCTTTTAAAAAATGGTACATAAATTACTGCCGCAAGAAGAAGGGACGAGGTATGGATAGAGAGAGAAAAAAGTTTTTTCAAAGAAAATTTATAGCAACAATTGTATCAACAACCATTATTTCGTTCTTCTTTGCATTGTTTTACATATTGAAAGAGCCTAATCCTACATATAATCAAGGTAATAAATTGATAGCTTGGTTTTTTGTCTATTTTGTTTATATCGGGGCTATTATTCTGGTCTATGGAAACCTGGTTTCTGCTGGAATAGAGTACCTGCAAAGGAAGTGGTTTAGGAATCTGGATTGGCTGTATGTATTAATCCTCGGAGTGTTTGGCTTAGTGAATGGCGTCTTTTTTCAGGAGATGCTCCTTGCGTATTGTGGTATGGCAGCTGCTATTCTTTATGGGATCATTGACAAGTGGGCTCACCAGAGACTTCGGGGGAACAAGAGAGTGAGATTGATCCTTCTCATCCCTATTGGTTCCTTACTAATATCCTGGGGAGTTTTGCAAATAAGCTCTCCCTCATTGCCCCCTTTCACAAAGGAAGATGCGGTCGATTTTGCTACGAAGGGTGAAGGTACAGTAATTGATGATTTTCCTAAAGAAATTGGACAGAGGGTAAGCAATGTTGGAGGATATCAAGTCAAAAAAGAAACGAGCATCAAAGAAATTAAAGAGGAAGTGTATATCGTTAAGTTCACTGAACAGTGGAGCAATGGTCAAGAGAAAGGTTCTAGGACTCTTTCTTACAAAGTTAGCCGGGGAAGTTTAACATTAAAAGGAAGTACAGGAGGATCGCCGCCGTACTATGGAAATCCGCAGTACTGAAGTTTACTAGATTCTTTTGAAATATTTGGACCATTGAAGAGTAAAAAATTAGTAAATGGAGAGGACGTATATATATGAAATTATTTTTACGATCCCTATATTCGATCCTCTTATTTGGGGCGGGGGTCTTGCATTTCACCCATGAAAAAGGCTTCCGTAGAATTGTCCCGAAAACACTTCCCTTCAGACGAACTATCGTGCTAGTCTCAGGTGTTTCTGAAATGATTTTTTCCGTCTTGCTCTGGGTGAAAAAAGGACAAGAGATCACCGGAAAACTCTTAGCACTTTTTATGACAGCTGTTTTTCCAGCAAATGTTTTTATGGCTGTGAAAAGGATATCATTCCGGCCCGGAGAAGAAGCGAATCCTTGGATCCTATGGCTGCGTTTACCTCTGCAACTTCCACTGATTGTTGGAGCGTTATCGCTGGGGAGAAAAGGTAACGGATAACTATGCCAAAATTGAGTGCTTTTCTAGAACTAAGATGAGTGCTCATTTTTCATCTGAAGGTGGGCAGGATATTTGTAAGAAGAAGCCGAAATAATTAGAGAATGATCACTGTCGGATAATCGAAAAAAATAGAAAGGGGTGTTCCTTTATGACACATAGTAAAATGAATCCTAAGGTAGATGACTATTTAAAAAAGGCTGCCAAATGGCAGGAAGAATTTGAGAAGATGCGAAATATCGCTCTTGATTGTGATGATCTGACCGAAGAATTTAAGTGGGGTCATCCTTGTTACACCCTTGATGGAAAAAACATAGTTCTAATTCATGGATTTAAGGAATATTGTGCGTTTCTGTTTCACAAAGGTGCTTTGTTACGGGATTCCCAAGGGATTTTAATTCAACAAACGGAGAATGTACAGTCGGCGCGCCAGATTCGGTTCACCAATGTGCAAGAAGTCGTGGATAAGAAAACCATCCTGAAGGAATATATTAAGGAAGCGATTGAAGTTGAAAAGGCCGGGCTGGAAGTTCCTAAAAAGGATAATGAATTCACAATTCCTGAAGAACTTCAAGCTAAATTCGATGAGGTTCCTAACTTGAAAACGGCTTTCGAAGAATTGACGCCTGGCCGGCAAAGAGCGTACATTCTTTATTTTTCGAAAGCCAAAAAACCACAAACTCGAGAATCAAGAGTTGAAAAATATATGCCGCACATTCTCGATGGAAAAGGATTAAATGATTAGTACACAAGATGATTGAGAAAAAGATGGCAGGCTGTCCTCGTTCATTAAAAGGAGAATCCATAATCTATTGGGTTCTCCTTTATTTTTGATACAATCGCAAGTTCCCACCTTAGAGGAGAAATAATATTTCAGTTTTCACTTGGATCACTATGCTGTTCTTGAGATGATAGTCTATATACTTATAGATAAGCTGTTGTGAATACATACAATGCAAAAGAAGCCGTGGTATTTGAAAATAGGATGGGTTTGTATTTTATGTTTTGTTACGCCGCCCATTGGTTATATACATGTTTTTCTTCACCGGAAAGATTGGGAACGTGAAGAAATGATAGGTTACTTAGGGATTGCAACGATCACTGTTTCTTTTTGGCTGTTAAAATTTGTCCCTTATTGGATTTCGATGTCCTTCATTATTTGTGTACTGGTTTGCCTTTTGGCAAGGGACCTATTGAAAAAAATGTACCGTGCAGACTTTCAGCTGTGTAATAGAGGAGGGATAGATTATGCGGGATAAAATTGCCATAATCACTGGCGCAAATTCAGGAATGGGGCTAGCCACAACCGTTGCCATGGCTAAGAAAGGGTTCCAGGTTATTATGGTTTGCCGGAACCCTGAACGTGGAGAAAATGCTTTGCAAAAGGCCAAGACAGAGAGCGGTACCGACCACATAATGGTTGATTTTCTATAGATAAGAGTTTATGGGCATCAGGAAGCGGAGCGAAGTTGGGCGGAGTGTGAGCGCTTAAGGCTGGAAGAGGAGTTTTTGGGAGATGAAAGCGAGCGAAAATAATAAATTCTGAGCGATAAAGTGGGCTATTTGAGCTTTTCGTAAACAGTATAATGTGATATTTATCACCACTCCCATCTTTTAAGTCATTTGAAGTGATGTTAACACAATAAAATTTGCAGTAATATTAAATCTGATCTGTTTCTCGAATACCTGTCTAATTAAAGTTATAAGTTACAGACACACAGGGATTTTATGTGGCAAGTAAAAATCTAAGCACATGATTAGGGGATCAAAATAAGGAGAATGGCAACTGCATAATTTGAATAAGTACATTAAGAGCGGGAAGTCCTGTGGAGTAAGCTTGTATGTAGAAGTCTTTATTTGTGAGCATTTTAACGAAAAAGGAGTCAGATAAAATGGGGAAAATTAAAGTCGGCTTACTGTTTGGAGGGAAATCTTCAGAACATGAAGTGTCTCTTCAATCTGCTAAAAATATTATGGAAGCCATCGATCATGACAAATATGAAGTCACACTTATTGGCGTTGATAAACAAGGGAACTGGCACTTAACGAACAACACACAGTATTTGCTCAATGAAGAAAATCCTAAATTAATTAAACTAAATAAAACGAATAAGAATATTGCTGTCGTACCAGGCAGAGAAAATAATCAAATTCTAAATGTGAATAGTGCGGAGGCTTATGAACAATTAGATGTTATCTTTCCTATTTTACATGGTCCTTTAGGTGAGGATGGAAGTGTGCAAGGCATGATTCGTATGGCCAACATCCCTTGTGTGGGGCCTAATGTTCTTAGCTCAGCTATCTGTATGGATAAGGATATAGCAAAAAGGCTTTTAGCTGCCTCAGGATTCAACGTGGCCAAATGGATCTCTGTGAAAAAGTCCGAGAAAAAATACCCTGCATTTGAACAGGTAAAAGAGAAAATTGGTACGCCGTTTTTTATTAAACCTGCAAATCAAGGCTCTTCAGTTGGTGTAAGTAAAGTTCGAAACGAAACAGATTACGTAAATGGATTAAAGACGGCTATGTTATACGATCACAAGGTATTACTTGAAGAAAACGTGATAGGTAGAGAAATAGAATGTGGAGTATTAGGTAATGAAGACCCCGAAGCATCATTACCCGGAGAGATTCTTACGAATGGAGACTTTTATTCTTATGAAACAAAGTACATTGATGAGAGTGGAGCTATTTTAAAAATACCAGCTGATGTAAGCAAAGAACAAGAGGATATGATACGTGAAAACTCTGTGAAAGCATTTGAAACATTAGAATGCCAAGGCTTAGCAAGAGTTGACTACTTCCTTTTGGAAAATGGAGAGCTTGTGATTAATGAGGTCAACACGTTGCCTGGTTTTACAAAAATCAGTATGTATCCTAAGTTGTGGGAAATAAGTGGAATCCAGTATTCTGAACTGATTGAAAGGTTAATCGAATTGGGTATTGAGCGCCACAAAGCAGACCATCAATTAAAAAATTCTGTAGACTAAAGTTATTCTAATGTTATCAGTACTTGCAGACCATCCAAATTAACTCTCAACTTTAACCTTGGAGGAAATATTATGACGAATGATGAAAACATTGTGCTTATAAAAGCAGACCTGGATCAAATAGATTTAGTTGCCGAACTTTTTGACAAATATCGGGTCTTTTACGAACAACCATCAAACGTAGAGGAAGGAAAAAAGTTTATTCGTGAAAGAATGGCAAAGCAACAATCTGTAATTTTTTTGGCCATCGAACAACAAGAAAGCTCTGTAAAACCATTAGGATTTGTGCAGCTTTTTCCATCCTTTTCCTCAGTCAATCTAGCAAAAATATGGATTCTCAACGATCTGTACGTTGATCAATCTGCGAGGCGAATGGGAGTAGCTAAGAGCTTAATGCAAAGAGCAAAGGAACATGCCTTAGAAACAGGTGCAAAAGAATTAACACTTGAAACAGCCAGCAGCAACCACAAGGCACAAGATTTATATGAGTTAATTGGGTATGAGAAGGACGAGGAACATTTTTATTATAGTTTATTGATTGATTAAGTGAGGAGGTTACCTTGAATAAAGGTAACCTCCTCACTTACATATGCTGGCGCGTTTCTCTTAAACGCGTCTTTTGGGTCAGATTCTTGAGGGGGGATTTTTCTAACTTTCAAGGCCATAACAAACGATGATTCCAATGACCACCATTACGAAGATATTGCACCCTTTTGTGTTTGCGGCCTGGATCCCCCTGCCAAAATTCAACTTCGTCTGCTCGAACAGCAAACAGCTTCCAGTTTGGGCTTACCATATTGGGGTTTTGTGTTAACCATTCATTCGTTTCCAATAATGCTTCATCCAGATCTTCGCGTTGTATCATTTCTTTGCTTTGTTTCCCTAGTAAAGCTAGAGCTCGAGCCTCGCTTGACCTTTCCAAGAAATCTTTTGAATTTTCCTCTGGGGTCATTTCGGAAGCGGTCCCGCGTATCCGAACCTGTCTCCCCATTTCTGGCCAATAAAATGTTAAAGCAACTTTTTGGTTTGATGTCAACTGTTCACCTTTTCTACTAGTGGATGATGTTGAAAAATACCATTCATTACGAGAAACATCTTTTAGAATGAGTACCCTCGCATCAGGTGCCCCATTCTCATCAACAGAAGATAATGTCATCGCATGAGGTTCATGAACACCTTCTTTAATCGCGATATGCAGCCATTGCAAGAATAAATCTGTAGGGTTATCAGTTACATCTTCAGTAGGAAAATCAGGGAAAGGACCGGCCAAAGACTTTAAGTTTCTTAATAAATCCTTTGTTTGCTTCATGTTCTCGCCCCTTTTGTAATACTATCTCCTATTTTAATGTAAAGGAAGGCTTTTCTTAAATCCATTATAGAGATAAAGATTAATAGACTATTTTGGAAAAGGGGGTACTCCCTAGTTGGATGAAGGGTGATGCTGTGGAGTAAATGTGCAGATGGTGGGGTTTGAAAAATTCATTCGAGATTAAGGTTGAAAGCTTTTTTATAAAGGAATTTTGAGTAGGTAAGTCGAACCATTCTATAGAATGTTCTGCTACGTACAAAGCTGCTAATGAATCAGGAGGTGCAAGGTAGTTGAGAAAATCGACTGTTTATTTAGCTATTTTAATTCTTTTATTGCTGCTTGTAGCCGGTTGTGAAACGGAAGGTAATACTGAAAAAGAGAATTCTAAACATACTGATGTGGAATACGCAGGATCTACTATAAAAATAAAAGACGAGTATAGTGAGTGGAACTTATCTTCAAAATTTGATTATCAAACTAAATCCTATAGTGGTGAAAGCATAACTTACGAAGTTATCGGAAATAAACATGGCTTTGGCATAACTGGTAAATTCCCAATAGTGGCCGGTGAAAGTGAAAAGTATTTTTGGTTTTATTGGGGAGAAGAAAACATCAAGAATCAGCCAGTAAAAGTAATGGCCTATAAAAAAGGATCGGATGAATTGAACAAGGTGTTTTCAGGAAAATTCTACGAAGGTGCCCAAATTAAGGAGAAGGAAGTGAACATGCCATCGCATCTAAAGCTTCCATCCGCAGGGGTATGGAATTTATTAGTTTATATTAATGATGAACTATCTGGAAATGTTGTGGTAGATGTTCTTCCAATCAAATAAGTAAAAGTCGTCAGTTATTCTAAGAGGTTGGTGATTATGAAAGAAGTTAATTCTACAATTATTCATCCAACTATAAAAGTGCTCTTAACCTATGCGACATCTGAAGAGAGGGTTGAACAGGAATTAGAGAAATATATCCAATTAACTAAAAGAAAGCTATATGTACTTGAACTCAAAGGAGTAATAGTTGGATGTATTGGTATTGAGTTTGCTAGTACAGGCATTTGTGAAATTAAACATATTGCTGTGTCACCGGTTGAAAGGGGAAGAAAGCTGGGCAGTAAAATGGTTGATTACGTTTGTAACAAACACGCCTTACGTTCGATTTTTGCTGAGACGGATATCGACGCAGTGGATTTCTATCGGAATTATGGATTTGAAATAACAAGTTTAGCTGAAAAATATCCAGGTGTGGAACGGTTTATATGTGTCTGTTCAATCCCACAATAATGTCGATTGGTTATTATGTTTGTTCATAATGTAACTCATGATCGAAGTGATTATTTGATTATATGGAAGTCAATTTTGCACCCAATTTTAAGCGGGATTTTAGGGGCGGTCTTTTTAATTTTTGCTAAATGAAACCGATATAGAATTCAATCGTATATTCTACCAGCAGCAATTAGTAAAGTTGTAAGGGGTATTTTTATGAAGGATAAAAAGTTTTTTTACATACTAGGCGGCGTTTCATACGTTTCCTGGATACTTTATTTTTTATTGTACTTATCGGAATATACGACACAGGAAACTATTGAAGCTATCACGTTTATCTCCGTAGTCATGGTTTTTTATTTTGCCATTACGATTATTTACCGTTAAGGGCGAGGCTTTGTAATTGTGCTCGTTGTACTGGATTAGGAAGTGATTTTTCTGCTATCAACAAATTTTGAATAGCGAGTAATGTTCTATATAATGCATAGTACAATGGACCATAAAACTTTCAAGGGAGGAAAAAGTAATGAAAAAAATTGTGCCTCATCTCAGAATAGAGAGTTGTAAGGAAGAAATTGAGTACTATCAAAAAGTTTTCGGTGGAGAAATTAAGAATACACAGCTATCTGACGGCATTGAAATGTTTAAAGGCCATGAGGGGAAATATATTCACGCAGAGTTACATATCAACGAGCATTGCATCTTATACATGGCTGATGTATTTGGTAAAAAGACCGTTCAAGGCAGTGACCTCCTTCTTGGCCCTGACCTCGATAGCGAAGAAGAGATCACCAGAATTTACGACGAGCTTGCGAAGGACGGAGAAGTTCAAATGGAACTGCAAGATACATTCTGGGGAGCTAAACACGCGATTGTTAAGGACAGAAACGGAATATCCTGGGAATTGAACTTTACAAAATAATATAGTGAAGGAGACAAAAGATGGCTGATAAAGAAAGAACAACTGAGGAAGTTGATCAGTTGATTGAAGAATTGCCAAATGATATACAAACTATTGTACTTACTTTGAGAAAGATCATCCTTAATTCTTCCCCTTGGCTTATAGAAGAGTACAAATGGTCTATGCCTAACTACTCGTATAATGGTTTAGTTTGTTATCTGCAACCTGCCAAGAAACATGTTAATCTTGGCTTTCATAGAGGTAATGAACTTCAAGATAAGGACATGAACAAGTTATTACAAGGTACGGGGAAAACAATGCGCCATATAAAAGTAAAGAAGGCTGAAGATATTCAGCCAGAAGCTTTTACTTCATTAATTCAAGGTGCAATAGCCTTGAACGAGAATTAGCTTAATTTAAGGAGTGGTTTCTACAACTCCTTTTTTACTGAAGGATTCAGATTTTGGAGGGGATTAAATTGACAGCAACTAAATTATCGGCTTTTTCCATCCCTGAATTGGATAAGGATGTCGGTAGACGAGTGAAAAGCCATGTAGACTCGCTCACCGTACCGCTTGGCAGCTTAGGCCGGCTTGAGGAGTTGGTCGTTGAGTTAGCTGAGATGACCGGAAGTACAGTTCCAGAAGTTTCTAGACCTGGTGTAATCGTATTTGCAGCCGACCATGGTGTGACAGCTGAAGGGGTATCCGCTTATCCAAAAGAGGTAACCGAACAAATGGTCCGAAACTTCTTGAACAATGGAGCGGCCATAAATGTTCTCAGCCGGTCCATCGATGCTTATTTTGACATTGTCGATATTGGAATTGATTCGGAATTTAAAGAGGAAGGATTAACTGTTCAAAAGGTACGATATGGGACTGGGAATTTTGCAAAAGAAAATGCGATGACACGGAATGAAGCCATCGAAACGCTGGAAATAGGTTATGATCAAGGGAAAAAGATGATTGAACAAGGGGCGAAGTGCCTGATTCTCGGTGATATGGGTATTGGAAATACGTCTGCTAGTTCAGCTATTATTTCAGTGGTGAGCGGTGAACAAATTGATACTCTTGTTGGAAGGGGAACAGGTCTTACAAAAGAAAGCCTCATACATAAAAAGAACATCATAGAGAAGGCGATTGAAGACAGAAAACCTGATCGACATGACCCGATTGATCTATTATCGAAAGTTGGTGGTTTAGAAATTGCCGGTATCGCGGGAGCCATGCTTGCTGCAGCCAGTTACCGTGTTCCGATACTGGTGGACGGCTTTATCTCAACTACGTCGGCGGTTATTGCAAAATTGATTTCGCCAAGAGTAATAGATTATATGTTTGTCGGTCACCAGTCTATTGAACCTGGTCATAGAAAAGCGATTGAATTACTCGGAAAGCAACCACTGATTAATATGAGGATGGGAGTTGGTGAAGGAACGGGAGCAGCAGTTGCTTTCCCAATCTTAAAGTCAGCTACTTTATTGTTGAAGGAAATGGCTACATTTGATTCGGCAGGTGTTTCTTCAAAAGACAAAAAGTAAATAGGCTGGGAGGTAACACGTGAATTGGCTGGTTAACATTACATCTTCTGAAAAAGGAATCCATTTTGAGCAAAATGGATTCCTCTTAATATAGATTCATCAAAGTCTATCTAGAATTTTCTTTCCACAATTCAGCTGGAATGCTGGAGTAGAATAATATAAAATATGAACAGGGAGGTGATTTTGTTGGAAAATGAAACATTGGTGAGTCGTATCTTTGAAAAATTAGAAACACTGGAAAAAGGACAGCAGGACTTCAAAGCGGAAATGAACGATTTTAGACTAGAAATGAATGATTCTAGACAGGAAATGAATGAGTTTAGGCAAGACACAAAGATAGAATTGAATGATTTTAGACAGGAAATGAGTGACTTTAGACAAGAAACCAAAACAGAATTAAAGGATTCCAGACAAGAAATGAATGATTTTAAGCGAGACACAAAGATAGAATTGAATGGTTTTAGGCAGGAAATGAGTGACTTTAGACAAAAAACCAAAACAGAATTAAAGGATTCCAGACAAGAAATGAATGAGTTTAGGCAAGACACAAAGTTAGAATTGAATGGTTTTAGTCAAAAAATAAATGATTTTAGACAAGAAACACAGGCTGGATTCAAAAAGTTAAACGAGAAAATAGATTTACTCACGAAACAAACAAGTAATGCTGTAATTGAAAATCATTCTAATGAATTGAAGTTTTTATCCAGCAAAGTTCAGCAATTAGAAAAAGACATATATAAGTTAAAACAATCATAAAATGCTCTTTAACCAAAGGCTTAGAGAAACCCTCATCCCCTAAGGCTTCCTTATATTCTCTGTTCGCCTAAAGTTTCTATTACTTTTGCTGCAACTGAACAGTAAATGGCTTAACATCATATAATTTAGCTACTTCCTCAAAGGTTTGTTTTATAATCTTTTCACTTTTTTTACCTTTATGTTCAACTTTGGAGATTAGCACAATATAGTTTACCTTTTTTCCATAGTCCTGACTCATGATTACCCCAGTCGAATCATAACCTTTAGAATTTAATCTATTAGAAACTGCTTCTGTAAATTCGGCTTGTTTCCTAAGATCAGAGTGAGTTTTATCTACACTTTCAATTTCTGTAGAGTTTTCTGCATTAACTTGATTATGCCCCGTCTCATCATTACTCATAAAGATGAACATAACTCCAAGAATCAAACTAACTGCTAAAACTCCAAGAAGGATTTTTTTCATCCTAAAACCTCATTTCATACGGATAGTTAGTATATAATATGTCCAAGAGTTGTTATCGAGAAGTAAATGAGAACATAGTAGTTAATTATGGTATGGTTCTCCTACACAATCTTGCCTTTTTAAACGAAAAAGAGCGCTAATCCTTATTATAGAAAAGCGCCCGGATAATGAATGAATAGGAATACTTAAATAGGACTGCTCCCCCTTAATCCAACCTTTATTAATCGAAATCTTCTTGTTCGCTTTTTATAATATTTCCATTATTTGCATCTGGTCGTTGTTCTTCTGTAAAAGGAACATTTTTATTGTTGAGCAACATCTGATACCCTCTTGCAAAAGACTTCCCTTTAGATTCTTTGATACACCCCTCATTATGAAATCCACTAAGTAAGGAAAAGTTAAACCGGTTTTTCGATCAATTAAATGAGTGGAAAATTCTTCATTGGAGATCGCTTGATCCTCAATCACCTGAAAATATAAGTTCTTTCCAACTTTGAATAATTTCATTTCACTTGTAATAAAATTCATAATTTTGGATATAGGATGTAAACAAATTTTTAAAAAGGAGAGGGATTTGTCAGGATTGGAAAACATAAATATGTAAATATGGACGATGTAGTCTAGTGCAGTGAAGATCTTAGTAAAAGGAAGGTGAGCCCCATGACGATTCATGAAGTGATGCCCATCAAGTGGGATAGCAGGGAGATTGTAACCAGCCCTATTATCGGGAAAGTTGAAGACGTCTGTGTCAAATTTGGGGAGAGAATTTATGAAGGGCAGCCTTTATTAGTCATAAAAAAGGAACAGGGTGGTTTAGAGCAAATTGCAGCTGGAATCACTGGTGTAATCGATGCGTTGAACGTTCAGAAAGGAGATATGGTGATCCATGGGCATGGGTTGATTTTTATTAGAGACGACTTGGATTAATCAAACACGCAAGTTTGAGGAATAGAATAGATCTCAAAATGGGAGCTGTCCCGCAAGTCTTATTTTACGACTTGTAGGCCAGCTCTTGTTTGATTTGCGTATCTTCATGTGACGAATAATTGTTTTTCAACCCAGGTAGGTGATAATCTTTACATATAATAGAAAGGAGTGATGGGTCATGGGTAGATCTATCCCAGAGATTACCCTTAATGATGGTGTAACTTTGCCAGTTATAGGGTTGGGTACATACAAGCTTAATGGAAATGCAGGTGCCCAGGCGATCAATAGTGCAATTGATACAGGGTATCGACTGATTGATACGGCTTATAATTATGAAAATGAAGGCACTGTAGGTGAAGCCGTACGGCGCAGTTCGATTCCAAGGGAAGAATTAAGAATTACCTCTAAACTACCAGGTCGTTATCAGGAATACGATAAAGCTGTCACTGCCATTCAGGAATCCTTGTATCGCGCGAATTTGGATTATTATGATTTATACTTGATCCATTGGCCAAACCCAAAACAAGGTCTTTATGTAGAAGCCTGGCAAGCATTAATTGACGCTAAAAAATGGGGGCTGATTCGTTCGATTGGTGTTTGTAACTTTTTGCCCGAGCATATGGAGCGACTAGAAAAGGAAACCGGTGTTAAGCCGAGCATCAATCAAATCGAATTACACCCGTTTTTCAATCAGGAACAACAGAGAATATGGCACGAAGAAAATAATGTTAAAACAGAATCCTGGAGTCCGTTAGCTCGAGCTAATGACGTGTTACAAAATGAAACGATCAGCAAGATTGCTGACCATCATAATAAGACGATTTCACAAGTTATATTGCGTTGGCATTATCAACTGGGCTCTATTTCAATTCCTAAATCTTCATCTCCTGAACGTCAAATTGAAAATCTATCAATTTTTGATTTTTCACTAGACGAGTCTGAAATGGGTATGATTGCAGAATTGACTCGCCCGGATGGCAGAATTAAAGATCTTGACCCTGCAACTTATGAAGAGTTTTAACAATTTACATGAAATAACCAGTATCGAATTTATTTCGATACTGGTTATTCATTTTAAAAGTAAATGGAATTATCAGAGAAATACCGTTTCGGTAGAAGCCTTATATTCTTTCCATTGGTCCTGTAAAATCCTTTTCCCCTTCGCCACGTCAGAATGAAATTGAATATAAGCGTTTTCCCTCATACGTTCAATAGACTGAATGGACTTCTTGATCTCGGATTCCAAGCCATTAACTCCTGAATCCTTCGCTATCGATAACCCTGCTGTAACTCCTTGAGCAGCAGCCACCTTTGCACCTTCGATCCCGGTAATATTACCTGCAACATACAATCCTTTAAGTGCAGTTTCCATACGTGTATTGTGTAAGGGAACATATCCGCCTAATTCTTCAATCAAATAGAATGGGCAGCCTGCAACTGCAGCTAACTCTGTGAGAGGATATAGCCCACCTGCAATGCATACGAAATCACAGGCTATATGTTCTTCGCTTCCTTTTATAACTTCTCCGTTCGTATCAATTGTGGCAAGAGTTACTCCCTCTACTTGGTTATTTCCATATATTTCAATGACTGCTTTTCTTAGCTGGATCGGAATATCCCACATCTTTACTCCCTTCTTAGGGTAGAAGGTGATCCCTAATTTTTTCATAAAGTCATTTTTCATGAATTTACTTCCTGTACGAACTAGTGGGGAAGGGGCCATATGGGATACGTGAAGAAGGGACTCCATGACCTTTCTAGGTTGTGCAGCTTCTTCAGTTAGTTGGTTGTTCCATGGTAATGTTAGACAGGCTAAGTCAACATCAGCCAGCTTTAATTCCATGGCGATGGCAGCGGATAGAACATTTACTCCTATTATGACACCTTTTTCTCCAGGCTTTACTCGGTGAACATTTGTCATAACTTGTGCAGCACCAACGGACATTACGCCAGGTAAAGTCCACCCTGGGACAGGGATGGGCGATTCGGCAGCACCAGTGGCCAATAGTAAGTGGTTTGTGTTAAATGTATTATCCTCCGTATAGATAACCCAACCGTCCTTAGCCTTTTCAATGTTATGAACTGGTGTATTCATAAGAAATTGTACATCTTTATTTAGTGCCTCTTCATATAACTTGGCTGACTCATTGATTCCATTCCACCAAGTTCCGTCGGGTTCTTCATAAAGCTGGCCAAGCAGTCTTCCGCCTGGCTTTAGGTATTCATCTATGATCAATACGTTTAACCCTTTGTTCGCACAGGTAATGGCTGCTGACAAGCCAGCAGGACCAGAGCCGATAATGATTACATCATTCATGTTCAGCACTCCAATCTTTGACTGGAGTAGGAAGCTTTTCGTTGCTTTCAATTACCATTCCATCTTGAAGCGGGGTGAGACATGCTCGCTCAGCTTGCTTTCCATTTACTGTTACTCTACATTCGAAACAGTGCCCGATATTACAATAAATTCCACGGCAGGAGCCGCTTTCTTCATGATATCGAAGGGTACGAACTCCATTGGCTAACAGTGCAGCTGCAAGGGGTTCATTTTTTAGGCCTTTATATGATTGATGATTAAAAGTAAAAGAAACATAGTTATCTTCTTTTGCTTTCCCGAGTATAGGGTGGTCTAAGATTCGTCGGTTCATTTTTCATGCCCCCCTAAATCTCCAAAACGAATTGGACGGATAGGTGGTTGATACTTTAGTGTGGTTTGGGTACGCTTGTTGCTTTCCATTGTGGAAGCCATCTTGTCTACCATATTCCGGCACGTTCTTCCACCGCAGTAACCCATGCCGGCTCGAGTTCTAAGCTTGAGTTCTCTAGCGGAGCAATCGTATTTGTCAGCTGTCTCCAAAAGCTCTTTGTAAGTAACTTCTTCACATCTGCAAACTATCATCTTGTCTTCTGTCAACTGTATCACTCCTGATCAATTTTTGTACCTTTTGTAGATGCAAGAATGATGCCAGTTATGTCTGTCATGTGTTTATCTCCAGTTTATTTAATCGATTGTATAAGGTTGCTCTCGTAATTTTAAGGTTTTGGGCGCATGATAATTTATTGCCGTTTACCTTTTTCAGTTCTTTAAGGATGATCTCTCTCTCAACTTCCTGAAGCCTCTCGCTTAACGAACGGTGATCCTCTCCTGAGAGCGTCTTCGAATGAGGGGCTATTGCCTTTGGTTTGGTTGTTTCAAATGGCAGGTCATCCAGTTTGATTTCGCCGTCTTCTGAGAAAACAACGAGTCGTTCAATTACATTTTTAAGCTCTCTAATGTTTCCGTACCATTCATGTCGGAGAAGTGCTTGCATAACAGTCTGAGAAATTCCATGAATGGGTCTGTTGTACTTAATGGAAATTTCGTGAAGAAAGTAGTGTGCTAATTCAATGATGTCTTCCGGCCGCTTCCTTAATGGTGGGATTTCTATGCTTACTACATTTAATCGATAATACAGGTCTTCTCTGAACCGTCCCTCATGAATAAGTTCCTTTAAATCTCTGTTGGTTGCAGCTACTACCCTAAAGTCTACTTCTATTTCTTTCGTTCCTCCTACAGGGTAAAACTTCTTTTCTTGAAGCAATCTCAATATTTTCACTTGCATCTCAAGAGGCATTTCGCCAATCTCATCTAAAAATAATGTTCCGCCTTTGGCAAGTTGTGCTTTCCCTTTTTTCCCTTTTTGATCCGCCCCTGAAAAGGCTCCTTTTTCATATCCAAAGATTTCACTCTCAAAAAGTGACGAAGGGATGGCACCGCAGTTGATAGCGACAAATGGAGCACTTTCTCTTTCGCGTATATTGTGTACAGCCTTTGCGAAAAGTTCTTTCCCAACACCACTTTCCCCGTGAATGAGAATATTCGTATTCGTAGAAGCGGCTTTTTTAATTTTGCTAATCGTTTTCTTTAATGCGGGACTGCTTCCTCTTATTTTCATGAAAGGATCATCTGTGGAGGTTAACTTGCTTACTTCTTTTTCTAGACGAAATAGTTTTTCTGTCGCGTGGTACAGTTCTTTGTTTAATTTGATTTGGTTCGTAATGTCCGTTTCTGATACCACAGCTCCAATAATTTTGTCATGAAAGTAAACCGGGTTTGAGTTAATTAAAACAACCTGGTTCTCTCTGGCTTTATGCTGTCTATGATGTACGGAAGTCCCGTCTCTAAGTGTTTTTAAAATTTCTAATAGGTTTGTATGGAAAAATTCAGTAATGGGTTTCCCGATAATTTCTTTTTGCTTAAAAGAGAAAATTTGTTCAGCACCTTTTGTCCAAGCTATGACCTTTTCATTATTGTCAATAACTGTGCAAGATTCCTCCGTTGTATCTAGGATCGTAGAAATGTAGGCCTGTAAGTGCTGATAGGCTGTAAATAACTTTATACATAATTCACTTGAATCGATGTATCCTAGAATATTTTTCTTATTGTCCCTGACGATCAGTATGTCATGGTCTTTAAAGCTGTCTATCAAATTAGGAATTTCTTCATTAATGGGAATTTCGCTACATGTCTGATGAAAGAACCCGTTGTTCTGTTCTGAGAATCTGATAAGAAGGACGTTTTTTGCGGTTATTAGAAAAACTTTTCTAGGATGATGGGACTTTACTTGGGAGTACAGCTCACTTTGGGACAGGTCTTTTTCATAAAAAAGTAGACCGTCTGTATTAATTAGTGGTTTCATATTGGAAAAAATTGAAAGCATTAAAAAGCACCTCCTGTAGTGTAAAAAAATATTGACACTTTAAAAATAGTTTTACACATGAAATTTATGAATTCAACAGTATTCCGAATATTACTCCAAATTACTGTTGGCATGGAAGTTGCATTATTTATAGTGAATTCTTCTTGAAGGGAGGAGGTTTAATGAAACAGACAAAGCACCGAGATGTTGTCATTATTGGTGGAGGCATTATGGGAGCTGCTATTTCCTACTATTGTTCAAAAGCAGGATACGAAGTAACGGTACTTGAAAAAAGAGAGCTTGCCAGTGGGACGTCATCCAAATGCGATGGAAACATTTTAGCGATTGATAAAGATCCAGGTTTTGATAGTCAAATGTCATTAAAAAGCCAACAATTAGTACATGAACTAAGTAAAGAACTTGAGATCTTATTTGAGTATCGCAACCCGGGCAGTATTCTTGTCTGCGAAAATGATCAGGAATTGGAAGCAGCGCAAAAGTGGGTCCAACAGCAGCAAAGTGCTGGCCTTGATTTCAGTATGCTTGACCGCGAGGATTTACGAAATGAATCAAAATATTTTGCAGATGACTTATATGGTGGACTGGAATGTAAAACGGATTCGACGGTTAATCCCTATATGCTGACCTATTCCATGTTTTACAGTGCTCAAAAAAATGGAGCAACCATTCATACACATACTGAAGTCAATAATGTGTACAAAAATCCATCAGACGAATTTGTAATTGAAACGACCAATGGAGTGTTTACAGCCAATAAAGTTGTCAATGCATGCGGGGTGTGGGCTCCCTATATAGGTGAAATGCTGGATGTTAATATTCCGATTAAACCTAGAAAAGGGCAACTGATCGTAGCTTCAAGGCAACGGCCAGTTGGATTGAGAAAGGTCATGGAATTTGGTTATCTCATTTCAAAGTTTGGCGGGGAGCGTGTGGTAGATCCAGTCATGGAGAAATATGGAGTTGCCTTAGTATTCGAGCCCACAGAAAGTCAAAATTTTTTAATAGGAAGCAGCAGAGAGTTTAGTGGGTTTGATACCAAAGTAAGCCATGAAGTCACAAAAAATATCGCTAAAAGAGCCGTAAGATTTTATCCAGAAATGTCTGATATGACTGTGATCAGGACATACGCTGGTTTACGCCCATGGACAGAAGATCATCTTCCTATCATATCCCATGTTGCTGAAGTACCGGGATTCTATATAGCAGCTGGTCATGAAGGAGATGGAATCAGTTTAGCCGCGATAACCGGAAAAATAGTGGAAGAAATGATCTCTGAAAAGGACTTATCTATCCCGGTCGAACCATTACGCCATGACCGCTTTAAGGAGAGGGTGAAGAGCTGAATGAATTTCCAGCGGCTATTTACAACCATTGATACACATACTGGCGGGAATCCGACAAGAACTGTATTAAGTGGTCTGCCCGTATTGAAAGGCAATACAATGTCCGAAAAGATGCTGTATATGAAAGAGCATTATGACTGGATAAGGAAATTTTTGATGAACGAGCCAAGGGGACATGACGTGATGTCAGGGGCTCTACTAGTTAATCCTTGTCATCCTGAGGCGGATGTGGGTGTCATTTACATTGAGACAGGCGGCTATTTGCCGATGTGCGGTCATGATACGATCGGCTTCTGCACGGCTCTCGTTGAAGCGGGGTTAATCGAAATAACCGAACCTTATACAATGATTAATTTAGATACTCCAGCTGGTTTGGTCAAAGTAAAGATTAAAGTGGACCATGGGAAAGCGAAAGAAGTAACGTTCGCAAATGTACCTTCCTTTCTACTGAAAACCATTGAAATTGATGTGGATAATATTGGTAATGTAGAATGCGATATTGCCTATGGCGGCAATTTTTACGGAATTATTGATGCCCGAAAGTTAGGGCTTGATTTGAGTACAGAGAATGCGTCAACCATCGTGGAACAGGGCATTGCGATTCGAAATGCTATTAATGCTGCAGAAGAGGTGGGCCACCCTGAACATCCATTTATTAAAGGTCTAACACATATTGAATTTTTTACAGATCCGGACCATCCCGATGCAGACCTCAAGAATACAGTCGTTGTTCCCCCAGGTGGAATTGACCGTTCCCCTTGCGGTACAGGCACTTCGGCTAAACTTGCTGTTATGTTTAGCAAAAATCAAATAGAAAAAGATGAATGGTTCGTATATGAAAGCATCGTCGGTACGCTTTTTAAAGCGAGGATACTAGAAATTACAGCTATCAAAAATTATGAAGCTGTTATTCCGGAAGTGACGGGTTCAGCTTGGATAATGGGAATGCATCGCTTCTTCTATAACGAAAAGGACCCATTAAAAGAGGGATTTTTACTCATTCCACCGATGGAAGGTCATTAAGGACAGGGGATGGATGAAGTGAATATTGAAAAGATGTTTACAACCATTGATATACATGTCACAGGAGAAGCATTCAGAATGATTGTCCACTCCTCATTAGCTTTAAATAAAGATAGTGTTGAATTAATTACTTTGTCAAAGTCGACGTTCACTCCTGAGAAGGAATTGCTGTTGAATGAGCCACGCGGCCATCGAGGAATAAACGGATGCATGGTAACCCCTTCTAAAATAGCCGATTTTGGTTTGTTATTTGTTAATCAAGAAAATGATTCTTCATTCAGATATAGTGGATTAGTTGCATCTGTAACAGCCTTGCTAGAAACAGGGAATTTGACAGTCAAAGAAAATAACCTATATACCATTGAAACCATCCATGGTCTCCAAACCGTTTATGCGACATATGAGAATCAAGAGGTTGGTACCGTTTGCTTACAAAGTGATGAATGCCAAGTTATCAAAAAGACTGAAGACTATAGGGTCGTAGAGGTAGATCGTTTGCGACGTTACTTCCTATTTGATTTACCTAATTCGATCGCCAGCATTCAAATGGAGAATTTAGCCTCCATTATGAAGTGGGGAAGGCAAACTACCGAAGAAATGAGTCATAGAAATTGCTTATTTGACGGCATTATTTTGATGGAACCTGTTACTGAAGATGAAGTCAAATCTGTGACATTTGAAAAGGACGGAAATCTATTGCGGTCTCCTGGAATGGACAGTACGTTTGCCATTTTTACAGTTTTACGTAATGGGGCAAGCCATGTAACTAAATTTACCAATCAAAGTATTTTTGACAGTAAGCTAACGGCACAAGCGATAAATGGAACCAATGAAAAATATTCCATAGAAACGCAAGGATTCGTAACAGGCGAGCATCAATTTATCTACGACCAGGATGATCCATTAAAAAATGGTTTCCTATTAAAATGATGCATTGATAACTATACGTTGACAAAAATGAAACCGCTTTTTTAAAGATACTAAAAAAGGAGAGTGAACTATGAGCACAAGTAAAAGGTTACCAACATTATCAGAAGTACTTTTTGTGTTAGTGACGTTTACTTTAATTATGTTTTTATTTGTCGTTCAATTTGGGATTCCCATTCAATTAGCATTGCTAACAACGTGGTTCATGATCATGTTGGTAGGGTGGCGAATTGGATACACCTATAAGGAAATGCAGGATGGACTGTTAAAAGGAATCTACGATGGATTAGAAGCTGTACTGGTACTTATATCTGTAGGTGCATTGATTGGAACGTGGATAGCTGGAGGAATTGTTCCAAGTATTATTTACTACGGACTTTCTATTATTCATCCAAGTATATTTCTATTAGCTGCCTTTATCATTTGTACCATTACTTCGATTGCTACAGGAACATCATTTGGATCAGCAGGGACAGCAGGTATCGCCATGATGGGGATTGGCGCAAGCTTTGGACTTCCGATTGCTTTAGTGGCTGGAGCCGTGATTTCGGGGTGTTACGTTGGTGACAAACTCTCTCCTTTATCAGATACAACTGTTATGACGGCCTCTTTATCTAAAGTGAATTTAATTGATCATATCAAGTCGATGTTATTTGTAAGTGGACCAGCGTTTCTTATAGCTGGAACGTTATTTTTGATCACTGGGTTCCTTTTAATTGATGGAAGTGGGGATCTAACCCAAGCGGAATCAACAATGGGGGCATTGAAGGGGTACTTTAACATTGGGTGGTATATGTTGATACCAGCCCTTTGTGTCATCATCTTACTGGCTATGAAAATGCCATCTATACCCGTTATTCTGTTTGGAGCCTTATTAGGTTCCATATGGGCTTTCCTATTCCAAAATGCAGGTCCACTAGAAGCTTTCAATATTTTGTACACAGGAGGTGAGATTTCTTCAGGAGTAGAATTTATCGATAATCTGCTGAATCGTGGGGGGATTACCTTCATGATGGATGTGATTGTATTAATTCTATTTGCTCTAGGAGTCGGTGGCCTAATGGAGAGGACAGGTATACTACGAGTCATTTGCCTAACTATGTTGTCCTGGGCAGACAATGCAGGGAAGACGACGCTCACAACACTGATGTCAGGTTTTTTTGGAAACTTTTTTGGAGGAGCAGCTTATGTATCGATTATTACCGCCAGTAAAATCACGGAGGAAAATTATGACCGTTTGAACATTGATCGACGAGTACTTTCTAGAAATACCGAGGCTGGGGGTACGGTTACCACGCCAATGGTTCCATGGTCTGACGGAGGCGTATTTATGGCTGCAACCCTTGGTGTATCGACACTAACTTATTTGCCATTTTTATGGTTTAACTTTTTGGTCATTGTTATCTCCCTCCTTTATGGATTTACTAATAAATTTATTTGGTACACGTCAAAGGGCGATTCTGATAATAGGACTGATACAAAAGAGAAAATTGTCAATTAACTAATCAAGGAGGAATTTTATAGTGAAACAACTAAAAGGAGCATTTCCAGTTCTTATCACACCGATGGATCAAGATGGAGAGATTAATTTTAATGGGTTAAAACAAAACATTGAGCATTTTATCGAACATGACGTAGCCGGGATTGTAGTGAATGGTAGTACAGGTGAGTTTGTTAGTTTAACTCAAGAAGAAAGGTTTAAAGTCACGCAGACAGCAATTGCACAAGTCAACGGACGCATTCCGCTGATTGTAGGGACGGCTGCTGAAACAACAGCAGATGCTGTTGTTTATACCAGACAAGCTGAAGATGCAGGAGCCGATGCCGCACTGCTGATCAATTCTTATTATGCTCATCCAAAAGATGAAGAGATCTACGAGCATTTCAAAACAGTTGCTGAATCTGTAAGTCTACCCATCATGATTTATAATAACCCTTTCACTTCAGGAGTGGACATTGGTCAGGAGACGATCTTGAAGGTTGCTCGTGATGTTGAAAATATTACACATATTAAAGAATCCAGTGGGGAAATTCGTAAAGTTCGTGATATTACTAGACAAGGAAAAGGCTTCTTACAAACTTTTTGTGGAGCAGACGATCTCGTATTGGAATCTCTTTTAGTAGGAGCGACTGGCTGGATTTCGGTAGCAGGAAATGTCGCACCACAATTGGCAACAGATTTATTTAATTGTGTACAAGAAGGCCATTACGAGAAAGCATGGGATCTGTATGATAGAATTCTTCCGCTCTGTAACTTCCTTGAAGGATCAGGAAAATATGTTCAAATTGTAAAGCGGGCTATGGATCTGCAAGGGTTGGCGGGTGGACCTTCTCGTAAGCCAAGACTTCCACTAACAGAAGAAGAGGATGCAACTTTACAAGAAATCCTGGATATTATGTTTGCTTTGGAGAAATAAAAAATAACTAGGGAGGAATTTGAATGATAACTTCACAAATGACATTAAAGACAAAAGTAAAAGCGTTCTTGGAAGGAAATAAGGAATTATATATTAATGGTGAATTTGTTCCTTCCATTAGCGGAAAAACATTTGATGTCTATAATCCAGCTACGGAGGAAGTATTCGCTGAAGTGAGTGAGGCTCAAGCAGAGGACATTGATATAGCCGTGAAATCGGCCAGTCAGGCATTTGAAGAAGGAGAATGGCCGAATTTAAGTACGGCTGAGCGGTCTCATCTTATTTATAAACTAGCTGATTTAATTGAACAAAATAGGGAAGAACTTGCCCAATTGGAGGCTTTGGATAATGGTAAGCCTTATGCTGTTGCCCTGGAGGATGATATCGATGGAACCGCAGAACACTTTCGATATTATGCAGGGTGGGCTACTAAAATTCTTGGCCAAACCGTACCTATTTCTCCTGATTATTTAAACTATACAAGACATGAACCTGTTGGCGTTGTGGGGCAGATTATTCCTTGGAACTTTCCATTGTCGATGGCTTCCTGGAAGCTAGGTGCAGCCTTAGCTACTGGATGTACAGTTGTATTGAAGCCAGCCGAACAAACACCTCTGTCCTTACTCTACGCAGCTAGCCTGTTTAAGGAAGCGGGGTTTCCTGATGGAGTTGTTAATTTTGTCCCGGGTTATGGAGAAACAGCAGGGGCAGCTATTGTAAATCATCGTGATATTGATAAATTAGCTTTTACAGGTTCAACAGCGGTAGGTAAATCTATTATGCATAAAGCAGCGGAATCTATCAAACATGTAACCCTTGAACTTGGAGGCAAATCTCCTAATATTATTTTAGAAGATGCCGATATTGAAAAAGCCATTGAGGGGGCTTTTGACGGGATTATGTATAACCATGGGCAAAATTGTAGTGCAGGGTCACGTGTGTTTGTTCATCGTAAGCATTATGATCGTGTCGTTGATGAGTTAGCTAAACGTGCTCAAGAGGTAAAACTTGGTAATGGATTAGATCCAGAAACAGATATGGGACCGCTTGTATCGAGGGAACAATTTGATCGTGTTTTAAACTATATCAAAATAGGCAAAGAAGAGGGAGCTAGACTCGTTGCTGGCGGGGGAAGCGAATTTGATAAAGGGTATTTTGTTCAGCCGACCGTTTTCAAAGATGTAGAAGACGATATGACCATTGCTAGAGAAGAAATTTTCGGGCCAGTGGTCGCAGTTTTTCCATTTGATACGACAGAGGAAGCAGTGAAACGGGCAAATGACAGTTTGTATGGGTTGGCCGCAGCTGTGTGGACGGAAAATATTAAGAAAGGTCATCAAGTAGCCCATAATCTTAAAGCAGGAACTGTATGGATCAATGATTACAACTTGGAAAACCCAGCTGCCGCTTTTGGTGGTTATAAGCAGTCTGGGATTGGCCGGGAAATGGGAAATTATGCTTTAGATAATTATACGGAAGTGAAAAGTGTATGGGTGAATCTACAATAGAATAGGATGAAAGTGTCTTTAAAAGGGCTAATAAGAACTTTTATTCTTGATGGCAATCAATTGAACTAGTTGTGAATAATGAGATTAGAATAACGCCTGCTGTGCCCTTTTGTCTTGAGATATGTTTTTATGTAATAAAAAGAAGTACAGAGTTATGTATTTTGCATAACTCTGTACTTCTTTGATAATATTTTCCAATATCAAGGTAATAGACAAAGGAATTAATCAACTGGAATTAATTTAACTTTTCCATGAGTTTCTATAATATTTCCTTTTTCTGTAAAAAACACATAATCCCAACTACCATTTTCATTTCCCAATATCGTATTAACTATTGCATAACCATCCGAACCATACACGAAGAAGTTGGTTCCACGACCAACATTGGTTACTTGATACCTTCCTTCTGGAATATCGGACCCTAATCTATCAAAAGCCTCATCTTGTAAAAGCCAACTTTCGACGCAAGGAATCATTGATCCCCATGGAGAAACTATGAATAGATGCCACATTTTGTCTAGTGAAGCATTTTTTTGCTAGAGACTTTTTAGTAATTTTTCCAATTTCAAAAGGAGGATTTATATGGTCCCAAAGAGTCGATTTTTACAAAAGCCAGTTTATAAGGTGCTGGCTTGTTTAAGTTTCGTTTCCTTAGTATTTCTCGTATTTTTACCTGTGAAGTCTTCCGCTAAAGAGAAGGCTGACTGCTATGATTCTAGTGTTCCGTTGACGCTTGAGGAGCAGCGTATTACGGAAGGGGGTCCTTATGCAAAAGATATCCTTCAAGCTAGTCAATTTGACCAATTCGTAGAGAAGTTTGAGAAGCAGCTTTGTTCCGCTCCAAATGCAAAGAATGCAGAAAATATTGTTAACAAGTATGGGTCCCAAATATGGAAAACGGCTGTTGCTCGAGCCCAGGGGGAGCGACCGAAGATGGGGAAGTTGGATCAATATGATGATCGTCCATTGTACTGGGCACGCCTGTCGATGACGAGGGCATTAAGGCAATGGAGTCCAGACTTTGAGATTTCAGATGAACACCGGCAAGCACTGATACATCAGCTTGAATATACGTCGAGAGGGATTACTTCTGTGCAGTTCCCTAAAGGCGAAGGAGTACAGCGGATCCTCGTTAGTGGTTTTGATCCATACGGATTTGGGACAGAATATGGGGCTCGCCATAGCAATCCGTCTGGCGCTATTGCTTTACAGCTCGATGGTCTTCGTGTTCAAACGGAGGAAGGTCCAGCTGTTGTTCAAGCTGTGAATTTCCCCGTGCGCTGGGAGGACTTTGAACGAGGAATTGTTGAGGATGCATTCGGACCTTACTTGCCGCAACTGGATATGATGATGACGATCAGTCAGGGTGGTCCTGGGGATATGGAAATCGAGGGGTACCATGGCAGATGGCATGTAGGAACAGATAATAATGGGAAGTGGAGAGAAGGCGTAATCCCGACCGTATCCGATTGGCCAATGCCTAAAGAGCTTCCGGAATTTATTGAAACAACGCTTCCTGCCGAGGCGATGGTCGAAGCGGACACAGGACCGCTGCCTGTTAAGCGTGATGACCATGTGTGTGAATGGCTCGCGCCTGACTATAAATCTGAACCATACGTGTGCAGTGACGATGGTCCTGCCCCGAATTCACAGGCACGCGCTGGCGGCGGAGGTAGCTATCTATCGAATGAAGTCGGTTACCGTTCCAATCGTCTCCGGCTTGGGTTCGGTGCAGATGAGCTTCCAGGCGGACATCTACACGTAGCTTCGCTTGATTACCCTGAAGATCCAATGGCATATATTGATGAAGCATTGAAGCAGCAGCGGAGGGCTATTGTTGACCAAGGAGTCGAGCTTGTGAAGGTAGCGGCGAAAGCAATAGAATAATGTGAGGAATAAATCAGAGCAATGCCATAAGTGGTGATGCTCTGATTTTTTTGATACAGGTTAAAGGTTGGCTTTATCTCCTAAATCAGTTATATTTGATAGTGATAATCATTATCATTAACATATTGAGTTAAGGGAGAGGAAAGTCATGCTCAACATGAAAAGTGAAACGGAATTTTCTGTTATAGATGGAAAGAAAGTAGAAAAATTTGCATTTCGCCCAGTTGACTATGAAAAGGACGTGGAGATGCTTTATGATTGGATGCATCAGAAACACATTGCACCGTTTTGGAAACTGAATCTGCCAATGGCCGAGTTCAAAGAATGGATACATAAATCAATTGAAGCGGAACATAAGGATGTTTACATTGGCACGTTCAACGGCACCCCTGTGTGCTATCTGATTGCTTATTCCATTAAGGAGGATCCAATTCAGAACTATTACAGCTATCAAGAAGGCGATTTAGGCATGCACCTTCTGGTCGGCCCACGTTCATTTTTAAATAAGGAAGGCGGACTTTCGATTATCAGGGCGATGGTTGTTTTCTTGTTTGATCAATATGGGGCAAACAGAATTATCGGGGAACCAGATGTTCGCAATCGAATCGTTATACCTATTTTGAAAAAGTTAGGCGGAAGAGTGATAGATCGGATTGATTTACCGCAAAAGAAAGCCTCCTTAATCGTTGGGGAGCGACTATCCGTTGAGGAAAAGTTGAAAGAAGATGGTATACGAGTTGAGATGAAGAACAAGACTGCTGCACCTGGGAGTGAACTGGTCTGATGGGAGTAAAAGAGGCGGTCAATCCGCAAGTAACTCAGTTGCTGAAGACCATCAGTGAAAAAATGACTGAACTCAAGCATCCCCCCCTGGATGTACTGACACCAGAGCAATCAAGGCAGTTCTATCAAATTGCCAGAAGTTACTTCACACCAATTCCAGTCGATGGTGTAGCGGTTGAACACACTTCCATCGTTTCTGCAAAGGGACATGAATTACCCGTCCAGATCTACACACCTCCCGGGGAAGGTCCTTTTCCGGTTCTCGTTTACTTTCATGGAGGAGGTTGGGTGTTCGGGGACTTGGACAGTTCGGATAATGTATGTCGCTATTTTTCAAGTAAGGCTGAGATCGTCGTTGTTTCGGTTGGATATCGCTTAGCTCCTGAACATAAATATCCAGCTGCCTTTCATGATGCAGTGGAGTCCGTGAAATGGGCGTTTACTCATGTGAAAAAGTTGAATGGCGACGCAAGGCGGATTGCGGTGGGAGGTGAAAGCTCTGGTGGAAACCTTGCAGCCGCAGCGGCCATCTTTTTCAAAGGTGATGAACAAATTCAGCTGTCCCATCAATTTCTGATTACCCCAGTAATGGATTACAACTTTGATACGCTGTCTTATCAGGCGAACTACAAGTTCAATCTGACAAACGAGAAGATGAGATGGTTTTGGGGTCACTACTTGAACAATTCTTCTGAAGGCTCCGATGTATTCGTTTCCCCTCTAAAGGTGACTTGTGCGGAATGGTTACCCGAAACGTTACTGGTCACCGCTGAATTTGACCCTCTTAGAGAGGAAGGATTTGCTTTCGGAGAGCGTTTGAAGAAAGCTAAGGTGAATGTAGAGCTATTGCATTACGATGATTTAGTTCACAGTTTCATTAATATGATCGGGACTGTAGACGGGGCGAAACAAGCAATGGATGAAATGACTGTAAAACTTCGAGAGTTGCTGCATAATTGATTAAGTGATGATTGGGAAATAGCAGGCCAGCTGCAGCGTTTTGAATGAAGTACAGTCGGAACAGCCCATGGAAAATTTCTGTGGGTTATTCTTATTCCTCTTTTTCACGGGAAGAAACTGGTGTAATACATACTATGAAGGCAGTAAAAGTAGGGAGTAGTTGTTATGATTTTCAAATTTATATATGGTAATAGTATAGTAGTTGATTTTCAAGGAGGAATGCGAGTTGGGTTTAAAAGTTGGAGATGTCATTAAGTTTGAACGGTCTTTTACAAAAGAAGATGTTGAATTGTTTACAAAAATATCCCAGGATCGAGGGAACCATCATATTAAGCCTGATGAACAGGGGAGACTTGTCATTCAAGGGCTGTTGACAGCTACATTACCAACAAAAATAGGCGGAGATAACAATGTGCTGGCTCGTACTATGAATTTTGAATTTTTGCGGCCAGTTTTTACAGAAGACGCCATACGATGTGAAGTAACAATCGAAAAGCTTGAAAAGCGAAATGATCAAAAAACATCTATAATGGCAAGTTTCCTGTGCACCAATCAGAATGAGAAACAAGTATTAAGAGGGGACTTTGCAGGTGTAATAGTATAAGCATTCCTTAACATATGGTTCATCACTATATATTGCGAAGAGCATTCTTCCTACCTTAGAATTAATATTACCACTCATTTCTTTACATACGACGATAGCTGGAGGTTTTAAAATGGATCAATTCATGGAAAGGGCAGTGGAATTAGCCGCGGGAAATGTCCGGGAGGGCGGACAACCGTTTGGGGCAGTACTTGTGAAGGATAATAAAATAGTAACAGAAGGCGTGAATGAGTTGCATGAAACGTATGACGTTAGCGGTCATGCGGAATTACTGGCGATCCGGCGTGCGCAAAAGCAATTGCAGACGAACGATCTGTCAGAATATACAATGTACGCAAGCGGGGAGCCTTGCCCTATGTGTCTGGCGGCGATGTATTTTGCCGGGATCGGAAAAGTTTATTACGGTGCTTCAGTAGAGAATGCGATGGAAGCAGGATTGGGTAAAGCAAAATCTATCTATGATGACTTACAAAAAACGAAAACTGAACGCACACTGTCGATGATACAGATGCCGCTGGATGAAGGGCAAGAAAATCCAATGGAAATTTGGAAGCAGAGGGAGTAAATTCCCTCTGCTTGATTAATTTTACCTCATTTTCTCTGGCAAGTTGATATAACTTAATGCTTGCTCTAAGTCATGAATTAGATCATTCGCATCCTCAATTCCGACCGAGTAACGGACAAGTCCTTCCGGTATCCCGAGGGCTGCGCGTTCTTCAGGTGTATTTTCTATATGACTTGTTGTCCGAGCAGGGCCTACAGTGGTTTCAACCGCACCAAGGTTTGCCGCCTTATTGGCATAGGTTAAACGTGGTAAAAATTGACGAACGGCATCTAACTCACCTTTGACAGCAAAGCTTAGCATCCCGCCAAATCCTCGCATTTGTTTTTTGGCAATTTCATGATTAGGATGTGTTTCTAAGCCAGGGTAGAACACGGCCTCAATTTTATCATGTTGCTGTAAGAAACGGGCAATTTTATCGGCGCTTTCACACTGTTGGGCAATTCGTAAATGAAGTGTTTTCATACCTCGTAGAAGTAAATAGGCTGCCATCGGATCAAGACTTGCCCCGTTGATTTCCCGATAGTGATAAATTTTCTCCACTAAATCTTCGTCATTACTGCAGACCACTCCTCCAAGGGCATCTGCGTGGCCGCCTAAGAACTTGGTAGCACTATGAAGGACAAGATCGACTCCAAATTCAAGCGGATTTTGTAAGATAGGTGTCGCGAAGGTATTGTCTACAAACACAAGTGCACCCACTTCTTGGGCGGCCTTTACCATTCGTTCGATATCAGTAATCTTAACTGTCGGATTCGTAGGTGTCTCCAGATAAAGAATTTTACAGCCTTTCTTTATCTCGGCCTCCATTGTTTCATGGTTTCCCGTCTCACATAACGTGACATCCATATTGAGTTTCGGTAAAAATTCAGAAAAGATTTTGTTTGTACCGCCGTACGTGTCTTTGATGGAAACGATCCGGTCCCCGGGAACTAATATTGCTGCCAATGCATTGCTGATCGCTGCCATTCCTGTTGAAAAACTTGTAACTGCTTTTGCATTTTCCAGATCTTTTACTTTATCCTCAAATGCTTGAACTGTCGGATTGGTATTTCTGCCATAAATATGGCCTTCTTCTTTGCCGATCGCGACTTGAAACCAATGGTCCATATCGTCGTAACCAAAAGATACACTATGAACAACAGGAACTTGTGTGGCACCATGAACCAGGTATTTCTTTTCACCAGCCCATACAGATCGAGTGCCCACATTTGCTAACTGTTCTTTCCTTGTCATCCATACCACTCCTTTGTAATAGTAAATGACCCAACATATGGATACACCTTAAGTGTACCTGATTATACTGAATCATCAATACGACAAAGTGTATGAATGTTTCGTATAGAAACTAGACACAATATGTTGTCTGCATTTTTGGTGAAAATTAAAATGACGCAGGCTCAATCGATGAACCCACGTCACTGGAAGAAAGAGCACATACTTTTCGGAATCAAGTCGTGCCATTTTCCGCTGCTTATTCAATTTTGTACATTATTTATACTCCTTGCATGACCATAGCATCAGCTACTCTGATAAACCCGGCAATATTGGCACCGATCACAAGGTTTCCTGGATGGCCAAAGTCTTCTGCTGCTTTCACACTGTTTTCATGAATGTTAACCATGATTTCGTACAAGCGAGCATCCACTTCTTCAAAAGACCAAGAGAGGCGCGCGCTATTTTGAGCCATTTCAAGGGCTGAAACAGCTACCCCGCCGGCGTTTGCTGCTTTTGCCGGTGCGAACAACACGTCATTGTTACGAAACACTTCAATCGCATCAAGAGTAGAAGGCATATTTGCCCCTTCACCGACAGCAGCCACCCCGTTTGAAACAAGTACAGCTGCTGCTTTAGCGTCAAGTTCATTTTGTGTGGCACAAGGCAGAGCAATGTCGCAAGGGATAGACCAAATGTTATGACAGTTATCAAAGTAATAGGCGTTTGGATGCTCATCCATATATTGTTTGATTCTTTCATTGCGATCGATTTTCAGTCGTTTCACAGTTTCCAGGTTAAGACCATTTTCATCGTAGATGTATCCGTCTGAGTCACTGCATGCGACTACTTTAGCTCCAAGCTGTATGGCTTTTTCCATGGCAAAGATCGAAACATTACCAGACCCGGAGACCACTACCGTTTTTCTGGCAAAACTTAACGCTTTCGTTTTAAGCATTTCTTCTACAAAATACACCGTTCCGTATCCTGTCGCTTCAGTACGTGCTAAACTTCCGCCGTAGCCTGGCCCCTTCCCGGTTAATACACCTGCTTCATAGGCACCGCGAAGCTTTTTGTATTGACCAAACATATAGCCGATTTCACGCGGTCCGACTCCGATATCTCCAGCAGGAACATCAATGTCCGGACCGATATGTTTAGATAGTTCTGTCATAAAGCTTTGGACAAAACGCATGATCTCCTGATCTGATTTTCCTTTAGGATCGAAGTCAGATCCGCCTTTTCCTCCGCCGATGGGCTGCCCGGTCAGGGAGTTTTTGAAAATTTGTTCAAACCCGAGGAATTTTACAATACTGGAATTAACAGACGGATGAAAACGAATTCCCCCTTTATAAGGACCGATGGCGCTATTGAATTGAACGCGGAATCCGCGGTTCACTTGTACTTTTCCGTGATCATCTGTCCATGGTACTTGAAAGCTGATTACTCTTTCCGGTTCAACTAATCTTTCAAGGATGCCGTGTTCCATATATTCAGTTTTCTTAGCTAGAACCGGCACTAATGAGTGGAGCGCTTCTTCTGCTGCTTGATGAAATTCCGGTTCATGCGGGCTGCGCTGCTTAATCTTTTCCAGAACTTTTTCTACATATTTTTCCGCCACTTGAGTTTCAGTGGTTTTAATTTTTTCTTGAATAGCCATAAAGGGAGGACTCCTTTCGATTAAGCCTGTTTTAAGAATATATAGATAAATTAAATAATTGTTACAGTTACCAAAATATTTTACAGTTTATAACTAATCTAATCAATATAATAAAAAGATGGGATTGATGCTATAATTAGATTAATTAGCAAAAGGAGGATTTGGATTGGAATTAAAACAAATCAAATATTTTATGGAAGTAGCGGAACGTGAGCATGTGACCGAAGCTGCTCTCCATTTAGATATTGCGCAATCTGCAGTCAGCAGACAGATTTTCAATTTGGAGTCTGAGCTAGAAGTAGATCTTTTTATTCGTGAGGGGAGGAGTGTACGCCTGACTCAGGTCGGGAGAATATTTTATGAACATATGAAAAATGCCACAATGGTCATCGAAAATGCCCGAAGAGAGGTTATGGAATACTTGGAGCCAGCAAAAGGTACGGTACATATTGGCTTTCCAAGCAGTATGGCCGCTTTCACCATGCCAATGGCGATATCCGCATTCAGGAGGAGTTACCCGGATGTTAAATTCAATTTAAGTCAAGGCTCCTATCACCAGCTTATCGACAAGGTTGTGAAGGGGGAGGTGAATATGGCTTTACTGGCCCCTGTTCCTAGTAAAAATGAGAAAATTCAAGGCGATATTCTTTTTTCAGAAAACATCGTGGCGTTATTGCCGGCCGATCATCCACTCGCTGGCGAATCAGCTATTGATATCAGTGATCTGAAGGAAGATGCTTTTGTTATGTTTCCTGAAGGCTTCATATTACGTGACATTACCTTTGAAGCTTGTATAAAACATGGCTTTAAGCCAAATGTTTCTTTCGAGGGGGAAGATATTGATGCGATTAAGGGGTTAGTGTCTGCTGGACTCGGAATAACTCTTATTCCTGAAATAACATTGGTCGACAGTTTACCTAGAGATACAGTAAAACTTGAATTGCATGAACCGAAAATGACCCGGACGGTTGGGGTAATCAGTTCAAGCGAACGTCAGTTACTTCCTACTGAACAAAGATTCTATCAATTCCTCAAGCAATTTTTCACAAGGTTGGAGGGCTTTAGAAATTAATGCATTCTATCACGTGAATTGTTCGTGGAGAAGGCGATCCGCCCCCACCACGGGTAGGACACGGCATCGTTTGCATTCCTAGAGGTGGGAGTCTTCTCGCCTGAAACTTCGAGTTAATATCCGCGTTGCCGATCCACCACTCCATGTAACGATTGTCCCTTTACATATCGTTTTACATTCTCTGCGAAAAAACGGCTGACTCCTTCTGTGGTACTTGGTCCCGATAGATGGGGAGTCACATACACATTTGGCATCGAGAAGAAGGGATGGTCTGCTGGTAACGGTTCTTGTTCAAAAACATCAAGGACGGCAGCCTGGAGATGTCCTGAGTCCATAACGGTTTGTAAATCCTTTTCATTGATCAATTCACCACGGCCGACGTTGACAAGACAGGCATTTGGTTTCATGGCTGAAAGAACGTCACGGTTAACGATATGGTGAGTTGAACTAGTCAGTGGAAGTGTTAAGACTAAATAATCAAGCCCTTTTACAAAATCTCCCCACTGATCTGGTGTAAAATGTTGGTCCACTAGATGAGCTTGTTTTCCACTGAAACTTAATCCGTGTACATTCATATCAAAGGTTCGAGCTTTGCGTACTATTTCAGTTCCGATCGACCCGATCCCGGCCAGCCCAATTGTTTTCTTCGTCAAAGATTCAGAGGTGAAAGGATCCCAGTGGCGGTCAATTTGAGCTTGTACTATGCGAGGCACATCTTTTAACAGATGCAAGAGAAACGTAAAGACATATTCGGAAATATAAGCGCCAAACTGATCGACAATTCGGGTAAGTGTGATGTTCTCAGGTATGGATGAATCAGCAATTAAATCATCAACCCCGGCTCCGATCGACTGAAACCAGCGGACAGAAGAGGCGGCTGGTTGATTTAGTAATTGGGTAGGAAAATTCCAGCCCAGAATAACCTCTGTGCCAGATAAATGGCTCTCTGCCTCCTCCAAGGTTGAGGCTGTCTGGACGGAGGTGAATCCGTGATCGCGGATACAGGCAGCATATTCTTCGGCCTGTTCGGGATGAAACACAAGAATGGCGGGCTGGTATGTATTCATTGAATCTCTCCTTTTTCTGTTCTAACTACTCATTATAAAGGGTAAAGATTCTCTTTTGAACTATGAAGAAGCTAACACCTGATAGTTGCGAATTCTAGTTGTTTATTTAAGAATCATGCTTAGTTATTTAAGAATTCTCCTATGGTATTTAGAAGTCGTGCTTAGTTATTTAAGAATCATTGCGGAAACACCATGGGAAGGAAGCTGCCGAGTAAGCGGCTGCTCAGCTTCGTGGCGGCCACCTTCACATGAACCCCTTATTCCAAGCAGTAGCTCCCTTATTGGATGAGGTCATCTAAAAAATGGTAGATTAGAATCCTAGGATTTAACAAAAGGGCGGTAAAGTTCTTGAGGATCTTTACATTGTGAGTGATACAACGCATCTACATTGCGAAGGGCCTGGACAAACTTTCCATTTAGAACCCAATACTCTTCTTCCGGAAGGAGATTTTCCCGCTCTTCTTGACTTAGCGATAAACCGGTATCAGCTAATGTATAATCTACTGTCTTCATTTTATCCACGTCTCCTTTGTAAATTGTAATTGATAGTTTCATTGTTTCCGGAATAGGTGCAAAGAATACATTGTTTAAGGATATATATTATAAGTATTACTTCTGACGGCAATACATGACCTTCGGAGAAAAATTCTATTAAATAAATGGGAAGTTTTTGATGAGTAAATAGACAAGGAATCCCGTATCACTATTTCAAGTGGTACGGGATTCCTTCTTTTAGGATTTGTTTTAAAGTTGAAAGAGGGGAGTGAATTTCTCTTCTTAACGGTTTGCTTATAGTACTCTATTTTATCTTTTCATCTAGTAAACGATCAGTCTGTGGAGATTCACGATAATGATTCCTCTTTCTCCTATCTACTAGCAAAACTCACAGCCTTTATATAAGTTCCTTAACGGCTTGCTTTTGTTCTTGTTTAATAGCAGCTTGAGCGGCTGCAAGACGTGCAAGCGGGATTCGGTATGGAGAACAGCTTACGTAATCCAAACCTGTTTCATGGCAGAACTGGATCGAATCTTTTTCTCCGCCGTGTTCTCCACAAATGCCTGTCTTTAATCCCGGTTTTGTGTTTCTTCCGAGTTTTACACCTGTTTCGACTAGTTTTCCAACCCCATCCTGGTCAAGAGAGGCGAACGGATTTTCCGGCAGCACTTTGTTTTCTATATAGGTCTGCAGGAATTTACCTTCTGCGTCATCACGACTATATCCGAATGTCGTTTGTGTTAAATCATTGGTACCAAAGGAGAAAAAGTCTGCCTCTTGTGCAATTTGGTCTGCGGTCAAGGCTGCTCGCGGAACTTCGATCATCGTGCCCACTAGATAATCGTATTGCTGTCCGGTTTCTTCTTGAATTCGCTCACCTGTATTCATAACCAGCTGACGCATTTCTTTTAACTCGTTAACGTGGCCGACTAAAGGAATCATGATTTCCGGATTGACGTGTATCCCTTTTTCCGCCACTTTGGAAATGGCATAAAAGATGGCTCTTGCCTGCATGGCGTAAATCTCAGGATAAATCATTCCTAATCGGCAGCCACGGTGGCCGAGCATTGGATTCGATTCATCTAACAGACGGACTTTTCTTAACAGTTCTTCCTTGTTTTTTAATTCTTTAGAGTCTGGCTCTGTGATTTGCAGCTTCGTGATGTCAACAAGCAGTTCTTCTTTATCCGGTAAAAACTCGTGAAGAGGGGGATCCAGCAAGCGAATCGTGATCGGGTGGCCCTGCATCGTCTCAAAGATTCCTTCAAAGTCCTCCTGCTGCATCGGTAATAGCTTGGCCAGAGCTTCTTCCCGCTCTGAATAAGTTTCAGCCAGGATCATTTCCTGAACAATGGGGATGCGGCGGGCGTCCATAAACATATGTTCTGTCCGGCACAATCCGATTCCGCCTGCCCCGAATTCAAGGGCTTTTGCAGCATCGGCTGGATTGTCGGCATTTGCCCTGACCCCAAGTTTCCGTTCTTCATCTGCCCATGTTAGCAATTGTTGAAAGTCTGCAGACAGCTGAGGTTCAATCATCGGAATTTCACCTAACATGATATCACCGGTTGATCCATCAATGGTAATCTGATCACCTTGATTGACGATCGTATCTCCTACTGAAAACTGCTTTCCTTTTAAATCAATCGATAGGGCTTCACAGCCACATATACAGGCTTTACCCATCCCTCTTGCTACAACGGCCGCATGGCTCGTCATTCCTCCGCGGCTGGTGATCGTGGCTTGGGAGGCGACTATCCCATGAATATCATCAGGAGTTGTTTCGGGACGAACAAGAATTACCTTCTTGCCATCATTCGCTAACTGTTCTGCTTCATCTGCATCGAACACCACTTGACCTGTTGCGGCTCCAGGGGAAGCAGGAAGTCCCTTGGCTAACTGTTTCCGATCATAGTCATCGTCAATTCGGTGATGAAGCAGCTGACTAAGCTGATCAGGGTCAACACGCAGCAGCGCTTCTGACTTACTAATAATGTTTTCTTCTGCTAATTCAACGGCAATGGTAATCGCTGCCTGCGCCGTTCGTTTCCCTGTTCGCGTTTGAAGAATAAACAGCTGGCCGCGTTCGACCGTGAACTCAATGTCCTGCATGTCTTGATAGTGAGCTTCAAGCAGATTACACGTTTCCACAAACTGCTGGTAGACGTCTGGCATATCATCCTGAAGGGTCGCGATAGGCTGTGGTGTACGAATTCCAGCCACTACATCCTCACCTTGCGCGTTGATCAAGTATTCACCATAAAGTTTTGCTTCACCTGTAGATGGGTTACGGGTAAAAGCAACCCCTGTCCCGGAGTCGTTGCCCATATTTCCGAATACCATGCTTTGGATATTCACAGCAGTTCCAAGATGACCAGGAATTTTTTGCAGGCGACGGTACACAACAGCGCGCTGATTATTCCAGGAATCAAAAACAGCTCGAATGGAAAGGAATAGTTGTTCCTTTGGATTCTCTGGAAAATCCCTTTTTGCATGTTTTCTAACAAGATCCTTATATCCTTGAATAACTTCCTGCCAATCTTCTGCTAACATCTCAGGGTCCGAGGCATAGCCTTTTTCTTCTCTATATTCATCTAATAATTGTTCAAAATAAAAGTTATCGACATCAAGGACAACATCACTGAACATTTGAATGAAACGGCGATAAGAGTCATAGGCAAAACGAGCATTGTCTGTAAGGTTTGCAACACCTTTTACCGTTTCGTCATTCATGCCCAAATTTAAAACAGTATCCATCATTCCCGGCATGGAATGTACGGCACCGGAACGAACGGAAACGAGCAGGGGATCAGATAGGTCCCCGAGTTTTTTCCCTGTTTGTTCTTCAAGAGTTTGGAGTGATTCCAGTACTTGAATTTCGATCTCGGCAGGAATCAATTCCCCTGCATCGTAGTAGGAATTGCAAGCCTCTGTTGAAATGGTAAACCCGTAAGGAACGGGTAAGCCTATTCGGGTCATTTCGGCTAAGTTAGCGCCCTTGCCGCCTAGAAGCTCCTTTTTGTCGCTTCCTCCTTGATCAAACATATAGACAAATTTACTCATAATTCATAACTCCCCTCTTTTTTAACATCGCTAAAATTAAATCGGCTGTTTCCTCTACGGCTTTATTGGAGACATTAATGATCGGACAGCCTATTCGTTTCATAATTTTCTCGGAATAATCCAGTTCTTCAAGGATCCGTTCGAAGTTTGCATAGTTTGCTTGGGTTGTTAATCCTAAATGTTTTAATCGTTCCTCACGAATTTCATTTAACTTATCTGGTGTGATCACTAAACCAATACAGTTATTTTTGGGAATATCATAAAGTTCATCTGGTGGCGGAATTTCTGGTACTAGCGGCACATTAGCCACCTTGAACTTTTTATGGGCCAAATACATGGAGAGGGGAGTCTTGGATGTTCTTGATACTCCAATTAAGACGATGTCCGCCCGCTTAATCCCTCGTATATCTTGGCCGTCATCGTACTTGACCGCAAACTCAATGGCTTCTACTCTACGAAAATAGTTATCATCCAACTTTCTCATTAACCCAGGCTGCCGCTCGGGAGTCGCCTCAAACTTTTGCATAAATGCCTGCATGAGTGGATTCATTAAGTCCACAGCAATAATCCCTTCCTCACGTGTTCTCTGATCAAGATATTGCTTTAAATCAGGGATGACGATCGTGTAGGCAATGATGGCATGGCTATATTTTGCGACAGCAATGACATTGTTTAGATCCTGAATATCCTCCACATAGGAAATGTGATGGATCTGAACATCTCTCTTATTAAATTGGCTTGAAACGGCCTTTACCATCAACTCGGCCGTTTCTCCAACGGAATCCGAAACGACATAGACAATTTCTTTATTATTCACATCCGACCTTCCCATTCTTTTAGAGTTTTGTATTATTCCATTTGTTAAGCCGTTCTTGGTAGTTAATTGTGGTTTGCTAGTCTGCTAGTTTAAGCACCTTGTATGTACCTATTTAAAGTAAACGAAGGATACTTAATCAAGGCAATTTGCCTGGTTAAAGTATTATGTCATACTAATATCTGGATGTTCATCGTAATGTGTCATACTGTTTAGTTGAATAGTATATTATCATTAATTTTGATCCGTTACAATCTTTTTTGTGGAATATGCTGAAGTTTTTGTCGGGGGTGGGTAATGGTAGTGATTCTGAGAGGCAACAAGATTCGACCCTAACGGCATGAGGATTCCGACTTAACGCACTGAGATTCTACCCTAAAGTCGGATGGTTCGGCCGTAAATCGGTAAGATTCGACCCTAAAGCTCAGTGATTCGGCCCTAACGCAGTAAGATTCTACCCAAACGCCTGAGGACCGGCCATAACACAGGAAGATTCTATCCTAACGCCAAAAACTCGAACCAGGAGGGTAATCTCCCGGTTCGGGTTTGACGCTCACAACGTCCGACAATTATTTTTCTTCTAACATCTTTTTAAGTTCTTTTTGTTCTCTGCGCATCGATTCAACTTCTTGTTCGAGGTGCTCCAATTTTGTTGTGATCGGTTTGAGCGCATCCTGCAGCATTTTTTCTAAGCGTAGTGCCCTAGGGTCTTCTTTTGTTTCCATTTGAATATTCTCCTCTCCTAATGGCCATTTATGTTTGGTAAAACATTTATTTTTCTTCAAGCGTGCTCATTGGGCTGAATAATTCAAAAGTACGGTATTCTTCTGGAACTCCCCAATCTTTAAGCGCCTTATTTATCGCTTTTAAAAAGGGAAGAGGGCCGCAAAAGTAAAAGTCTTTCTCGTTATCGGAAAGCACGGTTTGTAGCCAGTCCAAATCAATGAGTCCCTCTTTATCAAAACGATTTTCAGCGCGGTCGTGCTCCGTTGGTTCGGAGTAGCAGACGAATGAGGTGACATTCGGATATTCCGCCGCTAGTGCTTCGACGTGATCCTTCATCGCATGTACCTCACTATTGGCATTTGCATGAATAAACGTGATTTCACGGTCTGGATCTGTTTCTACCAACGTATTAAACATACTCATCATTGGTGTTATTCCGACACCTCCGCTCAATAAGACAATGGGCTTCTTCTCGGATGAAATCGTAAAATCGCCTGCAGGTGCGGCGATCTTTAATGAGTCACCTTCGGAAACCTGGTTATGAAGATAGTTGGAAACAATCCCGGCAGGTGCACCGTTTTCAGGATCCTCGCGTTTGACACTGATGCGGTAATATTCCTCATTAGGAGCGTCTGACAAGCTATAGTGTCTCATATGGGAATATTTTTCACCTTCGATATCGGCTTGTAAAGTAAGGTACTGCCCGGCCTGATAAGGGGGAATCGTGGTCCCATCTTCAGGTTTTAAGTAAAATGATGTAATGACTTCGCTTTCTTTCACTTTTTTATCTACATAAAAAGACCGATTTCCGATCCATCCACCTGGCTGTTCTTCCGTTTCTTGATAAAGCTTGTCTTCTATATCAATGAAAATGTCGGCAATGGCTTGATAGGCTTCTTCCCAAGCCCTTATGACCTCGTCTGTCGCCGCATCTCCAAGCACATCCTTCACAGCTTGAAGTAACGTTTCTCCGACAATCGGGTACTGATCAGGGTGAACCCCTAACGCCCGGTGCTTTTCGGTCACTCTCTCCACCATAGATTGAATTTCTTCAAGATTGTCAATGTTAGCTCCAGCTAAATACACGCCGTACGCCAGCGCACCTTGCTGGATGCCGCGTTTTTGGTTTGTTTGGTTAAACATGTTGTACAAGTCAGGAACACGCGAGAATAACAACTCATAAAATCGTTCTCCAATCTCCTGACTGTGCTCCTGCAATACGGGAGCGGTCGATTTGACAACTTCGATTGTTTTTGTGTCTAGCATAAAAAATCTCCTTCCATGTAAGTAGGATGACCTTTTTATTATTACCCTCACTTAAAAGGCTAAATCATATTTCATTCAAAAAGAAGTATTATTAATACATCTTTAAAAAACGTTCACAATTTCACAGGAAAAATCAGCAAAGAAGAAAGAGTGCAAAGGAAATGATAAAGTTTTTATGGCTTACTGCTTCATGCATCATAAATTTGGCTGACATCAGAAGACAGCCTCAACTTAAGGTCTTTAATTTGTCACTTGAAATGGTTGGTAGTATTCTTGAACGAGAAGTAAATCTTTTCAGAAAATTATTGGAGGGGAAATCATGAGTCAAGATGTCTTGTATCAACAATCAAATTTCAAACGACTTGGAGAGTTCGAACAACTTGCACCTGATGCCTTTCGCGCCTTTGGGGATTTTGACAAAAAGGCTTTAGCTGCGGGAAAGCTCTCGGCAAAGGTAAAAGAGTTAATCGCTGTGGCTGTTGCCCACACGACCGGCTGTCCGTACTGCATTGACCTTCATGTGAAAAATGTGAAAAAACAAGAGGCTTCCAAAGAGGAAGTTGCTGAAGCGATTATGATAGCCACAACCTTGAAGGCCGGCTCTGCGATGGCCCACGGGGTAAACGCACTAAATGCCTATGACGGAAATGGACAAGAGGAACTTTACCGTAAAGAATACTTTAAAAGGCTGAAAGAATTCTCTGAATTGAACGGTGATGCTTTTAAAGCATTTGTTGATTTTGATAAGCAAGCGATGAAGCCTGGTTTAATCGGAGCAATGGAGAAGGAATTGATTGCTCTCGCGGTTGCTCATACGACAGGATGTCCTTACTGTATAGGAATCCATACAAATGGAGCGAAAAAGCAGGGGGCAGGTAAAGAGGAAATTGCCGAAGCGATCATGGTTGCGACTGCCCTAAAAGCAGGTTCGGCGCTTGCTCACGGTGTGAACGCCTTAAATGCTTTTGATGAATAAAGAAAATCTTATCCCACTTGATACTTTATCAAGTGGGATAAGTGTGTTTGTGTCTAAAATTGTGGTTTGTTCGGAACGTCATTGACTGAAACCATAAAATGTCCCCGTCTTTAAGCCTCTTTCTCCGAGGAGCCTTTTCCTGAAAAAAACCATCCAATTACAGCGATACCAATGAGTACACCCCAGAAAATAATGGTCCAGACCGTACTATGGGGGAATGAATGAGGTAATATCCCAACGTTTTCATGGGAAAGTGTAATCACTGCCAATTTGACGCCGACCCATGCAACGATAAGGAAAGCTACGGTTTCTAAACCAGGACGTTTGTCGAGAAGTTTCACAAACCAGTCGGCTGCGAATTTTATTAAAACTAATCCTGCTACAGTACCGGCAACGATAATCGCAAATTGTCCGCCATCTAAGCCGCCAAATTGAGGCAGGTTTGTTTCCGGCAATGTGACAGCAAGAGCAACAGCCGCAAGGACCGAGTCAATCGCAAAGGCAATATCAGCCAGGCCAATTTGTGCTACTGTCGGCCAAAAACCGGCTTTTTTCTTGTCAGTGCGATCTTCTTTTTGCTCATCATTCGAACGTAAGTACTCCTTATATACATGCTTGGCCCCAATGTAAATTAGATACACCGCACCGATTGCCTGAACCTGCCAAACATTTGCCAGAAATGAGATGAGAAAAATCGAAGCAAAGCGAAAAACAAACGCCCCTAAAATACCATAATTGATGGCCCGCTTCTTTTGCTCATCAGGTAAATGCTTGGCGATTACCGCAATAACGAGTGCATTATCAGCAGATAAAATTCCTTCCAGACCGATTAATATTAATAATGTCCATGCGTACTCTATCCAAATAGATTCCATCTCTCTCTCCTTAACGTGATATTTAGAAGAATCTCCGAAAATTATCTATACCACTTACTTTGCCCTAGTTCATTAAATTTATTTCCAAATGATTATACTCAGCGCTGTCAAACAATGATATTGAAAAAGTTCATTATACTCCTCCAATAATTGGGATAATTTTTAAAATAAGGGGGGGGAACAGGATAAAAGAAAGAGCTTTTTTACATAGTGATAATTACCAAAATGTGCTAAGCGATTCAAGATTAAACATAAGGGATTATTAGATGAGGGCAGGAAAAAAATATACATAGCAATAGAATCTATAATCTACCTGCTTATTATTTTATCTATCTTTTTGCAGGCTAATTTTCAGAGTGTAAGCCCTAATCCAATGATCTTATTATTTGGCGGCATCTTTTTGTTAAGGGGAATTGAAGAATGGAAGGGAGACAAGCAGTCAAAAGCTTATTTTCACGAGTGGTTATTGGGTACATTACTTTCTATTCTCGCTATCATCAGTCTTATAATAAATTAAATCTGTTGCTAGATATTGGAGGGTTGTTACACAGTAAGTTAAAAAAGGGCAATTCTGAAAAAATCAGATTGCCCTTTTTTATGTTGATAATTTACCAAAAGTATGTAAAAACGATCATGATGTTTGCTGACTCGTTACTCTATTGAGTTAGCTTATAAGGAACCTAAATCATTTCAGGAAATTTATTCGTCGGTTTGCTGCTTGGCATTAAATATCCATTTAAGGTTGATAGAATCTCCCTGGTATTGATTTTGTGGTTCTCCACTGTCAACGAATTCAAATTTTACAGCAAATAAGTTTGAGTCACCAGCTTCTAATCCAGCTCCATGTCCATCAACTTCTGGATCAATTACATTGGCTTTTACCAGGTTAAGAGATTCCCGGGAAAGCTCGGCTAATGTGGTTTCATAGACAACGGTATAATCTTTCGTGTCATTAATAAGGAAACTCAATTCAATCTGTTCGCCAAAATCACCTGTATTATCTCCTTTAACGTCTGTAACACTATATTTGGTATTCAAGAGAATCTCGCTCATATCAAGGTTACCTATGTTGCTTAAGCTGAACTCTCGAATCACCGTGTCGCCCGGCTTCATGCTATCCAAATCAATAATATTTGCTTCACTTGTTGAAAGATCCAGAGTTCCAGCTGCGAATGTATTGTTGGTTACTTCTTGATCACTGAAGTACGCATACGTTCCGCCTCCTACTAATGATAACCCAAGTGCTGCGGATGCAAGACCCAAACCTAGCTTCTTTTTAATACCCATTACTTTCACATACCCCTTTTCTACCTATTCTTGGAATAGGTAATGTTTTAATATTTTGAACCTCATTATGAGGATTTCAAGCGTCAGTTGTAGATGTGTTTTCTTTATTCTTTGGCTCATCGATTTCTTTAAAAGCTTTCCAAATCATGATGACCGAATAGACAATGAGTAGAATTCCCGGCAGGACTACTAGAAGTGCGCTGCCAGCTTTCGATTGAGCAAAGTGAATCAAATAGCCTGCAAAGGGAATGGTAAATCCGGTATAAACAGCTTCAACATTTTCAGGAAGAACAGGTTTTGAATCCTGATGATCGTTGTTGTCCCCCTTTGTAATAAATACGGGCTGGCTATCTGTACCCTTAACATCGTAGATTCGGTGAGTGACGGTTGTGGCTTTGTCAATTTTAAAAGTAATCACGTCACCTTTTTGTAATTGAGATGGATTTTTAACGGGTTTAACGGCAATGATCGATCCAGTTTGAAAAGTCGGCTCCATCGAACCTGATAAAACTGTCTTTAATTGATAACCAAACAGGCCAGGTTCACTGCCAGAAACCTTTGAAGAGATCACAAGAAACGTCATAGTAATTAATAGGATAAATAAAAGCGTGGTTACTGCGCCGCTTAGCCATTTTTTAAGTGCCCGGAATGTCATTTTTTCGCCTCGCTTTTGCGCATTTGTTTTTTATCTTCATCGTTTATCTCGTTTAATTTTTCCTCGTCCGTTTCATCCTGGTTCTTATTTTCAGACTGACGATCACTGACTGGTTCATGATCAGTAGATTCTTCTGTGTCATCGTCTTTTGTTGTTTCTTTTTCCGCTTGGGATTTCTGCTCCTCCGGGGCTGCCGTGGTATCCTCTTTTGACTCTGTTTGTTCATGATTCTTTGACTCGTCTTCTTTGTCAGTGGAATTCTGTTTTTTATCTTTATCAGTGGGTTTTTGCTTGTTATCTAAATCAGTTGTTTCTTTCTGAGCTTCCTCAACTGGTACCGCTTTCTCCTCTTCAACTTCCCATACAGCGGCTGTAATTGTACCTGATGCCTTTTCCTTATCATTGAAATAAGCATTTGTTGGAGTGGTTACATTCATCAGACAGACCAGTGTAATCAAAAGGATCATGCCTATTTGCGCCCACAGAATAGAAGGCCAGTGCTTATGTATAAAAGTTTCTGCCTGCTTATTTTTAATCGTGATACCTCCTTTTTTGTGAACAAAGAGAATGAAATAATCTGTAATTCCTTCCAAGTAACACTATTCGCAATTTTTCTTCAAATTCCTTGCTTATATCTCAAAAAATTACAAAATAAGTAAAAGGATTCACTGGATAAAGAGAAGAAAGTAATGGGTATGAGAGGAGTGTCTATATAAAGCGGGTCGAAAGATTCATGATTATTGGGGTGTTGTGAGAGAAAAGAATTATTTAGCTCTTGATTCATTTCCGTTTTTCTCCTTAATCTTAGGAAAAATAGGGGGCAATCGCTTTATAAGTAAAATGTGTTAGAAAACTTTACTAAACAAAAGACCTCAAAAATACATCGATGAATGTTTCATCGGTAGTTCTGAGGTCCTCCTATGTAAAAAATATATGGCCGTTCTTCGTGTTGAGTAACCAATCAAGTGTCAAACACAAAACTATCTTAGTGTGTTTCGTATTCGTTCTCAAAGCCCGACGATAGATAGTTTTTTACTATTTTTATAGCTTTTGGAACGCCGCCGCTTGCTTTGAAACTTTCATCAATCTTATGGATGCCCTCCATATACTTTTCTTTTTCTAAGACTTCTTCCACGGCAAAAAGAAGCTTAGCAGCGGTAAGAGAGTCTTTGGATAAGCAGTAGCCCGCCCCTAATTCCGTCAGTCGTGAAGCGACCAACGGCTGATCTTTATCATGAGGAATAACTACCATCGGAACATGGTAGTGGATGGCTTCATTCACACTGTTCATTCCTCCATGAGTGATGAAAACATCTGCTTTCTCCAATACCTCGAGCTGGGGCACATAACGTCTAAGCCATATGTGAGCTGGTGCAGCTTTAAGTTTTGCTGAATCAGCTTTTCCTATAGAGATGACAACGATTCCGTTAAAATTCATAAAAGCTTCTATGCACATATTGATAAACTCTTCCTGGTTATCCAGAACCGTGCCCATCGAGATATAGAGCAGCTTTTCGTCTTTTAGCTCCTCGATTGGAAAACCCTGACTCCCTTTTCGTTCAGGAAAGCTCGGTCCGATGAACAAATTCTCTTCCCCGAATTGTTCACTATTCGGTTGGAAATACTGACTCGTATAGACGATTTGCAGGTCCCCTGTATTCGTCATGAACTGAAGAAGGCTGTTCGGCTGGACGCCGTACCTATCCTTCAACGCCTGCAGCATGCTCGTGGTTTCCTCATCGAGCTGAAAAGGAACCTCAGAATCAGGATGTAAAGGCAATTGCTTCATTACCGTCTCCGGCATTAAAAATGAAGCAGAGGAGGAGACACCGGGAATTTCCAAGTAATCTTTTACCAATTCGCCAGCCCCGAATCGATCGAAGAAGACGAAATCAAAATGGTGATCTCTGGCTAGCTTTTCCGTGATTTGTAGTGTATCTAATGAAGTTTGAATATGGACCTTTAAGAAATTATTTAATCCCTTCGCACTATTTATCTCCGGTGGGTATATTTGCAGCCAGTCAGTTTGAAGGTGGACAGCTGCACCTACACCTTCCAATCGCTCTTTGAATTGTTCAGTCGTGATATAATGCACTTCGTCCCCATGATTTGTAAATCCTTCCACCATTCCCAGCGTTGGATTAACATGCCCTTCGGCCGGGAAATTTATCATTAAGATCTTCATATGAATCCCTCCCAGTTGTATAGGATATCATCGAAGGAGAAATTTTCCTTGAGGAAAAAGTCGAGTGAGCGAAGGAGGAAATTAGGACAGTCCAAATATTCTTTTTTAAAAAAATTCAGCAGTCACATATGATAAACTTGAGAAAACATGAGAAAGGATTGAGCGATAATGGAAAAAGTTACACCATTCTTAATGTTTCAAGATGGTAAGGCAGAAGAAGCAATGAATTATTACATATCCCTTATTGAGGATTCGGACATTACAAGCATCACTAGATATGGAGCAAATGAATCGGGGGATGAAGGAACAGTCATGCAGGCGACATTTTCTTTAAAGGGGCAAGAATTCATGTGCATTGACAGTAATGTGACACATCAGTTCACGTTCACTCCTTCTTTCTCAATCTTTCTAACCTGTGATTCTGACGAAGAGATTGAGAGTCTTTATAAGAAACTCTTAGAAGATGGAGAAGCACTAATGCCTATTGATGATTATGGTTTTAGTAAGAAGTTTGGCTGGGTAAATGACCGTTTTGGCGTGTCGTGGCAGCTAAACCTCCCTTCATAAAAAGTTGTTAAGCCAATGGGCGCAATTCTGAGAGACTGAATTGCGTTTTTTCTTATTTATAGAACTATAACGCGGAGGGAAATATAAAGAAAGTGGTAAGACGAAGTAATTTTAGCGAACAGGATAGGTGAAAGAACGTATGGATATTCGACACCTGAAGTATTTTATAGAAGTTTCACGTTTTAGCAGCTTTACCCGAGCCGCTGATCATTTGTTCTTAACGCAGCCTACAATCAGTAAAATGATAAAAAATTTAGAGGAAGAGCTTGGGGTTGAGCTGTTTGATCGGTCCAGGAAAAAACTTGTCCTAACAGATGCTGGACGAGTGATACTCGATCAGGCTCAAACGATTGATCGTGCTTTTAATAACTTGCAGACCGAGTTAGATGATTTATTAGGCCTGCAAAAGGGGCATATTCGAATTGGTTTGCCTCCGATTATGGATGCTGATCATTTTATTCGCATACTTGGAGAATTTCATCAGCTTTATCCGAACATTACGTTTCAGTTATTGGAAAATGGGACGAAGAAAATTGAAGAGGATATAACAAATGATCAGCTAGATGTAGGGATTACGGTGCTGCCAACCGAGGAAGAGAACTTCCGCTATTTTTCTTTTATGAAAGAGGGGTTGAAAGTGATTGTTCCTCCGTCCCATCGTCTTGCAGCAAGGAAACAAGTGAAACTTGAGGAATTAAAAGATGAACCATTGATTCTTTTTAACAAGGACTTTGCTCTAAATGACCGAATTAAAGAAGCTTGTAAAGAAGCGGGATTCTTACCGCATGTCGTTTCCGAGAGTACCCAGTGGGACTTTATTGGAAAAATGATTGCGGCTGATCTAGGAATATCGATCTTGCCGCATAGCGTATCGATGCTTCTTAAGGAAGATGTACATAGAATTAAGGTAGTGAAGCCGATGATAGAGTGGGATCTTGCTTTAATTTGGAAGAAAAATCATTATCAATCTTATGCCACGAAAGAGTGGCTGAAGTTTACACAAGAGCGTTTAACGTTTGGGAGTTTTCCTGATTAGTTGCAGGTGTTAAAAGGTGAGTCTGAAGTTCTTCAGGCTCATTTTTTTATAAAATTTTATTATATAATTATGCGAATTGTATTCCTATATGGCATAGGTGGATGCGCTTCCATAGATACCATCTATTGTTTATATGATGAATAACCATTTCACTTATCTTCCTCACAGGCCTACACTAGGTGTTGTCAATGCATTGAACACCATAACAGGCAGGAAAGGGAATGCCATATGATCCAAACAAGGAATCCGAAAGAAAGTCTAATTGTGAATACTGATCAAGTGATGATCAATGATTTGAATAATTATAATACACTCTTTGGCGGCGTGTTGATGAAAAAACTTGATAATAATGCTACTCTGTCTGCTCGCCGTCATGCCAGGGTTAAGGAATGTGTGACAGCTTCAACTGATTCCATTGACTTCCTTCACCCCATTCATCAAACTGATTCCGTTTGTGTAGAGTCATTCGTATCCTACACAGGAAGCAAGTCGATGGAAATCTTTTGCAAAGTAATTGCCGAAGATATGATTTCAGGGGAACGCCGAATGGCAGCGACTGCTTTTCTTACGTTTGTAGCGCTGGATGACAACAAAAACCCGGTTAAAGTTCCAGATATAGTACCTGAAACAAATGAAGAGAAATTTCTTTATGAATCTGGAAAAGAGCGCGCAGAAACACGAAGGATCCGCAGGAAACACAGTCAAGAATTAACCGAGATCATTGGGTTAGAGAAACCGTGGGAAAAGGGAGTGGAAGCATAATGGCACTAGCTGTAGCCGGTCTAAATGATATCTGTAAGGCGAAAGATGACTTAGAGGCAATAAAGCAGCAACATGGCGAACTCTATGAACAAGTGCTTCATGTTGTCAGTTTAACTAGACAATTGCAATTGAATTATGGATATATGAGCTCGTTATTAATGGATGAGGAGCTTCCAGAATATAAGCCGCAGTTTGTGAGAGAATCGGTCCTTCGGCTTTACCATTGTGAAGTACAATCTCTGAAGGAATTCTCAGATATTCATGTTGTCAAAGACTTGATGAAAAAGCACCGAAAAATAGGGGACTCACGAATATTTCTGTTGATTCTTGGGGCGAAACCGGAGCGTCTTCATGGTTCAATGGTGTAGATAATTAATCATGGTAAAATCAACAAAAGTGGTTATTCAAAACTATATGTGCTTTCTTGTACAACGCAAAGCCTGTGTAATAGTAGATTCCTATTTACACAGGCTTTGCGTTTTTATTAAAAGAAGATTCTTACTGTTCAATTTCTGTGTTTTTCCATGTAAATCACGATATTGTACATTAAATGTACATGTACTTTAGATGAAAGCGTATACATTCGTAGTTTTCTGAATGCTACAATAAATTTGGAAAGGGGGGCTAAGGTTGTCACTTGATGATAGAAGTAAGCGGATTATGGATGAATTGGTCAGCAACCCAAGCATTACTAGCCTGGCCATGGAGAAGAAATATAACTTAACTCGACGCCAGCTTGGGTACAGCTTTAACAAAATCAATGAGTGGCTTATGGCCAAGAACCTTCCAGTAATCGAGAGAACGAGAAAAGGTCACTTTATCATCGATCAGTCCGTTTTTACGAAACTATACTGTGAGGAAGAAAGTACTCCCCTAGAGACAACTGCTCTCTCAGAGAGTCAACGTGCAGATCTTATTATCATGATGCTCCTCAGCAGTGAAGAGGAACTTTCTCTTAACCATTTTTCGATTGAACTGAATGTTAGTAAAAATACGGTTCTTAGTGATTTGAAGCAAGTACAGAAAGATTTAGAAGAGTATGGATTGATGATTCGCTATTCTAGAACGTCAGGTTATTTGCTCGAAGGAAAAGAGTTTCAAATACGTAGGTTGCTTATTACAATTACGTATCAACTCCTGCAGGTCCATGGGGGTCACAAGAAGATAAGGCAATTAGCCAATATTGATACGGAAGAAATAAATGAGTTCAATCAACGAATTGAGAACGTTGAGAACAAGTTAAGTTTGAAGTTCACCGATGAAAAATTAGCCACAATGCCATACATTCTTATCTTAATTCTAAGAAGAATCCAGCAAGGTAATGAGATTGATTCATTTTCTATCCAGTATGAGGAGTTATCTGATACGAAGGAATACCTGGCAACCGAGGAGGTTTTTCATGATACGGAGCAAATTCCAGTCGAAGAACGCTTGTTCATTACTCTCCATCTGTTGACGACCAATGTTTATTGGTCGGACTATTTAACGAATGACGATGCTATTCCAAAATTAGTCCCAGCCATCGATGACATGCTGCGCTTATTTGAGAAAAGCGCCTGTATCTATTTGCAAGACCGGCAGCAGCTGATGAATAAGTTGTTTCAGCATATCAAGCCTGCTTATTATCGAATTAAGTACCAGCTTACTGAAACCATGGCTGTTCAAGATTCCCTTAATCAAGAATTCAAGGAGTTACACCATCTCGTCAAACGATCAGCGGGGCCGCTTAAGGACTTAATCGGAGTGGATATTCCTGAAAGTGAAACGATTTATATCACGATGCTTATTGGCGGATGGATGACCAGGCAGGGAGATAGTATTGAGGAAAAAATAAAAGCGGTGGTTGTCTGTCCCCAAGGTGTTTCGGTATCAAGATTAATGTTTAACGAATTAAGGGAGTTATTCCCAGGGTTTATTTTTCTTGATTCCTTATCTGTACGAGAATTTATCGATTACAACTTGGATTACGACATTGTCTTTTCACCGACGTCACTGGAGACAGATAAAAAACTGTTTATTTCCAATGCTTTTCTAACAGATGAGGAGAAATATCGTCTCCGGAAACAGGTCATGCTGGAACTGCACGGATACATCCCAAAAGATATGAACGTAAACCAATTAATAGATATTATTAGCAACCATGCAGTGATCGAAAATGAAAAGAACCTCGCTGATGATTTGCAAAACTACATTGATCGAGATGAGGATTCCTCGGTTACACAGTCTGTTAAAAATAGAGAGAAGAGTATCAAAGACTTAATTCCTCAAAGTAGGATTACAGTAAGGAATGCTGTTGATTCATGGGAGGAGGCACTTCGAGTATGTGCCCAGCCATTAGTAGATAAAGAAAAGATCGAACCGGAATATGTGGAAGCGATGAGTCGTCGGACAGAAGAGGATCCTTATATTGTAATCGGACCAAATATCGCGATCCCACACGCAGCTCCAGAGGAGGGCGTAAATGATGTTGGAATGAGCCTTCTCAGGCTTAAAGAGGGTGTGGATTTTACAGGGGATTATCGGATTAATCTCATAATTGTTATTGCTGCAGTTGATAAACAACAGCATATCCATGCTCTGATGCAGCTGATGAAACTCGCCGGTTCGGAAGAAGATCGAAATCGCATAATAAGCTCTGATACAGTCGAAGAGATTTATAGAATAATTGAATCTTATTCCATGGATTGAACCAACAGTCATTACAAATGAAGATCGTGGGGTTAGAAAATGAATGAAATCTTTTTTAATGAATCCGTCATCCTACTAGATCTAGAAGGCACATTGAAAGAAGATGTTTTAACTACAATGGCCCGCAATTTAGTAGACAGAAATCTTGTGAAAGAAAGCTTTATACAAGCTGTTATCGAAAGAGAAGGTGAATTTCCAACAGGGTTGCCCACAGCAGGGGTATCCGTTGCGATTCCACACACTGACGTGGAACATGTGCACAGAAAAACAATTAGTATAGGCGTTCTAAAACATCCTGTTGATTTCGGTGTAATGGGGGATGATAGCGAAACGATACCTGTAAAACTAGTGTTTATGCTGGCCATGGATGAAGCCCATTCGCAGTTATCACTCCTGCAGACACTGATGCAAATCTTTCAGAATGAAGACACCTTGAAATATTTAGTAAGCGAAAGAGATAAAACAAAGATAAAACATTTATTAGAAGAAAAATTAGACTTTATTGCAATTAAAGGAGATGAGTAAACATGGAAAAGAAACAAGTATTGGTAGCATGTGGAGCAGGGATCGCAACATCAACGGTGGTTAATGGAGCTATTGAAGAAATGGTAAAAGAAAATAACCTTAAAGTTGATCTAGTTCAAATCAAGATTGCAGAGGTTGGAGGCTATGTAGATACAGCAGATTTACTAGTCACGACTGCGATGACGAAAAAGGACTATCCGTTTCCAGTGATTAACGCCCAATCTTTCCTCACAGGAATCGGAACCGAGAATACAAAAAAACAGATTTTAGAAGAACTGAAAAAATAGGCGGCTACAACAAAACTGGAAGACTTTAATTGACGAAAGAGGTTCTCTTTAAACAAGTGGGGAGGAAACGAACATGCAAAGTTTTGTTGATGTAATACAAGGCTTTTTAGACTTAGGTGCAACCGTTATTTTGCCGGTAGCCATTTTCTTGTTAGGGTTACTGTTTGGTCAGAAACCCGGTAAAGCCTTTCGTTCCGGTTTAACAATCGGGGTGGCTTTCGTTGGTATTTTCTTAGTTGTAGATTTGCTTGTTAATAATCTTGGTCCTGCAGCCCAAGGGATGGTTGATCGATTAGGAGTGGAGTTAAATGTGATTGATGTAGGTTGGCCGGCAACGTCATCGATTGCTTGGGCATCTGTTGTAGCGGCCTTTATTATTCCATTAGGTTTAGTTGTCAACGTTGTCATGCTTGTTACGAAGACAACGAAAACGATGAATGTGGACATTTGGAACTATTGGCACTATACATTCATGGCAGCGCTGGTTTACGCAATTTCCGGAAGTATAATTCAAGGACTAATTGCAGCAGTATTATTCCAGATTGTCTGTTTGAAAGTAGCCGATTGGACAGCACCTATGGTAAGTGATTTTTATGAATTACCTGGAGTTTCCATTGCTACAGGCAGTACCATTTCCTACGCTCCGGGAATTTTCCTAGTTCGACTGCTGCAAAAAACTCCCATTATAAAAAAATGGGATGCAGATCCTGATACGATACAAAAACGGTTTGGTATTTTTGGGGAATCGATTTTCATTGGACTCTTTCTTGGTGCAGCCATCGGTTTATTGGCAGGATACAGTGCTGGCGAAGTCATTGAAATCGGTATGGCAATGGCGGCAGTTATGGTATTGATGCCGCGAATGGTTAAGATTCTGATGGAAGGGTTAATGCCTGTATCCGAATCTGCTCGCGAATGGTTATCAAAACGTTTCGGTGAAAGAGAAATTTATATTGGACTTGATGCAGCCGTGTTACTTGGTCACCCTGCCGTCATCTCTACAGCCCTTATCCTCGTGCCTATTACAGTGGTATTAGCCGTTATTCTGCCAGGCAATGCTTTGCTGCCATTCGGTGACCTGGCCACTATTCCATTTATTGTTGCTTTTATCGTTGGTGGTGCAAGAGGAAATATTGTTCATTCAGTCATTGTAGGTACAGTTATGATTGCGTTGTCTCTTTATATGGCAACAGATGTTGCACCTATTTTTACAGAAATGGCGATCAATACAGATTTCAATATGCCGGAAGGGTCAACCAAAATCTCGAGTATTGACCAAGGTGGTAACTTAGTGAACTGGATTATCTATAAGTTATTTAGTCTATTTAATTAAGCCGTTGATATAAGCAGGAATAGATCGTATTGGAGGAGTTCAAATGAAAGCACTAGTCAAAAAGGAACTCGGATATGGTGGGCTGGAAATTCAAGATAAAGAGGAGCCGCAAGTCGGTCGTGACCAAGTGAAAATTGAAGTGGTTTATGCAGGGATCTGCGGATCTGATATTCATACCTATGAAGGACATTACAAGGTGAAAGTGCCTGTTACGTTAGGGCATGAGTTTTCCGGTAAAGTTGTGGAAGTCGGAGAAGGGGTTAACGAATTTAAGGTTGGTGACCGGGTGACATCAGAAACGACCTTCTATATTTGCGGAGAATGTGAGTACTGTCAATCTGGTGACTTTAACTTATGTAATTATCGTAAAGGGCTTGGTACTCAGCAAGATGGCGGCTTTGCCAAGTACTTAATTGCCCGCAAAGACAGTGTTCATCACCTCCCTGAAAAGGTTGATTACCAATCGGCATCCATGACTGAGCCTTTAGCTTGTACGTATCATGCTGTGGCAAAAACGGTGATTAATGATGGAGACGTAGTCGTTGTCATGGGCCCAGGCCCCATCGGATTGTTCACAGCACAAGTTGCAAAGAGCCACGGTGCTCAAGTTTTAATCGCAGGATTAACAAGCGATCGCGTTCGCCTGGAAAAGGCCAGAGAATTAGGAATTGATTACGCAGTAAATACGCAGGAACAAGATATTAAAGAACTGGTTAACAGGTTGACTGATGGGTACGGAGCAGATGTTGTATTTGAATGCTCGGGTGCCTCTCCTGCAGCTAAACAAGGGCTGGATTTGCTGCGTAAAAAAGGTCAATATGGCCAAGTTGGTATTTTTCCTCAATCAGAAGTTCCATTTGACCTTGAAAAAATCATTCAAAAGGAAATCCGAGTAGTAGGGAGCAGAAGTCAAAAGCCGGCTGATTGGGAGCCTTCCCTTGAATTAATGAATAACGGAAGTGTGAATGCCAAAGCGATGGTGACACATGAATTTGATATTACCCAGTGGGAAGAAGCTTATCAAGCTATTAAAAATGGAGAGGCGATTAAAGTATTGTTAACTCCTGTTGAGTAACAAGATTAATTGAAATGAGGGGATAAAATGGTAGATGCTCTTTTAGACTTTATGTTAGGCCCAATGAGAGTAATAGGTGATGTTTATTTCGAATACCAGATCATTTTTAACTCGCTCGTTGTAGGTTGCGCCTTATATAGCATCATTTTCAGAGGAAAAGGGACTCAACAATCATCGGCAAACTAGTAAAGGATTGATAGAAAGGGGGAAGAATGATGAAGTCCCTGAATCTTTATGATGAACGTGATATTCGCTTTGAAGAATCGCCAGAACCAGTCATTGAGCAAGCAGATGATGTGATTGTCAGAGTGAAAGCTGTGGGGATCTGTGGTTCCGATCTATCTAGATATAAAAAGTTAGGCCCTTATGTAGAAGGAATGACATTTGGTCATGAGTTTGCTGGGGAAATTGCAGCAGTTGGGGCTGGTGTTGAAGATATTAAGGTCGGTGACCGCGTGGCTGGATGTCCTACTTACTATTGTGGTAAATGTTTGAGCTGCCAAAAAGGCGAGTTATCCCGCTGTGAAAAATTAACCGTTATCGGTGCGCGTCATCCCGGTGCATATGCAGAATATGTAAAGCTGCCAGCAGCACATATCGTACCGCTTCCAGATCATGTAGACTACGATACAGCAGCGTTGATTGAGCCATCTTCTGTTGTAGCTCACGGCTTCTATCGCACAACTATCCAGCCAGGGGCAGAAGTTGCCATTATGGGCTGCGGAAGTATTGGTTTGCTTTCCATACAATGGGCAAAGATTTTTGGGGCGAAAAAAGTGTATGCAGTTGATATTGATGAAACAAAGCTTGAAGTAGCTAAACAAGTAGGAGCGGACGTCTTAATTAATTCACTGGAAAAACCGGCCCATGAGCAGATTCTTGACTATACGAACGGGCAGGGTGTTGACTTGGCCGTAGAATCGGCAGGCTCCCCGATTACCTCCGCTCAAGTATTTGCCCTCCCAAAAAAGGGCGGGGAAGTTGTCTTCATGGGGATCCCTTATGCGGATATCCATATTGAACGATTCTATTTTGAAAGAATAGTACGTAATGAACTAAGGGTACTCGGCTCATGGAATGCGATTTCTGCTCCATTTCCAGGTAGAGAATGGAGATCTTCAGTTCATTATATGAGTACAGGTCAAATTAATGTTAAGCCGATGATTTCGCATCAGTTGGATTTGAAGGAAGGCCCTGAAACGTTTGAGCATTTGGTTAATAGAAGAGGCTCATATGTGAAGGTGTTGTTTTACCCGGAGAGAGGATAGATAAGTAAAAAGAAGTACAACGTTATGGCTCCACATAACGCTGTACTTCTTTTTGCTTTTTGTTTCTATTCGTTAACAGACTTCTTTTGATGGGTGAGACAGTAAACTTTCCCCTTGAATTGCTTGTTTTCCAAACAAAAATCGCTGACTTTTTTAGAAACTTCCTTTTCGCAGACGACACAAATCTGACGATTATTATGTGTTGGTTGTTGTAGTTTTTTTATATGACGTTGTCTTACTGTAGTATCTGTAATATTTGCTGCTTGTAATGCCTTATAGATGTCTCTTATTTCTTCCAATGTTAATAAAGCTTGATACATTTACTTACCAGAAAAGTAGCTTATGAAATCCATGAACCTAAATAAATTTTAAAAAAGTTTTATAGTTTTTATGTATAAACGGAGATAGAAGGGGATAGACTAATATTATCATTCTCCCTAATCTCCATATATAAGTTTTAACCCACTGTTTTCAGTGGGTTATTTTTTTGGACAGCTTATGATTGGCAGGAAAGAAGAAAGATAGGATCACATGAGTTATACATTAATTAATTCGAGGCGTTATTTGTTTCTTTTGCAGGAAGACATCAGGGAATGACACCTGTTTTTAGCTTTCAATGTATTCGAGAAATCTCGTAACTCCTGGTAAAACGCCTCAATTTCTTTAAGGGTGTCCAGCCGTTGTGGTGGGTTCTTGTCGATGTGTTCCATTATAGATTCAAGCTTTTTTAGAAATTTATCTACTTCGATAGAGACTCCCCCATTTTTACCTCCAATACTAGTATAGTTTTCAGTAAATGGAAAGGAATCTGTTTGAAAATTCACAAAAGCCCTCATCTTATCTAAAATTGATGAGATGAGGGCTTTTAATCTATTTTTCTAATAAGTAGAATCCTATGTATTCAAGAGCTGATTCGAGATTAGGAACAGTCTTGATGTTGGTAGACAGCAGCTGCTTATTGCTGTCTTCGTGTCTGGCAATTTCGGGTGAGATTCCAGTAAGGATGGTTTCGATCCCCATGACTTGAAGGGCTTTAACGAGATCTGCGATAACACAGGGAAAAAAGTCGTCCAGGATAACGAGACCTGAGACATCAATAATGAAATGATCAATTTGATGTTCAGCACTATAACGTAACACGACACGCATGATTTTTTCAGATCTGTATTGATCGATAACCCCTTGAATGGTGAGGGTTGAAATTCCCTTTGTAATCGGGATAATCGGTACATTTAAGAAGGCCATATTATATTTTGTCTGGTCTAATTCTATGATGTGGGACAAGATGTCTGCCATCGATTCAAGGTACTCCACATCTTTTTCGCTGAATTCTTTTTCCGCTTTGTCTATCACACACAACGTTCCGAAAACTTTACCATTTAGATCCCTCAATGTCACACCCAAGAATCCTTTAACATGCAATTGGTCTGTAACCTCTAATCGCCGGGTCACCTCATCCTTTGTCAAGTCCAGCTTGTTCAAAGCATTCTTCTCGTTTTCGATAATGAGCCGGCAATAGGTTCCGTCATATTCCACAGAGTAACCTTCCGGGATAATCTCTTCATCTTCATTATAAGAACTGAATACAGTCATTTCTGTTTCGCCTTTTTTGGTGACATAAGCTGTATTCACATCTAGTTGCTTCGTAATGGCTTCAAACATCTCCCTCGATACGGTCCTTAATGACTCGAAGTTAGAGGAATCCAAATTATAATTACTTACCATGAACATTCTCCCTTTAGTGGTTATATTTCTATGTAAGTGTATCTATCAGCATTGTAAAAGCATACGGCGGGGGTGTTCTACTCTCGTGTGGATCGCTCAGAACATGGCCTTGCAGGGTGTCGGGTTTAAACCTATTATACTCTTTACTTCACCAATTTGAAACTTTAAGTTGGAAAAGCAAGGGTGCAGAGTCCTGCCATCATCAAGCGGATCACAGGAGAACACGTTACAACCTATGGTAGGATAGAATCACCAACGAAAAGGGGGGCTAATTTTGAAAAAAATCAAATTAGGCAACAGCGAATTAGAAGTTGGAGAAATTTCACTAGGGTGCATGCGTATTCATGAACTTGGAAAGCGAGAGGCCGCTAATGTTATTGAAAATGCGATGGAAGTTGGCGTAGATTTGTTCGACCATGCCGATATTTATGGCAGCGGTAAATCAGAAGAAGTTTTCTCAGAAGCGATCAGCATGAATGACGATGTGCGGGAAAAAATGAAGCTGCAGACGAAATGCGGAATTCGAAAGGGATTCTTTGATTTTTCCAGAGAACATATTCTGGAATCAGTTGAAGGCAGCCTGCGAAGGTTGAAAACCGACTATATTGATAGCCTGCTGCTTCACCGTCCGGATGCTTTAATGGAACCTGAAGAGGTAGCCGAAGCATTTTCTATCTTAAGAGAAAGCGGTAAAGTTCGCCATTTTGGTGTGAGCAACCAGAATCCGATGCAAATCGAATTGCTGCAAAAGTATTTAGATGAAGATTTAATTGTTAACCAAATGCAGTTGAGTGTTGTACATACACCGATGATTGATGCAGGGTTCAATGTCAACATGAGCCATGATCCGGCTATTGTCCGAGACAGTAATGTTCTAGATTACTGTCGGTTGAATGATATTACGGTACAAGCGTGGTCGCCGTTTCAACACGGAATGATCGAAGGGCCGTTTGTGGGCAATAAAGAATTTCCAGAAGTGAATGCGAAGCTTCAGGAACTTGCCGAGAAAAAGGGTGTAACGGATTCCGCTATTGCGACTGCCTGGATTTTACGTCATCCGGCAACAATCCAGCCGGTTGTTGGAACGATGAATCAGCAGCGTTTAAGAGATATTGTGAAGGCTTCTGATATTGAACTAACGAGAGAAGAATGGTACGAACTTTATCGTGCAGCAGGGAATGAGCTGCCTTAGTTTTATAATTACGCTAATAGAATGGGAGGTGCTTATCTGTTATAGGTAAGCACTTTTTTAATGGAAAAATAGGGTGGAATATGATGTAAGGATTAAAGATACAATCGATATCAAATCAGTGGCTATAGTCTTATCGTCCTGTAATGAATGGAAAATATAGTGGATTCATTCAATGTAGTGAAAATATATCAAATTATTTTAAATAGTTTGAATTGGAATAAAATTCATGTTAAGGTGAGGTCTATGTTTTTAAGGGAGGAGGATAAAGATTTTATTTTCTTGTTTGTGCAAACGGTTGCATTAATTGCGCGTGGTCAAATGTTACTGTTGTAGATTCAGAAAAAAAGACTGAAAAGCTCGGTTGCCAAAGTTAGATAGTCGTAGTTAATAAGCGCGGTCAATAAGTTAATACACGATGGAGGGAAAATATGATGAATAGGAGAATTGCTTTCCTAAAGATGATTATTGGTTTAGGCCTTGTAATTTCTTTTCTTACATTATCATCTGTGTTTGTAAGTGCTGAAGAGAGTTCTAGTGAAAAAGAAAATAAACCTGTGACTTCAATAGATTCCCCTAATGGGAAGGTCCATTTGAAGTTTCATTTATCTGATAAAGGGGTTCCTCATTATCAGCTTTCTTATAAAGACGAGGAACTAATTGAACCTTCGTCTCTTGGATTTCAGTTTAAAAATCAAAAGGCCTTAGCAGATCAATTTGAAATTGTGAAGACTTCCACAAAAGTATTTGATGATACTTGGGAACCTATATGGGGAGAAAAATCGAAAATTAGGAATCACTACAAACAATTAACGGTATTCTTACAAGAAAAAGAAGCCCCCCACAGGAAATTGAATGTAGTATTCAAAGTTTATAATGATGGAGTCGGATTTCGATATGTGCTCCCTGAACAGGAAAATTTGGGAGAGAATATTAGGATTACAGCAGAGAATACTGAATTTCGATTTTCCAGCAACAATACATCCTGGTGGATTCCTAATGACTGGGACAGTTATGAATATAACTATCATAAAACCCCATTAAGCGAAGTAAAAGAAGTCAGTACACCTTTTACAATGAAAACACCAGAAGGTACACACCTTACTGTTCATGAGGCAGCTCTCATTGATTATGCTGGTATGGCTTTGAAAAAAGCAGAGGGAGGGGACACTGCCTTAAAGAGTCACTTAGCTCCATGGCCAAATAGTAATGTGAAAGTAAAGAAGGATGAGCTTCCTATAAAGACACCGTGGAGAACGATTCAAATTGGCGAAAATGCCGGTGATCTGGTTGAATCTGATATGATATTAAATTTAAATGAGCCAAACGCTCTACAGGATACCTCCTATATTGAACCTATGAAATACGTAGGGGTATGGTGGGAGATGATCAGCGGCAAATCAACTTGGGCTTCTGGCCCCAAGCATGGAGCAACCACTGAAAATGCGAAGCGCTATATAGACTTTGCTCACAAGTATCTCGATACAGAAAATCAAAATATTGGTTTGCTTGTTGAAGGCTGGAACAAGGGCTGGGATGGAGACTGGATCCAAAACGGCGAAAAATTCAGCTTTACAGAGTCATACCCGGACTACGACCTAAAAGAAGTGGTTCAATATGCTCAAGAACATGGGATCTCCTATATTATGCATAATGAAACAGCCGGAGATATCATCAATTATGAGGAACAAATGGCCGAAGCTTATGATTTGTATCAGAAGCTTGGAATTCATGCCATTAAGAGCGGGTATGTTGCTGACTATGGAATTCATAACCCCGAAGGACAGCACCATCATGGCCAATATATGGTGAATCATTATTTAGAAGCTGTAAAAAAAGCAGCTGACCACCAAATCATGATTGATACACATGAACCAATTAAAGGCACCGGTCTTCGTCGTACGTATCCGAACTGGATGAGTCGCGAGGGAGTTAGTGGAATGGAATATAGCGCTTTTAGCGATGACACGAACCCCCCTGAACATACAACGATCTTGCCATTTACAAGAATGATGGCAGGGCCGATAGATTTTACTCCAGGAATATTCGATGTTCAAATTTCTCATGCAGATACACGTGTTCATTCAACACGGGCGAAACAATTGGCGTTGTATGTCACCATATCCAGCGGCACGCAGATGGTAGCAGATTTGCCATCAAATTATAAAGACGAGAATGGGAATATCTTACCAGCCTTTGAATTTATTAAAGATGTGCCAGTAACCTGGGATGATATTAAAGTTCCAAACGCCAAAATTGGGGATTATGCAAGTATCGTACGCCGTAGTGAAGATGAATGGTATATCGGAAGTATTACAGATGAAAACGCGAGAGTATTAAAAACAGAGCTCAATTTCCTTGAAAAGGGTCAAAAGTATGTGGCGGAAATTTATTCTGATGGGCCAAAAGTGGATCTAGAAAGTAACCCAGAGCCGGTCTCTATAAACAGGGTAATTGTTAAAGCTAATGATACCTTGGTTTCTTCCCTTGCAGGCGGGGGAGGACAGGCAGTCAGAATATATCCTGCTTCTACAGAAGAGATCGCCAAGCTTCCGAATTATAAAGCGCCGAAGCTTAAGGTGTCCTATAATGAAGTGCCTAGAGCTATCCAGTCGAATGATACGTTCCACATCAAAGTTGATGTGGAAAATAAAAATAATATCGTAACAGGGAAAGAATTAGAACTTCAAATAGACGGGGAAACCATAGCTTCTCAACATGTAAGGGTTGCCCCTGAGAGCACCGAAACAGTTATCTTATCTTATGACCAATTATTTAAAACGGGCAAGCACCGTATAAGTGTAAAAGGATTAGCTTCTAAAAAAATTACAGTTGAGGAGAAAAAACCAACATTTGAATATAGCAACTTTGAAGTATCTGCACAGGAGCAAACCATAACCGCGACCGCGACCGTAACAAACAAAGGCAGTTACGCGGGCAGTGTAGAGGTACCATTTTATATTAACGGTGAACTAGTAGAAGAGAAGAAAATAGAAGTGCCTGCTGCAGCAGGTGGTGGAAGTAAAGAAGTAGCCTTTACTTATACAACTCCGAACGAAGCTGGCATTTATAAAACGGCCATAGCCAACTTGGAAGCAAAGCTGGCTGCACTGCCAAATATTGAGCTTACGGGGAAATGGTTATTCAATCAAGGAGATGACCCCAGCTGGATGGATCCAGAGTATGACGACAGTCAGTGGCAGTCAGTAACACTGCCTGCAAGCTGGGAAGATCATTCTAACTACACGGAAGCAAATGTGTATGGCTGGTATCGAAAATCTATTAAAATTCCGGAAAAGTGGAAAGGATATTCTCTTAAAGTTACTTTAGGGAAGATAGATGACGTAGATACAACCTATATGAATGGCCAGAAAATCGGACAAACAGGAGAATTTCCAACTGGGGACAACGGAGAAGGCTTGCAGACCGCCTGGAAGAAAGAACGTGAATACGTCATTCCTGCCGAGACCATAAAATATGGCGAAGAAAATGTGATCAGTATCCGCGTGTTTGACGGCTCAGGAGGTGGCGGGATGTATAGTGGACCTGTTAATCTTGAAGTTGTTCCTCAACAATAAATTACGTCTAGCTTTCTATTTCAGACCATAATAATGGAAGGCCTCAAGCCATCGAAATGGCTTGAGGCTTTTTTAGTCTCTATTGCACTCGTTTAAGGTGATCGTCGAGCTTGTCCATTTGCGAGGAAAATCCCTGGACAATCCCCATATCCATAATTGCTTCTAGGGTCTCAACAGAGGCAAATTGGTTTCGCACAATTAGTTTCGTCTGTCCATCCTGATCCTGAAATATATAGCTGGCCTGGATCTCTGGCATGCCTTCTACAGCGTTTCCTTTTTCATCGGTGAATACATCGCTGTACACGATTTTATTTGGTGCTTCAATTTCTTGATAGACTGCTTTGCCCCAGGATTCCTGACCATAGAAATCACCCTGTCCTTCATCTACACAGCGCATGCAATAATGCCACACACCGTCAGGCTCAAATTCAAAGGTGCGATTCTCAGTCTGCCAGCCTTGTGGCCCCCACCAGCTTGCCAGTTGGTCAGATTCCGAAAAAGCTTTAAATACAAGTTCCTTTGGAGCGTCAAATGTCCGTTCCATCACAAGATTCCGTCCCTCTACTGCTGTCTCCAAATTGCTACACCTTTTGTTCTCAGACATGTCCCTTCTTCCTCCTCGTAAAAATGTTCCCTGCAATAGGCAGGCAGAATGTGATCTAGGAGTCGTTTTCTGTTGTTGAGTATGTACATTATATAACAAGGAAGTCGTGAATAGTTTGATTTAAAGATATATTGTTATTAATTTTAGTAAGGAGAAATACTCTTGTGATTTGCTCCGATACGATCGCCTGTTTTTTTACGAAAAGAAAAACACCTCTCAGTTTAAGAGGTGTCCTTGAATAATATATCGATCTGGGGCATTGCCAATAAAATCGAAAGGATAGCATGTCGTTAATGTTAAGGTTGGTTGATCTTTTTTTACGATCACCGTTCGGTCATCTGCATCGGTGATCCAAATCTTATCAACTTTATAATTGTATTCCTTACCATTATAAACTGCAGTCAAAATGTCACCCTTTTTAATATCGCCTAACTCAGTAAATACAGTATCCCGATGTCCGCTTAACACTGTATGACCTTTCTTTTTGTTAGGAACCGTTGTCCATTTGCTGACATACATGCCGACCCCTTTATCCAGGGTATCCTCACCTGTTCCCCAAAAGACTTCAAACTGCTGATTAATCGCAGGTATTTTTAATTTGGCGATATTTTTGCCATGCTCATGATCGTAAGAAAGAGTCTGTATGGGCTGATTTACAGTTTGACTAGAATGATTTTCTTTGTCTGTTCCTGCTGCCTGAACTGTTTCAGTCGATTCCTGTGCTTCGGGTTCAATTTCGGAAACTGATTGAGTGCCTTGCCACCATTGGAAACCACTCCACCCAGCAAGAGCAATGCCTATTACAACCAATGCTGTGGCTATATATTTCATGTACTCACCAACTTTTTTTGTTTAGATCGAACAAGAAGATCAGTCTATCCGTACTAAGAATTATATTACTGTGCAAATAAAAACTGCCTATCAACAATTTACCATTTGTTTATGAGAATAAAAAGGGCAGGCATCAGCCTGCCCAGAAAGGGATGATTATGTATGATTATTGGAATCGCTTACGAATTACAAACAGTGATCCGCCTAACACCGTAAGAATTAGACCAAGAAGTGTGTAGGAAGCGTATGAAGTAGATGTGTTTGGAAGCTCCCCGCCTTGTTGTGCAGTAGTTTCTTCTGAATCGGAAGTGCTTTGCTCGTCAGAAGGATTAGCAGCAGACTCATCGCCATCTTCACATGGGATGCTATCACCATCTCTGTCTAAGCGTTGTGGATCATTTCCTGCAGTGAAACCATTCTCGTCCCAATATGCTTGAGCTTCTTCTTGTGAAGCAAAATGTTTACAGTCTTTATCGGCAGCTGGTGTTGTCTCTTCTGTGCTTTGCTGGTCCTCCGTGTTGTTGTTTTCCTCGTTATTAGCATTGGAACCATCTGATGGAAGGCTTTCACATGGTACCCCATCGTTGTCATTGCCATCCAGGTCATGCGGGTCATTACCTACGCTATAGTTATTATCGTCCCAAAATGCTTGAGCTTCTTCCTTCGTGTCGAAATCACTACAGTTTTTATCTGCTGCACTAGCTACATTTACTCCGGAAAAACCGCCAATTGTCATCAATAAAGCAAATAGACTTACTATTAGTTTTTTCATCCTTATAATTTACCCCTTTCCAGATAAATCATCCCTCCCTAGGAATATATTTCCTATTAATACCAGCCTAAATAATATTGTCGAATATGTAAAGTCAAAAACTAGTTTTTTTTATACTGATTTTTAGAAAAAAATAGAATTTTAATAGGGTTTGATTTACTAATTACCCATTTTTAGAAAGGTGAACAGAGTAAATTAACACAGGACTATAGATACCGAGTTGCAGTATCTGTCGTGGAGTGACTGACTGGGGAGATTTTTATAGAAGGTTTATTCCCAATTTTTACATGAACGATACATTCTTATAAAATGCATTTCACAAATCCCTCTTAGAATGATAATTGAACATCGTCATTGATGTTATTCATATAAGGAGCATTCCTGTAAGGAAGAAATTTGAGGGGAAACCGAGGTAGGATCCAGATGCATAAAAAAAGTCCCCTTGGTACGATAGAGAGTGTCATGCATGACCTCGAATTAAGTACCAAAAGGAGACTTCTATTATGGATTTTACACAAAATGAGCGCCTTGCGCAAATCAATGAACAGACGTTAATTATCGGTGTCGATGTGGCTAAGCATAAACATGTTGCCCGTGCAATTGATGATCGAGGTAGAGACTTATCCAAACGACTCATCTTTTCCAATTCGATGCAAGGATTCAGTGATTTACTGGAGTGGACGGCAGGTTTAGCTGCAGAAAACGGACGACCTAAACTTCTGATAGGAATGGAACCTACAGGTCATTATTGGCTTAACTTAGCCTACTACTTAAAAACTAAGGGTGAAAAGCCTGTGGTTGTTAATCCGATGAAGGTGAAGCGCTCCAAGGAGCTTGATGATGATTCCCCCACCAAGAATGATACAAAGGATGCGAAAGTCATCGCTCAGGTAGTGCGTAATGGTCGGTATCACGAACCAATTTTACCGGAGGATGTGTACGCCGAGTTACGGGAAGGAATCAAACTTTATGACATGATCCAAGAGGATCTCTCTTCGATCAAAGCTCAGATGCATAATACGCTGGATCGATATTTTCCGGAATTCTTGACGGTATTTAAGGATTGGACCGGGAAGGCTGCGTTACATTTCTTGGAAAATGGCTATCTTCCTGAGGATATTGATCAAAAAACGGAAGAAGAGCTTCTTAGGGAAGTCAAGAAATCGGCTAAACGAGCGATTGGATTAAAACGTATGCGTCAGCTAAAGCAAGCTGCTTCAGTCAGTGTAGGTTTGACTGTGGGATTACGTATGGCCCGTCAAGAGTTTCGTTTTCTCGTCGATCAATTTCGAGCGTTACAAGAACGCCTCGAAGCTCTTGAAACTCAACTTGAAGACCTAGTTCTTCACGTGCCTGGATCCGATCGTATGATCGCGATGAAAGGCATTGGTACCATGACAGTAGCTGGTTTCTTCGCTGAAGTTGGTGATCTATCTAACTACAGAGATCCACGCCAAATTATTAAATTAGCGGGACTCAATTTGAAAATGAATCAATCCGGTCTGTTTAAAGGGAAAACCACCATCACGAAACGGGGACGTAGAAGGTTACGGTCCATTTTGTATCAAGTCGCTCGATCGTTGTCTTTTCATAACGAAGGATTCAAAACCTTACATGCGTATTATAAGAATCGCGCAAAGAACCCACTGACAGGAAAACAGTCGTTTATTGCCCTAAGTCGCAAGCTCATCAAGATATTCTTTGTGATTGGAACACGGAAGTGTTCGTTTAGTGAAAAACGTATGGTTCGAGATATTCCTCAGTTACCAAATGTGCAGGAAGTCGCTTAAGTCGAAAGAACTTTGATTTTTGTCTTTTTCTTATTGATTTCACAATTGAAGCACGGAGAAGCCGGTCGTTATTTTCACCATAAGGGCTTAGACCCACTTGAGGAGCATTTCCGGCATCCACACATGGTCAGGTCGAACGAAGGAATTTGCGCGCGATGACGCCGAGAGAAATGGGAGGGTCCACCACCATGTCTAACGTGGAGATCCAGAGGTGCGATTATAAACAGAAACCCATTACCTGGAAAATAACCATCCCAGTCTATTCAACCGCAATCCTCAGTACCAAATTTAATAAAAATTGGGCAAACTTGGCACGTAACTTGGCTATAGCTTCAATTGATGATTAAGAAAGTGGAAGGAAAACAGAGTAATTCTAAGAAAACTTTAATTTATAGAGGGAGTGGAAGGAAAACAGAGTAATTCTAAGAAAACTTTAATTTATAGAGGGAGGGTCATAAGAATGAAGCTGAAAAAATTTATATTATCCATTTCACTTGGTACAGGGTTGGTTTTAGCGGGATGTGCGGAAGAACCAGCAGAAGAGGAGTCCGAAACTGAACAGGAAGAACAGCAGGCTGAAGAAGAAACAAATACTGAACAAGACGAACAGCAAGCTGAGGAAGAAACAAATACGGATCAGGGTCAGACAGAAGGAAATGAGGAGTCTGGCACAGAAGAGTCTTCTGAAAACACAAATTGATAGATTGTAAGGGCTGAATGGGGAGTGTGTCTCTCTATTCAGCTTTTTTATAGAAAAGGAAGATCAACTGTTGGAGGAAGTTAGAAGATCCAACATCCTGGTAAATCCAATGTACTGAAGTTTCTTTGTAGCATCCCGCTTCCTTTAAAGCAAAGTAGGGATAGTTAGAAAGAGAGGGGAATTTGTCGATACACCTTTTTTCGGATAGAATGAAAGTGATTTCATAGTACAGAAGGTGTAGAGAAATGAACGACAGACAAAGGGAACTTGTCCACACATTGATTTTAAATACGAATGAATATACTCATGTCCACGCTTTAGCAGAATCTATCCATTGTTCTGAAAAAACGGTTCGTAATGATTTGAAGAGGATAGAGGAATTTCTGAAAAACTATCCTGGTGCTATTCTTGATCGTAAGCCAGGCGTTGGGATTCAGCTTGTAGTGGAAGCCGAGGAGAAATCCCGCATGCTCGATCATCTATCACAAGCGGAATCAAAGTCTCAGGAAGATCGCCTTATTGAAATCACTTACCAGTTACTAGTCAGTAAGAAGCCAGTTACTTTAAGCGAACTGTCCTCACAGTACTTCACGAACAAGTCAACGATAAAAGGAGACTTGAACCAAATAGCTCTTTGGCTTGAACGGTTTGATTTAGAGCTGGTCTCCAGGCAGCGTCTCGGTCACGGCGTCAAAGGAGGAGAGTTACAGAAGCGAAATGCTCTGGCTCGTTTGCCGGAATTGGCCACATCTCAGTTATCCACCAGCAAGGAGATATTGAATCTCTTTTCCTCATACGAAGTAAATATAGTTCGCAAGCTGCTTCGTGATATGCAGCATCATTTTTCTGTTTTTTCTGTAGAGGGTGATTATGAAAGCTTACTGATCCACACTCTAGTTATGATTAAACGAACTACACAACGTTTCCAGATTACGCTCGATGAATCAGCAGAGGACACGATTTCTCATACAGAGGAATATGGAATTTCAGATTGGTTTTTGACACGGTTAGAGCGAATTCTTCGGATCGTTTTTCCTCAGGAGGAACGAATTTATTTCACGAGACATTTAATCAGTAGTAAAAGCAATTCCCGTTCATCGAAAAAGGACTCTAATCGTTTGATTGAAGATATGGTTGAACAGTTGATTTCCCGGATGGGGAATTTTACGATGATCGATTTTTACGATGACCAAATCTTAAAAGATGGGCTGAACACCCACTTGGAATCAACGGTCTATCGTTTACACTATGGCTTTACGATTCATAATCCGATGTTGGATGAGATCAAAAAGATGTATCCGTATATGTTCCGTATGGTGGTGCTGGCTCTTGAAGAAGTAGGGTCAGCGCATGAGTTGTTAATCCCTGAGGATGAAGCGGCCTATGTGGTCCTGCATTTTCAAGCATCCGTAGAACGGTTGCAGAAACAGCGGAACAAGGCGAAGAAAGTGCTGATTGTTTGTGACCTGGGTGTGGGGATGTCTCATTTACTGCAGGCCAAATTGGAACAGACGTACAGGGGATTTGACATTATTGATTGTGTAGGAATGTGGGAAGTTGAAGAGGTTTTAGCAAAGCAAGCTGTCGATCTAGTGATTTCAACAAAATCATTGCCACATCAGTCTCTCCCTGTGATCGTCGTTTCGCCGCTGCTAGAAACTAAGGATAAAAAACGTCTGGATCAGTTCTTGAAGTCCATCGACCAAGACAGCAGAGCAGGTCAAGGGTCGGGGGCAATTGAGAGATTCGTTGAAGATGAGCTGATTTATTTGGATGTAGATCTTGAACATCGTTTTAAGGTGGTAGAGCTACTTGCCAATGGGCTTGTGACGAAAGGAAATGTTACGCAGGCATTCCCTCATAGTGCTTTACTGCGAGAGCGGTCGTCAGCTACTTCGATTGGGGGAGGAATCGCCATACCTCACGCACATCCAGAAGAAGTATTGCACTCAACGGTGGCGATCGCCATTCTCCAAGAACCATTGGAATGGGGGCGTGAATATGTTTCGGTCGTGTTTCTTTTGGCGATGACCAAACAGGATCGATCTTTGATCAAACCGCTGATCCAGAGAATAGCGAGCATGAGTGCAAGTCCTGAATTTATTCAGAACCTGAAAGAAGCCCGAGGTGTATCATCCATTCGGCAAATTCTCCTTAAATAATTCATTTTTACCACATCTCCGGTAATAATGAATTATTTTTTTTAAGGAAAACTAGCTTAAAATGGATGTATAACAAAGCAGTGAGGGAGGAAATCGCTTATGAAAATACTAGCTGTTACCGCATGTCCCGTCGGAATTGCCCATACGTATATGGCTGCTGAAAACCTTCAGAAAGCCGGCGAAGACATGAATGTTGACATCAAAGTGGAGACTCAAGGGTCGATCGGTGTTGAGAATGCTCTGACAGAGAAAGATATTGAGGGAGCAGACGGAATTATTATTGCCAGTGATAAAGATGTTTCTAAAGAGCGCTTTGCCGGGAAGAATTTGATCGTTGTAGGAGTACAGGAAGGAATCCGCCAGCCAAAGGAATTAATTAAGCGAATTATGGACGGAAATGTATCCGTTTACAGGGGTGAAATGCCTTCTGCTGAATCTGTTAAGCAGAAAAAGAAACAAAAGGAAAATCCTATCTATCGTCATTTAATGAACGGAGTTTCCTACATGATTCCGTTTATCGTTGTTGGTGGGTTACTGATCGCTATCTCTCTTGCACTTGGAGGAGAACAGACAGATGGCGGCATTGTTATTCCTGAGGGATCATTCTGGAAACAAATTGAAAGTTTAGGTGCTGCTTCATTCAGTTTCATGGTACCGATCCTAGCCGGATTTATTGCGGTTAGTATTGCAGACCGTCCGGGTTTAGCTCCCGGCATAATTGGCGGATACATCGCGGCTAATGGAAGTTTTTACGGCAGTGAAGCAGGTGCAGGGTTCATTGGCGGCATCATCGCCGGATTTCTAGCCGGATACGTGGTACTTGGCATTAAGAAAATCAAGGTACCTCAAGCAGTTCAGCCAGTAATGCCAATCATTTTTATTCCAATCATCGCTTCATTGGTCGTCGGATTGTTATTCATTTTCGTAATTGGAGCCCCTGTAGCCGCTATTTTCGAAGGTTTGACGCAGTGGCTTGAAGGCATGCAGGGCACCAGTTCGATTGTACTTGCCCTCATCCTCGGTGGAATGATTGCGATTGATATGGGAGGGCCTTTTAATAAGGTAGCCTTTTTATTCGGAGCGGCAATGATAGCAGAAGGAAATTATGAAATTATGGGTCCGATTGCCGTCGCAATCTGTATCCCGCCTCTTGGTATGGGACTTGCAACGTTCTTGAACAAGAAAAAATATAACCAGGCTGAGCGGGAAACGGGGAAAGCCTCGTTCACGATGGGACTATTCGGAATTACTGAAGGAGCCATTCCGTTTGCCGCTCAGGATCCATTGCGCGTTATACCAAGTATTGTCGTTGGTTCAATGGCCGGTTCAGTCGTAGCCGTGTTAGGTGCTGTTGATCATGTACTGATGTTCTTCGTAGCTGCAGCAATCGGCGTCGTGATCACAGCACTTATGGCAAACGCATTGAAAAAAGATGTCGTCGCAGCTGGAATGCCAGCAGGTGAAGATGCTGACTCTGAGGTACCGACTGAAGAAGTCTTTGAGGATAAGGAAAAAGTGGACAGCCAGCCATCTCAGGAGCAAGATCATATCAACATTACCAAACTTACAGACATTACGACACCAGACCTTATCGATATCGATTTGGCTGGCTCAGCCCGTGATGAAGTGATCGAAGAGCTGATCCAGACACTGGATAAACAAGACGTCCTGCATTCATCTGAAACCTTTAAAGATGCGATAGTGAATCGTGAACAGGAAGGCACCACGGGACTTGGAATGAATATCGCGATTCCGCACGGTAAATCTTCAGCTGTCAAAAAGCCCGCCGTCGTGTTTGGCATTAAGCGGGAAGGTGTTGACTGGAACAGTATGGATGGAACGGACGCGAAACTGATTTTCATGATTGCGGTTCCGAAAGCGAGAGAAGGAGACGATCATTTGAAGATTCTTCAAATGCTTTCGCGTCGTTTGATGAATGAGAGTTTCAGAGAGGAACTGTTAAACGTGTCGTCGAAAGAGGAAGCGTATCGTTTGCTTGAAACAATTCAATAGAAATTTTACGTTTTAATATAATCTAGCTTCTGTGCCAACGATGTTTCCTTGCATCGTTGGTTTTTTGTATGAATGTTTGCACAGGTAAATGGTGCTATAACCATTGTCCTGTTTTGGGAATATTCAGAAAAACTTAGTTTATTCACTGGATGAACTAAGTTAATGCGGGTATAATGAAAGTGCTTACATAAAGGAAGGTTTAGGAGTGCGAATCTTTGTGTTAGCCAATCTATTGAAAAGGAGGTTGGTTAAGAGCAACGTTATAAAGCCTCGTCCATTTCAAAAAAAGGAGTTTTATTTATGTTTAAAGTTCTACGAAAACCTCTTTATTTTGGGTTAGCATTATCCTTGGTGTTGCCGTTGGGCAGCAGTATCGTGGCAGACGCGCAAGAAGCAAGTGAACCGATGAGTGCATTAGAAGTTGCGTCGATTGAGAGCAGATATGAAGATTCTTTTGCCGTAGGAGCTGCAGTTGAACCTGACCAGCTGGATGGAATTCAGGGTGAAATTCTCAAGCGTCACTATAATAGCATTGTGGCCGAAAATGTGATGAAACCAATCAATATTCAGCCAGAACAAGGGCAATTTAACTTTGAGGAAGCCGATAAAATTGTCCAGTTTGCTGAGAAAAATAATATGGACTTGCGCTTCCACACGCTCGTATGGCATAGCCAAGTCCCAGATTGGTTCTTTATGGACAAGGAAGGAAATCCAATGGTAGATGAAACCGATCCTAAACAGCGTGAAAAGAACAAAAAAATCGTATTGAAGCGTCTGAAAAAACATATTAAGAAAATTGTAAAACGTTATAGAGATGAAGTAGACGCGTGGGATGTGGTTAACGAAGTCATCGATCCTAATGCCTCTAATAACCGGGGGTTGCGTGAATCTCCCTGGTATCAAATTACCGGAACAGAATATATAAAGACAGCTTTTGAGACGGTTAGAAAATACGCGGGAGAGGATGCAAAACTTTATATTAATGATTTTAATACAGAAGTTAGTCCTAAGAGAGATTACCTGTATGACCTTGTGAAGGAATTGTTAGAGCAGGGGGTTCCGATTGATGGGGTTGGACATCAGTCCCACATTCAATTGAGCTGGCCATCGATTGAAAACATGAGAAAATCGATCAATATGTTTGCAACTCTTGGCTTAGACAACCAAATCACGGAGCTGGATGTCAGTATTTATGGATGGCCTCCAAGTGGTGAATATAAATCTTATGAAGAGATTCCGCAGACTGTTCTTGCTGCTCAAGCAGAACGTTATAATGAACTATTCGAGTTATATGAAGAATTAGATGACAAAATCAGTAACGTTACGTTCTGGGGGATCGCAGATAATCATACTTGGCTTGATGATCGAGTAAGTGATGTAGAAGGCGGACCAGGAAAGGATGCCCCATTTGTGTTTGATCCATATTACAATGTAAAGCCAGCTTACTGGGGTATTATGGACTAGGGATATAAACTAAATCATGATGACTTGGGCCAGACATCTTGTATGAATTCATCTGTAAGAAAAGCAAAGCCTCTCTATGAAGTACTAGTGGCTTTGCTTTTTCTTTATTGTAGGAAGTGATGTCAGATAAACTTTGTTCATCCACTGTACAAACAAAGTTTATACTGGTACAATCACATCATGAAAGCGATTACGAATTAGAAGGGAGGAAGGAGTAGTCTTTGTTTCTACTCTGATCGGGATGAAAAGAAACAAGAATACTTATATTGTCTTAATTACGTTAGTTGCTACCCTTGGTGGTTTGCTCTTCGGCTATGATACAGCCGTTATCTCAGGTGCAGAAGGGTCCTTGCAGATTTATTTTGCGGAAAGTTTGAGTTTAAGTTCATTTGTCCATGGTTTAACTGTTTCCAGTGCTTTGATTGGGTGTATTATCGGAGGGTTCATTTCTGGAGCATTATCGACTAAGTTTGGACGCAAATATACGTTAATCATAGCTGCCATTTTATTTTCAATTTCAGCATTGGGGTCTGCTTATCCAGAATGGTTGTTCTTTTCGTTTGGGGAGCCTAGTTTTGCTTTGCTATTTATGTTTAATGTGTACCGAATCATTGGTGGAATTGGTGTGGGGCTTGCATCGGCTGTATCACCGATGTATATAGGAGAGATTGCACCCTCCCATATAAGAGGCAGATTGGTGTCTCTTAATCAGTTTGCCATTATTTTCGGTATGCTCGTTGTTTATTTTGTCAATTGGGGGATTGCCAGAGGTCAATCTGCAGAATGGATTAACGAAGTAGGGTGGAGGTATATGTTTGCCTCTGAAGCGATCCCTGCTTTATTGTTTCTTGTTCTGTTATTTGCGGTTCCTGAAACGCCCAGATATTTGGCTTCTCAAAACCAAAATGACGAGGCTTTGAAAATTTTAGGTAAAATTTATAATCAAGCGAGGGCTAAAGCTACTTTATCAGAGATCAACCAATCGTTTGACGAGGGAAAAAGAGGGAAGTTATTCTCTTTCGGGGTTCCTATCGTGGTAATTGGAATTTTGTTATCTGTCTTCCAACAATTTGTTGGAATTAATGTAGCTTTATACTATGCACCAAGAATTTTCGAAAGTATGGGGGCTGGTCGTGATGCCTCAATGTTCCAAACAATTATAATGGGGCTGGTGAACGTCATTTTCACCATAATCGCAATTCTAACCGTCGATAAATTCGGTCGTAAGCCATTGCTTATTATTGGTTCGATCGGTATGACGGTTGGCATGTTTGGTGTAGCGGGAATGGCTTATGCCAATGCAATAGGCATCGCAACGCTTATCTTTATCATTGTGTACACGGCTTCTTTCATGATGTCATGGGGACCGATCGTTTGGGTGCTCATTTCAGAGATTTTTCCAAATAAAATTCGCGGCCAAGCTGTTGCCATTGCTGTGGCTGCGCAATGGGCTGCGAACTACTTGGTTTCTTCTACGTATCCGATGATGATGGAGTTCAGCGGTGGATTAACGTATACATTTTACGGGGTGATGAGTATCCTATCAGCATTCTTTGTTTGGAAGTTCGTTCCGGAAACAAGAGGGAAATCTTTGGAACAGTTAGAGATGAGACTAAAGGACAGCTCCAAAGAGGAAATGGAGCGATCCTCAGCGCATTAAAACAGAAGCCGTTCTCTTTTGGGAGAACGGCTTTATTAGAAATTCGTTGCGATAAATCTCTCTGTTACAAAATGGGAGGCTCCTAAAGATGTGGAGTACGGTGTTAAGGAAGAGAATAGTATCTCTGCTTGCTCCTTATGAAAATTCAAAGTGTGACGGTCAATCGCCGCCTTAACAGGTTCGCTAAGTAATGGTTCAGCCAGGGCTAAACGATTGCCGATTACTACCTTTTGGGGATTAAACACGTTTAGAATACTGCTAATTCCTGAACCAAGGCAGTCACCAATTTCAGTAAATAGGGAAGTCACTTTGGGGTTGATTTCCGCCTGATCTATAAGTGATTCGAGACTAAGCCCTTCAGCTGAGTCAAGCACCTTTTCTGCTTCTAACAAGAGCGCTTTTTCTGAGGCATACATTTCCCAGCACCCCACACTCCCACAAGAACATTTTCGACCATTCATGTCGATCATCATATGCCCAAATTCTCCAGAATAACCTTTTTCTCCCCGGTAAATCTCCCCATTGATGATTACCCCTGCACCGATTCCAATTCCCGCACTCACATAAACGAGGTTATCGGAAAGGTGGGAGGAAGAGTTATGTTTCTTTTCACCATATGCCCCTGCATTCGCCTCATTTTCAATTGTTACAGGGACATCAAATGCATTTTCGAGCTCTTCTTGCAGATCCACCTGTTCCCATCCCAAGTTTGGTGCGAACAGAATCGAGCCTTGATGATTCACAATTCCTGGGACACCGACCCCGACTCCAATGATTCCATAAGGAGAAGGGGGAGAAGCATCGATTAGCTTTTGGATCGATTGGATAATGAGTGGGAGCATGTAATCAAAGTCATGTACTGAAATCGTTTGTTTTTGTTCGGCTATTTTTTCTCCCCTTAAATTTGTCAGAATCCCCATAATGTAATTTACCCCGACATCGATGCCGATCGAATATCCGGCTTTTTCGTTAAATAGAAGCATGAGCGGCCTTCTTCCGCCACTTGAAGACCCTGGTCCATATTCATAGATGATTTCGCTTCCAATTAACTCTGTCGAAAGCGAGGAAACAGTCCCCTTAGCCATGCCTAGTTGTTTAGCTATAGCTGAGCGGGAGATCGGGGCATGGTCGATAATCAATTGAAGTATTTGTTTCTTATTCTGGGATTTAATAGATTGCTGATATGAAGACATGTATTCCTATTCCTCCAATCTCGCTGTACCGATTGTTTATAAGTTCATTGTATCACATACCCTTGGTAACTTAGCACAGCTTTCCCCTATGGTCATTTGGTTAATCATAAGGAAAAAACCTCAAACCAGCTAACAGGTTTGAGGTTTTGTTAATGGGAGAAATAAAGTTAGGATTCTTCATGACCTTTGTAACTGAAATAGTCGAAGTCTGCGTACTGATTCTGTCCGGAAGTGTCCTGGCATTGCATCCCAACAAATGCTCCGGTAAAGAATCCGCCGCCTTCGATATAATCATCAGATAGTTTATAGGATTCAAACGTGACAGGAGTCTCATGCCACGATTCACCATCAAAAGAATAAGAGTACTTATAAGTTGATGTCTGTGCATCTACTTTTAGATAAACGTATTCCGTATCATTCGGAATTTTAATTTTGTTCGCAAGGGGCTGGCTGAATGTAAAGTTATCACAAACTGTTAAGTCTAGAATTCGCGAGTTTAACTCCTCATCCCATGTGATTTGGAAAGCTGTCCAATTTTTCGTATTGTAATAGTTTACGAGGCCCGCAGCCTGTTGAAAGGTATTCGGCTCAAAAGCGAGCTTTGTTTCTGCAGAAAATTGAAAGTGCTGCCACCTGCGTGCTATAAAGGCCTGGGTAAACAAAGAAGTTAGCGACTCTTTTCCGTATATTCTTAAATGACCTGGACGCTCAGTTAAAGAAGCTATCGTGTGATTAAGAGGGATTCTCAATGATTGAAAATGGTCATTCAGTTTCCTCGAATCAAAATCTTCTTTCTCCTTATAGTCTGGTTCCCACTTTGTTTCCTCTATCATAGGACCTTCAATGGCAGAAGAAGGCTGATTGCCACCAACCACATAAGGCCAGTCTTTCCTCCATTCCAACCGCTGAATAGCTGTTTCCCGGCCCAATGGACAGTAACCACGTGGATCTAATAGAGCGTCCGTTTCTTTCGGCAGAGGTCGGCCTGTTAAATGTACAAGAAACCACTCGTCCGTATGAGTATGGACAATTGAGGCGTGGCCTGCTTTTTGTAAGGGGTTGCGCGGATAAGGCCATGTGGTGATCAATGGGTTATCCGGGTGTATTTCATAAGGACCTTCGAGTTGACGAGAACGTGCCAAAGTAGCTTGGTGGTCAAACTTAGTCCCGCCCTCAGCCGTTAATAAGTAATAATAGCCATTCATCTTATACAAATGTGGCGCTTCGGTGAGTTTAACGTCTGTTCCTTTAAAAATAATTTTTGCCTTGCCAATTAATTTTTGTTCTGTATGGCTGTACTCTTGCAAGCTTATGCCATAGAAGTTATGGTGAGCGACGCGGTGGTCCCAAACCATATTGACTAAGTATTTACGTCCATCGCTATCATGAAAAAGGGAAGGATCAAAGCCGGAACTGTTCAAATATATGGGATCAGACCACTCTCCTTCAATTTCATTACAGGTGACGAGATAATTATGGGAATCCTTCCACTGACCATCAACGACTTTAACATCTGTGTAAATCAGCCAGAATTGCCCGTCATGGTACGATAATGCCGGAGCCCATACCCCGCCGGAATCCGGGTTTCCTTTCATGTCCAATTGGTTTACGCGATTTAAAGGGCGGGCAGCTAAGCGCCAATTTTTTAAGTCCTTGGAATGATAGATCCCTACGCCTGGGAACCATTCAAAGGTAGACACGGCAATGTAATAATCTTCTCCTGCACGGCAAATACTTGGATCTGGGTTGAAGCCAGTTAAAATTGGATTTTGAATGTTAGACATGTACACCTCTCCTTTTATTAAACGTTAGTTGTTTACAGGCACGCTGGTGGGGATATTTGACTTTAAAAATCCTTCAAAGACAAAGGCTGACACTCCTAAAGCAGTGGAGTGTGTTGTTAGCTTTGAAAAATCAATTTCCAGATCATTTTGCTGAAACCACAGTGAATTGTTTGTCGTCTTGCTTCGAAGGGGTTGTTCAATCCATTTCTTAGCCTTCGCTATTCGATTGCCGATGATCACCTGTTTAGGATTAAATGAATTAATGATGTTAATAATGCCGGTACCTAAATACTCCCCCAGTGTTTGAAACGCTGCAATCGCCGTTTCACAGCCTTCTTCAGCCAGTTCAATTATCTTGTCAAGTTCATCAAGCTCACTTGAAATGTTCAATTGCTGTGAATAGCTTTTCAATGCTTGCTCGGAAGCATATAGCTCCCAGCATCCTTCATTGCCGCATCGGCAAGTGGTTCCATTAACTTCAATCGTCATATGTCCCATTTCTCCTGCAAAACCATTTGTGCCTCGATACAGCTGATCATTAAGAATCAATCCCACACCGATCCCAACCCCCACACTGATGTAAACGATGTCACTTTCATTTCTGCCGGAGCCAAATGTCTTTTCTCCATATGCACCTGCATTTGCCTCATTTTCGATTATGATAGGACAATCGTACTTTTCTTCCAGCAAACTTTTCAGGTCAAATTCTTTCCAACCTAAATTAGGGGCCAGCAGAATTTGGCCGCATTTGCTGACGGACCCTGGAACACCTATGCCGATCCCGACAATACCGTAGCGGCTTGGGGGAGCAGCTGCGACAAGTGAGTCGATAATCCCTAATAATTGGTTGATAATATTGGCAAACTCAAGGTTGTGGAGCGGAAGTGAACTTTCACCGCAAATATTACCTTCTAAGTCTGTCAAGATTCCGAGAATGTAATTAACACCAATATCGATTCCGATCGAATAACCTGCTTTTTGATTAAAGTGCAGCATAACGGGTCTTCTTCCACCACTGGATTGGCCAGGTCCCCGTTCATAAATTAATTCCTCTTGCAACAGTTCAATGACTTGTGAAGAGACGGTTCCTTTATTAAGGCCGGTGTTGTTAGCGATGTCTGCGCGAGAGATCGGGGAGTGCTTGATGATCGTTTCTAACACTAGTGATTTATTTCCGTTTTTAATTGTAAATTGATTCCATGTCCGCTTTTCCATATCATCATTCACTTTCATTCTTTTTTTACATTGTATCACGGTAATCTTTGTTTATCCACTGGACAAACAAAGTTAAACCTGCTAATCTTTTATTAAACATCACTTGGGATGTCACGTAAGAAAATTATAGGAGGGGAAGTACACATGAATAAGAAAGCGGTTACACTATTTTTGGCACTCGCCCTTATGTTGCTGGCGATGGTTGGATGTAGTGGGGCGGAGGAGAGCAATTCTGCCTCAGGGGAAAAAACGATTGAGTTTATGCATCTGTGGCCTGAAGGAAGCTCTGCCAAACATAACAAAATTGTAAGTGACATTGTTGCCGACTTTGAAAGCCAAAACGAAGGGGTAACAGTTGACGTAGAAGTGTTGAGTAATGAGCAGTATAAAAACAAAATTAAAGTTTTAGCCACGTCTGACGAATTGCCGGATGTCGGGATGACCTGGGCGGCAGGATACTTAAAGCCATATGTGGAAGGAAATAAATTTGCTCCATTAGACGACGTTCTAGAAGGGGAATTAGCTGGGTCCTTCGTTTCTGGTACAACAGAACCTTATGCCGTTGATGGGTCCACATATGGACTTCCTCTCGAGTTGAATATTGCCAATATTTTCTATAATAAAGCTATTTTTGAGAAGTATGGGTTAGAGGCACCGGAAACCTATGAAGAACTTAAAAATGTGGTTAAGACCTTAAAAGAAAACGATGTAGCTCCAATTGCACTTGGAAATAAAGACAGATGGACAGGGTCCATGTGGTACATGTACTTTGCGGATCGAATTGGCGGAGCTGAAGTTTTGACAGAAGCGATCAGCGGTGGTGGTTCGTTTGAAGATCCTTCCCTTATTAAAGCAGCAGAAAAAGTTCAGGAGCTTGTAGACATGGGTGCTTTTATTCGTGGATTTAACGGAATTTCTGACCAGGAAGCGAAAAGCATGTTTATGAATGAACAGGCCGCTATGTACCTCATCGCAACCTGGGATTTGCCAAACTATACAACCAATGAAGAAGTGCCGCAAGAATTTAGAGATTCCGTGGGCTACTTTAAGTTCCCGACTGTAAATGGAAAAGGGGACAAGAACAGCTACGTAGGCGGTCCTGGTGTTGGTATGTTCGTAGCTGAAAACTCTGATGTAAAAGCAGAGGCGAAGGAGTTTGTTTCCTTCTTTATTAAAGAATGGGGAGAAAAATCTGTAAAAGATGCAGGTGTGATTCCGGCAACTAAAGTAGATACAGAATCCATGGAATTACCGCAGATGTATGTAAACGTCTTAAACGATTTGAATAATGCGAGCAATTTGACACTTTATGCTGATGTGCAAATGAGTTCGGATGCAGCTCAAGTTCATTTGAATCAGATCCAGGCGCTGTTCGGAGGGGAAGTCACCCCAGAGCAATTTACAGAAGCTCATGAAGAAGCATTATCGAAGTAAAGGATTGTATGAAAAACGAGAAAGAAGAGGATAACCTATTTATGGTTTATCCTTTTCTTTCCTTAAAGGGGGGACGCATCATGAATAAAGTTATGTCTAACAAATGGATGATTACGATCTATATTCTCCCGGCGTTATTGTTAGTCGGCATTCTGATCTTTATTCCAATTATTTTAACCGCATATTATGGACTGATGGAGTGGAACGGCATAGGCGCCATGAAATTTATAGGTTTGGAGAATTATATTCAAGCAGTACAAGATAAGAAGTTTTGGGACAGTGCTTACCATTCGTTTTTATTAGCCATTTTCTCGACGTTAAGCCTGGTTGTCTACCTGGCCGTATCTATGATTCTGGCTTCTAAAATTAAAGGAGCCGACTTATTGAGGAAGATTTACCTGATTCCCATGCTTCTGTCATCTGTGGCTATTGCCCAGTTGTGGATTAAAGTCTTTAACCCTACGAATGGGATATTAAATCAATTTCTGATGTTTCTTGGAGTGGAGAAGCCTCCAATATGGCTGGCGAACCCGGATATTGTGTTGTATGCGATATTTATCCCAATCTTGTGGCAATACGCTGGTTTTTATATTTTGATCTACTACGCAGCTTTAAAAAATATTCCGAACTCGCTCATTGAAGCAGCAAAAATAGATGGGGCTACCCCTTTTCAGATCGCTTATAAAATTAAATTGCCACTGATTATGGGAGTTGTAAAAGTAACGATTGTACTTGCTATTGTTGGTTCACTGAAATATTTTGACCTTATTTATGTCATGACCAATGGGGGACCAAATGGCGCGAGTGAAGTAATGGCCTCGTATATGTATAAACTTGCTTTTAGCACGAATGATTTTGGGTATGGAAGCGCTATTGGATTCCTGCTATTGATTATTACGTTAGTCGTGACCATCATCATCCGAAGATTAACCGCCAGTGATGAAGAAGTACAGTATTAGAAGGAGGGGAAACCAATGAATCGCTTAGGGTATATCATTCTTTATTTATGTCTCGGTGCAGTTGCCGTCTTTCAAATTCTGCCGATCGTCTGGCTATTTCTGTTCTCTTTGAAGAGCAATCAGCAAATATTCGCAGGAGCGCCTTTTGCCTTGCCGAAAGAGTGGGAATGGGAAAACTACTTGAAAGTGTGGGAAGGGGGAATCGGTACCTATTTCTTTAATAGTGTCTGGATTACTGCTGTAGCGATCATTTTCACAGCCTTGTTTGCCAGTATGGCTACCTATGCGATAACCAGGATGCAGTGGAAGCTGAACAAATTAGTGCTCGGTTTGTTTATGGTTGGGTTAATGATTCCGATTCATTCCGCAATCATCCCGTTGTTCAGCATGTTTTTAAACGTGAATTTGATCGATAATCCGTGGTCGATTGTCATTACTTATACAGGGTATAACTTGCCGATTACGATGATGATTCTGCTCGGCTTTTACTATACGCTGCCACGGGAAATTGAAGAAGCGGCCATTATTGATGGTTGTTCGATCCACAGAATGTTTTTCCGGATAATTTTGCCGATGACTACACCAGTTCTCTCCACGATTGTTATTATTAATATGATTTATAACTGGAACGAATTTGTGTTTGTGAATACCTTTATTAGTTCAGATAAATATAAAACACTTACAGTTGGAATCCAGAACTTCATTGGGCAATATATGACAGATTGGGGAGCCATTGGCGCAACGCTGATCATTAGTTTACTGCCTATCCTGATCGCTTTTATTTTCTTTAGTAATAAAGTGGTTGAAGGAATCTCCTCTAGTGCTGTAAAAGGATAATCCGCTGTTAATTAAGAACCATTTGAATTTCGTGCAGCCTTAATGTGGTCGACTTTACGAAACGTATGGAGACTGAGCCACATTGTTATGAATGAATAACTGCTGATTCCAAAAATGAAGCCTAGCGCTGGCAGGTATCTTACAATAACAGCAAAAGAGATGAGAGATAGTACCATCCACAAGCTTTGTACAGGGCTGATCAGCATAATAAGAAAAGCGTTTTTCAAAGATTGGAAGATTGGGAGCTCAAAGTGAACAAATACAGGAAATAAATACATGAGCCATAGCAGGGAAATCAGCATGAAAGAGAATAAGGGAATGTATGTCCAAGTAAAGGTACTGCTCCACTGAATGTAGTAGATGTTTAAACAGATTAAAAAAATAATCATCGTGACAAAGATTCCTAACCGGTTACTTTTCCAAAATTCTGCTTTGAAATAGTGAGTAAACGATTTAAGAGTACTCGTGTCTGGGTTACCTAAAATCCAATTTCGCATAATGGAAAATGCGGCGGTTGTAGCTGGGAATAGACCAAAAACTCCTAATCCCAAAACAGTGAATACGATCCATAACACTTGTAAAAAAGCGAACCGCGTAATCCATTCCATGATTCGATATAACTGGCTTCCAAAGAGATTCATAGGAAAATTTTGCTCCTTTACATTTTGGTCGTCGAGACAAGAATCATTATACACAAAAAATTTAGACAGTAAAGATGACCTGCTTCAAAAGCAGTATTCTTATAAATTAATTTAACATTTCTGGAGGTATAATCATGACACATTTTACGAACGTGAATCACATTCAATATGAAGGACCACAATCAACTAATCCGTACGCCTTTAAATTTTACAATCCGGATGAAAAAGTAGGCGATCATACGATGGAGGAATTTCTACGTTTTAGTGTAGCCTACTGGCACACGTTTACAGAAGATTTATCTGATCCCTTTGGTGCCGGAACGGCGGTGAGGCCGTGGAATAAATTCGAAGGAATGGATTTGGCTAAAGCTCGTGTGGAAGCAGCCTTTGAATTCTTTGAAAAAATGAATGTTCCTTATTTCTGTTTCCATGATGTTGACATTGCGCCGGAAGGAAGCGATTTACGAGAATCCAATCAAAATCTGGATACAATCGTCGGCATGATTAAGGAATATATGAAAGACAGTAAAACAAAACTGCTATGGAACACCGTAAATAATTTCACACATCCACGCTTTGTCCATGGAGGCGCCTCATCTAGCCATGCAGATGTTTTTGCTTATGCTGCTGCTAAAGTGAAAAAGGGTCTTGAGATTGGAAAAGAATTGGGCTCGGAAAGCTATGTATTCTGGGGAGGCCGTGAAGGCTATGAAACGCTGCTGAATACAGATATGAAGTTAGAACTTGATAATCTGGGTCGCTTCTACCATATGGCCATTAACTATGCAGAAGAAATCGGGTATGACGGACAATTTTTAATTGAACCGAAGCCTAAAGAGCCGACCACACATCAATACGACTTTGACGTAGCATCAGGCTATGCCTTCTTACAAAAGTATGACTTGCAGGATCATTTCAAATTTAATATTGAAGCGAACCATGCAACGCTTGCCGGGCATACCTTTGAACATGAACTTCACTATGCGCGTGTCAACGGATTGCTCGGATCAGTGGATGCCAACCAGGGGCACCCTCTTTTAGGATGGGATACGGATGAGTTCCCTTCAGACCTTTATGCGACAACGCTTGCTATGTATGAAATTATTAAAAATGGAGGGCTCGGAAAGGGAGGATTGAACTTTGATGCCAAAGTTCGGCGTGGATCCTTTGCTCCTGAAGATCTATTTCATGCTCATATAGCTGGGATGGACAGTTTTGCTGTTGGATATAAAGTGGCTCAGAAGTTATATGATGATCGTGTGCTGGAGGACATTATTGAAGAAAGATACGATAGTTTCAGGCATGGAATCGGCAAAGAAATTGTGGATGGAACAGTTGACTTCCACTCGTTGGAGAATCATGCCCTGCAGTTAGGTGAGATATCCCAGGGGTCGGGTCAGCTAGAAAAAATTAAATCTACTCTTAATCAATATTTGTTGATGGCCTATGCAGGAGAATAACAAAGTGAAGTACGTTATTGGCATTGACCTAGGGACGAGTGCTGTAAAGGTTTTACTTGTGGATCAGGAGGGGGAGATCCGTTATGAGGTTTCCAAATCCTATCCCTTGATTCAGGAGCAGCAAGGGTATAGTGAACAGGACCCAAACGTGTGGGTCAGAGAAACACTGGATGGGCTTGCGGAGTTGATTCAAGCCCGTCCGTGTTCCCCTGAGCAAATAGAAGGAATCAGTTTTTCTGGGCAAATGCATGGATTGGTGTTAGTAGATGAGCAAGGGCAGCCATTAAGGAATGCTATTTTGTGGAATGATACGAGGACGACCAGTCAATGTCAGGAAATCTATCAAACGATCGGAGAAGAACGATTATTAGATATTACCAAAAACCCTGCCCTCGAAGGATTTACGTTACCCAAAATGTTATGGGTGAAACAGCATGAACCGGATATTTACGAGCGGGCGTCTACCTTCTTGCTTCCAAAGGATTACTTGCGTTATAAATTAACGGGACAGCTGGCTATGGATTATTCAGATGCCGCAGGAACGCTGCTGTTAGACATAGAGGAAAATACATGGAGTGAAGAAATATGCCAGGCGCTTGAAATCAATATCACTATTTGCCCTCCACTGGTTGCATCTTATGAGCAGACAGGGACCCTTCTTCCACAAGTTGCTGATGTAACGGGATTATCGACCAGCACAAAAGTTTTTGCTGGCGGTGCGGACAATGCCTGCGGTGCGATAGGATCAGGTATTTTAGAAGAAGGGAAAACGCTATGCAGTATTGGGACCTCCGGAGTTATTCTCTCCTACGAAACGAGTAATCATAAAGATTTTGGCGGTAAAGTTCATTATTTTAACCATGGGGCCCCAGGTGCTTACTATACGATGGGGGTAACTTTGGCAGCTGGATATAGTTTAAGCTGGTTTAAAGAAGTATTTGGTGAGGATGAAGAATTTGACGACTTTGTCCATGACGTGGAAACAGTTCCACCTGGATCAAACGGGCTATTATTTACCCCTTATGTGGCAGGAGAGAGAACCCCTCATGCTGATGCTATGATCCGTGGCAGCTTTATAGGAATGGACAGCTCTCACAGGCGAAAGGATTTTGTGAATGCTGTTATGGAGGGGATTACTTTTTCTCTGAATGAGTCTCTTGAAATTTTTCGGAACAGTGGCAAGAAAGTTGACACCATTGTATCAACTGGTGGAGGTGCGAAAAACCATCATTGGCTGCAAATGCAGGCAAATATTTTTAATGCGACTATCATCAAGCTATCAAGTGCTCAGGGGCCGGGGATGGGAGCGGCTATGCTCTCGGCATATGGGTGCGGTTGGTTTGATTCAATGGAAGATTGTGCAGAGGAGTTTCTCAAAGTTGAGCAGACTTTCACACCACAGAAGGATCAAGTTCATGAGTATGAAGAATTATTTAAAATCTATCAAGATGTCTATGTGCAAACAAAAGGCTTGAATGAACGGTTAGCTTCTTACCGCTCTTAAGGAATTAAGTCTGCTTCTGAATTATGGAAGCAGGCTTTTATATAAGAAGAAAGGCGGCAGGATAAATGAAATATAATCAGCTGGGTACAACGGATTTAAGGATTAGTGAGTTAAGTTTCGGAACGTGGGCTATCGGCGGAAGCTGGGGGAAAACGGATGATCGAGCAGCTTCAGAAGCGCTTCAGACAGCTATGGAAGCGGGCGTGAACTTTTTTGATACAGCCGATGTGTACGGTATGGGCCATAGTGAAGAACTGCTGGCAAAAGCAACTAAAGGGAAGGAAGATACGATTCATATTGCAACGAAATTTTGCCGGCAGGGAGATATCCATGATCCGAAAACTTACTCGAAACAACAAGTTTCCGCTTACTTAGAGGACAGTCTTAAACGATTGAAACGGGAACACGTGGATCTCTATCAGATTCATTGTCCCCCACTTGAGATTTTGAAAGAGGGTTCAGTTTTTGATGTACTGGATCAATTAAAGCAAGAAGGTAAAATTCGTTATTACGGTGTCAGTGTGGAATCCGTTGAAGAAGGTATGTATGTACTGGAACACACCAATGCCAGTTCACTTCAGGTTATTTTTAACTTGTTTCGGCAAAAGCCTTTGAACGCGCTCTTCCCAGCGGCCAAGGAAAAGGGGGTAGGCATCTTGGCTCGCGTCCCTCTGGCGAGCGGATTGTTGACAGGGAAGTTCACTAGGGAAGATACATTCGAAAAAGATGATCATCGCCACTTTAACCGTGATGGAGATGCTTTCAACGTTGGAGAAACTTTTGCTGGATTAGATTTTGTAAAAGGGATTGAACTGAGCGAAGAAATAAGCTGGATTAGTGAAGGGCGCGGTAACATGACACGGGCAGCCCTGAAATGGGTTCTTCAGCAGGTGGGCATATCGAGTGTCATTCCTGGTTTCCGTAATGTGAAACAAGTGGAGGATAACCTGCAGGCTTTATATGTGCCCCCGTTTACGGAAGCCGAATTACAACAATTACGGCAATTTTATCAACGGGAAGTGCACGATCACATTAGGGGAATCTACTAAAAAGTATGAGAAGACAGGGGCCAATGCTCCTGTCTTTTACATGGTTTCAAACGAAAAGGATGTCTGCTGTGAATAGGGGTCATTCGCTTTCAGTACAATGGATGGAAATCCGCTGTGATGTAGAGAGGCAGGAGTCCCCTGTGTTTCAAAACACACCCCTAAATACTTTGCAGATTGTCTGCCAGTTAATTGATGATCGTTCGTTAAGTTATTAGACGTATACATGACCATCCCGGGCTGGTCTGTGTGGATCCGCATAATACGACCACTTTCAAGATCTTGTACGACGACAGCATCTTCTTGTTTTTGGTCAAAGAGAAAGTAATGATCATAGCCCGATTTGGCGAGAAGATTTTGCTTATACTCTGAACAGATTCCTTCTTGTAAGGGTCTCATTTTTCTAAAGTCAAAAGGAGTACCCGTAACAGTGTTGCGATTCCCTGTTGGAATTAAGTCCTCATTTAGTTCTGCGTATGTGCTGCTATTCATCGAAACCAGATGGTTATGAATCGTTCTCTTTAGATTTCCGCTTAAATTAAAGTAGGTATGATTCGTTAAGGCAACAGGTGTATCCAAGTCACTGTGAGCTTGATAATCAATCGTCAGCTGATTACGGTTATTGAGTTGATACGTGACTGTCACGTAAAGATTCCCTGGATACCCTTCTTCCAAATCAGGACTATCGTATTTAAAAGCTACGCCCACAGTACTGTCTGTTTGAAAGGAATGAGCTTTCCAGACTTTTGTGTGAAAGCCATTGGACCCTCCATGTATATGATTGGCCCCATCATTGGCTTCAAGAGGATACTCTTTTCCTTTTAGTGAAAAGTTTGAGCCGTCAATACGCCCCGCAATTCTGCCGATAATAGCACCGAAAAAGTTAGGGTCGTCTTTATAGTCCTCTGCTCTTTCATAACCAAGTACAACATTTTCGATTACACCATTTTTATCTGGGACAAGGACTTCTGTAATTATCCCCCCAAAGTTGAGGGCACTTACAGACATTCCTCGATCGTTTGTGAGGGTGAATCTTTTCCAGTTATTAGATAGATGTTCTTCAGAGATTTGCATATATGTACCTCCAGAGTGACCTTTACAGCCTTTTTCTGATTTTGTATATAAGTGGACTGCACGGACGTAGAACTATGAAACCATTACTATTTTAGTGTAGAGAAGCTATACCTCATTATACTATAAGCACTAGCTTCTTAAATACCAGAAAAATCTACTGGCGAATAGCCAGTAGACCTATTGTTTTTTTCCGTACGACCAATGCTGATTTTATACTTGGATCTTCAACTTACGCCGCTGTTTTTCTAAGGGAAGAAACAAGCAACTGTGATAAGAAGTATATGATTAACCCACAGATTAACGCTAAAGCAAACCCAAATATAGTGGCTTCTGATACAAAACGTTGTTCTTCTATTTCAATACTATATAAGGAGGCACCAAATAGAGAGGGGTTGGAAGTTATATTTGTATAACCAAGTAATAGCAAGACGATAGGAGTTACAAATACCACAAACAAGTACAATAAAGCAAAACCTATGCCACTTGAAAAAGCTTTGAAAAATTTAACCATCGACTTTTTCCTCCAGTCCTGAAGTGAATTTGTATGTTTTTACCATAAAGGTTACCACCATCACCTGTTGAAAACAATGTTATTTCCATAAAAAGGTTGTAAAGGTATTATTAAACTTCCAGGGGACGTGCAGTGCAGTTCTTTTCGCCTGAAGAAAAGGTCATAAGTAAAAATTCGTCTCCTACAGGGATTGTTGTGCCGGATAGGAGTTTTACATTTCTATTATAACTAGAAAAAATCATAAAAGTCTTAGCTGTTATTGAATCCTGTGTTTGTTAAGGTTACACAAAGTGCTGAGACTATGGGGAGACTGGGTTACGAAAATGAGGAGCCACTACGAATAAATTCGGTAATTCTTACTACTTTGCTTGGGATTGGACGTCGTGTATAATAATGAGCAGTTCAAATAGGCAAGCTGTAACAACATCCCGGCGTACTTTCTATTTGCACTCTATCAATACAACAGCAAAGAGGTGAACTACATGAGCAAGCAAAAGGAGAATGCTAAGTTTTCCAAGCTCCTAAATGGAATTGAACGTGTCGGCAATAAATTACCAGATCCCTTTATCTTATTTGTTTACTTGGCAGTTGGTGTCATTATCGTATCCTGGATTATTTCTTTATTTAATGTGACGTTTACACTGCCAGGCAAGGAAGAAGAAGTAGCGATCAAGAATTTACTTTCCCGTGAAGGTTTTCAATATATGCTGACGTCCATGCTGGATAACTTTGTCGGGTTCAAACCACTCGGCATTGTACTGGCGATGATGCTCGGAATTGGACTGGCTGATGAGGTCGGCTTAATTGAAACGTTTATCAAAAACACGATCTTGAAAGCACCGAAATCTCTGATCACTTATGCAGTGATTTTTACAGGAATCTTAGGGAACCTCGCAGCAGATGCAGCATTTGTCATTGTCCCCCCGCTTGCTGCAATGGTGTTCTACAACGTAGGACGTCATCCATTGGCTGGTTTGGCGGCTGGCTTCGCAGGGGTAGGCTCTGGTTTTACGGCGAATGTGATCGTCACCAACACAGATGCAGTGCTTTCAGGCATTTCCTCAGAAGTCATGGCAACTCTTGAAACGGCTGCTACGGTAACTCCCGTCGATAACTACTACTTTATGTTAGTGTCAGTCGTTGTTTTATCTGTTGCAGGTGCCTTGATTACGGAAAAGGTGGTTGAACCTCGCCTCGGTGTATATGAAGGAAATGTACAGAAAGAATTTGAAGATACCACACCAACGGAAAGAAAAGGATTACGTAATGCAGCGATAGCCAGCATTTTATACATTGGCTTGTTCATTTTGCTGCTCTTTATCCCGGATTCACCACTTAGAAACGAAGAGGGCGGTCTTATTCCATCACCATTTCTTGATGGAATTGTACCGATTCTTATGCTCTTCTTTATTACAGTCGCCGTCGCTTATGGCGTGACCGTTGGGAAGATTGAATCCACTCGCTCGATTGCAAAATTCATGGGAGAAGCGATGAAAGATATGTCTGGTTTCATCGTCCTCATCTTTGCAGCTGCACAGTTCATCGCTTATTTTGAATGGACGAATATTGGTTCATGGCTGGCTGTAAGCGGAGCTCAATTTTTAGAATCTATAGGAGTAACAGGCCTCGGCGTAGTTGTGGGATTTGTATTATTAACTGCTTTACTAAGTATATTTATTTTCAGCGGGTCTGCTCTCTGGGCACTGGAAGCACCGATTTTTCTCAAAATGTTTTCCTTCCTTGGCTATCACCCGGCATTTATTCAGGCCGCGTATCGAATTGCGGACTCTTCTACGAATATCATTACACCGATGAATCCGTATATTATTATTGTGCTGGCCTTTATGAAGGAATACGATAAGAAAGCGGGATTAGGAACATTGATTGCCTTAATGCTTCCTTATAGTTTAACGTTCCTTATCGTTTGGATACTATTATTATTGGCTTTCGTGTTCTTGGGGATCCCGTTTGGACCGGGAGTCGACGTGTATTTGTAGGTAGAAAGTTGGGATGAGGTCTATTGAAAAAGCAAAGCTAGATAGGATAATCCTATCCATGGCTTTGCTTTTTAGTCTTTGTATAGAAAGCCTATTAAGCCAATTGCGATTTTTTAAGATGGCAAGCTAATTGTATTTCTAGCAGGTCGTCATTATCGCGTAAGTCAATACCTAATAGGTCTTCAATTTTTTTAATTCGTTGGTAAAGTGTATTGATGTGAATATGTAAGTGATCAGCTGTTTTGCTGGCAGAACGATTCAACTCGATGTAGGTAAGCAGTGTTTCCTCTAATTCTCTATTTTTTTCCGTGGCCGTTGTTAAGGGAGAGAGAGTTTCATTAATGAATTGTTCGATTTCTTCTGTAGATTGATTTAAAAATAACCGATTTAACCCAATGTCTTCATACTGAATAATACCAGTACTGGCACGTTGATCTAAGTAATCTAATGTCTTGTTAGCCTCTTCATAACATTTCTTTATGTTCTCAAGTCCCATGTAAGCATTGCTTATTCCAGCACGAAACATCGGATTGTCGCTTCTTTCCCAATCCTGCTTGATTACTTTCAGTTTGTACGTAATGTGTTTCAAGTCAGCTGGTTCCGGCAAGGAGATCAATAGAAAGATTTTATTATAAAATCCATAAATAAGTTTTTCTAAGGAAGGGAATTCTGCGTTTACTTTGGAGATGAGTTGGTAAATTATGATGTCTAAATATTGTAGATCGATCGCATGCTTGGGAATTTCTAAAATGCTAATCATCCAATAAGAAGAAGGATTGAGATTAAACTCTTTTCCTAGCTTTTTAAAATGCGAAGGGTCCTCATTGGTTAACAGCTCCTGAAATCTCTCATACATCTTTCTATTATAAATGGTTGAGATCGACTGTCTTTTGACTAACTCTAACGCTAAAATAGAACTGCCTTGTTCGAGCGTAATTTGGTCAGATTTAGATAGGGAGCCGTTGGTTTGAATAATTAAGCATCCAAGAAAAACACCCCCGTTATAAATGGGATATAAATAAAACATTTCTTCTAATTCACTAAAAACCTTCACATGGGAAGCCTGACGCTTGTTTGAAAATATAGTTTTAAGTTCGAACATACTAAATTGTGGATGTTCACCAGGGTCAGGACAATAAAATGTATTTTCCAGCCCGTTAAAAAAGACTACTGTTCGGTTCATCATTTTCTTCAGTTCGTGCACAAGTACTTTTATTCCTCGGTTTCTGATCGAAATGTTCATTAGTATCTCATGGACTTCCTGCCTTTTTTCAAGCTGGGCATTTTTTTTCGTTAGTTTCTTACTCAACGCAGTAATTTCTTGCAGGCTGTTATTGGTTTCCGTATGAAACTGAGCATTTTGAATCGCAATTGCCGCTTGCCCAGCGAATCCTTGTAATAAATTCAAATCATGTTCCGTCAACTTTCGCTTGATCTTCCACTGGTGAATGATCATCACACCAATTCTCTCTTCTTCGATGGAGATTGGAACACAAATGGCTCCTTCTGTGTAGTTTGAAGATCGATTGATATAGCTAAGGTTTTGATCGGAAATATGGTTTGTATGCATTTCCGCATATAGTTCTTGTCGTGAATTGAAGATCCTACCTTTTCCATCTTGAAAAACTTTCCCTGTAATGGCCTCTCCTACTTGTACACTAAAATGATAAATTAAGTCATTGAAACCAACAGGAGCTTTTGAAACAAGTCTTTCTTTATCTGGATCATAAAGCATGAGGTACCCTGCATCCGCTGCGGGAATAACCTTTAACGCATTTCGTATAATATTTTCTAAAACTCTGTCAAGGTGAAGGGAGGAGGTAATAGAACGAATACTATCTACCATTGTTGTCATTTCTTGTGTTTTTAATTGAATCGTTTGCTCCAGGTCGAATACACGCATAAGATGGAATGCGTGTTTTACTTCTTCCTCCGTTAAAAGAAGGGATTCCTGAAATATGCAGACAGCTATTTGATTTCCTCGTTCATAAGTAAACAACAAAATTACATAGCTTTGTTGTTTAATGATTTCATACCCACACTCGCTTGAGCGGAAATCGGTAAACTTGGTCGGCTCGCTTTGTTGATGGTCACAATCAAAAATCAAATGAGTTTTATATTTGTAATAGTCATAACCCCAGATACAAAAGTTACTATGATCTAACTTTGCTTTTAAAAATTGGACCCCATACTCAAGTGGATTCATGAGATGTTTCCCTCCTTTTATGTAAAAACCTCCATTATTTATCTGTAAATTATAGATGAACATGCATTGTTTTCCTCTTACGCTAATTGTACAGTAAACAGAATAGTTTGAAAATATATAAGTCAAAATGTAAGTGCTTACAAAGATTTGAGGTGAAGATGTACCGTTAGCTGGGATATGAAGCGTACCTACTTATTTTTCATGTGAAGGGGAGATGATTGTGGAAGATGTCATGAGGCTGGCAAATAGTGGTGTGGTTTGGGTTATTGCCATACTTGTCCTGACGGTTGTTATTTTTCAAGCCATTAAGTTTATCATGCTGGCGGCTGGAGCAGGTAAAGAAATAGGCATGAGTCGGAAGGAGGTACATAGTGCTCTGAAAACGGGAGCGATCGCGGGAATAGGTCCTTCGTTTGCGATTATCATTGTTGCCATTTCATTAATTCCTCTTCTTGGGGACCCGCTGACCTTAATGAGAATAGGAATTATCGGTTCAGCACCGATTGAGTCTGTAGGAGCGACTCTTGGCGCAGAAGCCTATGGTACGGAGTTAGGCAGTTCCGGTTTTAACTATCAAGCGTTCACGACTGTGGCCTGGACCTTATGTCTTGGAGGAGTAGGCTGGTTAGTTTTTACTGCTTTAGCTACCAAGTCGATGAGCAGGGTCGAGAAAAAAGTAACCAATAAAAGTGAAAAGAGTAAAAAAACGATGACCATCGTCACGACAGCAGCAATGGTTGCTGCCTTCGGTAATTTAGCAAGTGCTGAAATGATCAAAGGCTTTGCCTATGTTTTAGTTGTGCTTACATCAAGTTTAACCATGGTGCTGTTTACATCACTTGCCAATAAACATCAACTAAACTGGCTGCGAGAGTGGTCACTTGGATTTTCAATTATTGCCGGTTTATTTGTCGGTTACTTTGCATTGTAAGGAGGTTGAATGATGAGCGTAAATCCAGAAAAAGTGGAAGGGGAAGAACTTTCCGCAAGTACTCAAGAGATGGCAATGGAACAGTTTCACGGAAAAGCCCACTTCTGGGGGCGGTTAACACTTTGGTCTGCTATTATTCTAACGCTTTCACTACCGGTGATTCTATCATTTGTTCTTGGTTATCATCCAGGCTGGAGCGCTATTCTTGCCGGTTTTATTGCGTACGGTAGTATTGTTGCTGCTGTATGGTTTTTAGAGCCTATGATGTATTTCCCTGTATTAGGTGTATCTGGAACGTATATCAGTTTTCTTACAGGGAATATTGGGAACATGTGCCTGCCTTCTGCCGCAGCCGCTCAACATGCCATCGGTGCTGAGCCAGGGACGAGAAAAGGAGAAATCACGGCTACTCTCGGAATAGGAGCAGCCTCATTAGTGAATAAACTCTTCCTAATCCCGATTATATTAGGAGGATCTGTTCTCATATCTACCATTCCAGAAAACATACAGCGAATTTTCCCACTGGTGCTGCCGGCAATCTTTGGCGGAGTATTAGCTCAGTTTGCTATGAAGAAGCCGATTTACGGCGTGATTGCCTTAGGCGTTGGACTGATCGTAAACATGACTTCACTAGTTGTCTATTTAAAAATGTTACTATGTATAATGATAACGATTATGATTTGCGTGTGGTTAGAAAAAAGAAACGTTGCTAAAGAATAAAATTGTGATGGGGGTAGATCATCTTGAGTAAAGCAGATATATTACAATGGATGGAACAAAACGAAGAAACGTTCACAGAGATGGCGCAAAACATCTGGAACAATCCTCAACTTGCCTTCGAAGAAGAATATGCTTCCCAGCTGCAAATGAAGACATTAGAACAGGCGGGCTTTCGCATCCAAAATCCAGTTGGCGATATCGATACAGCTTTTGTCGCTGAATACGGAAACGGCAAACCAATTATCGGTGTATTAGGTGAGTTTGATGCCTTGCCTGGTCTTTCACAACAAGCGGCTGTTACACAAGAAGAAGTTGTCCCGGGCGGCCCTGGGCACGGATGCGGCCATAATTTACTGGGTACGGCCGGTGTCGAAGCAGTGACTGCCTTAAAGGAAAAAATGACACAGGAAGACTTGAGTGGTACTATTCGCTACTATGGGTGCCCAGCGGAGGAAGTTCTTTCAGGAAAAACTTATATGGCCAAAGCAGGAGTTTTTGATGATTTAGATTGTGCTTTAACGTGGCATCCTGGAAATTCGAATACGGTCATGAATATGAGGATGCAAGCGATGGTGTCCATTAAATTTCACTTTAAGGGAATTACAGCCCACGCTGCTGCTGCACCGCATGCAGGTAGGAGCGCCCTTGATGGGGTGGAGCTCATGAACGTTGGAACAAATTATTTACGTGAACACGTCAAAGATGGAACACGGATTCACTATGTGATCGAAAATGGAGGTCTAGCCCCTAATATAGTACCGGAAGCAGCTAGCGTCTGGTACTATATTAGGGCTGAATCAAAAAAACAAGTAGAAGATATTCTCGAGAGAGTTAAAAAGGTTGCAGAAGGAGCAGCCCTGATGACCGAAACAGAAGTCGATCATGAAATTACAGCGTTTCCGTACGATACACTTCCCAATGATCAATTGAATGAGATCATGTACAGGAACATGGAAGAAAGTAATGCTGCCGATTTTACAAAAGAAGAACAAACATTTGCTGAAAAATTAGTAGAAACCATTAATACCCAAAACGATAGAGGTACATTTGGCAACGAAGTAGATCGCTTATTACCTGTTGATCTTTACTATGACAAACAATTAGCCGGCAAGTCTATTCAAGGCTCAACGGATGTAGGTGATGTAAGTTGGATTGCTCCGACAGGAATGGTCAGTACGACATGCGCACCTGTTGGGGTCCAGCTTCATTCCTGGCAGGCTACCGCTTCATTTGGCTCCTCCATTGGCTATAAAGGTATGCACCTAGCAGCAAAAACCATGTCCCTGACAGCCTATGACCTATTAGTGGATAGGGACCATATCCTTGAAAAGGCGAAGGAAGAATTTAATGAACGAACAAAAGGTGAAACCTATTCAGCTGGTATTGCAGGCAAATAAACAAACAGCCACTTTCTTTTAATGAGGAAGTGGCTGTTTTTAGTTAGCAGAATTGTAGAACTTTACTGTAGAATATTGCTAAAATTTGGGTGTCTCCCCCATATGAAGGGGGTGATAACTTGAATACTAGAGATGTAGTTCGAAAATTCGACAATTCTGAGTTGATTGTGATGCATGACTGCACCCTAAAGCATCGGGGGCGTCATGGATCTGAGGTCTTAGAATTCCTGGATTACCTTTTGGATCTAATAGCTGACGAAATTCAACAAAGAGACCTTGGGTGACATCAGAATCCTTATGTCTAATTGAGAGTTCGTTAAGACTATAGTGAGAAAGGGGGAGGCGAATAGTGTTTCATACATAAAAGTTTTCATCCGATTCTGTTGCTGCTTTTGATGAGTTATTGAAAAAACATACGAACACCAATCACAATAAGTTAGGCGGAGAGCATTGAATCACTACTTTACTTGGTATCCGCTTTGCTAACGTTACACAAAGCTGGGCTCCGACCATTACCCCTATGCCTCCCCATAATACGGTCACTCAATCGATACTATTAGAAGGAGAGACTGGGACATAACTAAACTTTTAAGTGGAAAGACGAATGATGTGCTGTTTCAGCGAAGAAAATATATGGAGACTCCTGCGGGAGGAAAGGCCTAGGTGAGACCCCGAAGTGCGCAGCACAAGGAGGCTCAACAGCCGCCCGCGGAAAGCGAAGTATATTTTCGTAGCGGTTTATATGCACCAATTATAGTTTTAACTTAGTTCGGATTTTCATTTGATAAAAACACTTTTGACCCAATCTCAATTGGTCTTTTTATACCTTTTACGACTTACAAAGGGAACGGCCAGCATGATACTTACAATGGATATAACTAAACAAATTTTAAAGAAAGGCGGATAGTACACGAGCTCAATGTGATTGATGCCCTCTTTAATCGGAAAGCCGATAAAGGAATAGTTCACTTTTTTTAGAGGCTGCTTTTCATTGTTGATTTCGACTGTCCACCCTCGTTCATAAGGGATGGGCAGCATCATGTAACGATCCTGATTTTGATTATTATAGGTGATCGTAAGCTTGTTATTTATCCACTTGAATTCCGCGGATGTTGAGGCTTGTTCCTTCGCTGTTTCTAATGTTTGGTAATTTTCTTTGTATAGGGCAAGGTCTGTTAAAATGTACTCTCCTTCAGGAACGCGGATGGAAATTTTCTCAGATGCAGCTACTCGAATCGTAAGGTCATCCACGTACGTTTTATAGATCGATTGGTTGTGTTTGCGAGTCGTCCTGTAATCGTTGACTTTCACGGCAAAGCCCTCGCTTTTGGCTAGGCTTTCAAGATGAAAACTGACGTAGTAGTCCTTTGTATCTGCTTTAGGCTGCTGGACAATAAGGTCGAGACCGCCTTCTTTCTCGGTGACTGTGAGCTTGTTATTTTCAAACGAGGCGCCAACGGGTTCCACTGTCACCTGATCGATGATATTGGGCACTTCGTGAGTGTTACCATTTGTTTGTTGCGCAGGATCGGCCACTATGACGCCTTCTAACATGGCATGCTCTCTTTCTAGGATGACTGCGTTTTCCATATCCTTTTCGGAAAAAATTTCATCGGTCGTACGGACAAACGGCAGGAGATTTGTGTTCTCAAAAGCGACGTAGTGTTCTGACTCCAATATTTTCTTAAACCCATATGGAATGTCATCGGCGTTGTCCTTTTCTCTCATCATATATTTACCTTGAAGTAAGCTGTATAAGTTTGCTCGGTTCCCAAGAGTGGAAAAACGGCTGACGCTTTCTCGGCCCATGTCGATGTTTAAATCGTACAAATACAGATAGAGCAGGTTCTGATTAAGAATGCTTGAATAGGCACTGATTCCGTTAAAATCCTGCACAATCGGCGTATTATTTAAGTAACCAATTGTCCAATCGATTCTGTAAAAAGGACTGGAACCTCGTTCTTTCATTTTTTGTAACAATTCCCGCTGTTCTTTGCCGTTGTAATCCTTGCTGGTTAAGAAGTTCTTGGATACTTTCTTAACGCTATGTTCTGAAATGGCATATTGGGTCACGTTGGCCAGTCCAATATTTGTTAAAAGTACAAAGGCACACAAAAGCAGCTGCCAATGTTTTCGTCGATTCCAAATAAGTATAGTGGCCAGGGAGAGGGTAATCAGCATGATGGAAACCATTCCGATGCCCCTGGCTGAAAGAAATTCTATCGATGGGTCGCCCAGACAGGCGATCAGATAAGTGAGTACTACTAAGGCAGCTGCTCTAAAGATCGTCTTTTTCCCGACTTCACATAAATATTGTAATCCTGCGGCCACCGCTCCTCCCATCGTAAAGGACAATAAATATTCCCAGCGGTACTGAGGTGCCGAGAACCCATTAAAGGCACTGGCCACATATGGACTGAAGTGGAGCACAATAAACATGGCACTTATCAAAGAAAACAGACGGAAAATCGGAATTTTGTATAAGGAAAAGGTGAACAGAACCAGCAAGAAAATTGCAGAGACCATGATATATGGACTTGAATAGACGATATTGTACGGGAAGTCAATCGCTTCAATAGGGAGCGGATAAGCAGGCCGGTAATTGTGAAGGTAACCGTACACTGCCGGAATAAAGGCGACTGAACTGATCCCGAAGCCCAACAGTCCGCTAATGATATACAGCTTGCATTGCTTTCCTCTAGGCGTTTCATCGGTTTCTAAATGAATCATCATGCGAAACACAACATAAATCGCAACGAAAATCAGATTCACATAAGCGAAGTAAAAATTGTTAAAAAGGGTGATCGCGACAGCGGCAATCAACCAACCGCATCGGGCTTCCCGGATCACTTTTTCTACACCGAATACTAGCAGCGGAACCCAGAGCATGGCATCCGCAAAGAATTCCCAGTAGGTGACATGACGGAAGTAGATAACGGATAAGCCATATACGCTAGCTCCGACAAATCCCGGCAGCCATTGGATGTTCATATAGCGGAATACGAGGGTTGTCACTGCAATCATCAATGTCAAACGGCAAATACTAATAAAGACAGCGGCCTGTGCCCAAAAGAGTGTATCGGGTGTTCCGACTATGTTTAGTGATTCCAATATGAAAACAATTCCTGTTGTTATGATGAAGACAAAAGCTGTTGCGAAGTAAAAGGCCAGTTGGCTATATGTACCGCCTCCTAAACCGAATTGATAGGAGTAGAAGAAATTCCCGCTTGTATATTGTTCATAGAGGAGCTTTTTAAAGGTCACCATTTGCTGCAAACCGTCATTTGGCCCTACCATATATTGCTCCTGTGTCCATTCTTTTAAAAAGAATAGATGGGCAAGGATGGCGAGAACCAGGCTTGAGATGAACAGGATGGTCAGATTTCGTTTGGTTATCATGATCAAATCTCCGTTACTTTTTTAAAATTTTGCCCGTTATGATGAAGGTTAGGGGTACCGTGATTAAAACAGACAGAATGGGAGCGATCGTACTATCAATCAGAAAGTATTCCACGAATAAATAGACGAGCACAGAGGAAACCGCGACATTGAACAACTGGGTTAGCGGGAATTGCAGGAACTTAGCCAGAGTCGGTTTCACTTTGAACGTAAAGTATGAATTTAAGAAGAAAGAGATCACGAAACTGAACGAAAAGCTTGCAATATGTGCCGTCATATAACCAATGTCCAATAGTTCGTGTAAACCTAAATAACATAGGTAATAATTAGCGGTATTAATGATCCCCACTACGATAAATCTGATAAATTCCTGGCTGATTCCCTTCATCATGTTCTCCATTTGATAAATTAGTCTCCTCGATTAAATAATGAGGCCGTTTCTTCGTCTCATAATAAATCCTCCCAATGTACTCCCCAATAACTCCGAGACTGAACAGCTGCACGCCACCAAAGAACAGAAATACTGAAATCATAGGTAAGAATCCCTGAACATCAACGCCGTCCCTGATTAAAATGATTGCTGTTGTCACGATACAAAGCAGTGATAAGAGTAATAGGAATGCCCCAATGTAAAAACATATTCGGAGCGGACGGTTGTTAAATGAAAGGACACCGTCCATGCCATAGTTCAGCAATTTTGAGAACGACCACTTTGTCTGTCCTTTCTGACGAGTGACGTTGTCGTAATCAATAATTTTCTGGCTTAACCCGATCCAGGAAAACAATCCTTTTGAAAAGCGATTTCCTTCGTTTAACAACAGAAGTGCGTCAACGGCTTGGCGGCTCAATAGCCTGAAATCCCCGACTCCATCTTTTACGTCCACCTCAACAATCTTATTCACAAGGCAGTAGTAAAGGGAGGAAAGACAGGAACGCAGCAGACCGTCTCCCTTGCGATTACGTTGGGCGATTACTTGATGGTAACCTTCCTCATAACCGTCGATAAAAGGTTTAATTAAGGAGCATGGATGCTGTAGATCTGCGTCCATGAGAATCACGGCATCTCCTTTTACATGATGAAAACCTGCCAGCAGTGCGACTTCTTTCCCGAAATTTCTTGTGAATGAAATATACTTGACCTTTGGATTCGTTAATACCAGTTTTTTAATTCGCTGCAAGGTATCATCCGTGCTGCCATCATTAATAAAACAGATTTCATAATCGTAAGCGATGTCCTCGAATTCTTTATCTATGGCTTTGTAAATGAGTTCAATATTCCCTGATTCGTTATAAGAGGGAATGATGATTGAAATGAGACCAGGGTTCATGATTACACCTACTTTTAATGTATCGTTCACGACGAATCTTAACGGTTATGGATAGTTTGCTCATGAATAATATTTTTATAAGCAAACAGAAAAATGCTTGTTTCTGTCAGCTTGTACTCTTTTGGTATCGAGCATTTTGTTGTAATGGGGAATGCCTTTTTCTTGTTTGAAATCCTATGTAAGAATAAAAATATAATCCAAATCGTTAAATATTTATTGATAATCGATAAACACCATGTTAAAATCAGTTTTACAATCAATTAGTGAGGTGCTTTTTATGAAACGAGGGTCAACACTCTTTTTAAAGACAGCTGTTATTCTTATTGGAATACCAATTCTTGCTTTGTGCATATTTTTCGTGCCAGGGATAGCGAATTATGCTGCAGAATTGTATCCAGATATGGCTTATATAAACGAACTTGTATTAATTGACGTATATGCAGCGGTGATTCCTTTTTATTTTGCTCTGTATCAAGCTTTTAAACTTTTAGGTTATATTGACAAACACGAAGCTTTCTCGGAATTATCTGTGAAAGCTTTAAAGAACATAAAACTCTGTGCCATTACCATCAGTTTGTTGTATGTGGCAGGCATGCCTCTATTTTATCTTATTGCCGAGAGGGATGACGCACCAGGTCTCATCGTACTCGGCATGATCATTATTTTTGCTTCGTTGGTGATTGCAGTCTTTGCTGCTCTTCTTCAGAAGCTATTAGAAAATGCCATCGACATAAAATCAGAAAATGACTTGACGGTCTGAGGTGAAACAAATGGCGATTATCATTAATATTGATGTGATGTTGGCTAAAAGAAAAATGAGTGTGACAGAACTCTCAGAGAGGGTCGGAATAACTATGGCTAACCTTTCTATATTGAAAAATGGAAAAGCAAAAGCAATTCGATTTTCAACGTTGGAAGCGATTTGTAAGGCTTTGGAATGTCAACCTGGAGATATTTTAGAATACCGAAATGATGAAGAGACCCACGGAGAATAAACGTTGTGAAGAAAAAGAAAGTTGTTCGGCGGTGAACCTATGTACCTGAATTTATTTAGCTCCTGTCCTAAGCAGGATTTACAAATGGATAGAAAAGATCTCTGGAGGCGCATATCATGAGAGCATTAAAACAACTTGTTCGCTTTGGTTGGGAGCAGGCTCTGTCATGTTTGTTTCCTGTCGTTATTTTTGCCTCATTGGCAGTTACAGAAATGATGTCGCTCCCATTGCTGCCAAGGTATGACTGGCTGCTCATCATCTGCCTGCTGATGCAGTGGTGGATGGTGCGTTCTGGTCTAGAAACTCGGGATGAATTGAAGGTTATTACAGTTTTCCACCTTATTGGACTCGCGCTTGAACTTTTCAAAGTACATATGGGCTCCTGGTCTTATCCAGAGGATGCCTATTCCAAAATCTTTGGAGTGCCATTGTATAGCGGATTTATGTATGCAAGTGTGGCAAGTTATCTTTGCCAGGCGTGGAGGAGGTTAAATGTTGAACTGGTTAAGTGGCCGCCGACTTTGGTCGTTGTACCTCTTGCAGCTGCGATTTACTTAAATTTTTTCACCCACCATTATTGGATGGATGTCCGCTTTTGGCTATCTGGACTAGTAATGATCGTTTTTTGGCAATCATGGGTCACATACGAGGTAGGGGGAACGCGTTACCGTATGCCGCTTGCTCTGTCTTTTGTGCTGATTGGTTTCTTTATATGGATCGCTGAAAACATCGCCACGTATTTTGGAGCTTGGGAATATCCATACCAGACCGAGGCGTGGAGTCTCGTTCATCTGGGAAAAGTGAGCTCATGGCTGTTATTGGTGATTGTCAGTTTTCTTATCGTAGCATCGTTAAAGCAGGTTAAAGGGAAAGTTCCACAAAAAGATCCCGCAGCAAAGCGAAGTGTTTTGACGGAGCGATACTAAGAAGGCTTTCTTGGCACACAAATAACCCGAACTAATCGTTCGGATTATTTTATAATTAATTTAGTTTTGTCCTAAATTATTCTTCTTGTTTCTGGATTGAACAAAAAGCTAGTTCATAGGCCGGAATTACACAATTCTGTTTAAGAAATGTGAAACGAAATGGTCCACATCAATGTCGAGGCAAACCTCAACATTCTTATTTTTCTGAGCGACTTCGTGGGTATTTCCTAAAGCATCTCCTCGTTCTACATTCACCCCTACATGCATGGGGGTTGTTTTGACAAAGGAAGGATCGATCACAACTCCCACTGCCAGTGGATCATGCAGTGCACTGCCGCCTAATTCAGGGTTAAACTGATGATAGGCATCCATATAGAAGTTGCAAATCGTTTGTAAAAAGTCGCTGTAATCGGATTTAACCTCCCCCCATTGTTGAACGTCTTCAACACGTAATAAGGTTTGCATCGTAACATCAAGCCCTACAAGCGTCACAGGCATACCTGATTTAAAGACAATGGAAGCTGCCTCTGGATCTGCATAAATATTTGCCTCAGCGTTTGGGGTTACGTTCCCAGGCACCGTGACGGCTCCACCCATAATCACGACTCGCTTGGCCAGACGTACAATTTCCGGATTCTTCTGAATTGCCAATGCCATATTAGTCTGAGGACCAACAGCAATCACGGTAATCTGACCTGGGTATTCTTCCATTTTTTCAATGATAAAGTCCGCCGCTTCGGACGAATATGGTGTCCGCTTAGATAGGGGAAGGCCGCTATTTCCAAGGCCATCCTCTCCATGAATGCGGGTTGACTTTTCTTTAATATGCTGTCCCGATATCGGCTCGTTCGCTCCAGGAATGACGGGGATGTTGTCATCGGCATCCAGGACATCAAGAACTTGAAGCGTGTTACGGGTCGCTTCTTTTTGTGAAACATTTCCAAAACAAGTGGTGATTCCTAACACATCCAATTCAGGGGAGTGGACCGCATAAGCAATGGCCAGCGCATCATCAATCCCTGTATCGACATCTAATATAACGTGTTCCATGTAGACTGCTCTCCCTTTCGTAAAAAATGATGACCCTCTTTAGTTTAGGATTCTGAATCAGAAAAATCCGCTTCGAAGGCTTCCACTTCTTCCTTCTTAGGCATGCCTCCTTGAGCTCCAAACTTTGTCACCGCCAAAGCAGATACTTTACTGGCAAAACGGACTGCTTCTTTAAGAGACATGTTCCTCCCAAGTGCATAGCTGAAACCGGCATTAAAAGCATCTCCAGCGCCCGTGGTGTCGACAACTGGAACTTTATATCCAGCAATCTTATGGATTGACGAATTGTGGTCCATATAGGCAGACCCTTCATCTCCCAGCGTCGTAATCACATGTTTCACACCAAGTTCCTGTACGGCTTTCATGGACTGTGCCAAGGTAAATGACTCCAGGGCTTTATCGGATAAAATGCCAAGCTCTGAGCGGTTTGGAGTTATATAATCTACATTTTGCAATAAGGCTTCAGGTAAACGCTGGGCAGGGGCAGGATTTAACACCACCGTCTTCTCGTGATGTTTGGCTAGTTGAGCGGCTGCGGTTACCGTAGAGATTGGGATTTCCAGCTGCAGCAGCACGACATCAGCCTCTTTGATGATCGCTTCGTGGTTATATAAATCATCAGCTAGACAGGCGTCATTTGCGCCAGGAACCACTACAATGCGATTGTCTCCTTCACTTAACAAAATGGAAGCAATTCCTGTTGGATGTTCATGTACTCGCTTAATATGACTTGTATTAACGCCGCTGCTTTCTAGAGATTGCAGCAAATTCGTGCCAAATTGATCATTTCCGATTGTACCAAGCATTGTCGTGTGAGCTCCGAGTTTGGCTAATGCTGCAGCTTGATTGGCCCCTTTTCCACCGGGGATAAAATTTGCCCCGTTCCCCATGAGCGTTTCACCTGCTGATGGGGCTCGATCGGCTTCGATGACAATGTCCATGTTCAAGCTTCCGACAACGACAATAGTTGGTTCTTTCATGATTAATCCTCCCCTTATTCATTCTTCACTTACTTCGTTTTGGCTTCTCTTATTTTAAATTACCACCACCATCATTTCGTAACAAGTAACCTCTATAGCTGTGTTTCAAGGTTACCACTAAAGTAGTAACTTATTTTGTTTTAGATTACCTGAACTATATCGAACAGTCAAATAAGGGAGCCTAGTACCTATTTAATTATGCTGGATAAACGAAAGTAAAAAATAACATATTATAAAAACCTTGTTATTACCTGTCAAAGACGACAATTAAGCATTTTGTTGATAGTTTTATATCATGTTTTTTAAACGAAGGTTAAATAAAATGTTGTAATTTTCAGAAGATTACTATACGATATAAGTAACATTTTTAGGAGGAGGAAAGTATGATCTTTTGAAAGCGTTTTCTGGTTCTTTTTGAGTCTGAATGATAAGGGGGAAAATCATGAAGAAATCTGTTGTGATGTCACTTTGTGTGGTTGCGTTGCTTTTAATGTTATCTGCTTGCGGAAACAGTGCGATGAACCAGGCGGGAGGGTCTGATGAAGGAGAAGGTAATGGATCGTCTTCGGATGACACCATTAAAATTGGTACAATCCTGCCGTTTTCAGGTGTGTATGCTTCGCTTGGAAAAGATTTGTCTGCTGGAATGAAGTTGTATTTTGAGAGTGTGGATTGGAAAGCTGGCGGGAAAAAGATTGAGTTGATCGAAGAGGATACGGCAGCAGATCCTCAGGAAGCCTTGCGCCGTACGAGAAAACTAATGGACCAGGATCAAGTAGATATGTTAACAGGCGCGGTCAGTACAGCTGTGGCTTACGCGATTCGTGACGAAGTGAATTCCAATCAGCTGCCATATCTGGCTTCACATGCTGGGGGTAATGATTTAACAAGAGGGGAGAGAAGTGATTATATATGGCGTTCCTCTTTTTCTTCATGGCAACTCGGTAACTCTATGGGACAGTGGGCGTACGAAAACGTCGGAGATCAAATTTATGTGGCAGCCGCAGATTACGCTTTTGGAAAAGAAGTATCAGCAGCCTTTATGGAAGCTTATCGAGCTGCAGGTGGCGAAGTTGTCGGAGAAGTTTACCCGCCGCTAGGAAATAATGATTACGCTTCCTATTTAACCACGATTGCTGATTCAGAAGCTGACGGTGTGTATGCTTTCTTCGCTGGAAGTGACGCAGTTCGTTTTGTTCAGCAGTTTGAGGAATATGGGTTAAAAGAGAAATTTGATTTGCTTGGTTCAGGCTGGCTGGTCTCTGAAGACTTAAGAGAATCGATTGGAAGCGCAGCAGAAGGGATTTATGCAGCCAGCTTCTGGGACTACAATTTAGAAAATGAGCAAAACCAAAAGTTTGTTGAGGCTTATGAAGCAGCCTATGACAGACGGCCGACTGTAGAATCATTAGAAGGGTACGATGCGGCTCGTATTATTGTAGAAACGATTGAAGCTTTGGATGGAGATGTGTCAGATCCGGATAAAGTGATCGAGGCCATGTCAGCCGTTGAATTTGACAGCCCGCGTGGACCTTTTGCTTTTGACCAGGAAACGCATCATGTGATTCAGAACATGTACATCTTAGAGACAGTTACGGAAAATGGACGGACGGAAAATAAAGTGATTGAAAAAATTGAAGGTGTACAAGATCCAGGAGAATAACAACAAGGTAACGAGGAGGTGGACGAGATGGAGATTATCATAGCTCAACTCATCAATGGAGTGTCGTATGGGATGCTGCTGTTTGTCATCACGTGTGGACTTGCTCTAGTCTTCGGCATATTAGGTGTTCTCAATTTGGCGCACGGTTCCTTATATATGATAGGATCTTACGTCGCTTATTCATTAACAACTACCTTTACACAAAGTTTCTGGACAGCCCTTATCGTGGCACCGCTAGCTGTAGCAGTGATTGCGCTCGTTATCGAGCGCACACTGCTGCGTGTCACTTATCAATTAGGACATTTATCACAAGTTTTACTCACGTTTGGGTTGGCCTACGTGTTTCACGATCTTACTAAATGGATCTGGGGCTCCAATGTACTGTCGATTCGTGTTCCGGACCTGTTATCCGGATCTGTGACGATCGTTGGTCAAACTTTCCCGCTTTATCGGCTGGTGGTCATTGGTGTCGGGATAATCATTGCGGCAGGTCTTTGGTGGATTCAGAACAAAACGAGGTGGGGAGCGATCATCCGTGCCGGGTTAAGCGACCGCGAAATGATCGGAGCTCTTGGTGTGAATATTAACCTCGTGTTTACAACAATATTTGTACTTGGAGGAATTCTGGCCGGTTTCGGTGGAGTAGTTGCCTCTCCTATTTTAGGACTCTATCCGGATATGGAATTTCAAACATTGATTCTGGCTTTGATTGTGCTTGTGATCGGAGGGCTAGGTTCGATCGCGGGGACATTCACAGCAAGTGTACTGGTTGGCGTCTTGGAGACCTTTGGACGCTATCTATTCCCTGAATTAAGTATGTTTCTCATTTTTGGGCTTATGGCCATGATTCTCGTTTGGCGTCCAAGCGGTTTATTAGGGAAGCAGGTGGTGGAAGGGTGAAAAACGTTTATCTTCAATTTGCAATTGTTCTCCTGCTTTTCGCTGCGGCTCCGTTTTTCATATCTTCGTTTCACATCACCTTGCTTACTGAAATTCTTATTCTGGCCATTTTCGCTTTAAGTTTAAATGTGATTGTCGGCTATACAGGGATGGTGTCATTAGGCCATGCGGCTTTTTTTGGAACAGGAGCGTATGCTGCTGGCATCATCGCCCAGCATGTTTCAGCGAATATGCTTTTCACTCTGTTTGGAGCGGTCATCATTTCGGTTTTGCTAGCCGGCCTCATCGGTTTGTTTTGTATGAAGGTAAGTGGCTTTTACTTTCTTATGCTCACGCTGGCCTTTTCCCAAATGGTGTACTCATTTGTTTATCAATCAACAGAGTGGACGGGAGGATCTAATGGCTTATCGGGAATTCCGAGACCGGTCTTGTTCGGCTGGGAGATTTCAAACATGGTCTGGCTGTTCTATGTAATTGCAGCTCTGTTCATGCTGCTTTATGCAGGTCTTCGTATCCTTGTCGGGTCTCCTTTTGGCAAAATATTAGTGGGGATAAGGGAAAATGAAACAAGGCTGAAATCGATGGGATATAACACAAATATTTATAAATACTTGGCTTTTGTGATTTCCGGGGCGCTAGGCGGTGTTTCGGGCTCCCTCTATACGTACTTTAATGGGTTCATTGCTCCAAGTGATGTGTATTGGACAATGTCGGGAACCGTCCTGATCATGGTTTTAATCGGTGGATCCGGGACGATGATCGGCCCTGTTCTAGGTGCAGCCATGATCGTCCTGCTTGAAACAACTATCGCAAGCTATACAGATATGTGGATGTTGATCCTTGGCTCGGTATTTATTCTGTTTGTGATCTTTTTCCCTTCTGGTTTATATGGAATCTGGCAGGATCTTAGTGTTCGTTTTCAAAAACGAGGAGGCCCTTCAGAGGTCACCAAATTAAATAAAAAACGAGCTTCATAGAAAGGCAGGGTTCAGATGAAAATACTAGAGGTAGAGGCGATCAATAAAAGCTTTGGAGGTCTTGAAATTTTAAAAGAGGTTTCATTTAACGTCAATCAAGGAGAAAGAATCGGGATCATCGGACCGAATGGAGCCGGTAAAACCACATTCTTTAATTTATTGACAGGCGACTTAGGACCGTCAAGAGGAACGATTTATTTTAAGGGCAGCAATATTACAAAGGAACCAAACTATAAGCGGTCACGGCGTGGCATCGTGAGAACGTTTCAGAAAAACAATTTACTTGATGAACTATCAATTCTTGATAATCTATTACTCGTTTTGCAGCGAAAGCATGGATTAAAACATACCTGGTTTCGAATACGTAAAGAGAAATATTATAAGGCGCTGTACGAGGAGGCAGAGAAACTGCTTGAGACGTGGGGACTCACTGTGCAGCGGCATGTCAAAGTGAAGAATCTGTCATATGGGGAACAAAGGCAAATTGAAATTATGCTCGGAATCGCCACAGATCCTTCTATGCTGTTGCTGGATGAACCAACAGCTGGCATGTCACAGTCAGAAACAGACTATATCGTGCAATTATTAGCGAAATTACCGAAAGAGTTAACGGTCATGATCATCGAGCATGACTTAGAAGTGATCTTTGGTCTGGCTGAGCGGATGATTGTCCTTCACGATGGTCACGTGCTGATTGACGATACACCAGAAGTATCAAAGAGCGACAGCATTCGATGGGAGGTAACTTGAGTGGGGGAGAACAGCAAATGCTTGCGATTGGCAGAGCCCTTTTGACCAATCCAAGTTTACTGCTGCTGGATGAACCATCAGAAGGGTTGTCCCCGCTAATGGTCAGGGAGGTCAGTGAAATCATTTTGCGGTTGAAGGAAGAAGGACTGACCATGCTCCTCGTTGAACAAAATCTAGCAATGGCTAAGAAAATCGCTGACTATATTTATATATTAAATAAAGGTGAAGTGGTTTTTGAAGGGGCTGCGCATTTGTTTGATGAAGAAGTTCAACGGAAACACCTTGCGCTTAGTTCATAGGGTTTACGTATTAGTACCTTTTAATTATTGGACAACAAAACTGGTACCTGTTTTACAGGGCCAGTTTTTTTAGGCTGAATAAGGGTTTGCCCTTATTCAGCTATTCCCACTCATTCATCTCCTCAATATTCGTAAGGAAATGATCGACGATTGTAGAAAAAGGATAGATCGTATTATCAAATAAATATTCAATCTCGCCTTTTCCAGAGATAGGCTGTACGTTCTTATTTTGTATAAAGCTTTTCGCCAATTCTAGTGCTAGCAGTTTATCGTTGTTCAATTTATCCACCTCCCGTTTTACTCTATTCTCTAAGGAAATAGAATATGATTTGGAATTAATAGATCCTCATTTAAAAAAGGCTTTTCTAACTAAGATGACACTTCCTGTGCATAACCACACCATTTTGTTCTTCTATCATGCATGAAATAAATGCATCTCATATAGTTGATCGGCTTATTTTGACCTGACCTTTTGTTTAAAATATGATAGAGGCACAATTCAGAGTAGAAAATAACCAATGATAGGATGTTATTGATGAAAATACTATTGGTTGAAGATGATAAAACCATCGCATCCGGCTTAGACTATTCTTTGCAAAACGACGGCTATGAGACCATTCTTTGTCATAATTACGAAACTGCAGACAAGGTTCTAAATTCGCAGATGGAACAGATTGACTTATGCTTGTTCGATCTCTCCCTGCCTGATGGGAGCGGCTATGATTTATGTGGATCTGTTAAAAAGCGAAGTGAGAAACCGGTAATTTTCCTTACGGCATTTGATGATGAGGTCAACGTCGTAATGGGGCTTGATATGGGGGCAGATGATTACATTACGAAACCATTCCGTATCCGTGAACTGTTATCAAGAATCAAGTCGGTTCTGCGTCGTTATAACAGGCAAGTGCAGGCACAGCCGCGAAATACGATCGAAATTGAAAACATCGCGATCAATACATTAGAAGGTAAGGTGTTTAAAGAGGGGGAAGAAGTGTTGGTGACGGCTCTTGAGTATCGGTTGCTGCTCATTTTTGCTAATCATATTGGCCAAGTGTTAACGAGAAGTCAATTACTCGAACAAATTTGGGATGTAGCGGGTGACTTTGTGAACGATAATACTCTGACAGTCTATATAAAGCGGCTGCGCGAGAAACTTGAAGACAACCCGCAGAAACCAACGATCATTCAAACGGTTCGTGGACGGGGGTATAAGATCGGTGACTAGAATGCTCCGTAATCAAGAGATTCGTCTTCTGCTGATAACCCTATGTGTAATTAGTCTAATAGCGGCCGGAGCGGCGGCAGTGATGCTATCAGTTCAAGCAGCACTTTTCGTCATTATAACGGCTGTTTTGCTTATAAGTTGCAGCTTGTTTTATACAGCTTGGCGTTATAAGGAAATTGAAAAACTGTCCAATTATTTAAGGCGGATCAGCAGCGGTGATTATTCGTTAGATATTCGTGATAACCATGAGGGTGAGTTAAGTATTTTAAAGAACGATATGTACAAAGTTACTTTAATGCTTTCGGAACACAGTGCTCTTCTGCAACGTGACAAAGTAACACTAATGGATGCCATTTCAGATATTTCTCATCAGTTGAAAACACCGCTCACTTCTATGATGGTTATGGCTGATTTATTAAGTGATCCTAACTTGAGTGAATCAAAGCGGGAAGAATTTACTCAGAATATCCGTGTCCAATTAGAAAGGATCGAATGGCTCGTTACTTCCTTATTAAAACTGTCGAAAATAGATGCTGGCACGGCGACCTTCAAAAAAGAAAAAGTGTCCGTTAAAGACTTAATCAACAAAGCGGCTGAGCCTGTCAGGATTCCTATGGATATTAAACAACAGCAATTAACCACTACCGGGGAGGATACAGTGACTTTCCGCGGGGATTTTAACTGGACGGCTGAAGCCGTTCTCAACATTTTAAAAAACTGTGTTGAGCATACAGGAGAGGGCGGGACTATACACGTTACCTATTCTGAAAACACTCTTTTCACCGAACTTACGATTAAGGATACTGGGAAAGGAATTCCAAAAGAAGATCTTCCGTATATATTCAAGCGATTTTATAAAGGGAAAAATGCAGAAGATGATAGTGTTGGCATTGGATTAGCGATGGCCTATAGTATTGTCACTAGTCAGAACGGTGATATTGAGGTGTGGAGCGAACAAGGCGAAGGAACACAATTTCAAATTAAGTTTTATAACCATGTGATCTAAAGGGGTTTGATTTTCAACCTGTCCGATAAGCGCAGGTGACTAAATTGTCACTTAAGAGTCACTTTAAAGTCATGATAGGCAGATATACTGAAGGCAACATCAAAATCATGGGGGTTTCACAAATGGGAATTTTACAAATAGAAAATCTGTCTAAAGTGTATGGAAAAGGAGAAACGGCTGTTAAGGCGCTTGATGATGTGTCATTTTCGGTGGAAAAAGGCGAATTTGTCGTGATCGTTGGACCATCGGGCTCGGGGAAATCGACCTTGCTTCATTTATTAGGTGGCGTGGATCGACCGACAAGCGGTAAGGTTTTAGTTGATAACACAGATATCTATGAATTGGATGAAACACAGCTGGCGATTTTTAGACGGCGCCAGATTGGTTTGATTTATCAGTTTTATAACTTGATACCTATTTTGTCAGTTGAAGAAAATATTACTCTTCCTGTATTGTTGGATGACCACAAGGTAGATGAGAAACAGTTCCAGGATATTGTCCGTTTACTAGGCTTGGATAATCGGTTAAGCCACTTGCCTAATCAGCTCTCAGGCGGCCAGCAGCAACGGGTATCGATCGGCCGTGCCTTGATCAGCAACCCGGCCATGATGCTAGCGGATGAGCCGACGGGTAACCTCGATAGTAAGAACAGCAGCGAAATCATGGAACTGCTAAAGATGTTTAATAAAACCTATAATCAAACGCTCATCGTAATTACGCATGATGAACGGATTGCTTTGCAGGCAGATCGGGTCATTTCCATTGAGGATGGCAAGATTGCCAAAGATGAGGTGATCCGTCCGTGAACATTGTCAATAAATTGACCGCCAGACACTTAAAGGAAAATAAAAGGAGAACGCTGGTGACGATCTTTGGTGTCATCATCTCCGTTGCTATGGTAACAGCCGTGGTAACGCTTGCGGTTTCTTTTTTAGATTTGATGAAAAGACAATCGATTGCCATGGATGGAGAATGGCATGTGAAGTATGAAAATGTAAGTCCCGAGCAAATCGAAGCGATTAAAAAAGACGAAGCGACTGACACCGTGGTGTTAGGAAACAATCTTGGCTATGCTTCTCTCCCAGATTCAGAAATGAGAAGTAAACCTTATTTATTTGTTAAAGCCTATAATGATCAAGGCTTCGATCAGTTTCCTATCGAATTAAGCAAGGGGCAGCTTCCGAAAAGCGAAAATGAAATCGTTATCTCAGAAGAAGTGGCTGATCAGCAGGGCATAGGATATAAGATTGGCGACCGCATAAAACTCGAGCTAGGAAAGCGTTATGCAGACGGAAAAAAAGGCGCCTTAACACAAATGGATCCGCTGCAAACGGACCAGAACGGTTCCATCGAGTCTTTACAAATAGAAAAGACAAAAACCTACAGGATTGTGGGGATTATCGAACGGCCTACATGGAAACCTGCATGGGCCCCAGGTTATACAGCGTTAACCTATGTCAATCAAAGCCTTTTGTCACAACAAAATACTGGAAACGCTATTGTTGTGTTAAATGAGGTTACGCGTTCGCTTTATGAACATGCTGAGAAATTAGCTGAGCAACATCATATAGAGACCGTTAGTTTTAACGATAGATTGCTTCGGTATTACGGCGTCTCTGATAATAACAATTTAAATCGGACAATGTATTCTTTGGCAGCCATTATTATAGCTATCATCATCATTGGCTCTGTCACTTTAATCTATAATGCTTTTGCAATCAGTGTTTCAGAACGAGCGAGACATCTTGGGATGCTTTCGAGTGTAGGAGCAACGAAAAAGCAAAAGAGAAACTCGGTATTTTTTGAAGGTTTCATGATTGGAGTTATTAGTATTCCTATTGGTATCCTTGCCGGGTTGGCTGGGATGGCTGTTACTTTCTTTTCAATCAACAACTTTATTGAAGGAGCACTTGGGATTACTGAGCAGCTCCAAGTGGTCGTTACCCCTGTATCTATTTTGGCAGCCAGCGTGATTTCAATGGTGACGATCTTCATTTCCACCTATATGCCAGCCCGTAAAGCATCAAAAGTTTCGGCCATCGATGCCATACGCCAGACACAGGATATTAAATTATCAAAGAAGGCAGTCAAAACCTCTAAGCTCGTCAGAAAGATTTTCGGAATGGAAGCAGAAATTGGATTGAAAAACTTAAAAAGGAATAAGAGGAGGTATCAGGCAACTGTCATTTCGCTCATTATCAGCATTATTCTGTTCTTAACTGTCGCTTTTTGGACTTCAAATATTGAAAAATCACTGGAACTTTCTCAAACTGATATCAATTATGATATCCAAGTTACGGGTAATTCGACTTATGATGCAGAGGACTACAGATCATTCACGAACCTTGCAAATGTCACAGAATCCAGTATTGTTAAACGAGCTCATTTATTTACTTGGATTGAAAAGTCAGCTGCGATTGAGAGGGTAAAAAAACAACTGGCCAAGAGTGATGTAAAAGGCGGAAAGTATCCTTACTCTGTTCCATTCTACGGGCTTGATGAAGAAAGCTTTCGCGATTATGCTGAAAGGATTGGGGCAGATGCAGAAAAACTGCTCGAATCGAATGCTGCAATCGTTCTAAATCAGATAAGCTATCGTGAACCTGAATCGGGCAAATTTATCGAGACAGAAGCGATAAATTCGGAACAAGTTGATAAGCTCGAATTATATGCCATGGATTACAAAACAGAAGAAAAGCAATTTTTAAATACGGTAGAAATAGGTGCCTTAACTAAGGAAGTGCCGATGGGTATCAATCCACCTGGATTAGGAGGAGTAAGTGTCATTGTTTCTCATGAGACTTTTGACCAGTTCATCAAAGAGCAAGGCGGAAGAGAAGTACAAATGTATTTGTACATGAACAGTTCAGATCCTATGAAAACCCAGGAGGCTCTAGAGGAAGCTAAGCCTTCCGATATGAACGTGTTCAACGTCTATCAGAACAGGCAGCGCAATCAACAGATGCTCTTGCTTATGTCGGTCTTCACCTATGGATTTATCGGGTTGATTTCCTTAATATCCATCGCGAACATTTTTAATACGATTTCTACAAGTATCTCGCTTAGAAAACGAGAATTTGCCATGTTGAAGTCAGTTGGGATGACGCCTAAAGGCTTTAACAAAATGATTAACTATGAGAGTATTTTCTATGGTTTAAAGGCCCTCCTCTACGGTCTCCCTATTAGTGTTGCGGTGATGGGCTTAATCTATTTATCAATCAGAAATACTTTTGCGTATGGATTCTCTTTACCTTGGATGAGCATGCTGTATGCGACTATAGCTATTTTTGTTATCGTTAGTTCAGCGATGTTTTATTCAAGTGTGAAGATTAAAAAGCAAAATATTATTGATGCGTTGAAACAGGAAAATATTTAATTTATGTAAGAAAGATGGGTCGCTGCCTCTCGGTTGGTACCCGTCTTTTTTTTTGTGTATAAAGTCCATAAATAAAATGGTAAGTTTGTCCAGCAGAGTACTGAACGAAGCAACGTCATAACCCCTATCATTTCAGTGGTTTACGTTATGAAATAGGGCCATATGTTAATCAGAAGCGTGAGAAGCAGCCCAACTTCGGTGAGGTCTTATGTTTAGGTGAGATACGCGGCGGATAAACAGGGAGAGAACCAGTTGTGTAATCATCATAAAACCATGGTGGAAAGATTGTGGTTTGTGCACGTTGTTAAAAGCAAGTCACAATCGTTATAATTTTCTTAACAGATGAAATTCAAAGATTTCATTGTTTGAATCCACATGGTGTCCATAGAAAGACACAGGTAAAGGAGTGTGGTCATCTTGGAAGCCATTAGTAAGAATTTTTTCTTATACCTTTCCAATAACAAAGTATTAGATCGTTTAGCGAAGCGGTTTGGAACGAGATTTGGGGCTGACAAGATTGTAGGTGGAGAAACATTCTCCCAGGCAATTCCATTGATTAAACAGCTGAACCATGATGGATTGCAAGTTACGGTTGACCACCTTGGGGAATTTGTCGATTCCGAGGCCGAATCAAGAAAGCGCTCTCAAGAGTGTATCGAAACCATTCAGGCGATTGCTCATCACCAGTTGAATTCAGAGATATCACTGAAGCTGACGTCACTGGGGCTTGATTTAAACAAGGAGCTCGTCATGGAAAACATGGAGCGAATTTCGCAGGAGGCCGAACGTCATGATATTACAGTGACGATCGATATGGAGGATTCCTCTCGATGTGGGGAAACCCTTGAGATTTACAAAGCATTAAAAGAGAAATATCACAACTTGGGGACGGTCATTCAGGCTTATCTTTATCGTTCCAATGAGGATGTTGATGAGCTGCATGCTTACGACCCTTATTTAAGGCTAGTTAAAGGAGCTTATAAGGAATCGGGCAAAGTGGCTTTTGCAGATAAGCCGGAGGTCGATGCCAATTTAAAACGTCTCATTAAGAAAAATCTTTTAAATGGTCATTACACAGCCATAGCCAGCCATGATGATGCGATCATTAATTTTACTAAAGAATTAGTGAAAGAGCATGGCATTTCTACGGATCAGTTTGAGTTTCAAATGTTGTATGGAATGAGAAACCAAACGCAGTATGATCTGTTGAAGGAAGGCTATAAAGTAAGAGTGTATATGCCTTATGGCGATGATTGGTATGGATACTTTATGAGACGGCTAGCTGAAAGACCTGCGAATATCGCTTTTGCGATTAAAGGAATATTTAGTAAATAATCGAGAGGAGAATTTTGTTATGGTCACACCTTATAAACACGAACCATTCACAGATTTTACAATTGAGGAAAATAAAAAAGCCTTTGAAGAGGCGTTGAAAAAAGTAAAAGATGAACTAGGGCAGAAGCATGATTTGCTTGTAAACGGAGAACGAATCCGTACTGATGAACAAATCGTTTCTACTAACCCAGCGAACACGAAGCAAGTGGTTGGTACTGTATCTAAAGCTAATTCAGAGATTGCTGAAAAAGCTGTTCAATCCGCTGCTACTGCATTCGAAGACTGGAGAAAGTGGAGTGAGCGTGCGCGTGCAGAGTTGTTATTCCGCGCAGCTAGCATTATTCGCCGCCGTAAGCACGAATTTTCTGCCTACCTTGTTTATGAAGTCGGTAAACCTTGGAAAGAAGCAGATGCAGATACAGCTGAAGCGATTGACTTCCTAGAATATTATGGTCGTCAAATGCTTGAATTAAAAGACGGCAAGCCAGTGGAAAGCCGTCCAGGAGAACAAAACCGCTACATTTACACTTCTACAGGTGTAGCAGTCGTCATTCCACCTTGGAACTTGGCTTTTGCCATTATGGCAGGTACAGCGGTTGCGCCGCTTGTTACTGGAAGCACTGTTGTACTGAAACCGGCTAGTAATAGCCCGGTTATTGCAGCGAAATTCGTAGAGGTGCTTGAAGAAGCAGGTCTTCCGAAAGGCGTCTTGAACTATGTACCAGGAAGCGGCGGCGAAGTGGGTGACTACCTTGTCGATCATCCGAAAACAGCTCTAATTTCCTTCACTGGTTCACGCGATGTCGGTACACGTATCATCAAGCGTGCCGCTGAAATTCAAGAAGGGCAAAACCACTTAAAGCAAGTCATCGCTGAAATGGGCGGTAAAGACACGGTGGTTGTGGATAGCAGCGCTAATCTAGAAACAGCTGCTGAAGCAATTATCGTATCAGCCTTCGGATTCTCCGGACAAAAATGTTCTTCCGGTTCACGCGCAGTCGTTCATGAAGATGTGTACGATGAGCTGCTTGATATGGTAGCGAAGCGTGCGAAAGAGTTAACAGTCGGTAACGCATCCGAAGACAACGTCTACATGGGACCTGTGGTGGACCAGGGTGCATATGACAAAGTGATGAGCTATATCGAAATTGGTAAAGAAGAAGGCCGCTTAGTCACAGGCGGTAAAGGTGATGACTCTAAAGGGTACTTCATCGAGCCAACTATCTTTGCTGATTTAGCACCAGATTCCCGCATGCAGCAGGAAGAAATTTTTGGCCCAGTCGTTTGCTTCACAAAAGCGAAGGATTTTGACGAAGCCATTGAAATTGCCAACAATACCGAGTATGGCCTGACAGGCGCTGTTATTTCCGATAACCGCGATCACCTTGAAAAAGCGAAATACGATTTCCACGTTGGGAACCTGTACTTTAACCGTAACTGTACAGGCGCAATTGTTGGATATCAGCCATTCGGCGGATTCAAAATGTCCGGTACCGATTCTAAAGCCGGCGGTCCAGATTATCTTGCGCTTCACATGCAAGCGAAAACTATTTCAGAAAAATTCTAAGAATCTAGTTAGTGAAAAGCTCTCCCGAGGTGCGGGAGGGCTTTTTTTTCGTGGCGTGAATATGGGAGATGAGCGCCGGAATATGGGAGGTGAGCGCTGATAAACGAGGGCGAGTAATTGAATCATAGGCCTACTTTAATAGTTAGACAGATGTTTCCCTTTCTCTTTCCAGTCTAACTCGCTATAATAGTGGGTAATAACGTGAGATATGTAGTAAAATCATACTACTTGGAAAGGGGAGGGGTTATATGGAAGTAAAGGAATTGATCCTCCAGGTAGAGGATATTCATAAAGCCACTGAGCTGATCAGTTCGACATTGCGTAAGCCCGTCATTATAGAGAATAAGAATTTTGAATTGATTTCCTATAGTTCATCCATGGATGAGTTTGATCAATCCCTGCAGAAAACGATTCTCTCAAAAAAGTGCCCCATCTTCGTTATCGATCGCCTTAAAAAAGAAGGCATTGTTCAGCGTCTGGAACAGCGGCCTGATCCGATCCGTGTCCATCCGATTGAGGAGCTTGGATTTCATCAGCGGGTCGTGACGGCTGCCAAGCACATTGGTCATACGATGGGCTATATATGGGTACAGGAATCGGATCATCTTTTGACCGATGAGGAACTGACTCTTCTGGAAGAGGTTACTCCGCACCTTGGGAAGCTGATTTACGATATGTATGAAAAGGCGAACGCTAAAGAGGGGAGAAGAGAAGAGTTAATGTGGAAGCTGCTGCACCATGAATATGGGAGCGAGAGTCAGTTCCGCCATGATGCTTCTCTTGCCAAGCTGACCTTGCCGGAACGCTTTTCGGTGGTGGTTTTTTCGGTAACCGCTGCTCAGCATAATTACATGTTGGATTACCTGGAGAAATCAGTTCACCAATCTTCCACTAAAAAGAACATTCATTATTTAAAAACGGAATTTCAAATGATTATGGTCCTTTATGGCAAGTCAGAAAACAGGTTATCTACACGGGATATGGCCAGGGAATTAATAGAAGAAGTCAAATCTGAGACCGGGGAAGAGGAATTTTACAATTTCCTCATTGGAGTTGGTAAAGAGTACACATCTCTTTATCAAATTAGGAAAAGTTTCCTTGAAGCCCTTGAAGTGATTGAGATTGCCAATTTCATTACGCCACGGCCTGAATCAATGCCGCGTGAGTTTACCAAACTCGGGATATATCGTTATTTAGCTACTCTTTATGAAAAAAATAGCTCCGAAGATTATTACAGTGATGATTTATTGACTTTGATTCACAATGATACAGAGAAGCAGACTGATTTGCTGCGTACGCTTGAAGTTTATTTAGCTAATAATGGTAAAGGAAAGCAGACCGCTAATCAGTTGTTCATTCATCCAAACACGTTAAATTACCGGATAAAACAGATCCAGGAATTAACGGCAATTGATTTTAATGATTTTAATATGAAGACATACCTATACACGGAGTTGCTTTTGCTTAATAATGTAGAAGCTTATTATCAACGGTATAGGGATGCACTATGAATAAGAAGAATCTATGCCTGCCATGGATTCTTTTTTTGTTTGAGAAACAGCATGATATGTGTGAAGAGAACTAGTGTATGAATTAGAACACTAGAAAATGCAGAGGGATTTTTTTGATGAAAAAATGGTGGATTAGCTTAATTAGTCTAACCTTGCTTGCTGGAGCCGGGCTCGTATTTTCCTACGCGTGAAGAACAGCGACAGCGAGAAGCAGAAGGAACGTGGACTGACAAAGGATATAAAATGAATTTTGAGCTGTAAGATGCAGGTTTACCTCCACCACCCTTGTACTAAATGTACGATGTTTCTGCATAGTTTAGTGGTATAAAGGTCATTACGGGGGTGGGCAGGCGTGCAGCAGAAGAAAAGCAAATTACCATTCTTCCTCATAGCAGCAGTATTGGTCACCGGACTCGTGGTGCTAGGGATTTTTATGCTGCGGCAATCCCCGAGCGAGCAGGCAAGAGAAGCTGTAAAAACATTTTACGACCATGAACAAAAAGGAGAATTCGCTTCATCCTGGCAGCTTTTTCACCCGCTCATGAAAGAAAAGTTTGCCAAAGGACACTACATTCAGGACCGGGCACATGTATTTATGAATCACTTTGGCGTGACCACATTTACGTATTCTTTAAGTGATATGGAAAAAATAGAAGGATGGTCGATGACGAAAAAAGCGGAACCAATTAATGTTGTGTATACCACTACGGTTACTCAAACGTATAAAGGGAAATATGGGAACTTTGCGTTGCATCAGGAGGTTTTTGCAGCGAAGGTGAAGGAAGAGTGGAAGATTTTGTGGGATTATAAGAAGTGATAGAAAGACTCTGAATGGCTGTAAAGCTGTTTGGAGTCTTTTTTTGTGTGTAGTAGTATCGTCTGCAGTATTCCTGTTCCGCAGCATTTCGGGATTCAACCCTGGAGAGCCATGATTCTTCCCTGACTCAAGGGGATTCGGACTTAAGTCGTCAGTATTCTCCCCTAACCTTCAATGATTCTCCCCTAAAACGATAAGGTTCGGCCCCAACTCAAGAAGGTTCCACCCTAACGCTAACGCACTATCATCAGAGGTTATTTTTCTAAAGTTCTAAGCCCATTTACATTGACATAGAATGAACCAAACGAATTAGTAAGTAAACTTTACTAACTGAATCATAAGTCTAAATCCGCAGGCTAAGGGGCTTATTCAATGCAGAGTGGAAATGCCAGTTACATTAAAAAAACTAATCAAAAGCGAATTTTAACATGTGTACGGGAGGGGGGAGCTGTTTCCCGAGCCAATATTGCCAAAAAGCTTTCACTTAGCAAACCAACCGTATCTAGTCTTGTTGACACATTATTGGAGGAAGGGTGGATTCGAAAAGTTGGATGTGGGGAGGCTTCCACCAACGGGGGAAGAAAGCCGGTAAATCTCACCTTTAATCCTAAAAAAGCTTTCATGATTGGGATAGATTTTGGCGGGACGAATGTAGCCCTAGGTATAGCTGATTTAAATGGGGAGGTTTGCTCCTATCGGGAATTCCCAACTCAGGAACATTTGGATAAGGATTTGTTTACCGTCATCAAGCAGCATGTGGACATTATGAAACAGGAGTTAAAAATTGATGATCAGAAGATTCTAGGTGTCGGAGCTGGAATTCCTGGGATCACCAATATAGAAACAGGAATAGTGAAAGAGGCTCCTGCTCTTAAATGGAACCGTTATCCCGTAAGAGAAAAGCTAAAGGGGATTTTTGACCTTCCCATATATATCGATAATGACGTGAATATTAACGTTCTTGGTGAGCATTGGAAAGGAGTTGGCCGCGGCAAGAATAACCTCATTTATATCGCGATCGGTACAGGAATTGGCAGTGGAATCATGGTGAATGGAAGGTTATTTCGAGGGAGCAACTATAGTGCAGGGGAGATTGGCTATGTAGTTACGGATCGAGTACATGCCGATCATTACCATCCCGTTTATGAAGGGTATGGATTTTTGGAGAGTATAGCCAGTGGCTCATCTATTGGGAACCGGTTATCTGAGCGGCTAGGTACAATAGTTACGGCAAAAGAGGCGTTCGAGCTTTACCAGCAGCAACACAGGCAGGCTGTGGAAGTAGTTGATTTTGCACTGGAGAATTTAGCGCTAGGCGTGGCCAATTACGTGTCATTATTTGACCCGGAGCTCGTGATATTAGGGGGTGGTGTCAGCGGATCCTATTCGATCATCAGGGAACAGATGATGAAGATAATGGAGCGTTATACGCCAGGAACATATGAAGTCATGCCTACTTCCTTTGGTAAAGAAGCGGGTGTCATCGGGGCTGTGGCGCTGTTTTTGAAAGAGTCGGATACCTTGATTGAAATTTAATAGGGGGTTGTATTATGAATATAATTAAAAAGAATTGGCTCGTTTCTTCTCTCTTTGTAGCAGTACTGCTTTTTGTTCTTGCGGGTTGTATGGCGGGAGGATCAAGTGAGGAAACAGCTGAGAAGTCTAGTGAAAAAGCAAAAGATTCTGGTTCCTCTGCAGAACTGGAAGATAAGGTAGTTGTGTATTCGCCGCATGGCAGTGACATTTTAAGTGAGTTTGAGAAACAATTTGAGGCTGAATATGACGTCGATATGCAATTTTTAGATATGGGTTCCCAGGAAATTTTAGACCGGGTTCGTTCGGAGAAGAATAATCCTCAGGCCGATGTATGGTGGGGGGCACCCCAGGTGAATTTTGATAAAGCGAAAGAAGAAAGCTTGTTGGCTAAATATAAGCCTTCTTATGCAGATGCTCTTCCTGATATGTACCACGATGAGGATTGGATGTGGTCAGGAACATCTATTACACCAGAAGTTATTTTGTACAATACAAAAGAAATCTCACCAGAAGAAGCACCTAAGGATTGGGATGATCTTCTTGATCCTAAGTGGAAAGATGAAATCATCATTCGTTATCCGTTGGCTTCAGGAACGATGCGCACGATATTCTCCTCGATGATTTATCGTACGTATCAAGAAACACAGAGTCCTGAGGCGGGGTATGAATGGTTGCAGAAACTCGACGAGAATACGAAGGAATATGCGGCCAACCCGGAAATTATGTATAACCAGGTGGCAAAAGGTGTCGGCTCCTTATCCGTCTGGAATATGCCGGACACGGTCATGTTAGCAAAAGAAAAAGGGTATCCGTTTGATTATGTTATTCCGGAGAGCGGCACACCTGTGCTGACGGAAGGAATTGCTCTTGTAAAAGGTGCGCCGCATCCTAAAGCTGCCAAAGCCTTTTACGAGTTTGTGAATACGAAAGAAGCTGCCAAACTATTAGCCGAAAAATACTACCGCATTCCGACTCGTGAGGATATAGAAAGCTTGCCTGACTGGATTACGGAAACGGATATTAAGCCAATGGACATTGACTGGACTCTTTTTCAGGAAAAGTCACAAGAGTGGATGGAACATTGGGATACAAAAATTAAGAACACTGAGAAGGATAAAAGCCAGCAATAGAACTTATTAGATAAAGGGAGTTGTTGATTCATGTCAACAGTGAATTTATCAACGATTACAAAACAATTCGGTAATGTAACGGCGGTCAGAGATTTAGATTTATTAATCGAAGAGGGCGAGTTTTTTACTTTTCTCGGTCCCAGTGGCTGCGGGAAAACGACAACGCTTCGAATGATTGCCGGATTCTATTACCCTACCCACGGTAAAGTCAAATTTAACAATAAAGATATGACGACAGTCCCACCTGAGAAAAGAAATACGGGCATGGTATTTCAAAACTATGCCCTTTTTCCTCATATGACAGTGTTTGAAAATGTTGCTTTTGGTTTGAGAGTGAGGAAAATTAGTAAAGCCGAAACGAGGAAAAGGGTAGAGGATGTCCTAAAAAAAGTTCGTCTGGAATCATATATACAGCGACAGGTTAGTCAACTAAGCGGCGGACAGCAACAACGAGTTGCCTTAGCCAGGGCACTCGTGATTGAACCCGATATTTTACTGTTAGACGAACCGCTTAGTAACTTGGATGCTAGATTGCGAGATGAAATGCGCACGGAAATACTAAGGTTGCAGCGAGAGTATGGCATTACAACCATTTACGTAACCCATGACCAAGTTGAAGCTTTAACGATGAGTGATCGAATCGCTGTATTTAAGGATGGGAAGTGCCAGCAGATGGGAACCCCAACTGATATTTATAACGAACCTGTGAATGATTTTGTAGCTGAGTTTATTGGAGAAACCAATTTATCACCAGTAACACTGGATAAGAAACAAGAAGAAGTGTTCGTTTTCAATTCCGATTCTCTTAAAAGCCCCATACGTGTGAGAAACTCTAAACAGAACATAGCAACTTATCACGAAGATGATGAATTAATGATCTCCATCAGGCCAGAAGCAATTCAAGTCAGCGATGAGGAGTTGACAGAGCTGCACAATGTATGGACAGGTGAAGTGTCCCTTGTGCAGTTTACCGGCGCATCTGTTCATACTTTTATAAAAATAAATGAAGAAATAACACTTAGGGCTACTGGTTTAAATCAAGGACCAAGTACGTATTTTGCGGAGGGAGCAACCGTTAGTGTGCACATGCCGGAGGACCAAATACGCGTGATTCCAAGGGCAAGGGAGTGACACGATGAAGTTAAAGGCTGAACATCGAAAAACATTACTCCTATTAATTCCCGTACTTGTCGTCTTAGTTGGGTATGTTCTTTATCCGTCGATCGAAACGCTGCTTGAAAGTTTTAAACGAAATGGACTCTTCTCATTGCAAAATTATCAAGATTTCTTTGGAACAAAAGCCGCTGCCAATTTAGAAGCCCTTTGGCACTCCGTTTATATTTCTTTATTATCGGTACTCTTTAGTGCTTTGATTGGGATCCCTTTAGCATATATTTTTAACCGTTATGATTTTCCAGGACGTCAATTCTTTTCAAACATTGCCATTATGCCGATTGTTCTTCCTTCCCTGGTTGGGGTCATGGCGTTTATGTTTTTATATGGAGAAGCCGGCTTAGTTCCCAATGCAATCAAAGATCTATTCAACCTATCTGAGATTCCCTTCAGTATCGGAGGGGTTTCGGGGATATTGCTAGTACACGCTTATACAATGTACCCATACTTTTATATGACAACTTCATCAGCTTTAAATAATATTGATCCTTCTTTAGAAGAAGCAGCCTACAATCTAGGTTCTAGTAAATTTAGTGTGTTTAGAAAGGTGACCTTTCCTCTGTTAACCCCGGGATTGGTGGCTGCCTCTTTATTAGTGTTTATGGTTTCGATGGCCTCTTTTAGTGCGCCTTTTTTACTGGCAGGGGGTTATCGGGTATTAAGTCTGCAAATCTATTTTTCAAAAGTGAATGGCAATTTGGAAATGGCGGCAACCCAGTCTGTTATTCTATCAGCCGTCTCAATCTCTTTTCTATTATTTATGCGCTGGTACCAGGGGCGCAAGGATTATCGGATGGCCAGTAAAGGAATTGGAGCTCATCGCAGTGAAGTCAGTAACCCACTATTAAAATGGTGCATGGTATCACTAGGAATAGTGGCGATGATTATTTTGCTATTGCCACATGCCACGTTAATGCTTCTATCCCTTGTACCTGAGGGAGGATGGACATGGCAGACTTATCCGCAAGCCTTCAGCCTTGAAAACTTCAGGTTACTATTTGAAGATCCAAATATTTGGGATCCTGTGAAAAATAGTTTGATCATGTCGGCTTTAGCCTGTATCGGTGTGTTCGTATTTGGCATTATCACCTCTTATGCCCTTGTGAAGCGTAGTTTTATAGGGAAGAATCTCGTCGATATTCTCGTCATGATACCTTGGGCTTTACCTGCGACTGTTGTTGGTATGAATTTAATTCTGGCGTTTAACCAGGCTTCTCCGTTTTCATTTGGAAAAGTGCTCGTAGGGACATTTTGGATCTTGCCGCTTGCCTACTTTATCCGCTTCATCCCGCTTGTGGTCAGGTCGACATCTGCTGTACTAGAACAAATGGATGATTCGATTGAAGAGGCTGCACAAAACTTAGGAGCCAAGTGGCTTTACACCTTTAGACGTGTCGTGATTCCGATTATCATGCCGGGTGTGCTGAGTGGTACGTTGCTTGCATTTGTTCAGGCTGTAGGAGAATTTCCGACGTCCGTACTGCTTTATACCATTGGCAACCGGCCTATTTCGATTGAGATTATGAATCAATTAAGGCAGTTTAACATTGGTCAGGCAGCAGCCTATGGAATGATTCAGGTGGGTATAATTGCGATCGTCCTGTTTGTAGCTTATAAGTTTTTAGGTGTTAAATCTGAAAATACATTATAAATTTGGGGTGCATGTTTCTAATGAGCCGTGCTAAAGAACAGTTCGAACACAGTGACGGGATAACTTTTCCAGGAAAAACGTATGTAGAGTCCTTGTTGAAACCAGTGTTTTACGATCAAAAAGAACATTTATTGGATGCGATGTTTATGGTTCATAAAGCACATACGACAATGCTAGAAGAGCAGGGGATCCTGACCAGTGAAGAGAAGGCTGCTATTTTAAAAGGGATTGAAGCGGTAGAGAGTCTTGATAAACGTCAACTAAACTATTCCTCGGGTTACGAGGATTTGTTTTTTTTAATTGAATCAAAGATTGGTGATTACATCGGTGAAGAATTAGCTGGGAAAATGCACATGGCTAAAAGTCGGAACGATATGGGCGAGACGATGTATCGAATTGTAATCAGGGATTATCTTAAACAGGCAATCCGTGAGACGAAGCAGCTTGGTGAAGCTATTCTAGTGCAGGCAGAACAGCACGTTGATTCGATTATGCCAGCTCATACTCATACACAGCCGGCCCAACCGACAACGTTTGGACATTATTTAGTGGCGGTTTATGACAATTTGCAAAGAGATATAATGCGGTTAAAGCAGGCGTATCAAACCGTGAATCAATCACCAATGGGAGCGGCAGCTATTACAACAACCGGTTTTCCGATTAATCGGGAGCGAATGGTTGAACTGCTCGGTTTTGATGGATTGGTCGAAAACTCTTATGATGCGATTGCAGCGGGAGACTACTTGATTGAAGCAGGTCAAGCGCTTGTCAGCTTAATGAACAATATTGGTCGCTGGATCCAAGAGTTTCTCCGCATGGCATCTAAGGAAGTCGGTTTGTTAAACGTCTCAGATGCCTACGTACAAATCAGCAGTATTATGCCACAGAAACGAAATCCTGTTTCGATTGAACATTCTCGTGCTTTAGCGAGCAGTGCAGCCGCAGAGGGGATGGCGGTCGTTCATATGATCCACAATACACCTTATGGAGATATTAATGATACGGAAGATGACCTGCAGCCGCATATCTATAATGGGTTCAAAAAGGGTTCACGCGTGTTGCGTCTTATGCATGCTGTCATTGTAACGATGAATTTTGACAAGGAAAGGGGACAGAAGCAAGCCCGCGAAAATATGATTACGATTACTGAATTAGCCGATGTACTCGCCCGTGATTATGGAGTACCTTTTAGAAAAGCACATCAAACCGCTAGTTTGATCGCCAAAAAAGCATTGCACTTGAGTAAAGAGTTGTATGAAATATCGTTATCCCAAATTAATGAGTGGATAGGTGATGTGGAACTGAAGAAAGAAGATTGGGAGGCGATTATTGATCCTGTTTGTTTTGTAGAAAGAAGAAAGGTGACGGGCGGACCAAATCCTGACGTTGTAATGGCGATGATCGCAAGGAGAAAGTGATCGTGCTGCTGACTCGTTCATAGGGGGGTGGTTCTGATTTAATTTTCCAAGTCTTCTCTTAATCTGCATCTACTGAACATGTCAACTTAGAAAGGGGAATGGGATGAAAAAGTTTTCGTTATTAATTCTGATCGCGATGTTAATTGTTCCATTGGCTGCTCCGCTAAATTCCTATGGGAAAGGGAAAGCGGATCCGGATGTTGAGCTCTGGAACAAATTAAAGCCATTAGATACGACACTCAGTTTCCTGAATACGGGAGCACATCCCGACGATGAGCGAAGTCATCTGCTTGCTTATTTGTCGAGAGGGCTTGGGATCAGAACAGCCAGTTTGATCGCTAACCGCGGTGAGGGCGGACAAAACGAAATCGGTAAGGAACTTGGCAATGCACTAGGGATCATACGCTCTAATGAAATGAAGGAAGCCTCAAAGGTTACAGGGGTGGAAGTGTTTCATTTAAGCCAGACGACCGACGATCCGATTTATGATTTCGGTTTCTCAAAAAGTCCTGAAGAGACGTTGGAAAAATGGGGCGAAGAACTTACTTATAAACGGTTCATCCGCAGAATTCGAACCTATAAGCCTGATATTTTATTCCCTTCCTTTTTGAACGTTGAATCACAGCACGGCCATCATCGAGCGATTAACTTATTAACAAGAAGAGCCTTTGAAGATGCTGCCGATCCAACAGTTTTTCCTGAACAGCTTGAAGAAGGGCTGTCTACTTGGCAAGTGAAGAAACTCTATCTGCCTGCTGACTCAGGCAATTCCACAACTTCACTGCAAATAGGGAAATATGATCCAATCTATGGTATGACCTACCCGCAGCTTGGTGAAAAATCACGATATCTCCACAAGAGTCAGGGAATGGGGGAAGATATACCGGCTGAACCTGAAACAGTCTATTTAAGACTTGCTAAGTCCGTGACTGAAATATCAAATGAAGAAAATATGTTTGACGGTTTAGCTTATGATTTTAAGGAGATCGGGTCCCGACTAAAGAGTGAACACCCGGGTCTTAGTGCCAAACTGACGCATTTACAGAAAACACTTGATAAGGTGATCAAACAATATCCAGATCGCTCACAAGCGTTGAAAAAGGCACATGTGGCTCTTAAAGAAGTAAGGCATTTGCAGTCAAAGACTGAAAAGAGTCGTTTAGAATCGAAAGAAAAAGAAGATATCTTGTTCCGGCTTGATGTGAAAGAGGTTCAGCTTACTGAAGTAAGTAAGGTGGCTTCCAGCTTGGAAGTTCAGACAGCGGTTGAAGACGCTACCCTCGTACAGAACGGGCAAACGAATGTAACGGTCACCATGAAAAATAACGGCAAACAGCTTCTTAAAGATGTTCACCCGGCCTTAAGCCTACCTGAAGGGTGGACGGTTGAAGAATCACCAAAACCTTTTCTTTTAAAATCAGGAGAGAGTAAAACTGTTGAATTTACTGTCACTGTCCCTTCAGACGCCGAGTACTTTAAACCATATGATGAGTCTAGTATACAAACCAAACTATCTTATTCAGTCGGTCCCGCCGAAGTAAAACAAAGCTATCAAACCGAGAGTACGGTAGCCGTTTTACCAGACGTATCTATACAATCGGATCCAACCAGCTTAGTTGTTAACACACTGGATGTACCTGAAGAAATTACCGTTGAAGCCAAAGTACAAAATAACACCTCAGGATCGCTTGAAACTTCTGTGGAACTTGATATTCCAGATGGATGGACGGCAGAACCTGAGTTGAAGCCTGTAGCTTTCAGTGAAGAGAACGAAACACAAACGGTTACCTTCACGGTCTCCCCAAGCACGGAAGTAAATAAGGGAGAATTTACTATACAGCCAGTCGTCAAAGCGAATGGAAAGTCGTTAAGTACCTACGTTCAAAAAATTGACTATGCACATATCAATACCTCGTACTATCTGCAGCCAGCCAAGGTTGAAGGGGTAGCCTTTGATTTGAAAATGCCTGACAACTTAAAAGTCGGTTACATTGACAGCGGCTTTGATAAAGTAGCTGATCGATTACAGGGCATCGGCATGGATGTAACAAAACTTGGACCAGAAGATTTGAAATCAGGAGATCTCTCTCAATATGATACGATCGTAACAGGTGTCAGGGCTTACTTGTCTCGTGAGGATTTGCGGAATAATAACAAGCGACTGCTTCAATACGCAGAAGATGGCGGCCATCTTGTCGTACAGTACAATAAACCATGGGATAATTGGAACTCGGATTCGACGGCTCCATACAAACTAGTTATTGGTCAGCCATCGATTGAGTGGCGAGTTACTGATGAAACAGCTGAGGTACACGTCCAAAAACCAAACCATCCTCTCTTTAATTATCCGAACACTATCACTGAGAAGGATTGGTCCAATTGGGTTCAAGAAAGAGGCTTGTATTTCCCAATGGAATGGGATGACAGGTTTGAAACGTTCGTCAGCATGGCGGATCCGAATGAAGAACCTTTTGACAGCGGGATATTAATGACCGACTACGGCGAGGGAAGCTATTTATATACGAACCTTGTCTGGTATCGGCAAATCCAGAATCAGGTGCCGGGTGGGTATCGTATTTTTACCAATCTAGTGAGTTATCCGTTCCATGATAAATAAGGAAGTTAGAAGGGTTACCGGTTATGACTGGTAACCTTTTTTACTGATGGTTGTTTCCATTAGATAGCCTTCGAGGTTGTTAATTTGTTTTTTTAGCGTAAAATGCTATAATGCTTCTCTGTTAGAAACAGGTGATTCAATATGCGCAAATGGAAAGGAGTGAAATAGCACAGTAGGAAGAATTTCGGTAAGCATTGGTATTATGAATAGGGGGATATTATGAGAGTTTTACAGCTGGTGACTATAGGGATACTAGTGATCTTACTTTTCGTGGTGGTACAAATCAACCAGGGTCTAAGAGGTGAACGTAAACAAGCTGAAGAAGAGATAAACATACTTCAAGAAGACTTGAACTCGACAAAAGAAACTCTGGCTTTGCAAACTTCATAGATGACTTCCCCTCAGCAAAAGTCAATCTCTGTAGCTGAAGGTTTTATTCGTTCTTATTTTGGATATAACCAGCACCCTGAAAAAAACGGAGTAGACAAGTATGTAACCGACCATCTGCTGAAAGAGTTAAGCTTCAAAGGATCGAAGCAAAAGTACACAGAGGGTGTCAAGTCGAATATAAGTGATCTAAATGTTTACTATGGAATGCATACAAGCACTACTCAGTCCCTGTTTTTTACGTTTAAAAACAGGTTTATTGTAAGTGATGTTACCAGCAGTATCAGTTCCTATTTAAGAGTTGATATGATAAAGGAACATAACAAATGGAAGGTAGACGATATTTCATTAAATCAATTTTAGAGCATAGGACAGGAAAAAACTCTCATATACCTTAATTTCTAGTGTTTGAAACTACCATAACTATTACTGAATCTTATTCCTCGACATAATAAGACGAATTTATGGGTTGTATTTTCTGAAAGTTTAAAATAGTATATAATCATGACGTACTAACCAGTTGGTATGTAAAATTCGGTCTTACATTTTTTTATAAAAAATACTTATGAATGGGGATTTTTATATGCATTTACGGTTAACAGATGAACAGCAAATGGTGAAGGAAACGATAAGGAAGTTTGTAGAAAAGGAATTAATCCCTTTAGAAAACGAGGTACTTCGCAATGAGCGTGAGGGCAAGCCGAGTCTCTCGCCTGAGAAAATGCAGGAGCTGCAGCTGAAGGCGAAAGAAGCCGGGTTCTGGGGGATCAATACACCGGAAGAATATGGCGGGGCTGACCTTGGGCAGATGATGCTGGCGATTGTGCAGATGGAAGTGGCGAGGACATTCGTTCCGTTCCAGTTCGGCGGTTCGGCAGATAACATCCTCTATTATGGAAACGAGGAGCAGAAGCAGAAATATCTCCTCCCGACCATTAATGGGGAGAAAAAGTCTTGTTTTGCGATGACAGAGCCGGACGCTGGCTCGGATACGAGAAATATCCGCATGACTGCTGTGAAAGATGGCAATGAGTGGGTGTTAAATGGTGAGAAAACCTTTATCACTGGCGGAAACGAGGCTGACTTCGTGATGGTGATTGCGATCACGGATAAGGAGCTGCACCAGTCTTCGGGTGGTCGGAAAGGCGTAACTTGTTTCATTGCGGATCGGTCGATGGGCTGGAAGTCTGAATATATCGATACGATGGGAGAATGGGGGCCAGCGGGGTTAGTTTTCGATAATGTCAGAGTTCCGGAGGAGAATATTTTAGGGGAAGTGAATGGCGGATACGACCTTGGGCTGGAGTGGATTGGATTCGCCAGGTGGATTGTTGGTGCACGTGCCGTCGGCTCAGCGGAGCGGCTGTTAAACATGGCGATTGACTACGCGAATGAGCGCAAAACGTTTGGAAAGCCGATCGCGGCCAGGCAGGCGATTCAATGGCAGATTGCTGATTCAGCTGTGGAAATTGAGGCGGCAAAATGGCTCGTGCTGAATGCTGCTTTTACGCTTGATCAAGGTGAAGACAACCGTCACGCCGCTTCGATGGCTAAGTTATATGGTTCCAATATGGGCAATAGAGTCGTTGATCGCGTACTGCAAATTCACGGCGGCATGGGCTACACTAGAGAGCTGCCGATTGAGCGCTGGTACCGGGAGGCACGTTTGTGGAGAATTTACGATGGTACCGATGAGATCCAGCGGTTAATTATTTCTAGGAATCTACTGCGTGGACATGTAAAAATAGGGTAAGAGAAAAAATTTTTGTAAGGAATATCGAGGAGGTATAAATGATGGCAGGCAGATTTGATAACCAAGTAGCATTTGTAACAGGTGGAAGCCGCGGAATTGGAAAAGGAATTGTGGAGCGTTTTGCAGAAGAAGGCGCTAAGGTAGCGATCATTGATGTGAATGAGGAAGCGCTCAGTGCAACAAAGAATGAACTTGAAGGAAAAGGTGTTGAGGTCTTCGCTCAGGTGGCCAATGTGGTCGAGTTTGATGAGGTGAAAGCCGCAATGAAAGGGGCATATGAGCGGTTCGGGTCAATTGATATTCTCGTCAATAATGCCGGTGTTATCCGTGATAATATGTTGTTTAAGATGAGTGATTCAGACTGGGAAACCGTGATGAATGTACACCTGAAGGGATCGTTTAACGCAGCGCGTGCGGCTCAGGGGTATATGGTCGAGAATAAATATGGACGAATCATCAATCTTTCTTCCACTTCAGCACTTGGAAATCGCGGACAGGCTAACTATGCGACAGCTAAAGCAGGATTGCAAGGCTTTACAAAGACACTTGCGATTGAATTAGGCAAGTTTGGGATCACGGTCAACGCGGTGGCTCCAGGATTTATTGAAACGGATATGACGAAAGAGACAGCTGCCCGCATCGGCATTTCATTTGAAGATTTGGTGAAAGCAAGCGTTGAAAAAATCCCTGCCGGCAGAAGCGGAAAGCCTGAGGATATTGCAAATGCGGTCGCGTTTTACGCGGATGAAAAGTCTTCTTTTGTAAATGGCCAAGTCTTGTATGTAGCTGGGGGTCCAAAAGATTAACGTTTGTACTCAAATCTAAACCGAGGTGGTTACATGTTAACGGATAGCATTGGAAAACGTTCTAGTAAGATGAAAAACACGGTCGAAAGAGGGGCTGTAAAGAAGTTTGCGGAGGCAATTGGCGATGCCCACCCGATCTTCGTTTGTGAAGAAACAGGGCAGCAATCGCGGTATCGCGCTAATATTGCTCCGCCGACTTTTCCAAGAGTGTTTGATTATGGAGTTATCGAAGGCTTGAATTTGCCGAAAAAAGGGTTGATTCACGGTGAACAACTCTATCATTATGAGAGGCCGTTGCTCGTGGGTGAGGACATTTACTGTTATCAGGAAGTGAATGATTACTATGAGCGAAATGGAAAAAGCGGTGAAATGGGATTTTTGCAAATTAAACGTTACGGAGAAGACGTCGACGGGCAGGTTATTTTTACTGAGGAACAGGTTGTCATTATTACGGAGGCGGTTCGAAAGGGGATGGAAGTATGAGTATGCTGACAGAGCTTGAAGTTGGCGAATCGCTGCAATCGGTTACGCTTGATCCGGTTTCACGGCTGGATTTAATTAAATACGCTGGAGCATCTGGCGATTATAATCCGATTCACACGATCGACGAGGAAGCAGAAAAGGCTGGTTTGCCTGGAATTATTGCTCACGGCATGTGGACGATGGGGAATCTATCTAAACTTTTCACCCCCTTTTATGAGGAAGGATTTATCGAGGATTACACGATCCGGTTTAAAGGCATGGTTTTTCTGAATGATGAAATCACGCTACAGGCTGTTTTAGCTGAAAACAACGAAGAACAATTAGGTTTCAACGTTGCAGCCACCAATCAAAAAGGTAAGGATGTTATTAAAGGACGTGTAGCATTTCGTAAAGTATAAAAAATACGCTACATAAAAGGTGGCCCACCATAAGGAGGTTCGTTATGCAGTTTGAATACTCGGAAAAAGTTCAAGAGTTGCAGGAACGGCTGAATACGTTTATGAAGGAATACGTTTATCCGAATGAGTCGGTGTATGAAGAGCAGCTAAATCAAGAGGCACGGTTTTCCGAAGTTCCGCCAATAATGGAAGAGTTGAAGGAGAAAGCGAAGGAGCAGGGGTTGTGGAATTTATTTCTGCCAGACAGCGAATCCGGGGGTGGATTATCAAACATTGAATATGCTCCGTTATGTGAAATTATGGGGCGTTCGAGTATTGCTCCTGAGGTGTTCAATTGTGCAGCTCCTGATACAGGCAATATGGAGCTGTTGGAACGGTATGGCACAAAGGAGCAGAAGGAGAAGTGGCTGGCTCCGCTGTTGGATGGAGAAATCCGTTCTTGTTTTTCCATGACAGAACCTGATGTAGCTTCTTCAGATGCGACGAACATTAAGACGAGTATTATTCGCGATGGGGATGAGTATGTTGTCAATGGCACGAAATGGTGGTCCTCCGGGGCGGGAGATCCGCGCTGTAAGATTGCCATCGTAATGGGCAAAAACGACCCGGATGCCGCGAAGCACGAGCAGCAATCTATGATTCTCGTCCCGCTCGATACTCCTGGCGTCACAATCAAAAGGACGCTCCCCGTTTTCGGGTATGATCACGCCCCGCACGGTCATGCTGAGATTGATTATGACAACGTCCGAGTTCCTGCTGAGAATCTGATTTGGGGTGAAGGAAAAGGGTTCGCAATCGCACAAGGAAGGCTCGGTCCGGGGCGCATTCATCATTGCATGCGAACGATTGGTGCTGCCGAGCGTGCACTCGAAGATCTATGCATGCGGGTCAAGGAACGGGAGACTTTTGGCAAAAAACTGGCTGACCAAGGTGTAATCAGGGAATGGATTGCTGATTCTCGCATCGATATTGAGCAAGCTAGATTGCTAACGTTAAAAGCCGCTTACATGATGGATACGGTGGGCAACAAGGAAGCCAAAGCGGAAATCGCGATGATCAAAGTGGTAGCGCCAAATATGGCCTTGAAAGTGATCGACCGCGCCATTCAAGCTTTTGGAGCTGCAGGGGTAAGTGATGACTACTCGTTAGCGGCCAAATGGGCGAATATCCGCACACTGCGACTGGCGGACGGTCCGGATGAAGTTCATCGCCGAGCGATTGCCCGAGCGGAACTGAAAAAATATCACTAAACAGGAGGAACGTTCATGCATGTACAAGAGCTATTTAATTTGAAAGGAAAAACGGCGATTGTAACAGGCGGCGGCAGAGGTTTAGGAAAACAGATTGCTGAAGGGTTTGCTGAGTCTGGAGCTAATGTTGTCGTTTGTTCGAGGAAGGTTGAGGCATGTCAGGAAGTGAGTGAAGACTTGAAGAAGCACGGCGTTGATTCCCTTGCTTTATCATGTGACGTCACGAATACAGACGATATTCAGCACGTTGTCGAGCAGGCCGTGGAACGGTTTGGCCGCATCGACATTTTAGTGAATAACAGTGGAGCTACCTGGGGCGCGCCTGTTGAAGAGATGCCCTTAGAAGCATGGCAGAAGGTCATCAATGTCAATGTAACCGGAACTTTCCTCATGTCCCAAGCCGTCGGAAAAGTGATGCTTGAGCAAGGATCAGGCAAGATTCTCAACATTGCTTCAGTAGCTGGACTGAAAGGTTCTGATCCGAAGTACATGGATACGATTGGCTATAACTCTAGTAAAGGGGCAATCCTGACATTTACGAAAGATTTAGCGGTCAAATGGGGGCCAAGGGGCATCCATGTTAACGCGATTGCTCCCGGGTTTTTCCCAACAAAAATGTCGAAAGTGTTAATCGAACAAGGTGGAGACGCCATGCTTGAAGCGACTCCATTAAGAAAATTTGGCGGGGAAGATGATATAAAAGGCGCTGCGGTTTTTCTAAGTTCAGCGGCCTCTGATCATATAACCGGGGATGTTGTAATTATTGATGGCGGCTCTCATGCGATGTAGGATGAGTCGATTTTGCAAAAAAGGAGTGGAAGATAAATGGAACGTGATGCTGTCATTGTCTCAGCCGTTCGAACAGCGATCGGCAGACAAGGAGGAACATTAGCTTCAATCCCGGCCCATGTGTTGGGGGCAGAGGTGATCAAAGAAGCAGTTAGTCGTGCCCGGCTGTCTCCAGAAATGATCGAGGATGTGATTTTTGGCAATGTGTTAAGTGGCGGGGGAAATATTGCTAGATTATCTGCTTTGCAAACGGGGCTTTCGATCAATTTGCCAGGTTTGACGGTTGACCGTCAGTGTGGATCTGGATTAAACGCGATTCAACTAGCTGCTCAGGCCATCAAGGCTGGAGAAGGCGATGTTTATATAGCGGGCGGTACTGAAAGCATGAGCCGTGCCCCTTATTTAATGGACCGTCCGGAGCGTGCATACAGTCCGGTGCCTCCGAAGATTAGGAAATCACAGCTTTCTCCGCAGGAAATAGGCGATCCGCCGATGGGAATTACAGCGGAAAATCTAGCAGAAAAATACTTAGTTGGCCGCGAAGAACAGGATGAATTTGCAATGCAAAGTCAACAGCGGATGGCGAATGCCATGAATGAGGGACGTTTTGAGGAACAAATTGTGCCGATCAGTGTACCTGTACGAAAAAGTTCTCCGGTTGATTTCAGGAGAGATGAACACCCTCGTCCGCAAACGACGCTTGATGGGTTGTCGATGCTTCGGCCGGCATTTCTTGAAGCTGGGACAGTAACGGCTGGTAACAGTTCTGGCTTAAATGACGCTGCTTCTGCTTTAACCATACTATCCAGAGAAAAAGCTGACGCACTTGGCGTAACGCCTTTAGCAACGGTCAGGGAATGTACCGTTTCCGGAGTAGATCCGAACATTATGGGAATCGGACCTGTACCTGCGACAAGAAAGGTTTTACAAAAGGCTGGGCTCACGCTGGATGATATGGATGTAATTGAAATCAATGAAGCTTTTGCTGGGCAGGTGCTGGCCTGTAACCGCGAGCTTGAGATGAATATTCATAAGGTGAATATAAACGGCGGAGCAATTGCTCATGGTCATCCGCTTGGCGCGACAGGCGCGATCCTAACAACGAAGGCGGTTTATGAACTACAGCGTTCAGGTGGACGCTATGCTCTAATTACAGCTTGTATTGGCGGCGGTCAGGGAATCGCTATGGTTATTGAGCGAGGATAATGGGACAAATAGGACAAGAAGGTGTGAGTTAAGTGTCCTTTAGGTATGATATAATTTGGTATCATTCCTAAGTGGGGAGGACAGGGGATATGAAACAGAAAATAATCGATACATGTATCCATTTATTTGATAAAAAAGGCTTCACAGAAACTTCTATTCAAGATATTGTCGATGACCTTGGCGTCACGAAAGGAACGTTTTATTACTATTTTAAAAGTAAACAAGAGTTGTTGAGAGATATCCACCTTAACTTTATAGAATACTTGTTAAGCAAGCAGGAAGAAATTATTCACGACACGGCTAAAGACAGCCGGACGAAGCTGCGGGACGTCGTGTATATGTTAATTCACAGCATCAGGCATCGCAAACGCAGTGCCAGAATATTCTTTCGTGAAATGAGAAATCTCGGGCCAGAGTATCTCGAACAGACGATGACAAAGCGCGATCAGTTTCGCAAAAACTTGCAAACCGTAGTGGAAGAGGGGATCAGTAAAGGTGAATTTAAACATGACTTGAACCCTAATATGATTACCCGCGGTATTCTAGGTGTGGCGAACTGGAGTTATTATTGGTTCAACCCGGAAGGTGACGTCTCGGAGGAAGAATTAACAACGATTTACTTGGAGATGATTTTAAACGGAATCAATCAAGCTGATTAACGGAGCAAACGTTCCAAGCGGGTGTTTGAGCAGTTAGGATACCAACCGGTTGGTCAGCTTATGGAACGAGGGGGAAAGGCAGTGAATCATGAAATCGAGGTTAGAGTGAGATTTTGTGAAACGGATACGGCCGGCCATGTTAACAATACGAGTTACTTTATCTATTTAGAAGAAGCACGCGGTAAGTTTTTTGATGACGTATTACCGGATGAGTCGGAAACGTTAGGTCGATTCATTGTCGCTTCCACAAAGTGTGACTTTCTGAATCAGGCGTATTTCGGACAAATATTGAAGGTATCTACGTGGATTTCGCATATAGGGACGAAAAGTTTTCACTTTAATCACAAGATTAAAGCGGCAGATAGTGGAGTTGTCATCGCTAAGGCAGAAGCGGCGATTGTTTGTTTTAATTATAATGAACAAAAAAGTGAACCGATTCCTGAAAATCTCAGGGAGGTTTTAACGGGACGTCTCATTACCCATTAAGATCAAGAAGGGAGGAGAACTAATGAGTAGATTTAACGACGTCATCGCCGTTGTTACTGGTGCAGGGAGCGGCATCGGGGAACAAACAGCGATCCAACTGGCACATGAAGGAGCGAGGGTAGTTCTCGTCGGACGAACTCGCTCGAAACTGGAACGAGTTGCAGATAATATAAACGGTTCAGTAACGGAACCTGTTGCTGCAGTCTTTCCAGCTGATGTCACAAAGGAAGCAGATGTACAGCAGCTTGGGATGTTTATCAAACAAGAGTATGGAGATCTCCATGTGGTCGTCAACAATGCCGGTTCTTCAGGGAAATCATCCATCTTAGATATGGAGGCTGCTGAATGGGACCGTATCCAGGAAACCAATGTGAAAAGTGTATTTCTCATATCGAAAGTGCTCGGCCCGGTGATGATCGAAGCCAGTGAGGCAGCGGAACAGCTGGAAAACCGTGCGATTGTTAATGTAGCTTCATTATCCGGGCATAAAGCAGGGGCGAAAATCCCTCATTACAGCTCGTCTAAAGCGGCTGTGATTAACTTTACAAAATCTCTTGCCTTAGAATTTGCGCCTTACGGAATCCGCGTTAATTCAGTTTCACCGGGTTTTGCAGAGACGCCGTTAACCGCTGAAGGACTGAAGAACAAACGCTTTGAGGAAGCGATTCAGCGCAACACAGCTTTAAGCCGGGTGGGAAAGCCGGAGGAAATTGCCAGCGTTATTGCGTTCGCGGCTTCGAGGGAAGCTTCTTATATGACAGGATCAGATCTGTTAGTAGATGGGGGCTGGCTGATTAAGTAAAAACGAATAAAATTATCTCATAAATTAACTGAATATTGGTTATATTCTAAAATGATAGCGGTTACAAGGTCGTGATTCTATCAATAAAGGAGAGATCTCATGCAGACTAGCCACTTTGAATTCTGGCCAAAGTTAACGAAGTCGATCACGATTCCTGAAACTTCGCTTTATGATAATCTCAGAGTTTCTGCACATCGCTATCCTAATCATGAGGCGATTTATTACTATGGCAATACTTTAACCTACCATCAGTTGATAGAAGAAGTAGATGCCTTGGCAGGATATTTGCAGCAGGATTTGCAGGTTACTAAAGGTGAGAAGGTTCTACTGTACATGCAAAATTCACCACAGTTCGTGATTAGCTATTATGCGATCCTGCGATCTGGAGCCGTCGTGGTGCCGATCAATCCTATGCTGAAGGCAAACGAACTGGAATTCTATGTGAAGGATTGTGCCATGACAACTGGTCTGGTTGGTCAGGAGCTGATCGAAGAAGTTCAGCCGCTACTCGAAACGACTGCACTGCAGCATGTCGTGCTGGCCGCGTATTCGGATTATGCAGGTCAGTTTGACGGAGATCTGCCAGCTGAAGTCGCTGCTAAAAGACAAACGTTCGAGCATGAGTACCATTTGTGGAAGGAGATTATCCAGCAAGGAATTCAACCAGGAGAACTTAGTTCCGAAGCAGATGATTTGGCTGTGCTTCCTTATACGTCGGGCACCACCGGGCTTCCAAAGGGTTGTATGCATACGAGCCGAACCGTTCAGGCCAATACTGTAGGCGCATTTTACTGGTCACGTTCGACGACTCGTTCTAAAAGTCTGGCCACACTGCCTCTATTTCATGTAACGGGAATGGTCCACAGCATGCATATGCCGATTTTTGCAGGCAGTACGATCGTGCTAATGACGCGGTGGGATCGTGAAACAGCCCGAAAATTGATCAAAGAGCAGCAATGTACCCACTGGGTAACGATTAGTACGATGTTGATCGATTTTCTCGCCAATCCTGATGTGAAGTCTGATGATTTAACTTCCTTGCAGGGCATTTCTGGTGGAGGAGCAGCGGTCCCGAAAGCGATTGGAGAAAAACTTTACCACTTAACCGGATTGGAGTTTGCAGAAGGGTACGGTCTGTCGGAGACGATTGCGCAAACGCACTTTAATCCACCTGATCGCCCAAAAATGCAATGCTTAGGGATTCCCTCTTTTGATGTTGATTCCCGAATTATTGAGCCGGCTACACAGGAGGAAGTCGCCACTGGTGAAATCGGGGAAATTGTTGTCCATGGTCCGCAAATCATGGTCGGCTACTACAATCGGGAGGACGAAAACGCAAGTGCATTTATTGAAATCGATGGAAAGTCGTTTTTTCGAACAGGCGATATTGGGCGTGTCGATGATGAGGGTTACTACTTCATGGTTGATCGAGTCAAACGAATGATCAATGCTTCAGGCTATAACGTCTGGCCGACCGAAGTGGAATCGCTGCTGTATGACCATGAAGCGATTAAGCAAGCATGTGTGGTCGGCGTTCCTGATCCGCGCAAAGGAGAGAACATTAAAGCTTTTGTCATTTTGCATGAGCAGTTTGAAGGACAGGTATCTGAAACAGACATAATTGAATGGGCCAAGCAGCATATGGCTGCTTACAAATACCCGCGGCTCGTTGAGTTTAAAAATGAATTTCCTACGACAAACAGTGGCAAAATTCTTTGGCGTAAGCTGCAGGAACAGGAGCAGGACAAGGTTGGAAAGTTGAATAAATAAGAGGCTCGCATGTTTTTTATATAAGGTCAGAGGAAGCTGGAACAAAAATGTTTTTTATTAAATGAAAATCCGAACTATGAATTATTCACATAACATGCTACGAAAATATACTTCGGTTTCCGCGGGCGGCTGTTGAGCCTCCTTGTGCTGGCGCACTTCGGGGTCTAGCCTAGGCCTTTCCTCCCGCAGGAGTCTACGTATATTTTCTTTGCTAAACAGCACACCGTTCGTCTTTTCATTCAAGAAGTTTAGTTATGTCCCAGCCTCGACTAACTCTGGCCTTTCTCTACTCAAGAAAGGGGGAAAGCTGTATGGATATTTTAATCCAGCAATTATTTAATGGGTTAACGATTGGAAGTGTTTACAGTCTCGTTGCATTAGGGTTAACGCTCGTGTATGGAATTCTTCACATTCCAAACTTTGCTCATGGAGCATTATATATGCTTGGAGCTTATGTCACCTTAACCACAATGCTGCTATGGGGATTTCATTACTGGCTGGCGATTGCGATTTCCGTACTCATCGTTGGATTACTTGGTGTTCTAATGGATCGATTAGTGTTTCACCCGTTACGCAACGCCCCTCCCATTCATGACAAAATTGCTGCCATCGGGATACTGCTGTTTCTCGAAGCATTGGCGCAGATCGTTTGGGGAGCCGATTATCGCTCCATGGATACCCCATATGGCCAAGTGATCAATGTGTTCGGTGTAACGTTGACGATGCAGCGAATTCTAATTAATGTCGGAGCCATCTCTGTCATGATTTTACTATACCTATTTTTGAAAAAAACCTTTATCGGCTCGACGATTATCGCAATGGCGCAAAATCGCGAAGGTGCTCATCTGGTAGGCATTAATACAAACAAAGTCGCCATGTTAACATTTATGATCTCCGGAGGCTTGGCTGCTATTGCTGCTTCTTTGTCTGCGCCTATTAACCTCGTCTTCCCTGGGATGGGACATCTCGTCATTCTAAAAGCTTTTGTCATCATTATCCTCGGAGGGATGGGCAGTATTCCTGGCGCGATTATCGGTGGTTACATTATCGGGTTTAGCGAAAGCCTTGGGGCTACGTATATTTCGGGTGAATATAGTGACATCATTGCTTTCGTACTGTTAGTTGTGATTTTATCTTTCAAGCCTAAAGGGTTATTTTCCAGGGAGGGATTCTGATGACGTCACTTCTCGGAAAACGAATCACAGTCGTCGGGCTGATTGTCGCGGCGTGTGTGTTTCCGTTTATCACCTCGAACCTCTATATGCTTCATATCCTGACGCTTGCTTTCATTTGGATGATCGCCGTTTATGGACTGAATCTGCTTGCAGGATATACGGGTTATTTATCATTAGCCCAGGCTGGGTTCTTTGCCATCGGTGCCTACTCGTTAGGATTGTTAACCGTTAAAGCTGGACTCAGTTACTGGCTGGCTTTCGTATTAGCTTGTGTGATTACGAGCGCGATCGGTTTTTTAGTTGGCCTTGTAGCTTTAAGGACGAGAGAACACTTCTTTGCCATTTATACACTATGTGTCGGGTACATTATTTATCTTGTCATCGACAAATGGGACGGCTTAACAGGAGGAGTACGCGGATTGATTGGTATTCCTGCACCTGCAAACATTGGCCCAATTTCCTTCCAGAATCCACTCTCACAATACTATCTCATCCTATTTTTTCTTTTACTAACCATCTTTGTCATGTACCGAATTATTCATTCACTCTCTGGACGAACCTTTATCGCAATTCGAAATAGTGAAGAACTAGCTCAGACGATCGGAATTTCAACGATGAAAGCTAAGCTGCTGGCCTTTGTGCTGTCTACTTTTTTCGCGGGGCTTTCCGGGGCTTTGTATGCGTCATTTATCCGATTTCTCGGCCCGGACATCGCCTACATTACGGTTATCTTTGATTTGCTGACCTATTTGCTTGTGGGAGGCATCGGTACACTCGCAGGTCCAATTGTCGGGACATTTTTAGTGGTCACCGTATCCCAGTCCCTGCAATTTCTGCAGGATTACCGAATGCTGATCTTCGGCCCTCTTCTAACACTCTTAATCATCTTTTACCCGAGAGGAATCGCGGGAGCTCTTCAAGACTGGATAGCGAAACTGTCTAGTAAAAAGAAACAAACGCCTCCCAAGCAGCGCAAAAATGGGAAAGGTGCCTATGTTCACTCGCAAACGTCTGAGAAAAAGGTGAAGGAGGGATAATTTTGTTCCTGGAAACAAAACAATTAACAAAGCAATTTGGCGGGTTGGTCGCCGTAAATCAGGTTGATTTTACAATTGAACAAGGGAAAATTAATGCGATCATAGGTCCGAACGGGGCAGGGAAGTCCACTTTTTTTAATTTGATTAGCGGAACACACCCGCCTAGCTCGGGACAGGTTTTCTATAAGGATAAAGATATTACGAAACTTCCCCCCAATAAAATTGCTGAGCTTGGGATTGCTCGAACGTTTCAAACAACCCATTTATTCGAACAGTCAACGGTGCTTGATAACGTAATTGTAGGTCACCGTTTACGAACAAACTCAACCTTGTTCGATGCGATTTTACGGACGAAACGTTTTAGACGAGAAGAACAGAAGTGTCGCGAGAAGGCCATGGAAGTACTTGAGTTTGTAGGTTTAACGCCGGTCGCCGATCAACTGGCTGGCAGCATTACACAGGAGGAAAAAAAGCGGGTAGCTTTTGCCCTTGCCCTCGCAACTGATCCGGAAGTGGTGTTTCTTGATGAACCGGCTGCCGGGATCAATCCCGAGGAAACAGAGGGGCTTGCGGAATTGATGAACAAGATAGCAGCACAAGGCATCACGGTATGTTTGATCGAACACAAGATGAAAATGATTATGAAACTGGCCGATCACATTATGGTGCTGAATTACGGGGAAAAGATCGCAGAAGGTACAGCTGAGGAGATTATGAGTAATCAGGCTGTGATCGAAGCGTATTTAGGAGGGGATGCGAGTGCTTAAACTCTCAGGACTTTCTGTTAAGTATGGCAGTTACGCAGCGATCCAGGAGGTGGATATAGAAGTCGATAAGGGTGAACTGGTCGTTTTACTAGGGTCAAATGGTGCCGGAAAAAGCACGACATTTAAAGCGATCAGCGGCCTTGAGAAGCCTAGCACAGGAGGCATTGAATTTGAGGGAAGTGCCATTGGGGGGAAATCTCCCGAACGAATCGTCCAGGCCGGTATCGTTCAATGTGCTGAAGACCGAAAGCTTTTTCCAAGAATGACAGTTTACGAGAACTTGATAATGGGAGCGTACGTGCACCGGAAAAAGAAACAAGCAGTCAAACAATCCTTGCAGCATGTGTACGAATTATTTCCAATTTTGCACGAAAAAAAAGAGAACGCTGCCGGTTCGTTAAGTGGGGGGCAACAGCAAATGCTCGCAATCGGACGGTCATTAATGTCGATGCCGAAACTCATTCTGTTAGATGAGCCTTCGATTGGACTGGCTCCCCTGATTGTGGAGCAAATGTTTGATGTGATTGAAAAGATCAATCAAGAGGGTACGACGGTTCTGTTAGCTGAACAAAATGCCAACGCTGCTTTACGAATTGCCGATCGAGGTTATGTGTTTGAAAGTGGATCGATCGTTGTTCAAGGGACATCCCAAGAGTTACTCACTAATGATGAAGTTCGAAAGGCATATATCGGTGCCTGACGATAGATTTCTTGACATTCACACCACTTATTGAGGGGGAAATCAATGTGCAAAAGCTCAGATTGTTAGCGTTTTTAATGTTGTTAGCGATTGTGTTTATTTTGGCAGGATGTATTGAAAATCCTTCTAACGATGCTGCGAGTAGTGAAGGGGATACAGAAGCTCCATCAACTGAAGAAGGTGAAAAAGTCGTCAACATTGGCTATAGTGGCCCGTTAAGCGGTCCGGCGGCCTATTATGGTGAACGGACGTTAAATGGGATGCAGATGGCTGCGGAAGAAATTAATAACAACGGTGGCTTCGAGGTAAATGGTCAGACGTATAAAATGAACGTGGTAGCCCTTGATGACAAATATTTACCGAACGAGACAGCTGCCAACGCGAAACGCTTAATTCAGGAAAGCCAAACTCCTATTATTTTTACTCCGCACAGCGGTGGGGTGAAGGCGATGCAAGTATTCAATGAAAGAGAGGAATTTATAATTGGAGCCTACACGAGTGAACCGGCTATTACCGAGACGGGGAATTCTCTGACTGTAAGGATCCCTCCTCGCTATGATGGATATATGGAACCGTTCACGAACTATTCGATGGAACGGTTTGGCAAGAAGCTAGCTGCCTTGCCGACAGCCTCGCAGTACGGAAAAGATTGGACGGAAACGTTGCTGCCTTATTGGAAAGAGCAAGGTGGTGAAGTCGTGTACAATTCTTCTGTTGATTTTTCTAAGGATACGGATTTCTTTACGATGGTGACCAACGCGTTAAAAGAAGAGCCAGATGTCTTATTCATCGGCGGTCCATCTGAACCAACAGCAAAACTGGCGGAACAAGCTAGAAAACTAGGTTTTGATGGCGGCTTCATTATAATGGACCAGGCGAAGCTCGATGAAATGAAGAGTGTGACTGGAACGTACGAAACATTTGAAGGTGCGATTGGCGTTATGCCGCTCGTCAACGCTGATTACCCGGGGACCCCGGAATTTGTTGAGAAGTATAAAGAAAAATTCGGTGAAACCCCTGGGTCAGAGGCAGGTTTCCATTACATTGCGACTTACATTTTTATGGAAGCGATGAAAGCAGCGGGTACCGTAGAGGATGCCAAAGCGATTCGTGAGCATATGGAAGAAGGGATTAAACAATTACCAAAAGAGAAGCAAGTTTACACGATTGAGGGAATTGGAGAAGATGGCGGATTTATAACTGATTCAAGAGTGGCCGCTGTAGAAGACGGTGAAATTGTACCGATTGAAATGGAACAGTAGAATGTTAGAAAAGCCAACCGATGTTTCATCTAAGCATCGGTTGGCTTTTTGATTATAATGGTTGATGGATTCGGCCATTGATCCAGTCGATTCTCCCCACAACATAAATGATTCGGCCCGGGTCCAAGAAGATTCTCCCCTAACAAATTAAGGTTCGTCCCAAAGACCAACGGATTCGGACCTAACTCGCTAAGGTTCTCCCCTAGTAGATTCCCCACTTCCGCTAATTAAAATAGAAAAGGCTCAAATCCCCGAGTCACGAGATTTGAGCCTTTTTTATGCTAACATTATAAACAGCAGCTACGACTTCACCCCCGAACCCGCTACTTCTTTCACAATCTCCCTAATACTATCCTCCGGGATGCGGAAGGCGATTCCAGCAGGATCTGATTGGACAGCTGTAACGATTGACTCCATCTCCTTCAAGTCTATGTTTACGCCTTCAAACGTGCTGGCAAGCCCGATATGGTTTCTAAGGTCGCGAATATACGTAGTGACTTGTTGCAAGCATTGTTTAGGAGATTCAGAGATATTTTCAAGTTGAAGAATCTCTGCAAAATCTCTGACTCTTGGCAGATACATAGGAGCTAGATTTTCCATAACACTTGGGAGCAGGACAGCATTAGCAAGGCCATGTGGAATTCCGTATCTTGCTCCTAAAGCATGTGCGAGATTGTGTACGGGGATCGCATTAAGGGAGAGACTGAAGGCTGAGATCGCCATGCAGCTGGCCGTAAGCATGTTACCTCTGGCTTCTAGGTCTTCCCCTTCATACACAGCGTCAGCAATATTGTCTTTAATCATCCTTGTCGATTGTAAAGCATAAGCATCGGTCATCGGGTTGGCTTGTGGTGAGAAATAGGCTTCAATAGCATGCGTTAAGGCGTCGAATCCAGTGAAGGCTGTAATGTCAGCTGGCAATCCAACGGTTAGTTCCGGGTCAAGGAGAGCTAAATCTGCATTTATAAACGGGTTAATGATGCTTATTTTCAAATCAGTTTTTTCGTTAAACACAACAGAAATCGGCGATACCTCAGCTCCCGTACCGGCTGTAGTTGGAATGGCTACGTGAGGGATGGGGATCGGCTGAGCCTGAGGCCAGGCTTCGAATGTATTTCCGGCAAGGGCGTCATGGATGTCTGAAAACTGATAATGAAGCATCCACTTCACTGCTTTAACGGTATCCAGCACACTGCCCCCTCCAAGTGCTACTAAAACATCACCATCGTTTTCTTGGAAAAATTGTACACCTTTATGAATCACAGTTGACTTAGCATCCTGAACAATTTCATCAAAAACGCCTGCGAGTTCAATATTTCCAGGCTCTTGTTCAATTAACTTTGTAACTTTTTCCGTTATTCCCGCCTTTGTTAAGCCTTGGTCGGTAAATAGAACAACTTTTTTCCCGCCTAGACCTTTGATCAAATCAGGAAGCTTTGAACGGCAACCCGGACCATTATGAACGGCGGTTCGGACAGAAAATTCGAAGTTTGATGTTACCATTTCATCACCTGCTTTAGTTTATTTGTTTAACCCCTTATACATTTTCCTTCGCCTTATATAGCTCCTCAATGGTTTTGCCTCTTGCCCGGGCTATTTTTTCAATACGAAGGGATAACTGATTCTGGGAAAACTGAACGGTCTCCTCAAGCGGCGTGTCATAAGCGGATTGTTCCGCGCCTTCCTGATTTAATTGCAAGGATAACGGAGCAAGTTCATTCAATTTCTGTGTGATATGATCAAATAAGTGTGGGTGTTCACTTACAAGCCGCTGCAGCAAAAAGGTTCCATAAGCAATATGTCTCGATTCATCCCGCTTTAAATACTCGATCCCTTTCATGAGTCCAGGCATTTTCCCGAATGAATCCAGCATTCGATAGAAGGACCAATATCCGGTCTCTGCCAGCACCCCTTCGACAAACATGTTATACACAACAGCAGCCTCAGCAAGTGCTTCAGGTGATTCATCCGTACGAAGCCGATTCATAGCTTCGGGTAAAATCTCATAAAAAATCTGTTTATATGTGTCCGTGTGAAAATGAGAAAGGTCGTCTCGTTCATCGATTACGTTCAATACGATCCGGAAAAACTCGGTATGCTTGGCCTCCTCAAATAAGAAAGTGGTTAAGTACATTTCCTCTTCAATGCGGCCTTGTTTAGCGATCAGCATCATCTCGGGCAGCAGATCCAAAGTAACAGCTTCCTCACCCGCCTGGAATTGAGAGATCAATCTTAGTACAGATTGTTGCTGCGGTTTGGTTAATGTCTGCCAATCTTCTTTATCCTGGCTAAAATCGATATCGCGAGGGTCCCATACTCCTAACCGCTTTGCCTTTTGATACAATCGAAACGGAAAGGAGTCCTCCTGAATCCCGCGCGGACTTGTCGTCAGCATTTGTTTTCTCATCATCCAGCCCCTTTACATAATTTTGAATTTACTGAACATTACTGGTAAAATGTAAGCACTTACAATTATCATAATACAAGCCTCAGCTCGTTTACATTCCTGAAAATGTAGGGGGAGAATGGATGAACGCTGAAATGATTGCCAACTATATCAAGGAAATCAATCCTCGAGAATCACACGATCAAAAGATGCAGACAGCTGTTCGGGGTTTTATTGAGTTGTTTCCTTTTTTACGTGTATCTTTGTTTGCTTACTCACCGCTGACCTTCATAGGTGAAAGCATGATCAGAATGGATGATTCCGGCACCTATACCCCAGGTGATATTCGGGAAGATGTCCGCAAGATTCCAGCTGTACATTCGGTCGTTCACACTAAAAGAGCTGCACTCGTCAGCCATGCGGGTTTTCCGGACAAGTATGTAAATCGTTTCAACCTGTCGTCGTTAATTATCGTTCCCGTTATGCATTCTTCTACCGTCGTCGGTACGATTTTTCTAGACAGATACACAGGACCTGATCCTCTGGAAAAGAATATATTGACACTCCTTGAGCAATACGGCAAATGTCTGGGGCAGCTTCTATACGAGCCTCATCCCCCTGCAGTCGCCCTCAGTAAACGGGAAACAGAGGTAATGCAGCATATCGCTTACGGTTATTCAATGAAAGAAATAGCCGGGCTGCTCGGAATTAGCCCTTTAACGGTAAGGGATTACGTGGGTTCAGCCTTAAAGAAATTGAAAGTAAAACATCGAGGACAGGGAATCGCTGAGGCCATTCGATTAGGATTGATTCATTAATGCCCCACAGGATGTGGGGTAGTTAGACGTTGGCACAGGACGTGCCGTTCTTAGTCGAGCTTCCGCTATTCGGTTTAGCCGAACATCCTTTTAACGCTGAGCCTCCTAGGAATCTGTCCTCCGGTGTCTCACCTGTCATGTTCATCCCGCAGGAGTCTCGCAATTTTCCGGAGCTCTTGTGTTTGCGAGAAGAACGGAAACGCCCCGAGTCCTCTAACCGTAATGGCCTAAATGAAAAAAGTCCTGGCCAAATTACTTTGATCAGGACAATTTCCACTAAATTTCTTTGCGTTTTGATGACGGCAAAATCCTCAACTCTTCTCGGTACTTAGCAATGGTTCGTCTGGATACCTTTACCCCTTCTAGTTGTTTAAAGTGGTCAGAGATCTTCTGATCCGAAAGCGGTCTTTTCTTATTCTCATTAGTAATGAATTGTTTTAACAAGGTTTTTACCCTGGCCGATGAAGCGCCTTCTTCGTTTGCCCCCAATTTAGAAGTGAAAAACAGGCGAAGTTCATAGGTTCCTTTGGGTGTTTGAATCACTTTATTCTTTGTGGCTCGACTCACGGTTGATTCATGAACATCGACTTCTTCTGCCACCTCTTTCATCGTCATAGGCTGAAGCATTCCCATATCTCCGGATTCCAGGAAATCCATTTGTTTCGCAATGATCACTTTCGTTACGTTGATAATGGTAGTGCGGCGCTGTTCGATGCTTTTTAAAAGCCACACGTATCGCTGGTAATGTTTCGACAGATAGGCTGACGCGTCGTTATTCTGCCCTAAGTACCCGGAGTATTGTTTATTCATTTGAATGGTTGACATAAATCGATCATTTAGCGAAATCGTATAATTGCCCTCCACATTTTCAAGGACAATATCGGGTACAAGATATTTAGTTGATGGAGGCGACAAAGCTGCGCCAGGCTTTGGATCAAGACTTTGAATAAGCTTGGCAATGGATTTAACTTGTTCCAAGGGGATCGCGAGCCGGCTGGCGATCTCCTTCCATTTATGTTGAGCTAGCCAGTCGAGATATTCTGCGATGACTCGTTCAGCTGCCGGTTTATCCGTATGATGGACTCGTAATTGTAAGAGAAGGCATTCCTGCAGATTCCTCGCGCCGACTCCAGCTGGTTCAAGCTGCTGCAGCAAGCTGATCCCATTCTCTACGTCCAGTTTTGATACTTGCAGTGAACGGGCCGTGTCAGCTGCACTGATTGTTAAATACCCGTTATCATCGAGGCTGAGAATCAGATAATTTAAAATCACACGTTCCTTTTCCTGCAGATGTAGTAGGCATGTTTGTTCAATTAAATAGTCTGCTAAGCTTTTTTCTTCCCTGCTTAATGTGTCCATTTGATCTGTCTCCATATGAGAAGCCGGCCTTGCTCGGTAAGCCGACATGGGAATATCTTCTGAAAAAGAAACTTCCTGTTTAGGCTCTTCCAGTTCGATCATCGGATTTTCCAGCGATTCTTCCTGAATGAACTGTTCCATTTCCACAGTGTTATATTGAAGCATCGTAATGGCTTGATTTAAATGAGGTGTCATGATCATTTTTTGTTTTTGTAAAAGCTCCAGCTTCATTTTTTCACCCCTTTGAATACGCTTTCACATTTGTCGATTTTCCTTTCCTGTTATAGGTTAAGCGATATCCAGGATTCGAAAAAAGTTCTTGGTTTTTCTCGAGTTCTAAAAGCTCTCATACTCCTATACTATATTATATATGTTTTGAGTTGAAGTTTCATTTGTAATATTCAATGTAGACAGAAAATTAGAATAACTATATAATTAAGGTAGAAAGTTCACTTCTAGAAAGATCGCCTCTTTCATGATCAGTGAACCACGGGGAACTCGAATCAATCAATAACTGCGAATCCGTGAAGGCCTTATTAGCGTGAGGAGTTTAACATGGATCTGAGCCAGTTGTATCAAAGTTTATTTGATATGGCTGTTTTTTTATGGCATGAAAAAATTCAGGAGGGATGAATGATGATGGATTTTGAATTAACAGAAGAGCAGGAAATGGTTAGAAAAATGGTGCGTCAATTTGTTGACAAGGAAATTAATCCGTACATCCAGGACTGGGATGACCAGGGCCACTTTGAATCTTCCATCATGAAGCGGCTGGCTGATCTTGATTTGATGGGGGTTTGTATCCCTGAAGAATACGGGGGAAGCGGCATGGACTATAATACACTGGCGATTGTGTGCGAAGAACTGGAACGTGGAGATACCGCCTTTAGAACCGCTGTCTCTGTCCACACTGGGTTAAATAGTATGACATTATTGCAATGGGGCAATGAAGAACAAAAGAAAAAATATCTCACTCCGCAGGCAAGAGGCGAGAAAGTCGGCGCCTTTGGATTAACTGAGCCAAATGCTGGATCTGATGTGGCCTCTCTAAAGACAACGGCTGTCAAAGAAGGAGATCACTATATTTTGAACGGGCAGAAAACGTGGATCTCGCTGTGTGATCACGCGGACCATTTTCTCGTTTTTGCCTATACGGATAAAGATAAAAAGCATAAAGGCATTTCGGCTTTTATTGTGGAAAGGACAATGCCGGGCTTCTCCTCACGAGGGTTTAAAGGCAAGCTCGGGATTAGAGCGGGGAATACCGGTGAAATCTTTTTTGACAATGTGAAGGTGCCAAAAGAAAACCTGCTGGGAGAAGAAGGAGAAGGATTCAAAATCTCCATGTCCGCTCTAGATAATGGAAGGTTTACAGTAGCGGCTGGAGCCTGTGGGCAAATCCTCGCTTGTATGGAAGAAAGTGTGAAGTATTGTCACGAGCGTAAAACATTTGGCAAGGAAATCGGCAAACATCAGCTCGTTCAGCAGATGCTTGCTAAGATGGAAGCAGGATATCAGATGTCACGCCTGCTTGTGTTCCGCGCCGGTTCCTTAAAGAATCAAGGCAAACGAAATACGCGGGAAACGTCGCTAGCGAAATGGCAGGCTTGTGATTTTGCCAATGAAGCAGCGAACGATGCTGTGCAAATTCATGGAGCTTATGGCTACTCCAATGAGTATCCGGTGGAGAGGTTCCTGCGCAATTCTAAAGCTCCGGTCATTTATGAAGGCACGCGGGAAATTCATACGATCATGCAAGCGGAGTATATGCTCGGATACCGTTCGGATAAACCGTTATCCAACAACTTACCGGTATGGCCGTTTGAACAGTCTAAGGAAGAGGTGTAAGTATGCGATTTCTTCTGAAAAAGCAGGAGTTTACAGAAGAGAGGCGAAATTAAATTTTATAGGAAGAAGTTTATTTCTCATAGCAAAACGAAGCTTTCGCCAAGCCTCTGGCGAAAGTCTTCGTTTTTCTTATACCTGAAGGCGGTGAAACTATGATTCTTACAGATATCGTCGAGCAGATTCCGTTTCCGGCCATCATCGTGAATAAAGATGGAAGCGTGAAATCCTACAACCATCGAGTTGAGGGGGAAGGTTTACTGGCTAAAGGAACAGATATAGATAACGTTTTTTCAAAATGGGAAACGGACCCCGATTCGGAAATGAAAACGGCAATGGGAACGAATGGTAAACGATTTGTGTTTATGCAAGGCTCATGGCCTGATACAGAAGATATGCTGTTGATTGGCACGGAAACTTCAGAGTTGTCTGCTCTGAAGAATGAGAATAAGCAGCTGAAAAAATTAACACGCGAGCTCGATGCGATTATTGAAAACTCCTATGACGGCATTTATATTACGGATCACACCGGAGTGACGTGGAAAACGAATTCAGCGATCGAACGAATTACCGGGATTCCGAAAGAATATTATGTCGGGAAACATGTCGATGCGTTAAAGAAAAGAGGTATCTTGAAAAGTTCCGTTACGGAAAAAGTTGTGCAGCAGCGGCGTACCGTTTCTGTCGTGCAGGACAATTATGCCGGAAAAGAAACCCTAATTACCGGCGCTCCCGTTTTTAATGAAGAAGGGGAAGTGGAGAAGGTTGTCACGAACATTCGTGATTTATCTGATTTGAATGAACTGCAGACGAAGTTACACAAAATGAATGAGCTAAATGACAAGTACAAGAAGGAATTGGACATGCTGAAAAATAAATCGGAGCGCCTCGATGGCATCGTTATTCGAAGTGAGGCGATGAAGCGGATTTATGATACGGCAGACCGAATTGCGAATATTGATGCCACAGTTTTCATCCTTGGAGAAACCGGTGTCGGCAAAGACATTCTGGCTCAACACATCTATAGTCACAGCCTGCGCTCGAAGCAAGGAGATTTTATTAAGATTAACTGTGGGGCGATTCCACCGGATTTATTGGAATCTGAACTATTTGGCTATGAAAGCGGTGCCTTTACCGGGGCAAATCGAAAAGGGAAACCAGGCATGTTTGAGTTGGCCGATCAAGGGGTCCTTTTCTTAGATGAAATTGCGGAACTGCCGCTCATGCTGCAGGTAAAATTGCTCCGTGTTCTGCAGGAAAATGAAATTCAACGAATCGGCGGCACGAAACCGAGAAAGATAGACGTCAGGATCATTGCTGCTACAAACCGAAAAGTGAAAGAAATGGTGGCGAACGGGGAATTTCGTGAGGATTTATACTATCGTCTAAATGTGTTACCGATGGCGATTCCGCCGTTGAAGGAACGCCGTGATGATATTATTCCGTTGCAGCAATTTTTCCTGAATCAGGCGAATGAGAAATATCAGATGAACAAGAGCATACATTCTGAGTTGAAGGATTTCTTTTATAATTATGAATGGCCCGGTAACTTGCGGGAGCTTTCCAACCTGATCGAAAGGTTAGTGGTCACGACTCCAGAGGATGAAATTAAGGTGGATCATTTGCCGGCTGATTACAAGGAATCCGGTCAGACTGTCATTAGTCAAGCAGCCATTGTGCCGCTGAAAGACGCAGTAGAAACCGCTGAGGCACAAGTGTTGAAACTAGCGGTGGAGAAGTATGATAACACGTACGATTTGGCGAAAGCTTTGGAAACGAGTCAGCCTACCATTGTGAGAAAGCTGAAGAAGTATAACCTTCACTGTAAAAAAGGAGTGGAATCGTCATGAGGATAGGTGTTGCAGGCGCGGGCGCAGTAGGATCTTATTTCGGCAGCATGCTTGAGCAGGCAGGTTACCCCGTCACCTTTTTAGCACGGGGAGCGCACTTGGCAGCGATGCAAAAACATGGATTGGTAATCGACGGGGACTCAGCTGACGTTTATAGCACGAAGACATTTACCGATGATATCGAAGATCTGGCTGCATCAGATCTCATTTTATTTAGTGTAAAATCAAATGATACAGCCCGAATGGCGGAACAGCTTCTGCCTATATTACAGGACGATGCACTAATTTTGACCATGCAAAACGGTGTGGACAATGAAGAAATCCTTGAGGCTACTTTTGGCAGAGACAGGTTATTATCAGCCGCCACATATGTGCAAGCCTTCCTCGAGGCACCGGGAAAAGTCCGCCAGCGGGGCAGGGTTAAATTGCTGATAGGGGAGCTGGATTCCACTGCATCAAGTGCTTGCGAGGAGGTGATTGAAACTTTCCAGGCTGCCGGAGTCGATGCAGTGCATTCTGGTCAAATACTAAAAAGGAAATGGGATAAATTGTTGTGGAATGTAACCTTTAATCCACTAGCGGCAGCTTCTGGAGCGAAGGTAGGCCAGATTCTAGACGACCCGTCATTAAGGAAAACGGCCGCCGCCATTAGTTCGGAAGTTATAAATGTAGCGGTTGCAGCAGGGATTGCAGTTGAACCAGAACCAACGACTTCGAAGATTTTTTCTAATGCGGTATACGCACGCAATCATCAGACTTCGATGCTGCAGGATCGGCTGCAAGGCAAGCGGATGGAAGTGGAATCCATGTGCGGTTTTATTGTAAGAAAAGCTGAGGAGCTCGGCTTGGAAGTTCCCACCCTTCAATCCATTTACAGTACGTTATCTTTTATGAACCAACAAATAGAATCAGGCTAAACGGCTGGATTTTAATTCAATCCTGAATCAATGATTCAATTTTGAATTAAAATCCAGCCTGTAAACGAGGGTGAGTGATTTGATATTGAATGTTTCACACCTTAACTCTTTCGCAAAACGAACTTTTTTTGACGAGAATAATATGCGAAGAACCTGGTGTACAGGGAAAGGCTGCGGTGTGCAGCCTTTTTTTATGCCAGAATTAGATTGTTGGCATGATTATTGCATCCTTAATTTATGAACATAAAAAAGGAAGGGTGTTATGACATGACAGTAGCTGTCACGGATGAATTGCAAGCCATGAAAACGATGGTTAAAAATTTTGTTGAAAATGAAGTCGAACCATATGCTCAAAGAATCGAGGATGAAGATGCGATTCCCCAGCATTTGGTGGATCAGGCGAAGGAGCTAGGCCTTTTCGGCATGAGTATCCCTGAAGAATATGGGGGCATTGGCCTGAATGCTGTCGGTAAAGCGGTTGTGTTGGAGCAGCTGGGCCGGACCCATAATGGATTTGTTTCACTCATCAGTGCCCACACCGGTATTGGAAGTACTGGCTTAGTCAAGCTAGCTTCTGAACCATTAAAACAGAAATATCTCCCGGACATGGCGGCAGGTAAGAAAATCGCGGCCTTTGCACTGTCGGAACCGGGGGCAGGCTCAGATGCGACTAACTTATCTACCCAGGCGGAGAAAAAAGGAGATCAATGGGTGTTGAATGGGACGAAGCACTTTATTACGAATGCACCTGTCGCTGATGTATTTACGGTGTTTGCCTTAACGGATAAGGAAAAGGGTGCGAAAGGCGGAATTACAGCCTTTTTAATCGAAAAAGACTTTCCAGGCCTGATTGTTGGCAAAAAGGATAAGAAAATGGGGCTGCGAGGGTCTTATACGGCCCAGGTGATTTTTGATAATTGTATCGTACCGGAGGAAAACGTGATCGGCGAAGTAGGCATGGGCTATATGAATGCACTGCGTATTCTCGGAGAAGGACGGATTGGATTAGCCGCCAGGGCAGTGGGCTCGTGTGACAAACTGATTGAACTTTCGGCAAGCTATGCGAAAGAACGTGTGCAGTTTGGTAAACCGATTGCTGATAATCAGGCGATTCAATGGATGCTGGCCGACATGGCAACGGAGACAGAAGCGGCCCGGACTTTGACAATGATGGCAGCTGAGAAAGTCGATGACGGAAAAAAAGTGATTAAAGAAGCCTCCATGGCAAAACTGTTTGCTTCAGAAGTATTCAACAAAGTGGCGGATAAAGCCGTCCAGATTCATGGCGGGATTGGATACATAGGCGAATATCCTGTCGAGCGTTTTTACCGTGATGCACGAATTACTAAAATTTATGAGGGAACGAACGAGATTCAGCGATTAATCATTGCCAGACGAATTCTTGATGAAAATTAATCACCAGCTAAAATCCATGTAGAAAAGAGGGATTCACATGCGTTGGGTTGTTCTCGTTCTTTTATTTTTTGGGGCAATCATAAACTTTGCGGATAAATCGATCATTGGTCTTGCAGCTGTGCCGATTATGGAAGATTTGGATCTGTCCTATGCAGAATGGGGTCTTGTCGGTAGTGCTTATTACTGGCTGTATCCAGTAACCGGAATTATTGGTGCTGCTTACGCTGACAAATTTGGCGCCAAGAAAGTACTGGGAATCATTATGCTGACCTGGGCTGTATTACAGTTTGGGGTTTTAGCGGTTACCGCCCTGCCGCTGCTCGTTATCTATCGGATTCTTCTTGGAGCTTTCGAAGGTCCGTACAGCCCGATCGCCTATAGTCATGCAGATAGGTGGTTTCCACCCAAACTTCGTGGTTTCGCGAACTCTGTAATCGTTTCGGGTGGGACAGTGGGAGCCATGATTATTGCTCCTTTGCTCGTGGCGATGATCACGATGCTCGGATGGAAAGTGGCCTTCGCCTGTTTAGGAGCAGTAAGTGTTGTCTGGGCCATTGCTTTTCAGTTTTTGACAAAGGAAAATCCTGTGAAAGCCTATGAAAAAGCGAAGGAGAAAAAGAAACGAAAGCTTGAAAAAATCAGATTCAAAGATTTTGGCAAATTACTCGTTTCACCGGCAGCCCTGTTTACGACGTTAGCTTATTTCTCCACATATATACTGGTCGTATGGATTGCCGTCTGGCTTCCGGTATATCTCATTGAAGTTGTAGGGATGTCTCAAGGGCAAATGGGGATTGGCGTAATGGTAATTGGGATCGCCTCTGTGTTAATTTACATGAGCGTTTCCACCCTATCAGATCGTTTATTTAAAAAGAATCAAAACTGGCGAGTGTCACGTGTTTATATCGTGGGGGCAGCCATGATCATTGGTGCTTTGTTTCTGTCATCGATTATTATTTTTCCGAACCCCGTGTGGGCCGTCGTCGCCATGTGTTTGGCTAAAGGCTTAACGTACGCGATCTTACCGATTGGACCAACGATTATGATTAATGAACTGCCTGAGAGAGGCGGTTTAATGACGAGTATTTTAACTTCGTCAGGCAATATTGCCGGTATTCTGGCTCCGATGGTTACCGGGCTTATTATTAAGCTGTCAGGCTCGGACAAAATCTTTGGCTATAACCTTTCAGTACTATTTATGGCGGGCCTTGTTTTCCTTTTTGCCGTGCTATTTATTACCTTAGTGAAACCAACTGTACGGCAGCATCAGGATACCGCGACAGAGTCTCAGTCGGCAGAAAGCCTGTAACTGATCATCATCTAACGTTAGGAGGAAACCTACATGCAAGGAATTACAAGCCGTCCCTGGAAAAAGTACCATGCAGGACAGCCGGATCAATCGCAGTTTCCACAAGCTTCTCTTTATGCGATTCTAACGGAGTCAGCTGAGAAGTATGCCGATCAGACGGCCGTTACCTGGAATGAACAGACCATTACTTACCGTGAATTGAAGCAGCGAACGGATAAGCTGGCTGGCAGCTGGGGGAAGATGAATTTTGAAAAAGGTGAACGGATTGGATTAATGGTGGGAAACCATCCCGATTACATCGTTTCCTACTATGCAGCTCACGCACTAGGGCTAATCGTCGTTCAACTGAATCCTTCCTATACGCAAAGGGAGTTGCTTCAAATTTTAACCGATGCGGATGTTTCCTATATTGTAGCGGGGGCTCGATCCGTGGACAAAATTAAGGAAATGGACAAGATTATGTCATTTAAGGCAATGATGGTGTCGGGAATGGACTCAGAGCTGCCAGAAGGCTTCTTAAAGCTCGAGGATATCATTCAATCCGGCACGAAGCTTGCTTCTCCTGCTTCAGTCGATCTCAAAGAGGATGTTGCAGTGATTCAGTATACCGGTGGAACAACTGGGAAAGTGAAAGGCGCGATGCTGACACAGTATAACTTAACGACAAACGTGTATCAGAGTTATCTCATGTACAAACAGCGAGCAGAGCTGGGGAAGGAAGTTGTTCTGGCAGCTACCCCGCTGTATCATGTCTACGCGATGACAAGTGCTATGAATCTTGGAATCTATATGGGCGCGAACATTTTATTGATCCCTAAATTTGATGTCGGTCAGGTTATGGGATTGATTAAGAAATACCAGCCGACATTTTTTCCAGGCGTTCCGAAAATGTATATATCGTTTGTAAATTATCCTGAGGCCGATACCTATGGACTCGATTGTTTTAAAGTGTGTTCTTCAGGATCAGCTCCTTTGCCGGTGGAAGTGCTCAAAAAATTTGAATCGATCTCCGGAGTTAAGATTCTAGAAGGGTTTGGCATGTCGGAAACATCGCCAACCACTCATCGCACGCCGCTCAGTGGTGATATCAAAGTAGGCAGCATTGGTATCCCTGTACCTGAAACGGATTGCTGCATTGTCGATGAGGACCAGCAAGTACTCGGCACGAATTCAGTCGGCGAGCTGCTCGTGAAAGGTCCGCAAATCATGAAAGGGTACTGGAATAATCAAGCTGAAACACGCCATGCGCTGCAGGATGGCTGGCTGTATACTGGGGACCTCGCCATGATGGATGAGGATGGCTATTTCTATATTGTCGGCCGGAAAAAAGAAATGATTATTAACGGCGGCTTTAATATTTATCCGCAAGAAATTGAAAGCGTTTTATATGAACACCCGGATGTGAAGGAATCGGCGGTCGTTGGAATTCCGGACCAGGAAAAAGGTGAAGTGGTTAAGGCCTACCTCGTTGCCAAAGATGGCCACACCCTTGATCTCGAGGAGATAAAAGGGCATTGTTACCGCAATCTAACCCGCTACAAAGTTCCGAAGCATTTTGAAGTCATGGAGGAATTGCCGAGAAATACAGTCGGAAAGCTGTTAAAACGCACACTCATTCAAGAAGAAAAGCGGAAACAGGCAGAGGAGGAATCCAACCATGGAAATGCATAATATCAAAGAGGTTGCTGTAATTGGTGCCGGGGCAATGGGCTCGCAAATTGCTATGGTCTGCGCGCTCCATGGCCATCGCGTCATCTTAAATGATATTGCCGAAGAGAGTCTGACCCAAGCGAAAGATTCGTTGCAGGGACATATGAACCGTCGTATTCAGAAAGGCAAGCTGACAGAACAGCAAGTTGAAGAAGCTTTTGACCATCTAACGTTTGACGTCAACTTAGCAGCTGTAAAGGATGCGGACATTGTCATCGAAGCGGTGGTTGAGAAACTTGATGTGAAGAGAGAGTTGTTTGCAACGCTTGATGACATTACCTCAGACCATACGATTCTAGCAACGAACAGCTCCACCATTGTCAGTTCGAAAATAGCTGATGCCACTAGAAACCCGGATAAAGTTTGCAATGTGCACTTTTTCAATCCACCGCTAGTAATGGAGCTGGTCGAAGTAGTTCAGGGGCCGCATACATCTGAGGAAACGGCTCAAACAGCTTATGCGTTTGTTGAACAAATAGGGAAAGTTCCTGTGCTGCTGAAAAAAGAGATTTCTGGATTTATCGCCAATCGGATCCTCGGGAAATTAATGGATGAAGCGGTGTTCTTGTTAGAAAACGGCTATGCCACGCATGAAGAGATCGATACAGTCTGTACGAAGGCACTGAACCATCCAATCGGTCCGTTTGCTCTGATGGATTTAACAGGAATTGATGTGAACTATTTCGTAAGGATGCAGCGTTATCAGGAGTCTGGTGACGAAGCAGATCAGCCTGCCAAGCTCATTCAGGAGAAAGTGGAAAAAGGTGAGCTGGGCCGAAAAACAGGAAAAGGATTCTATCAATATAGCTAAATTTTGAGAGGGGGAACGACCATGAATTTATTTGTGGTGATGAAGCGGACGTTTGATACCGAGGAAAAGATCGTCATTGACGATGGCAGAGTTGCCGAGGAGAGTGCAGAGTTCATCATTAATCCTTATGATGAATATGCCGTTGAGGAAGCTGTTCAACTAAAAGAGCAGCATGGCGGTGAAGTTACAGTCGTCACGATTGGAGATGAAGAAGCCGAGAAGGAGCTGCGCACGGCCTTAGCTATGGGAGCAGATAAAGCCGTTTTAATTAACACAGAGGAAGACCTAGAAGACGGTGACGCCTATACGACAGCAAAGGCTCTGGCGGAGTTTTTCAAAGATAAAGAAGCGGATCTTATTTTAGCTGGAAACGTTGCGATTGATGAAGGTTCCGGTCAAGTCGGGCCAAGACTGGCAGAATTCCTGGACATACCGGCGATCACGACGATTACCAATTTAGAAGTAGATGGATCACAGGTGCTAATTGAAAGGGATGTAGAGGGTGACATTGAAAAAATTGAAGCGACCCTCCCATTGCTTGTGACAGCCCAGCAAGGTCTCAACGAACCCCGTTATCCTTCACTTCCAGGTATTATGAAGGCCAAAAAGAAGCCGCTTGAAGAGCTTGAGCTCGATGATTTAGATCTTGACGGAGAAGAGATAGAAGCCAAAACAAAGACGGTTGAAGTTTTCCTTCCTCCCGAGAAAGAAGCGGGGAGAGTGCTGGAAGGAGAAATCGGCGCACAAGTTCAAGAATTGGTTTCCTTGTTACAAAAAGAAGCAAAAGTCATTTAACAAAAGGGGTGTACACAAATGAGTAAAAAAGTGTTGGTACTAGGTGAAATCAATGAAGGAAGCCTGCGGAATGCCTCATTCGAAACGATTGCAGCAGCCAAAACGATTGCAGAAAATGGTGAAATTGTAGCGATACTGGCGGGGAAAGCGGTGCGGAGTCTTGCACAGGAGATGATCCACTATGGAGCAGATCGCGTAGTAACCGTCGAACATGAGAACCTTAGCCACTATACTTCGGACGGTTATACCCAGGCCATAACCGATGTCATCGAAGCAGAGCAGCCAGAAGGCCTTGTTTTTGCCCATACAGCCTTAGGAAAAGAACTTGCGCCAAGACTTGCCAGTAAGCTTGAGACGGGGCTCATCTCTGATGTGACTTCCATAGAAAAACAAGGTGATGACGTTCAGTTCACTAGGCCGATCTATTCTGGGAAAGCATTTGAAAAGAAAGTAATTACAGATGGGGTGATCTTTGCCACGATTCGGCCGAATAACATTGCCCCGCTGGAAAAGGATGAAACACGAACAGGTGAAGTTACATCGCTTGATGTTGAGATTAAAGATCTGCGAACAAAGATTAAGGAACTGATTCGCAACACAACAGACGGTGTAGATTTATCAGAGGCAAAAGTAATTATCGCAGGCGGCCGAGGTGTGAAAAGTGAGGAAGGCTTTGAACCGCTTCACGAGCTCGCCGACGTATTAGGCGGCGCTGTCGGTGCCTCCCGCGGGGCATGCGATGCCGGCTATTGTGACTATGCTTTGCAAATTGGTCAAACAGGAAAGGTAGTTACCCCGGATCTGTATATTGCCTGCGGGATCTCCGGTGCCATACAGCACTTAGCCGGGATGTCGAATTCGAAAACGATTGTAGCGATTAACAAAGATCCCGAAGCTAATATCTTTAACGTAGCCGATTACGGAATCGTCGGTGATTTGTTCGATGTCATTCCATTGCTCACACAAGAATTAAAAGCACTGAAAGTCGGTGTGTAAGCAGTGATTCAAAATGTAAGTGTAATTGGGGCGGGCACAATGGGCAGAGGTATCGCCTTTGCCTGTGCCTTCGCCAATCTTTCTGTCGTTGTGCAGGATATTTCAGAACAAGGGATAAAGAATTGTAAGCAGTACATCGCACAGCAATTCGCTAAAAGCGTCCAAAAAGGAAAGCTAACGGAGGAACAAGCCGCGCAGCGACAAGAATCTGTGCACTATTCCTTAAGCATAGAGGACGTTAAGGCCGGGCGCTTAGGCAAGAAAACAGGGAAAGGTTTTTATACCTATACATGAAGTCGGGGGGAGAACAATGGATTTTAACTTAGGAGAAGAGATTGAATTTCTAAAGAAAAATGTTCGTGATTTTGTCCAAACAGAAGTAGAAGCTGTGGCCATGGACATTGAAAAAGAAAACCACATTCCTGATCGAATAATCGAGATGTCCAAAGAAATGGGCTTGTTTGGCCTTAGTATCCCTGAAGAGTACGGCGGGTTAGGGATAGGGATGGTTGGAAAGTGTGCGCTTTATGAAGAAATCGGTGCTACTCATAATGGCTACACTACACTAATCGGTGCCCATACTGGCATCGGAACTGTGGGCATAGTTGAACTTGGCAACGAAGAACAAAAGCAAAAATACTTACCGAAGTTGGCTAGCGGAGAATCGATTGGTGCCTTTGCCCTTACTGAACCAAGTGCCGGCTCGAATGCGACAAACTTAAAAACGACAGCAGTTAAACAGGGCGATCGCTATATTTTAAACGGGACGAAACATTATATTACCAATGCCACAGAAGCTGATGTTTTTACGGTTATGGCGGTGACAGATGCCAGTAAAGGTGCGAAGGGTATTACGTCTTTTATCGTGGAAAAAGATTTTCCAGGCTTTCAAGTCGGAGCGATTGAACCGAAGATGGGGCTGCACGGCTCCCATTCAGCTGAAATCATTATGGAAGATTGTGAGGTTCCCGTTGAAAACGTTCTAGGCGAAGAAGGCCAAGGTTACGTGAACGCGCTGAAAATTTTAGCCAATGGCCGGGCTGGATTAGCTGCTAGGAACTTAGGATCGTGTCAAAAGCTGCTTGATTTATCGATGGAGTATGTTCAGGAACGTGAACAGTTTGGCGTGCCAATTATCGAACATCAAGCTGTCGCTCACATGGTCTCCGAAATGGCTGTGGAGATTGAAGCACTCCGGTCATTTACGTACCGAATCGCCTGGATGGTTGATGAAGGTCAGAAAGTCATTAAAGAAGCGGCGATGCTGAAGTTATATGGCTCGGAAGTCTATAATCGTGTGGCTGATAAAGCCGTGCAGGTCCATGGAGGAATCGGCTACATCTCAGATTTTCCAATTGAACGCTTTTTCCGAGATGCAAGGATTACTAGGATTTATGAAGGCACATCGGAAATTCAAAAGAATATAATTTCCGGTCAGTTGAAGAAAGAATATAGCTAGTCTATAAGGAGGGAAATACATGAAAGATGATATTGTCATTGTGAGTGCTGTACGAACGCCGATTGGCCGCTACGGAGGTTCCTTAAAATCCTTATCATCCGGCCATTTAGCGGCTTTTGCCATAGAGGAATCGATAAAGCGCGCAGGCATCACACCTGAACAAGTTGATGAAGCGATTATGGGGGAAGTACGGCAGACGACTGAGTCCTCAAACGTGGCAAGAGTCGCTGCGTTACGGTCGGGAATACCGGAATCTGCGACCGCTTATACGATTAATCGATTGTGTGCTTCAGGGATGCAAGCCGTCGCTTCAGCTGTTCAGCAAATCACATTTGATCAGGCGGATATTGTAGTGGCCGGCGGCGTGGAAAGTATGAGCCGTTCCCCTATTTATCTAAGAAACTCGCGATTCGGCGGGGATCAAACGAAGTTAGTGGATTCTAATCTAGAAGCGGGCCAGCAGCCACAGGAGATCTATGGAGAGACCCTGGGGATGGGCATCACTGCTGAAAATGTCGCGGAAAAGTACTCGGTTTCCAGGGAAGATCAGGATGCGTTTGCCATCGAAAGCCAGCAGCGGGCTTCACAGGCGATTGAGGCAGGAAGGTTTCAAGACGAAATTGCTCCTGTTGAGGTAAAGGAAAATAAGAAAACATTTTTAGTCGATACAGATGAGCATCCTCGTCCCCAAACTACTTTGGAAAAGTTATCAGGATTGCGACCAGCCTTTAAAGAGGACGGAACGGTAACAGCCGGGAACGCCTGCGGCAGAAATGATGGCGCGACAGCGTTAGTCATTATGAGAGAGACGAGAGCTAAAGAATTAGGACTGAGTCCGATGGCACGGATTGTTGACTGGGCGACGTCCGGTGTTTCTCCGGAAATTATGGGAGTCGGCCCTGTTCCCGCAGTAAAAAAGCTGCTGGAAAAGACAGCAAAGCAAGTTGAGGATATTGGGCTCGTTGAGTTGAATGAAGCTTTTGCTTCTCAAGCGCTTGCCGTCATTCGCGAACTCGCCTTAGATCCAGCTAAGGTTAACGTCAATGGAGGAGCCATCGCGCTCGGTCATCCCGTCGGCGCAAGCGGGGCCAGAATTCTCACGACCCTTTTACATCAAATGAAGAGGCGAAAGGAACCACTTGGGGTCGCCACTTTATGTGCAGGCGGAGGTCAAGGCATGGCGATGATGGTCGAGCTGGTTTAATCCTATATCGGTTGAGGCGTAACGCCGGAATAATGGATGTAACCGCCGGAATACGAACACTGAACGCCGGATTATACCTCTAAACTTCGAAGAAAGGAATGAAAACATGACATTTCAACAGATTGAATTAACAACAGAGAATCAGCTTGCCTACATTACGATTAATCGCCCAGACGTGCGTAACGCTTTGAATAAAGAAACGTTAGATGAAATGATGCAAGCATTGGAGACGCTTGCCGAAGACGAGGAAGTCGGAGCAGTTGTTTTTACCGGAAAAGGAGACAAATCCTTCGCTGCAGGAGCAGATATCAGCCAGTTGACAGAAAAAACGGCGGCTGACGCTCTATCGGCTAAAGGAATGCAACACGTATATGATGTGATCGAAAGCTATGAGAAGCCAACGATTGCAATGATCAACGGCTATGCGCTTGGCGGCGGATGTGAATTAGCCATGGCTTGCGATATTCGGGTCGCCTCTACCAAGGCTAAATTAGGTCTCCCAGAGTTAAATCTATCGATTATTCCGGGAGCAGGCGGTACGCAGCGGCTTGCCAGACTCGTAGGAAAAGGAAAAGCCCTTGAAATGATTTTGACAGGGAAAATTATTGATGCGCAGGAAGCCGTTCAGTTTGGCTTAGTGGCAGAGGCCGTCGAACCTGACGAACTTGCTGCTAAAGTGGAGGAGATTGCTGCGAAGATTCTAGCTAAAGGCCCTTTAGCGGTAAAATTAGCGAAACTTTCTGTGCACATGGGTACGGAAACCGATATGAAGACAGGTTTAATGCTTGAAAAACTGTCGCAGGCGATTCTATTTAATTCTGACGATAAAAATGAAGGCACGCGTGCTTTTCTTGAGAAGCGGAAAGCTGATTTTCAAGGGAAATAGGAGGAGGTTGTATTGACGCGAACTATTAATGAAGTCCGTGAAAGCTTTGAAACCAGTCCGTTTTTCTCACACATAGGCTTTGAGATTATTGAGTTTGAACCAGGCAACGTCCTGCTTAAGCTCCCGATCACGGAAGAATTAATGAATGCGAATGGTACGCTGCACGGCGGGGTGCATGCGACAATGCTTGACTTAATATTAGGCATGACGATCCGCTCGACAACGAAAACACGCTGCTCGACGATTAATCTTAACATCAATTACTTAGCACCGAGTTCAACAGGTGATGTGACGGCGCGAGGCAGGATTTTGCAGCAAGGGTATCGGACCGTAATCGCAGAAGGTGAAATGTATGATCAGGAAGGGAACATGCTGGCAAAAGGGATCGGCACGTTTAAGTTAATTCGGTCGGAACCTGACTCCGGGGAATGTAAACGTGCTGAATCAAGTCAGTTGATGTAAAATAAAGTATATTTCTAATTAGCTTTATAAAAAAGGACGTGCCTGGCGCGTCCTTTTTTTGTGAGCGCCAAAGCTTAGAGAGTACTGATAAAAACTGAGAAAGGCCTCCCCGCTGAGCTAGTTTCTTTTTAGAACAGCTTGTTTATCATATGATTAAACTACTAATAAAGTATTCAGGTGATAGGAATGACCAAATTTTCTGGAAGACCATGGCTTCTGATCGTAACAATCGGTCTCGGAACCTTACTTAATCCGTTAAACTCGTCGATGATTTCTGTAGCCGTTACGCGATTGCAGCATGAGTTTGAGTTGACTTTTGCCGATGCCTCCTGGTTAATATCGATTTTTTATATCGCGAGTGCCGCTGCTCAACCCGTAATGGGGAAGCTTAGTGATATGTTCGGTCCCAAACGGTTATTTTTATCCGGACTCGTACTTGTTGCGGTCACATCTCTGCTGGCGCCTTTTTCCCCTAATTTTCAATGGTTATTGGTTTATCGGGCGTTGCAGGCCATTGGCAGTTCGACCTTATTTCCCAGTGGAATGTCCATGATTCGAACAAGCATTACGAAGGGGCAGGGAAAAGCGTTAGCAGCTCTATCTGTGTTTGCCTCGACATCCGCTGCATTTGGCCCATCGATTGCCGGCTTTTTAATAGACTCGTGGGACTGGCCAGCCATTTTTATAATTAATTTACCATTTATCATTCTCTCTTTTGTTCTAGCCCTCTTTGTCCTACCTGAAAAAGGACAAGGGAAGGTAGAGTTAAGCAGGATTGATTTTATTGGAATGGGGTTATTTACGACAGGGACAGTATGCTTGATTTTATTTCTTCTCTCCCTGACAAATGAAGTAAAGTGGTGGGCCCTCCCCGTTGCGTTCGCAGCTTTCGCAGTTTTTTATTTTTATGAAAAAAGGCAGCAGGAACCGTTTATAGATCTCTTATCGCTCAAAAGTAACGTCCCGGTAACATGGATTTATATTCAATTTATGACGATCAACCTTATCTATTATTGTTACTTTTTTGGGCTGCCGACGTTTTTGCAGCAAGTTCGTCATTATAGTGGAAAAGAGACGGGGGTAATTATGCTGGCTATGGCGGGAGTCGGAGTCTTAGTTTCCCCGCTTGCCGGACGCTGGATTGATCAAAGTGGTTCTAAACCTCCATTATTATCGGGAGCCGTGACCTTGTTCTTAGGTACAGCACTTTTGTTAACTTTGCACGAAACGTCCCAGCTCTGGTGGCTGCTCATCATTATGGCTATACTAGGGGTGAGTAATGGATTTAATAAAATTTCCATGCAAACCGCCCTTTATGATCATGTAACGCCAGAAGAAACCGGCTCAGCATCCGGACTCTTCCAAACGAGCCGATACTTTGGCTCGATTTTATCGACCTGTCTGCTCGGAATTGTCTTTACCGGCCACATGGATATTCAGCATTTACACAACATGGCTGTGGTTTGTCTGATCTTTTGTTTGGTCGTATTTATCTTAGCTGTTCGTCATCCTAAGAAAAGACAGTCTATGTCTGTATAAATCTCAGGGAAACACATCATAAAAAAGGGAGCACAGATGATAATGTGCTCCCTTACCTTGTAGAGAACCCCCTGGTTTTTCTACAAGCTTTTTTGTGTAAAGTGCGGGTGAACACTACTCAATTTTTCCTCACAGGATGGTTAACCCTAAGATTTTTCGGTATGTAACTGATATTGTTTATAAGAATCTTTTAACGCTGCCTCTAAAGCATTGCCGGCCTTCCCTAAGTACCCTTCATGAAGGCGGGCGAGGGGGCCCTCTATTCCATCTTTTAAACTGTACCCCTTTAACAAAGTTTTAATAAAATCGCGTCCATGATCTGTTGCTAACGTACAAGAGGCATCGATAATAACACCGTATTTTTGATCTACTTCCAGTGTCAGCGTCAACGATTCTGAAATATGGTTCGCCGCGATACCCGTGGGCAACTTTGAGTGTCCTGCTACAAATAGGGTGTTCATGTGCTAAATCCTCCCACCTATAAAATTTTGTCTACTTCTATCATACCAGACAGTCAGCTTCCAGGAATGATTATTTTTTACTCCTAAAAGAATTGGGTCCGGGGCACCTTCATCCATTATTCCGATTGGGTTAAATGTTGAAAAGAGATCCAGTGATCGATTTTAAAAGGAGACCTTTTCTATGCGGCCAGTTTGACGATGTTAAACTCTTCTTTATTACATAAGTTTTTTGAATCAATCATTTCCGCTTTGCAACGGAAAAAGTCTAGGTGTAAATGTAAGCGCTTTTAAAATAGAATTGATATATTAGCACAGATACTTTAAGGAGGCACAAACAATGAAGAGAATATTACTAGCTTGTTCGGCAGGGATGTCGACTAGTCTACTTGTTACAAAAATGAAAGAGGCTGCTGAAGAAAAAGGAATGGATTGCGAAATTTGGGCTGTGGCACAGGATAAAGCTCCAAAGGATATGAAACAGGCGGATGTTTTGTTAATTGGACCACAAATGAAATTTATGAAGAAGAAATTTGAGAAAACAGCGGCCGAGGTCGGAATACCGGTTGATGTCATTGACCCGATGTCTTACGGAAGAGTGGATGGCAAAGCTGTGCTGGAAAAAGCTCTTGAACTAATAGAATTATAACTTTTTAAGGGGGATGGGTACAGTGAACAAATTCATGGATGTTTTAGAAAATATATTGATGCCTGTAGCGGATAAATTGAATAATAACCGGTATTTAACCTCATTGAGAGACGGTTTTATGATCGCATTGCCATTAATTATTTTTGGTTCCATTTTTGTGGTTATTGCAAACCTGCCATTTCTCGACATGTTAATTGGTGAGGAGGCTTATGCTGAATATCAAGCAGCATTGGCTCCTGCTTCAGCGGGTACGCTTTCGATCATGGCTACTTTTGTGATTGTCGGAATTGGTTACAAATTGACAGAGTACTATGAGGGAGAAGCGATCTACGGCGGGGTGACAGCCCTAGCTGCCTTTCTCATCTTAACTCCTCAAGTTTTGGGTGATGTAACTGGCGTTATAGCTACGGAGAATCTGGGTGCAAAAGGGATGTTTTTAGGTATTTTCACAGCTTTTACAGCTGCGGAGTTATATCGTTTTTTCGTAGCGAAAGACTGGACCATTAAAATGCCACAGGGAGTCCCGGGTGCTGTGTCCCGCTCATTTAGCGCATTACTTCCGATAACTTTTACATTGTCTATCTTTTTAATGGTACGCATAATTTTTAGCTACACGCCGTTTGGAGATGTGCAAAACTTTATTTATACCGTTGTTCAAGCCCCTCTAACAGCGCTTGGAAGCGGACTTCCGGCTACTATCGCCGCCGTTTTACTTATTCAAATCTTCTGGTTCTTTGGGTTGCACGGGCAAATTATCGTCAACTCTGTCATGGATCCAGTCTGGTATTCGCTTGCTACAGAAAACCTTGCAGCATTCCAAGCAGGGGAAGAGGTTCCTCACATCGTAAGCAAACAATTTATTGAGTCCTTCGTTGTAGGAATGGGTGGTTCAGGAATGACGTTAGCTGTCATCCTGGGAATCTTTTTAATCGGAAAAAGCAGGCAAATGAAGGAAATTGGTAAGCTCGGAGCTCCAGCTGGTATTTTCAATGTAAATGAACCGATTATTTTTGGACTGCCTATTATTATGAATCCAATTGTTCTCCTTCCCTGGTTAGTGGCTCCAGTTGTAGTAACGGTGATCACGTATATGTCTATGGCTTCAGGTTTAGTTCCGCCTCCAACAGGGGTTATCGTACCATGGACCACCCCAACGATCTTAAACGGAGCAATCGCCACCAATTCTTGGCAAGGTGGAGTTCTGCAGGCGTTCAATATCGTTATTGTATTCTTAATTTGGTGGCCGTTCTTGAAGATCTTGGATAATCAGTACTATGAGTCTGAAAGAGATGATGAAGAATCAACTAATCAAAGTGCCTAACTATACTGAACCTCAGGAGTGAGCATGGTAATGGAAAATAAAACAGAAAACAAAGATATCACGGAAATTTCCTTTCAAATTATTCTTTATGCAGGAAATGGTAAAGCCAATGCGATGGAAGCCATTCAGCAAGCGAAAGCAGGGAATTTTGAGGAAGCGGACCGTTTAATAGAAGAAGCCGGAGAAGAACTGGTCAAATCACATCAGTACCAAACAAAGCTACTACAAAAAGAGGCCAGTGGAGAGGAGAACCCTATCAATGTGTTATTGGTTCATTCTCAGGACCACTTGATGACCTCGATGACCGTTCGTGACCTGGCTGTAGAAATTATCGAAATCTATAAGAATAAGTAATGGGAGGAATCTTGTATGTCTGTAGAGTATAAATTTCCTGAAGGCTTTTGGTGGGGAAGTGCAACGTCCGCTACCCAAATCGAAGGAGCTGCTAATGAAGGGGGAAAGGGGCGGAATATATGGGACTACTGGTATTCCAAAGAGCCTAATCGCTTTTTTGGAGGGGTAGGACCGGAAGCAACCTCTGATTTCTATCACTCCTATCAAGATGATATTAAAAGAATGAAAGATATTGGCCATAATTCGTTTCGATTATCGATTTCCTGGTCCAGACTGATCTTGGGAGGCCGAGGTGAGATTAATCAGGAAGCTGTAAAATTTTATAACGATGTCATTAATGAATTAATAGCTCATGATATCGAACCATTTGTTAATCTCTTTCATTTTGATATGCCGCTAGAAATGCAAGAAATTGGCGGCTGGGAAAATAGACAGGTTGTCGATTTATTTGTTGACTATGCCGATGTCTGCTTCGATCTATTTGGAGATCGTGTTCATAAATGGTTTACCTTCAACGAACCAATTGTCCCGGTAGAGGGCGGCTATCTTTATGATTTTCATTATCCTAACGTCGTTGATGCGAAACGTGCCATTCAAGTCGGTTACAATACTATGATCGCCAGTGCTAAAGCTATCGAGAAATTTAGGTCACATCACTTTGCTGAAAGTCAAATTGGGATCATCTTGAATCTGACCCCTTCTTATCCAAGAAGTCAAAATCCAGCTGATTTAAAAGCATCGCAAATAGCCGATCTATTTTTTAATAGAAGTTTTCTGGATCCGTCCGTACTAGGCAAGTATCCCCGAGAGTTCATTCAATTGCTAGAAGAACATGGACAGCTTCCGCAAATAGAAGAAGGTGATAGCGACTTAATTTCAGCTAATACAGTTGATTTGCTGGGCGTAAACTATTACCAGCCCCGAAGAGTGAAAGCAAAAGATCATCTGCCCAACCCTTATAGTCCATTTATGCCTGATTGGTTTTTTGATAACTATGAGATGCCAGGGAGAAAGATGAACAAATACCGTGGATGGGAGATCTATGAGAAAGGGATTTACGACATTATGATCAACCTTAAAGAGAATTACGGAAACATCGAGTCGTTTATCTCCGAAAATGGGATGGGTGTTCAAGATGAAGAGCGGTTTATGAAAGATGGCAGGATTGAAGATGATTACCGAATTGATTTTATAACGGGCCATTTAAAATGGCTTCATCAGGCTATAGAAGAAGGTTGTAACGCCAAAGGCTATCATCTATGGTCCTTTATGGACAACTGGTCATGGATGAACGCATACAAGAATCGTTACGGATTCTTTTCAGTAGATTTGGAAACTAAAGAGCGGAAGCCGAAGAAGAGTGCTTATTTTATGAAACGTATTGCTGAACAGAACGGTTTTTAAATTAACATGTTAGAGGTGGGGTGAAAGAATGGAAGGGATTAAGGTTGTTACCATTGGTGGTGGCTCCAGCTATACACCTGAATTAGTCGAAGGCTTTATTAATAGATATGAAGAATTGCCAATCCGTGAACTTTGGCTGGTAGATATCCCTGAAGGAAAAGAAAAATTGGAAACGGTGGGGGCATTAGCTAAGCGAATGGTTGAAAAGGCCGGGGTACCTATCAAAATTCATTTGTCCTATAATCGTGAAGAAGCCTTGGAGCAAGCAGATTTTGTGACCACTCAAATCCGCGTCGGACTGTTAGAAGCCAGGGCATTAGATGAACGCATTCCCCTAAAGTACAACGTAATCGGACAAGAAACAAACGGGCCGGGCGGTTTATTTAAAGGGCTGCGCACGATACCAGTTATCCTTGATATATGCCGAGATATGGAACGATTATGTCCCGACGCATGGCTAATCAATTTCTCCAATCCTGCAGGCATGGTTACGGAAGCGGTTTTACGATACAGCCCTATCACGAAAGCGGTTGGTTTGTGTAATGTCCCAATCGGAATGAGGATGGGTGTTGCGGACATGCTCGAAGTTGATGCGGAGCGCATTTTTATTGATTTTGCCGGGTTAAATCATATGGTGTACGGAACCGATGTTTATTTAGACGGGGAGCAAATAACCGATCAAGTTATAGATAAACTTAGCAGCGGTGCTGGATTAACGATGAAAAACGTTGTTGATTCAGGCTGGGAGCCTGAATTTATTCAAGCTCTCGGAATCCTGCCTTGTCCTTATCATCGTTACTACTATCAAACGAGTAAAATGCTTGAGAGCGAACTTGCCGAGATGAATGAGACTGGTACACGCGCAGCAGTTGTGAAGCAATTAGAGCATGATCTGTTTGAACTGTATAAAGACCGTGAATTAGCAACTAAGCCTCCACAACTGGAGGAGCGTGGCGGGGCTTATTATAGCGATGCTGCTTGTAGTTTAATTAGCTCCATCTATAATGATAAAGGTGACATTCAGCCTGTAAATACGAGAAATAATGGGACCATTAAAGGTGTACCAGATGATTCCGCAGTAGAGGTGAACTGCGTCATTACGAAAAACGGTCCTAAACCCATTCATGTCGGAGAACTGCCTGTCGCAGTAAGAGGGCTTGTGCAACAAATTAAGTCGTTTGAGAGAGTAGCTGCAGAAGCGGCTGTCACAGGAGATTATAACCAGGCTTTACTGGCAATGACCATCAATCCGCTTGTCCCATCTGATTCAATAGCTAAACAACTGATAGATGATTTGTTAGAAGCTCATCAAGTCTATCTGCCTCAGTTCAATCATCCCGCATCAGTTGAAAAAGGATAATGAATTGATTGCCTGAAGATAGAGGCTGGGACAAAAGTGTTTTTATCAGATGAAAATCCGAACTAAGTAGAAATTATGATTTGTGCATTTAAACCGCTGCGAAAATATACTTCGCTTTCCGCGGGCGGCTGTTGAGTCTCCTTGTGCTAGCGCACTGCGGGGTCTCACCTAGGCCTTTCCTCCCGCAGGAGTCTCCGTATATTTTCTCCGCTTCAACTGCATATCGTTCGTCTTTTTACTTAAGTAATTAGTTATGTCCCAGTCCCTTTTTGGTACCAGACGATATGACTGAATTTGGAAGTGAGAGGGTGCAACATGCTAAACTCCCGAATGACCATTTTATTACGTGAGCTCATGGCTGCGGATACAGCTTTAACGAGTCAGTATTTGGCCAGTATTACAGATGTATCATCCCGCACAGCCAGAGAGGATATTAAACAATTAGAGGATTTGATTGAAGGAGCCCATATAGAGTCAATCAGGGCTAAGGGGTATAAGCTTACTATACATGATAATCAAAGCTTTCGTAACTACATAAAAAGGGCCTATCAAGAGAAGCAGTTAGATGATGCTGTTATCCCAAACTCTCCTGAAGAAAGAGTACGCTACTTAATTAAGCGCCTCTTGTTAGAGGACAGCTATGTGAAGTTAGAAGATATATGCGAGGAAATGCATATAAGCAAATCGACCATTCAAAATGACCTAAAGCACGTAAAACAAATCTTGAAAAAGTACGAGATTGTAATGGATAAGCGTCCTAACTATGGTCTGAAAGTAAAAGGAAGTGAATTTAAGCTGCGCTTTTGTATGTCAGAATACGTTTTTGAGAGGGATAAGAAAGTAAAAGCTCCCAAACGAATTTTACTGGATCAACTTCCTTTCTTAACAGAAGCTCAACTATCAAAGATATGGACGATAATCATCGAAGAAATTAAAGAAAACGACATTACTCCATCGGATATTGCCATAAATAACTTATTTATTCATCTTGCGATCGCCTGCAAGAGAATTAAATCAGGGAATCATGTTTCTATATATAAAATTAATCTAGATGAAATTCTCAACCAAAGGGAATATGCCGTGGCAGATCGGATTGTCACAAAAGTAGAGGAATGTCTTCAACTCACTTTCCCTCATGAAGAAGTGGCTTATATTGCCATTCATCTCATGGGGACAAAGACGATTTCCCAGACGAATTTGCAGGAAGAAGAAATCAGAGAGGTACTTGATGATGACATTTATCAGGTGACGTTATCGATCTTGAATAGGATTGAGGAAAAATTTGATCTTAATATCCGTAATGATCGCGAATTAATTGTAGGATTAGCTCTCCACTTGAAACCGTCTATTAATAGGTTTAAGTATGGGATGAATATACGCAACCCTATGATTGATGATATAAAGTTCAATTATCCGTTAGTTTTTGAAGCAGGCATCGTAGCAGGCATCGTTCTTGAAGAGGAGATGGGAGTATCGATAGATGAAAACGAAATTGGCTATCTAGCTCTTCATATCGGTGCTGCGATCGAGCGGGGAAAAATGAGACAAGGGCCTAAACGCTGTTTGGTTGTTTGTGCTTCAGGCTACGGCAGTGCACAATTATTAAAATACAAACTGCAGTCCGAATTCGATTCCAAATTAGAAGTAGCTGCTACAACGGAATATTATAAACTTCAGCAATGTTCACTTGCCGACATTGATTTTATTGTAAGTTCGATTCCTATTCCAGATCTGCTGCCTATTCCAGCCATTGAGGTGAACACCATCTTAGCGGAAAAAGACCTTGAGAAGATTGAAACGATGGTGTTTAAAAACTCCACAAGATTGTTTGATTACGTGAAAGAAAATCTTATATTTCTTGAGCAGTCTTTTTCAACTAAAGAAGAAGTTCTAACCTTTACATGTAAGGAGTTGGAGCATAAGGGTCTGGTGGGTCACCGCTTTCTGGAATCAGTAGAGGAAAGAGAGGCTGTTGCACCTACATCATTTGGAAATTTAGTTGCGATTCCACATCCGATCACACCTCAATCGAATCAAACTTTTCTAAGCTTTTGTACACTTAAGAAACCTATTCAATGGGGAGATAAGCGTGTACAATTCATTTGCTTGCTGTCTGTAAAAAAAGGGAGTACAGAAGATCTTCAATCCATGTACGAAATGCTGGGGGAAATTATTGATGATGTATCGTTAGTACAAGAGTTAATCAAAAGCAAATCTCGATATGATTTTGCCCAATTACTCGTTTCAAAATCATGATGAGTGTGACCTATTCGCTTTTAGTGTTACTGCCAGACTTGGTTAGACATCCCATTCCTTTTCCCATAAAATAGTTGTAGAGATGAAAATGATGGAGGATCAAGTATGACTACAATAAATGACATCGCAAAAATGGCTAACGTATCACGCACGACAGTTTCCCGAGTGCTGAATAATAGCGGATACGCAAGTGAAGACGTGAGAAAGAGAATACTTAGAATTGTGGAAGAAACAGGATATGTGCCAAGTGTTTCAGCGAAGTCGTTGCGGACGAAAAAGTCCGGGGTCATCGGAGTGATTCTTCCTAAAATCAGTACAGAAACGGCAAGTCGTGTTGTAGGTGGAATAAATGAAGTATTATCCAGGGAAAACTTTCAAATTCTACTGACGGATACAGAGCTCGATAAGGAAAAAGAAATTGAATACGTACGCTTGTTAAAGAGCAGGCAGGTAGACGGGATAATATTGCTTTCGACGAATGTGAATGATCGCTTAATTCAAGCTATCAGTGAAACCAATTTGCCGTTTATTTCGCTTGGACAGGAACTGCCCGGTTTTCCTTCCGTCGTCTATGATGACTACAATGCTGCCGTAGATATGACTAATATGATAATTCAAAAGGGCTACCAGCGTATTGCCTTCATCGGGGTCGGTGAAGATGATCCGGCTGTCGGCGGATTGAGGAAACAAGCTTATGTCGATGCACTTGAGGAGAACGGGTTTTCTGTGGAGGAGCGTTTGATGGCGGTTGGTGACTTTAGTATTGAATCAGGTTATGAAGGCATGAAAGCCATCCTTAAGGAGTGCGGGAGGGATGTGCCTGATGCTGTATTTGTCGTAACGGACAGGATGGCAATTGGGGCGATGGAATATTTAAAAGAACAGGGGTACAGCATTCCAGGAGACGTTGCTGTTGCTGGGATTGGAGCTTCTGCTTTATCAAAGTATGTGACGCCATCGTTAACTACGGTCGAATATCATAACAAAGAGGCGGGAAGAAAAGCTGCGGGGAGTCTGCTGGCGCAAATGAAAAACCAACAAATAGAAGATAAAATTGTGCAAAACTATAGACTGATTCGCAGAGATAGTGTATAGTACTAGATAAAGTTCATGTGTAATCGATTACACATGAATTATTTTAAATCAGATGTAAACGCTTCAGTTTATTTTTTGCCTAATGTGTAATCGATTCCCTATTTTATCAACTTCATACAAGAATTTTTTATTTTATTCAATATGTAATCGATTACACATATAATAAAAAAGGAGGATCTATCATGGCTAGTAATTCAGAAATTGCTAAGCAGGTTATTGAGTCAGTCGGTGGAGAGGACAACATTCAATCGATTGCCCACTGTGCTACACGGCTGCGGATCATGGTGCATGACCGCGAACAAGTTAACGTGGAAGCTGTTGAGGAGATCGATAAAGTGAAGGGCGCCTTTTACAACTCTGGACAGTATCAAATTATTTTTGGCACAGGGACAGTAAATCGGATTTATGAAGAAGTCACAAACCAAGGAGTCACTGGGACATCAAAATCGGAGATGAAAGAGGAAACGGCGAAGCAGGGAAACGCTTTTCAACGAGCCATTCGTACGTTTGGGGATGTGTTTGTCCCGATTATTCCAGTACTCGTAGCCACGGGTTTATTCATGGGGCTTCGCGGTCTGCTCACGCAAGAAGCGGTATTATCTTTGTTTGGTTTGGCGCCTGAAGACATTTCGGAAAACTTCCTTCTGTTTACACAGGTATTAACAGATACAGCCTTTGTTTTCTTGCCAGCTCTCGTGGCTTGGTCCACATTCAGAGTGTTCGGTGGGACACCAATTATAGGACTGGTTCTTGGGCTTATGCTTGTATCCCCGTCATTACCGAATGCCTGGGCAGTAGCAGGCGGAACAGCTGAACCGATTTATTTTCTAGGATTTATTCCTGTCATTGGTTATCAAGGATCAGTTTTACCAGCGTTTTTTGCCGGAATTGTAGGGTCTAAATTTGAAAGATGGTGTCGGAAGCGGGTGCCAGAAGCTCTTGATCTGATCGTAACGCCATTTCTCGTGCTGCTTGTGATGATTGTGCTGTCCCTTATGGTTCTTGGCCCAATCTTACACTTAGTAGAGAATTGGATTTTCTCAGGAACACTTGCCCTGTTAGGTCTTCCATTTGGATTAAGCGGCCTCATTATTGGGTTCTTTAACCAAGTGATTGTAATTACGGGTGTTCATCATATTTTCAACTTTCTGGAAATACAACTGCTTGAGAATTTAGGATACAACCCGTTTAATCCTATTGTTACAGGGGCTATTGCAGCCCAAGGTGGAGCAGCCTTAGCTGTCGGTGTGAAAACGCAGTCTAACAAGCTAAAGGCTTTAGCTTTCCCTTCATCCATCTCTGCCTTTCTTGGTATTACAGAGCCAGCGATCTTTGGTGTTAACTTACGTTATGGAAAGCCATTTATAATGGGGCTGATCGGTGGAGGTATCAGCGGGTTCTTAGCTGCTATTCTAGAATTGAAGGCAACAGGGATGGCGATTACCGTTATTCCGGGAACACTGCTTTACTTGAACGAGCAAATATTCTACTACGTGCTTGTTAATATTGTAGCAATTGCCGTTTCCTTTGTCTTAACGTACCTGTTCGGGTTTAGTGATAAAGAACATAAGATCAGCGAGAAGTAGTGTGATTATAGTGAAAAAGGACCTGGTAGCGTCTACTGGGTCTTCTTTTTCCATGAAGGTGGAGGAATTGTATGAGCAATGATCGAAGGTTAAGAGAACAAGCAGATACAGCTATCGAAACATATCAGGAAATTGTAAGGCAAGATCCTTACAGGCAGGCGTTTCACATGTCTCCTCCAGTCGGACTGCTCAACGATCCGAACGGCTGGATCCAGTGGCAGGGCACTTACCATCTATACTTTCAATGGATGCCATTTCACACGGGGCACGGTGCAAAGTTCTGGGGCCATTTCAGCTCTGTTAATCTCATCGATTGGAAATTAGAACCAACCGCCCTGACGCCAAGTGATTGGTTTGATAGAAGCGGCTGCTATTCAGGCAGTGCAATTGATTATGACGGAAAAATGAAAATCTATTATACTGGGAATGTGAAAGATGATAATGGTCAGCGGCAAACCTATCAATGCTCGGCTGAATCGATTGATGGCATTCATTTTGTTAAAAATGGTGTCGAAATTGAACTGCCGCAAGGATACACGCCGCATTTCCGTGATCCAAAAGTGTGGAAGCATGACGGGCAGTGGTACATGGTAGTTGGAGCCCAAACGGAGGATCACTATGGATGTGTTGTTCTGTTTGAATCAAAAGATGCGAAAGAATGGGAGTTTAGAGGTGAATTATCGCATTCGACCAGGGAAGAATGCGGTTATTTGGGCTACATGTGGGAGTGTCCTGATCTGTTTACTTTAAACGGAAAAGAGGTGCTTCTCTTTTCCCCGCAAGGCGTCGAAGCTGATGGGATTGATTATAACAATCTTTATCAAACAGGCTATGTGGTAGGAAAATTAGATTACCAGCAAGCGCAATTTCAGCATAACCGTTTTGAAGAACTTGACCGCGGCTTTGATTTTTATGCTCCGCAGACGACGTGTGATGAAAAAGGCAGACGCCTGTTAGTTGGCTGGATGGGGTGTCCTGATCCGGAGGAAAAAACCCAGCCGACGCATCAGTACCATTGGGTTCACTGTATGACGGTTCCGAGGGAGTTGAGTCTTGAACAAGGCAAGTTAATCCAGCGTCCTGTTGAAGAATTAACGGATCTGCGCAAGGTGCAACGCTATGATGAACAAATAACGGAACAAGCTGATTTTACTATTGACAGGGTGTCCGAAGTACAAATAGATGGACCGATTGAAAAGGTCAATCTGTTCAACTGCACACATTTGGTTTACGAACGAGATAATGGTCTGCTGATCCTCTCACGCCCTGGTCAAGATGGGACGGTTGAATCACGCAGCTGCCGACTGCCACAAGGAGTGCAACAGCTGCAGTTTTACATCGATCGTTCTTCAGTAGAAATTTTCGTAAATGACGGAGAGGAAGTGTTCACCTCACGACTGTTTGCTGATCCGGACGTGAGGACGTTTGAAGTAAAGCCGAGGGAGTCTGCTGCTGCGAATGTGAAGGTTTGGAGTTTGAGAGACGATGTGATTCATTTTTAAGGGAAAGGAACTGACGTAATGAGAATAGGAGCGATTGAAGCGGGCGGCACCAAATTTGTGTGTGCCATTGGTAATGAAGCAGGGGATGTTTTTGAGAAAACAGTCATCCCTACTCAACATCCGGACATTACGATGCCGGCAGTCTACGAATTTTTTAAAGGTCAAGAGATTGAACAATTAGGGATCGGAAGTTTCGGACCGATTGATGTGAATGAACAGAGCGACAGTTACGGAACCATCCAGCAAACACCTAAAATCGACTGGGTAGACTTCCCGCTCGTTCAGAGTCTGGCTGATGAATTGGCTGTACCTGTGAAGGTCGATACCGACGTGAATGTGGCCGCTTTATCAGAGGCGGCGTGGGGAAATGCAAAGGATGTAGAATCCTGTCTCTATATTACGGTCGGTACAGGCATCGGCGCCGGGGCGATCGTGAATGGGGCTACATTAAAGGGATTGTCCCATCCAGAAATGGGTCATATTGCAATCAAACGCCATGAGGATGATTCATTTGGCGGTGCCTGCCCTTACCACCAGGACTGTTTAGAAGGGATGGCAGCTGGGCCTGCGATTGAGAAACGCTGGGGAAAAGCAGGTAAGGAATTGGCTGATGATGAAAAAGTGTGGGAAATCGAAGCGTATTATTTAGCTCAGGCTCTCGTGAATTACATTTACATTCTATCCCCAGCGCGGATTATTATGGGTGGAGGTGTCATGCAGCAAGCGCATCTCTTTGGCCTGATTCGTAACCAAGTAGTGGACATGCTTGCGGGCTATGTCAGCTCACCGCTATTGTCCCCGGAGCATATTGATGATTATATTGTTCCGCCGGGATTGACGGACGAAGCCGGGATTAAGGGAGCGCTTTTGCTAGCGGCAAACTCATAAAGGTAGAAAAGAAGCCAGCTTCCAGGAGCGCCTTGGAAGCTGGCTTCTAGTTTATTTATTTGAAACAGATGTAATGAAGGAGGCTGTGCCTTCAAGCGTATAAGATTCAACGGTTGCAGGGATGATGAAATGATCTCCTTTTGCAAAAGAAAAAATCCCTATTTCGGTCGTTAGCGTTCCTTCACCGTCTATTACGCTGAACAGTTGATAGGTCTCAGGCGTAATACCGTGGCTCTTTTCTTCTAAACTCCAGTGATGAACTGTGAAATAAGCTTCCTCGACTAGTTTCTCCTTCTTTATCCCGTCCTCAGTCCATTGTGAGCGTTCGAGGGTTGGATTCTCGTGTGGCACATTCGTGACGTCAAGCGAGCGGTCTAAATGCAGTACACGTTTTTTACCATTATTATCTGTACGATCGTAGTCATATACACGATACGTAATATCCGAACTTTGCTGCGTTTCTAATATTTGAATGCCTTCCCCAATCGCATGAATGGTTCCGCTTGGTACATAATAGAAGTCCCCCGGTTTGACGGGGATACGGTGAAGCAACTCATCCCATTCACCTTGTTCCACCATGGATGCCAATTGTTCTTGGCTTTTCGCATGATGACCGAAAATAATTTCGGCACCTTCTTCACAATCTATCACATACCAGCACTCTGTTTTACCGTAGTTCTCCTTTTCGATTTCACGAGCATAGGTGTCATCCGGATGCACTTGAACAGATAAGTCTCTTTTCGAATCGAGAATTTTCACGAGCAATGGAAATTCCGCTCCCTCTTCATTGCCGAAAAGCTCGCGATGCTGGCTCCAGGCTTCGGCTAACGTGCTACCTTGCAGCGGGCCATTTTTTATTCGATTGGCTCCGTTGGCATGGCCGGAAATCCCCCAGCACTCTCCTGTATTTTCAAAGGGGATATCATAATTGAAGATCTCGTTCAATTTCGTGCCACCCCAGATTCGTTCTTTAAATTCTGGTTGTAGAAAAATTGGTTCGTTATACATTGCAGCTTACACCTCTTTTGCATAGTTCATTTCATTAAAGGTCATTGTACCATAATCATAAAGAGTCTCGTGTCATGATTGTAGTACTATTAATAAGATGGGCAAGAGGGGAGGAAAAATTGAACTGCACCCCCGATAGTGAGACTCAACTAACAAATTGGAGCAAAAGTTCATGCCATAGCGGGTGCCTGAGAAGTTTGCTAATCTAAACGTTCCCTAACTTAAATTTTCTTGATTGGACATCTCTGCTGTTGGGACCGACAAATACCTCAAACTCACCACTGTCACTCTTATAATCAAGATCCGTGTGATAGTAACGTAACTGACTTTCATCTATCGTAAACTCTACGGTTGTTGTTTCACCAGGCTGGAGGGTGACTTTTGTAAAATCCTTTAATTCTTTAAGCGGTCTGACCACTTCTCCTACTAAATCACGAATATAAAGCTGAACGATTTCTTCTCCAGCCATTGAGCCGGTATTCTTGATATCCACATGAACCGTTAACTTCTCGGTTGGTGTGATTTGTTCAGTTGAAAGAGACATTTCACTATAGTGATAGGTACTGTAACTTAAACCGTAACCAAATGGAAACAATGCTTCATTTGGGATATCTAAATATTGAGAAACGAAACGGATTTGAGCGTCTGGGGCATCTTTAGGGCGCCCGGTATTAAATTGGTTGTAATAGACTGGCACTTGTCCTACGGAGTAGGGGAAAGACATGGAGAGCTTCCCTGATGGGTTCACGTCACCAAATAAAATATCAGCAACAGCATTCCCGCCTTCTGTGCCGGGATACCAGGCTTCCAACACAGCATCTGCATGCTCAATTATCTCTCTTACATCTAATGGGCGCCCGTTGAATAACACGGCTATAACTGGTTTTCCGAGTGACTTTAGTTGTTTCAGCAATTCTAATTGAATTTCAGGAATTCGGATATCTGCACGCGAACCAGCTTCCCCGCTCATATCAGAGTGCTCTCCAAGCGCTGCTACGATGACTTCACCTTTTGAAGCTATTTGCATTGCTTCCTGCAGCTGCTGCTCAGTGCCGGTCTCAATACCGGAACCTTCAGAAACTAGTAAATAGTCTGCGTTCAAATACTGCTTCATACCGGCATCTAGTGTGATCGTATCTTCTGCGGAGCCTCCCCAGGACCACGGCCCGAGGATATCTGTATTGTGGGCAAAGGGACCAATCAGTGCGACCTTCTTCTTATTACTTAATGGCAGTGCTTGTTCATTCTTAAGCAATACAACAGACTTGCCTGCAAGTTCACGTGCCGCTTGTCGATGCTCAGGAGTAAGGATAAAGTTTTTTTCATCTGCTTCGTCTGCTTCACGATATGGATTTTCAAAGAGGCCTAGCTTGTTTTTTAAGCGGAGGATTCTCAGAACAGCTTCATCAATCGTACTTTCCTCTAATAGTCCTTCCTCAACAAGCTGGCTGGCATGTTTAAAGTAGCAGGACATCATCATTTCAATATCGACTCCAGCACGGAGGGTCTGAAGGGCTGCTTCCTTTTCATCCTGCGCTACTCCGTGGGGGATTAATTCCTTAACGGCACCCCAGTCAGAGATTAATGCCCCGTCAAAATTCCACTCATCCCTTAACAGCTCCCTCATTAACCATTTATTCCCTGTGGAAGGGACTCCATTTAAGATGTTGAAGGCCGTCATAACCATCTCACAACCTTCATCGAGGGCGGCTTTGTAAGCGGGTAAATAGGATTCGCGCAGCATCCATTCAGACATATCGACCGTATTGTAATCACGCCCTCCCTCGGGAGCGCCATAAGCAGCAAAGTGCTTTACACAGGAAGCAACTTTGTAAGCATCCTGTTGTAAATCACCTTGGAAACCTCTGACGAAAGATCGGGCAAATTCACTGTTCAAGTATGTATCTTCACCCGTGCTTTCCATCACACGGCCCCATCGTGGTTCTCTTGATAAATCGACCATCGGAGCAAAGGTAACATGAACACCAGAAACCGCCGCTTCTTTTGCTGCCAAAGCTGCACTTTTTTCTGCTAAATCTAAATCCCATGAACACCCGATCGCGAGTGGTACAGGAAAGATCGTTCTAAAGCCGTGCACAATATCAGACATAAATAGCAAAGGAATCCCTAATCGGTTGTCTTCCAAATGCTTTCTTTGAATAGCTATGGTTTCTTTGGCGCCGGAAGCTCCTAACACGGAACCCGTATTTTCAATGTCTTCGTGACTGAGTCCCATTTCTTGCATAGGGCCAGTAATTTGTCCTTGGTCAGATGCTCCTTTGAAGAAAGGAGTGGCTAGTTGGACGAGCTGTCCTACTTTTTCGTGTAATGTCATTTCTTTCAATAATGATGTAAGCTGGCTATCGTTCATCATAGATTCCCTCCTGATCGAGTTATATTGAAACGTTTCGAAATATTTTATAGTAAGAAGTATAAGCCGGTGTTTCGGTAAAGTCAATGGATCAGTTGCTATATTAAGTGAATTTTATACTAAAAAACAAAAATTTCAAAAAAGTTATTGAAAGCGGATTCAATATTGAGTAGAATAAATTTATCGAAACGTTTCAACAATTTAACAAAGGGGTGGATGTTGTCGTGAAAAAGAAGCTGTTCGGTTTAGTAGCTATTATTGTTTTATCCTTTGCATTAGCTGCTTGTTCTGAAGAGAGTAATTCTTCTGGTGGCGGTGAAAACACAATCTCAGTTTGGGCTATGGGGGAGGAAGGCAAGAAGCTTAAAGAGTTTAGTAAGAAGTTTGAAAAAGAAAATCCAGATCTGAAAGTTGATGTTCAAGCTATTCCGTGGGACAGAGCCCACGATAAGCTGCTTACTGCAGTCGCTTCAGGTAACGGACCCGATGTTGTGCAGTTAGGTACAACCTGGGTGGCTGAATTTGCGGAAGCAGGTGCATTAATGGACTTGTCGGAATATGTGGAGGATTACCCTTCATTTGCAAAAGAAAACTACTTTAATGGATCTGTTTCCACGATGAAATACGATGATCAAATTGTTGGGATCCCATGGTACGTAGATACTCGTGTTCTATACTATCGCACGGATCTGCTGAAAGAAGCAGGCTATGAAGAACCTCCTAAGACGTGGGAAGAATTAAAAGCGGCAGCAAGTAAGCTGGCAGATCGCGGAGAAGAGTATTATGGACTGGATATTGACCGCAACGATCAGATAACGCCATTCATTTTTGCCTGGCAAAATGGGTATGAAGCAAACTTAGAAGAAAATGATTTGAACTTCGACTCGCCAGAATTTAAAGAAGCGATTAAATATTATACCAGTTACTTTGAAGAAGGAATTGCTCAAGCTCAACAAGGACTAGACATTGTCCAGGCGTTTAAAAAAGGGACAAAGCCAATGTTTTTCAGTGGTCCATGGATGATTAATATCATTAATGATCAAGCGCCAGATCTTGAAGGAAAATGGGCAACAGCCGTTATGCCAAAGAAAGAGACGAACACGTCGAGTATGGGTGGAGCAAATCTATCAGTCTTTCATAATTCCGATAATGTAGACGGAGCGCTGAAATTCATCTCCTATATGACAGAAGTAGATACTCAAATTGAATGGTTGAAAGCATCGAATACGTTACCTTCTAGAACAGAAGCTTGGGACAAACCTATCATGAAGGAAGATCCAATGTATGCAACTTTCGGAAAACAACTAGAACATACGAAACCAGGGTTGCCAACACCACAATTTGAACGTATCGCTCAAGAGCTGTTAAGCACAATCGAACGAATCGTAGTTGGCGGTGCGGATTTAGAGGAGGAACTGAAGAAATTCAACCAGACCGCACAAAACTTACTCAAAGAATAGCGCACGTTCTTTATGGATGATGGGGTGAAAAGGAAGTCTGCTTTCATTCCATCATCATTTTTTATCAAAAACTGAAGGATTTTAGTAAGGTGGGTTTCCATGAACAAGAATCAGTTTAAGAGCAAACACCCCTATATGTTCATAGCTCCGGCAGTTATATTGTTGACAGTATTCAGCCTTATTCCAATCTTTATCGCCTTTGTGATCAGTTTTACTGATTTGAATTTGAAGGGGCTTGCTGATTGGTCAACGATCACATTTATTGGGTTGGAGAATTATAAAGAACTTCTCTCAGATGAGACGTTTCTAAAATCGGTTTATAATACGGTGTTTTATGTAGTTATCGGGGTACCATTGGTGATTATATCTTCTTTATCAATTGCCTTAATGCTGAATTATGGAAGTAACTGGCTGTTTAGTACCTTTCGAGCCGTTTTCTATATGCCTTCGATCACCAATATCATCGCTGTTGCTGTGATCTGGGGATATCTTTATAACACCGAATATGGTTTATTTAATTACTTATTATCATTACTGAGTGTGGAGAATATTCCATGGCTTCAAGAGCCGACCATCGCCAAACTATCCTTGATTATTTTGGCTGTATGGAAAGGGATTGGCATTAATATGATCATTTTCTTAGCTGCTCTGCAAGGGATTCCCAAATCCTATTATGAAGCTGCGAGAATGGATGGGGCCAATAGACTGCAAGTACTGTTTCATGTGACGCTGCCTCTGCTGAGATATGCTACATTCTTTGTCACGATCACTACATTAATTGGCTGGATGCAATTTTTCGAAGAGCCATTTGTTATGACCGATGGCGGTCCGTTGAACGGCACACTTTCGATTGCGCTGTTTATATATAAGGAAGGTTTCCAATTTAGCGAGTTCGGCTATGCGGCGGCAGGATCATTTGTGCTGTTCATCTTAATCATTATCGTCACATTAATTCAATTCAAGTTTAGAAAATCAGAAACAGAGTATTAGAAGAGAGGAGTTAACGCTTATGGCTACAGCTACTAAAAAGGGTAAAGTTGAAAGGTCTCTCATCATCACTCTTATGGTGATAGGCGGGGTCGTGGTATCCATTCCTTTCATTTGGATGATCTCAAGTTCCTTCAAACCAGAAAGTGAGGTACTAGCCATTCCACCTACGTTATTTCCTGAGAATCCGACCCTCGAAAACTATATAAAACTATTTACAACGATGAATTTTGCAGTTTATTTAAAGAATACGATCATTGTTGTCCTTTGCTCGTTTATCGGGTTATTGTTTAATGCTATGGCGGGTTATGGTTTTGCTAAATATCAATTCAAAGGGCGCGAGAAGATCTTTTATTTAGTGTTAGCAACAATGATGATTCCAGGTCAAGTGACGATGATTCCCGTCTACTTGCTGTTAAATGAGATGGGGCTGACGAATACGATGACAGGAATTGTACTGCCAGGTTTGGCGGTCGCCTTCAGCATCTTTTTATTCCGGCAGTTTATGACCACTATCCCTAATGATTTGCTAGAGGCGGCTAGATTAGATGGCGCGGGAGAGTTTTATATTTTTTTCAGATTGGTTATACCAATAGCCAAACCTATTTTTGCAGTGCAAGGGATATTAACCTTCATAGCTGGCTGGAACAGCTTCCTATGGCCGTTGATCATTGCAAACGATGAGAGTCTTTACACGTTATCTGTGGGCCTTTCTTTATTACAGGGCCAGTATGCCAACAATTTCGCTCTGCAAATGGCCGGAGCAGCGTTCATGGTTGTGCCGATTATCATTATTTTTTCTTTTTTTCAAAAGTATATTGTGGAAGGCTTTACGATGTCAGGAATCAAATAACTCTATAATCTATTTGTCTATAAGTTACAATAGATGTAATGAATTGGTTAATATGGGGGAGTACGATGGCGACGATTAAGGATGTTGCGAAAAGAGCAGGAGTAGCTGTATCCACTGCCTCCTACGCTCTTAACGGAATTGAAAAAGTAAGTGCCGCGACGATTGACAAAGTACTGCGAGCGGCAGAGGAGTTAAATTATCAAAAGAACGGGTTTGCTTCGGATTTAAAACGAACGAAAACGAATACGATTGCCTTACTATTAAGTGATCTATCAGGCCCTTACTTTTCCGAGTTAATAAAAGGGGTGCAAGAAGTAACAGCCTCAAATGGGTTCGACCTCATTGCCTGCAGCTCAGTGGGCGGGGAAAAATCAACAGCCTCTAAATTTTTAAAGGAAAAAAGAGTAGATGGGGCGATCGTGCTTGCTCAGAACATAAGCACCGAAGTGATCAGATCTTCCGCGCGGAAAGACTTTCCTATTGTAGTGCTGGACAGGAAAGTCGACAATCCGTTCGTTATTCACGTAGAAGTGAACAATCGCCAGGGCGGATATGAAGCAACAGAATATTTAATCAAAAAAGCTCACCGTTCCATCGCATATGTCAGCGGACCGTTAAATTCCCATGATAATGAGGAAAGATTTCAAGGGTATCAGCAGGCTCTCGAGGACCATAAGATCCCCTTTCAATCACGTTTGAAAATTAATGGCGATTTCACACGTGAAGGAGGTTATCGTTCAACGAAAATGTTAATTGCTCAGCAAAAATTGCCTGACGCTATATTTTTCGCGAATGATGAAATGGCCATAGGCGGATTACAAGCCTTTTCGGAAAAGAACATAAAAGTTCCTGATGACATTTCCATTATTGGATTTGATGATATTCAGCTGTCAGAGTACGTGACACCGCCGTTATCTACGGTAAGGCAGCCTAAATATGAAGCGGGGGCCTTGTCTGTTCACATGATTTTTCAAATGCTGGCAGGGGAGGAAGTTGAAAAATCATTTACCCTGCCAACTGATTTGGTTGAGCGGAGTTCGGTTGAAAAACATGGGAATTTGGAAAAGGATTAAATAGCTTGTGTTGTTAGAAGGCGCCCTATCTTGAATGGGCGCCTTTTGCATGAGGTGTTAAGTGGAATATTCAATTGCCTATGGTTACTCTATTGAAAACTCTTCCTTAATCAAGAGGTCTTCAGGGCTTTTGCCGATTTTGCCCTGGTGAAAATAGTCTCTTATTACACCGTCTTGTAAATAGTTTACGATTGATACCATTGTCATGCCCTGATCTAAGGCCAAGTAAGCATTGGTGACTTCACCTGTTTCTACATTAACTGAATCAAGAAATCCATATTTTCCGTAGGCGTCAAAACTTCTCAATGTTTGAATGTTTTCAAACGCTTCCATCGGTGCGTACTCTAATGCTAAGAACGTAGCGTGAGGGGTGACGGTTCCATCGGACTTGTATCCTTCCATTCCCAATGGAGTTGCACCAAATTCAGAGTACCCTTCTGGAGTGGCAGATGGTGACATGCCCCAGGCCGCATAGCCTTGATCTTCAGCATATTCGATTTGAATGTCAGTATGACGCTGATTGTTTAGACCAAGGGCATCTTTTCCTAATTCCTTTTCTTTAAGAACTAGTGATGGCATCAAGGCTTCGAACATGCTTCCTCCCCAACTCGGCACAAATTCTGTACCTTTATAGGTGTAATGTCCTTCGAAAACTTCTACACCATCATAGATTTCGGTATAGCCTTCTGGTGTTTGTGACTGCCAGTCCCAGCTCTCAGGCATGGTTCGGTACATTTTCCACCAATGTTCTTTGGGGACATCACCTTTGCCGATAGCGATATAGCTTGCCAATCTAGGTTCCGTATAGAAAGCGCCGTAATGGTGAGCTGTGTGACTCCCGGTTTCAACATCGAATCCGCCCCGCATTTGACCTACTTCTGGGTCATACAGAGTGGAATAATCCATTGCCTTTACGATCTTATTTACCCGGGGATATAGCTCAGGGTATGCTTGTCCAGTAACGATAAGCCCCGCAGAAAGCCATCCATTGTCTACAGTTGAAATAAACTGTCCCCAATCTGTCATCAATGATCCATCATCTGTGTAGTACCAGTTATAGTACAGTCCATTCCAAGTTTTCATTTCCTCCAAGGTATGAACGGTGGTAGTTATTTTATTAATAGCTTCTTCTTTGGTAATAAGACCCATTTCTTCCGCTGAAATCGTACTCATCAAATACATTCCAATGTTAGTAGGAGAGGTGTGTTTTTGAGCGGCAACTTCACCATTGTTAAGTCTTACTGCATCATAAGTCAGCCCAGTATCTTCATCTGTAAAGTCTTCAAAGTAACGGTAGGTTTGTTTCGATATGGCTTCTAGTTGTTTAGATAAAGCTATTTTCTTTCCAGGAGGAGAAGACGCCGCAGTAATCGAAGAAGGAAGAGTTACATGTGCCATTAAAACGAATCCGAACAACAATATACATAGTTTCTTCAAAGTATTAACCATCCTTTCATACATTTAGTGAAACGTTTCGATTTCAGTATACAAAGGAAAAGGAACAGAGTAAACAATATAATCAAGATAATTTATCTGAATATTAAAAACGTTTAGGAAGTAGTATGGAATTTGACTCATAAATTGTATTTTTTACAGTTTCAAAAGGATGTGAATTATGTAATTGTTTTATTATAATGAGGTAAAGTCCAAGTTCAACATTTTTTAATAATGGTGAGAGGAGAAGTTTCTAATGAACCCAAAACAGCAGCGCGAAACATTCCGCATCAATAAGTACACGGGTACTACTTCCGGCATGTGTGATAACTATTTACAAGCAAACATGATCATTTTGCCGAAAGAATATGCATTCGAATTTCTACTGTTTTGTCAGCGTAATCCACGGTCTTGTCCGATTGTCGATGTCCTTGAAGAAGGTGTCACACAGCCGCGAATCGCTGATGCAGACATTCGAACGGATCTGCCTAAATATCGAATCTACCGTAACGGTCAACTTGATAGAGAAGTTGCGGATATTAAAGAGGAATGGAGAGAGGATTTTGTAACATTTCTTATTGGGTGCAGTTTTACGTTTGAAAAAGCGCTGCGAGAAGAAGGCATCGGACTACTTCATCAGGAGCAGCAACGGGTAGTGCCAATGTACAAGACAAACATTCCATGTGAAAGAGCTGGACGCTTTGAGGGAAATATGGTTGTGAGCATGCGGGCTTTGAAATCAGAGGAGATTGATAAGGCTGTAAGGGTTACGGAAAGGTTTGAGACTTCTCATGGTGGTCCTGTTCATATCGGAAACCCAGCGGAAATTGGCATCTCTGATATTAATCATCCCGATTATGGAGAAAGTGTTTCTTTTGACGAAAACGAAAGGACCCCTGTGTTTTGGGCGTGTGGCGTGACCCCGCAGAATGTTGGGTTGAATGTTAAGCCATCGATCATGATTGCCCATGCTCCGGGACATATGCTTATTACCGATCAACTAGAAGAACAATAAATCAAAAAGGAAGTCTGCAATGAAGATCATCACTGCAGACTTCCTTTTTGTAAGTTAACTAAATAATTGTGGAATCCCGGTCAATAGCGTTCGGATGCCCATATACGTCATAGCGATGACGATGATGATTCCAAACACTGTCATCCAGACAGGGTGTTTGTAGTCACCGACAATCTTTTTCTTATGTGCCGCAAGCAGCATGACTCCTAAAGCAATAGGTAAGATTAACCCGTTGACGGAACCAACTAAGACTAATATGCTTACAGGCTGCCCGACAAATACGAACACAAGCGTGGAAATCGCAATGAAACTGATCGTCAGCCATCTGTGGTTTTTCTCTAATGCCGGACTGAATGAGCGTAAAAATGAGACCGAAGTATAAGCAGCTCCTACAACCGAGGTAACGGCAGCTGACCACATGACGACACCGAAAATCTTATATCCTATTGTTCCGGCAGCATGCTGAAACACAGAAGCAGGCGGATTGCTTTCATCTAAAACTAAGCCCTGAGATACGACGCCGAGTACTGCCAGGAAGAGGAAAATCCTCATAATTGATGCAACACCAATCGCGTACACGGAACTTCGGGTAACCTCTGGAATAGCTTCTCTTCCCTTAAGGCCGGCATCAATCAGTCGATGCCCCCCGGCGAAGGTTATGTAACCGCCCACTGTTCCGCCTACCAACGTGACAATGGCTAGAAAGTCTATAGTATCGGGAACGAATGTTTTTACGACAGCTTCTCCAACAGGCGGCTGAGCCGTGAACATCACATAAACCGTAAGCCCGATCATGACAAAACCGAGTATCTGGGTGAAGCGGTCCATGACTCGTCCGGCTTCTTTTACTGTAAAAATACCAATCGCAAGCACCCCGCTGAGGATGGCCCCCAGTTTAGGGGAAATGCCAAACAGCACATTCGTTCCTAAACCAGCACCTGCGATATTTCCAATGTTAAAAGCAAGCCCGCCAGCTACGACTAGGGCTGCTAAGAAATAGCCAAGCCCTGGGAGCACATCATTGGCGATATCCTGGGCACGTTTTTCACTAACAGCGATGATCCGCCAAATGTTCATCTGTGCGCCAATATCGATAATAATAGAAATAAGAATAACAAAGCCAAAGCTTGCCGCAAGAGCTTCCGTAAAGACCGTCGTTTGGGTTAGGAAGCCTGGGCCAATGGCGGAAGTAGCCATCAGGAAGGCGGCACCAATCAATATACTGCGGTTGGTGTTTTTCATAAAATACGACTCCTATCTATAAGGTTATAGTGTGGATTTAATAGGTTTAATTTGAATATCGGATTCTTTCAGCGTGGCCGAAATGTTTTGAGCAAATTCCAGCGCTGTAACTCCATCCCCATGAATACAGATCGTATCGGCTTCAATAGCAATATCCGATCCTTGCACGCAACATACTTGCTGTTCCTTGACCATGCGGATCACCTGTTTGATAGCCTCGTCAGCGTCTGTAATGAGAGCATTTGGCTCGGTTCTTGAAGTGAGTGATCCATCTTCTTGATAGGTTCGGTCAGAGAATACTTCACTCGCTGTTTTCAATCCTGCGTTTCTTCCTGCTTTGACGAGTTCGCTTCCCGATAATCCGAATAGTATCAATTCAGGGTCGACGTCATAAACACCTTCGGCAATCGCTTTAGCGAGCACTGCGTCTTTGGCCGCCATATTAAATAAAGCGCCGTGTGGCTTCACGTGCTGCATCGTACCTCCTTCAGCTTTGATAAAACCTGAGAGGGCGCCAATTTGGTAAACGACCAGATCATAAGCCTCTTTTGCGGAAATATTCATGTTCCTTCGGCCAAAGCCAGCTAAATCCTGAAGACCAGGGTGCGCTCCGAGTCCGACATTTTTATCAAGGGCAAGCTTCACGGTCTTTCTCATCGTGGAAGGATCCCCCGCATGAAACCCACAGGCTATATTGGCTGAGGTTACATAATCTAGAATCTCCTCATCACGGCCCACCGTATAGGCGCCAAAACTTTCACCCATATCACAGTTGATATCTACTACATAACTCATTTATAATTCCTCCTTGCTTTTTAACGTAATGGAGCGCTTCAAAATTTGGATAGACTTCTCTTGATCGATGAGAGCCCGCTGTGCTTCTTCGAGTGTAACTTCCCGGAAGGATATCTGGTCACCTGGTTTCAACTGACTGACGAGCGGCAAGTCAACCGAAGCAATTTGTCCGATCTTCGGGTAGCCGCCTGTCGTCTGGCGATCCGCCATAAGTATAATCGGGTTTCCATCGGATGGAACCTGGATTGACCCGAAGGCTACTGCTTCAGAAATAAGCTCCTTTGACTCCGTTAGGGAGAGAGGGGAACCTTCCAAGCGATAACCCATTCGATCGGATTGTGACGATACAGAGTAAGGTTCTTCATAAATGATCCGCTGGCTCTGCTCATTGAATAACGCATATTGTGGTCCTCTCAACATTTGGATGACTGGTTGAGAGGAGTATTCAGGGATCATATCAGCAGCTGGCATCCAATCTGTTTCATAGACATAATTACTGCCCATTCTCTGGCGTATAGAATCCATTAACTTTCTCTGCATGTCATTTGGATGGACCATGGGAAGTTGATCTCCGGATTTAAGGGCCCGCCCCTGATAGCCGCCTAACTTCGCTCGAAGGTATGTCGATTGGCTGTCCATAACTTCTTGGATATCTAACCCACCAGTTACAGCGATATAAGCTCTGCACCCCGTGCGGCTTTTTCCAAACTTAAGCACTGACCCTTCCTTAACAAAAATCGACCGCCAAGTATTTACTTTCTGACCATTAATGGTTGGGGAGAGGTCTCCTCCGCAAATTGCTATCATGGAATCTTGTTTGAATTCGATCTCAGGACCTAAAAGAGTAGCTTCCAAAGCAGCTGCATTTTCCTCGTTTCCGACTAGAAGATTAGCGATTCGATGAGCATAAGAGTCCATGCTTCCGCTTACAATCACGCCATACTTCTGATAGCCTGTCCGACCTAGATCTTGCACACTTGTCAGCATTCCTTCTTTAATAATCTTCAGCATGGCTAGCGTCCTCCCAGCTGTGATACTCATCCTCACTGATTTCTTTAAAATGAATCTTATCCCCCGCGCGCAGCAGACTCGGAATGTCTTGCTCAGGAGTAAATAGTTTCATAGGTGTTCGCCCGATTAATTGCCAGCCACCGGGCGTTTCAATGGGATATACTCCCGTTTGCATCCCGGCAATTCCCACCGTGCGTTCAGGAATCTTTAAACGGGGAGATTCCCTTCTTGGCGCGGCAATTTTTTCTGACATTCCCCCTATAAAAGGAAATCCAGGGGCAAATCCAATCATGTAAACGGTGTACTCTCCGCCACTATGGATTTGAATTACTTCTTCGCGGGTGAGATTATTGTGCTCAGCCACGAAGTCTAAGTCAGGCCCGTACTCTCCGCCATAACAAACAGGGATTTCAATTGTTCTAGCTTCTTCTGTTTCACCGGTTCTTACGGTTGACATCAGAGCATCAACTTTCCTGCTGACTATTTCGTAAGGCAATTCATCAGCATGGCTAAACTGAGTAGCGCTATAAAACAAGGTAATAGTGGTGAAAGCAGGTATGTATTCAATCATCCATTCAGGGTTTTCCTGATCTAATAAGTGAGAGAGGATGCGCACTTTATGTTGGGTATCTTCATTAATCTCCTCACCTAAAGAGATAACAATAGCCTGATCGCCCAGGGGAGATAAAGAATAATTCATTGTTTCACCTCCATATGTGTAATTATTCAGAAATATATTTCAATTATAGATTATCGGACAAAATGTGACAAACTGGTAGTTTCAAAGTGAGTCAAAATGAGTGTTTTTATTAGAAAAGCCCACGAGTGCATTTCTTTATTCACCAATTTTTTATATACTAAATGTTAATAATATGGAAAAAAGTTGATACTTAAGAAAGCATTTAAAGGATAATGGTGTCAATTTGCTTACGATCGGAATATGAAGGATGAGATAAAAGTATATTCTCAATATGTAGAAAATAGTGTGCATCGAAGTCATGGCCATCAATACCATAGTAAAATTCTTTAAAGTCATGAGGCGTTAAGAAGAAGAGGTGAACGATTGAATGGATAATGAAATAATGATAACTAACTTGTATAATGATATTTCCATGCTTCGTAATCAATGGAATAATAATCAAGAAAAAATACAACGTTTGCGTTTGGCAAAAATAGAAATAGCAAATGAACAGGGGACACTTTCAGCCCAAAAAAGGTTTTTATCTGAACCTGATTTATCACCATCCCATTGGGCGGGGAAACATGCGAGTGAATTTTTAAATATACGTGAGAATATAGAACAATCCTACATAAACATGACTACACAACAGGTCGAGGCGATCCTAGAAGAGATTGAAGGGGAAATCGCACGGTTAGAGTCTGCCAACCATGGGATTTCAAGTAGCATAAACTCCAAAAACGACCGTATTAATCAATTAAAAACTACATAGCGGAGGGGATAATATGGCAGAGATAAAGGTTGATCAAAGCATAGCCGAACCGGCCTTCAACGATTTGAAATCAAAAATCAATAATGTGGATACAACAAAACCAAGCTTGGAACTCAACCAATCTACATTAGATTTTATTCAAAAAATAGAAGAAATCGAAAATACATACTATCAAACGATTCAACATTATAAAGACACGCTGGTAAAAGCAGAAAATGATTCATGGTCGAGTATTGAATCATTCATTCAAGTAGAAGAATCCATAGGCAGCAACATTAGTAAGGGGTCAGGACGATGAAAGTTTTAAAAGTGTCGGAAACTCTAACAGGTATTGAACAATCGATTAAGAAGAAGGAAAAAGAACAAGAACAACTCCTTTCTCTTCGCGAGGCGATGCATAAGGTGATAGACTTAGAAGATGCATTAAAAGGAGAAGGCGGGACCGCAATCAAAGAGTATTTCAAAGTTTTACATATCCCAGTCCTGCTGCTTCTCAACCAATTCTTAGATCAATATATTCAAAGTTTAAAAGACATACAAATGAATGTTAGAAATTACGAGACAGAAGATGGAATGGTACGAGAGGATTTTATTACGACAGAAATAAAAAATGGCCTCAACAAAGCTGTTCAAATGACTCAAGAATCAATCGGTACTATCAATAATCGGTTTATGGAAGTCAGTGACTTTATTGGTGGTTCATTAGTATCTACATCTCTATTTGATTCACAGATTGATAGTGCGAGAAACCACAATCAACAGACCATGGAAGACCTGAGAACTGTAGATGCACAAAGCACTTCTAAACTCCGTGAAGCTTCAAGTAGTTTACAAGGTGTTCAGCAGCTGATCAGTAAGATTCAAGGGTGGTCCAAAAGCGGTGTTTTCTTAAATAGCAAAGAAATTAATGAAGTGACAGACTATTACCTGAGAACGGGTACCATAAGGGATATGATTGAACAAGGGGTACTATTATCAACACCCTTTAATTCGACAATAGGTGGTAATCATCGTAGCATAGATATTTCAGGAGTAGATTCAGCTAAATTCGAAACTCTTGCTACTATGCAAAGAGTAACAAACAATTTATCGGTAGCTAATCCTCAAGCATGCGTACCAGAAGAATATAGAAGTAGTACTGAACAGACGTTTGGTAATGGATTAGAAACTTTAGGGCTAGTTGCCGGGAGGCCGATCAAATCTGGTAGTACTTTAATGCAAAATATTTACGGTGCTTCTCAAGCAGCTAAACATGCGAAATTAAAGGCTATGGGTGCTAGTGTTAGAGAAGAGGGATACTTTACCGCGCAAGGTAAGCCACGGTCTAAAATGATATTTACAAAACCTGAATTATTTGGAGTTAAAAAGAAATCCTACACAGATTATAATTCGAATCATGGTAAAGTAGCTGAAGTCCGTGGTTTAGTTGACGGAAAAGTTAGTTTGAAGAATAGCTTTAAGGGGACTGCTGGAAAAGTTGGTTTTCTAGGGATAGGGCTTTCCGCAATTTCTGATGTTACCTATGGTTTAGATCATAATCAATCGGGGAGTAAAATAGCTGGTAATGTGGTTAGTAGTACAACAGTCGGTGTTGCTTCAATATTATCATCAGCATACATAGGTGGGCAGGTAGGGGCTTACGTTGGAGCGTGGGCAGGTCCTGTTGGAATGGCTGCAGGCTTTGCCGCAGGTTTGTTTGTTTCTTACTTCTTGAGTGAAGTGAATTTGTTTGATGTGGATGGAGATGGAACATCAGACTCTGTAGGTGATGTTATTCAAAAAGGAACCACTGGGATTATTGTTGGAGTACAGAATTTTTTTGGTGAATTATTTTAATTAACAAAGGTGAGAATACTTTTATATGGATAAAAAAAAGTTTGAAGAATACACAGCTATAAAGACATCCCCTGGAGACATACGATTTCATGCACTTATACACGTACTTCTATTTACTGATTTGCTAGGGTTTGGGTCATTATTAGGTGATCCAAAAATTCCCTTTTTTATTTATCTTGCTATTATACCTGTAATAATTTTGAACTTATGGTTAATTCTTTATTTGGTGGCCCCCTATAAATTTGAATTATCTTTTGTTTTATTTTACGGAGTATGGGGAGTTTTAACGTCATTTTTATATTTTTTAGTAACCCAGAAGTTTCTATATACCATTGTCCAATTTGAATCGCTTCTATTTTTTTATTTAGGATTAGCTTTTTATCTTATAACTATTGTTAGTGTATTAGTGACTCATTACTTGTCTTTATATGACAAAGTTAAAATCCCTGATGGTCCTGGAGCCTGGCCAAGGTGGTTAGCCATTGTTCCGGGGGTTGGTTATTTATTTGCTCAGTTAATTTTATCAGCAATAAATAGTGACGACATAAAAGCTTTACTATTTGTCGGATGTGTTATTTTAACCATGCTTTATCCAATTCTTATGACAAGACTTACCCATCAGTATTTTTTCCTTAGAAAGCATAAAAAAGAAGTTATGAAAATATATTCAGGTTTAGGAAAGCCAAAAAAGGATAGAAAATTCGATAAGAAAAATTCAAATAAACATAAGCGAAAAACAAAGAGGAAAAAGAATGCAGTAAATTAAATATAAGACAGGGGTAGTGACTATGAGCGTTCATCCAAAATTTCAACATAGAATTATGATTTTAGATCTAAATGATGACCTTTCAGATGAAGAAATTGAAGATGTAGTAGACGAAATCGGAGAGGGAGCCGAGCCGGACGATCTTAATATCTCTGTTATGAAAAGCGAATATATTACCAAAGAGCAAGACCGAGTGTTAAAAGAAAAAATAATGCCTAATCAGTATCCATATTTTTTAATTATTAGAGGTGAGATTGAGGAAATAGATAGAATAAAAAGTGAATACAAAAAAAAACATAGGATCCGTAATTTTTTCAAGATGATACATCCAGACGAACTATTCTATTCTACCCAAGATTATATGCTGGATTTTGATCGTACTGTTTTCCATGCGGATAACACAAACGATATTATAGAATACCTGATAGAATATAGCGATGATTAGGCATCGTACGGTGTCAGAGTGAACTATAAGCTAAAGAATACATAAGGTTACCAGTGAGATATCATATATGAGTTATTTAAAAAAAGGCATTTATGTACCTTCGGTACATAAATGCCTGATAAACCTTTCATTTTAAAATAAGAAAATCTTTATCCTTAAGTGTACGTTCCAACACTGCACCATACTCCTTTGTGAGACCAAGTAAATCAACTTGTTTAGCTTGAAGATACTCCTTACCGTCTTTTTCAATCATTCTAAGTGTCCAATTGTTTGAAGGGGAAAACACCGCAAAAACGCCTTCAACTTTCCAATTATTATCGGTAAAATAATACATCACCATGCGGCTAATTCGCTCACTTCGGTTTAAGGATTTTTTTAGATCTTTCCATAAACTTAGACTCTGAGTACTATCATTGAGGTTTCTAACATCTTCATCCTCTACATTGAGATAGCTTTTGTTGTCGATGAATTCGTTTATAAATGTTCCAGGTAACGTGAGAATTCCTGATTTAGATGGATTCTTATGATCAAGGCCTACTCTTGGAAGGATCACGTTTTTTATAGAAACATTTGGTTCATCCAGTTGTTGCAATCTAAATATTTTGTTATTCAGTTTCTCACATTCTATCACAAACTCTTCCGCGACATAGAAGGTAGAGTGAGATGTCATTTTATAAAGAGAGTCAACCTGTATAACCACATTTGAATAGGCCATTACGGACAAAGAGGTGATCATATCTTCATCGATCCAGAATTCGCCGTCTTCGTCCTTCCCTAAGAGGTTTCTATCCCTTAGGCTTATTATGACTCCCTCCCATTCTTTCTTCACCTCTTCACTTGATAAAGCAAGGAAAGGGTCATCTATCCCAAAAGCAATTGGTGCTTTTATTAAACCTAGTAATACATATATTTCCTTGTGCGTTAAATATAAAGATTCTTTGTTTTCCATATAAGCATGTCTCCTTTGACTTCTAAACTATTATATTTAATGATTCAACTGTCAATCTTTATATGTTTCAACTGATTACTATAGTAGCATAACTGGAAATGGGAAAATGAGTTCGATAAAATGTTGTTTTAGCTATGCTTTATCCAATTCTTATGGCGAGACTTACCCACTTATTAGGAACCCTTGGTAGAACATGTACTTTAGGTATCTCAAGAAATAGTAGAAGGGGAAAAGATTGTAAAACATGAACAAAAAAATGTTTGAAAAATATCTAAAACTAGAAGATCATGGAGAAATTCGGTCGAAGGGTATTTTACATGTTTTAATTTTAACTGATTTGATGGGACTTTATGCTTTATTAGGTCCTTCTGAGTTGCCTTTTGCTTTACCGATCGCAACCGTTCTGGGAATGATTTTAAACGTGTAGGCTTTGTTATATTTGATTGCTCCTTACAGATTTGAAAGTTCTTTTCATTTATTCTTTGGGATCTGGGGATTGTTCACCTCATTCATAATGTTTTTAGTTATTCAGAAGTTTCTTTATAACCTTTTTCCGTTTCAATCACTCCAATTTTTTTTCATTTCGTTGAGGCTTTATATTCTGAGTATTATTGCTGTACAAGTGCTTCATCTATTATTTCTATATGGAAAGCTGAGTCCACTAAAAGGTCCAAGGCGAAATTGGGCTCCCCTTGTGGCAATAACACCTGCCTTAAGTTACGTAATAGGGCAATTTATTTTTTCTATTATATTAAGTGATGATTTAAAAGCATTAATCTTTGTAGCATGTGAATCTATGATTATTCTTTATCCTGTTTTTTGTATTAAATTTATTCACCAATATTATTTTTCAAGAAAAAACAAACATGCTTTGAATGAGAAATACCCCAAATTGAATGCACCTAAGAAACAGAGGAAATTAAGCTAACAGATAAAAATGGAAAGCATCTTTTAAAATCATAATCACTAGATTAATTGGGAGTAGAAATAACTATGAATCAAAACAAGTTTACGGAATACTTAACAATTAGATATTTAGCAGCGGAAATTAGATCCATGACTATTATTCATGTTCTGCTCTTTACTGATTTTATGGGGTTATATATGCTATTCGGACATTCTGAATTAGGCTTTATATTCAACCTAGGGTTAGTTCCGGTTATAATTTTAAATGTGTGGTCTGTTTTATACATAATTGCTCCATATCGATATGAATTATCCTTTGTATTATTTTATGGAGTATGGGGCTTATTAACATCATTTGTACATTTTCTAGTTATACAAAAGTTTCTATACAATATTGTTCAATTTGAATCTCTTGGATTTTTCTATGTTGGGTTAATATTTTATCTTTTAAGTGTTTCTAGTGTTTTAGTCATGCAACATCTAACATTACTCGACAACTTTAAAATACAAGAGGGTCCGGGTACATGGCCAAAATGGGTAGCTGTTATACCAGGTTTCAGTTATTTGTTTGCACAATTTGTCTTTACAGCAATTCAAAGTGGGGACATTAAGTCACTTATTTTTGTTGGCGCGCTAACTTTGGTAACTATTTATCCAATATTAGCTGTAAAATTAATTCACCAGTACTTTTTCCTAATAAAATATAAAGAAGAGCTAATGGTTAAATACCCAGTCCTTGGAAGACCAAAAAAATCTAGGAACTTAGAAAATAGTTGGTAATAGGGTGAGAAAACAGAGGTGCTTCGATGGATTACGTTATATTTGCAATTATTTTTTTCCTGGTGACAAACTTATTGTATGGTGCCTTCTTCCTTATAGCTTATAGAGGAATCAGTAATCTATATGAATGGATCTCTGAAGAACAAATTGGTATAATTTTCAATATTGGAATGGTAGTCTTTTTTCCATTATTGGGGTTAAGTTACCATACAGCGACTTTTCTGTATGAAAAGTTCAACTGGTTTTTTGCAAGATTATTGGTACTGTTTTATCTTATTATTCATATTGCCCTAATACTAGTTATGATTAATGTTTTTGGATCTTTATAAAAAAGAAACAGTAACATGGTTAAGTCCGTGGGGGGAGTACATGCACTATATTACATACAACCGAAAAACAGTTGCCATAAAAGCATCTGTAGCATTTATATTCATAGCTGTGATATCGCTTGTCCTTTTCAGTGATTTTATAGTCAATGAAAGTTCATTGTCAAAGGTTTTCATTTACTTATCGGTTTCGATTATTCTACTATTTTTCCTAACGGCATTTCTATCCTGTACCTATTTTCTTTTTAAGCCTCAAAAATTATCTTATTAATGTTCGATGAATCCGGTTTTTACTATAAAGATGAGAAAATACCTTTTGAAACAGTATCTTCGTTTGCCTATGGTTTAAATAGAAAAAAGTTTTGGACGGTGATTTTTGAAGGGTTTATCATTGAAACCTCTACAAAGGAGATTGTGATACCAACTTATCAATTGCTGTTTAATAAGGAATTGGCTAAATGGGTGTTTGAGCCTTTGGAACAATATGCACCTGAGTTATTTGAAGAAGGAGAGGGATGGGAGGAAGAAGAATAATTTTATTGAAAGGAGGAGCAAGTAAATAAAGGTAAAATATCGGATTAAGTAGCGTGCTCATCTCTAAAAGCTCAATTGATACGAATGTTGACCATAGTCAAAATAAAGAAGTACATAAAAGATTGATATCTCTGGGTGAAAACGTTTCTCATACGGAGTTAAAGGATGTTTGCAACCATGAATCTTATGTTTGAGCCATTTAAGAATTCATTCCAAGAAATTAAAACTAATTGGCAATTGTGCAAGAACGAAGCTTTGAAAAGAGGGGATAAAGCGAAGGTGTTAAGTTTAGTTTACTTCAATGTATTATTCCTCTTTATATATAGCATTCTTATTTTGTTTACAATTTATATTATTTTGGTTGGTGCAATTATTCAACCTCTTGGTTTTTTAGCTTTAATTTCAACCATTCCAGGTATTGCCTTTGCAATCTTTATCTCTAAGAGAGCGTACCCAAAGTTAAAGATGAATTATTTGAAAGGTATTAAACAAATAAAATGACATTTTTGCGATATTCTTGTCCATACGGATGTCCTGTATTTTGGGCAGGCCCTAAGTTTAGACATTCAGATATTCATGCAACACTCGTGACATTTGATTCGGCACTAGAGGTGGTTAAGTGGATTTAGGAGTTCTTATTGTTGCTTTACAGGGTCTTTTAGTTTTAAACCTATTATATGGATTATTATTTTTAATTGCCTATAAAGGGATTAGTAACTTTTATCCTTGCCTTACTAGGGAATTTGATGGAGTGTTTCTTTTTATCTCTTCGATCATTTCATTTTATTTTTGTGGTCTCAGCTACTATGCAGCAACGTTCTTTTACAATAAAACAAATTGGTTTTTTGCACGAATTTTAGTTTTATTATATTCTGGTGTACTCATTGTATTAATCTCCGTATTCGGCGATTTATTGATGGAGGTAATCTAAAGATGTTATTACATATGAAGACTTATATGTTTAGGAATTCGTTAAATTAATTATTTTAGTAAAGAATAGAATGGCTTCACTACTCTTTTCAAGTTATCAAGACTACATAGTAGATGTTTTTTGTGGTAAACAAAATAAAATCTCAATTGTAATTAAATGGTAATAAAATAGCTGTAATTATGTGTCATTGTATAAAACTACTAGGTAATTATTACTGATTGTATATATTCAATTGACTGGTAAAATTATCAAGGGTAACATAAAATCAAACTGGAAAAGGAGTGACTTTTATGTCGAATAATATTCGTTTAACACCAGATGAACTTAGAGAGTTTGCTAGACAGTATAATACCGAGAGTTCTAATGTACAAGAATTGATCTCACGTTTGGATGGCATGAGCGGCCAGTTGCAAGAAATCTGGGAAGGTGCTTCCAGTGAAGCGTTTGCTTCTCAGTATCAGGAGCTGCGTCCTTCATTTGAAAGAATGAGCACATTGCTAGCTGAGGTTTCTCAACAGCTGAACAGCACAGCTACTACATTAGAAGATACAGATCAGCAAATCGCTGGACAAATTCGCGGCTAATGACTTTACAGGAGAAAGCACCCTTTTTGCGGTGCTTTTTCCTTGTACTTTCTTTTTGTATTAATTCAGTATGTAAAGAAAGTATAAGGAACTGTATTAGACTTTAGGAGGCGTTACTTAAATGCTAATTGATCTATTAAGCTATTACAATCGTTTGCAGGCTCAAAAACAAGAAGAATTGCAAAGACTAAGAGAAGCTGAGAGAACATTAGATGGTTATAGGGAAGAGTTCGCCAGTCAACAAAAGAATTGCCTTCGTCCGGAATTAGCTCCTGGAACATGGGCTGGCCAACTTACCGACGAGTTTGAAAATATAAGAATAAACGGCATATTAACCCAGTATAGGTCTATAGATTATAAACAGTTTTCAAATGTATTGAATATCATTAACAACAAAATAAATACTCTACAACTAGACCTATCTTTTTATGAGCAAAGGATTAATTCCGTAAGGTATGAAATAGCGAATCCTGATCGACAGTAATAATAAAAGTGAAGGGTAGTGAATTCGTTGAGTAATGAAATAAAACTAAGAGTTAGCGATGTGGAACAAGCCTTGTCCAATCTTCAAACTGCAACTCAATCTCTTACGCCACCATCTATAAAGGATGTCTCAGGGCAGAACAGGCTAGATGTTGTTGATCAACTTAATGAGTTAAATTCTAGCCTTGCACAATTAATCAATAGTTATAAAACTCTTCTATTAAATAATGAGAGTGCTACTAAACAATCTATTGAAACACTGTTAGCTACCGATGAAACCGTTGCTGGTTCTATGATGAAATGAGGTCTGAAAATTGAAAACGTTGCATGTAAGCTCTTTTCATAATGGCATAAATGATTTGTTGGGAATTTTAGCAGATTTGAAAGCTTCTTTTTCTAAAATTGAGAGTGCTGTACAACAGTTAGTGCATTTGGAGTCATTTGGTGGTAGAGGTGGTTCATCTATTCGTTCTTTTTATGAAGAGTGTCATCAGCCATTCCTACAGTTTATGAATAATTTTCTATCTAAATATGAAATAGTGTTAAATCAAATGAACTCTTCATTAAATAGCTTAGAACCTCATGAACAAGGTTATATTGATCAGTCATTTATAGAAGGATCACTGCAACAGGGATTAAGCCAGCTTATAATTATGAGCTCAGGTATAATACAAGATGCGAACCGTACGATAGATGGTATTCAAGACATAGTAGCAGTTCCCGCAGTTGATGAAAACGTGATGGTTGAGCAAGTTAGGAAAGCAGAACAGTCAATCAATGTAACGGTTCAAAAGTTATATGAGTTTGACCAGCAGCAATCTGCTGCTCTCCGACCTATACAAACAGATATAGAATGGATGATTAACTTTGTAGAAATCATAAATTCTAAGTTTCAATTTGGTCAGTTATCAATCCCAAATTATGACTCTAACCAGTTGTCTGCCTTGCATCATTTTCACCCAGTTTTTTCAAAGGTTAATAGTGAAATACCAATAATGACAACATCTTTGCTTTTTTTAAAAAATTATGGATATACCGGCTTTAACAACTGGATTAGTCCGAACTCAAATTATAAATTTGATAGTTTCAATTACTTAAATACAGTAGTTTCTAAACATGTAGCTATAAGTAAAGAATCGGAAACCGACCTGTCTTCAAAGGATGACTTTCTTTTAGGGCAAAGCGAAGACGTCGGAGAAGGTTTTTTGGTCGGAACTGGATTCGGAAAAAGCAGCCATGATTGGGAGGGGTTAAATGGTCTTCAAACCGATGATCAAATTGGAGGATCCAGTACCTTTACCGGTCTTTATGCTGGAAGTGAGTGGAATACTAACATTATGGATGGGACCCTAAGACAGGATATTCTTAAATTAGATGGCCAAGCCAGCATAGGTGGGAAGTCAGTATTACCACTAGTTAAAGCCCAAGCTTCAGGCATTACTTGGCATGGGAGAACACAGCTAGTCAGTAATCTGGATTACGTCGGCAATCTTGTAGGGGGGTCAGGAATCGAAGTTAGAGGAACCATCGGAAATGCTAAAGCATATGCAGGAGTAGATAATTCCTCAATTGGGGTAGCTGCTAAAGTAGCAGTAGTAGAGGGAGAAGTGTCCCCAATAATTGGTATCCCTTTTACTGATATTAATACCAAATTCACTTTAGGAGCCTCTGCAGGAAGTATTGGGGGAGAAGCTAAAATCGGTAAAGAAACAGTTTTGGATTTGCGTTTTGTATTTGGTGTCAGGCTTGGCATAAGCTTCGAGAAAGAACCAGAGAATTAAGTAGAGTTTAAAATAGGGAGATTGTTATCTTATGGCTGAGAATTTTAATTCGCTAAACATTCCAAAAGGTGAAGAGTTATTGCCTATTGGAACCGTAGTAACCTTAGAATTTGTAGAACAGGCAGTTATGATTTATGGAAGAAAGCAAGAGCAAGCAAATAACGATAAAATATGGGATTATGTAGCGTGTCCATATCCACAAGGTCATATTTCAAATGATACGAATGTTTTTTTCGATCATAGTCAAATTAGTGAAGTAGTCCATCAAGGGCTTATAACGGATGGTGAAATCGCTTTTCGTAGAGAGTTAAAGAAACTTATTTAAAGGATGTTCACGACATGAATTTTATAATTGAACCTTTTAAGAATTCATTCCAAGAAGTTAAGAATAATTGGCAGTTGAGCAAGAACGAAACTTTAAAGGGGAATAAAGCGAAGATATTAAGTTTAGTTTACTTCAACATATTATTTCTCTTTATATATAGTTTTCTTTTTTTGTTTACAATTTATTTTATTCTGGTTGGCGTTATTGTTCATCCTAATGGTTTCTTAGCTTTAATTTCAACCGTCCCTGGTATTGCGGTTGCTATTCTTATCTACAAGAAAATATACCCAAGATTTAAGAAAAATTACTTGAAAGGTGTTCACCAAATAAAGTAATAAATTTTATAGATTAATAAAATTCAGAATTGAGAATATCTGAAAGGGTAATGAAAATGTGGAACCGAATTGTTTATGGATTATGCCTTATATTTTTTATCGCGGGTTGCTCTGAATCCGCGACACCTGTTCAAAATGATTTTCTCAACTATGTTAATGAAGAGCTTGAACCAATTGGAGAGTTAGAAGAGCAAACACTAACGAGCTTACATAGTGTTACAGGAAGTAATTACACGAATGACGAAACTTTAAAACAAGCATTGGAAGAAGAGATACTTCCTACATATAGGAAAGCAGTAGATAAACTTCAAACTATTCAACCTGAAACAAAGGAATTACAAGATTTACATCAACAGTATTTAGAGGGAGCGGAAAAACAACTTAATGGATTTGAGGACGCTGTCGAAGCACTTAAAAAAAAAGATCAAGCTCTTATGAATAGCTCGAATCGACAAATAGCCGACGCCCAAGCGACGATTAATGAGTATAAAAAGGGCATGGAAAAGCTGGCAGAAGAACATAACATTGATTATACCGTAGAAGGCCTTGAATAGAAGGGAGAGAGGCTTGTGTACATCCAAGTATCTATCAATTTACAAAACTATCATAAGAAAGAACTGGACTTACGATTATCCAGCCGTTCCACGGTAAAGAGATTAATCGATATCGTTTGGCAAGTTTCCCAATTAGACACACCTCCTCGCGACGGAGATTGGGTACGTGTGGTGAATAAGCAGATGGTTTGTGCTGGAAATGCCACTTTGGAAGAGAGTGGCATCACTTCTGGAGATAAATTAGAAATTTTGTAAGATTCAAAAGGAGCAGCGTGCAATGTCAGATGTAAAACAATCCTATTTTCATGAAAAAACGGAAGCCGTTCTGGAAAAGCAGGATGATTCTTACCTTATTACATTTCAAAAAGCTCGGCTTAGACTGCAGGATCAGCTTGAAATTGAATTAATTCGTGATGCTGATCATGAATTAACTAAGGAAGTTCAAATGGATGAAGATGAGTTAAACATAACAGTACATATTCCTTCTTCGTTTATCGATTTTAAGCACATACATAAAAAGCAGGAATATGCTAAATGGCTATTTGCTGATCAATTGGTCAAAAAAGTAGAGGATCACCAGTTGAATAGATTAAACTTACTGATTTGCCCAGAGAATATTGTCATTGATTCAAGCATGACACCCTATTTTCTACATTACGGTGTGACGGAGAGCCTTCCTCCTTATGAGAAGGAGGAAGAGCGGGTATTTGAAGAACTCAAAGCGGCAGTGGCAGCGGCTGTTGATGGGTCGCAAAGTTTTGAAAGGTATTTGAAATACAGGGATACATTGAAGTTGTCCGATGCGGTAAAAGAAATGTTGTATGCTGAGGATACCCATACTTTACGTGAATTGATTGGACGTCATATTCGCAGTCTTGAAAACAAAGAAAAAGAGCTGGTTAAGGAACCAAAGAAAAAGTGGAAGATTCGTAAGTATATGTTAATTGGAAGCATCGTTCTGCTCGTTCCTATTCTCGTATTTACGATTTATTCGATCTTTTTTATTCAGCCTAAACAAGAAGCGTACATAGAGACCAGTGAATTCTTTTTAAATAGTAATTATAGCGAAGTGGTGGAGACATTGGATGGTTATGATGCTGAAGATATGCCGTATGTTACGCAGTTTCAACTGGCTACTTCCTATATCGTAAATGAGTCGCTTACCGCTGAGCAGAAGAAGAACATTCAGAACACGATCACACTTCAATCAGATAATCGATATTTCCTATATTGGATTCATGTTGGACGCGGTATGAACGAAAAAGCGGTTGATTTGGCCAGATCGCTTGAGGATCGTGATCTCATTATGTTTGCGCTGTTGAACTTGCGAGAGGACGTCAAAGATAATGACAGCCTTTCAGGAGAAGAAAAACAACAGAAACTGGACAGTATCCAGACTGAGCTGGATGAGTATGTAAAGGAACAAGAACAACAGCAACAGGAGGAACAAAACCAACAATCTGACCAGAATTCTTCTAAAAGTGAAGAGCAGCAGAATAATGAGGAATAACTCGTTCAGGGAGAGAATGTAATGAGTCAACTATATATTTTTTATCAAAATCAATATCAATGTCATCCCCTCCATGACGACCAAGAAATTCAGATGAGCATAGGGAAAAGTGACCAGTGTGATATCTCTTTACGGGACTTGGAGTTAAATGAAGGTTCGATTACTGTACAAAAAGGCATGCAGGATGGTCATTTAAACGTTATCCAGGGCGAGAATCTGCATGGAAAGCTGGCAGTTGGGGAACAATTGACGATTTCAGCAGACTCTGATCCATTAACGATTGTTTTTACATCAAGCAGTACATCTGCTGATACTTATTATGTTGGCCAGCATAATGAGGTGACGGTAGGGTCTCTTGCTACCTCCATGATCAAAAAGGATCCTGTTCAAGATGAAGAAAGCCCTGTTGAATTCAGCTTTCTTCGGAGAAAACGTGGTTGGATATTAGAGGCAGCGTCAACTGAACATGTATATGTGAACGGCCATCAGGTAAAAGGGAAAACGAACATTACAGTAGGGGATGTTATATTCTTTCCTTACTTAACACTTACGTTTACGGATGACGATATGCTGCAGGTTGTTAGTGAAGAGAGGCATCAAAGCAGCTTGCCTTCTTCACAATTGCCTATATCGGAAATGAAAAAACAATATCCACAATACCGTAGAACCCCTCGGATGATTTTCGATCTTCCTGATGATAGAGTAACGTTTTCATTTCCAGGACAAGAAGGAGATGACAATCAACGCTCGTTATGGCTGATTATTTTACCGCCGCTCGTCATGTTGATTGTCATGGGGATTGTGGCATTGGTCATTCCTCGAGGGATTTTTATTATCATTTCAATCATGATGTTTACGACGACGTTAATCACATCGACGGTTCAATATTTTAAAGAACGTCGCAGAACAAAGGAACGAGAAGAAAAACGTCACCGTGTTTATAACAATTACTTGGAGCAAAAAAGGGAAGAACTGCAATCGCTGCGAGAAAAGCAGACAGAGGTGCTGTTCTATCACTTTCCTTCATTTGAGCGAATGAAGTATTTGACCTCTTATGTTAGTGATCGAATTTGGGAGCGGACCCTGGAAAGTGAAGACTTTTTAGAATTAAGAATTGGTAAAGCTACCGTACCTTCCAGTTATGAAGTATCGGTAGGATCAGGGGACTTTGCGAATCGTGAAATCGATGATCTTCTTGAGAAGTCTCAGCAAATGGTTCAAGCGTATAGTTATTTATCTAATGTTCCGCTATCCATCAGGCTTGCTGAAGGTCCTTTAGGAATGGTGGGTAAGAAAAGTATTGTTCGAAAAGAAATCCATCAGCTCATTGGCCAGCTGGCTTTTTTCCATAGTTATCATGATGTCCGGTTCATTACCATTTTTGACGAAGACGAGTATGAAGAATGGGAATGGGTGAAGTGGCTTCCTCATATTCAACTTCCTCAATCTTTCGCTAAAGGTATGATTTATAACGAAAAAACGAGAGATCAGCTGCTTTCGTCGATTTATGCCATGGTTAGAGATCGCGATCTGGATGAAGACAAAAGTAAGAAGATTTTTACACCACATTTAATTTTCATTGTGACAAACCAGCAGTTGATCTCAGAACATGTGATTATGGAGTACTTAGAGAGTGAAGCTGAAAACCTTGGGATTTCGATCATTTTCGCGACCGAAACAAAGGAAAGCTTATCCAATCATATTCACACCTTGGTCCGCTATGTAAATGATCGAGAAGGAGAAATATTAATTGAGGAAGGCAAGGCGGCTCACAAGCCTTTCGCTTTAGACGCGCACCATCATGAAGGAAATGATTCTTATGCAAGAATGCTGCACTCGCTCGACCATCAGACCGGAATTAATAATTCCATTCCAGAAGTCGTTTCCTTTTTAGATCTGCTGCGAGCAAAGGAAGCGAATCAATTGCCTATTCAGCAAAATTGGATAACTAACCAGTCTTCTAAATCTCTAGCCGTCCCAATTGGTTTAAAGGGTAAGGAAGATATAGTCGAATTGAATCTGCATGAGAAAGCCCATGGACCACATGGTCTACTTGCAGGTACAACGGGCTCTGGTAAAAGTGAATTGTTGCAAACGTACATCTTGTCGCTTGCCGTTCACTATCACCCGCATGAAGTAGCTTTTCTATTGATTGACTATAAAGGCGGCGGCATGGCTCAGCCTTTTGAAAATATTCCACACCTGCTAGGTACAATTACAAATATTAACGAAAGCAAAAACTTTAGTACACGTGCCTTAGCATCAATCAACAGTGAGCTTAAACGGCGACAGACTTTGTTTGATAAATATAAAGTCAATCACATAAATGACTATACGAACCTTTATAAAGAAGGCAAAGCTGCCGACCCATTGCCTCATTTGTTCTTAATCTCAGATGAATTTGCTGAATTGAAAAATGAAGAGCCCGAGTTTATCCGCGAGCTCGTGAGTACAGCAAGAATCGGGCGTAGTTTAGGAGTTCATTTAATTCTAGCTACCCAAAAACCTGGAGGAATTATCGATGATCAAATTTGGAGTAACTCCAGGTTTAGAATCGCCTTGCAGGTTCAGGACGCTAATGATAGTAAGGAAATCTTAAAAAATACTGATGCAGCTGACTTAAAAGTTACGGGACGCGGCTATCTCCAAGTAGGTAACAATGAAATCTATGAGCTATTTCAATCAGCATGGAGTGGCGCTCCTTATCAACTAGATACATATGAAGGAGAAGATGAAGTCTCAATTGTAACCGATTTAGGTCTCATTCGTGTGTCAGATGTTGAAGCACCAACTGATCAGAAACCAGCACACAAGCTTACTGAGATCGAAGCAACGGTCGAACAAATTTCAAACACCCAAGAAGTAATGGGCATTAGAAAATTAGCAAGTCCTTGGCTGCCTCCGCTCCCTGCAAGATTATTCAGGGAAAAAGAGACCAAACTTGCTGAGGGGCAATTTGCCATCGCCTATAAAGATGAGCCGGAGAAACAAAGTCAGAATCCTTATATCTATGAATTTATGGATGATGGAAACATCGGGATTTTTGGGTCTCCAGGCTTCGGAAAATCTACGACAGCGATGACTTTGTTACTTGATTTTGCAAAAACGTACAGTCCGGAACAACTTCATTACTACATTTTTGACTTTGGAAATGGTGCACTGTTACCACTGCGGCAACTGCCGCACACCGCTGATTATTTCCGCTATGACAGTCATAGAAAAATTGAAAAGTTCATGAACTTAATGAAGTCGGAAATCGAACGGCGTAAGCAACTATTTCTCGAAGCAGAAGTCAGTTCCATTCGATTGTATAACCAGCTGTCTGAAGAAAAACTGCCAACCATTTTTATTACGATTGATAATTTTGACTTGGTGAAGGAAGAATTGCAGGAATTGGAAAATCAGTTTATTCAGTTTGCCAGAGATGGGCAGACACTTGGCATCTTTATGCTGTTTACTGCTACCCGAATCAATTCGGTTCGTCAGCCGCTGATGAATAATTTGAAAACAAAAGTGATCCATTATTTGATGGATGCTTCAGAGAAGTATTCATTAGTAGGCCGTACGCCATATGAAGTGGAAGCTGTGCCTGGGAGGGCGATTATCAATAAAGAGAAATCGTATTTAACCCAAATATTCCTGCCCGCTCATGGTGAAGATGACCTTGCCGTTCTTAATCATGTGAAAGAGCAAGTTCAGGACATCAAACAAAGCTATCCTGCCAACAAGGGGCCGGAGCCTATTCCAATGCTTCCGACTCGTCTGGAATACGATACCTTTATTGAGTCCTATGTGACGGCACCTACGCGAGATCAAGTAGCGGTTGGACTGGATGAAGAATCTGTTAAACCGGTTGCGATTGACCTGACCTCACATTGTATTGTGACGGGACAGTCACGTAATGGGAAGACGAATGTTCTCCGCATCATCATCAGGCAGCTTCTAGATCAGTCAATAGATTCGATGGCCATTTTTGACGGAACAGACCGCGGTTTATCTACCTTTAATAAAGAAGAGAACGTGTCTTATCTTGAAACGAAAGAACACATCCAGGACTGGCTGGCGCAGGTGGAACAGCTTTTGTTACAAAAAGAACAAGAATTCCTCGATAAGATTGATGGTAAATTTAATAACGAGGAAAGTCGTGGACCGATTTATTTGCTGGTGGATAGCATGTCAAGATTCCATCAAACGATCGACAGCACGATTCAAAGTAAAATGGCTTCCTTGATGAAGCAGTACAGTCACTTAGGATTCAGGGTAATTGTCGCTGGTAATATCAATGAGTTTACGAAAGGATTTGATCCTTTATCCAATGAACTGAAACAGATTCGTCAGGCCGTTCTGCTTATGAAGAAATCAGAGCAAAGCTTGTTTACATTACCATTTTCACGAAAAGAAGCAGAAATCCAGCCAGGATATGGCTACTATATTTCAAATGGAAAAGAACGAAAAATCCAAATTCCTTCATGTGAGTCAGTAGGAGTGAACGTATGAAAAATAAAGCGAGCACAATAAAGTTAGTCATCGTCATGGTGTCGATCCTCATTTTACCCACTTTATACTTTAATTACATTGGTGAAAACCCACTGCAAGAAAGTGAGAAAGCAACAGGTAAAATTGCCTTCGTCAATGAGGATAATGGGACTGAGGTTGCAGGCGAGTCTGTAACTTTTGGGCAGGATCTAACAGCATTAGTCGCGGGAAAGTCTGATTATGAATGGGAAACAGTAAGTCGGAACACAGCTCAGGAAGGACTTGCTGATGGAGAATACGACGCTATTTTCCATGTGAAATCTAATTTCTCTGAGCATGTAATGTCCTACAAACAACAGCAGCCGACACACGCTTCAATCGATTACCGGATTCAACCGAATTTAGAAGTGAAGAACCAAGAAGAGGTAAAGAGTGCATTAGAATCAGCCGGTAAAATGATAAACTCGGAGATTTCCTCATTGTATTGGAGTAGTGTTTCACAGGAGATAGCAGATCTTCGTGAGAAGTTCGATACTATTGTGGAGCGAGAAATAGCTTTCCAGGAAACCATGTACAATTTTTACTCACCTAATTCTCAGGATATCGCCCAAGAAATTAACAAACAGCGAAGCATGCTTAAAGATTTATTTTCTACTGTAGAAACGGCAGAAAATACCTCTTCTAGTTCATTGGAGTCATTGCAAGCGACTGAGGATCAGGTGACGTCTTTCTTAAACAACGTGGAACGTTATCAAGAATATCAAGAACAGCAAAAACAACTATTCTTAGAAACAAACAATAAAAACATTCAACTAGTTCAGAACAAAGGAGATACTCTCAACGCAAGTTTGCAGGAAGGTGTTCAATCTGTAGGGCAGGAGATTCTTAGTGAACGGTTGACCACGAAGGAGACGGGATTGCAGGCGAATGTTTCTTCTGTTTCTTCTAATCTAGGTTCTCTTTTACAGAGGAACCAGGCCTTGCAGAGTAGTTTTGGCACTGTTCAAAGTAATGTGGACCAAATGCAGGAGTATATCGAGAAACAGGAGTCGTTGTTGAAAGAAAAAAAAGAATTAATCAAGGAACGGCAAAAATCTTTAAATGTTATTAGTGCTAATATTAAAGAACTCATTAAAAAGCCGACAACTTTAGAAGCTAATGTTATTGATTATAATGAAGAAGTTACAGGTGGAACAGGAGAAGTTCCTGGTACTTTCCCAGAAATTCCTGAGGATTCCACTCCTACCCCATCTCCTGGGAGTTTTGAGACAGAGGAGGGAGAATCTACAGATCCTTCCAATGCTCTCAAAAAAATGAAGATAAGTTTAACAAATCTTGAAAAGAACTTGGAAAGTTTGGTTCCTGAAGGAGAACAGCCAAAGGAAAATCAAGATACTTGGAGTACTGTACAAGCGAATATAGCGGCATTGCGTGATTTACAAAAAAAAGTGGATTCGTCTATTATTGATTCAAGTAAACAAGGAAACCTACAACTTAAGGAAGCATATAACAAACTTTATTACGAGTATAAGGAACTCGTGGAAAGTTTACAGGATGCTTCAAAGGATACAGTTAATCTGGATGACATCAAGTCAATGATTAACAGCAAAGAAGCAGAAATTCTTAAAGAGGATAAAACCCTTGAAAATTATTTTGTTCAAGAGATAATGAGTAGCAATATAACAGATCTTGGTGCTTATTACGGTGCTCTAACTAGATATAATGAAAGTCTTGTACAAGCGTCTGCACTAAAAGAAATTAATGGCGAAATTCAGTCATTGCTTGGTGATGAAGGTTCGAATGAAAATGATGTTAAGAATCCAAATGAAGAAGCTATAGACGAAAATTTAAACAGTGTAGAGCAAGGCTTAACAACAGTCCAAGACGGTTTAACAAGCTCAGAAGAAAATGCGGATAAAATTTTATCGCAAATGAAAGAGTACGATGCAGCTATAAAAGAACAGCAACAACAGATGAGCGCAGCCCTTTCGAATATTCAGGAAACGGGTCAGGAAATCACCGCTTCGATTCAAGAGGACATTGTCCAGGTCGAACAAGATCCTCCGCCAATTGAGCAATTGAGAGGGGAGATCGTTCTTGAGACACGGCAGTCAACAGTAGGTTCTGTTGATCAAATTGTTGAACTGGTAAATTCTTTGTCAGAAAGACAATCTACTGTCATTGAATATACAGGGAACCTGCAAGAACAGATTGGCTCGGTGCAAGAGCGTGCAGATACGTTGAACTCGAAGTGGGCCACAAACGTGAATGCTACGCAAATGGTCGAAGAAGATGTGAATGACATTTTGGATAATACGATGGTGGATGGCCAAGTTAATAGTTATGTGTACAATTACTTGTCTAGTCCTGTTAATGTAGTCGGATCTGCAACAGATGAAGCGGAGGAAACACCTGTTTCTCCAGTAGTGATGTTGATCATTGTATTGATCAGTGGGTTAATCATTGGTTTCTTCGTCAATTATTATTCCAATGTGCCTGCGCTGGTTAACTTGTCTTTGTTCCTGCTGCTTAACATAGCTGTAGGGTTAATTATCAGCATCTACGGTTTAAACATTTATTCCTTAGGAGAGACCCAATCGATCAAGTGGACAGTTTTCACAGTATTAGTACTATTCATGTGTTCCAGCTTAGTAAGGTTAGCTTTTTCGGTGGGACCATTCTTAGGTTGGTTTACCGGTATATTGTTAGTGGTCTTTTTCGTCACACCGCTGTTGAATGTGATCCTGCCTAACTTTAGTATTAATCATCCTGTTTCTGAAGTTTATATGTCCATTCAATATGGGGATCAATCAAGTTTTTACCCGGCTGTTATTGTGCTGGCTTTGATTACTGTATTGGCTGGAGCTATTCCTTATATCGTGAAATACCTCCAACGTAAAAAGGAAGAGACCGATGACATTCAAGAAGCTTAATCTTTATTTCCTAATGGCGGTCGCAGTGTTTTTTCTGCCTAGCGTTGTTAATGCTGACGAAGGGGAATTAAATATAGAGCCTCATTATTATGAAGAAAAAAGAATCATTTTAGAGATTGATCGTCATTCGGACGATCAATCTCAACGAATTGAATCATTGCCGGACGAGATCATGAATCTTACCTTTGAAAGTGGAGCCAAAGCTACTTATCAAGAAATAAAAAATATTCTTTTCTCCAGCAGTAATACGGAGGATGATTCGATAAAAGGGAAAGCTAGGAGACTGGATTTATTTGCAGTGTCTGAAGAAAATGAGAGCAGCAGTTTAACAGGAAAAGACGAGACTGATACAGCACAAGGGAATCAACTTGGTCTTTCCATTTTACTAGGTTTGATTGTTCTACTGCTTGTTCTTACCCTATTTGTTCTGTTGCTTCCGCGCATGAAAGAGCAAACGGAGTGAAAAGAAAACAGGGACTGTTCCATAAGTTTGGAACAGTCCCTGTTTTTTTACTGTCTATGAAATGGTGTACATTATGAGGTAGTCGCTTCCTGTGGTCCTGGTCCGTCCTTCTTATTGCGAGCGAATTGAATAACGGCCACTACACCGAAAATCGCCAGACCTATTACTGAGATTAAATAGGCAGGATAAACGAGCAGCAATCCGCCTGCAAATAAGAGGAGCCTCTCTAGCCAGTTGACTTTACTGACAAAGTGGCCAATCATCGCTGCACTGATACTGGCCATGCCGAGTAATGCAGTGACGACGGCAATCGACACGTTTAAGACGTTTGCATCTCCTTGTAAGAGTAAAATTGGCTGGGAAACAAACACGTATGGAATGATAAAGGCGGCAATAGCCAGTTTGACAGCTGTGACTCCGGCCTTCATTGGGTTCGCCCCTGCGATACCTGCTCCTGCGTACGCGGCTAGACAAACAGGTGGAGTGATATCCGCCACAATCCCAAAGTAGAATACAAACATATGAACAGCAATAACTGGGACGTCAAAGGCTAATAAAGCAGGTGCTGCCATAGTTGCTGTAACAACATAGTTTGCTGTTGTAGGAAGGCCCATGCCTAAAATAATACAGGCAATCATCGTAAAGAACATAACTAAGAAGAATTGTCCCTGAGCCAGGTCGATAATTCCACCTGCAATTTTAGGTCCAAGACCAGTTGTCGTTACAGTTCCTGCAATGATCCCCGCTGTCGCACAGGCTGCGATTACAGGTAATGCGGTTCGGGCGCCCTCTTCTAGCAACTTAATGATCCCTTTTAAGGACATACGAGTTTCTTTACGGAAAAAGCTAATGACAAACGCTGTACCTATCGCAAATAACGCTGCATAGGTTGGTGTGTACCCTACAAGTAAGAATCCGATAATAATGACAAGCGGTAAGAATAGATCGATTCGCTTGGCTAAATTTTTGGTTTTTGGAAGTTCTTCCTTTTTAAGTCCCATAATTCCTTGTTTACGAGCTTCGAAATGTGTACCTAAGAAAACACCGGCAAAGTAGAGCACGGCTGGAATAATGGCAATCACAATGATTTCATTATATGGAATACCTGTATAAGAGGCCATGATAAAGGCAGCAGCACCCATGATCGGAGGCATAATTTGTCCCCCAGTCGAGGCAGATGCCTCCGTTGCCGCTGCAAAATGTGGCTTGAATCCGGCATTTTTCATCATGGGAATGGTAAAGGAACCTGAGCCTACTGTATTGGCTACTGAACTACCGCTAACCATACCTTGCAAGCCACTGGCTGCTACAGCTGCTTTCGCTGTACCGCCTGTATAGCGTCCTGTTAATCGTAAAGCAATATCATTAAAGAACTGGCCTATATTTGTTTTGACTAAAATGACACCAAAGAAGAGGAATAAATAAATATAGGTCGATGAAATTTGAATCGGAATCCCAAATATGGAACTAGAGCTGTAAAACATTTCAGTTGCCAGCGTTGGCCAGTCATAGCCGGCATGTCCGATAACGGGAATATATTGACCTAACAAGCCGTAAAGCAGAGCAGCGATCGCAATGATAACGATTGGGAGTCCGACAACACGGCGGGTTGCTTCAAGTAATAGAATGATACCTGCTGTTGCAACAATTTGATCAAGATAAGTAAAACCAAAAATGATTGCTTCATTAATCAAACGTTCATAATTATAAATAATATAATAGTTAGTAAATAACGCAGCAATTGCTAAGAGTGCATCATACCAGGGAACACCGCGATTTTTGGTCATAGAGGACTTGATCGGGTATAAGAGATACACCAGACATAGGGCAGCCCCTAAGTGAATCGCACCCTGAATCATAGATACATAGGCGCCTCTAAATGCTGTGTAAAGCTGGAAAATTGTAAGAGCTCCACCGAGGATTAGCGTGATCCATCCCCATGCTCCTAAATTCGTACGAAATGCACTTTCTTTATCATATTTGGCCATCAATTCATGTTTGTCGATTTCTTTATTATCGTGTGCAGCCACTGTTCAACCTCCATTCACTGTAAAAAATAGCAGTGAGGTGAAAGAACCGGACATCTGTCCGGTTCTTACGCCAACTACTATTATTCGATAATTCCTGCCTCTTTAAAGTACTTCTCAGCACCTGGGTGAAGCGGAAGATCTTTAGCACCTGTTAACGCGCTGTCTTTAGTAATTAATTTAGCCTGAGCGATCGTCATGTCACCAGCTTTTTCATAAAGTGTCTTCGTTAACTTATAAGCTAAATCCTCACTGACCTGATCTTTAGAAGCTAATAGTAAAGCCATAGCTGTAACAGTTTGAACAGGTTCATCCTGCCACTCATAAGTTCCCGGTTCCACTGTATAAGCCTCGTATTGGCTGTTCTCTGTTACTGTTTTAAGAGCTTCTCCTTCAATATTCAGGAATTTAACTTCTCCAGTTGCCGCAGCCAGCTCGTCAGTAGTGGAGGAAGGAACCCCGACTACCGCGAAGGAAGCATCAATTGTACCATTTTGCAGTTTACTTTTTGCATCGCCAAATCCTTCTTCATAAGCTGTATAGTCGCCTTCTTCAATTCCATATGCGGAAAGAACGAGTTCAGCTGCTTCTCGAGTTGCTCCGCCTGGAGGGCCGATGGCAACACGCTTGCCTTTTAAGTCTTCAATGGACTCGATTCCAGTTGAATCTAGTGTAACAACTTGCAATGCTTCAGGATAAAGGGAACCAATAACTCCTACATTATCCATCTTCTTACCTTCAAATTCTCCCTTACCTTCTGTTGCATTGATCATAGTTGTATTTTGGGCAATTCCAAGCTGGAAATCACCTGATTGAATCTTGGCAATGTTTTCTACAGATGCACCGGATTCTACGGAACTAACGTCAAAACCTTCCACATCAATATTATCTGCCCAAAGGTTCGCCATTTCTCCACCTAATGGGTAATAGACGCCACCTACACTGCCTGTCCCCATGGTCAGGTTTGTCATGGCCTCCCCGCCATCGCCACTATCAGCGCTTTCAGAGCCGCCGCCATTTCCACTTTCGCCACAGGCACTTAAAATCATGCCGATAGCTAAGACTAGTACTAATGAAAATAAAGTTCTTTTCTTCAAAAGAATACCCCCTTAATTTATTTTTTTCATATTTAAATCATATTAGCTGCTCATCAGCCAATATGTTTAAAACAAAAGTACCACTTTTTTCGTTAAAAGAAAGCGTTTTATTTGTATTCTACCTTTAAACTAGAAAAACTACAAGATTATTAGCGGATTAGAGTTAGGGCTAGAAAAGTTTCTGTTATCTACAAGGAGAGTTTTATGAGGCTGGTAAAGCACAATTTGTCCCCTATTCATGCTTTACTATATTACGAATCTTTACGTTAAATTATAACGTGATTAGGAAAAAAGTCCACCCTAAACTGAGGGCAACGTAGGTAATGATAGGAATAACTAAAATACTCAGGATAGATACAGATTGCTAAATCAACAAAGACATATAAAAAAAATAAACCCAGGATTGATGAAAGCGTTTTATTGTGCTAATATAAACAAAGATTCACATATAGAAATTAAATTCACATATATGAATTATGGAAGGTGTAGAGAAATGACGGTTAAATCAGCTGATCGGGTTATTCATATTCTTGATTTATTGAAGGATTTCCCAGCAGGGTTAACTCTTAAGGAAATCGCTGACAGGCTGTCTTTGCCTCAAAGCAGTACATTTAACTTGCTTCAGACGATGGAATCAAGGCGTTTTTTGACTGTGACAGAACGAAAAACGTACAAGCTTGGTCCGAAATTAATTCAAATCGGCACGAGGGCGCTTGAAACGCTGGATGTAAATGCTGAAGCACAGCCTTATCTTCATGAATTAATGGAAAACGTGGAAGAGACTGTTTTTATGGCGGTTATGTTGGAGAAGGAGCTTGTTTATGTAGCCAAGGTCGATAATTATCGATCTGTCAGAACGAGTGCTCAAATAGGAATGAGGAAACCGATGTATTGTACGGGGCTCGGTAAGGCCATTCTTGCTTTTCTGCCGTATCAAGTTACGACTAACATCCTTTCAGAAATTGATATGCCTGCAATCACGAAAAATACGATTACTGATCGGGCGGAGTTGGAAAAACAGCTATCAGAATTTCGCAAACAGGGCTATGCCATTGATGACGAAGAAAATGAAGGCGGACTGTATTGTTTGGCAGCTCCCGTATTCAATGCGGCGGGAGAGATGGTGGCAGCTATTAGTGTTGCAGGCCCTAAAAATCGAGTATATTCACGTCAATCAGAAATTGCAGAAAAGTTGTTAGCGACAGCCGGGGCAATTTCTGAGCAGACGGGTTATTAGGAAGAAGGGATTAAATGGACGTTATTACGCTTGGGGAAACGATGGTATTATTCACCGCTAAAACTTCAGGATTGATGCGTTATGCTGGTGATTTTTCTTCAAAGATAGCCGGCGCTGAATCAAATGTTGCCATCGGACTAGCAAGGCTTGGTCATCAGGCTGGCTGGATCAGCCGACTTGGAAATGATGAGTTCGGAGAAAGAATTCAGTCGTTTATTCGAGGAGAAGGTGTCGACGTCAGTCAAGTAACGTTTGACGAAACAGCCGCGACAGGGTTGTATTTCAAGGAAAAATTAACGCCCAGTGAATTTAGATTGAAATATTATCGGCGTGATTCAGCAGCGAGCCGGATGTCGGCATCTGATCTGGATGAATCTTATATTTCAGGGGCTCAGTTCCTCCATGTAACGGGCATTACTCCAGCCCTAAGTGAACACTGTTATGAAACCGTTTTAGCAGCCATTGACTATGCAAAAAGAAATAACGTAAAGGTTGTTTTTGACCCAAATTTAAGACGTAAACTCTGGAGCGAGGACCGAGCAAGGTCGGTTTTGCGTGAATTGTCGGCGCAGGCAGACATTGTGCTGCCAGGAATAGATGAGGCCGAATTTATTTTCGGAAAGTCAACACCAGAGACCTTAGCTAAGTCATTTTACGATCTTGGACCAGCTACCGTAATTCTCAAGCTCGGTAAGGCAGGGGCCTATGTCTATTCCAACGATGGAAAAGGCTTTGTAGAAGGCTTCCCTGTGGAGCAAGTTGTTGATCCAGTTGGAGCGGGGGATGGCTTTGCGGCTGGCTGCTTGTCTGGACTGATTGATGGAATCGATGTCAGGGAAGCAGTCAGACGCGGTAATGCTGTCGGTGCTATGGTTACGATGGCTGATGGAGATGTCGAAGGGTTACCTGAGAGAGATAGACTAATAGGATTTATCAACCAAACGGATAAAGATGATGTAGAAAGGTAAGGAGGTTGGCCAATATGGCTGAAACATTACAGCGGATGATGGAACACAAGCTGGTAGCTGTGATACGCGGGGCTAAAGGCGAAGAGGTTCTGCCCATTGCAAAAGCTCTTAACGAGGGTGGCATTCACATTTTAGAAATTACAGCGGATACACCTCAGGTTGGCGAGTTGATTAGGCATGTGAAAGATGAATTAGGTGATGCAGTCATCGTAGGTGCTGGTACTGTGCTGGACCCTGAGACAGCAAGAGCCGCAATCATGGCAGGGGCTCGATTTATTTTCTCCCCAACTGTAAATCTTGACACCATTCAGATGACAAAACGTTATGGGGTTGTGAGTATCCCTGGGGCTATGACGCCGACCGAAATTTTGACAGCGTATGAACATGGAGCTGACCTGATTAAAGTATTTCCGGCTGGAACGATGGGACCTGGCTATATAAAAGATGTTCATGGACCACTCTCTCATATTCCATTGATGCCAACAGGCGGTGTTGATCTGTCAAACGTCCGTGAGTATTTTGAAAAGGGGGCTGTAGCAGCAGGACTTGGAAGTGCTCTCGTAAACCTCAAGCAGCCACTTAATGAGGAGACCCTGAAGGAGATTACAGCTAAGGCTCAACAATTCGTAAAAGCAATAAAGGATGTGTAATGGTCATGAAAATTACTGATTTTAAACTCTACCAAGTGCCGCCGCGCTGGTTGTTTTTGAAAATCGAGACAGATGAAGGAATTAGCGGCTGGGGAGAACCCGTAGTTGAGGGCCGTGCCCATACAGTAGCAGCTTGTGTAGAAGAGTTGATGGAGTACTTAGTGGGCCAGGACCCGCGTACCATAGAAGACCATTTCCAGGTACTATATCGTGGTGGCTTTTACCGTGGCGGCCCGATTCTGATGAGTGCGATTTCAGGTATTGAGCAAGCACTGTGGGATATAAAAGGGAAATTTTACAATATGCCTGTCCATGAAATGCTAGGAGGGGCTGTCAGGAATGAGATTCAAGTTTACTCCTGGATCGGTGGAGATCGCCCGCAAGATGTAGGTGCTGCAGCGAAAGAAAAAGCTGAAGCTGGATTTACGGCGATCAAGATGAATGGAACCGAAGAAATGAACTATATAGATAGTTACTCGAAGGTTGATGCAGCTGTGAACAGAGTTGCTGCAATTCGAGAGGCCGTTGGGAATGACTTTGGAATTGGGATCGATTTTCATGGCCGTGTTCACAAGGCAATGGCTAAGATTTTAGTGAAGGAACTTGAACCGTACCGCCCTATGTTTATTGAAGAGCCGGTACTCGTTGAAAACCTCGAGGCTTTTAAAGAAATTGCCAGTCATACAACCACTCCAATCGCAACGGGTGAGCGAAATTATACGCGCTGGGGATTTAAACAAATGCTGATGGATGGGGTCGTAGATATTATCCAGCCGGACTTGTCCCACGCCGGAGGAATTCTTGAATCGAAGAAAATTGCAGCCATGGCTGAGACGTTTGATGTGGCTGTTGCTCCACACGCGCCGCTTGGCCCGATTAATTTGGCGGCTTCACTTCAAGTTGATGCTTGCACACCGAACTGCATTATCCAGGAGCAGAGTCTCGGTATTCATTACAATAAAGGAAGCGATCTGCTGGATTACCTAGTTGATCCGACGGTATTTGAATATCAGGACGGAGCAGTGAAAATGCCAAAGGGAGCCGGTCTTGGCATCGAAATCAACGAGGAACGTGTGAAAGAAGCATCCGAAGAGGGACATCAATGGAAGAATCCAATTTGGCGTCATAAAGACGGTACTTTTGCAGAGTGGTAAATGGGAGGAATCCGGATTTCAATAACCGGATTCCTATAGAGAAAAAATAAGGTTACAAACCAACGGAGGAGGAGAAATCATATGTCTACAACTGGGTTGATTTTACTGGCAGCTTTTGGTGTCGCATTGTTATTATTCCTAGTTATCCGCGTGAAGTTACAGGCATTTATTGCTTTAATTGTTGTTAGTTATATTATTGGTCTTTTAGCTGGGATGAGCCCCACTGAAATATTTGAAGCTGTAGCAGCAGGTATGGGGGGAACCGTGGGTGAGATTGCGGTCATCATCGGTATCGGTGCCATGTTTGGTGAAATATTGAAAGTTTCTGGCGGTGCTGAACGATTAGCGTTGACGCTGATGAACAAATTCGGAGAAAAACGTGTGAACTGGGCACTTGTATTAACTGGTTTTATTATTTCTATTCCTGTGTTTCTAGATGTAGCATTTGTAATTTTAGTACCGATCTTATACAGTTTAGCCCAAAAAACTGGTAAATCATTGCTGTATTATGGTATTCCTTTGCTCGCTGGTTTAGCGGTTACACACAGCTTCGTGCCGCCTACTCCTGGACCAATCGCGGTAGCTTCTTTATTAGGAGCGAATATTGGCTGGGTTATTCTGTTTGGCCTGATTGCTGGTATTCCGGCTGCGATTATTGCCGGACCTATCTTCGGAACTTATATTTCTAAAAAGATCCATGTAGAAGTACCGAAAGTAATGCTTGAGAATATGGTAGAAGAAGCGAAGGGAAAGGAATACGATAAAGAGCTTCCTAGTTTCAGTATGATTGCTGTTCTAATTCTATTACCTTTAATTCTTATTCTATTAAACACTTTTGGAGGAGTAATGCTGGCAGAGGATAGTACATTACTGACCGTGCTTACGTTCATTGGTAACCCTGGTGTTGCATTGACAATCACTGCTTTACTGACTTTCTATCTGCTAGGAACGCGCCGTGGATATTCTAAAGAGGAAATTCAAGAAATAGCAACGAAATCATTGGAGCCTGCAGGTATTATTATTTTAATTACCGGGGCAGGTGGCGTATTCGGGCAAGTGCTCGTTGAAACGGGAATTGGTGATGTTTTGGCAAATTCGATGAATAACTTGAACATGCCGATTATTGTATTTGCCTTCCTAGTTGCCTCTGCTGTGCGGATTGCGCAAGGTTCAGCAACTGTGGCGATGGTTACAGCAGCGAGTTTAATCACTCCAGTGATCGATTCGCTTGGAATTGGCGGTCCGATGCTTGCCCTTCTAGTTATTACGATTGCCTCTGGAGCAACAATTGCTTCTCACGTGAACGACTCAGGCTTCTGGATGGTGAACCGCTTCTTCGGGATGTCTGAGAAAGATACGTTGAAATCCTGGACGGTTATGGAGACGATCATTGCCTTTGTTGGTTTTGGAGTGTCATTGATCATTAGCATGTTTATCTAAGCAAAGCTGATAAAGGCCTGGACACACACCGTGTTCAGGCTTTTTTCTGGGTTGTACCATTTTCTGGATGACCTAAGGTGGAACTATTTGGCACTTGTACCATGCAAATGTGTTAAATCGGTTTCGTGAGGGAAAAATAGTAGTAGAATAGAGGTTTAATTAGGAGGCGTTGTGATTGGATCAAAGTACAGTACTAGGAAAGTCGCTAAAAGAATGGAAAGACGAATTACCTTTATTAGAAAGCATTATGGAATTAGAACCGGTGATATGGAGTAATACAAGCTATAAAAAGATGGATCAGATTCCTCCATTTTCAATCACCAAGGCTGATATCTACGAAGCGGAGCAGCTTTGGAAACGCTTTGCTCCCTTTCTTAGGAAAGCCTTTCCTGAAACAGATTCTACTAAAGGTATCATCGAATCCCCTATTCGCAATATCGACAGCACGGGAAAAACAATGGAAGAAGTGTATGAGAAAAACTTTGAAGGGAAATTATACTTAAAATGTGACCATGAGCTGCCGATCTCAGGCTCCATTAAGGCTCGGGGAGGGGTTTTCGAGGTGCTGAGTTACGCAGAAGAGCTTGCCTTAGAGAACAGCTTCATTTCAAAAGATGATAACTACGAGGCGTTTCTCGAACCCGAAATGAAGCAATTCTTTAGCCAGTACACGATCGGAGTGGGTTCAACAGGTAACCTAGCCTTGAGCATTGGGACGATCAGTGCGAAACTTGGATTCACCGTCCACGTGCACATGTCTGCAGATGCGAAACAATGGAAGAAGGATCTTTTGCGTGAAAAAGGAGCACAGGTTTTTGAATACGAAGGAGACTTTAGTGAAGCAATCACGAATGGGCGTGATCGAACGATCGAGGATCCTAAAGGTTATTTCGTTGATGATGAAGATTCAAAAGCCCTGTTCTTAGGATATAGTGTCGCAGCATTAAGGCTAAATCAACAACTCGCTGAAAAAGGGGTGACCGTTGATGAAGACCATCCATTGTTTGTTTATTTGCCATGTGGTGTCGGCGGTTCACCTGGTGGAATTACATTTGGATTAAAGCATGTATTCGGGGATGCAGTTCACTGCTTCTTCGTGGAGCCTACCCATTCCCCATCCGTTTTACTTGGATTGATGACCGGCAAAAATGAACAAGTCAGTGTTCAGGATTTTGGCTTGGATAACCGAACGGAAGCAGATGGTTTAGCAGTTGGACGTCCTTCCCGTTTTGCTACGGAAATAAGTAGTTACCTTGTTAGCGGCTTGTACACTCTTGAAGATGACGAACTGTATAAATTATTGGCCTTACTGGCAGACAATGAAGGTATAAACGTTGAGCCCTCTGCCGCGGCAGGACTTCTCGGGCCATTGTTGCTAAAAAACTTAACCTATATTAAAGAGCACAATCTTCAGGACAAAGTGTCTCAAGCTACTCATATCTGCTGGTCTACGGGAGGATCTCTCGTCCCTGAGGCAGACAGAAAAAGATTTTATCAAAAAGGCAAATCTCTGTTGAAAGAAAATAATTGAGGATATCCAAATAGTCCCACCTCAGGTCATCCAAAATCTGGATGACCTGAGGTGGGATTCTAAGTGTTCCTCGATTATCCCATCAAGCCTGTTATTTCCAGAGTTTTTTCTATTGACGTATGGAATAATCGCTAATAAAATGTGGTCACGAATTTTAGAGAAACCCTCTTTAGTTCACACATTTTATGAGAGGGGAGGGTATCGTTTTGCTTTATCGGACAACGATTTACCTTCTTGGGATGGTTCTCAATTTCTTGGGAGTTACACTTATTATTAAAGCTGCATTAGGTGCAGGATTCTGGACGTCATTCTTTATCGGTGTTTCAGATCACCTCGGGTTTACCGTCGGGTTCTGGTATGGAGTGTTTCAGCTGATTATCATATTTATAAATGCAAAATTAATGAATCAGCTGCCGGAATTTCGGGCGATTATCCCAGTATTATTGGAAAGTGTTATCTTGGACTTTTGGCTGGAAATTGTTTTTGCAAACGTCGATTTAACGACAGCTCCATTTATACTACAAGTTGCTACGTTACTTGGAGGAGTTGCTGTTGTGGGAATGGGGGTTGCGATCTATATCCTTCCGCAATTCCCGCGTGCACCGGTGGATCAACTATTTCTGGCAGTCAGTCATCGTTTTAACCTGAGTCTGCAAGCAGGTCAGACGATTGTTGCAGCGGTAATGACGACATTAGCCTTCATAATTGGCGGACCGGTAGGAATTGGGACACTGACACCGATGATCTTCCTCGGCGCAGTGATTCAACTTTGCTATACACGCTTCTATCCACTGTATTACAAGTTACACCCTAACAGCGAACAAGAACTGCAGAAACAATTTATGTAACATATTTTGTAAATCATTACCACCTCAGGTCATCCAGTATTTGGATGGCCTTATTTATGTATGTTTAAATATGGTTGAAATCATATTGTGTTCTTCTTTTCCTAATAATATGGGTAGCGAATATTTGTTATGATTAAGTCCTTAAAGCAGTTGTCTCTAATCCTATTCCTGAAAGAAGATAAAGGAGGTGGCCTGATGGAAAGTGAAAAAAGGTTGATGAGCTTAATTCATTCCGTTCGTGTCTTGAATTCGACACGAGATCTTTCAGAAGTGCTTCATCAATTAATTAGAGAAGTACATAATGTCATAGGCGGCGCTAATGCCAGTGTCTTATTTCTATATGATAAGCAGTCAGAATTCCTCTACGCAAAAAGCGCGATTGGATTCGATATGGAATTTATGAAGCATGCCCGTTTACGTCCTGGAGAAGGAATGAGTGGTCGAACATTCTTGTTAAAAAAGGGAAATATATTTTATTCAGAAGAAGACACAGCATATGGGATGTCTAATATTCCAAAAGAAACAGAGAACTATTATGCACAAGCATTAGGCAAAATGGAGTACCCTGAAAGTGCAATTTGCGTCCCATTGCTTTCAAATAATGAGTGCATAGGTGTGCTGACCGTTGATATTTATGAAAAGGATATTCAATTTGACGAAGCAGATCTACAATTGCTAGAGACGTTTGCTGGACAAGCGGCTATAGCGATTGAGAATGCCACACTGTTCTCTCAAAATGAACGGACTAAACGAATACATGAGGAATTATCGAAAGTGTCGCTTTCGAAAGGGGGACTAAGTGATATTACTAGATCACTGGCAGGATTGATTGATCATCATGTATTGGTGTTCAATCAGTTCATGGAGTCATTGGCGATATCAAGTCAAGAAGCTGAACCTCTAGCCCGTGACTTGAAGGATAAATTTGGTTCATTATTGGAAGCAAGCCTTTCTAAATCGGGGTTCTCTTCACATCGCATTCGCCTTTTCAAACAGGGGCATTTCATCTATTTTTTCCCTATAAAAACGGAAAAGATGACACTTGGCTTGCTGACAATTATCATAGAGGATTATTCCAAATTGGACCCACTGGACAAGATTGCCATTGAACAAGCCATCCCGATTTTCGCGATGGAAATTGACCGCCAGGAACGCCTGCTGGCAGAGGATTTTAATAATTCTGGAACGATCTTAGAACAGTTGATTCATGCCCCATATGATGAGCTTTCTTCTAATCATTTGGCAAAACTCAATTTTCCTGAACATGACTCTCATCATTATGTTATTGTACAGTTCCTTATCAAAAACCCACTGCTAGCTTTTGAAAAAATAAGCAGTAAAAAGCAGCAGCTCATGAGGCTCATTTATCGCGAAGTTTCAAACCTTTCATATAAAACACTCGTTTATGATAAAAACATGGAAATTACGTTGATGTTCACCGTTTCTTCCTCATTGGATGAAGAACAAATATTCCAGCACCTGAAAAAACTTTTCAGCCAAATCATTAAGACTTCTTCGGAAAAATTAGCTTTAGCCAACTTAGCGGGTTTTGGTCAAGTCGTTAAAAAATTAAAGGATGTTCATCTTTCATACAGAGATGCAAAACGGTGTGTTCAATATTTACAAACGGCTTATAAGGGAGAATCTTTGCTGACGTATAAACAACTCGGACCCTATCGGCTCTTTCTAAAATTTGACCGAAAAGAACTAAAGGAGTATGCCGAAGCTATTCTTGGTGAAATTATTAACTATGATCACAACAACGGTACGGAACTGTTAAAGACGTTACAGGTTTACTTAGAATCCAATCAGAATATGGAGAAGAGTTCTAAACAGTTGTTTGTTCATGTAAATACAGTGAAGTACCGGTTAAAAACCATCTATACAATCTTACGAGTCGAGGAGTTATCAGGCAGGGAAGCGTTTGAATTGCAGCTTGGACTCCGAATTTTAGAATATTTGGATATGAAAGCTTAACAATTATGGATAACCGACAAAACACTTTTTTATTTTTTGTCGGTTATCCATATATTTTATTCGATTTAATTATCATATAATTTTGACTATTAACCTTTTTAAACAAACAAGAAAGGATGTGTAGGAATGGCGCCAATATTTATTGTTTTAATTCTCGTTTCTATTATTGCATTAGGGGAAGTGCTTTCCCTGTCATCCAGGGCGAAGATTCCTACATTACTAGTCGTTGTAGCGGTAACTTTTATGCTGCTTCAAACCGGGATACTGCCACAGTCCTATATTGAGGCCTCAACCTTCGTGGCTGCCGGTGGAGTGCTAGTCCCCGTATTAATTGTGCATCTTGGGACAATGATTCCTTTATCTGTTATCAAAAAGCAATACAAAGCCGTAGTGATCACCCTAATAGGACTGATTGCTTCAGTCACATCTATGCTCATCATCATATCGCTTGTTTTCGATTATCAGACGGCAGTAGCTGGTGCGGGGCCGCTTACTGGAGGCATTATCGCCTATATCGTGACACAAGAAGGCCTGACGGAAGCTGGTTTTGTCTCACTTGCGGCTATTCCCGTTGTTGTGTTTGCCCTTCAAAATCTGGTTGGCATGCCCCTTACCTCTACGCTGTTAAGTAAGTACGCTGTAACCATAAGGGATGATTTTTCAAATGACGAATTCACCAGTCAAAAAGGTGACGAATTAAAAGGGGACTTAGGAAGTAAGGAAAAGGGATTGCTGCTTCCAGAACGTTTTATGCAAAGTAACTTCTTTCTTTTGTTTTTATTATTCATTGGTGGTGCTCTTGCTACATGGTTGGGGGAAATAACCGGTATCAACTATAGTCTCTGGTCGCTCGCTATCGGGATAACAGGATTTGCTCTCCGAATTTACCCTGACAAGGCGCTGGATCGCTCGAATAGTACAGGACTCGCCATGGTGGCTTTGATCATAGTCGTAATCAATTCACTTGTTGGGATCACATGGGATCAAGTCGTATCTTCCCTTATACCTGTGCTATGCGTCATCGTAATAGGGACAAGCGGCCTGGTCATCGGTGGAATGATTGGAGCTAAACTCTTTAAGTGGAAACCAACAAAGGCTGTACCTGTTGTGTTGACTGCGCTTTATGGATTTCCAGGGGATTACTTGATTGTAGAAGAAGTGAGTCGAAGTATTGGACGTAATGAATCTGAACAGAACAGGATTATGAATGAATTGCTTGCTCCGATGCTGATCGGAGGTTTCACTTCTGTTACGGTAGGATCTATCGTCATTGCAAGTATTCTAATCGGTACACTTTAACTAAAAGGAGAGATTCTATATGTCATATACTTTAATTACAAATGGAACTTTAATCGATGGACGAGGGAATGAGCCGGTCACCGATGCATCCGTATTAATCAATGATAACTATATTGAAGAAGTCGGAAAATCAGGTGATATCCAGGCTCCAGAGGGCGCAGCTGTTATTGATGCAGAAGGCCAGTACATGTTGCCAGGATTGATTGATACCCATGTGCACATGGCGATGGAATTGAGAAACGTTCAAGATGCTATTCTTACGCCTTTTTCTTATCGATTTTATGAAAGTGTTCAATTCTTAAAGCGAACATTGGATGTTGGAATCACATCTGTTCGCGATGCAGGATTTTCAGATTTGGGCATGAAAAAGGCTGTAGAAGACGGGCTGATAGAAGGTCCGCGTATGCAAGTCAGTATCAACCCGTTAACGATTACCGGAGGGCACGGAGATAGTTGGAACCGTTCCGGAGTGGATACAACACTACAGACGTATCCCGGCATGCCTAACGCCATCTGTGACGGGAAAGAAGCTGTACGTAAAACTGTACGGGAAATGCTGCGGGCTGGAGCGGAAGTAATTAAGGTCCATGCAACCGGCGGAGTATCAAGCCCTACTGACCACCCGGAGTTTACCCAATTTTCTCAGGAAGAGCTTGAGGTCATGGTGGAGGAAGCTCACTTTCGTAAAGGGATAAAAGTGATGGCACATGCTCAAGGAGCGGAAGGCATAAAGAATGCGATTCGAGCGGGCATTTATTCGATTGAACACGGAATCTATATTGATGACGAGGCGATTGAATTAATGCTGAAGAACGGTACCTTTCTAGTTCCAACATTGCTCGCTCCCATTTCCGTTCTGGAGTCTAGTGAAAAAGACAATAAGATGGCTCCTTATGCTGTTGAAAAGTCAAAAGAAGTAGTAGAGGCCCATAAGGAAAGTATTGCAAAGGCATATCAGGCTGGAGTCAAAATTGCAATGGGCACCGATGCAGGAGTGATGGCGCACGGTACCAATCTGCGTGAACTTGGTCTAATGTGTGACATTGGCATGTCGCCAATGGAGTCCCTTGTAGCTACTACAAAAACAGCAGCAGAATGTCTGGGCTGGGAGGATCAAGTCGGAATAATTGAAGCCGGAAAGCTTGCTGATATTATTTTGACGGATGTGAACCCTCTCAGTAATATTAGGGGCCTGGAGGACAGCAAACATATCGTGATGGTTATGAAAGATGGAGCTATCTATAAAAATTTGATGCAAAGGAAGGGTACTCATGTCTAAAGAATGGGATTTATATGCGAGATTAATAGAAGGCTATGATTCTTCTCTATCCTTTAGTGGCATTAATGGAGATAGGATAGCGAAAAGGCTGCATGAAATCTCAAAGATCGGACTTACAGAAGACGGGGGGAGTCACAGGGTCGGCTTCTCCCAAGAAGAGAAACAGGCGAAATCATTGATTAAAAAATGGATGGAAGAATTAGACCTTTCCATCACAGAGGATGGTGCTGGAAATGTGTTCGGCCGAATGGAAGGCGAGAATCCTTCCTTACCGGCGATTGTCAGTGGATCCCATTTGGATAGTGTTCCAAATGGCGGTCATTTTGACGGACCTTTAGGCGTACTTTCTTCGTTAGAGCTGATTGAGGCTTGGAAGGAAACGGGTTATCAGCCAACCAGACCGTACGAAGTGGTGATTTTTTCTGATGAAGAAGGTTCGCGTTTTAACAGCGGCTTGACAGGAAGCAGGGCAATGACTGGTGACGTCGACATGGAACTGCAGCGTAGTTTAGTCGACTCAAATGGAAATTCATTTGAACAAGTAATGAATAAAATTGGATTATCAGAGAAGAGTTTCACCGATGCTGCACGAAATTTAGAAGAAATTGCTTCGTTTGTCGAAATTCACATTGAACAGGGCAAAAAGTTAGAGCAGCAGAATCTACCTGTAGGGATCGTGTCTGGTATTGCAGGTCCTAGCTGGCTCGAAGTTGAATTCCACGGTAACGCAGGACATGCAGGAAACACACCAATGACAGAACGAGAAGATGCCTTAGTTGCTGCGGGGGAATTTATTAGCAACATCCACGACCTGCCCGGCCAGGTAAGTGATTCTGCAGTCGCTACGGTAGGGAAGCTCCATGTTTACCCAAACGGCATCAATGTCATTCCGGGGAAAGTTGCTTTACATGTTGATATTCGCGATATTCATGAAGAAACGCGCACAGAACTAATTCAACTTATCATTTCAGAAGCTGAGAAAGCCTCTGATAAATTCGGTGTTCGTTGTACTCATCAACAAACACTACAAGTCACCCCAGTACCGATTCAATCTGAGATTAAACAACATTTGCGCCAGGCTATGGAACAGCATAGCATTCGAGCTACAGAACTTCCAAGCGGGGCGGGACATGATGCCCTGATCATCGGTCGCCACCTTCCGACCGCAATGTTATTTGTGAAAAGTAAAGAAGGGATAAGTCATAACCCGAAAGAATGGTCTTCTTTAAACGATTGCGTACAAGGTGTTCACGTTCTGAAATCATACGTAGAGTCGATTGACAAAGAATAAGATTTTTATCTTCGCAGTCAGCTAGCTCTAATTGTTTTATTAAGATGAATGACTAACTAGAAGGAGGTCCATGTATGTCTGAGGTTCCAAAAAATTTATGGAAAGACTGGCGTCTGCATGCCCTTGTACTTGGTATTGTGTTGTTGACAGAGTGGATTGGAACACATGAATTTTTGGTGGGCCCTGGTGTTATTTTGCTGCTGCCTATGCTTTATGCCATCATTATCGGTCTTGCTCTTTTTTTTACGCCAGCTGTAAAAGAGAAACAATCTAAGAATGCTGAACCATTAATCGTTCTTGGTGTAACACTGCTCATAGCAAAAATTGGTGTCATCATAGGTCCCTCGCTTCCGCAAATAATTGAAGCGGGACCTGCTTTACTACTACAGGAGTTTGGAAACCTCGGGACGATTTTTCTGGCCTTGCCCATTGCTGTTTTTCTAGGATTGAAAAGAGAAAGCATTGGTATGACTCACTCTGTAGCGCGGGAACCGAATGTTGGTCTCATCATGAATAACTATGGCTTTAATTCTCCAGAAGGCCGCGGGGTAATGGCGATCTATATATTCGGCACAGTATTCGGTGCCGTATTTATGGGACTTATATCAGGTTTCTTGGCGACGATCACTCCTCTTCACCCCTTATCTTTTGCTATGGCTTCAGGGATTGGCAGCGGAAGTATGATGGCTGCGGCCAGTGGCTCATTAGTAGCGGCTTTCCCAAGTATGGAGACGGAGATTCTTGCTTTTGCAGGAGCTAGTAACCTCTTATCCTTATCTACCGGTTTATATATGAGTATCTTTATTGGACTTCCGTTAACTGAAAAGTTATATAATGTGTTAACCGCACGTAGAGATAAAAAATCGCACATTAAGAAGGGGCGAGGTGCGTAGCGATGATGAAAAATTTGCAGGAATGGATATTACTATTATTAATCTTTGGTATTGTTTCACTGCTTGGAAACTGGATTGGATATGATACATTCCCGGTGGGGGCCATTCCAGGAATGGTCATTCTTATTCTAGTCAGCTTAGTCGGTATGATTCTGCAAAAGCTTATTCCAATTGATATCCCAAGCATAGCTTACGTTGCTATTGTAGGTGTGCTGATTTCAATGCCGTGGATGCCCGGATCTGAACAGATCGTAGCCATGACCAACAGCATAAATCTATTGGCATTAACTACACCGATTCTCGCGTATGCAGGTATTGCCATCGGCCGTTCATGGACTGATTTTGTTAAGCTCGGATGGAGAACGATTGTGGTCGCATCGTTCGTTATGCTAGGCACTTTCCTGGGTTCGGCTTTAATTGCGGAAGTAGTACTGAGGATGCAAGGGATTATTTAACTATAGGGAAAACAGCGCTGTTACTTTTGTTTTTTACATGAGTAACAGCGCTTTTATAATCATTAGAACATCCTATCTCATAAAATAATGAGCAATTGAATAGCTTATAGAAATAAAATAGATAACTCATTACGAATAAACAGAAGGGAGGCTAATTATTGAAGGATATCACAGCCATCCTTGTTAATTATTCCAATCAAGCCGCGCTGCAAAAGGGCGTAAACTCTCTAGAAGTGATCAGATCCCGGCTGAACTCCACGATTGTTTTGCAGGAACCAAACATGGCTTTTCATAAAGGAATGAACCAGGTTAAAGTTGTCGAGAGTGATGACCCGGGACAAACTCTAAATCAAATTCTTCCTACGATATCCAGCTCATACGTACTGTTTCTTCAAGACACAGATTATCTTTCCCCTGCAATCAGTGCGAGCACCCTCCATTTTCATCATTCGAAAACCGTACTAGGGACCTTTTACTATAATCGAAACCTTAAGATCCAGCGTCCATTGTTAGTTAGCACCGCATTTCTTAACCAGCACCGCTTTTTATTAACTCACCAGCTGCCCTTCAAGGAGGCGCTTTTTCCTGCCTGGCTTTCAACGATCGACCCAGCGCTTATATCTTTTAAAGATGACCTCGTGAGGCAATCCAGGAAGAATAGCTCCGCCCATATTATCGAAAAACAAAAGATTCTCCAGAAGTATCAACTGAATAAGGTCAAAACGGAACACCCGACTCTTTCCGTTATCCTTACTAATTACAACATGGAGAAGTATGTAGAAGCAGCCGTTGTTTCCTGTCTGCTGCAAAGTGAAGAAATCGAGCAGCTGCTGATCATGGATGATGGATCTACGGATAGCTCTTATACAAAACTTCAACAGTGGGAAGATGGAATTCGGGTAAGAGTTTTTCACAAAAAGAATGAGGGGAAAGCGAAAGCCATAAATGATTTATTACAGTATGTAACATCTGATTTTATATTGGAGCTTGATGCTGATGACTGGCTCGACCCTGACGCTGTTTCTGTTATTAAAAAACAATTAGCAGTTCTCCCTAAAGATGTCTCAGTGCTGTACGGTAATTTTAGAAAATGGAAGCAGTTAAAGGATGATGTACTTTATAAAAGGTTAGTGAAAGGTGTGGCTATTAAAGGAAGAAGTGATCTTCTGTCCTACCGTTTTCCTTTGGGTCCGAGAATTTACCGCACATCCACCTTACAGCAACAAGGTGGATTTCCAGTGGTGGAGTTTGAAAAGGGAAGGCTTTACGAGGATGTAAGTGTACTAAACCGATTAATTAAAACCTCACGATTTCGTTACCAGGATTTTACTGTGTATAATGTGCGGGAACATCCGGAGAGTATTACAAAGAGTCATTCTTCCAAGTGGAATGATTTCCTAAAAACGCTAGATTAAAAGAACAATGGACATTTTCCTATCCATTGTTCTTCATCAAGCTTTTTACTGTTGAAATAATATAATCTTGTTTTTGGAAAGAAAGCATAGGATATATAGGAAGCGCTAATATTTTTTTAGCTGACTTCTCTGCAATCGGAAAGTCCCCCTCCTTATAGGGGAGGTGCTGAAAAGCTTCCTGTAGATGCAATGGAATTGGATAATAAATAGCAGAAGCAATACCATTTGTGTTTAGAGCTTTAGCAAGCTCATCTCGATCGTCCAGTTCAATACAATATTGGTGAAAAGTATGTTCGCGGTTTTCCTGAACGGGTGGAGTTTTGAAGAGATGGTGAAGGTGCTCCGTGTACCTTCTGGCAATCTCTTTGCGCTTGTGCAAGAAGATATCTAAATAATATAGCTTAACTAGCAAAATAGCTGCCTGCACTTCATCGAGCCTGCTGTTCATCCCTATTGAGGAGTGGTGATATCTTTGTTCACTCCCGTGATTACGAAGTTTACTGACTTTTTCATATAAGTCTTTCTTGTTAGTTACGACGATACCAGCATCTCCAAAGGCTCCAAGATTTTTTGAAGGGAAAAATGAAAAACAGCCGATATCACCTAGTGCACCAACTCGTTCGCCTTCATATTCGGATCCAATAGCCTGGCAGGCATCTTCTATCACTTTCAGCTTGTTTGCTTTGGCAATCTTCATAATTTCTTTCATGTCAGCCACTTGCCCATACAGGTGCACAACAAGTATGGCTTTTGTAACAGGGGTGATGGCTGCTTCTATTTTAGCTGGGTCAATATTGTACGTCTCTTCTTCAATATCTACAAAAACAGGCTTTGCCCCTACTTGTTCAATGGCTTCTGCACTTGCAAAGAACGTGAATGGAGTGGTGATGACTTCATCACCAGGGCCAATGTCTAACGCCATAAGAGATAATTGTAAGGCGTCTGTTCCATTCGCTACCCCAATTCCGTAATCTGCCCCGACATATTGGGCTACTAACCTTTCTAGTTCCTCGCTCTTTTTCCCTAATATATATTCGCCACTATCTATGACTTCTGTTAATTCCGCTAAGATTGGCTCTCTTATCAATCGTAATTCTTCCTTCAAATCCACCATAGGGATGTGATCAAATTGGTTACTTGGCATTTGATACAACCTCCTTTCTATCTTTTTTAGCCGCCAATTCCTTCATATTTAATCCCGGACTCAATGATCTCTTCTTTATTCAACTGATTGCGGCCATCTAACACGAGCTTGCAATTTTTGAATTTCTTGAAGTCTAAATTAGTGTATTCCTGATGAAAGGCTTGCAAAATAACTCCATCCATTTCCGATACAAGTGGATCCTGTAACGATAATGGTGTTGCGCCATACTTCTCAATTTCCTTATTTGTAAACATGGGGTCATTAACGAATAGATTAGCATTTTTGCTCCGCAGTTGTTCCAACAGTAGTAAAGTTGTCGATTTCGTAGGCTCCTTGACATTTTCTCGATAGGACAATCCTAGAATAAAAATATTCTTGCCCTTTAAAGGGGTGATTTCTTTTTCCAATTTGGAAATGGCATACTCGGCCATACTGTCATTGATTTTCCTGGACAGCGGCGTCAGCCCCTCGTCTAATCCTTTATTGATAAAAAAATATGGATAGATTGGGATACAATGTCCGCCGACACCAATGCCTGGAGAATGCAGATGAGAATAGGGCTGACTATTACTTGCCCTGATCACCTCAGACATCTGGACCCCTTTTTCTTCAGCAAATTGTGCAAGTTCATTAGCCAGAGCAATATTTACATCGCGATACACACATTCCGCAACCTTAGAGAATTCTGCCGTTTCCAGAGAACTGACTTCAATCAATTCGCAATTCAATGCCTTTTTATAAAAGTCGGATGCCAATTCTAGACTTTTATGATTGATTCCCCCGACGACTTTTGGATAACGCTGAAGATCCTGAATGATTCGATTAGAGTAGACTCTCTCAGGACTATACGCAAGGTAGAAGTCTTCCCCTAAACGTAATCCGGACACTTCTGCTATTTTTTTTCCGAATCTATCTCTTGTATCTCCTGGGGGGAGCGTTGTTTCGAAAATGATTAAAGAGCCCTTCTTAACTCCTTTGGCAATATCCTCTACAGCCGCATCGATAAATTGATAGTCCACATTATTACTTTCGTCAACCAGTACGGGTACAATCACAACGGTGATATCTGATTGAGCCACTGCTTTGCTCGTAGACGCAGCAGCTGATAAAGTTTTATTTTCATGGGCATCTTGGACTAACTGGTCTAATCCTGGTTCATTTTTGATGTGGGAAATTCCTTTGTTTATGGAGGAAACGACATCATGGTTAATGTCAGCGCCGAAAACGTTATACCCATTATTGGCGAATACAGCTGCTAAAGTAAGACCTATTTTTCCAAGGCCAACTACGGCTACATTCGGCAATGACTGGTTCTGGTCCATCATCATGTTTCAACCTCATTTCTGTATTTCAATTAGAAGTTCTTTCATAATTTATGAGGTTGAAAAACAAAATGTTTGGACTTTTTCTAAGACTATTCTATTTTTCCATGCAGGAATGAAAGGTTTATAGGTGACAAAATGTGAGGGAAATTCCAGTCCCATCCCCCTTTGTGGGAGGGGCTATAGGTCATGAACAAGCCGATCATAAACCTTAGATAGTCTATGTTCCATATGACTCCAACTGAACTGGGATTCCATGATCGTTCTGGCCTGCTGACTCATTTCAAGAAGCTTATCTCGATTAGAATGGAGGTATAAAAGGGCTTGGGCATAGTCTTCAGCCGTTGCCTGCCGCTTCTTAACGGCATATCCACATTCATACGTTTGAATAAATTTTTCCATATCCGTGCATTGATTGGTTAAAACAGGAACGCCGTTGTTTAAGTAGCTAAAGAATTTATTTGGCATAGCGAAGCGGTTGTTAAGTGAATGTTCAGCGTCTAAATCTACCCAGCCAATATCAACTTTTTTCATTAACGAAGGGATCGAATCGTAGTTTACCCAGCCAGTAAACTCCACTTTGTCTTTCAAGGAGAGAGGAAGGGAGGGCTCCTGACTTGTGTCTTTCCAGCCGCCAATGATTTTCGCTCGGCACTCAAACCATTGATTGCACAATTCTAGAATTTCTAAGAACTTATGGAAATTACCTCTCTGGTTACTGATGACGCCTTCATAGGCAACAAGCAGTTGTGATTTTGCCTCTTGGCTGGATTGAAAAGAAGGTGCCAGCGGGGGTGAATTATAAATTACCTCGACAGGAAGGGAGGGAGTGAGGTCAAGGTACCATGACTGAATAGATTCCGATACGGTTAGAACGAAGTCTACGTCCATCAACATCAACTCAAGCATTTGGTGTTTATTATTTAATAGATTTCTCGGCTGAGCCACTAAGGGATCAGGTTCTAATTCGTGGCTGTCATAAATCAATTTGCAACGCTGACCATTTGCAGTTAGAGCTCGTTTAATTCCAACGCCTGAGTAGAGGGAGTAAAATTCATGTGCATGATAGATATCTGCTTGCTGGACGATACCCAGCTGTGTCAGGGGATCGTTAAATCGCTTAGAGTTTCCTGTGCGAAGGTTATAAAGAAGACTCTTAATCTTTTTCTCCGGCTGGATTTGCTCATACGTAATGATGTGAATCCCTTCATAATTAAAGGATTGTGTTTGAAATGTATCACGAAAAACACGGCCATCAATGTCAAACAGATAGCCGTTTTTCCTGGGGACGATCATGGTTACCTCATAACCTTGCTTCGTTAGACTTCTAGCTTCCTTTTTGAAAATACGGGCATCTAAAAAGGGATGTTCCGTTACTAAAAAACAAACTTTTTTTTTCATGATTAGCCTCCACTTTAGTACAAACCACATGGGATTCCTTTTAATAACGTATTAACACCCCACATGGATTATTCATACAATTAAAAGATCTGTTGTTTTCAATAAGAATTGCGGATGTCGTTAACCATGACAGGTTGGGAGAGACCAAAAATGGAGTTGAATTTAAAAGGGAAAAAAGTGCTGGTAACTGGTGGCTCAAGAGGAATCGGCAAAGCGATTGCTGCTGCCTTTATCGAGGAAGGGGCGCAGGTTGGAGTAACAGCTAGAAGTCACAATGAACTCCTTCAAGCCAAACAGGAACTAGGCGTCGAAACGTACCAGAAGGATTTGCAAAGTTATCAACAACGGGAGCAGCTTATTCATGAATTTATTGACGATTTTAATACCATCGATATTCTTGTTAATAACGCAGGGGCGAGTCATGGAGATAGCATAGTCAACACGCCGCCAGATGTATTTGGAAAAGCCATGGAATTGAATTTCATTTGTGCTGTCCATTTAAGTCAGTTAGCAAGTAAGCAAATGTTCGACAATGGGCAAGGAACGATCATTAATGTAGCTTCGATTTATGGAAAAGAAGCAGGGGGAGTTCCTTCCTATAATGCTTCTAAAGCAGCGCTTATTAGTTTTACAAAATCCTTCAGTTCTGAAGCTATAAAAAATAACGTTCGGGTTGTAGGAATTGCTCCAGGAGCGGTTTATCATCCCAATAAAGAGTGGCAGCGCAGATTAGAACATGATCCAGATTTCCTTAATAAATACGGCAGGGATAAGATCCCGGCAGGAAGACTGGGTAAGCCGGAGGAAATTGGTGATGTTGCAGCTTTTTTGTCCTCCGATAAGGCTTCATGGATTGTAGGAACTACTATTTCAGTGGATGGCGGGCAGTCCCGCTTAAATTATTGATGATAAAGAAGAGGAGTGACAGATCGTGAAGCGACCGTCATTGATAAATAGCAATATTTTAATTGTTGGAGGAGCTGGATTTATTGGGAGTCATTTGGTCGACAAGATGCAGGAAGAAGGAGCGGCGCAGGTGATTATCGTTGACAGCCTTTTCGTTGGAAGAAAGGAGAATATAGAAGAGGCCCTGAGTAAGGGCGCAGTGCTTCATATAGATGACGCTGAGAATCAAGACGCTCTCAGCTATATCATAGATGTTTATGATATTAATATTGTTTTTAACTGTGCTACCAAGGCTTTGAATTACTCGTTCATGAATCCAGCTAATGCTTATATGACCAATGTGCTCGTATTAAAAAACTTATTAGAACTTCAACGCAAGAAAGCCTTCCAAACGTTATGTCATTTTTCTTCTTCAGAAGCGTATGGTTCAGCGCAATATCAGCCTATGGATGAGAAACATCCACTCGTCCCTACAACGACTTATGCAGCAGGAAAAGCTTCAGCAGATTTAATGCTGCAATCCTATGTGAAAATGTTCGATTTAGATGCTTTTATTGTAAGACCTTTTAATAATTATGGACCAAGGCAAAATTTTGAAGGAGCACTTGCTGGCGTCATTCCACTTACGATTAAGAAAATCTTTGAAGGAGAATCCCCTGAAATACATGGCTCAGGAAAGCAAACAAGAGATTTTATCTATGTAGAAGACACGGTCGATATTGTGTCTGAGGTGTTTATGAAGCTTGCGCCTGGTGATCTTGTAAATATTTCAACTGATCAACAATTATCGATTGAGCAAGTGGTAGAAACAATAAGTGATGTTATGAAATATAAAGGGAAAATCTTGAGAAAGTCGAATCGAAAGGCTGACGTTAATAGTCATAGAGGGGATGTAAGCAAATTACAGTCTATTGTAGGACAGTATCCGAAAACACCTTTTAAAGATGGAATTGCCAGGACTGTGAAGTGGGTGGAAATAAGCCGTTGACCAGAAATCCTCAAAAATTAAGCTTGACGAGAAAAAGGTTTGAGAGGAGTATATTATGAAAATCTTAACCGTAGTGGGAGCAAGGCCGCAATTTATCAAGGCATGCATGTTGTCTAAAACGTTACAATCTCATTCGAAAATAGAAGAAATCATTGTACACACAGGCCAACATTATGATGATAACATGTCGACCATATTTTTTGAGCAGCTGAATCTTCCGAAACCGGATTACAATTTACAGGTCGGTTCTAGTTCTCATGGGAAACAAACAGCCGCCATGTTGTCTGATCTCGAAAAGATAATGACGACTGTTCAGCCGGATGTGGTACTCGTCTACGGAGATACCAATTCTACTCTTGCTGGCAGCTTAACTGCGGCAAAACTCCATATTCCAGTAGCTCATGTCGAGGCAGGCCTTCGCAGTTTTAACAAAAAGATGCCCGAAGAGATTAATAGATTGATTACAGATCATCTCTCGGACTACTTGTTCTGTCCCTCTGATATCGCCGTTGACAATTTAAGATGTGAGGGGATTACAAAAGGAGTCTATCAGGTAGGAGATATTATGTATGAATCTGTTTCACACTTTAAACCACATGCACTACAGCAGTCTTCTCTCCTGGAGGATTTATCGCTTTCAGAACACAACTATCATTTAGCCACGATTCATCGAGCCGAAAATACGGATGACCCTGTTCGTTTAACCTCCATCCTTGAAGCTTTACAACAACTGGAAATGGAGGTGGTTCTCCCTCTGCACCCTAGAACAAGAAATAAAATAAATCAATTCAATTTAACCAGATTGATTTCGGCTCCATCTATTAAATTGATCGAACCGTTAAATTATCTTGATATGTTAGCGATTGCTTCCAAGGCGAGGATGATTTTAACAGATTCAGGTGGTTTGCAGAAAGAGGCCTACATGCTTCGAGTTCCTTGTATTACGCTTAGAGATGAAACAGAGTGGGGAGAAACGGTGAAGCATGGCTGGAATCACTTAGTTGGTTCATCCAAACAGCAAATTTTAAAGACTGCAGACACGATCCGAACCCCGAAGGAACAGCCAGCCCTTTTTGGAGATGGGAAAACTTCACACGCCATTATCGAAATTTTAACTAAGGTGATGGACGGGAAGTAGGCTGTGTACCAACAACTCATTCTACCCAAAGAGAAAGACCCTGGGCACTTTATAACTTATTATAAATGTCTATATACTTTTCCACGACTTTTTCAGCCATATGGTTCTTGATAACGTACATTCTCCCCTCGTAACCTGTATTCCTTCTTAGCCTTGGATTTCTAATTAGATCTCCTAAAACGGAACGAATTGTATCAGGGTTTGCATTGACAATGGGCAAACCAGCAGGATATTTATCGACGAGGTCTTCTCTTATATAGCAAATAACCGGTTTTCCTAAAGCCATCGCCTCAGAACTAACATAGCCATAAGCGCCAATCAGCAGCTGGTCGATCACAATATCTGCTTGCGCAAATAAATCTTTAGCCTCGTCATTGGATAAACCCTCCACTAATTTAAAGCGAAACGATAACCCGGAATGCTGTAACTCTTCGATGGCTTTAAGTAGGAAGTCTGTTCCTTTAATGTGTCGTGAAGTAGGGGCATGAACGATAAGGGGAGAAGGTTGGTTGACTTCTGGATATTTTGGTTTGAATTGGTGTACATCAATGGTATGAGGGATCACATGGGTATGTTTATATAAATTTGAAATATATCCTTCCAATTCAGGGTCCTGGACAATTGCATGATCGATATAGTTGGATAATGCGGCTATATTTTGATAGATTTTTTCTTCTGTCCATTCGGGCTTTACTTGAACATAAGGGTTATTTTTTCGGGCAGCTGAAAGAAGGCGAACGTCTGAACCGTGATGGTGGACGACCATCTTCTTTCCAGCACGCCGTAAGATTTCCAAGTCTCTTTTATCAGGGAAAAATGTTTCACCAAAATGAAAATGGAAGATGTCATACTTTGGGAGTGACTCCCGTAAGAACTTCTCGATTTTAGTTTCTCTTTCCTGTTTAGGATGTTGATTAAGCTGTAAACTTAGATCAGGTTGAAATTTAAAAGGGTGTTCATCAAAGTGGCAAGAGGTGGCCTGAACTCCTTTTGACCGTAATGCTTTACACAATTCGATCATGGGGGAGCCATAAGAAATATGCAGTACTCTCATAGTGATCTTTCCTTTCTTTTTGCCGAGGAGGGATGTTCGGCAATTTATCTTGCAAGAAGCTGCTGATAAACGTTTCGTAACCGATCTTCCATCCTCTCCCATGAGTACAGGCTTTCCATTACCTTGCGTCCATTGCGGCTCATCTGTTTCAAGGTGGTTTTGTTTTTACTAAGCTCCAGTAAAACATCTGCATAATCTTGAGCAGTTACGTTCGTTTTATCTATCACATACCCACACTGATGTTTGTTTATAAAAGCCTCCATATCATGGCATTTATTGACTAGAACAGGAATGCCATTGTTCAAATAACTAAAGAATTTATTCGGCATGGCATAATTGAAATTAAGCGAGTTTTCTACATTTTCCAAATCAACCCAGCCAATATCAATATCTTTCATATGCTTTGGAATATCAAGGTAATCAACCCAGCCGGTTAACGATAGGTTTCTCTGAAGGTGTTTCGGGATATCAAAGGGATTATCGTGCCGGCTCCCTCCCATAATCTTAAATTGGAAGTTTATCTTTTTTGAACATATCTCTGTGATAGCAGTCATCTTTTCCTTCATCCCTTTTTTATCATCGATGTTTCCTTCATAGCCAACCGTTAATCTATTAGAATTATATTCTTTAGGCTGATAGTTTTTCGCGAGCGGGGGTGAGTTATAGATCACTTCCACAGGCAGACTAGGTTTGTGAGACAGATACCATGATTTAATGGAATCTGAAACGGTAATCAAATAATCCACCTCATCAAGCATAATAAGAAGCTTCTCTTTCAACTTGTTTCTATGTTGCTCTGTGTACTTGGGGCTCAGAGGATCGGGGGTTAATTCATGGCTGTCATAAATTAACTTCACCTCTCTGCCTTTTCTTTTCTTCATCAATCGTTTTATACCTACTCCAGCAAAAAGAGAAAGGTACTCATGTGTATGGTAAATGTCTGCATTTTGCTGAATAGCAAGCTGTGTTAATTGATTGGTAAACCCCTGTCTTTCCCAAGCATTTTCATCACTCAACACTTTACTTAATTGATTTCTGCAAGTCTCCCAATTGTAAGTGACGATTCTTATTCCCTCATGGGTAAATACTTTGTTTCTAAAGCGGTTTGTAAATGGGGTCCCATCAATATCGAATAGATATCCATTCTTTTTCGGAACAATCATCGTTACATGGTATCCCTTTTTCTGTAGACTCTTAGCTTCCTTCCTGAAAATTCTCGCATCTAGAAACGGATGATAGGCCACAACCATGCAGATCCTTTTTGACACCATTACCCACCCCTTCTTGAGCAGCTTGCACCCACATTAGGCAATCCCTTACTTTTCTTTGCTACTTGGTTATCCCATTTAAATAACCCTTCCATCTTGTTAATGCTTCATTCATTTTTGGATCTTTTTCGATCGAATTCAGAGCATCCAGTAAATGAATGTGGCCGACATGATATCCCCATGATTCTGCGCTTCAACCCATACTTTTTCTAAGTTGAATCCTTTTTCAAGAAATGACATAGGGACATATCATTCATTACCTATTTTCTTACCAATGGCCTCTAACTGATCCTGTTTTATCACTTTAATATTATCAATCGATTCAGATGACATCCACTTCACCTCATTTTGAGACTAAGATTTTATTTTTTTAGCTGGAACACCTGCTGCCACAATATTATCTTCCGCATCTTTCGTGACTACAGCTCCCGCACCGATAATAGTATTGCTGCCTACTGTCACTCCTGGTAAAAGGGAAGCGTTGTTTCCGATTTTAGCTCCTTTTTTAATATGCGGACCTTTCAGGGAATAATCTTGAGCCCCCATGTACTTATCATTGGACATGGATACGCAAGGGCCAAGAAACACATTATCTTCAAGCGTCGTATCACCTGTAACATAAGCCAGTGTTTGAATGGTACAGGACTTTCCGATAGTCGTATTTAGTTCAACAATCGCAGCTCTCCCCACCACCGATTCCTCACCAACTCTGACATTCTCCCTAATACTTGCATGATCTCCAATAAATACATTTTTTCCAATGTGAGTACCTGAGTAGATGGAAGCGACGTGACCGATTCGGGTCCCGGACTCGATGATAAGCTGTGTGTACATCTTTGCAATTTTACGCATTCGCTGGTTGATGCTAGGTTGAATGCCAAGCACACAGTTGCCGCCGATGGTGACATGATCACCAACTCGGGTTCCTTTTAACAGAATGGTATTATGACCAATCACCACATGTTCTCCTATGATTACGTCTTCCTCAATGACTACGTTGTTGCCAAGCTGTACACTGTTAGGAATGTTAGACATCGTAAAAAACCTCCTTCTTATTTACAAAGTATTTCTTCTAACCGGTCCACGAGCTGTTTAGTACGTACTGTAAGCGAATGCTTTTGACGGATGAAATCGTATCCCTGATCAGCAATGGTCTCCCGTTCTGTTTCATTCGCTAGATAATAGGCTGCTTGTTCCTCAAAGTTGGTTTCATCGATAGGTACAAAATGGACCCATGGAATAAAGCCGAGGTCCTCTAATTCCTTAAAGGTAGGCGCAAGGAGCAGGGTCCTGCAGGCTAGCACTTCGAAATATTTTATGACTGGGTAATTTAAAATAGAGGGAGTTGTTAAAAAAATTTTTGCTCGGTTGATTTCCCGGGCATACGAATCTCCAATTAAATGCTGGCGTTCATCTTGTTTGTTGAAATGTCGATAGCCCGGATGGTCATGATACACGAACTCCTCATTTCCTTTATACGCCTCCACAATATCTCTCCTTAAAGGATAAAAGTTGTCGTTGACTGCTCCCATCATTAACAAGTTGATCTCTTTCTCTAATCCATAGTCCTTACATATTTCTGTATTAACAAAATGAGGGAACCATTCCATTTTATTTTTGAATTCTGGATAGGTCTCTGTAAATTTGTCTCGCACGATCGTAAACAGATAATCAATCTTATTTTTTGTTATAAAGTTTCGTCTAAGATTAGTCAGACGGTGAACGTCATTTACAAATAGCCCTGTTGGAATGTTGGTGGTAGAAAGCCCTTTAATCGTTGGAGCCATTTTTCTGTCCACATCATGCAGCAGTAGAATAAAGTCCGGACGTTTAGTTATTTGTTTCAAAATGTAGTCGATATGACCAGGCTTTCTCCATACGGTTAAGTTGACTGATTTAGCAAGTTCCTGTTCTAAATAGTAAAAGTTCTTGTGTAACATGGCTGATGTATCTTCTGCGATAAACAAGACATGTATCACGTACGTTATCTCCTCTCTTGTAAATAATCTAGCAGTTGATCAGGAGGACAAACGCCAAATTTATGTGTAACCGTTATGTCAGTCTATTTCGCTCGATAGCTGGCACATAGAATACATTAGTATTTATAAGAGTGAGGAGATTTTTTATGAAGGTCGGTGTAATTGGAACAGGGAATATGGGAGAAAATCATGTGCGAACTTATCTGTCGATGCATGATCATTGCCAGCTTGTCGGGATATACGACAACGATCATGAACGATGTCATCAAATGGCTGAAAAATACCAGGTTAAACCATTTCAATCTATGAATGACCTATTAAACTCAGTGGATGCCGTCAGCATTGCTGTGCCGACTGAATTTCATTATGGTATTGGGTTAACTTGTATTCAACACAATGTGCACATGCTAATGGAAAAACCGATTACAAGTACGATTAATCAGGCGGAAGATTTAGTTAACAAAGCCAGAAAAACAGGGGTTAAACTTCAGGTAGGGCACATAGAGCTGTTTAACCCACTCATTCAAGTTCTTAAAAAAGAAGTAGAAAGTCAGAACATCATAGCGATCGATTTTCACAGAATGAGTCCATACAATCAAAGGGTCAAAGATGTGGATGTGGTAAAAGACTTAATGATTCACGATCTGTATATTCTAAAGGAGCTTCTAGACGATAAAATAGTAGAATTCCATGCGTTGGGCAAAGTCATGGAAGACACCCCAAAGCATGCTGTAGTGATCACCGAATTTTCACGAGGGGTGACAGCACAGCTTACGGCAAGTTTCAAATCCAAACGTAAAGCAAGAACGATTCAAATTCTTACCGAGGATGCACTAATTGAAGCAGATCTTCTGAATAGGGAAATCAAAATCACTCGAATGATGAAAGAGAATACGAGTGAATGTTCTGTAACGATTACTGAACTTATACAAGTTGACGATACGATTCAGCCGCTAAGTGTTGAATTAATGGATTTTATAACCTGTATCCAGTCTGATAAAGAGCCGACGGTATCAGGGGAGGATGGGATGAAAACCCTGAGAATCACCAATAAAATTAGTGATGCTGTCAGCAGGAAGAAACCTTAATGCTGTAGCAAGTTGGTTGATTTGCTGTGAATAAACACGAACAATTTCATGATCACAGGAGTGTCCCTCAAGTGATTTACATTTTTGGGACACTCCTTTTTTGTTCATTCATTTTACATCTATATGTTGGGAACTGGGGTATTATTTAAAAAATTGTTGCTTGAGAATATGGCTGTTGATATTTTGCAACCAGCACGAAAACACCCTGGTTTTTGAAACCAGGGTGTTTCTAACTTCATATATTCCTGTTGGACTGTGTTCTTTTATACTGTTGCAAGTAAACGAACGAAATTGATCGCATCAACAGAAATATATAGCTTATTATTATCACCGTATCCACTATCTACCTCAATAACTAAAATTAAATCTTCAGTAACTGTTGAGAGAAGACCTTCAATTAAATTGTTATCGGTAGCTACTTCAACCCTTGTGCCAACATGAGTGGCGAGTTCAGCAGTAAAGGTTGCTTCAAACATTTATATCCCTCCCTTATAATTCACTGACTAGTTCAATTTTATCTATACGGACAAGTACTTGAGCGCCAGAAGCTTCCACTACTACGACATAGTCGCTTTCCACGACCAGTAGTGTGCCGGTAACAGTACCAAATGGAGTGGTAATTTCCACTTGTTCGTTTCGTAATCTTAGCAATACTTCTGTTAGTGTGTCAGGCGTTGTTGCAGGAGGTGTTGGAGTATCTGGTGATGCGTCTTCTCCTATATCCAAATTAAAATCAAAATCTAATCCCGGTAGGTCAAGTGAAAAATCAGGATCTCTGTCACCAGTCATGAGGCTTTGGGACAATTGATTCGCTAATCTTAATAGGTTAGCCTGACTTTCTGTTAGATTTGCCATTGTATTCATCCTTTCTATGATAGTTTCTATTTACCATATGTCTTCTTATATTCAATCGTACGGGCGTACACATAACTTACTAGATAATTCCGCACATCACCTATAAGATTATTAGTTTTTTCAATTTTGATAAAAGAAACGGTGTAAATATCTATTCTCCTGCCACAGGTGTCTATTCATTTCTTCACAGTGTGAATAGACATAATGTAGTCATTTTATTTTATAGGAGTGAGCGTTATGCCGTTTCCAGATGATAATCAGTTTTCGGCTGTTTCTCTTAACGGACAGCCGTATTTTGATAATAGCGGGGATGAATCCCCTACAGGGACAGATCTGGTAGGAAATTCATCGTTTCCTTCCTTTTATTATGCGTACGATGGAGTCAATGTGTATTTTCGGTTAAGGGTGAACGGTGAACCGAGAAATGCGGCCAGAACGGCTTTTGCTAATTTTGTGTGGGGAATATTATTTAATACGGATGGCGTATCCGGAACCTATGAATGGGTATTAGCTGTTAATGGGAAAACAGGACGATTGGAATTAATTCAAAACACTAGTAAACAGTTTAATACTTGGAATGATCAAGCTGAAGGAACAAATGGTCGAGGGTCGCCTAATTTTAGTCAGCCAATTATAAACTTCGATATTGCCAGAGTGAGTCCAGCAGGATCCAATATTAGTGGGAATGCGGATTTTTTTATAGATTTCTTCATTCCAGCCAGCACGTTATTTTCCTTTCTAAACATTACAGAAAATACACCGCTTCAGTTGATCTCCTTCACCTCTACGAATGCTAATAATTTCAACAAGGATTCGCTTCAAACAAATGAAGGATTTCAATTTATCAATGCTTTTTCCGAACCTGAGCCTGTAGTCGAAGCAAACGTAAGAGCTGAATTGGAAATAACTAAAACGTTAGTTTCAGGTTCTGGCACGGTTACAGCGGGAGAATCAGCCTCCTACACAGCCAGAATTACAGTCGCCAATCCTGGAAGAAGTCAAGCAACCACTGTTTTTGTCAGGGACCTCATAGGATTGGATATCCTATCTGACTTTACCCTTCAAAATGTTAGTTCGGGAAGTGCTTCGTTTGACTCATCCTCAAATACATTAAGCTGGAACGTTGGGAATGTGGCTCCTGGTAATTCCGTAACGTTGACATTTAGTGTGACGGGGTACTTCACTAGGGAAGGTTCAAGAACGCTGGAAACAGCTACGGTAAATGGCATCGACAGTTTTACAGGGAAACAGATCCAGCCTGCCTCCGCAAGTACTGACATTGTAGTTCGGGCGACTGGAGGAATTGTAGGATCGGTACTGGATGGTTCGAACGGACTTCCTTTGGGCGGGGTATCAGTGCAGCTGAAACAGGACGGTGAGGTAGTAGCTGTCGGGACTACAAGTGAGAATGGAGATTACAGTTTTACAGAGGTCCCCCCGGGTGATTATACAGTTGCGTTTATGGAAGAAGACTATATGACCACCAATCAACTAGTAAGCGTCATTCCAGGAGATATTACGCGATTGATTACCATATTAACCCCGTTACCAGGAGAGATTTCCGGTGTTGTCACAGATGAAATAGGGACTCCTGTTTCAAATGCTGCGCTTTTTTTAAGTAATACAGCTGGAACTCTGGTTGAGCAAACCATAACGAATGGAAATGGGCAGTACACTTTTTCAGATTTAGTCCCCGGTTCTTATAATCTGACTGCATCTGCCGAAGGGTTACAATCCGTAACGACCGGTGTGAATATCGCCCCCAATGAAACAGAAACTACGAACTTTTCCCTTCCATTAAACCCAGCATCAGTACAGGGGATCGTAACAGATGAAAACGGAAATCCTCTATCTGGTGTTATGGTTGAAGTATTAAATGAAATTGGTAATGTTATCGTCAGTACGACAACGGCCGGTACAGGGTTGTACTTTATTACCCAATTGGCACCCGGAACCTATCGAATCAGATTCAGTACGCCGGGGTTTGCAATTCAAATTATAGGAAGTACACTAGCGGCAGGTGAATCTGTAACCATTGATGCCGCACTTGCCGAAAGCCCAGGTGTATTGACCGGAAACGTAACAGCCGCTGGTACAGATGCTATTAATGGAGCGGGAGTAAGTGTTTTAAACAGTGAAGGCATAACTGTAGCAGCCACCATCACTGATGAGGCTGGAACATACTTTGTTGATTCTCTTCCCCCAGGAAATTATTCCGTAAGATTTACCGCAGATGGATTTGGAACAAAAATCATCGGCGCCATGATTCAATCTGACTCAACGACTATAGTTGATGCAGAATTAGCAAGAATATCAGGGACAATTACGGGGACTGTGTCAGACACAAATGGCACAGTACTTGCCGGTGCATTTGTTAAGGTGTTTTCAAACAATACGCTCGTTAGCTCAACAGTAACTGATGAGAATGGAATTTATACCATTGCAAACCTTCTTCCAGGCTCTTATACGTTAGTAGTCAGTGCCGATACTTTTGCGACAAATTCGGTAGGAGCTCTAATCGTGGCTGATGAAGTAACGGTAGTGGATGCTCAATTACAGCTCAACCCTGGAGGGATCGCAGGCACCGTTACAAGTGAGGAAGGAGCGGCAATCTCCAGTGCTACGGTAGTGGTTCGGGATCAGGGATCTACTGTCGTTTCAAGAACAGTAACCGATAATGGTGGCATGTATAACGTGACAGGATTATCGCCAGATAACTATACCATTACTGTAACAGCTGATAATTTCCAAACTGAAGTAACGGGAGTTAATGTGGGGGCAGATCAAACGGCTGTCATCGATTTTTCTCTTTTGTTAAATCCTGCTGCCATTATGGGTGTCATCTTTAATAGTGTCACGGGCCAACCGATCGTCGGTGCTGGGATAGAGATAAGAATAACAGATATAAATGGTTCAATTATAGCCGTGACCTTTACTGATCCAGACGGGAACTATGTTGTAAATAATTTAGCACCAGGAACTTATATTGTAGTTGTCATGGCATCTGACTTCCAAACTAATTCAGCGACAGTCAGCTTAAATCCGGGAGAGGTGGAGAATGTTCGCCTCGATTTAAGCCCATCCCCGGGATCGATTTCCGGGTCTATTTTTAATGATGTAACAGGCGAAGGGGTACCAGGGGCGATTGTCCGAGTGACCAATGCTAGTGGCCTAGTAGTGGATACTGTTATCACTGGCTCACAGGGTAATTATAATGTTACGGGGCTGGCGCCTGGAAATTATACAGTTACAGCCAGTGCTCAAGGATTGCAACAGGGCGTTATTGGGGCAGTTGTACAGCCCAATCTCACCACTCCTATTATCCTTCGTTTAAGTGAAAATCCGGGAGCCATTAGTGGAATCGTTAATCCGGCGATATTCGGAGCAAGTGTTCAATTATATACTTCCAATAATATTTTTATTGCTTCTACAACAGCTGACCCAACTGGTCAATTTCGTTTTAATTCACTGGCACCTGGTCAGTATATATTGACGGCAGCTGCGCTGAACTATCAGACTTCAACAATTGGAGCCACCGTTTTAGCCGACCAGATAACTGATGTTGCTATTCAATTAAACCCGAACCCGTCAATAATTAATGGAACCGTAACAAATGAGGCTGGAAACCCGTTGTCTAATGCCACAATAAAAATTTTTGATGCCAATGAAACTATTATTGGTATAGGAACAACGGATAACAATGGGGATTATTCAATTGGAAACCTGCCACCGGGTACGTACAGTGTAATTGTCACGGCCCCTAATTTTTCCTCGGTAACAAGCGGTGTTTCCCTGGAGGCAGGCCAAACGGTGAATGATCTAAACTTTCAACTTCTGCCCAACCCTGGTGGAATTAGCGGTCAGGTGTCGGATACAAATGGTCGCCCTATCTCAGGAAGCGTTGTGTTAATAAGAACTAGTGACGGGGCCTTTATTACATCTGTCGTGACGAGTCCGTTCGGAAATTACCTCGTTCGTGACTTAGCTCCAGGAAGTTACACAGTCGTTGCCAGTGCTGATAACTTCTCGACTGCGTCAGTTGGTGTTATTGTGGCCAGCGATGAAACCTCTGCAGCGGATCTTACCCTTTCCAGAACGGTAGGGGATATCGCGGGCAGCATAGTGGATGAAGACGGCAATTCGGTGACAGGAAATCATATTGAAGTTAAATTATTTAACGGTACAGGTATATTGCTTCAAACTTTTCTAGCGGAATCGGGCGGGACATTTTCGGTGTCAGATTTGGCACCGGGAAGGTATTTACTAAACGTGACTGCCCCAGGATTTACAGCGAATACAGTCCCGGTAGATGTTGTGGCTGCTGAGACGGTGAGCGTAACTATAAGATTAAGCCCAGCCCAAGCAACTCTTACAGGAAGTGTGCTTAGCGAAACAAACGGAGAAGGAATTAAAGGGGCATTTGTAACAGTCACGACCCCGGAAGGCATTTTCATTTCAAGGGAAGTGACTGGGGAGAATGGGCAATTTACAGTCGAGGGACTACCACCTAGGGTGTTGGTTGTCAGTACGTCTGCGGAGAATTTTGGATCTGATACAGCAACGGTTATGCTGGACCCTGAAGAAACCTCGATTGTAACATTGCGTCTATCTCCGAATCCAGGCTCTTTGACTGGGCTGGTTACAGACCTGCAGACAGGAAATGCAGTTTCTGGAAGTGTTGTGCTTATTTCGACTGAAACAGGGTCACAAGTCACGAATACGGTCTCAGACGGGTTCGGTCAATTTTTAGTGGAAGGTCTTAACCCTGGGAGTTATCGCGCGATAGTAAGTGCTGATGGATTTTCCACTCAAACAGCAAGTTTTACAATTAGGTCAGGAATCCAAACGGTATTAAGTTTTGCTCTCACCCCACAGCCTGGAACGATCCAGGGCACGATTATAAATCAACAAACTGGCCAACCAATTGGCGGCGCCACGATAGTGGCTCGTTTCTTATCTCCTTCTGGTCCGATCATTGCTACGACGTTATCAGATGCGCAAGGGATTTATGTCATCCCTAATTTGGCACCTAATGTCTACACCGTAATTGCGACCGCTGACTCTTTTGGGGCCGGTGAAGCTTCGGTAAATGTACCTGCTAATCAGACGGTTTCTACAGACCTGTTACTTTCAGAAAATCCTGCTGAGGTCGAAGGAACAGTGAGGTCAGCCTCCACGGGCTCCCCATTGCCTGATACCTTAGTTCGTCTATACAACGATGCTGGTGTTTTGCTTCAATCCGTTGAGACGGATGCAAATGGTTTCTATAGGATAACAGGAATTCGTTCAGGGCAATATCGTTTAGTCGCCGTTAACCCTGTGTTCCAACGGGGAGAATTATCGTTTACAGCTACACCAGATGAAGTAGTAGTCATGGATTTTACTTTGAACTCAGAACCTGGAAGGATAACTGGGAAAGTTACCGATGTTACTACAAATTCACCGTTAGTCGGAGCGCTCGTTCTTGTATTTGGAGCTTCTGAAATTGATCCGATTGCTCGAGCGGTTACAGATCACCTTGGCAACTTCCTAATAAGTGGATTGGCGCCGGGGACGTACACAGTGGCTGCATCGGCAACAGATTATGCACGCAATTCCCAGGGAAGCACAGTAGAATCCAACCAGGTTTCAACGACAAATATAGCTTTAGTTCCGAACCCGGCATTGATCAGTGGAAGAGTAACAGACTTTGATGGAAACCCTGTTACAACTGCTAATGTAAAAGTCATAAACACGAATAATGTAGTACTTGGAAGCGCGGCAACAGATGTGAATGGAATCTACCAAATTTCAAACTTGACGGCGGGAACTTTTTCTATACTCGTCACAGCCACTGGGTACGCTAATGTGATAGGCGGGATTACACTTACACGCGGGGAAGCAGTGAATGATGTGAACTTCATGCTAACACCAAATCCAGGGAGCATTAGCGGTCTGATTACTAGCCTGCAAGATAACGACCCGTTAGAAGGTGTCACCGTGAATGTGCTTAATGCAATTGGTACTACATTAAGGACTGTAGTGACTGATTCGGATGGTCAGTATGTGGTGACGGGGTTGTCAGAGGGTTCCTATACTGTAATAGCAGGAAAAGCAGGGTTTTCATCTAGTTCGGTCGGAGCGATAATCACCAGTGGCGAAGTTACCATAGCTAATTTAGGATTGAGTGCTTTGTTTGGAACAATTAGTGGAACTGTTGTGGATGAAGAAGGTAATTTGATAATCGGACAGAATATAGCCATCCGTCTAGTCGATGAAAATGGAGCTGTTTTACAAACCATTCTGGCAGATTCAAACGGGGCTTTCACTTTATCCTTCCTTCAGTCAGGACGATATGTACTCAATGTAACAGCGCAAGGCTTTCAGGCAGCTGTTGTTCCGGCTCTTGTAACAGCAGGTGAAGTGACCAATGCTACGGTTCAGCTTCAACGAGGTGTGGGAAGTGTTTCGGGCACTGTAGTCAACACCTCCACTAACATGGGGATCGAGGGTGCACTTGTTACGGCAAAGGACCTCAATGGAAACACTTTAGCTACTGAAACAACTGATCAAAGCGGAAATTTTGTGATCTCCAATCTTCCCCCGGGTACTTTGAATATTACAGCTTCTAGAATAGGTTTTGGTGGTGATTCCAAAGCAGTTATTATTGAAGCTGGAGAAGTATCTTTGACAACATTGTCGCCTACCGTAAATCCTGGAACGTTACAAGGGATGGTTGTGAACCAAAGAACCGGAAACCCGATTGCGGGGGCCACAGTTACAGTTACTGATTTCACCAGTGCTGTTGTCGCCACCGTGTTGACGGAATCAAGCGGGAACTACGCGTTGTTCACTTTATCCCCTGGATTGTATCAAGTGACAGCAGCGGCACCTAATTTTTCAACACAAATAGCTAGTGCGGATCTGGATCCTAACGAAATTGTTGTTGACGATTTCTTCCTGGAACCTGACCCAGGAAGGTTGTCCGGAGTTGTTTCGAATGGGATTACAGGAGAAGCTGTTGTCAACGCTCTGATCGAAGTTCGTACACTGGGCCCAGCAGGACCAGTCATTGCTACGGCGATTACAGATCAATCAGGAAATTATGTTGTAAACAGTCTTCCCCCAGGAATTTATACGGTTGTGGCAACCCGTGAAGGTTTTGGTACGGCGGAAGCAAGCGATGAGGTAAACAGTAATCAGACAACGCTTCAAGAATTAATCTTGTTTCCTGGTTCCTCAAATGTTCAGGGAAGAGTTACTTCTAGTGAAGGGGATCCTCTATCAGATACGTTGATTCGCTTAGTTAATGGTGTCGGCGCACCTGTTAAAGAAGTACAAACGGATATTGATGGATCTTACCTGATCAGTCAGTTTGATGCAGGCTCATATAGCATCATTGCCTTAAATCCAAATTATGAAAGTCAACTAAGAGAATTTACCGTTGATCCTGGTGAAACAGCTGTTGTTAATTTTGTTCTTGAAGGGAATCCTGGCACAATCGTTGGCAGGGTAACTAATGCTATCACAGGTGAAGCGCTTACTGGATCCGTAGTGATTGCATCAGAACATGAGGATCGACCGATTGCTACTGTGATCACTAATGAAACTGGGGATTATACCATTTTTGGTCTTGAACCAGGGACATATACAGTTCGCGCCTCCGCTCTTCGGTATGCAACTAGTGCTCAGCAAGTCATTGTTTTAGCTGGCAGCACAAGTGAGGCCAACTTCGCCCTGGAGAGGAACCCAGCGCAAATCTTTGGTACCGTTACAAATGAACAAGGTATCCCTTTAATAGATGCAGGTATTTCCGTGTTCGATGCTGATGGAAATATCGTCGGGAGAGGTTTAACAGGGCCAAATGGGAATTATGTCATTGGAAATTTACCATCTGGACCCAGAACTATTACAGTTACAGCTGCTGAACCAGGGTATATATCGGAAAGTATTACGACAACATTATCTCCTGGAGAAGAACAAAGGATCGATTTTGTATTAAGACGAAGTTTAGGAAACCTGGCCGGACTAGTGACGAACGGTTTAACGGGTGACCCTGTTCCAAATGCGACTATTGAAGTCAGGCAGTTTGGTCCAGCGGGTACTATCGTTTTTGAAACTACCACAGACGAAAATGGCCGCTATACGGTATCTGGATTAACTCCGAGTGTTTATACGGTTGTAGTTAGCAAAGAAGGATTTGGTGCAGCAGATGCAAGTCAACAAGTCGCAGGAGGAGAAACCACAATTCAGGATTTCATACTGTTCCCTACCCGGGCAGGTATTGAAGGTTCTGTAACCAGTGTTAATACAGGTGACCCTATTCCAAATACTGTGATCCAAGTTATTAATGCAGGCGGGACAGTAGTAGATACAGTCCAAACAGATGAAAGTGGTTTATACACTGTAGATAGTCTTGATCCCGGGACTTACCAAGTGGTTGCCTTTAATCCTGAATTCCAAAGTGAGTCAAGGGAGGTTACACTAAGTCCTGGTCTTATTCAGACAGTAGATTTTGTACTGGAAGGAAATCCAGGAACCCTTACCGGTACAGTGCTGGATGAAATAAGTGGAGATCCGATAGCTCAAGCGGATGTCGTGATTTATGATCTGTCCAATGAACCACTGTTATCCACAACTACAGACGTAAATGGAATATATGAAGTGAGTGGCCTGGCTCCTGGCTCATATACAGTTAAAGCAGCAGCTTTTGGATTTGCCGCAAGTACTCAAACCGCTTCGATTCGTTCGAATTTAACAACCACTGCGAATTTTCAGCTTGCTAGGAACCCAGCTCAAATCACTGGAATAGTGAGGACAGAAGAGGGAACGCCGATTAGAAATGCATCCATCACGGTTGTTTCCCAGGACGGACAGATTGCCTCGTTGGTTACGTCTATGGCGAGCGGTGATATTGTCGGAAGAGGTGTCACTGATCTCAACGGTGAGTATTTTATTGGGAATTTACCGGCTGGAACTTTCATAGTTGTAGCTTCAGCCCCTGGGTTTACAACCGAAACGAAGACGATCTCATTAGTCCCAGGTGAAAGGGAGACAATTGATTTTACCGTTGCATTTTTGCTTGGAAGTTTTGCAGGAACAGTAACGAATGCACAAACAGGAGAGCTGGTACCAAACGCACTTGTTCAAGTGAGGCAATTAAGTCCATCTGGGCCGATTGTTGCTTCTGTTGAAACGGATGCAGATGGGAGATACCTTGTTAGTGGTCTGCGCCCAGGGGTTTATACCATTATAGTGAGTGCGCCAGGGTTCGGATCGGAAGCGGCCAGTGCTCAGGCTGTAAGTAATGAAACAACTGAACAAAATTTTGCTTTGTTCCCTAATCCTGCTACAGCTCTCGGGCGAGTAGTGGCAAATGAAGACAGTGTACCAGTTCCAGATACTCTGATCCGAGTTATTGATGCAAATGGTGCCGTGATTGCCAGAACTACAACAGATGCGGAAGGGCGATATCGCATCCAAGGCTTGCGAGCTGGTTCGTACAGCATCACTGCCTTCAACCCTTCATTTGCGAATGAAGTGGAATCTTTTTCAGTTGAAGCAGGAGAAACTGTCACCATTAATTTCACCTTAACGGCTAACCCAGGCAGTATAAATGGTACAGTGACAGAGGAGGTAAATGGAAACCCGATTGCAGGAGCTGTTGTCGTCTTATTTGACCAGCAGACACGTCCTGTAGTCACGACAGTTACAGAAGTTGATGGAACCTATAATATTAGAGGAATCATCCCAGGAGATTATACAGTAAGGGCATCTGCTTTCGGCTTTGCGTCAGGATCACAAACTGTTACTATTGCAGCGAATTCAGAAGTGACCGTTGATTTTCAGCTGCCTCGTAATCCTGCTCGTCTTAACGGGCAAATTCTTAGTAATGAGGGGATTCCAATTTCAAATGGCTCTGTAACCGTATTTGATGAGCCTGGTAATATCATTGGTCGGGGAGTAACGGATGAAAATGGTTTCTATATAATAGGGAATCTGCCTTCAGGGACCTTTATGGCCACGGCTTCTGCCACGGGTTATTTACCCGAAACCAGCACTATTCTGTTAATACCTGGCGAAGAAGAAACGGCAAACTTTACTTTAGCAGTGATTAGCCAACCAGGTACGATTATTGGCAGGGTCATAAATGAAATTACTATGGAGCCTGTTTTTGAGGGAACCGTTACGTTGAAAACTACTCGGGGTCGTGTTATCGAAATCGTTACCACATCCAAACAAGGTGAATTTGTTTTTACCAATTTAGCTCCTGGGGAATTTATTTTGATAGCTTCTGCCTCTAATTACGTATCGAAAGCGACATCTGTTAATTTAGAAAGTGATGAGACAGTCAGGGTTACCATTCCGTTAGAACAAACACGGCAGCCTGAACCTTCACCCACGTTCCCTATCCTGTTAGATGAATTGCTGACAGAATTACAGAGTCTTTTTGATTGGATGGTGCGACCTTCTGGAAATGGAGGTACTAGTGAAACCCAGGGAAATCTGAATTTGTCAGGAATCATTAGCGTGAACCGGACGATAAACCGAGATATTCGGATTGAGAATTCAGAGGAAGTACGGATTAATGAGAGAAGAGAATGATACCTGTCCTGAAGTGAGCCGAAGAGTTCAAGGCTCACTTCAGGACACATTATAATGAGAAATTTTTCGAAAAGTAGTACTAAATGGATCTTCAATGACTGAAGATTCTATCACTTGGATGTATAATATAACTGTGGAAAGTTGCTATACATGAAATCTATTAGGGAAGGGATGGATGGGCTTGGATCTTAACTTAGAGGGGAAATCAGTTGTCATTACCGCGGCAAGTAAAGGGCTGGGGAAAGCCACTGCCTTAGAGTTTGCAAAGGAAGGAGCAAGTGTCTTACTCTCAAGCAGAAGTGAGGACGAGCTGCAAAAGGCGCAAACAGAGATTAAGGAAATTAGCGGAAACCCGCACGTTGATTACATAGTATGTGATGTAACGAATCCTGATCAAATTAAACGTTTAGCACAAACAGCTGTTGAATACAATGGAACAATTGATGTGTTAATTAATAATGCGGGAGGTCCGCCAGCCGGAACTTTCAATGACTTTGAGGATCAAGACTGGAGTCGTGCATTTGAATTAAACTTATTAAGTTTTATCCGAACGATTCGAGAAGTACTTCCTTCTATGAAAAAGCAACAAAGCGGCAGAATCATCAATATTGCTTCTTCTTCTATTAAACAGACACTGGATAATCTGATCCTATCGAATACATTCCGAGCGGGGGTTGTCGGGTTATCGAAAAGTTTGTCCCAGGAGCTGGCAGCAGATAATATTTTGATTAATACAGTAGGGCCGGGCAGGATTGCCACGGACCGGGTAGCTTCACTTGATGAGAAGAATGCCGAGAAATTGGGTGTAAAGCCCGAGGAGATCAGAGGAAAAGCAGAGCAGTCGATACCGATGGGACGTTATGGGGAACCTGAGGAGTTTGCGAAAGCGGTTGTTTTTCTAGCCTCCGGCGGGAACACATATTTGACTGGACAATCTCTTGTGATCGATGGCGGCTTAGTAAAAGCACTTTAGTTGTAAGTCTCTAACTAAGAACTTTATTGTTCATAGTTAGAGACTTTTTAATAAGTTGACAAACAGCCAGAATAGGGATATGATCACAATTGATAATGATAATCCTTATCAATTGTGATCGAAATTATACATAATGTTTTTAGATCCGATTGAAATAAGTTAATGGAGTGGATGATAAATGATGAAAAAACTTGGTCTGCTTATTGTAATACTTATACTAGCTATACTGGCAGCTTGTAATAAAAGCGATCAAGAAGCGAAAGACAGCTCAGCGGAAAGTGAGTCTGAGCGTTCTGTTACGGTTGATACAGGGATGGGAGAGAAATCAATACAAGGTGTTCCGCAAAGGGTTGTAGTTCTGGAATGGACTTATGTAGAGCATATGCTGCCATTAGGGATTGAACCTGTCGGTGTATCAGATGTTGAAGGTTATAATAAATGGATCAATGTAGGTGAACCGCTCTCTGAATCTACAGAGGATGTGGGGACACGTGCAGAACCGAATTTAGAGGCGATTGCTCGATTAAAGCCTGACCTTATCATTGGAGCTAAATACCGCCATGAAACCATTATAGAAGAACTTGAATCGATAGCTCCAACTGTATTGTTTGCTCCTTATTCAGAAGAAGGAGTGGACGACCAGTATCAGCATATGTTGAATGAATTTGATGCTGTGGCCAAAATATTTGATAAACAGGAAAAGGCTGAGGAAGTGAAGCAGGAGTTGGAGCAAACATTTAAAGATCAGGGGAAACGGATAGAAGAAGCTGGATTATCTGACATCGAAGCCGTAGTCACCCAGGCCTTCACTTCACAGAACTCCCCGATTATGAGGTTGTTTACAGATAATTCTGTTGTAGCTGGTGTGCTGGAACAAATGGGAGTGGCGAATGCGGTCGAAACTAAACAGCCGGAGATTTATGGATTCATTTCGACTTCTGTTGAAGCACTGCAAAATTATCAAAACAGCCATTTCTTCTATCTTGTACAACAAGATGATAATATCTTTACAAACCAATTTGCTGATAACCCGGCATGGACGAACCTCGAATTTGTACAAGATGATCGCACGTATAAACTTCCCGGTGATATGGGAACATTCGCCGGTCCTTTATCCGCTGAGCGGCTGGCGATCGAAGTTGCCGACGCATTAGTGGAGAAGCAATAGTATGGATTTTTTTACCACCTCAGGTCATCCAAATTTTGGATGACCTGAGGTGGTACTTTATGGGTTACATATTTAGTACGAATAGTTTGTCTCGTGTCATGGATTCGATGCTGCGGCGGATCCCTTGTGAGCCGAGGCCGGAGTTTTTCGCACCGATGAAGGGGAAATGATCGGGCCCCCGTTCCGTTTTTGCATTATATTGGATGGAACCAACGTTAAGTTTTGTTCCGATGTCCATGGCCTTCTGAACATCAGCTGTAAAAACACTGGCTTGAAGACCATAATCTGATTCATTGGCGATAGAAACAAGATCAACCTCATCCTGTACACGAATAATTGGGAGAACGGGACCAAAAGGTTCTTCCAAAGCAACTTTCATGTGTGGGTGTACGTGATCGAGCAATGTAGGATAAATTAAATTGTCTGCTCGTTTATTGCCTGTAACAAGTTCTGCTCCATTTTGTAAGGCATCATCGATTAAGTCTTGTACAAAATCAGCCGCATGATTATCAATTAATGGTGTAACGGCAGCGTCGTCTTCCGGATTTCCAACTGTTAATCCTTCAACTTTTTGTTTGATTTTTTCTGTAAGTTTATCGGCTGCTTTCTCACCGACTAATACTCGCTTGATAGCAGTACATCGCTGTCCCGAGTAGGAAAAGGCCCCGCTGACAATTTGATCTGCAGCCAAGTCAAGATCGGCATCATCGAGAACAATGGCTGGGTCTTTACCTCCTAATTCGAGAACCACAGGAATCATTTTTGCTTTTTTAGAAATGGATTGGCCTGTAGCAGTACTTCCGGTGAACGTAATCATACTGACCTGTGGGTGAGTAACAAGGAAATCGCCAATCTCAGAGCCTTTTCCTGTGATACATTGGACGAGGTCATGGTGTATTTCTGTTTCAAGTAAAGCTTCAATCATTAGTTGGCCACTTAAAGTACCTTGTGAAGCAGGCTTGAAAATGACGCCATTTCCGGCCATCAAAGCTGGGGCAATTTTTGAGGCTGCTAAGTTTACAGGATAGTTAAATGGAGAAATTGCCAATACGATACCAAGAGGTTCGCGTTCAACTATAGCCATTTTTTTAGAGCTTCCGCCACGGAAGGAATCCCCTCGCAGCATGTCCCCATGGATTCTACAGCCTTCTTCAGCTGTGTAACGGATTAGATCTGCTGTTCGGACGACCTCTTTTACTGCGGAAGAACGGTTTTTTCCTACTTCTTTAGAGATCATTTCACCGATTTGTTCCTTTCTATTGGCTAAACGGTCTGCCCAATCATGCAGAATATCTGCTCGTTTATAAACTTCCGTTTCCGCCCAGTTGTTTTGAGCCTGATCTGCTTTGTGAATCGCATGATCTACCTCCTTTTGGGACAACAATGGATGTGAGCCTAGCACTTCATTTCCAGTTACTGAATATACTTCCTTTTCATTTGTGACTGTAACACTAATAGTCATCACTCCTAACAATATAAAGATTATTCTGATTATTAAATAAATAAAATAGAACATCAAATCTTATAAAAGCGATAACATTTTGCGTTTAAGCGTTTTCATCCAGCACATGATTTGAAATGCTAGCAGATTCTTAATTTTACGCATTAATGTGAAAAAGTCGTCCATTAAAATTACTGAAAATTCAATTAAGTACATTGCGAAAACTACTGGTTTTGCACTCACTTACACTTCTCATTTTTCTAAGAAATAGAAAGCATAAAAGTTCATTTCCATTTCCAATTTTCTGATTATAAGATAAGATGAATAGACTTTACATTTGAAAGAGGCGAAGTTTATGAGGTTAAAATTACTTTTCTTTGCACTGGGCCTTATTTTATTTAGTTACGGAATTTCGGTAGCGATTCAAGTGCAGTACCTCGGTATTCACCCTTGGGATGTGTTGAATATAGCGTTTTTTGAAAAGTTTGGCTTAACTATAGGCATGTGGAATCTACTAGTTGGTTTATCACTAGTACTTGTATCATTAATAGTTGACCGACAATATATTAGGGTTGGAACATTAATTAATGCCATTGCAGTGGGGCCGATGATTGATCTGTTTCTTTTTATTGATATCTTCCCTGTTTCCTCTTCTGGTGTAATGGATGTGGTCGTTTTACTTACAGGGATCATATTAATGGGGATTGGCGGAGGAATGTATTCTGCTGCCGGCTTTGGCGCGGGCCCACGAGACGGATTTATGCTTTCGTTATCTGATAAACTCGGTTATTCCATTAGTAAAACGAGAATAGCAGTAGAGAGTATGGTATTAATTGTGGGACTTTTATTAGGGGGCCCTGTTTTCGTTTTTACGTTTATCTATACATTCATTCAAAGCCCGATTTTCCAGCTCTCCTTCCAAAAAGTAACCAGGTTTTTGTATAGGAGTTCAGAGACTGGTCATGCAAACAAAAAGGTTAAATCGATTTAACATCTATCAGTGCTTGTATAAATGAAGTGGAATGCTTATCTTTCAATAAGTATTTCACTTTTTTTATGTGCTTGAACGTAGTGGGGATTAATTACTACATGGTTTTAAAAGGGATATGTCATACCTCCTGTTTTTACCAATTGAGAAGGAATTTTGAAAATGGGTATCTAAACGATAATATAGCAGGGAAACTATTAGGCTTACATATAATAATTCTATCAAGGAGTGATATTGTTGAGGAAAAATAAGAGTGCAGCCGTTGTTTTGTCTGCGGTGCTGCTTGCCAGCAGTTTTGCATATTCACCGACTTTCGGAACATCTACAGTACAGGCCGAGGCCACTGAGTACAAACACGCCTTTGATCAAAAGGTGATTAAAAGATTCAAGGCAGAACGCTCGATGCGGCATATTCAATTCTTAAGCGAACAGCTTGGACCACGTGTAGCAGGTACGGAAGAGGAGGAAAAGGCGGCCTCATATATTAAAAATCTATTAACCTCCTATGGCTTTGATATAGAGGTTCAAGAGTTTTCTATTCCTGACCGCCTAATGGGAACACTTGAAGCTAATGGAAATGAGGTGCGTGTCAATATTCCCGCCGGATCTGCTTCAACTGATGAAGCAGGGTTATCGGGGAGTTTGTATGATGCGGAACTAGGGTTTCCAGAAGATTTCACATCGGAAGTGGAAGGTAAAATCGCTCTCATTTCACGCGGGGAACTGACTTTTGCAAATAAGATTAAAAATGCAACGGAGGCTGGGGCTGTTGGTGTGATTATTTATAATAATCAGAAAGGATCTGCTCCGCTTAACATGTCACTCGGAGATTATGAAGCATCTGTACCTGTTGCAGGGATTACAAAAGTAAGTGGTGAAGCCCTGCTTAATGACGTTTTACCATCCAATTCAGAGGTTACTTTGACGATTGAACGATTTGAAAACAGTACATCCCAAAATATTATCGCAACACGTACGCCGAAACATGTAGAAGATCCGGATATCCTTCATGTTACCGCCCATTATGATAGTGTTCAGTATGCACCGGGGGCTAATGACAATGCATCTGGGACAAGCGTTGTTCTTGAACTTGCGCGGATTTTAAAAAGTTACCCATTGGATAAAGAGCTTCGTTTTGTGTTTTTTGGTGCCGAGGAGATCGGACTTGTAGGGTCTAAGCATTATGTGAGCGAACTGTCGGAGGACGAAGTGAAGAGGAGCACTGGTAACTTTAACCTCGATATGGTAGGCACTGATTGGGATCAGGCCACTTCTATCTATATGAACACGCTTGACGGTCAATCCAATATTGTATCGGAAACCGCTGTTGCCGCTGCTCAGCGACTAGATACTCCTTCACCTTTAACCCTTTACAAGCGCGGTGCTTCAGATCATGTATCCTTCTATGAAGGAGGAATCCCATCTGTAAACTTTATCCGGCGTGAACCAGGGACTGCAGATCTTGAACCATACTATCATACTCCTCAAGATGTCCTGGAACATGTTAGTGAAGAACGTCTTCAGGAAATTGGGGAATTAATTGGAGCCTCGGTCTATCAGATTGTAGGGAACAAGTGATTGATTCGATTGAACTTGAAGAGGGCCCTCCTTTTTTGGGGAGGGCTCTTTTTTTAATAGTTCTTTTGAAGAAGCTGGTGCAATTTATTCCCACAACTTTCACTACAAGTGGTATAGTGGAGGAATATACTCTTTAACGTTATAGAATTTTGGTGATAAATTTGAGAAAAATCTACTTTTTGCTCATGCTCGTCATGATGTTATGGGGATTCAACGTCTCTGCTATCAAAGTACTTGTATCAGCTGTTGACCCCATTCTTCTAACCGCGTTCAGAATTTTCACGGCAGGGATTGCTGTGTTAATCGTTCTGGCATTCATGGGAATTCTTCGGCTGCCAACAAAAAAGGAAGCTTGGATCATTTTTTATATTTCGATCTTTAATGTGATTGCCCACCACAGTTTCATGGCCCTTGGACTTCTGTACACCTCTGGGGTTAATGCAGGATTGATTGTTGGAATGGGACCATTGCTCACGATGGTTTTGTCGACATTGTTGTTGAGTAAAAAAGTGACGTATTTCAAGAGTTTTGGTTTCGCACTTGGTTTTGTTGGAGTGATGGTCACCACTTTGACTGGCGCTGGCGGGATGACGGCTGTGTCGATCGGTGATGTTATGGTGTTTATTTCTATAGCCGTCCAGGCATTCAGTTTTATTTTGATTAGTAAATTGAACCCGGATCTTGATCCTCGTTTGCTAACAGGATATATGATGGTGATCGGGTCGGTTTTTATTTTTATCACGAGTATGTTTGTGGAATCGAATCCAGCACAAATTTTTAAGCTTGTGGATGGCAAGTTAATCTTAATTTTCTTGTTTAGCGCCCTTATTTGTACAGCATTTGGTCACATGGTATATAACTTTGCTATCAAACAAGTCGGGCCATCTGAATCAGCTATATTTATCAACTTTAATACATTTTTTGCATTGGTTGGAGCGGCACTGTTCCTAAATGAATCGATTAGGATCAGTCATATTATTGGTCTCGTATTGATTGTATGTGGGGTATTGATCGGGACAGGTGCTTTCGAATTTCTGATTAATCGAAGAAGAAGAAGAAGACGTGCTCGATCTGCTTAACGATAATGCTCGTTTTCCTACGTATAAATACGTGGGAGACGAGCATTTTTTTGGCGACCGCGTGATTGTATTGTGATCATGGGTAGTTGACTTCTGCTGCGGTTCTGCCTTTCAACTAATTCCTCCCCCTCTTTCTTATAAAAAGAAGTGAGTTGATTCTTACCATTTGAACAAATTTTAAAGATCATTTTACATTGATTTTCCCAATGAAGCTGATCAAAAGTTTCACAGATCTCTTCAAGTATATCTTTAGCAATCATCCAAGTTTGGTAAGTAATAGGGCGTGGCAAATCGGCTTTTCCCAGCACCAACTGTAAAAGGTACAATTCTGCATTCCCTTTAAAATAGTGCCTTCTTTTAAGAAACGTCACGGCATCGTCCATACAGGTCTTAACCCTTCTTCGCCGAGCTAATTCAAGATAAGGTTTATATTTGTCTTCGCGGTAGTTAAATTTGAGTAATTCACTGACAGGGATTTGGATGTGTTTAGAGATTTCGGAGAGGGTGTAGTGGTTCAACAGGAGCTTATCAACAATGTGGTATTTATCATTAAATAAGGAATTCGCTTTGCTATCCACTAAATGTTTTAAAACTTCCAAGTAACGTTCATTATCGTTAGAGAAAGTTTTACATATGCATAGGAATGGCTCTTCAATGTCATGTTCTCGGTAAAAGTCGAAATTCTCTTTACAGGTAATGAGACGATATTGACTGTCAGCTATTTCTTCGACCAACGGACATCCTTCAACATAACCAAAATAATCATAAAACCTTCTTATCCTCAAAGTCTCTCGGTTCGTGTATCCGTAATCATAAAAGGACTCCACAATTTGTTTTGCCTCCACTTGAACATAAACCAGATCGATCCCCTCCCTTAGTTAATGGCTATGCCGCAACCAGATCGTCCTATGAACCCGAAGATATGCTCAAGTTTAAACAAAAGGCTGATTAATATGAGTCGATTGCCTAGACGTGAGATGTGCTTCCTTTTTACTTGCCAAGCCCCTTGCCGTGCAAAAGTTGAGAATGATGAAATTCATTTATATGAATAAAATTGGCTAATCAAACAAAATTAAAGAGTAGACAGGAGGGATCACTATGGACATGAATCATCTGACTAATCAATTGAATAATGCACAGCGTGCAGTTGAACGAGCGCAGGAAGACCGTGCCGGGTTCGTTGAAGCTCAAGAGCATGTGAAATTAGCGGAAGAAGAACTTGCCAAAGCAAACCGCGATCCATCAATGAACACGCAGGAACATGCACAACAAATTCAAAAGGCTAAAGATCTATTGAGACTGATAGAAGAAACGAACCAGGCGAATAACCGATAAGGATGAGAACACATTGTGGTGGCACAATGTGTTTTTTGCTGTGTTTTAAACCCTTCACTCCATAGTAATACAATGACTGATTGCCGAATACATTTGGTACAAGCTAGTCACATTTTAGAGGAGTGAAAGGATTGGTAGTATTCCTTAGTTATATTTTTCTAGGATTATCCCTGGCAGCGCCAATTGGTCCGATCAATGCAGCGCAAATAGATCAGGGCATTAAGAATGGTTTTTTCCACTCATGGGTAATCGGGTTAGGATCAATTGTTGGCGAATTGCTGTATATCTTAGCCGTTTTCTTTGGGGTCATTCACTTTCTGGACATGCCGTTTATGAAAACATTTCTATGGTCTTTTGGTGCCTTCGTCCTCATCTACACAGGGGTTGAAAGTATTACTAGCTCACAGAAACTTGAAGTACGTCAAAAAGGGAATAAGGATCCTTTAAAGAGAACATTTGCAACCGGATTTCTCATCTCGGTTACTAATCCGCTGTCCATATTGTTTTGGCTTGGGATCTATGGATCTGTATTAGCCAATACGATTACCCAATATGATCAGCTTCATCTAATTTTGTACGGGGCAGCTATTATCATTGGTTTGATGTTGTGGGATATTACCATGGCCTTTGTTTCCAGCGGGTTTAGAAAGTTTCTTACCACCCGTGCTTTAAAAGGTATATCTATCTTGTCAGGCTTCTGCATGTTTGGCTTTGCTGGTTACTTTGGCTATCAGGCGGTTAAATTGCTGCTCCAATTCTAGTACAAGCTACTGCTGATGACGCCATTTTTTCCTCATCATAAACGTAATCGTACTTATGACTACTAAAAACATCAGGCTGATGAAAAATCCTATACGACTGACGGAATCGAAAAATGTTCCACTGACTGCAGCTGCGATTAAAAGGATTCCCGCACCACGCGTTACACGCTCCACCTTAGTTAAATTCATCAACTTTTTATAGGAAAATAAGATGAACAGCCAGTTGTAGAGAAGCATTAAACCGGCAGCTGTCGTCAAATATTCAAAAACCTTCTCAGGCAGGAGCAGGGCAACCAGGATTGAGGCACCAAGTCCGGATATCGTGAGAAACAAGGCATGAATAGGAACGTCACGTTTACCTTTGACAGCAAAATAAGCTGGAGCATCACCGTCTTCAGACAAAGTGGCAAGGATCGATGTGATTGCATATAAAGAAGCCACCATCGTAGAAAATCCTGCAATAATCAGGGCTCCATTGAATACGTGAGGAGCAAACGATAAATGAAAAGGAATTAAGGCGGTAATAAAAGGACTCTCATCCGGATTGAACTGCTCCCATGGAATTAGAAATAAAGCTAGTCCTAAAGAAACGACGTAAATGATCCCGAGAAGAAAGAGCATTATTCTGCCTGACTTTGAAGCATCTTTAGGGTCCTTCAATTCGTTTGCCATAATCCCCATTACTTCAATACCACCAAACGCGTAAAAGGCAAAAAGTAAAGCCGTCCAAACTCCGGTTAAACCTTCTGGAAATAACTCTGTATATCCTAAATGGAGCGACTGTTCCGGACGGCTTTCGGATAGGAGCCCGGTCAGTGGCAGAATTGCAATGATGATGAACATGAAAATGGCAGCTGTCTTTATGACGGCAAAAATGTTTTCAACACGTTCGAATCCAGCTACACCTGTACATATTACCCCTATCCCTAGTACTCCAAATATGGTTGACAACAGCCAGAGAGGCAGGTTCGGAAACCAGTATTGAGAAAATATAGCGAGAGCTGTTAACTGACTGCCCATTATCAATAATTCTGACGACCAGTACACCCAGCCATTACTAAAACCAGCCCACCTGCCAAAGGCTTTTTTTGCATAAGACCGGAACGAACCTTTTTCTGGGTGTGCGGCTGTAAGTTTTGCGAGTGCTTGAAAGACGATATACGTACCGATGGCAGCTAGAATGAATGCAACCAGGACAGCTGGACCGGCATTTCGAATCGCTAAAGATGAACCAAGGAAAAACCCAGTGCCGATGATGCAGCCTACTCCAATAAGAGAGAGCTGCCACCATTGAAGTTTCTTAGTACTTTCCGAACCATTAGTCTTAGTCATGGATATGCCTCCGGAACATGGGACCTGAATACATATTTTGAACCGTTCCTATCCAGTTTATACGATCCATTAATACCAAAAACCCCCACCTCAGGTCATCCAATATTTGGATGACCTGAGGTGGGGGTTTTTGGTAATTCTTAATGGTTCAGGTTTAGTGACAGTGAGCCAGGTTGCCACCTGCCAATTTTGGTAGGTCTGGTACGAGTACGATAACCCCCAGGCTGATGATTTTTACTCGTTCATGCAGAAAGCTTTTTTTACCGAAAAATATGTACATAATCAGTGACCCCATGACCAAATGTAAGGCTGTAGAAGGGATATGATTGATCAAAACGTTTGCCATGCTGTTTCCTTCTTTCAAAATGGATATGCCTATGTTTTATTCACGTTTAGTAAACAACTTAAACAGCGGAACATGTGTAATAAGATTATTGATTAAGAACAAAATAAGCAAAGTAAAGGAGGGTTAGCGATGGCAGATAAATTGATTCCCGTAACGTCGATAGCAAGCGGAATTGAACAGACCGTAGCAAACGATATCCATTGCCTGCCCATTCAGGTCGTAAACGTATGTTTCCTGGGCAACCCGGAACGGCCGGGCGATTGGGTGTTGATTGATGCTGGAATGCCGAAATCAGCTGATAAAATTATTGAAACAGCGGGAGAGCTTTTTGGAACACGTTATAACCCTAAAGCTATCATCCTTACTCATGGTCATTTCGATCATGTCGGTGCTGCTAAGGAACTAGCGGAATATTGGGATGTTACGGTGTACGCCCATGAACGAGAAATGCCCTACTTAAACGGCAGAAAAGATTATCCGGAACCTGACACAACTGTAGAAGGCGGTCTTGTTGCAAAAATGTCGCGGATGTTCCCAAATGAGGGTATTAACTTGGGAGATCGTATTGCACCATTGCCTGAAGATGGCACCATCCCCCACTTGCCAGAATGGCGATGGATTCATACGCCTGGACATACAGAAGGTCATGTTTCATTATTTCGGGAAAACGATCGAATTTTAATTGCAGGTGATGCTTTTGTGACAGTTAAACAGGAGTACTTATTCAAAGTATTCACACAAGAACAAGAAATCAGCGGTCCACCTCGATACTTAACGACAAATTGGGAAGCCGCCTGGGATTCAGTAGAAAAACTTGAATCGTTAAAACCTAACGTAGCTATAACGGGACACGGGTTCCCGATGGCCGGCAAAGAATTGAAGGAGGATCTAGGGAAACTTACTAGAGAATTCGATCACATAGCTATCCCAAAACACGGGAAATTTGTTGAAAATGGGGAAAACAGTAAATAGCATTAACAAACACCCTAACTAATAATACTAGTTAGGGTATTAGTCATTTTCTATTTTTTTAAAAGATAAATAACGCGGCAAGGGTTGAAATTATTAATCCTAACATAACGGGGATGAAGTTTTTTCTAACTAAATCCATAACTGAAACCCCACAGAAACCTGCGATTGCAATCATAGAGGACCAGGCAATGATCGTCCCTCCACCCGTCCAAATCGATCCCATTTGGCCAATAGCTGCTAAGGTGGCTGGGTCGATATGAGCGTTAGCCAGAGAGGCTGACAAAGCACCGGTCAGCGGGAGTCCAGAGAAACCAGATCCATCCAGCCCCGTAATGATTCCAATAATTAATATACTAAAGGCTGCTAAGAATGCACTTTGCGGAAGAAACCCCTGAGTAGACTCCACTAAATCGAATAACAAGGCCGGAGCGTTGTCAGCGGAAACGGAAAGGATTTCCCCGGCAAAATCAGGACTTCCAAGAAAAAAGAATCCTGCAATGGGGATAACAGGACCCATTGCTTTAAAAGCAAATACAAATCCTTCTGTAATATGATCACTAATATAATCGAGAGCACGGTGTTTTCCGAATGCTACTGTTGAAAGCAGAAGCAGAACTACGGCAACTCCTCCAATAAATGCCGCGCCGTTCCCTCCTTCAAATCCCCCCACTCTTCCTGAACTAAGCTTCGTCGATACCATATAAATCATTACAGCAAGCATAGACAACGGCACAAGAACAGCAAACACTTTGCTCCAACTAGTCATATCATTGTTCGTCGATTGATGGGTTTCCTGCAATCCCTGCATCGCTCTAATTTCAATTTCATTTTGTGGATCACTTTTCGAGCGAAAATGTTTTTTGTTCCACAAGTAAGCAAGACCGATGGCGATAAACCCAGTGATAAGCGATAGAACCAATGCTTGATCCATTACCGTTGCTGTACTAACTCCAGCAGCTTTGGCTGACAAGCCTGGTGCGACTTGCACAACGTAATCGGAAGACAGAGCCATGCCCTGACCGGCAAGTGCTACAGCAATAGCTGCTACCATTGCTGGAAGACCCGACCTGATGGCTGCTGGAACGAGTAAAGCACATATAAGCGGAACAGCAGGCGTCGGCCAAAAGAAAAGTGAAATCACATAGGTTACCCCAACTAATACAAAAAAAGATACATGACTATTAATCATGATTTTCTGGACAGGCATAATCATCCTTCTGTCTGCCCCGAGGTCCTTAAGTGAATGTAAAAGGGCAACCATAAAGGTAATAATGAGGAATATGTTGAAAAGCTCTTTGGCGGCGACTAGATTCGCGTTAAATATTCCCATAAAGCCGCTGATTAAGCTGCCATTGAAAACCCACGCCACCAAGAATGTACCTAGTAAAGTAGGCAGCACAACGCCTTTACGACATATCATAGTAATAATAATTAATAACGTAAATCAACCATATAACCAATGGGAAAGTGTTAATTCCACGGTACAGAGCCCCCTCGCTTCGCCTCATACATACCGGCGTTCTACACTCTAGACTATGCACCTCGCAGGAAAAGGGTGTATTTCCTCTCTTGATAAGTAAGAATGTTTTAACGATATAGATGTGATATACCTAACTTCCTTGATGGATTCGTTCTTGCATTAAGAGTTTTATAAGTTATATGAACCATTTAATAAAGTAGGGTACTTAAACTACAAGAATAAATTCTGGCACGAGGAGCTGAGGAAGGTTTGGAGGAGTTACGGAAACAGATTGGTATCGAATGCCGTCAAACAAAAGAAAAAGGTAGTATCAGAATGATAATTTCCCGGGAAATAAAGCAGGTAGTGTCGAGTATCAGAATAGTGTTTTGCAAGCTATAGTTAAACTGATGCCTCCTGTTATTACTTAACCATGGATAAGAGTTAAATGAAAACAAAGGCTTCGAATCAAATTTAATCCAGAAGCCTTTGGATTTTACAAAAATAATAATCCAATAGATATAGGAATAAAGCTCCATAGTAGAATGATTACACAAAAACTCATAATATCTTTAACCTTCAATCCAGCGATTGCTAGAAGCGGTAATGCCCAGAACGGCTGAATCATATTCGTCCACGCGTCTCCCCAGGCTACGGCCATAGCTGTTTTTGCGGTATCTACGCCAAGTTCAAGGGCTGCGGGAATCATGATAGGAGCTTGGACAACCCATTGTCCTCCTCCAGAAGGCACAAAGATATTAACGATTCCGGCACTGATAAAGGTAAGGAGCGGCAAGGTAAAGTCGTTTGAGATACTGACAAACCATAAAGACATTTGTTCAGATAGGCCAGAAGCAACCATCATGCCCATGATCCCAGCGTAGAACGGAAATTGAATGATGATTCCTCCGGCATTTTTTACAGCATCAGACACACTATCAAGGAATTGCCTTGGGGATTTATGGAAAATAATTCCGAGAAATAAGAAGGTAAAATTTACAATGTTTATATTTAAGTCCAGACCATTTTTAGCAAAATGATAGATGACAAAGGAAAGACCTAGTAAGCCGATTACAAGGGAAATAAGTGTACTATTTTCTAATCGCTCTGCTGGTGTTGGTTTCTTTGGTATAGCGGCAGGTTCTGAATTCTGCGTATAAGTTTCTCTATTTATTAAATCAGAATTGTTTTGAGCGGCTAAATCATTTGCGGAATTCATCAATAGGCGGTTCAAGAGAGGGAGGGTAATGAGTAAAGTGAGGACAATAAATAGATTCATACCGCTAAAGAGTGTTCTGGTTATAGGGATAATTCCCATTGAGTTTTCCATAAAGTGACCTTCAGTGGCGATCGTGAGAGGAATGGACCCAGACAATCCACCATGCCAAAGTAAAAAGCCGCTGTAGGCACTAGCCATTAATAGACGGTAATCGACAGAGGGTACACGCTTGGCCACATGTATAGCGAGCAATGCCCCGACTACTAATCCGAAACCATAATTGATCAAGCAAGCAACAGCCGATATGAAAGTTACTAATAGAATGGCCTGTCCTGGTGTCGTCGCGAATTTGCTAATTCTTGTTAATAAGGATTTAATCATCGGACTGTTAGCCAGGATATATCCTGTCACAACAATCAATGACATCTGCATAGCAAATGCAAGGAGGTCCCAGAATCCATTACCCCAATACTTCACCATTTCCGCTGGTGAACTTCCGGTAAATCCTATTCCTAATACAAAAACCACAAAGGTTAAAATAATAGCGAATAAAAAAGCATCTGGTAGATATCGTTGAACTAAACGATTGAAAAACAAGGTCATCGATCGTAACATGGACTACCTATTCCCCCTTTATAAACTCAAAGAAGTTGTCCTCTTACGAAATATATACTAAATAGGAAGCAGGATTATTCTAAAGAGGCTTAGATAAGGAGAATAATGAAATTTTATCCAAGTGGAAATAATTGTGAAAAAACTGCCCCTCTAGTAGAGTGGACAGTAGTTGGTAGGATGGATTTCATGATTTGTACAGCATTTTCAAACGGCCTTTTTCCGTTCTCTGATCACTTCGTTTAGACATTCCGCTAACCCCTGCACGTCCTCTAATGACTGATCCACACCAAACGAAATGCGAATGAAGGTTTTCGCTTCTTCTTCAGATATCCCCATCGACAGCAACATTTTCGGCGGACCTCCGCTTCCTACTTGACATGCGCTCCCCGTTGAAAAAAAGTAGCCGCGGCGATTTCCTTCGAGCATCACGTGCTGACCGTCAATTTTGTGGATGCAAAGTCCAATTGAGGGTACACAGGATTCAAATTCTGATCCGACAGCCTTTTCACCTGCTTCCTTTAATGAGGCAAGAAATTCTCTCTTTAACCTTTTTATGTGGGCTTGATGTTTTTCAAGTTTATTCAAACACATTTCAGCAGCTGTTGTGAAAGCGGCAATGCCTGGAGTGTTCAAGGTGCCCTGGCGAACGCCGTTCTCATGCGAGACATTTGGAAGGAAAGGTGTAAAGGAGAGAGATGGTTTAACATACAATGCCCCTACACCTTTTGGTCCGTAAATTTTATGGCTTGATATGGAAAAGCTGTCGACTAGGGAAGTGACTTTATCCATCTTTACTTTTCCAAAAGATTGTACACAATCGCTATGCAAGAACACGCGTTTTTCTTGGCAGATCTCAGAAATGGTTTCAAGCGGCTGGATCGTCCCAATATCAGCATTTACATGTTGAATCGAAACGAAAGAGGTATCTTCACGGATAACATGTTTCAACTTCTCTAAGTTAACTACTCCGTCTTTTGTCATTGGAACAATACTCAATTCATATCCTTCTTCTTCTACAAGCTTAGTTGTTACGTTATGGATCGATGAGTGTTCACCTGCTGAGATCACGATATGCTTACCCTTCCCGGCACGGGCAAGAGCGTATAATGCGAGCAAGTTACTTTCCGTACCGCCGCTCGTAAAAGTGATTCCCTGAGCTGCAACTTGCAGTAGTTCTGCCATTCTTTCACGGCAATGTTCTATTAATCTATCAGCTTTTGATCCTGCATCATGAACACTGCGTGTATTGGCAAAGAATTCCCTAGATGCTTTTATGTAGGCTTGTAAAGCTTCCTCGCTTATTGGACAAGTGGCTGCATAGTCAAAATATTTCATAAGTGATGATCCCCCTTAACAAATCCCTTGTAATCCATTAAAATATATGTAAAGATATGTGTCAATACACATGTAAAAAATAGGGGTGAGATGTTTTGCGGAAAGCGGATGTCATCATTGTAGGAAGCGGGATCGCCGCATTGCAGCTTGCCGTGCATATTTCCAGGCGCTTGCATGTGATTGTTCTCACAAAGTCAAAAATGCAGCAAAGCAATTCCTTCCTGGCTCAAGGAGGGGTTGCAGCTGCAATAGGAGAGAACGATCATCCTGCTTCACATTTTCAAGATACGATTGAAGCGGGGAGAAATGTGAATGATCACGAGGCTGTCTGGAAACTTACTGCAGAGGCGCCGGGTATCATTCAAGATTTAGCCTTTAATAACTGTCAGTTTGATTATGACAGAGAAGGCAGCCTTCACTTGGGAAAAGAAGGAGCACATAGCCATGCCCGAATTATTCACGGGGGTGGTGATCAGACAGGGCGCAGGATTGTTGATGGTCTGTTGGAAAAATTGGGATCAAATATTCAAATATATGAAGATGAATCGGTGTATGAACTGCTGGTTCAAGAAGATGGAACCTGTTATGGCGTAAGCAGCAAGTCAAAGAATGGAAACATGCACAATATCGTGGCACCTCATGTGGTGTTGGCAACGGGCGGTTGTGGTCAACTTTTTTCATTTACGTCAAATGCTCAGGAAGTGACGGGAGATGGGGTTGCATTAGCCTATTGGGCCGGAGCCCGGATTAAGGACATGGAGTTTGTTCAATTTCATCCCACGCTGCTATTTCATAATGGAAAAACACGTGGTCTAGTTTCTGAAGCCGTCCGCGGAGCGGGGGCGCGGCTGGTGGATGAATGTGGAAACCATCTAATGGAAGGTATACATCCATTTCTTGATTTAGCTCCAAGACATGTAGTTGCTCAAACGATTTTCAACTCGATACAGAAGGGCTGTCAAATTTATTTAGATGTTACATCGATTACTAACTTTGAACAAAGGTTTCCAACGGCAGCCGGGTTATGTGCGCAAAATGATGTACAAGGGAGAATACCAGTTGCACCGGGATGTCATTTTCTTATGGGTGGTGTAGAAACAGATCATGTCGGCAGGACGAATGTTTCTGGTCTTTATGCCATTGGGGAAGTGGCTTGCACGGGAGTTCATGGAGCTAATCGCCTCGCCAGCAATTCTTTACTGGAGGGGTTAGTGTATGGGCGCCGGTTAGCCCGGTATTTATCAGAACAGGATCCGTCACTGTTTTTTCCAAAGACACCATCGCTCCCGACTCCTCAAAGTCCGGTGTGTTTGAAACTGCCTTCGAAGGAAGAAATTCAGAGAACAATGATGAGCAGGGTGGGCATCGTGCGTAATCGAGACTCTCTCAAGGAGCAACTCAGTTGGATAGAATCGTTTGAGCTTAATAAGTGGATGACAGCGGATTTCAGGCAACTTACCAAAACCCAATGGGAGACCGTCGCCATGCTGCAAACTTCCTGGCTGATTACGACCGCTGCTTTAGAACGTACAGAGAGTCGTGGGGGACATTACAGAAGTGATTTTCCAAATGAGAATAAGGAATGGGAGAAAAAACATTTATCAAAGACATTAGAAAAGAGGACAGCACATGAATCAGTTCAAGCTTAAACAGGACTTAGAGCAGTTTTTCATGGAAGACATAGGAGATCAAGATGTGACGAGTGATTATTTATTTGAAGAAAGCCATGAAGGAACAGTTGTTTTTGATGCCAAACAAGCAGGCGTGTTGTGTGGAGTTTCAATCTTTTTTGCAGGCTATCAATTACTAGACCCAACGGTTCAAGTAAATCTATTAAAAGCAGATGGAGACCCTATCACTAAAGGTGAAACAATCGCCGTAGCTCAAGGGAGATGGGCAAGTCTATTAAAAGGCGAGCGCGTCATTTTAAACCTGATCCAGCGAATGAGCGGAATTGCAACATTGACACGTGAAGCCGTAACTAGACTCAATAGTAATCATACGAGGATTTGCGATACACGAAAAACAACTCCCGGGCTCCGGATGTTCGAAAAATATGCTGTGCGGGCTGGCGGGGGCTTTAACCATAGGAACGGATTATACGATGCGGTGATGATTAAAGATAATCACATTAGTTTTGCGGGAGCGATTACAAGCGCAGTGGAAAGAATTCGCCAAAGGACTGGTCATATGATCAAAATTGAAGTTGAAACGGAGACAGAGGCTCAAGTGCTTGAAGCTGTTGAGGCAGGTGCGGATTGTATTATGTTTGATAATCGAAGTGTGGAAGAGATTTATAGATTTGCAGAGCTTGTTCCAGCCCATATTACGACAGAGGCTTCTGGAGGGATTACGATAGAGGAGCTTACCAAATATAGCGACTGTGGAGTTGATTATATTTCGTTAGGATGCTTAACTCACTCCGTTTCCGCACTGGATATAAGCGCTAATGTGAAACTATCTAACGGGAGGGTTGAATAATGAACATTTTTGAGACATTGGAAAGTTCATCGCCAACAATACCAGAGGAATACTTACAATTAGACAACGAAGAATTGAAAAAGCGTGTTCGTCGTGTGAAAGAGCAAATGGGGACGCGTCTGTTTTTACCGGGTCATCATTATCAGAAGGATGAAGTGCTGCAATTTGCTGATGCCCGCGGGGACTCCTTAAAACTCGCTCAAATTTCGGCCTCCCAGCATGAAGCAGAAGCCATCGTGTTTTGCGGCGTGCATTTTATGGCGGAAACAGCTGATATTTTAACAAGAGATGACCAGAAGGTGTACCTGCCAGATATGCGTGCTGGCTGTACGATGGCTGATATGGCGAATTTCACTCAGACCGAGAAGGCCTGGGAACAGCTTATGAAAGATTTCGGCGACACTATTCTTCCATTAACGTATGTCAACTCAACTGCAGCAATAAAAGCATTTGTTGGAAAACATGGCGGTGCCACAGTTACTTCATCGAATGCGAAGCAAATGATTCAATGGGCGTTCACTCAGAAGCAGCGGATTATGTTTTTGCCGGACCAGCACCTTGGTCGCAACACCGCTTACGACCTTGGCATCTCTCTTGATGATATGGCTGTTTGGGATCCGATAAAAGAAGAGCTCGTTTATGAAGGTTGTATCGATGATGTTAAAGTGATCTTATGGAAGGGTCATTGCTCTGTTCATGAAAATTTCACGGTCGCTAACGTACATCAAGTTCGAGATCATTATCCTGATATGAAGATAATTGTTCATCCAGAGTGTCGCCGGGAAGTCGTTGCTTTATCTGATGAGGCTGGTTCTACGAATTATATCATCAAAATGATTGAGCAATCTCCCCCTGGCAGTTCATGGGCAATCGGAACAGAAATGAATCTTGTTAACCGAATTATCAAGGAGCATCCAGATCAGCACATCATTTCCTTAAATCCTAACATGTGTCCGTGTCTAACGATGAACCGAATTGATTTGCCTCATTTGGCGTGGTCGCTTGAATCTATCGCACAAGGGAAGCCAACTAATGTAATAGAAGTAGATAAGGAGATCGCGGTGGATGCCGAAAAGGCACTCTATCGCATGCTTGAAAGGGTATAACTTGAGGCCAGGTGCGAAACCTGGTCTTTTTTTATAGTAGGAGGATAGAAGTTGTTCACAAATTATGAATGGTCATAGGTAAAATCTCATAATATATGATAAAATAATTAAATATTAAGAAAATTAGGAAGGAGGACACATGTGACTTCGATTCCAATCATTGAGACACAGCTTATGCCTCCAACAATTAAAGATCAATATATTAGAAGGGCACGATTGCATAGAAAGCTTTCGGCTATCCCTGAGTTCCCCCTCACTTTTGTCCACTCTGGAGCAGGATATGGAAAAAGCACTGCACTGGCTTTATTTACGCATGAACAGAAAACAAATTATGCCTGGTACTCAACGGCTGTAAATGACGATGACTTTTTACCTTTTTTAACAAAATGGGTACACGCGATTCGGCGTCCCTTTCCCGAATTTGGTGAAAAGACTCTCAGTCAGCTTTATGATATGAATCATTATATAGGTGAAGAAGAAGTCTTCAGTTTCGTAACAACTTTTGTTCACGAAGTTATGGAACTACGGGAAGAGGTATGTTTTATTTTAGATGATTATCACCTTGTCCAAGACTCGCTTGCTATTAAACGTTGGATGCAAACTTTTCTGCAGCATATTCCGGCGAACTTCCATCTTGTCATAGCAAGCAGGGTGCTGCCGGAATGGCAGGAGCTCTCAACGATGAAGGTGAAAGGGCAGGCGCTTGAAATCAATCAACATGATCTAACCTTTTCTGAAGGAGAAATCAGCCATTTGCTGCATGATATTTATCAGGTGAGTTTAAGTGAAGAGGACTTGGCCCAGATCGTAAAGCTCACGGAAGGATGGGCGATCGCTTTTACGATGCTCGTACAGCATTTGCAATTTAATACTACGATGGAAGACATTATGAAAAATAAACAGGATTCATTGCAGGAGCTTTTTAACTATTTAGCGCATGAAGTATTAGCTGAGCAGTCGATGATGGCTCAGCAATTTCTTGAGCAGACGAGTATTCTGGAGTCGATGGATCCTAAAAGCTGTGATGCAATCCTCGATATGAGCGGGTCGGCCCCGATGCTGGAAAAATTAGCTTCAAAACATTTGTTTATCCAACGGCTGGATCATTCTCATTATCGTTATCATGCTTTATTTAAAGAATTTCTGGAGAATCGCTTGGCGGCTAAGGATCAGCAGGAATTGATTGAACTCCACTTAAGAGCTGCTAAATATTACAAACAGCGTCAGCAAATTGAACAAGCTATGAATCATTTGAAAGAAGTGAAGGCATATAATCAACTTGCCGATGACCTCGTTTTCTTTGGTGATGACCTTTTGAAAAATGGCAGGCTGCAAGCATTAAAAGATTACTTATTTGTCCTTCCTAACCGATATAAAGATCGAAATCCAAAGCTTTGGTATTACCAGGGTGAAATTTGCCGGTATCGAAATAATTATGAAAATGCGGAAAAAAGCTATAATCGAACGAGCGAACTGGCCGGTCATAAAGATAATGGATATTTAATTAGTTTGGCATTAGAAGGCAAGGCATGTATTTATCTGGATACTATTCAACCTGACTTAGCCGAACGAATACTTCAGCAAGCCATCCAATTGCGGGAAGGTGCTCATGCATCAAAAGAAGATATGGGGCGTCTATATCATCTTTTGGCGGAGAATCTGTTAAATGCCGGGCAAGCTGTTAAGGCAGAAGCCTGGTTGAATCGCGCTAAGTCACTGGATTTGCCGTTGCGTGATGGAAATCTTGAAGCACGTATCTTGTTAAGAACAGGTCGTTTAGAAAAAGCAAAAAGGCTCCTTCTATCCAAGAAAATGAAGGAAAACGATGATTCGCAGCTTCCTCAATCTCATCGGGAAACGGATGTGCTGCTATCGATTATCGAATCGTTCCTTGGCAATGCAGAAGAGGCCAAAGGCTATGCGCAGGAAGGAATTAACTTAGGGGTTGAAGTTCAATCTCCCTTTGTTGAGGCTTGTGGATGGATTCGCATGGGACACGCTGTTCATTTAATTCCACGCTATGAAGATGAGCTGGCAGTTGAATGCTATCAAACAGCTTTGGATATAATGGAGAAATTAAATGTTTCACGAGGGAAAGCAGAACCGTTAATGGGGCTGTCTATCTTGTATGGTTGGCAGAAAAGGTTTGAAAAATCTTTTGAAATCGGGGAAATGGGTCTTGAAGAGACAAAAAAGGTAAAGGATGTCTGGCTATCTTCTCTGATCCAGTTGAGTCTAGGTTTATCATCAATTTATTGTGAGCAATTGGAGAAAGCAAGCACGTTAATCCGACAAGTGGAGCTACAGTTCGAACAGTGCGGGGACAGTTACGGATTTATGCTTACTTCGTTTTGGCAGGCATATATAGCGTTGAAAACAGAAGATGAGGATGGCTTTTCTAAACATATTAAAGTTTTTCTGGAGCATGTCCACACCAATGATTATGAGTTCTTTTTGAAAAAACGCACCACTTTTGGACCGGCAGATTTGAGTAACTTTGCTCCGATGTTAATGAAAGCTCGTTATCTTAATATTTGTCAGCAGTATGTTAATAAGTTGATGGATGACCTGGATCTTACTGATTTTCAACACCACCCAGGATACACTCTTTCCATTACAACCCTCGGCGGTTTACAGTTGAAATTAGGTCAGGAGCCTGTAAAAGAAAAGGATTGGCAGCGTAGTAAGGCGAGGGAGCTATTTGAATTATTGGTAACGAAACGTCATCGTATGGTTATGAAGGATGAAATCTATCAAGAGCTCTGGCCGGGTCAATCTGAAGAGAGTTCCAACCGTAATTTCAAAGTTACGATGAACGCCTTATTAAAAACATTGGAACCAAATCGAAAAGCACGCGGGGAACCTTTTTTTATCAAGAGAAATGGCAGCGCTTATGGTCTGAATAAATATGCTGGCTATACGCTGGATAGTGCACAAATGGAAGAGTCAGTTACGAGCGGGTTAGATGAAAAAGACCCTCTAAAAGCTGAACGGCTTCTGAAACAAGGATTGCAGTTTTATAAAGGAGATTATTTACCGGAGCGGCATTTCGAGCACTGGTGTTTAAATGAAAGAGAACGCTTGCAAGTGCTTTTTCTGCGTGGTGCTGAAAGGATCGCTCAGATTTATACTCGCCTTGAGCAGTACGATCCGTGCATTCATTGGAGCCAGAAAATCATTCAAAATGATCAAACATGGGAAGAAGCTTATCGATTATTAATGTATTGTTACTACCAAAAAGGTAACCGTCCTCAAGCGATGAAATGGTATCAACGGTGTGAAGAGGTTCTGGAATCAGAGTTGGGGGTTGATCCAATGCCGCCAACAAAAGATATGTATTTGATAATTAAAAGTTCAGGAGATATTCAAGTATTTGCATAAACGCGCTTTTGGCGCGTTTTTTTATGTGTTCTTCTGACTGTGTAAATCAATAATTCTATGGGGTTGTCAAAGACTGGATAGAACTAATAAACCATGGTCATGTAACTCGCTTGTAACAGCTGATCTTTATTATAAAGTTATCTAATTTTAAAGGGGGACGTTTTTGATGAGGTGGAAGAAATGGATAGTGAGCAGCTTGCTTATACTCGGGCTGGTCGCCTTAACAGCCTGTGGTGAAGAAAGTTCAGGTGAGGCCGGTAGCACTAAGGACGAAACGATAAAAATTGGGGTGCTAGCCTCTTTAACAGGTGCCTTAGAATCCTATGGTCAACAAACGAAACGAGGATTTGAACTGGGAATTGATTATGCTACCGACGGGTCAGGTGAGGTGGCTGGCAAGAAAATCGAAGTCATCTATGAGGATACTGAAACAGATCCTAAGGTTGCCCGCCAAAAGGCAATCGGACTGCTTGAAGAAGAAAATGTGGATTTTCTCGTCGGGGCTTCGAGTTCTGGTGACACACTGGCTGTCACTCCACTTGCTGAGGAATATGAAAAAATTATGGTTGTAGAGCCTGCTGTAGCAGACAGCATTACAGGTTCAGAATTTAATGAATATATTTTTCGAACAGCGCGCAATTCTTCGCAAGATGCGATCGCAGGAGCTGCAGCCATTGCTGATGAAGGTGTAAAAATCGCCACGCTGGCACCTGATTATGCTTTTGGCCGCGATGGGGTAGCGGCTTTTAAAGAAGCAGCAGTAGACTTAGGTGCAGAAATTGTTCACGAGGAATATGCAGATCCAAATGCAACGGACTTTACAGCAAATATTCAAAAGATCATCGAATCTGATCCTGATTATTTATTTGTTATATGGTCTGGTGCGAACTCTCCTTGGAATCAAATTGCCGATATGAAACTGCAGGAGCAAGGGATAAAAATTTCTACAGGAGCTCCTGACATTGCAGCACTATCAACGATGAAACCATTAGTTGGCATGGAAGGGTTCACAGTTTATTACCATACCTTGCCAGATAATGAAGTTAATGATTGGTTAGTGGAAGAACACAAGAAACGCTACGATGGTGAAGTTCCAGATTTATTTACACCAGGCGGCATGAGTGCAGCCATCTCGATTGTGGAAGCCGTTAAGAAAACAGAGGGCAAGACTGATGCTCAGACGCTAATCAAGACGATGGAGGGAATGAGTTTTGACACACCTAAAGGAGAAATGACGTTTAGAGAAGAAGATCACCAGGCTTTACAATCTATGTACTCGATCACCTTAGAAGAGAAGGAAGGATTTGATTATCCTGTACCTGTTCTTAATCGGGTGCTGACACCAGAGGAAACAGCACCGCCAATTCGAAATTAAAAGACGATGAGTAAAGGATGAAGACTTTTGTGTAGATTCATCCTTTCAATTCTTTACACGAGGTGAAATTAATGTCCGCTATAATATCAACCCAACAATTGTCAATTGCCTTCGGGGGTCACTTGGCTGTTAACCAAGTCAGCACCGAGATTCACGAGAAATCATTTACATCGGTAATTGGTCCTAATGGAGCAGGGAAGACGACTTTTTTTAATTTGCTTAGCGGCCAGCTCAACCCAACTGAGGGGCGTGTGTTTTTTCGAGGAAAAGATATCACTGCACATTCCCCTACAAATCGATCTCGCATAGGGATAGGACGATCTTTTCAAATTACGAATGTTTTTCCTAATCTAACCGTATTGGAAAATGTGCGATTAGCTGTTCAGTCCCAAGCTAAGGTACGTTATCAACTTTTTGCTCATTTTTCTTTTTACCATAAATTTGAGAATAAGGCACGTGAGTTATTGAAAACCGTATTGCTTCATGAAAAGGAAGCGTCGTTAGCTGTTAACCTAGCTCACGGGGAAAAGCGAAAACTGGAAATCGCCATGCTGCTTGCGCTTGAAACTGAAGTGTTATTGCTTGATGAACCGACTGCTGGTATGTCACTTGAAGAGGTGCCTGCGATATTAGAGGTGATTAAGGCGATTAAGGAAAAAGGAGATCGGACCATCGTTTTGATCGAACACAAGATGGATATGATCCTCGATCTCTCAGACGAGGTAATGGTTTTGTTTAACGGCGAATTGTTAGCGAAAGGTTCGCCCGAAGAGATGATGGAGAATGAAACAGTCCAGTCTGCATATTTAGGAGGACTTCATAGTGAAAACCTTGCTTGAGTTAACAGCTATTCAAACTTACATTGATCAGTACCATATTTTGCAAAATGTATCCTTTGAAGTTCCACGTGGAGAAGTCACAGTATTATTAGGTCGAAATGGGGCAGGAAAGACAACGACGCTTCGGACAATTATGGGTCTTAACCCTGCTGCGAAAGGAAACGTTTTATTTAAAGATCAAGAGATTACAACGCTTAAGCCCTACGAAATTGCTAAGCGGGGAATTGGCTATGTTCCGGAGGACCAGGGGATTTTCGGAGATCTGACAGTTGGAGAAAATATGCGTGTGGCTATGCAGAAAGAGGATGAGGCTACTCAAGAAAGGCTGGAATGGATTCTCGACCTTTTTCCTGATTTGAAGAAGTTCTGGAAGCGGCCCGGTGGTCAGTTAAGCGGCGGCCAAAAACAGATGCTGGCAATTGCGAGAGCGTATATGAATGAAACGGAGCTGCTGCTTATTGATGAACCTAGCAAAGGTTTGGCTCCTATCATTGTAGAAAAAGTGATGGAATCAATCGAACAGATGAAGGAAAAAACGACCATAATTCTTGTAGAACAAAACTTTATGATGGCCAGTCAAATTGGGGATCGTTTTTACATTCTCGATGATGGACGAACAGTTCATCGGGGAGAAATGGAAGAATTACGCGTAAATGAACAATTAAGAAAGAAATATTTAGGAATAGCTTAGGAGGAGGTGGACTCATGGATTTACTGCTTAACTTAGCTGTCAATGGATTAGCGACAGGGATGCTTATCTTTTTACTGGCTGCAGGATTGACGTTGATTTTTGGCTTGATGGATGTATTGAACTTTGCTCATGGAGGACTGTTTGCATGGGGTGCCTTCAGCGGTGTCTGGGTCTATGATCTCTCAGGCAGCTTTTGGCTTGCTATTATCGGGGCTATTTTGACCGGTTTATTACTTGGGTTAATTACAGAGTACTTAATTATTCGACCGGTGTATGGCAACCATGTACAGCAGATTTTAATTACACTTGGACTTATGATGGTACTTTCGGAGCTCATCAAGGTTGTTTTTGGTCCAGATCAAAAGGCAGCAACACCTCCTGCGTGGTTAGATGGCAGTTTAATAGTAGGTGACGTTATTTTGATTAAATATCGTTTATTTATCATTCTGGTAGGCTTTCTTATCTATGGCGTAACCTATTACATTTTAAAAAATACCCGAATCGGCCTGATCGTGCGCGCCGGAGTTATGAATAAAGAAATGGTTCAGTCGCTGGGGATCAACATCCGCATGGTGTTTATGCTCGTTTTTATGGCTGGTTCAGCGATGGCTGCCCTTGGCGGGGTATTAATGGCTCCGTACTCAGGGGTGATCTATGCAGAAATGGGACTTGAATATGCAATTCTGGCCTTTATTGTCGTAGTTATTGGCGGAATGGGCAACTTTACGGGATCTTTATTTGCAGCAATTCTGGTCGGTCTTTCTCAAGCCTTCATGGCGTATTACTTCCCGGCACTGTCATTAGCCGTAAATATGTTATTGATGGCGATTGTTCTTATATTCAGACCACAAGGCTTATTTGGATTGAAGGTGAGTAAAAATTGAAAAAGCAAAAGTGGCAAAATAGTACGTTCATTTATATAGGGTTTATAGTTGTTCTGGCCATGATTCCTTTTATTAACGACAGCCGGAGTTTACTTTTTCTCATAATGCAGATTTTTATATTTGGAATTTTTGCGATGAGTTATGATTTACTGCTCGGCTTTACTGGAATTGTTTCATTTGGGCATGCTATGTATTTTGGGGTTGGAGCTTATTCCGTTGCCGTCATGATGGATAGTAATGAAGCAACTGTTATGTATTTAATTTTAGGATTGTCCGCGGCTGTAGTCATAGCCAGTGTGGTCAGTTTTGTCGCCGGCATTTTGACATTACGTTTGAAAAGTCACTTCTACGCTATGCTTACCTTGGCCCTGGCTGGATTATTCTTAGTGGCAGCCGAGAAATGGCGTTCCGTAACCGCTGGCAGTGATGGATTTATCATCATGATCCCAGATATACTCAGAGATCATTCCACTATGTATTTACTATGTCTCTCCGTACTCGCTTTACTCTTCTTTGGATTGAGAAGACTTACCCAATCCCCTCTTGGAAAAGTACTGATTGCTATTCGCGAAAATGAACAACGCACTGAGTCATTGGGCTATAAAGTGGTTCACTACAAAGTGATTGCCAGTGTGATATCAGGAATAGTAGCTAGTATTGCAGGGGGATTGTACGTTTTAACACTGCGTTTCGTCGATACAAGTGTATTTGCAACAGATGTTACACTGGATGCTTTATTAATGACGATTATTGGCGGAGTGGGGACACTAGTGGGGCCGATTATTGGTGCGGCCTTAATAGAAATCGCTCACCATTGGTTGTCTGACCTGTCAGATGTGCATTGGATTTTTGAAAGGTGGATCATTCTGTTTGGAACGATATATATTCTCGCGGTTATTTTCTTCCCTAAAGGAATCGTTGGGACATTAGCTGAAAAGCTGGGAAAACGGAGAAAGCAACGTAAGAAAGAAGCAGAACAATCTAAAAAAATAGCTAGCTAAGGAGAGTATTCATGAGCCAATCTATTCAATCATTTGTCGTCAGGTGTCATCCAAATCATGCTAAAGAGGATGAAGGGGCTCCTTATCGGATAAAGGTTACTCATGTTCAGGCAGAACAGGAGGAGAGTTTTAACAGTTTCGAAGATGTTCTTCGTTATATGAAATCAAGTATCGAACGTACAAATCGTGTTCATTGAAGGAGGAAGAAAGGATGGGGACAGGGATCATTGGACTTGGGACCTATATACCTGAGAGTTTCATAACAGGGGAAGAAATTGCGCAGCAGGCAGGAATCCCTGTTGAAGTTGTCGAACAGAAAATGGGAATTATAAAAAAACCACTTCCCGGCCCACAAGATCATACATGTGAAATGGGAATTAGAGCCACAGAGGCAGCCTTGAAAAGAGCTGACTTACCACCAGAGTCTATTGATCTTGTTATCTATATTGGGGAAGAACATAAAGAATATCCTTTATGGACAGCAGGAATAAAGCTGCAGCAAGAGGTGGGCGCCGTTAACGCCTGGGCATTTGACGTGGCACTTCGCTGCGGAACAACGATCATGGCTTTAAAGATGGCGAAGAATATGATGATGGCAGATCCCGATATTTCAACGGTGCTGCTCGCTGGGGGGTACCGTAATAGTGACTTTATCCGTTACGATAATCCGAGAACACGATTTATGTATAATCTCGGAGCAGGCGGCGGCGCCCTGTTGTTGCAAAAAGGGTCGGATGGCCATCAGGTTTTATCGAGCCACATTATTACGGATGGATCGTTTTCCGAGGATGTGGTTGTCGTTACAGGCGGAACAAAATATCCAATTAATGAAGATCGATTAAGGCAAGGACTTTATCAGCTGGATGTTCTGGATCCACAGGGTATGAAGCAAAGACTTGAAGAAAAATCGATGAGCAACTTTTTGTATTGTGTTCGTGAGGCTTTAAGGAAAAGTGGTTATACTGAATCAGATATTGATTATGCAGCGATGATACACATGAAGCGGTCGGCCCATAATTACGTATTAGCGGAGCTGGGTGTCTCTCCAGAACGCTCTATTTATCTAGAAAACTATGGTCATATTGGTCAAATGGATCAGATCATCTCACTAGTTGAGGCTGAGAAAAAAGGGATGCTTCATAAAGGAGATGTGGTTGTACTGGTTAGTGCAGGGATTGGATATGCCTGGGGAGCCACTGTCGTTCAATGGTGAAAAGGAGAGATAATCTTGAGATCTGTGCAATTAACGAATGGAGAAAAAATAAGCTATCGGGTTCGCCGCGGGGGGAAGGAAGTTGTCCTGCTCCTGCATGGTAATATGACATCCTCAAAGCACTGGGATCTCGTTTTAGAAAGCTTTGATGAAAACTATACGTTATACGCAGTTGATTTAAGAGGATTTGGTAAGTCGACTTATATGAGTCCGATTGAATCTATCCGTGATTTTTCCGATGATGTAAAAGATTTCGTCGATACATTAGAGCTAGACTCCTTTTCGATGATCGGCTGGTCAATGGGAGGTGCTGTAGCCCAGCAGTTCTGTGCCGATTATCCGGGCTATTGCCAGCGGCTTGTTTTGCTCGCTTCAGCTTCAACGCGGGGCTACCCTTTTTATGGAACAGGTGCCGATGGGCTGCCAGATGTGAATCACCGCTTAACCACATACGAAGAAGTTAAGCAAGATGCAGGGAAAACAATCGCTGTTCAGGGAGCATACGACCGGCAGGATAAGGAATTTTTACGGTTGTTATGGAACTCATTGATTTATACTCAAAAACAACCACCAAAACAAAGATACGATGCCTACCTTGAGGATATGTTGACACAGCGTAATCTTGCTGAAGTGTATCAGGCTTTGAATCGATTCAATATCAGTTCAACTTATAATGGTCTCGTGGAAGGTACGAACCAGGTGAAAGATATAGATATTCCAATTTTAGTGCTTCGTGGAGATCAGGATCTAGTGGTAACGGAACAAATGATAAAAGAGATTCTAGGCGACTACGGAGATCAGGCGGTTTATAAAGAGTTGTCAGGGGCAGGTCATTCACCTCTGGTAGACAATTTAGCTGGCCTATTGCAAACGATTGAATTATTTATTGCAGATAAGGAGAGAAATTATTCATGAGATTAAAAGATAAAGTGGCGATTATAACTGGATCCGCCAATGGAATTGGACTTGAAGCAGCTAGGCGGTTTGCCGGGGAAGGTGCAAGCGTCGTGATGGCTGATTTCGATAAGGAAAAGGGAAAAGAACGGGAGCGTGAACTGCAGAAGGATGGGTATGATGTAATATTTATACAAGTGAATGTGGCAGATCGATCCAGTGTGGATTCCTTGATGGATCGTGTGAAAGAAGAATTTGGCCGTATTGACATTCTAGTTAATAATGCAGGAATTACTAGAGATGCCATGCTGTCAAAGATGACCGTCGAACAGTTTCAACAAGTTATTGACGTCAATTTGACCGGCGTCTTTCATTGCGCACAAGCTGTGCTTCCAGCCATGAAGGAACAAGCGAAAGGAAAAATCATCAATACATCCTCTGTTACTGGTACATATGGAAACGTTGGACAAACAAATTATGCAGCAGCAAAAGCCGGATTAATAGGAATGACCAAAACATGGGCGAAGGAACTTGGAAGAAAAGGAATAAACGTTAATGCGGTGGCGCCAGGGTTTACGGAAACAGGAATGGTTGCGGAAGTTCCGGAGAAAGTGATTGATCAGATGGTCGGGCAAGTTCCGATGCAAAGATTAGGGCGGCCAGAAGATATCGCCAATGCTTATCTATACTTGGCCTCGGATGAATCAGACTACGTAAACGGTCATGTTCTTCATGTTGATGGCGGGATTATGATGTAAAGATAGGAATCAGCTGTCTCCAAGCAGACAGCTGATTTTTTTGCGAAAAACAGTTAACTAGGTCATTAAGTGAATGGATTTCATTATTCTCAGACTTTGAGCAGCAAGGGCAGTTTTTTCATCATCTGGATGGGGAGAAGGTGTGAGGGGAAAAACTCGATTTCCATCAGGTTGGGGAAAAAGTGTTTTTATCAAATGAAAATTCGAACAGAGTAGAAACTATGATTGGTTCCAACTCCTAACTTTCTAGCAAAGACTGTAACTTTAGAGTAACTGCTTTTCCCTATACTTCAAGTTAGCACAGTAGAGGGAGAGGTTGTCGTGATGTATGCATTGGATTGGCTTAATGATCGAGCTAGATTGTTTCCGGATGATGAAGCTATCGTCGAAGCAAAAACGGGGCAATCATGGACCTTTAGACAAATCAACAAGCGGGCAGAACACCTGGCCGCTTTTCTCCAGGCGCAACATATTACAAAAGGTGATCGTGTAGCTTTGCTGTCACCAAATCACATTAGTTATTTTGACTTTTTATTTGCTTGTACAAAAATTGGGGCTGTGTTTGTACCTATGAACTGGCGGTTGTCAGAACAAGAACTTCAATATATTTTGAGGGATGCTAGTCCAAAAGTGGTCGCAGTTCATGAACAGTTTAGTGAAATGAGTGTACACATGGCTAAAGAATACTCTGTTTTACTTTTAAGTGGAAATGACTACTTGTCTAAAATGACAGAGTATCCACAGGAGTTACGTGTGCCAACAAGAGAAGAGCACGAACCATTAGCAATGATTTACACAGGTGGTACTACAGGAAAACCGAAGGGGGCTGTTCTCTCACATCGATCTATTTTGTGGAATGCAATCAATACGATTATTAGCTGGAATATCGTAAAGGAAGACCGAACGTTAACGTGTTTGCCTATGTTCCATACTGGAGGACTGAATGCCTTATCTCTCCCTGTTTTATTAATGGGAGGTACTGTTATCATTTCTGAAAAGTTCGATCCTGACCAAGCTGCGCGTGATTTGCAGCGTTACCGGTGTACAATTGTTTTATTCGTACCGACGATGCACCATCTATTAGTACAAACACCTTTCTTTCAGCAAGCAGAATATCCTGACATGAAAGTATTTTTATCGGGCGGTGCACCTTGTCCATTAGCTATTTATAAGCACTATGTTCAAAAGGGATTAAAGTTTAAGGAAGGCTATGGCTTGACAGAAGCAGGACCGAACAACTTTTACATCTCCCCGGAAGATGCTCAAACACATATTGGGTCCGTCGGGAAACCCATGATGTTTAACCAAGTTCGAATTGTCGATCCAAACAATGGTGATCAACCGCCGGGGGAAGTGGGAGAACTGCTGCTTTATGGTGATCACACTTTTGAATATTATTGGAATAACCCTGAAGAAACGAGGCTGTCTTTTCAAAATGAATGGCTGCACACAGGGGATTTGGCTAGACAAGATGAGGATGGCTTTATTTATATCGTCGGACGAAAAAAAGAAATGATCATTAGCGGCGGTGAGAATATTTACCCGTTGGAAATCGAGCATTGGCTGTTGTCACAACCTAATGTAAATGAAGCGGCAATTGTCGGTATTCCTGATGACAAATGGGGAGAGCGTGTGGTTGCCTATATTTCGCTTAAAGATTCTACGAATTGTATTGAGCCATTGAAAGAGGGATGTCGAGAAAATTTTGCTGGATACAAAGTCCCTAAACAATTTCATGTGTTAGATGAGTTACCGAAAACGGATGTTGGAAAAATTGATAAGCAGTCTCTGGTGAAACAATTTTCGATAACTGATTAAACAAGAACATCAGGTAAATAATCCGAACGTGTGAACTTCCCCTATGTCAGGTCAAATTCACACGTTCTTTTTGTATGCTGATCCACCCAAAAATGATCTGTGCTTGATTTTTACTAAACGGTACGATAATCTATGCTCAATCTTGAAAAGTACAATCATACATTGGGATTTGGAAGGAGAACGAGATGCGAGAGATAAATGTGACACCGTTACAAACTGTCGAAAGAGCGATAAAAATCTTAGACTGCTTTAGTTTTGACACGTATTTATTAACCATTGATGAGCTGGTTAAGAAGACCGGTTTAGCGAAAGCTACCACGTATCGTTTACTTTGGACGCTCGAAAAAAACGGATTAATTACTTACGATTCCAGAGAGAATGCCTATAAACTAGGTTATAAAATGCTTAGTTATGGGGGCATTGTTATGGAAAAGCTTGATATTAGGCAGGAAGCAGAACCTTATTTAAAGGAATTACATAGAGAAACAGGTTTTCAGGTTATGCTAGCAGAGAAGCACAGAAATCATATTCAATATATTTTAAGTTACAACAGTGAAGATGACTTTGAGCCAGGCTCTTATGTAGGGAAGCAAAGATTGTTACATTTTGGTGCCCTCGGCATTTTATTTATGGCTTACTCTTCAGAAAACGAAGTGAATGAATTTTTAAGTGAATATCCGATTGTTGAGCACACGCCCTATACAGTGACAGACAAAGGTAAATTCTTAAAGCGGTTAAATCAAATTAGCCATCAGGGATATCATGTTGATCATGAGGAGACTTATTTTGGCATAACTTCGATTGCGGTTCCTGTATATGATTCAAGTTCAAATATTGTAGCTGCGATGGCGATTGCTGCCCCAAGTTTTAAATTAACTGGAGATATGCTGGATCAGTCTATCGAAAGGACAAAAGTAATCGCAGGGAATATATCAAGGAAACTAGGATATCGTTCATAAAAATTGTCTCCAACCGAAATACGATCCTGAAAGGGAACCTTACTTATGTAAAGTTCCCTTTTTATCGTTATGCGGCGGATTTTTGTGCGTTTGAGTCTCTTGATAAAATTTTATCGATTGCCCATAAATTATTCCCATTTAATAGAAGATAAATAGACATAGCCAATAAGGCGAGGTCAAATTCAAAGCCATCTGCTTGTTCAGTACCAAGTAATCCATTTGCCAGCTTCACTTTCATAATAGCGACGACCATAATGACGGCAAGCAAAGTGGATACAATTTTTGTTCCTAAACCAATGATTAACGCAACTCCTCCAATAAGTTCTGTGAATGCGACAACATAAGCGAGGAAACCTGGTAATCCTAGACCAGCAAACATGCTCACCGTATTTTCAATACCACTTTGAAACTTTGCTAAGCCGTGAAAAAAGAAGATAACACCTAACGTCAGTCTTAGAACTAGTCCGCCAATCTCATGTTTCATTGATTTGATTCCCTCCTGATTGATTAATTGGATAATTAAAATTATTCTAATGCAAGCTTTTGCGAATGGTCAATGGTACAATGGTAACCAATAAATTCACTATTAGAGGTGTTTGTTTTCTATAGAGAGACAAAGGGCTGGAGATAATAAATAGAAAAAAGTTTATAAATAGGCCATTTAAATGGGTATTAATGGCATGCTGCCTTGAAAATCGAAAAAGAATTTGTATAAAACCAGCAGCCAATTTTAAAATGGAGAGTCCAAGCGACTCTCCATTTTATTAGTAATTTCACTTGGCTACACGCTGTTCCTCATGAAGTTCTTTATTCGGACGTTGATTGTAATAAGCCACTTTTTCCGGTATTAAAAATAAAGCAATTGCTGCGATTGCACCAGGTATCGCAAAGGCTACAAAATTTAGTTGAATAGGTAAAGCTGCTGATAAAAGCACACCGCCTAAAATAGGACCTAACAACCCTCCAAATCTTCCTACACCTGAAGCCACTCCCAGTGCAGTAGACCTTGTATAAGGAGGATAATATTGTGATACATACGCCTGTACAATATTTTGCGCTCCGATTGTACAAGCGCCCGCAAAGCCTACTAATAGGTAGGTAACGAAAGCATTTCCGCCAAACCCGAGAAGAATTAAGCTTACAGCACCAACAGCATATAACGGTATCAGCATCTTTCTGGAGCCATATTTATCACAAAGTCGAGCGATAATAAGTGTTCCTACAATGGCTCCTCCTTGAAGGGAAATTAAGAAACCGAGGCTTGAATTTAAGGCATAGCCCGCTTCGATCATAAGGTTTGGCAGCCAAGTGTTTAATCCGTAAATCATTAACAAACACATGAAAAAGGCAATCCAGAACATAAAAGTACTCAGAGCACGTGAGTCTTTAAATAAATCGACAACTGGAACCTTTGAATTGGAGGATTCTAATTTTTCAATCTCGTCGTTTTTTGAAAACGTTGCTTGCGGACTTACTTTAGAAAGCGTCTGAAATAACTCATCTTTTTTACCCTTTCGAATTAATTGACTTGGCGTCTCAGGTAAATATTTCAGCATAAAAGGAAGGAATAACATAGGAATTCCAGCAACCCAGAAAACAGATTCCCAGCCTAAAGTTGGGAAGAGGACGATCCCTAGAATTGGGGCAAGCATACCACCTACAGAGTAGCCGCATAGAACAATGGAAACTACCATGCTTCTCATATTTTTCGGAGCATAATCCGTTAATAGAGCAATAACATTAGGCATGATCCCACCTAGACCTAGTCCCGCTAAAAATCGGAATGATGAAAAAAGAGCAGGTGTAGTGGCAAAACCACATAGGAATGTAAATAAGCTAAAAATAGCGAGTGTAATCATAATGACATTTTTTCTCCCAATTCTGTCCGCAATCATTCCAAAGAACGGTGCTCCAAAAACCATACCAAATAATCCATAGCTCCCAATTGCCCCTGCTTCAACTGAAGTGAGATTCCATTCTTCAATTAATAGAGGCACAACCGTTCCGAAAACGACAAGATCATATCCGTCGACAGCGATGATGAAAAAACACCATGCCAGCAGGCCTAAATGGAAACGGTTGAATTTACTGTTACTAATAACTTCTGGTACCTTAACTTTTGACATCAACTCTCTCCTTTTTATATGTAGTTATTCATGAAAGCGTTTACTATACATTCCAAATAGAAGCTGAAAATTGAGCTAAATGCAGCCCATTAGTCAAATAAGAAATAGAAGATAAACCATCATCCTCTCTTAGTGCTGGATTCAATGGTTATGAAGACAGATTTTATAAACGGAAGCGTTTTCAATCAATTATATAAATAGTGAACAACGAACACTAATAATGTAAAATAATTATGTTGAAAAGTCAAACTATTTTTTATAATATAATGGGTCAATTTTTGACGAAAAAACGTGCAAGAACCATAGTGGCTCTTGCACGTTTTCGATTTCTAATAAGAATGTTTAAACCTCGTGACCAAACGACGACGATATCTGTTTTCCGATTCTGATTATTTCTAAGCTTGTTGGTTGATCTAACTGTGTTGGAACATAATCTTTAAATCCAACGATGGTTAACACACCAATCAAGTCCTTTTTATAGTTAAATAGAGGCACAGCTGCTGAGGAAACACTTGGCACGAGAGGTTCCTCAGCAAAAGCAATTTCATGATCCAAAATAAATTGTTTCTCTTGATGTAGTAAGTTTTTTTCCTCTGTAGTCAAATCTTCTAAATTGGTTTCAGCCCAGTCTTTTGTAATGTCTGGATGCAGGAAGGTATAAAAAACCTTGCCAGAAGATGAACTTAAAGGTAATGAAGTGCCGATTTGGGCGCCAATATTCAAGCCTTTACGTTCAGATGAGATTTTAGCTACGATGGGCCCGTCCTGTGTCCAGGAAGCAAAAAGAGTTGTACACTGGCATTTTTGATTTAACTCACGAAGGTACGGACTGATCCGTGCAATAAGATCTTCCTGACCAATGGCTGCCATCCCATATTCAATTAATTTACTTCCCAAGGTGTATGCTCCATCCGTTTTATTGCGATAAAGCATTTTGAGGTCTGTTAATGTGTGCAGGTACTTGTAAAGGTTACTTTTTGTAATGCCGGTTAACTCTTGTATTTCTGAAAACTTTAAAGGTCTTCCTTCTTCTTTTATCACTTCTATTATATTTATGCCTGTATTCAGGGATTGTATCCCGTTATTTTTACTAGTAGACAATGTTTGTACCTCCGTCATTAAATTAATCGAGAATATACCGTTGTTTCTTTGCACTTTCTATCTTATTATGTCCAGTTTGTATATTCAATGGAATGAAGATTAGAACTGGTGTTGCAAGCTTCGCAGTGTATGAATAGAAACCTGTGAAACCGAATTCAATAAGTTAAATTTTGAAAATTTTCTTGACAATTCATAGCGCAATCTGTAAACATTATATACATAGTGAACTTAATTCGCTATTTTGATAAAATGTTGATTGAATGCTCTTCTAATTCATTCTAGCCGATATAGAAAGCGCTTTTATCAATTGAAATCTAGAGGGTATATTCAATTGATTATGGAGGAAGCGTCCAATTTCTTTAAAGCTGTCATCAAAAATTAAACAGGAAGGTGATTATATGATTGAAACTACAAAAATTCCTTTCACCGTAATCGGTGGAGGTATTGGAGGGCTTGCCGCCGCTCTTGGTGCTGCAGAATCAGGGCGACAAGTATATGTACTGGAACAAGCACCTGAATTTGGTGAAATTGGAGCTGGGATTCAGTTAGGACCAAATGCCATGGCCGTTCTCGATCGTTTCGGATTGCTGGGTGAGATTGATAAATATGCGGTCTATCCTAAACGACTTGTATTAAAAGATGCGTTGACTGGGGAAGAATTAACAGATCTTGATCTTGGCGATTCCATCAAAGAGCAATACGGTTATACCTATACGGTTATGCATCGATCAGATCTTCACAAAGTTTTGCTGGAGGCCTGTGAAAAAAATCCGTCGATTACTTTATTAACGAACCAACAAGTAAGCAAAGTGGAAAATCATGATGACTTTGTAACGATTGAGTGTACGAGTGGGGAAGTTTATGAAGCTGAATCACTTGTTGGGGCAGACGGAATTTGGTCCAAGACTCGTGAACTCTTTTCTCAGGATGAAGGAGTGACAGAAGGGTATGTAGCCTATAGAGGAGCCATACCGATGCATGAAATCAGTGAACACGCTGACTTTGACGATGTCATCATGTGGATTGCCCCCAACTTGCATCTTGTACAATATCCGGTAAGGAGAAAAGAGCTTTATAATCAAGTGGCAGTATTCAAGAGTTTTAATTATAAGAAAGGCAAGAGCGACTGGGGAACACCAGAAGAGTTAGATGAACATTTCGGTAAATGCTGCCCTAAAGTCCAAAAGGCTGTTACGTTTATGTCCAGGGAACGACGCTGGGAAATGTATGACAAAGAGCCGATTAACAATTGGACTGAGAATCGACTTACACTGTTAGGCGATTCCGCTCATCCGATGTATCAGTATTTAGCACAAGGGGCGTGTCAAGCATTAGAAGATGCTTCGTATTTAACGGATAAATTGAACGAATACGGTGATGAAGATATTAATAAAGCATTCAATGCGTATCAAGAAGAAAGAATGCCTAGAACGGCACAAGTTCAGAAAAGAGCAAGGGTGTGGGGCGATATTATCCATGCTGATGATCCAGTAGCGAGATTAATGCGCGACTCGTATTTCAAAACACGTCAATCAACTTCTTTCGAGGACGTGGAATGGATGTATGGATACTTTAAAAAATCATCTTTAAGTTATAGTTAAAAAACATGTTGATGATTTTTGAAAACGGTCTCAATTATCTGTGGTTATTATTTGACAATTATGACTAGTCTAGATAAGATTTAATCAATAAATTCATAATATGAAATAATAATTCACTATATGAATTAAGGAGTGTTGGAAGTGAAAGTTGTAAATTATTTAGCAGAACATAAAGAGAAACGTACAGGAAGTTATGAAAACGGTTTTGTAGTGGACTTAAATCAGGCTTATGTAAGTTATCTTCAAAACAAGGGAAGCCAGATCGCACAAAAAGTAGCTGATGTAATAGTCCCATCTGATATGTCTTCTTTGTTAGAAGGTGGAGAGGAATCATTAGTAGAAGCTAAAAAAGCTGTCGATTTTGTATTGAACTCTCGCAGTGAAGCGGATGGACAAGTTGTATTCAATAAAGAGGACGTAAAACTGGAGGCACCAGTCGGAAAACCAAGCAAGATCATTTGTGTCGGTCACAACTACAAAGAGCACATTTTAGAAATGAAAAGAGAACTGCCGGAGACTCCGGTTGTGTTTGCAAAATTCAACAACACAATTTCAGGACCTGAGGCACCAATTTATTTGAAAGATGTATCTAAACAGTTTGATTATGAAGCTGAATTTGCATTCGTTATAGGAAAGAAAGCTCAACAGATTAAGAAGGAAGATGCGCTTGATTATGTAGCAGGATATACCATTGCAAATGATGTCAGTGCGAGAGATCTTCAAAAAAGAACTTTGCAGTGGCTCCAAGGTAAGAGCATTGATGGAAGTCTGCCGCTAGGTCCATGGCTTGTAACGAAAGAGGAAGTTCCAGATCCACATTCATTAAATATCGAATTAAAAGTGAACGGTGAGACGAAGCAAAAGTCTAATACTGGCAATCTAGTATTCGATGTAAACTTTTTAGTAGAGTTTTTATCAGAAATCATCACGCTTGAGCCAGGCGACGTCGTTCTGACTGGAACTCCTGGCGGTGTAGGAGCTGCAAGGGATCCACAAGAATTCCTTAAGGATGGAGATACGGTAACCATCAGTGTTGATGAAGTTGGCGTGCTGGAAAATGTGGTGGAAGAGGAAGCTGCTAAGAAGATGGGAGTTAAATCATGAGTCGTTTGCAAGAATATCAACAACAAGTAGAGCAAAGAGTCAGTCAGTACTTAAATGTTTCAGACGTTTCGGAGGATATTGTTAAATGGAAGCCTTCTGAAGATGAGTGGTCGATTTTGCAAGTTCATTGCCATGTAAATGAATCTTTAAACTTCTGGACCGAGGATTTGCTTGGCGCAGTGAACGGAAATGAAAAGTGGGGACGTACTTTAAAACATGAAGGTCGACTAGCTGCTGTAGAAAATGTGGAGGGAACCAATATTCAAGAAATTCGTTCTCAAATCGAAGCGAGTAGAGATCGGGTAGTGAACGAACTAGGCAAGCTTGACCCGTCTGTTTTAGATATGGAAAAAGAACATGTGAATCCTAAGTTTGGTGTCAAACCACTATCGTTTTTAGTTGAGCACTTTATTGTAGAACACGTTGATAAACATGTTAGTCAGGCGGAAAGAAACGTGAATAATTATAAACAACAAGTGAAGCAATAATAAGGGAGTGACAGGTAATGGAACAAAACGACTTTATGAAAAGTAAACAGGTCCGGGACTTTGATGAAGATATTAAGCAGCATCATTTAGGGCCACTGTGGCATGCTATTCCAATCCTTGCTTCTAAAGAACCAAACAAAACGGTTAAACCTTATCTATGGAAATGGGATTTAATTAAAGAGAAATTAGAAGACGCAACTGAAATTTTCACGCCTGAAAGAGGCGGCGAAAGAAGAGCGATTTACTTGCAAAACCCTGGGTTAGAAAATCGTGAGCCATATGGATGGGGCTCTACAACCTCTACAATGTATGTAGCTGTACAGCTCATTCTTCCAGGAGAAACGGCACCTTCCCATAAACATACGCAAAGTGCTCTTCGCTTTATCAAAGAAGGCGACGGAGCTTATTCAATTGTAGATGGAGAACGATTGTTTATGGAAGAAGGGGATTTCTTATCTACCCCTAAAGGACGTTGGCATGGTCATTCTCAGCCAGGCGATAAGCCTATGTTCTGGATTGATGTGTTAGATATTCCGACAATTTACTTCTTAAATGGGTCTTTCTTTGATGGACACCCAGATGGGATTGAACAACCTTCATTACCAGACAACTATTCTGCTAGAAAATACGCAGGCGGCGGTCAGTTAAGGCCCCCGGAAGATCGCAATAGTGAGCACACACCACTTGGTGCTTATAAGTGGGATCAGACAGAAAAAGCGCTTGATAGTTTGTCTGATTTTGAACCGGATCCTTACGATGGATATACGGTTGAGTATCTCAGCCCAGCTAATGGTGAAACAGCTCATCCAAACATTTCATCCCGTGTTCAAAAGCTGACACCAGGGTTCCATTCAAAAGCTCATCGTCATACTAGTTCAACAGTGGTACACGTCTATCAAGGCGAAGGGTATACTGTCATTGACAATGTTCGTTATGATTGGGGAGAAGGAGACATTTTAGTTATCCCTAACTGGACATGGCACGAACATGTTTCCACATCTAGCGAGGATACTTATTTATTTACGGTCAGTGATTTGCCTATCATGAATAAGTTCGGGCTTCAAAGAGAAGAGGTTTATACAGAGAATGAAGGTCATCAAGAAGTAAAAGATGTATTTTCACCAGTTTTACAAGAGAGTTAAGATAAAAGAAAGTGGTGCCGTGTTGATGGCACCACTTTCTTTGGTTATTTGAGAGTATTCAGCTCTTTCTCGGTCTTTTTATTTATCGATTCAAAAATACGATCCGTTTCGGAAGAATCAACGGCGTCTTGATAAACAGACGCAAGTTCTTCATCGTGCTGCTTTGCTTCCTTCAAGAACCTGCCCCCTTCTTTCATATATGATTTGTAGCCGCGTGTAAGATTGCTAATCTCATCTGCATATTTTTCATCGGTCCCTGGAGTTACGGCTTCAGCGTAGACATCAACAATGATGTCGCCCTCACGTTCTGGGAAATATTCATGTGGATCGGTACTGTCAAAAACACAAAATCCTAATTCTCGAACAATCACCATGTCTAGGCTGCCCGGGTCAAATCCACAGTGGTAAATTTCGACGTCATAACCAAGGTTTTCGCCGGCAGCAGCTACCTTTTTAAGAATAGTAGATTTTCCTGTTCCTGCACGGCCTTTAATGAAATATCGCGTGTTTAAATCATCAGTTAAGTTTGGAATATAGTCCGTTACCCCTTCTGGAGTGGAAGCACCAAAGAAGCGTCGTTTTACTACAGGAGTGGTATCAGAAGTACTTTTAGTGGTAAAGAGATGGGATATTAAGTCATTAGTTAATTGGTCTGCTTTTGCGAAATTCATTTCATCAATGTAGATTTCCTCTAACTCGTCATGTATATCAAGCCCTTTTCTAAATGATTGAAGCGCTTCAAGACGAGCTTTCTTTATTTTATTTTTTAAAAAGAAAATTTGAGCTTTCTGGTCCTGTAATTGATCAAAGTTAATGGCAGCATTCATATTGATGTACTCAAGGTGGTCTAAATCGAAGTCCATCAAAGGAGATTCTCCACCATAAATACCGATTTTTAATTGAGGAAATATAATCCCGTCCAATCCTTGGTTGTCAGTCGAATCGTGAATGATTTCTATATTGAGATTCTCATCTTTCCATTGCTCTAACAATTTTTTCATCACGTCAACTTTTCCTGTATAAGGTAACCCCTGCAGTATAAAAACGTGATCTAGTCCTTGGTAATTAAAATCATAGAGAGTGTAAAACCCTTTAGCCGTATAATCACCGGCAAAATAATGCAAAACCTTTCCAGCCATCCTAACACTCCTTCGAACCCATTTTTCAATCCGGATCTCTTTATAATGTAAGGTATGCATTCATTTTATATAGGTGAATAACCCGATGACGGTCTTGAGTTATAATGGCAGGGAATTTGTAGAATAAACAGTTTCCTTGTTGAGGGGGGAGACAAATCTGGTACACTAAGAGAAACATACAGGTATGGAGGATGAGACATGTCCGGAAAGAATAAAGACTATCGTTTTACCATAGCAAATCGCGAAGCTTTAATTGGTATTACGCTAGCAGTGATTAACTTTGTTTGGTGGTATGGTTTTGCTTACGGATTAGGCAGCAAACCTCCAGAAAACTATCATTTTGTATTAGGGCTGCCAGCATGGTTTTTTTATAGTTGTGTAGTTGGATTCATACTTATCGTGGCTCTCGTTATTGTTGTTGTAAAATTCTTTTTCGTGGACGTCCCATTTGAAGAAGAGGAAGGCAGAGGAAATGGATCATGAATGTAGCTGTAATTGTGCCATTACTTATTTTCTTAGTACTTATTTTCCTAGTTGGGTTCATAGCTAGTGGATCTTTAAGAAAGTCCAATAACGACTTTTTAGAAGAATACTTTTTAGGGGGACGTGAGCTGGGCGGATTCATTTTGGCTATGACGATGACAGCTACATATGGGAGTGCAAGTAGTTTTATAGGAGGACCTGGGGTAGCTTATACAGAAGGGCTAGGCTGGGTTTTGCTTGCTATGTCACAAGTAGTTACTGGTTACTTTGTACTGATGATTTTAGGGAAAAAATTTGCCATCATGTCTCGAAGGTATAACGCGGTAACCTTGACCGATTATTTAAAGGGACGTTATCAAAGCAAATGGGTCGTATTGACCGCGGCAGTCAGTATCATTATTTTTCTATTTTCGGCGATGGCTGCTCAATGGGTAGGCGGTGCTCGATTAATCGAATCGTTAACAGGGTTGTCTTACCATACGGCACTATTCTTATTCGCTTTATCCGTTCTCGTTTATGTGGTGATCGGCGGTTTTAGGGCGGTGGCATTAACGGATGCGGTTCAAGGTGTTGTGATGTTTGGAGGAACACTGATTCTTCTCGTAGCTATTATTATTGCGGGTGGAGGCATTCCAGCTATTATACAAGAATTATCTGCCGAGAACCCGAATTTAATTACACCTTTTGGAGCAGAAGGGAGCTTGACCCCCACTTATGTTTCTTCTTTCTGGATACTTGTAGGAGTAGCCGTAGTCGGGCTGCCTCAAGTTACCGTACGGGCGATGTCTTATAAAAGTTCGCAAGCCATGCATCGTGCGTTAATTATTGGAACTGTTGTCGTTGGATTTATCATGTTGAATATGCATTTAATCGGAGTATTTGCCAGACCAATTCTGCCAGGGATTGAAGTAGGAGATAAAGTAATGCCGCTGATTGCTTTAGAAGTGTTACCTTCATGGCTGGCAGGTGTAGTCTTAGCTGCACCAATGGCAGCTATTATGTCAACAGTTGATTCACTGCTGCTTTTGGTTAGTTCATCTGTCGTTAAAGATGTTTATGTCAACTACATCAAGCCGGATGCCTCTCCTCAACGAGTAAAAACATTAAGTTTCGGGGTGACATCGCTTCTTGGTGTTCTTGTGTTCTTAATGGCTCTTAATCCGCCGGATCTTCTGATATGGCTTAACCTGTTTGCCTTTGGCGGGTTAGAAGCAACGTTTATTTGGCCGATTGTGATGGGATTATATTGGAAAAAGGGAAATAAATATGGTGCACTATCCTCAATGGCCGTTGGAGTTATCACGTACATTGTGATCCAGCAATTCTTTCCAACACCTTTTGGGATGCACAGTGTCGTTCTGCCGATTATCTTGTCATTTGCTGCCTATGTAATCGTCAGCTTGGCAACACAAAACATGACCCTGGAGGAATATGCAGCCCAACAGCAAATCGAAGGGAACATATAAAATAACAAAAGAGGGTGGGACAAAACCCAGTCTCCTAAACGAAGAGTAGCCCGCCGAACAAAGTTTTTGTTCGGCGGGCTACTCTTTTATTTTAATCTAAATAAATTCTATTTTGAAAACAAAATAAGGACACACTCTGATAAAATTATAGTTACCACACAATAACCATCGGAGGTGTCCTTATGTTTAAACAGTATAACATGAATCAAGTGATTTTGCCCCTGGATTTAGAAATGAAACTCCAAGAAAATGATATCGCCTATGCCGTCCACGATCTAGTCGAACAGATTCCAAACGAAGCCTTCGCTGCTTTCTTACGGAAGACGGGCTGTCCGGCTTACCATCCCCGAATGATGATGAAAATCATTGTATGCGCCTACACGCAATCGGTTTTCTCCGGAAGGAAAATCGAAGCGCTTCTCCAAGATAGTGTCCGCATGATGTGGTTAGCTCAAGGTTATGAACCGAGCTATCGAACCATTAATCGATTCCGTGTCCACCCCGACGTGCAAGCCCTCCTCCGTGAGTGCTTTGTCCAGTTCCGTTGCCAACTTGTTCAGGAAGAGTTGATTGATGACGAAGCGATTTTCATCGATGGAACCAAGATTGAAGCCAATGCCAATAAGTTTACATTTGTCTGGCGTAAGGCTGTGGAAAATTACAACGCCAATCTGATCGAAAAGTCCAACCGCATGTATGATGAATTGGTTGAAAAGGAAATCATCCCAGAAATCGTACGGGAAAATCCGGAAGAATTATCGGTCAAAGAGCTTACAGATATAGCTGAAAGGTTGGAAGAAAAGGTCGAAGAATGGAGCCAGAAAATCGAAGAGAGCGAAGAAGTGAGCGAACGGAAACAACTTCGTTCCGAGCGCAAAGAGCCAAAGCAATCCCATAAACAGTTTCAGGATTTTGCGGCGCGCAAGCAGAAATACGAAAGCGACACGGAAATCTTTGGAGAACGAAACAGTTATTCCAAGACCGACCATGACGCCACGTTTATGCGAATGAAAGATGATTATATGAAGAACGGGCAACTGAAAGCCGGTTATAATATACAGGTGGCGACCGAAGGCCAATATGCGCTCGCTTATGATGTTTTTCCGAACCCAACGGATACGCGCACGTTCCTTCCTTTCCTGGATCACATCGAACAACACTTCTTTGAACTACCCGATCATCTTGTCGCCGATAGTGGGTATGGAAGCGAAGAAAATTATGAAGAAGTCCAGGAGAATCGCAAGCGCACGCCATTGATCACGTACAATACGTACCGCAAAGAGAAGAAGAAAAGTTTTAAAAAGAAGGCATTTCATTCAGCCAATTGGGAGTACAGCGAAGAAGATGATGCATTCATTTGTCCGAACGGAAAACAACTGACGTTCCGGTATTTTTCCCACAAGACTGATCGTTATGGCTTTGTCCGGAAGTTTAAGGTGTACGAGTGTGAAGACTGTTCCGGTTGCCCTCTCCGTAGTCAATGTACCAAGGCTAAAGAAGGCAACAATCGCAAGATCTATTACAATGAAAAATGGGAAGAACAAAAACATATGGTCAGAGAACTGCTTTCAGAAGAGAAAATGGGCGAACTTTATGGTAAACGTAAAGTCGATGTAGAACCATTTTTTGGATTTCTGAAGGCTAATTTGCGTTTCACTCGAATGTCCGTAAGGGGTCAGGAGAGTGTGAAGAATGAATTAGGATTTGCCTTCATGGCGGTGAACTTGAGAAAGTACACCGCTCAAAGGCAGCAGAGTAAGGCCAATAACTTTCCTCATTCAATAAAAAAAGGTTCCGATCATCAAAAACCGATGATCGGAACCTTTTTTATTATTTCAGGCTAGTTATGTCCCAGCCCCTATATCCATTCCTTTATTGCGCTAATTTGTCAGTTTGGTAATATGCTAAAATTTACCAAATAACTATTGACAGATAATTTAGAAAGCGTTTACAATTTAAATAGCTAATAGTTAGTAGTTGATTCTCACGTTGAATTAGGTGAAGTGAATGACACAGAAGATTCCGATTGGAAAGTTAGCGATGCTGGTTGTTTCCTTAACACCAGCAGAGTTAGAGCCATTTACTTCACAACTGAAAGATGTGGAGTATTGTCAAGGCAGAGCAGGATCGATGAATATGCAAAAGGTGATCGCAGCTGTGGAAACAGCTGCGAAACGTAGTCAGATTATTTCCAATGAATTATACAGAGAGACTCATGCTTTGTATCACGCGATTCTAGAAGCTCTTGAAGGAGTTATGCGCGGTCAAATTGGTGCGGGTGATATGATGAGGACGGTAGGATTGCGTTTTGCAATTGTGCGAGGTTCTCCGTATGAGCAATTGGATGAAGGAGAATGGTTGGCGGTCGCTTTTTACGGAACAATTGGCGCGCCAGTAAAAGGTCTTGAGCATGAAACGTTCGGACTAGGGATTAATCATATAGGATAACAGCTGCCTATAGTCATGAGTTATGAGGAGGCGGCAATGGTATTTCGTATGCCATTGTCGTCTCTTTTTTTATTATGGAAAGGAGTAAATTACTATGATTCAATTAAATGGTTCAGATTTAACACTACAGCAAATGAAGGACATGATATACGACGATGAGTTCGTAGCCATCAACCCGGATAGCATGGAGAAAGTACGTAAAAGCAGAGAGGCTGTAGAAAGAATTGTTGAAAGCGGCGAAACTGTTTATGGAATTAACACGGGCTTTGGGAAGTTTAGTGATGTTCGTATAAAGGATAAGGATGTTGATGACCTGCAGCTGCATTTGATTCGCTCACACGCCTGCGGGGTGGGAGAAGCGTTTCCCAATGTGGTGAGTAAAGCGATGATTGTGTTAAGGCTGAATGCTTTACTGAAAGGGTTTTCTGGTGTTCGTCCTTGTGTGGTGGAACGTCTCCGTGACCTCGCTAACGAAAATATATTACCGGTCATTCCTAGTCAGGGGTCTCTGGGAGCTTCAGGAGATCTTGCACCCTTATCACATCTTGCACTGGTGCTCGTTGGAGAGGGGGAAGTTCATTATCGTGGCAAAGTTAAGACAACGAAAGAAGTTTATGATGAATTGGGATATGAACCTTTGACCCTAAAAGCAAAAGAAGGGCTTGCGCTTATTAACGGCACACAGGCTATGACGGCGATGGGAGTGATCAATTATATTACAGCCGAACGATTAATCAACCAAAGTGATTGGATTGCAGCCATGACGTTAGAGTCTCTTGAAGGGATTATGGATGCATTTCATCCGGCCATTCATGAAGCGCGTGGATATCCTGAACAAATGGAAGTGGCTGAAAGGATCCGTACCATTACCAGTGACAGTCAACTCACTACACGTCAAGGCGAAAAGCGCGTGCAAGATGCTTATTCGTTGCGTTGCATTCCCCAAGTGCATGGGGCTTCGAGGCAAAGCCTTGCTTATGTAAAAGAAAAACTGGAAATTGAAATGAATGCAGCAACTGATAACCCGCTCATTTTTGATGATGGGAAAACAATCGTGTCTGGCGGTAATTTTCACGGACAACCGATTGCTCTTGCGATGGATTTCTTGAAAATTGCCGTAGCTGAGATTGCCAATATTTCTGAACGTCGCGTAGAGCGACTCGTTAATCCGCAGCTCAATGATCTGCCTGGTTTCTTAAGTCCGGACCCTGGTCTTCAATCCGGAGCCATGATTATGCAGTATGTTGCTGCATCGCTAGTCTCGGAAAATAAAACATTGGCTCATCCGGCAAGTGTAGACTCAATCCCATCTTCTGCGAATCAGGAAGACCATGTTAGCATGGGCACGATTGGAGCAAGGCACGCGCATCAAATCATTATCAATGCGCAAAAAGTGGCTGCCATTGAAATGATTTGTGCGATGCAAGCCCTTGAATATAAGGGAACTTCTTTAGCTTCTGCTTCTGTTCAAAACCTTTTTGGCAAAGGGAGAAAAGTGGTTCCGACTATAACTGAAGATCGGGCGTTTTCAAAAGATATAGAAGCCCTTGCGACATGGCTGAGCCGAGATCAATATGATTGGTCGGTCGAACACACGACGATATCCAGTTAATAATGAATCAAAATGCAGAGGAGGGGGAATTAGATGTTAACAAATGCAGTAATTATAAGTGTTATCGTTATGGTAGTTTTAAGCTTAGTGCGGGTTAATGTAATTTTTGCCATCTTAATCGCAGCTATAACAGCAGGTTTGGTCTCAGGAATGAGCGTATCAGAGTCTGTAGATGTAGTAGTTTCAGGTATGGGCAATCAAGCGAATACAGCACTTAGTTACATTTTACTAGGGATATTCGCTGTGATGATCGGGCTGTCAGGCATCACGAACATTCTTGTTAACAAGATGCTCAAGGTGATTGGTCACCGAAAACTAGTGCTCGTCTTTACGATAGCGGGACTGGCTTGTCTCTCTCAGAACGCCATTCCCGTCCATATCGCCTTTATCCCGATCTTAATTCCGCCTTTACTCTCTTTATTTGATCGAATTAAATTGGACAGACGAGCAGTAGCCACCGCATTGACCTTTGGTTTGAAAGCTCCTTATATTATGATTCCTGCAGGTTTTGGTTTGATTTTTCAGGGGATCATTCAAGATGAAATGGCTGCCAATGGAATGGAAATTGCATTAAACAAAGTGACCATGGCGATGCTGCTTCCAGGTGCAGGGATGATTGTTGGTTTATTAATTGCCTTACTTATTACATATCGAAAGGACCGAGTCAGTCAAGGCGATAAGGGTGATCCGAAGATTGCTGATGATGAAAATATTCCAGAAGATGTGTTTCATCGAAAAGAGGTTTCGTGGAGCATGCAGCATTGGATGACAGTTCTGGCTATTCTAGCAGCTTTGGGACTCCAGCTTTATACGGATTCCCTTGTAATTGGAGCCCTTGCAGGAATAATTGTTATGTTTGTAACAAGGGTGGTTAAATTTTATCAAGGCGAGCAAGTGGTACAGGACGGAATTGGGATGATGGGCATGATTGCCTTTGTCATGCTGATCGCATCAGGGTATGCCACTATTTTAAAAGAAACAGGTGCGGTACAGTCACTTGTTGATCAAACGGAAGGACTCCTGGATGAATCACATTTGCTAATTGCGATCGTTATGCTTCTTGTAGGGTTATTAATTACAATGGGCATTGGTTCCTCCTTTGGTACGGTGCCAGTCATCGCTGCCTTATATGTACCTATTTGTATAGCAGCAGGTTTCTCACCGATGGCCACGGCCGCTTTAATCGGCACAGCCGGAGCTTTAGGTGATGCTGGATCCCCTGCTTCGGACAGTACACTTGGACCAACATCAGGTCTGAATGCGGACGGCAAGCACCATCATATATGGGAGACGTGTGTACCAACTTTTCTGCATTACAATATTCCACTATTCATCTTTGGAATCATTGCGGCAGTGATATTATAATAATCTATGTAAAAAACAATCATTAAGGACATCATAAGCTTGTAGAGAAATTCTATGTCTTTCTCTACAAGCTTTTTGTACGCACATACGAGGAAAGTTCAGGACCCGAACACGGATAAGAGATTTGTCGAATTTTATGTTAGAATAGTGGAGTTCGTGGAAGAAAGGATGAGGTTAGGATGACACAGCGTTCACCACAATTAAAGCTATTCATTGAATATTGTTATATCATTATCGGATCTGCATTCGTTGGTTTATCGTATAATATGTTCTTGCTGCCAGCGAAGCTTGCGTCAGGCGGCGTATCAGGTATCAGTACTATCTTATATGAATTGTACAAGTTTAATCCCGCGTACGTTCAATGGGCCATCAACATTCCGTTGTTTATTTTGGGAATTATTCTGCTTGGAAAGGATTTCAGCTTAAAGACATTAGTGGGAACATTGTTTGTACCCTTTATCATATGGCTTAGTGCCGACATTCCTTTCAAGATTGACAATCCTCTGCTGGCCGCAATTTATGGAGGGATTCTGTTAGGTGTTGGGTTAGGAACGGTTTATCGGGGAAAAGGATCAACCGGCGGGACCGCCATGATTGCTCAGGCATTGAAAAAGTACACCGGATTTTCTAGTGGGTTTTCCCAATTAATTGTGGATGGTTTCGTTGTGATCACTTCCGCTATTGTCTTTAATCTGGAGCTCGCCCTTTTCGCGATGATGTCGATTTATGTTACGAGTAAAGTGATCGATTTTGTTCAATTGCAAACATCACCTTCGAAACTTGTTCTCATTATATCCGAAAAAGAAGAGTTAATTCAGTCGATTATTAAAAATGAAATCGATCGCGGATTAACGAAAATAAGGACGGTTGGAGGTCATTCCAATACAGAGAAAACGATGATTTTGTGTGTGGTTGAGCAGGAGGAAGCTATCTATTTGAAGAAAGCTCTTCAAGAGAAAGAACCCACTTCGTTCATTGTTTTCCTCAATGCTTCGGAAATTCTCGGCCGTGGTTTCTCGCTATCAAAGCTTTATGAAACTGGAAAATAACCCTACCCCTGATAGATACTCATCTATCAGGGGTTTTTCAATTCTGTTTCAGTTTCGTTACGCCGCTCAATAGTAATGGATTGGGAACGAATAGATATCTCACTAGCAGCGTTTTTAAAAGTGAGGTATTTGTTATGAAAAGAGTTTCAACCATTGATTTTGTGAAATTTATTGCTATGTTTTTTATTGTTTATATTCATTCCCATTCATTTAAGGAAGTAGATTTCCTTGGGATTAGTGGGGAGAGAATCGACTTCTTTATCGATACGTTTGCCCGATTTGGAGTTCCTTTTTTCTTTATGGTCGCAGGGTACTTAGTGGTAAACCAGGTGGAGCGAAAGGGTGGACAGTATTTCCCTAAATATATATCAACTTTAATCAATTTGTATGCAGCTTGGTTCCTGTTTTTCTTTATGTACGATTTAGTCATGCTGATTCTTGAAAAAGGATTTACGAGTGAACCAATTATTGAATATATTAGCACCTTTTTAACGCTAGATATTTTTTATTACGGTGCAGGACACACGCAATACCATCTCTGGTATTTACCGGCGGCGATTTGGGCCATGATTATTTTTGCTTTGTTTTACTATTTTGATAAAATCAAATGGTTACTTGTGATCAGTTTCCTATTGTATGTCATTGGTCTGTTTGATCAATCTTATTCAGGAATTTATAATCTAAGCTTCGAATCTCGTGATGGAACATTCTTTGGAATTTTTTATGTAACACTTGGTGGTACCATTGCTAAGTATCAACCCCAATTTATTAAGCTTTCTCATCAATGGAAGGCATGGGTGTGGGGATTGGTGTTCATCGGCTTCTCCGTTTTACAGTTCCTTGAGAGACATATAACAGCACATGAGCTCGGTGGAAGCGGCGGAAATTATTTCATTTCAACCATATTCGTTTCGCTTTCGCTATTCATGTTCATCCTGAGACTGCCGCATGTAGGGAAAGAGTCAACCATTAATAAAGTTGGCAAGAATACAGTAGGAATTTACGTGATTCATACCGCGGTTATGGATGCAACAAACCGGCTGGTTGATTATGCCGGCATTAGTGTGATCAGGGAAAGTTTGCTTTGGGGGCTGCTTTTTACTCCTTATTTGTTTTTAGTATCTTATTTACTGTATATCAGCATTCAACGCCTAAAACCAAAATATATATAAAGCGAAGCGGTCCTCCTGCTGCAGACTATTAATAGTTCTACGGCAGGGGGATTTTTTTAACACCGTTTAAACAGCAGGGTTTATCAGGATTCTGAAAATTCATGTTGCCATATCGGAAAACCCGTGATATGATTTGTTTAATGAATTTGTGCAAACGTATTCACTGGAAGTATTTGATCTTATTAATGTTCTACTATTACTTTCCAATCTACATATGGAAACGCTTTACAATTATAAGTGCAAACGTGTGCGCTTTGAAGCGAATTGAAACAACTTTTTTTTTAGTGGATATGGAAGCGCATTCATTCATTTGTTAAAAAATAATCTAGGGAGTGGGTTACATGAAGGGGAAAAAGTTTTACACGGGAATTGCTTCCGCGTTGCTGGCATCGAGTATTGCATTAACAGGATGCTCATTCTCATCAGGAGATGAAAGTGCAAGTGAATCTTCTGGAGATGCAGTAACTGTAGATGTGTTCCAGTTTAAAGTGGAGTTTAAAGAGCAATTTGAAGAGCTTGTCTCTATGTATGAAGAAGAAAACCCTGATGTAAACATTAATGTTAAAACAGTAGGGGGAGGTAACGACTACGGTGCTGCCTTGAAAACATCCTTCTCTTCTGGTGAAGAGCCTGACATTTTCAATATTGGTGGACCAACAGATGTGCAGCAATATGAAAAGTATCTAGCTGACCTATCTGATACAAAAGCTGCTGAAGCTGCTCTTGATGGCACGCTTACAAGTGTTAAAAAAGATGGTCAAATTCTAGGTCTTCCGTATAACCAGGAAGGTTATGGACTGCTTTATAATAAGAAGGTTTTTGAAGAAGCAGGCATCAATCCAGATGAAATTAAGACAATGGACGATCTTGAGTCAGCTGTCAAAAAACTGGATAGTAATAAAAAAGAGCTTGGTATAAAAGCGCCATTCGCCTTCCCGGCTAAAGAAAAATGGGTCATTGGGAACCACCTTGCTAATGCTTACATCGCTGAAGAATTTAATCACAGTGTGATGGATGCTTATGAAGCAGATACGATTAAATTTGAAATGGCGGACCAAATGAAACGGTTCTTAGATTTGCAAAATGATTACTCGATTCAGCCTACATTGAGTCTTGACTACTCTCAACAAGTAGAAGAATACTTCTCACTTGGCAAGGTAGCCATGATTCAACAAGGAAACTGGGTATATAACACGATCGCTTCAATGGATGAAGAATTCGCACAGAACAATGTAGGCCTTCTTCCGATTCCTGTAGAAGGTTATGAAGGAATTCCGGTAGGCGTACCCAACTACTGGGTGGTCAATAAAGAATCAGAAGATGAAGTAGTACAAGCTAGTAAGGAATTTCTTGATTGGATGTACACTTCTGAAACAGGTAAGAAGTTTGTAACGGAAAAATTCAAGTTCATCCCTGCCTACGAAGGGTATGAAGACCTTGAAATTGCAGATCCAATTTCACAAGAAATCTATGAATATGTAAAAGCAGAAAAAACGTTAGGCTGGGTATTCCTAGGAGCACCTATTGGCTGGACTGAAGACGCGTTTGGTGTTGCTGTCCAGGAATATATTGCCGGCAAAATTACTTGGGAAGAGGTCCTAGAGCAATCGAGAAAAGCCTGGGAACAATCCCGTAAGTAGAACTGTAACAGCTGACAAATGCATCGTTTGATGTGTTTGTCAGCACAATAAAGTATCTCCTCTATTAGAACAAAATAAGAGTCTAATAGGTGAGATGTTTTATTTTTATAAGCTGCTGAAATCGATATCATATCCATATGCATCAACTTCAGTAACAAGAGTATAAGCATTGGAGGGCGTGACATGCACAATCGCAATATATGGTTCTGGCTCTTTCTCACCCCGGTTATTTTAGGGTTGGGACTGGTTGTCGTCGTTCCATTCATTTATGGATTTATTTTTTCCTTCACAGACTGGAACGGGATTACCGCTACGAAATTTGTCGGACTACAACACTATATCAATCTATTTCAAGAAGACGAATTCATGGCATCGATTTGGTTTACCGTGAAGTTTGCGATCATAACCGTAATCCTGCTCAATATTATGGGGCTCGGATTAGCGCTGCTTGTAACACGTAATATCAAAACGAACAACTTACTGCGCACGGTCTTTTTTATGCCAAACTTAATCGGCGGCCTGATTCTCGGGTTCATCTGGCAGTTTATTTTTGTCAGTGTATTCGAGGACATTGGAATGCTGCTCGGCGTCGAGTCTTTAACGGGCTGGCTGTCGACTACAAGCACCGGTTTTTGGGGACTCGTCATTTTGACAGCCTGGCAGATGGCCGGTTACATTATGATTATTTACATTGCTTACTTAGAAAACATTCCGAAAGACTTGATCGAGGCGGCCAAAATCGATGGCGCCAACGGGTTTCAGCGATTTAAAAACATTACCTTTCCCCTGGTGGCCCCGGCGTTTACGGTCAGCATGTTCCTGACGTTGTCGATGGCGTTTAAAATCTATGATCAGAACTTATCGCTGACAAACGGGGGACCGTTCAACTCCACCCAAATGGTCGCGATGGAAATTGTTCGGACAGCCTTCTCGGACCAGCAAATGGCTTTTGCCCAGGCGAAAGCGGTTATTTTCTTCTTCATCGTGGCGGTCATTGCGCTGACGCAAGTGTATTACAACAAGAAGCGGGAGGTTGAGATGTAATGAAAAAGAATACCGAAAAACGAAATTTACTCTCAATCGAAGTCCTTGGTATTATTCTCGGACTGATCTGGATTGCCCCGTTCTACCTGATGATTGTCAACGCGTTTAAAACGAAGCGCGAGATTTTCAGCGGCGTTCTTGGGCTGCCAGAAACGCTGAACTTAGATAACTTTGTCCAAGCTTTTATTGATTTGGAATTTCTGAAATCGTTATTCAACTCCGTCCTGATTACGGGGGTAAGTATTGTCATCATCATCCTGTTTTCGTCGATGGCCGGCTATGCTTTAGCTCGAAACAAAAGTAAATTGAGCGGCGTGTTATTCTTGATTTTCGTAGCCGCCATGCTGATTCCGTTCCAATCGGTGATGATTCCGCTCGTCTCGATTTTCGGCCAAGCAAACATGTTGAATGCCGCCGGCTTAATCTTCATGTACCTTGGATTTGGCTGCAGTCTATCGATCTTCCTTTATCATGGAGCGATGACGGGTGTATCGAAAACAATGGATGAAGCAGCGATCATTGATGGCGCCAACCGCTTTCAACTGTTCTGGTATATTATTTTTCCATTGTTAAAGCCGATTTCGGTGACAGTCGGGATATTAAATACCATCTGGATCTGGAATGACTACTTGTTGCCATCCTTGGTCTTAAGTGAAGCGAATGCCACGATTCCGCTGAAAATGTTCTTTTTCTTCGGGCAATATACGAAGCAGTGGCACCTGGCACTGGCAGGACTGACGATCGCGATTATTCCTGTGATCATTGGGTACTTTTTTGCCCAAAAACAAATTATTAAAGGGGTTTCGGAAGGTGCTGTTAAATAGGGCTTTCGAAACCAATTAGAGGGGTAGATGAAGGTGTCGGTCACCATAAAAGATGTTGCGAAACAAGCAAATGTAGCTCCTTCCACGGTCTCACGTGTCATATCTAACAGCCCAAGAATTAGTGAAAAAACGAAACGCAAAGTCCGTAAAGTGATGGATGAGATGGGCTACCATCTGAATTTGAATGCACGCGTTCTCGTTAGACAATCTACGCAGACCATCGGGATCGTGATGAAAAATTCTGCAAGCCACTCATTTGAAAATCCTTTTTTCTCGGAATTGCTCCGGGGGATCAGCCAGGCTTGTCATGAACACGATTATAGTATCAATCTGACAACAGGTGAATCAGAGGAAGAAATTTTTAACGATGTTGTTAAAATGGTTCAAGGAAAGCGGGTTGACGGAGTAATTGTTCTTTATTCCAAAAAGGATGATCAAGTTGTTCCTTACTTAATGGAACATGACTTCCCGTTTGTTATGGTTGGAAAACCGGTTATGGACTCATCCAATGTGATGTATGTGGATAACGATAATGTTCAGGCTTGTCGAGATGCAACCAATTATTTAATCAACATTGGACATGACAAAGTTGCTCTCCTCGGTGGTGGTTCCCACTTTGAAGTAGACAAAGCGCGCCTGGAAGGTTTCAAATATGCCGTGAATGAAAATAAATTGGAACTGCCAAATGGTTATATAACAAATATTGAAACTGGAAATAGCAAGAGGATGCAAGCAATCCATGAATTAATGGACCTGCCGGAACCGCCTACTGCCTTAGTAGTCACAGACGATATTAATGCATTGAAAGTAATGGCTGTATTACAAGAACGAAACATGAAGATGCCTGAGGATGTGAGTATCGTAAGCTTTAACAATACAATGCTTTCTAAATTGTCCAATCCTCCGTTGACAACGGTGGATACCAATTCTTATCAGCTTGGATATGAATCCAGTAATAGTTTGATTCACCTACTGGATGAGCCAGATATGTTAAAGCGCAGTGTTATTGTTCCTACCACAATTGTGGAAAGGCAATCGTGCAGCAGGAAAATGACACCCAATATGGATTGAGAGATTTTTGCTAACTCCAAAAAAAATAACATCAGTACTATATGATTTGATAAAAAGGAGCCAATACAATGAACATTACAGTGTGGAATGAGTTTCGTCATGAAAAAGAAAACCAAGTTGTAACAGACATTTATCCAGAAGGAATTCACTCTGCAATTGCTGAATTTCTTAAAGGGGATGGTCACGATATAAAAACAGCTACCCTTGATGAAGAAGAGCACGGTTTAACAGATGAAGTACTTGAAAATACGGATGTACTTGTATGGTGGGGGCATAAAGCACATGATGAAGTGCAGGATGAAATTGCTGAGAAAGTGAAACAGCGCGTTTTAGACGGAATGGGATTAGTTGTTTTACATTCTGCTCACTTTTCCAAAGTCTTCAAGAAATTGATGGGGACTTCGTGTGATTTGAAATGGCGTGAGGCGGACGACCGTGAACGTATGTGGGTAGTAGATCCGACACATCCGATCACAGAAGGTCTTGGGGAATATATCGAAATTGAAAAAGAGGAAATGTACGGGGAACATTTTGATATTCCGACACCTGAAGAACTTATATTTGTCAGCTGGTTTGAAGGCGGAGAAGTATTCCGAAGCGGAGCTACCTTTAAACGCGGCCGGGGTAAAATATTCTACTTTCGCCCTGGACATGAGACGTACCCAACTTACTACAATAAAGAAGTTCAGCAAGTGATTCGTAATGGAGTGAAGTGGGCTGATAATGGGGGAACACCGAAGAACGTATATGGAAACTCACAGCCTTTAGAAAATATTTCTGAAAAGTAGGGGGAGATTGAGTTGGCTAAATTGAAAGTAGCGATTATCGGGTGTGGAAGTATTGCACAAAACCGTCATTTGATGGAGTATGAAGCGAATGAACAAGTAGATATCATGGCCGTTTGTGACATTGTAGAAGAGCGTGCTATGGTTACAGCTGAAGCTTTCGGGGCTCGCTCCTATACAGATTATGAAGATCTTTTAGCAAAAGAAAACGTAGATGCTGTAAGTGTTTGCCTGCCAAACTATTTGCATGCCCCTGTTTCCATTGCCTCGTTAAATGCAGGAGCTCATGTTTTATGCGAAAAACCAATGGCAACGTCGTCTGAAGAAGCAGAAGAAATGATTAACACAGCAGCGCGTACCGGCAAAAAATTGATGATTGCCCATAATCAAAGGTTCGTAGCTTCCCATCAAAAGGCCCGCCAGCTGATTGAAGCTGGAGAGATTGGAAAAGTGTACAGTTTCCGTACGACATTTGGCCATGGAGGACCTGAAGGATGGAGCGCCGATGGAACAGACAGCTGGTTCTTTAAAAAAGACCAGGCGTTTATTGGAGCTATGGGGGATCTTGGTGTACATAAAGCGGATTTATTACGCTATTTACTAGGGGAAGAATTCATTGATGTAGCAGGATTTATTGAAAATAACGCCAAAGAGGGAATTTCGGTGGATGATAACGCGGTCTGTATTTTGCGTTCTGAATCTGGAGTTGTCGGTACCTTAACAGCAAGCTGGGCTTATAGACCTGAAGAAGACAACTCTACTATTATATATGGTGAGAAAGCTACATTACGTTTAGAAGATGACCCTCAGTACTCGCTTATTTCTCAGTACGCGACCGGAGAAATTGTAAAGTATGAGCTCGGCCAAATTCAATCAAATGAGGATGGCGGGCAAACGAACACACATGTGATAGATCACTTTGTTGAAAGTATTATCGAGGACACAACCCCTCTGATCGATGGCTATGAAGGAAAACGTTCGCTTGAAATTATTTTAGGAGCACTGCAATCAGGGGAGACACGTAAAATTTCAAAGTTAGAGAAGTGATTTAGAATGAATAAATTGAAGATGGGAATTATCGGTGTCGGCGGCATCGCCCAACAGCGACATATTCCGGCATTTGCGGGGATGAAAGAGAAAGTAGAGCTGACAGCTGTCCAGGATGTAAACAACGAACGTGCTAAATCCGTGGCGGAAATGTTTGACATTCCTCATGTTTTTGAACATTACCAGCAACTATTTGAAGTGGTTGATGCAGTGACAATTTGTACTCCAAATAAATTTCATTCCGAAATTACTGTAGCTGCATTAAACGCTGGAGTTCACGTTCTGTGTGAAAAACCAATGGCAATTACTACAAAAGAGTGTGAAGCTATGGTTGAGGCAGCGCGCCAAAATGATCGACTGCTTTCGATTGCTTATCACTATCGTTATATGCCTGAAGCTAAGTTAGCGAAGGAAGCCATTTTTAATGGGGAAATAGGAGATCCACTTGTCACTCGTGTGCAGGCAATGCGTCGTCGTAAAGTGCCAGGCTGGGGTGTATTTACCAATAAAGATTTACAAGGAGGCGGCAGCTTGATTGACTTTGGCTGCCACTTGCTTGACCTGGCTTTATGGCTGCTCGACGATCCGAAGCCTGTTGAAGTCATTGGGAAAACTTATAATCGGTTGAGCAAAACGCCAGGTCAGGTTAATGACTGGGGCGCTTTTGACCATAAGACATTTAATGTGGATGATCATGTTTCGAGTTACATCATGTTTGAAGATGGGATGTCTATGCAATTTGAATGCTCGTGGGCCGCAAACATCAAAGAGGACCAAACCTCTTTGAGCATTTCAGGGGCAGATGGCGGAATGGATGTGTACCCATTTGAACTCTATCAAACGAAATATGGAACAGTATGGAATACCCAGGCTAAATTACCCGAAGAAAGTCTTAGTCCAGGATTTTTACAAGCAGATAATTTTGTCGATAGCTGTCTCGGGAATTCCGAACTGATCGTCAAACCAGAACAGGCATTACGGGTGACGCAGTTAATAGAAGCCATCTATGAAAGTAGTGAAACAGGGACGAGTATTAAACTAGTTTAAAATTCGATGGGAGGAGATTGATATGAAACTGGGCGTATTCACAGTCCTTTTTTCTGATAAATCCTTTGAGGATATGCTCGATCATGTAAAAAATGCTGGTTTAAAAGCAGTCGAAATCGGAACAGGCGGTTATCCAGGTACAGCACACTGTAACGTGGATGAACTGCTCGAAAGTGAGCAGAAACGTGTCGAATTCCTGGACAAAGTTAACTCACGTGGATTGACGATCAGTGCATTTAGCTGTCACGGCAATCCAATTTCTCCGGATAAACAATTTGCACAAGAGTCTCATGATTCCTTTGTGAAAACGGTGAAGTTAGCAAGTTTACTTGATGTTCCTGTTGTTAATACGTTTTCAGGCACACCAGGTGGAACGGAAACAGACAAATCCCCGAATTGGCCTGTCACTCCATGGCCCGCGGAGTATTCAGACGTATGGGAATGGCAATGGAATGAGAAGCTGATTCCGTATTGGAAGGAACAAGGAAAATTCGCCGAAGAACATGGTATCAAGGTAGGACTGGAACTGCATGCTGGGTTTCTTGTTCATACACCGTACACGATGTTAAAGCTGCGTGAAGCTACAAGCGATGCCATAGGGGCAAACCTTGATCCGAGTCATCTGTGGTGGCAAGGAATCGATCCTGTTGCAGCTATTAAAATTCTAGGAAATGCCGGAGCTATCCACCATTTTCATGCGAAGGATACGTACATTGATCAGGACAATGTGAACATGTACGGCTTAACGGACATGCAGCCATATTCTGAAGTGAAAACACGTGCCTGGAGTTTCCGTTCAGTTGGCTATGGACACGGAATCCAGGAATGGTCTAATATTGTTAGTGCACTTCGCACTTATGGATATGATCATGTGATCAGTATTGAGCATGAAGATCCGATTATGTCAATTAGTGAAGGCTTTAATCAAGCCGTGAAGAATTTAAAAGCAGTAAATATTGAAGAGCCTCCAGCTGATATGTGGTGGGCCTAATTTAGATATGTTCTAAGGAAAAGGAAGGAGGAGTCGAAAGTGAAGAATAGTTCAGGATTAGCAGGAGGATTTTTCGCTATAAGTGAGTGGATTATGCGATTCTCCTTATCTAATTTATTATGGGCTCTGTTTAATCTACCTATCGGGCTCCTCCTTCTCAGCCTGTTATACTTAGAAAACGGTTCAGGGGCACTGTATCTTGCTGTCCCGCTCGTTGTTCTGCTTCCGATTTTATTTTTCCCAGCGACGACCGCTTTGTTTGCGAAAGCACGCGAATGGGTTAGAAATGAAGAAGATGTGGGAACAACTCAATCATTCTTTAGTCACTATAAAAATAATTACAAGATGAGTTTATTGAGTGGATTGATCTTCGTGATTTTGTGGGGAGTCTTAGCCGCTGATATTTATTATTTTTCCAGCCGAAACAGCATGCTGATGAATCTGTTCTTGGTTTTGGGCATTCTATTATTTGTATGGACTTTAAACTTTTTCTCTGTTGCGGTTCATTATCATATGAAACTAGGAGCATTATTAAAGCATTCTTTCTTTATTACAATTGGAAGCCCGCTTTTGTTTATAGCTGTAGCTATTAGTGCAGGAATCATTCTTTATATCAGCCTTTATATGTTTCAGGTTATCATCCCGCTCTTTACAGGTTCGCTCGTTTCCTTTTTAGCATTTTCCGCATATTATCGATTACATTTGAAACTATCAAATAAAACATCGTAAGCAAAACCCTGTCAGCCCTGAGCCTCACTCAGCTGACAGGTTTTTTTGTGTCAAAAACTACCACCTCAGGTCATCCAGTTTCTGGATGACCTGAGGTGGTAGTTTATACCTATTAATCCCTTTAAAGCTTTAAATAGGTAGGTGGGTAATTTTAATTATTTGTAAATTTTTTCTACTAAAACGATTGATTATTCTGAATAAATTGCCTATATTTGTAGATAGGAATTTATTATCATATATTTCTGGAAAGGAGAAATAATTTTGAAGAAGAATAGTAGAATTGTTACCTCAGCCTTGGCTCTTACTCTAGCATTAGCCCCATTCAGTTCTAGTGTATTAGCTAATCCAGGCACAGTTCAGTCCGATGTACATAAGACACACGCTCATGAAAAAGGGGGAGCACCTTTTGATGTAGCGATCGCGAACGATGAACGATTAATCGAGATGTTAAAGGAAAGCGGGAAGATCTCGAAAAATGCCACGCCAGAAGAGGCAAAGCAAGTTCTGAATAAATACTTAGAAGCAAAATCAGAAGCTGCGTCTAACAAAGCCAAAGCAGAAGATAAGGGAAAAATGGCTAAAGAGAAGGCAGAAAAACAAGCCAAGTTAACAGATGATGCTAAAAACAACAGTATGACAAACGGAAAAGGAAACAAATTAGGACAAGCTAAGAAAAACAAATTACAGTCTGTTGAAAAGGAAGCCTGGAATGGCGAAACACGTACAGATAATGTCCTAGTATTGCTAATTGAATATCCGGACAAGCAGCATAATTCTATGTCAGAAAGTGAAACAGATATGTATTATGAAGGTGAAAATGCCTATTCAAAAGCACATTATGAAGATATGCTGTTTGGTGATGGCGGCTGGATCGGCCCAGACGGCAAAACCTATGTATCTATGAAACAATACTATGAAAAACAATCTGGCGGCAGTTATTCCGTTGAAGGAACAGTAGCAGGATGGTACCAGGCTGAGCACCCAGCAGCTTATTACGGTGCAAACGATCCAGCTCCTGATGGAAGTGATGTCAATGCACGTGGTCTAGTTAAAGAAGCATTGAATGCTGCTGCAGAGGATCCTAATGTTAATTTAAGCAATTTTGATGAATGGGATCGCTATGATCTGGATGGAGATGGAAACTTTTTAGAGCCGGATGGTTTAGTCGACCACCTTATGGTAATTCATTCTGGTGTAGGTGAGGAAGCTGGCGGCGGTTCATTAGGGGCAGATGCAATTTGGTCACACCGTTGGAATCTTGCACAACCTACTGCGATTAAAGGAACAGAAGCGACAGTTGATTACTGGGACGGACAAATGGCCGCTTACGATTATACTATTGAGCCGGAAGATGGAGCCGTCGGTGTTATGGCGCACGAATTCGGACATGATCTAGGTCTTCCAGATGAGTACGATACCCAGTACTCTGGAGCCGGTGAACCCGTAGCCTACTGGTCTATTATGGCAAGTGGAAGCTGGGCAGGAGATATTCCTGGAACGATGCCAACAGGTTTCAGTCCATATGCGAAAGAAATGCTTCAAGGAACTGCCGGTGGAAACTGGCTGACCGGTTCCGAGATCAGTATGAGCGAAGTGACAGAACAAGGTTTTGAAGTACTTTTGGATGAAGGTGTTACAAAAGGTACCAATAATGATGCTGTAAAAGTCACGTTGCCAGATAAGAAGACAGTTATTAATGAACCTGTCAGCGGTCAATATGAGTACTTCAGCGGCAGTGACAATAGTCTCACAAATACAATGACGAGAACGGTTGACCTTACAAATGCTGCTAGTGCCGAGTTGACCTTCCAGGCATGGTATGACATTGAAACGAATTGGGACTATGCTTATGTAACCGTCAATGGTGAACCTATTGAAGGTGCGATTACTACAGATGAGAATCCGCACGGGAATAACTTAGGCAATGGGATTACAGGTAGTTCAGATGGCTGGAAAGAAGTAACCTTTGATCTTTCTGCATTTGCAGGGGAAAAAGTAGAAGTCGGATTTAAGTATAAAACCGATGCGGCTGCTATTCTACCAGGTTTTTATGCTGACGATATTAGTATCGCAGCTGACGGAGAAGAAATTGTTTTTGACGATGCAGAAGGTGAAAGCAGTTTCGAGCTAAGCGGATTTACTAAGGAAGATGGAATCAAGATGTCCGAGCATTATTATTTACTAGAATGGCGCAGTCATAACGGTGTCGACCGCGGACTTGCTAACCTACGCCGTGGAGACAGTCTAATGGAATATGATCCAGGCTTAGTTGTATGGTATGTAGATAACAAGTACACGGAAAACTGGACAGGTTTCCACCCAGGCGAAGGCTTCCTTGGTGTCGTCGATTCGGATCAGAAAGCAATTTATTGGAGTGATGGTACGGTAGCTTCTACTCGTTACCAGGTGCACGATGCTGCGTTCACCATAGACAAGAAAGATAAAATGTTCATTGATTACAGCGAGCTTCTCGGAAGAACTATGAAAGATAACCATACGAAGCGCATCCCATTATTTGATGATAGTGAAAACTACCTGAACGAAGGGCTAGTTGATGCGGGACGTAATGTTCCTGAGTATGGGTTGAAATTCCGCGTTGCAGGTCAAAGTAAAGATGGTACTGTAGGAAAAGTGCTTATTTATAAATAGGCAGAAGAAGAAATTAACTTGTTAATCATAAACAGGCTGATCACTATTTAACAATAGGTGGTCAGCCTGTTTTTGTTATATTTCACTGGTCAATCTAGCCAAAGAAGAGAATGGAAAAGAGATTCTACAAGAGATCAGAATGAGATTTGTTGAGGCATTGGAACATGCAGGAGTGTTTAAGCGGACTAAGTAAGGGAAAGCGGCTTTTAAAGCCTTTATTAATAGTCTGTAAAAAGGGAATGAAAAAGGAGCAGCCAAGTGATGGCTGCTCCTTTTTGGTTAGCTGAGTTCTACAGTAGAACCAGGGATCACTCCTCTATGAGCTTCCTCGACTGTTTGAGTGTTTGCAAATCCACTTAGTACACTAACTACTAAAGCAGCTGCAAATGCCGTGACTACCAACTTTTTCTTCATTTTAACACCTCCCATAACGTGTGTGCTTTGCTTTTATAGAAATATTGAAATATTTGCTGGCTAGCTTGTATTCATCCCTATCATAATAATAGGAACCAATTTCGTCTGAGAAATCTTCTAATGTGATCCACTTATCATTTTTTTGTAAAAATGATATGGCGTAATTTAAAGATCTTTCTTCTGCATCCTTTGAAAGATAGAGCTCTTTAAGTATGGTATATAAATGGAAGTGGATTAAATCATTGGCTTTTTTACTATGTGCTAAACCCCTTTCACACAATTCCTTGCCTTTTTTTCGGTTATTAATTTTAAGGTATTCCTTTGTTAATAAAAAATAAGCCATTGATAAATCAGGGTGTGAATCTTCTCTTTCTAACGATTTTTCTATATATCTGAGGGAAGTCTTAGGTAAGTTTTTCTTAGAATACAAATGGGCCAAATTATGATAAATGGAGGTTTCAAATTCTGTATCATTTCCCTTATGACTCAAAGCTAAGTGAAAAAATTCTTCTGCAAGATCATAGTTTTTTAAATCAATATAATTTAAACCTTGGATTAATTCACAATGAGCGATCTTAGACCTATGAAAGATGGAATCATCTTTATAAATCCTTATTGCCTGCTCTAAGCAAAACATAGACTCAATGGCACTTTCCATAAAATAATGCAAAGTTGCTTTTTTGTAATAAAAATCAGCTGTTTCTAGGGGGTCCTTATTGTGATAAAGATATTTCTCTGCTTGGGTGTACCAATTTAAAGCTTTAGTATAATTTTTCTTATTAACCTCATACAATGCAGAAACATATGCGTACATATAGTTGAGATTTTCATTAAATTTAAAGTTTTGGTTTTTCGCTAACAATAGTTTTGTGTAGGCGGCTTGAATATTCCCATATTGTATATGGTATCTGGCTGTTAATATATATTTTGCACACAAAGCTTCACTATCTTCAGGGAGAGATGAATCTGGAAATTCTTTTTCTAAATCAGCTAACAATTGAGCACTTTCTTCCTGATTATAGTTTCTTAACGCATTTGTAAGTTCACTAAACAAATCAACCGTATGTACTTGAGCAACCATGCAAATCTCCTTCTATTATTTTCCTATAGTATATCGTACTCCCTTATATTTTCCATGGGAAATTATTACTATTTTCTAAAAATTCATATTACGCGTAATAATGTGTAAATTTTAAAACCCCTGTATTAGGAAGCTGTAAAAAGTAATAATTAAGCAGTAGGTTCTTTAAAAAGTTATTACAGAGAAGGTATGAATATGTGAAAATCCCTATTCGACACCCAAATCGACAAAATGTATAGTTTTTAATAAATAGTAAGGAGGGAAAGTTAGTCAATATGAATCATTTTGAAAGTTTGAATCGAAATGTCAGGAATCTCCTGGATTCACATCTGGTAATGTGTTGGAAGTGTAAAGAGTTGGTCGAGGAACAAGACATCGTAGCTGTAACAGATGGGCGTACTTCATGGGTTGAGTATTGTCAGGATTGTTTAGCTTTTCATAAGGAGCACAAGAAAGACTATGCAAAAACATGACGTGTAGGAAAAAAGAGGCCAATCTGTTTTTAGAATGACCTCATGTTTAATACTGATTAGTTTTGTTTATTTTTACGTGTAAATGGCCACCATACTCCATTCCCAAAGGAAACGGTAATCGCCGGAATGAGTAATGGCAGGATTATTAAGCCATATAGGAGAAGACCAGTAATGACGATTGTAGCAATTTGAATTAAGCTTAGCACCCCAGATGGCATCATGGCACCGAATGTCCCCGCCAGGATAATGGCTGCGGTAATGACAACAGTTCCCATTTTGGCCATTGAGGTCATCATGGCTTCTTTCACATCCATTTTAGCCTCTTCATTGAAACGATCAAGCAAGAAGATGGAGTAGTCCACCCCAAGTGCGACAAGCATAACAAAACCGAAAAATGGAACGGCCCAGCTGATCCCGTCATAGTTTAATAGATTGACGAAAATCAATTCTGCGATAGAAACAGATGTGTAGTAAGTCAGCAAAAGAGATCCAATCATATAAAGCGGCATGATCATAGAACGGAATAAGATTGTAAGGACAATAAATAATCCGCTTAAAATAATGATCATTGTTCTTGTAAAATCATTTTTGGAGATCTCTGAAAGATCATCATTCGTAGCTGGAATGCCACTGTACGCAATGGTCATATCTTCTAAAGGCGTTCCTTTAACTTGATCTTGCACGGTTTGTTTAATGGCCTCAGTCGTATCAATTGCTTCTTTAGAATAAGGGTCATTCTTTAGAATGACTTCCATTTTAATTCCTTTTTCATTAGCAAAAGAATAACGATCAATTGCTGGCTGGAACTCTTCGTTATCAAGGGTGCCATCTGGAATGAATACACCTGTTTCGGCAAGCGAATTTGATTCTCCCATCGCTCTAGTGATTTCTTCAGCATCTTTTAGACCTGACTCGATATCTTCGAGTCCATCGATTGAGGCACCAACTCCACTAGCTAATTCTGCAAGTCCGTCTTTGAGCCTGCTGACTTGACTCGTTTTTGCTTGTAAACTGGAGGATGCACCAGCGAGTGACTGCCGAATTTGGCCAAGTTGTTGCTGTACTTGGGCTAATTGTTTAGAAGCTTGAGCCACATTTCCTGACTGACTAAGTCCTTGATTTATGGAGGTAAGCTGCTGATTTATTTGCTTAAGTGCATTAGCAGCCTCACCTAGACCATTTGCGTTGGTTCTCGTGCCCGATGGGAGCTGGTTTGATAGGTTATTTAATCCAGCTTCAATCTCGGTTAACCCGGATTTTGTTTTATTGATCCCTTCACGAGCTTGATTCAAACCGTCGGACACTTGTCGAAGTTGATAGTCAATATATAATTCTTCAAGAATTTCTCCAGTAGGTCTTGAGATCGTTCGAATGGAATCGACTTCTTCATTTTTAGCTATTTCCGAACTCAATTCTTCAACATAAGGGATAGCCTCTCTCGTAACCGTATCATTCTCAGCTTTAATGACGATATTTAGAGGGAGTGATTCACCCTTGCCAAAGCCCTCTTCAATTGCTTTTAGTCCTTTAACTGAACCATAATCATCACCGATTTCATCCACTGTATTAAACGATAATTGTCCATTATATGTTAGAAGAAATGGAACAGTAATGATGGCAACAAACACTAGGGACCAAATAGGTCTATGAACTGAGAATCGTCCGAGCAGCGTCCACAATTTACTATCTTTGTGGGAAGCCGATTTTTTAGATGGCCAAAATAGCTTATCCTTTAAGACAGCCATGAAAAAAGGAATAATTGTGAATAGCACAACCATTAATACAGCGATCCCCACAGCAACACCGACTGCTGACTTGAAAATAGTAAATTCAGCAAAACCGATGGCAACAAAGCCGATAAAAACAGCAATGCCGCTAATTAAAAGAGTTCGACCGGCGGTTTTATACGTATTCACTATGGCAGTTTCAGTAGAGTGTCCATTTGTAAGTTCTTCTTTATAGCGGCTCAACAGTAATATACAATAATCTGTTCCGATTCCAAATAGGACGGCAACTAGAAATATTTGTGTATAGTTTGAAACCGGGAAGCTAAACCACTCGATAAAAAAGGACACAAGTGACTGGCTAAGTAAATAGGTAATCCCAACTGCAACTAGTGGAATAAAAGGTGTGATAATAGAACGGAAGACGGCAAGCAGGAGGACAAAGATCAGAACTACTGTTATGATTTCAGTCCGCTCCAGCCCCTCTTGACTGCTTTCGTTTACATCCTGGTTAATGATCGCTTCCCCAGTAATATAAACTGTGTGATCACCCGACAGTATATTAGATTTAATGTGGTCTGCAAGCTCATTAATTTCTTCGTCTGTACCATCCACTGTGATGGGAATAAGGATCGTTTTCTCATCTTGTGAAACAAGCTGGTCAGTTGTCTCCTTACTTTCAAAAGGTGCAACCACATTAGTAATGGAGCCTTCCAAATTCTTCAACTCGTCGACTGTGGAAGTAATGGTTTGTTTGACATGCTGATCAACTGGTTCATCAAGCGTGAATACAAGGGATATGGTGTCAGCATCCGCCCCGGCCTTTTCTAAGATCGCTGCAGCCTTCTGAGAATCTGTACCTTCGGGAAGTTGTAAATTTCCAGCTTCTTCAGCTTGTTGAGTTAAATTAGGTGACACTATAAATAAGCCTGCCGTTAATAAGATCATGAGTGTCACAATGATCCATTTATACTTTAATATGATTTTCATTATTAATCTTCCTCTACTCTTAGAATTGCTTTTACTTTATCGAATATCCGAATGAATTCATCGATTTCAGAATCTTTAAGTTCTCCAGCAAGTAGTTCTTCTATATGGCTGGAAATAAGCTCGTTAGACTGATGGATGATAGATTTTCCTTTGTCGGTCAAAGTAAGTGTTTTTCCTCGGTGGTCCTTTTCAGAGCCCACAACATCTATTAAGCCGTTTTGGCTCAATTTTTTCAGTCTGTTAGAAACGGCACTCTTATGGACCCCTTGTAATTCAGCAAGTCTCCCCGGTGATACTTTTTCTAACTTGAACAGAATTTGAAGCATATGAATTTGTTCTGGAGAATAAAGATCATAAATTTCGTGGTCAATCGATTTTATTATTCTCTCGGTACCAAAGATCATGACTTCTTTAAAAAGATCTACAGCTTTATCTAAACGATCATTCACTATTAAAACCCCCAGGCAAAAAAGTAGTTTATTCCCTAAACCAAAATATAGTTTACACCCTAAACTATATTTATGCAACATATTGTATCTGCGGTCAGTAATTGTAGTGGGATTAACAGGAATTTGTACTAGTACACCCTGATTCAAATTTGTGTTAGACTTGTTGAAAAGTGAATAGTATCCTAGTCTTACTAGGAATGAGAAAACTATAATGTCATTAGGGGTTGAATAGAATGAAGAGCACTGGCGTTGTTCGAAAAGTAGATGAGCTTGGAAGAATTGTTATTCCTAAAGAGCTGCGTCGCACGTTACAAGTAGAGGAGAAAACTCCGCTTGAAATATTTGTTGAAGATGACAAAATTGTTTTGAAGAAATATAAAGCCAATAAAGAGTGTGTGATAACTGGAGAAGTTAGCGAGGATAACCGTGAATTCTTTAACGGCCTTGTTCTGAGCCAGAGAGGTTTAGAATTACTAAAAGAAGAGTTAGAAAAGGTCACTAAATAATATAGTAGAATGCTATAGAAAACCGTTCTTTTTACAGGAACGGTTTTTTGTATGGAATTTTGCTCAATTAATGAAAAACTTCAAGCTGCATTTTACGGAGACTTTCGTCTTATAAATGATGGTTTAACGACTAGTGCAATCTTATTTAATATAAGAGTATAGTCCTCAAATGAAAAATAATTCTCTTTTGTGTGAATATAATACCTATTTGGAATTTATTACAATCGATTGATTTTTACCTCTAAATAGGACTATAATTTGACAGTGTTAGAGGATTTTCGACAATTATTTTTCTGAAAATTCCTTTAAGTGGTAATGTTTTATTACATATGCATTACCTGCTTAAATATCAAGGAGGTTAGAAATCGTGGCGCAATACAGTAAGGAAGATATTGTAAACAGCGTTCCTCAAAAAGGGTTCTTTGGACATCCAAAGGGATTGTTTACACTATTCTTCACCGAATTCTGGGAGCGTTTTTCTTATTATGGAATGCGCGCAATTCTATTATTTTATATGTATTATGAGGTGTCGAAGGGCGGCCTTGGTTTAGACGAGGGAACCGCAGCTTCTATTATGGCCATTTATGGGGCACTCGTATATATGTCCGGAATAATTGGAGGTTGGATCGCAGATAGATTGCTAGGTGGTACATCCACTGTGTTTTATGGCGGTGTCCTCATTATGTTTGGACACATTGCTTTATCTTTACCAGGAAGTTTAACAGCCTTTTTCATTTCGATGGCTCTGATTATTATCGGTACCGGTTTATTAAAACCAAACGTATCCAATGTAGTGGGAGATCTTTATGCTCCAGAGGATTATCGCAGAGATTCAGGCTTTAGTATTTTTTATATGGGAATTAACCTCGGTGCCTTCTTATCTCCTTTAATCGTAGGAACAGTTGGACAGGAAATTAACTTCCATGCAGGATTTGCCATCGCTGCTGTAGGTATGTTCTTCGGGTTAATTACCTTTATGGTGACAAAGAAAAAGTACTTAGGTTTAGCAGGTAAGAATGTTCCGAATCCATTAACGAAAGTGGAACGGAGCAAAACTTACAAACGTGCAGGTATTGGTGCAGTCATTGTCATTGCCTTTTTTGCTATAACTATTCCGACCGGGATCATGACGATCAATCGCTTAACCTATCTTGTCAGTTTTCTAGGTCTTTCGATTCCAACGGCCTATTTTATTGTTATGTATCGAAATAAAAAGACAACGAAAGATGAAAAATCAAGACTGCTTGCTTATATTCCGTTGTTTGTTGCGTCAATGATATTCTGGTCAATCCAGGAGCAAGGATCCATTATTCTAGCTCAGTATGCTGACCAGCGTGTAGACTTAAGCCTTAGCGGGTTTGCTATTCAATCTTCATGGTTCCAATCCTTAAATCCATTATTTATTATCTTCCTGGCTCCTGTATTTGCCTGGTTATGGATTAGATTAAAAAGAAAGCAGCCAAGCACACCACAGAAGTTTGCATTCGGTTTAATGTTTGCCGGAGTTTCTTTTCTAATACTGGTTATTCCTGCTTTAACCAATGGGGATAATTTGGTAAATCCATTATGGCTTGTGGTCAGCTTCTTTATCGTTGTCATTGGGGAATTGCTATTATCCCCTGTCGGCTTGTCAGCCACAACAAAACTGGCACCTGCAGCCTTTGCCTCACAAACGATGAGCCTATGGTTTCTCTCTAATGCAGCAGGACAAGCGATGAATGCTCAGCTTGTGAAACTTTACAATATCAATACTGAAATTGCTTATTTTGGTGTTCTTGGAGGAGTTTCTGTCTTATTAGGAGTTATTCTATTTTTGTTCTCACCTAAGATTTCTAAATTAATGAAGGGTGTTTTATAACACCTATTTCACTAAAAAGCTGCACTTTGTGAGGTTAGATCACAAAGTGCAGCTTTTTTATTTCAAATTACTTTTTATCTAAATTTTGCAAAATGGAAGGAAACGTGTAAAATAAAAAGTCAGATTATGAGATAATAGGTATTATTATGAGGTTAATGAAAGATACAGGGAATAGGGATGAAAGGGTGTAGAAATGGCAACGAGAAAAGATCGACGAAAAAAGAAAAGAAAATGGCTCTGGGTTTCACTGGCTGTAGTAATACTTGCAGCCGGTGGCAGTGCAGCTTACTTATATTCCATTTACCATAATGTGAAAACAACAGTTGATAGTGAAATCCATAAAAAAGTTTCGGGCATTGATCATCAGGCTACTAAAAAGAAAGTAGAAGATGAAGAGCCGATCAATGTTTTGCTGCTTGGTGTAGATGAACGTGAACATGATACCGGACGTTCCGACACGATGATTGTGATGACACTTGATCCGGCAAATGACAGGATGCAGATGGTCAGTATTCCGAGGGATACTAGAACAAAAATTATCGGGAAAGGTATTATGGATAAAATTAATCATGCCTACGCGTTTGGCGGAAGCGATATGTCTGTCAACACAGTAGAAAATTTTCTAGATATAAATTTGGATTATTATGTGCGCATGAATATGGAAGGCTTATCTCAGATGGTTGATTTAGTAGGCGGGATTACTGTCCAAAATGATTTTGCCTTTACACAGGGAGGTTACAATTTCCCTAAGGGGCAAATTGAGCTTGAAGGAAATGAAGCTCTTGCATGGGTTCGGATGCGTTATGATGATCCTCAAGGGGATGCCGGGCGTAATGAACGTCAGCGGCAGGTTATTCAAGGTGTTATTAATAAAGGCTCATCGATTAATGTAGTGAATAATATCGGTTCAATTATGGATGTTTTTGGTGAAAACGTGGCAACCAATATGAAGTTTGAAGATATGAGAAATCTGGCTATGAATTATCGGAGTGCCAGGGAGAACTTAACGACATACCAGATGACTGGGCAGGGCACAAGGATCAATGATATTTACTATCTGCAGGTACCGCAGTCAGAAGTGAAGAAAACGCATGAGATGATTAAAGAGTATAGTTCTTAGAGGGGTATCAGAAGTTTTAACTAACAAATGGACAGGCAGGGCTCAAAAAGGGAGTCTTGCCTTTTTATTACATAAAGGCAAAGGGAGGACTTGAAATGGCTGAATTGAAGAATGCTAGAATCGGTTGGATTGGTACGGGAGTAATGGGGAAAAGCATGGTGGAGCGTTTGCTGATGGAAGGCTATGAGGTAAATGTTTTTACTCGTACTCCGTCAAAGGCGGATGAATTGATTGAAAAAGGCGCCCGCTGGCAGGACAATGTGAGGAATCTAGCAAAGGAATCTGATATTATTTTTACAATGGTCGGCTATCCGTCTGACGTGGAAGAGATTTATTTTGGTGAGAACGGTATTCTGGAACATTCAGGTGAAGGTACCTATATGATTGATTTAACGACATCTTCTCCGGACCTTGCGAAGAAAATTACTAAAAAGGCTGAAGAACGCCGTTCGTATGCATTGGATGCTCCGGTATCTGGTGGTGACGTCGGTGCGAAGCAGGGGACACTTTCGATTATGGTCGGTGGTGAAGAAAAGCCAGTGGAGTATATCTGGCCAATACTGGATGTACTAGGGAATCAGATTGTATGGCAGGGGCCAGCCGGTGCTGGGCAATTTACAAAAATGAGCAACCAAATTGCTATTGCATCCAATATGATGGGAGTTTCCGAAGCATTAATCTATGCGGAGGCTGCGGGTCTTGACCCATCCACCGTTCTTGAAAGTATAAGCGGTGGTGCTGCAGGAAGCTGGTCACTTAGTAACCTTACTCCTCGCGTCATCAAAGGAGATTTAGAACCCGGATTTTATGTGAAGCATTTTATTAAAGATATGAAAATCGCTATCGAATCCGCAGAAAAAATGGAACTCGACCTGCCAGGACTAAAACTTGCCAAGCAATTGTACGATCAAATTTCAGCGGATGGCTATGCCAACAGCGGCACCCAGGCCCTTTATCAATATTACAAAGGATAGTATAGGGATGGATTAAACTTCCACCTCAGGTCATCCAGTATTTGGATGACCTAAGGTGGGATTATTTGTAAATGTATGGATTTTATTGTTTTTCTTTAGTTCTGAAAAACCTTTATAATAGATGGGAGAGTATAGTAGGAAAGGAGAGTTGATATGGAGAAGGTTGGTAGAAATGATCCGTGCCCTTGCGGAAGTGGAAAGAAATATAAAAAATGCCACGGTAAGACGAATGTAATCGAATTCCCTTCAAAAAAAGTTGAAGAGGAATTGGACCGGTATTTGCTTCAATTTCAGGATTACATGTACGACCATTACCCTCATTTATTCCCCTCCACAAAGGCTTCGTCTCAAGAAGAAGAGATAGAACATTTTGTTCGTCTTCTTTATAAAGGTCTATTTGTACCACAGACTGATGGAGAAACTGTCTTTCAACACTTTTTTAAACAAAAGCAGAAATCAATGATCCGGCCTGCCACAACAAAGGCTCTTAAGACTTGGGGTTCTTCACATACGAGTATCTTTCGTCTTTTAGAAGAAGATTCCGATGAGTTTGTATATGTTGAAGATGTACTAAAAGATGGTCAATTTAAGGTAGGAAGAGATCGGATCCCATTGGATAATGAAGACCTACCGCACTTCCCTTATTACATGGGTATTTTAATGAATTGGGGGAACTTTTATAATTTTATTCCTCTTGCACTGCCAAATACTAAAGCAGGCTGTGACTATTTCATTTCTGAATTACAAGCGGAATTCAATAATCAATCAAGGGCTGGTGAGCTCAGTGATTACCTGCATCACAATTTTCTAAGGTCCTTCCCTAAGTGGCTTTACATGGAACCGGCAGATTCGTTTGAAGAAAGCTCTGAGTTATCCGAAAAGCAGCTTGAAGTATTCGAGGTTCTAGACGAACATGTAGACTATTCGGATCAACAGCTTGAAGCCTATGTCACATTAAAAGGGTTGTGGCTGAGGTATTGTGAGGAACAAGATCCGATAATCAGGAAGCCTGCTGTATTTGCTGCAGCACTTGAATATTTCTTCTATGAGGTCCCTTATTTTGGTGGAGATCAAATAGTTACTCAGAAACAAGTAGCCAAAAAATATAGAATCAGTTCAAACAGTCTGTCTAGACGGTATAAAGAGTTAATAGAAATTTTTTATAAACTAATCCGGAATTATGAGGACCATAGCGAGGATCCGGAAATGAATTTCTATGTAAAGCCAAGTGCTCAAATAAGTGTTGAGAGACATACGTACGAATTGAATAAAAAGATTGAACAAATGAGCTTCCATTCTATTGATGAGATTAATGAATATATGAACTACCATAGGAATGATCCGTTTGTTCCGGCAAATGACAGAGAACTTGCACAGGTAAAGGCGTACGAAGCCTATGAAACTAGGAATGATGAAGAGAAAAGAAGATTAGTAGATGAAGTGTTGTCACTTGATAAAAACAGTGTGGATGGACTTGTACTCAGGGCGCGCTTTACAAATGATGAGACAGAAAAACTCATATCTGTGATAGAGGCTGTTCATTCTGGTTATAATCGCCTTGATACTGATGAGGATGTTAGTCTGTGGCAAGTTATTGAGGCCCGTCCTCTGTTGAGGGCTATTGAGTTTTTAGCAGAATTGTATGAGGAAAAAGAAGAAATCGGTAAGGTGATTGAGTGGTATGAGGAACTTCTTGAGTTGAATCCACAGGACAATCAAGGAATTCGTTCGCGATTAATCCCTCTTTATGTAGGGGAGGAAAGGTATCTTGATGTTCAGAAATTGTTAGATTCTTATCCTGAGAATGATTCTTTAGAGCAGACGATGACCATTGCCCTGCTAATGATTATGTTGAAAATGGATGGAAAGGATATAAGATCTCAACTCCAACTAGCTCATGACAATAATGAGTTTATAGGGGGATTGCTTACTGGGAAGGAATCGATGCCAGAAGAACTTCCCGAATTATTTAGTCGCGGTTCATTTGAGGAAGCGGTCATTTATGTACATCGCAATGGACACTTATGGGAGCCGCACCTCGAACAACTGAACCCGATTTTGAAATGGAAATGAATGTAAGACCTGAGGTGGAAGAAATGTGGAAAAATCCCTCGCCAGATATGGGCGAGGGATTTTTTGGTTAGTTCTCTAGTGATCCGTGTGGGTCGAGGACAAATTTTCTAGGGACACCACTGTCGAATTCACTGTATCCTTTCGGAGCGTCTTCCAGTCCTATAACCGTTGCATTAACAGCTTTTGCAATGTCAGCTTTATCGTTAAGGATAGCTTGCATCAAACCTCTGTGATAACGCATGACAGGGGTTTGTCCGGTTACAAAGGATTGAGCTTTTGCCCACCCTAAGCCAAAATTGAGTTTTAAGGCACCTTGACGGGCATCCTCATCTGAAGCTCCCGGATCTTCTGTGACATAAAGACCGGGGATTCCAAGACCGCCGCCTGCTTTTGTCGCTTCCATAATGGAATTCAAGACTACGGCAGGTGCTTCCTCGTGACTATGTCCATGTGCTTCAAATCCAACACAGTCCACTGCAGCGTCGACTTCAGGCACGCCTAAGATTTGTTCTATTTGTTCAGAAATATTATCATGCTCACTAATATTGATGGTTTCACAGCCAAAACTGCGTGCCTGTTCAAGCCGTTCCTCAATTAAATCGCCAACGATCACGACTGATGCACCTAGCAGCTGGGCAGAGTGAGCAGCTGCTAATCCAACTGGGCCGGCACCCGCAATATATACTGTAGAGCCTATTTGAACACCTGCTGAATACACCCCATGAAATCCAGTTGGGAAAATATCAGAGAGCATGGTCAGGTCAAGCATTTTTTCCATCGCCTGGTCTTTGTCAGGAAATTTCAACACTTGGAAATCCGCATAGGGAACCATAACGTATTCGGCTTGCCCGCCGACCCAGCCTCCCATGTCGACATACCCGTAAGCGGAACCGGGACGATCCGGATTTACATTAAGACAGATATGTGTTTTTCCTTCAATACAGTTAACACAGCGTCCGCAGGCAATATTAAATGGGACGGAAACAAGATCACCTTTGTGTACAAATTCAACGTCTCGTCCCGTTTCAATAACTTCGCCGGTGATTTCATGACCAAGAACTAATCCTTCTGGTGCTGTAGTGCGTCCACGAACCATGTGCTGGTCGCTGCCGCAAATGTTTGTAGATACGACTTTCAAAATCACACCATGCTCACATTTGCGTCCAACATTAGCTGGATTGACCCCAGGACCATCTCTTAACACTAATTCTGGAAAATCAATATCCTTTACGACTACGCTTCCTTCACCGTTATAGGCTACTGCACGATTATTTGTGGCCATTATATATGCCTCCTCCTAAAATGTATGGCTTATGGACAGAACGACATTCTACTTCCCCTTTATGAGACAACTTCATCTTTATTTGCAGAGTGGTTAACGAGCATTAATATGGGATCGGAAACTGTATGTCTAAAAAGAAACGCTTTGTTAGATTTAACTTTTTCATACCCTATAAAAGGAGTACCTTAAACATAACTGAGAAAAATATCCACCTCAGGTCATCCAGATTCTGGATGACCTGAGGTGGGTTATTTTTACATGGAATCAAGTGCTTTATGATAGAATGGGGACGTAATGGAGAGGGTGTGAGTAGTGGTGTCTAGGAATAAAGGGATGTTATTTGTGTTGGCAGGGGCGGGAAGCTTCGGGTTCACTCCTGTCTTTGTGAAATTGGGGTTCAGTAATGGATATACACTTGGAGAAATAAATATTATTCAAATGATTATTGCTTTCATAACTCTTTGGGGGATAGCGTTTCTTTTACGAGTAAAGCTGAGCCGTTTAACTAGAAAGAGAGTCCTTAAAATAATGGCTACGGGCAGTTTCGTAGGGTTAACGAGTATTTTTTATTATGGAGCTATCCATTATCTGTCTGCATCCTTAGCTATTATTTTGTTATTTCAATTTGTATGGATGGGGTTCTTTTTTGAGTGGGTGTTTAATCGCAGAAAGCCGACTGTGCTGGCCATTTGTTCGATGGCAATCACTTTGATTGGTGTGTTTTTCGCTTCTAATATTCTAATCACGGGTATAGTAGAACTGCCTGCCATAGGCTTGATATTTGGTATGTTATCAGCATTTACTTATGCAGGATTCATATTTTTTAGCGGGCAAATCGCTGTGGATGTTGATCCCTGGGCTCGGAGTCCGATTATGGTGACTGGTTCGCTGATCTTAGTTACCCTTACCTTTGTAAAAGATATCCCTACCTTACCGGCTGGAGATGTGAGATTGTGGATTGTAGGGGGAGGAGTAGCCTTGTTTGGTGCTGTGATTCCACCATTGTTCTTTGCAATTGGAGCTCCGATGCTGTCAGATGGATTGGCTAACGTACTTAGTGCGATTGAACTTCCTGTAGCGCTCATCTCAGCAAGCTTAATACTCTCTGAATCCGTTACTGCCTTACAATGGGGCGGTGTAGTCCTAATCATTGCTGCAATTTTCTTAAATAACAGCAGGGGATTGAATAAAAGACTCAATTTGAAGAGGTCAACATAAAACAGCTCCTTGGATCGATTGGTGTTGGGGCTGTTCCATGACGGATTGTCTGATTATTCTGTTAAAATGGATGGTAATAACATGGAGAGGATGAAGGATATGGTTCAGAAGTTAGAGAAAGATTCTTTTGTGTACGCGATGAGTAAGGAGAACAAACCAGCTTTGAAGGTTCGTGCCGGTGAGCAAGTAGTTATGGATACGTATGATTGCTTTGAAAATCAAATTCAGTCGGAGGAAGAAACATTTTCGAGCATTGACTGGGAGCGCATTAACCCGGCTACGGGACCAGTATACGTGGAAGGTGCCCAGACAGGTGATATTTTGCAAGTAAGAATAGATGGGATTGAGCTTGGTGAACGAGGTGTGATGGCAACAGGTCCGAAACTTGGTGTCATGGGGCATCGAATAGATGAATTTAAAATAAAAATGATTGAAATAAAAGAAAACGAATTAGTGTTTGATAACAGAATTAAACTGTCTTTACAACCGATGATTGGCGTGATTGGAGTTGCTCCAGAGAACGAAGCTGTTTCATGTGGGACGCCGGGAGCTCATGGGGGAAATATGGATACTAAGCTTATAACAACCGGTGCAACGTTGTATTTCCCAATTTTTCAAGAAGGTGGACTTTTTTCATTAGGAGATGTACATGCGGCCATGGGGGATGGCGAGGTATGTGTGTCAGGAGTTGAGATTTCAGCGAAAGTGACGGTGACATTAGATGTGATTAAGGGATACTCAATTGATTATCCTTATATTGAGAATAAAGCGGGGGCAGCATCACTTGTTTCTAGAGAATCTTTAGATGAGGCTGCTGATCTTGCGGTGGAAAAAATGATTGATCTACTGCAGCCACAAACCGATCTAACCCTTGCTGAGTTTACGATGCTCATGAGTGCAGCTGGAGAAGTTCAAATAAGCCAAATCGTTGATCCATTAAAGACCGCACGTTTTTTTGTGCCAAGAAAGATATTGGATGGATATGGACTGAAGTTATTTAGGAAATAAAATAGCCTTCAGAGGATTTTAACCAATTTCGCCCACCTCAGGCCATCCAGATTCTGGATGACCTGAGGTGGGTGAAATTAACATATTCAGGCAAAAGAATAAACCGTCTTCCTGCAAGACGGTTTATTCTAAGAACCAAAATTAACAATCAAGTCATGCGTTTTTTGAATTTCTGATGGCGGCATCTCTATTAAATACATCCCAGAACTAGTTATAGGATTCCCGGACATTTGGTAAGTAGAGATGTTTTTACGCGCACTGCTATAATTCATGGCGAGCCGTCGCATATCCCCAAATTCCATATTTGTTTTCATATTGTTCCCTAATACTTCCATCACTTCATCAATTTGATTGATCATATTTAATCCGGCAGCTTTATCTATGACACCTTGAATCACTTGACGCTGACGTTGATTACGTCCAAGGTCCCCTTTAGGATCTTCTTTACGCATACGCACATAGGCAAGGGCTTCTTCGCCCGAGAGATGTAATTGACCTTTTGGAAAATGGAAGCCATCTTGGGTAAAGGCCATATCATTATTAACAGTGATTCCATCCACAGCATTGACCAACTGTGCCAGCCCTTCCATATTCATCGTTACATAATAATCAATATGAATATCAAGGAAGTTTTCAACGGTCTTAACAGACATATCACTTCCACCATAAGCATAAGCATGATTGATTCGGGTTACACGCCCATCACCTGCAATTTTCACTTTAGTATCGCGGGGAATACTGACCAGTTGCATTTGATTATTAGCTGGATCAAGGGTCATGACAATCATTGTATCTGAACGTCCCTGATCATTTTCACGCTCATCTACACCTAGCAAAAGGATATTGATAGGCTCTTTATTGTCAACTTTTTTATCCGTTAATTCTGTATCTATGGAAGGTACATTTTCGTGAAGTTGGCTGTTAACTGTTTGTTTGACGTTATTGAAAACCGTAAATGCATAAACGCCTCCTCCAATGAGCAGGAGCACTACAATGAGCAGGACGACTTTCCACCAGCGCCCCTTTTTCCTCTTCCTTTTCTTGATTTCTTTTCGTCCCATAACTCCACCTCAATTATGTAGAATAGCATCGAACTAATTATCTATTATACTTGTAATGGTGAATCTTGTAAAAGTAATGATGAATAATTTGGAAAAAAGCTCCACCTCAGGTCATCCAAATATTGGTTGACCTGAGGTGGGGCGGAGCGATTTGGTGTGCTACTATGAAATTGGACAGGAAGTAGGGGGAAGAAGATGAAAGAAGTGATTGTGTTTTTAGCTGAAATTGTTAATGTATTCCATGATCTGTTGTTAGAAGTCTCCCAATCATCTGGATGGAATCTGACTGATAAGGAGCTTCATTTCTGGATTATCGGAATACTGGGGATCATAGGATTGATTTTTGTAGATGTACTATTTCATATGATTGCTAGATGGAGTATTACGATTATTTCATTTTTGTTTACACTCTCTATGATTCTCGTTTTTGTGCTGGCTGTAGAAATTCAGCAGAAGATTACAGGTAGAGGAGCTATGGAATTTAATGATGCCGCCATAAGCGTACTTGGATTTTTAGCCTTTTGTGTTGTTTACTTTTTCATAAAAATAATAGCAAAATGGATTCGAACAAGGTAACATCCCCCTTCCTGCTTTAAAAGGAAGGGGAATGTTTCTCTTTATTTTATAACTCTTCCATTACTATCAATGTAGACGGAGGTCACAATGGTGCGGTTAAATGGAACGTTTGCTTTCGTTATTCCTTTAAGGTTAATAGTAAGATTGTAGGTGCCTTCTCCGAGTTTTGCTAACTTTTTAGAAGAGGAGCCGTTCAGGTCATTCCACTTTAGGCTTTTAGTCTTTTGTTTACCTTTCTTATAATAGTCTAAACGAATATCTGCTTTTACTTTGTTTTGATCGATCGTTTGTTGATGCTGTGCGAGTATAGATACTTCCATATTTTTATTTACTGTCAAGTCTAAGTCCTGATTAACAGGGCTCTGATAATGTACGGATAGAAGGTAGTGTTCCTCAGGTGAAGCTGCTTGAAGTGTCCATTCACCTTTAGCGGGTTGGTTTAGTTGAATAGAATGATGATAAGCACCTTGGAAAATTTTTGACGAAGCTGGTGTGACTTCGAAGGATGAATGTTTGTTACCATCTGGTCCTATGAGCGTTAATTCTGTGTTTTCTCTTTCGCTGATCCAGTTCACTGTAGCCTCAGTCACATGATTTTCAACTGCGAAGTTTTCAGAAGTTGATCCTTTATAGGTTCCGCCGCGATAGTAGCGGTCTGTAGGAGGGGAAGTCTGATGCTTTTGCCGATCCATTGGTTCTGCTAACGTTTTGTAAGCCGTTACGGTTTGGTTTTCATAAAGGTATTGGTCAAATAAACGAAACGTTGAACTGCCTAAGCGGATTTCTGAGTGATTCCAGTCAGCTACTTTAACTTCCTGGGCGTAAGGAAGTCGTGAGTTGGCTACAGTGACTGCGCCGTCATTCGCTCCGTAGCTGCTCAGATATAAACCGCCCCAATAGAGCGAAGTTCCAAAGGTTCCCCACCCTGTTCCGCCGAAAGTAAAAATGGGATCTTTATAGACATTAGCATGGCTGTCGGTTTGGCTGCGGAAATTGTTCATATAGCCGGTTTGGAGCGAATAGACGGCAGGGTTTTTACTTCCGAGTATATCTGCCAGCCACCCTGCCCAACTGCTATAGGCAAGATCGGCAAGCTGCGAACCATGATGAGGGGTAGAGAGGGTAATCAAACGGTCAACGTAAGGGGATGCCTGGTAATGTACAAGGGCGGACTGAGCATCGATGCCACCTTTACTATGGGCAACGACTACCAATTCCTCGCCAAAATACTCGTAAATTTGCTTTAGTTTTTCAGCTAATAACTTTCCGTTGTCCCACATGTTTTTAGTAGGATATAAATTTATAAATGCCGTTTCAAAACCATGGTTATAGGCGATTTGATACATATCATTGTCCTTCCACCAGGTGTGAGAGGAACTGTTTAACCCATGCACAAACACAACAGGAGACTTGGAAGAATCAACATCAGTGGGAGTGAGACCGACGTACCACTGCCCAGGCGTTCCAGAGGTATCTCCTTTGCCAAATGAACCTGCGTAAACTTGTAACGGCAATAGGAGAATAGCTACCAGCAGTAAGATTCCTGCTTTTTTTACCATTCACAGACTCCTTTCTGATAAATCAATGAAGTCAAAGTCAGCAATTTATTATATACGTCTGATTTTTTTGTAGAACAAAAAGTTAAAATAAATAGTTCAGTGACTCAAGTGTTTTAGTGTAAATATTTTAATGTTGATCCATTCTTATTGACAACTGACTGGTTCTCGACGATAGTGAAGAGGAGGACAATTATCCTCAAACAAAATTTAATAGGCTTTATGGTGGCTTCATGATTGAAGCTGAAAAGGGAAGATTGGTGCAATTCCAACGCGGTCCCGCCACTGTATAGAGGAGGCATTTCTGAATTCCACTGTTTCTTAACCGAGACGGGAAGGAGAAAAGGCTGTTGATTCTGAGCCAGGAGACCTGCCATAAAGAAGAACATGTTAATCCTACGGGAGATAGGAGGGTGTTACGTGATGAGGTATCTATTTTTTCTTGCTGATCCCTTATAACTGCTCATGATAAAACCGCATCTTCTCCAGGAAGATGTTTTTTATTGCGTTTTGAGTTGTCTTTTTGGAAGAAAACAGCGTAAGAGCTAACTTGAGAGGGTGGAAAGTAGTGAAAAGTGCTTTACCGGTAAATGCTTCGAAAATGACACAAACACGTTTAGTTCTGCCTCCAGATACCAATCATCTGGATACGATTTTTGGAGGGAAAGTGCTTGCTTATATCGATGAAATTGCAGCTTTAACGGCTATGAAACACTCTAATTGTGTTGTTGTTACGGCATCGATTGACTCCGTGGATTTCCTATCTTCGGCTAAGGTAGGCGATGCGCTGACTTTGGAAGCGTTTGTTACGTCAGCGGGAAGGTCATCAATGGAAGTGTATGTAAAGGTGTTTGCTGATGACTTATTAAAGGGGGAGAAGATGGTGACAACTGAATCGTTCTTAACGATGGTTGCTGTAGATTCAGAAGGAAAACCAACACCAGTTCCACAAGTCATCCCTGAAACGAGTGAAGAAATAAGGTTGCATCAAACAGCTCCTGCGAGAAAAGAGTATCGCCGCAGTCGTGCCAGTTTACGATAAAAAGAAAAAATTTCCACCTCAGGTCATCCAGATTCTGGATGACCTGAGGTGGAATTAATTGGGATTAGTTGTCGTTTTTCGGCGGGACGTCGCAGCTTTCATCTGTACAGGCTTCTCCCTGTTTGTCATCAGTTAAGTTTTGAAAGGCAGGCGATTGCTTTTCTTCCTCCATCACTTTCTGTAAGCTTTGTACAAAAACTTCGGTAGGCTGAGCTCCAGAAATAGCATACTTTCTGTTAATGACGAAAAAAGGCACGCCTTGAACGCCTATTTCTCTTGCTTCTGCTTCCTCCGCACGAACCAGCTCACCAAATTGTTCACTTGAAAGTACATCACTGACATCAGTCTTGTGAAGTCCTATGTCTTGTGCAAGTTTGATTAGTGTATCGTGATCACCAACATCCTCTGAATCGGTGAGAACAGCTTGGAAAAATCGTTCTGTTGCTTCCTTACCAAGCCCCCTACTCTCCGCGAATTTAGCTAAGCGGTGGGCGTCGAATGTATTAGTAGGAACTGCTGTGTCCAAGTTGTATTTCAACCCAACGCTGGTCGCTTGTTGTTCCATGTTTTTATTCATTTGCTTGGCCTCTTCCATGCTTTTCCCATACTTGGAAGCCAATTTTTCAGCATTAGACATTCCTGTGTTTTTCTCTGCTTGCGGGTCAAGCTCAAAGCTCTTATAGACGATCTCTGTCTGTTCACCTTCAGCTATCTGTGAAAGAGCCTCTTCAAGTCGACGCTTTCCAATATAACAAAACGGACAAACAAAGTCCGACCAAATTTCTATTTTCATGTTGATCACCTCATAGTTAATTCTTCACACATTTATTTTACGAGGCAATTAAGTGAAATGCCATTAATCTGATCGAGAAGTCGTGAAACACCTAGAAAAACAGGTAATACTTATTATTGGAATATAATTCCACCTCAGGTCATCCAGATAATGGATATAAATAGGCTGGATGGTTCTAGTGGTCAGACGTCTTGTGTTGTGTCTTTTGGCGCAATTTGTAATTTTTACAGAAAAAAGGTCAATATGGGGGAGGATTATCTTTTATACTTGGGAAAGATTGATAGATTTTTATAACTTATTTAGGAGGAATGAAATGAGTATTAAAAAGACGGTTGTCACTGGCCTGGCAGCTGTAATAGCATTAAGTCCATTTGCAGGTTCGGTTTCTCAAAGTCACGCTGCGGAAGCACCAAACGACTTATTTTTCTCAGAATACATAGAGGGAAGCAGTTATAATAAAGCGATAGAAATCTATAACGGAACGGGCAGTACAATAGATTTGTCTGCCTACACCATCGAAATGTATGCAAACGGCTCCCAGGAGCCGACGGGTACTTTCGAATTATCTGGTACACTTCCAAGCGGTGAAGTTTTCGTGGCAGCTAATAGTCGGGCGAATCAAGAGATTTTAGCAAGTGCGGATGCCACTAACAATTCTGCGGTTAATTTTAATGGAAATGATCCCCTTGTCCTAAAGAAAGAGGGCATGGTAGTTGATTCAATCGGTCAAATTGGCAGCGAAGAATCGTTTGCAGGTGATGTCACACTTGTTCGTAAGGAATCTGTAACGGCGGGGGACAAAAATTCAGGCGACACTTTTGAAACAGCAGAGGAATGGGACAGCTATGCCAAGGACACGGCGGAGTATCTAGGAAGCTATCAAATGCCGGAGGTTCCTGAAGTAGAGCTGCAATCAATTGAGGATGCGCGGACAAGTGAACCAGGAGCAACTGTTAAGGTAAAAGGAATTGCAACGGCTGCTTTTGAAACTGGCGGTCAAACAAATCTGTACATTCAGGATGAAACAGGAGGCATTATTGTTCGTGCTCCCGGTTTATCTGCTGAGGCAGGCGATGAAGTGACCGCCACAGGCGAGTTCTCTGATTATTATGGGATGCAGCAGATTCTTGCTTCGTCAGCGAATGTAGAAGTCGTCACGGAGGAGGCTGGTCTCCCTGCTCCCCAGAACGTAACTTCTCAACAATTTTCCCAAAATGAAGGTGAAACGATTGAGGGTGAGTTCGTTCAGGTGAGTGGGGTAGAGGTTCTATCCAAAAATAGTTACGGTGATTTCACCGTACAGGACGCAGCAGGAACATTTACGATTACACCTAACGACGAAAATGCATTAGAAGTTGGAAAAACATATGAGCAAATTGCTGGTGTCGTCAATTACAGTTTTAATGAATATCGACTGGTTCCTCGTAATGCACGGGATATTGTCAAAGAAGTGTTTGCTGTTCAGGCTAATCCATCGTCAGGTTCCCTTGTAGAGGGTGAGGCAGTGGAACTGTACACTGCCCAATCAAATGCGGCCATCCATTATACAAAAGATGGCTCAAAACCAACGCCAAGCAGTATTACGTATACTGAGCCAATTACAATTGAGCAGGATACAACCATTAAGGCAGTTGTTGTAAAAGAAACAGGGGAAGTAAGTCCAATTTCAACCTTTGAGTACGAGGTGCTGAAGCCACTGGATGATGTTGAGATCCATGACATTCAAGGTGCGAGTCATACGTCCCCATACGAAGGTAATGTCGTTGAGCATGTAGCAGGTGTTGTAACAAAACTTGATGGATCAAATGGTTTCTACATGCAAAGTCTTAACCCTGATGACAACGTGGCTACATCTGAAGGGATCTATGTGTATGACCGATCAGGTACAGCAGAGGTGGGCGATCATGTAGAGGTAGCTGGTGAAGTAACTGAATGGCGGGAAGAAGGCTACTCTGATGCAGAGGATTTATTAACAACTCAAATTAGTGCGTCAGAAGTAAGCGTAACAAAGGGTGGAACCGAACTTCCGGATCCAATCGTGTTAGGGGTGGACCGGAATCAGCCTACGGAAGTAATTGAAAATGATGGCATGGAGTCGTTCGATGCGAAAGAGGATGGCTTGGACTTTTACGAAAGTCTTGAAGGGATGTTAATTGGGATTAAGGATGCTACGGTTGCCGCTCCTGTAAAATATGAAGAGCTCGCGGTGTATGGGGAAACTAGTGAAGATCAGCGGCTTACTCGTGCTGAGGGTCTGCTCATTTCACCGAATGATTATAATCCTGAGCGTCTCTTGATAGATGTGGATGGGCTTGGGATTGACGCTGTTACTGGGGATTACTTTACGGAAATGATCACGGGTGTGGTCAGCTATGACTATAGTAATTTCAAGATTCGTCCGACAGGAGATTTTCCTGAATTGAAGGATGGCGGCACAGAGCGGGAAGTGACGGATCTTAAGAGTTCGAAACAAAAGCTGACTGTGGCAGGTTATAACGTTGAAAATTTCTCCGCCGCGGGTGATCCGGAGAAGGCCGCTCGATTGGGCGAGGCATTGGTGAAAAACTTGAACAGTCCTGATATTGTCGGGCTGACTGAAATTCAGGATAATAATGGACCGACAGATGATGGAACGGTTGCTGCAAATAAGAGTTATCAAGAATTGATTGAAGCCATTGAAGCTGCTGGCGGGCCAAGCTATAAGTTCGTGAATATTAATCCAGTTGATAAGATGGACGGCGGGCAGCCTGGTGGAAATATTCGTGTAGGTTTTCTTTATAATCCAGAGCGTGTATCGCTGACTGATAAGCCGAAGGGCGACGCGGTCACGGCTGTTGATGTCAACGAAAATGGGTTGACGCTAAACCCGGGCCGTATTGATCCACTGAATGACGCGTTTGATGATTCTCGTAAGCCGCTGGCTGCAGAATTCAATTTTAATGGTGAAAAAGTGATCGTTATCGCCAATCACTTTAATTCAAAAGGCGGTGATGGTGCGTTGTTTGGAGCTGAACATCCTGTTGTGCTGGGAAGTGAAGAGCAGCGTATTGAGCAGGCTGAGGTCGTAAATAATTTTGTTGAAGAGGTCGATGAGGAAGTGAAGCGTGAGAATGTAGTGGTGCTCGGGGATTTGAATGACTTTGTGTTCTCAAATCCATTGCAAACACTTGCAGGCGATGATCTAACCAATATGGTTAAGCAACTCCCGACTGAAGATCGCTACTCTTATATTTACCAGGGGAACTCGCAAGTACTCGATCACATTCTTGTCAGTGATCATTTAGCAAAAGATACAAAAATAGATGCTGTTCATATCAATGCTGATTTTTCTGAAGCAAGTGGGCGTGCCAGTGACCACGATCCAATGGTTGCCCAGATTCATGTGAAAAAAGGTAAAGGCACTCACCCCGACTTTCACAAGTAAATTACCTAAATTAACCACCTCAGGTCATCCAAATTTTGGATGACCTGAGGTGGTGTTTTTTTCCATGTTATTTTTGTTCGTCGATGGCTGCTCGGGAGCGGTCCAGATATTCAACGACTTCTTCATAGTAGTTGGACACATAACTCATAAATAAGATGTCCACTACGTGAAGCTGGGCGAGCCTGGAACTTGTCGCGGCACTGCGGATCATCGCCTCCTGGGTTGCGGATGTGTAGAGAGGGATATCAGCAAGTTGGGATATTGTTGAAGATCCATATTTGGTAATGCTAATTGTTTTCATGCCGTTTTTTTTGGCCAGCCGTAAGAATTGGATCACTTCATTCGTCTCACCTGAAAATGAAACGGCAATCGCGACATCCTTTTCTTTCGCATTTGAGAGTGTGGTATAGGCCATGTGTGGGTCCTGTAAACAAAAAACATATCGACCGGCACGCAGGAATTTCTGCTGGCCATCTGCTGCCACAAGACCTGATGCCCCAATTCCAAACAGGTGAATGGAACCCGCTTCATGAATGGTGGCAACCGCTTCCTCTACATCCTCAAGTCGCAGCATTTCTTCCGTTTCCTTTATGATTTCAATCCCATTCTGAGTCATTTGACCAATGATGTGGTGCACAGACTCTCCTTCGTTTATATCCCTGTATTCCGATGTGGATTGCTTCTGTACATCCCCGGCGATTCTCATCTTTAGTTCCTGAAATCCTTTTAAATCAAGTGATTTACATAAACGTATAACAGCAGCAGAGCTTGTCTTACTTTGTTCTGCTAATTGTTTTACGGTCATGGTTACGACAGTTTCTGGTGTAGATAAAATATAGTTGGCGATTTTTTGTTCGGAAGTGGGGAGGTCGCTTACCACACTTCTCAACATGGCGAGTCCGCCTGATATGTAGGCCATGACTATTCCTCCTCATACAATCTATTCTAATGTTGCCGTTACTGTAGTTCATCTTTCTGAAGATCTATAAACATAGTAGCAAATAAAAACGCTTACATCATAGAATAAGTATATGGTATAATGAAATTAAATTTCAATAATAATTTGTATAGTTTGAAATTATATGCTGTAGGAGGCGTTTTTCATGAGAAAAAGAGGACGAATAACTTTAATGAAACAAAAACGGCTTCAACTTTGCAAAGGGATACATTCATGATTATTGGGATAGATGCGGGCGGCACAGCAACGAAAGGCGCGCTGATCAGTAATGAAGAAGAGGTGCTTTTTACCTTTGAGTCAGGTTATGGGAATCCATTGATTAATGAACAAAAGGCATTTGAGCATATTGAAAATGTGATGGATGCGTGCAAGAAAGCGTCTAAGCAGCCAATTCAACACATCGTCATCGGTATGGCTGGCTATCGGACGATGAAAGACTCTCTCACGCTGCCGAAGTCGTGGCAGAATAATCCTAACATAGATGTAATTAGTGATGTGGAACTCGCTTATGAAGCAGGTTTGCCTGATCAAGAGGGAATTCTTACGATTGCAGGAACAGGCACGGTCCATGCAGGCAAAAAAAACAAAAGACTGTTTATCAGAGGGGGCTGGGGCCACTTACTTGGAGATGAAGGAGGAGGGTACACTCTTGGCAGGTCTGCTGTCAAACGTGTACTCTATACCCTTGAAATGGACCTGGATCAAACTCCTTTTTGTGAAAAAGTTATGTCCTTTATAGAGGCTTACGATGTAAATGAGATAAAGAGCTGGTTTTATGCCCAGGATAAAACAAGTGTGGCTGCTCTTGCTAAATTTATTGATCAATTAGCGATAGAAGGAGATCAGGAGGCATGGCAGCTGCTTCAGGAAGGTGCTTGTGAACTTTCCAGACAGGTTGAACAGCTTTACTGCAGGATGGAGCTTGATGAAGAAGCCGTACTTGTGGTGGCAGGAAACGTATTGCTAGGCAGTGAACAGTTTTTTTCTGCTTTTTCTAAGAAAATCACCTGCCCTTTTCGTGAGGTGAGACATCTTAAACGGCCCGCTTATATGGGAGCTTATTCGCTGGCTGGGAAAAAGAAAAACTGTAGTTCGCCTAGTTCACATAGCATTTTTGAATAAGAGAGGGATTTGTCTATGAATATAAAGGAAATTTCTACAGAGCAAAGAAACTCAAGTACGTTGAAGATTGACCAGGCTAGCAGTTTGGAAATCGTGAAATTGATGAACGAGGAAGATTATGCTGTACCGCAAGCAATCGGAAAGATTCTTCCTCAGCTTGCCACCGCTATCGACAGGATTACCGAACGTATGTCGCTAGGGGGGCGTTTGATATACGTTGGAGCTGGCACCAGCGGGCGGCTCGGTGTTCTTGATGCCTCGGAATGTCCTCCCACATTCAGTGCAGACCCTGAACATGTTCAAGCACTTATTGCTGGTGGACCGGCAGCCATTACAAGTGCTTTTGAAGGAGCCGAGGATGATGTGGAACAAGGTCGATTGGACATAAACGCCAAGAATGTGAATCAACAGGATGTGGTCATCGGGATTGCGGCAAGTGGCCGGACCCCATATACGATTGGAGCAATGAAAGAGGCCAAGAACCATGGAGCTCTTGTGCTGGCGGTCGTATGCTCACTGGGATCAGACATGGAGGAGGAAGCAGACCTTACGATGGTTGCGGATGTAGGTCCAGAGGTCCTTACAGGTTCCACCCGGTTAAAGGCTGGGACGGCTCAAAAGTTAATTTTAAATATGCTGTCGACAGGTACGATGATTAAACAAGGAAAAGTGTACAGCAATTTAATGGTTGATTTGCAGCCGACTAATCAAAAGTTGCAGATTCGCTCGAAGCATATCATTATGGAGGCAACAGGTGTTTCTGAGAAGAAGGCAGAGCAGGTGCTTCACGAATATGGCGCAGTTAAACCAGCTATTTTAGCACTATTAACCTCTCTTAAAGGGAAGCAAGTACACGCTTCTTTAGCCAAATATAACGGTCACATAGGGAAATCCATTCACGCCGAATCTAACTAAATAAATTTCCAAAAAGCCCCACCTCAGGTCACCCATATTTTGGGTGACCTGAGGTGGGGCTTTTTGGATAGTATGGGGCATTTTTCATGGTTGACTTTTATCGATATATGTCTAATAATAACAAACATAATATTCTGTAAATTTAAATAATTAGAAATAATGGGAAAGAGGAATCATAACCTCTTTTTCTTTTGCGTAAAATGATAACGTTTACAATTTTGGGGAGGGACTAGCCATGATGCCAGTCATCATTCTTTCACTTATTACAGTTATTTCCGTCATATTTGCATTGAGAAGAAAGAAATTAATCTTTATGCTCGTTCCATTACTTGGCTTGTTTAGCTTTGCTTTAGTGAAAATAATCATGGTTCCTATGCCCTTTTGGGATACCGTTCGCTTTATTTTTAATTTACGTGGCTGAAATTCTTTATTCGGTTGAAGGGAGGTGGGAGAGATGAAAAAAATGGATCCAGCTAAAGCAGAGGCTTATTTTAAATATCGGACAACTATGATTTGTATTTATTTAGCGATAGGCTTTTTAGCATCTTATGTTATTGTATTTTTTGCACGAGACCTATCATCCATAACGGTTCTAGGTATTCCTTTCCATTATTATATGGGATCGCAGGGGGCGGTCTTAACTTTCATCATTTTGCTTTTTGTTAATGCGGTTATGAGCGACAAGATCGATAAAAAATTTGGCTTTGATCCTGAGTTTGTGGATACAAACACACACACAGAAGATCATTAATGGAGGGGAAATATTGTGGATGGACAGTTTATTGTATCTCTCATCCTCATAATCGCGACCTTTTCTTTATACATCGGTATTGCGGTTTTTAACAAAGCACGCGCCACGTCGGACTTCTATGTTGCTGGTCGCGGCGTTCCACCTGTATTTAACGGGATGGCTATCGGCGCAGATTGGATGAGTGCGGCCTCATTTATTGGAATGGCCGGTACTGTAATGGCTCTCGGTTATGATGGACTTGCCTATATAATGGGCTGGACAGGCGGTTACTTACTCTTAACCTTCTTGTTGGCCCCTCAGCTTCGAAAATACGGGCGTTACACGGTCCCGGAGTTTATTGGGGATCGTTATCGTAGTAATACAGCACGAATCATTGCTGCGATCGCTACGATTATAATCAGTTTTACGTATTCTGTCGGCCAGTTATCTGGATCAGGGGTTGTTATTGGACGCTTGCTCGAAGTGAACACAGCTACAGGTACTTTAATTGGGGTCGTGCTGATTGCTTTTTATTCGGCTATGGGTGGTATGAAAGGGATCACCTGGACACAAGTAGCTCAATATCTTGTCTTAATCGTTGCCTATTTAATCCCGGTAATTTTCATGTCATTGCAATTGACTCAGAATCCGGCTCCCTGGTTATCTTACGGTCAAATTATCGAGGAACTGCAGATCCTTGATCAACAACTTGGGATTACTGAATATATTGTTCCTTTTACAGGGGCAACAAAATGGCAGTTTCTAGCGTTAATGTTTACTTTAATGGCCGGCACTGCAGGGCTGCCTCATGTTATTGTCCGGTTTTACACCGTTGCTACTATGAAAGCTGCACGTTGGAGCGGGGCCTGGGCGCTTCTCTTTATCGGCCTTCTTTATTTATCTGCACCAGCCTATGCTGCCTTTTCCCGATTCATCCTAATGACTGAAGTGGCGGGTTCCTCATTGAGCAATCTGCCAGCCTGGACTCAGCCATGGATTAATACGGGTGAGCTATCATTAGCTGATAACAATGGTGATGGAATTTTACAATGGACAGAGATCATGATCAGTAACGACATTGTGGTTATGGCTACACCTGAAATTGCAAACTTAGGTATATTTGTTGTAGGATTAATGGCTGCAGGTGCCATGGCTGCTGCATTATCGACCGCTGGCGGACTTATGATTGCGATATCAGCTGCGTTGTCCCACGATATCTATTTCAGATCCATTAATCCTAATGCCAGTGAAAAGAAACGCCTCGCAGTAGGAAGATGGTCCATTATTCTGGCGACCGTTTGTGCAGGCCTACTTGCGTTAAATCCACCAGGTGCGATTACACAAATTGTGGCCTGGGCATTTGCCTTAGCTTCGGGATCCTTTTTCCCGGCTTTATTCCTTGGAGTATGGTGGAAACGTGCGAATGGTCCGGGGGTTGTTGCTGGAATGATCGTTGGTTTAACCGTTACGCTAGGCTATATATTCGCTGCTAAGTACGGAGGGTTTACGATTTTGGGAATCATCGACACAGGCGCTGGAGTATTTGGAGCTACTGCAGCCATCATTACGAATATAGTCGTCTCACTGGCTACTAAACCGCCGTCACAGGAAACTCAAGATGAAGTCACAGACTTACGCTATCCAGAACAAGTACAATACAAAAATGGAGAAGTTTGGCTTAAAGAATAGAGATTTTTAGAAGAATTTTACCACCTCAGGTCATCCAATTTCTGGATGACCTGAGGTGGTTTTTAATGGTAATTTAACAAACCAGTCGTATTCTGCTGGATTCTTGAAGTAAGAAAGTAGTTTTGAGGTTGTCACAAGTGTGTTGGGTGAATTTGTTGACATGTAGTGTGGGTAACTGTTCCAACGATAGTCTTCAGGAGAGTGAGTAAGGTTGGCGCGGCAGGGGTTTAAATGAATATAGCGGCTGACTTGCACATCATCCTGGAGATCCGCCTTGTATGGTCCTTGAAAAAGGTGGCCCGCATAGTCATATTTCTTATTAAAATACATGGCATAATTGGAATGAAGTTCTTTCATGAAGATACCGGGAGGGTGGTCGACCGTTTCGATGAGCAAATGTACGTGGTTAGTCATGAGGCAATAGGCATGGAGGTGGAAGGGGTAGCTTTGTTTGTTCTGGGCAAGAAGTTCAAGATAATAATAGCGATCGTGATAATCATAGAAAATATCTGCTTTTCGATTTCCGCGCGCCGTAATGTGATAGCTGGCATGAGGAAACCATATTCGTTTCGGGTTAGCCATAACAACATCCTCTCTAAATTAGTACATAAACACTTAGTTACTATTCGACTTTTATCCTGAAAATCCTGCATAATTAGAAAAAGGATAAATATGCCACCTCAGGTCATCCAGTTTCTGGATGACCTGAGGTGGCATATTATGTATGATGACTTCATTTTTGATAAACTTATAAAGTTAAAATTATTATTGGAGGCTTAGCTCTATGACGATATTCTTCCAAGTCGTTCTTCCTGTCATCATTGTCTTTATAGCTGGGTTCGTTTTGCAGAAGTTCCTGCGCCTTGAAATTAAATCACTTTCTACGGTAACCCTGTACATAATGCTACCGTGTCTTGTCTTTGAAACGTTCTATCAGGCTGAATTTAATAGTGAATATTTAATGATGCTGTTCTTTTCGATTCTATTACTTTTTCTTATTCTATTGATCAATAAAGTTACAGCTAAAGTTATGAAACTTGATTCTTCGGTGGAAAGTGGCATGATCCTCTCTACAGCGTTTATGAATGCAGGTAATTATGGGGCGCCGATCGTGTTATTTGCATTTGGGGAAGCGGGATTTGTGTATTCCGTGTCCTTCATGGTACTGCAGCAGATTGTCATGAACTTCTTTGGCGTATATTACGCAGCAAAAGGCTCAGCAGGCGTACGATTGGCCATTTCAACAGTACTAAAAATGCCACCAACTTATGCGGTAGTTGCAGCACTAATTATGAAACTTTCCTCTGTTTCGATCCCGGAGAATTTGATGTCGAGTGTTTCTATAGTCGGGGACGCTACCATCCCAACAGTAATGATTCTTTTGGGAATGCAGCTTGCCAATATTACCGTGAAACATCTAGAGTGGGGCAGAATTTCTTATGCCGCTACCCTGAGATTGGTGGGATCACCTCTTATTGCCTGGGGGTTAACGGTTCTGTTGCCAATGAGTGATTTAATGGCTAATGTCTTAATTATTTCAGCAGCGATGCCATCTGCCGCAACAACGACAATGTATGCCGTTCAGTTTGACTCAAAGCCGGATCTCGTATCCAGTATCACCCTGGTTACTACGATTTTGAGTATCATTACGATTCCCATTGTATTAAATATCCTAACGTAGTGGCAGAAAATTTCCACCTCAGGTCATCCATTATTTGGATGACCTGAGGTGGGAATAAACTGGAAATTACTATTTGTTTTCTTTTTCTTCTTTGCGGCTTTTGAAAAACATATATAGATTTGAACAAATAAGCGCAACAGATAGTACAACTGTAAACGTAGAAAGCTCGAGTGGTGTAACATAACCTGCTATTAAGTAAATGACGAAAAAGGCAGCGAATAATAAATAAAACATGATGCGATCTTCCTTTCTTTTCACTATATAAAAATAACATAGAGGATCAGTGTTTTACTAGAAAAGCTATGCCCATCAAAAGCATGTATTATCCTATCTGCTGCTATATTTACAAAAAATCCCCACCTCAGGTCATCCATTATTTGGATGACCTGAGGTGGGGAAATATGGAAGACGGAGACAAAACAAAAAGCATCCCCTATTTTTTAGAAAAAATGGGGGATGCTCAGTTTAGGGGTATTGGTTATGTTTATTTCTCGATCGTTATGTTAATTTTGCTCAATCCGAGAGCTCTGGCCGCTTTAATCATCCTGGCTGCTTCTTGTTCAGCATCATGAATGGGAATATTGTTTCTCGAGATGTTTAAAGTAGTGCCATCGAATAACGGCATTGGCTCCTGGATCTTTTCTTCCGATGGAAAAAGTGTAGACTGTGGTAATTCAGTGATCATGTCATGTTTGCTTCGATTGACTCGGCCGCGAATTTTTCGACCATGATACACAACACTTGCGTAAGGACATCCGGTATCCTGAGAAATTTCCCGATAGTTTTTATCGGTCTCCTCAATTAGTCGTTTTACTTCTTTTAAGTCATAGTCATATTGCTTACTTTTTTTTGCCATCATCGTCTAACCCCTTTATGAATTCTCTAATTCTATTGTATCCAATTATTCACCATTTTTATAGTAGAATTTCTCGAATTTTTTTCATATGAGCAAATATTTTTCAGAAAAATCCATTCATTGGTATGAATTATAATTTAACTAATTATCAACTTTGAGAAAAAGAAGTTATTCTTTCAAAAAATAAGATCAGTGAAAAATCACTGATCCACATGTACGGCCGTTTCTAAACCTTTTGTATCTATTGTTAAAACCTCTACATGATGTTCGGGAAATTGATGAATTAATGCTTTGCGTTGATCTGGGGTTAACTTCGGAAACAAGCCTATCATTGTTGGCCCCGCCCCGCTAATATAACTGCCGTAGGATCCATTCTCTTCAAATGTCTTCGATACGAGTGGGAAGTCCGGAATAAGCTCCCTGCGATAAGGCTGGTGCCACTGATCACGTTTCATCATTTTACCCACTACAGTCCAGTCTTGCTCAGCTAAAGCAGCAACCAATACGTTTGCCGTTCCACTGGCCAACACTGCTGCCTTATAATTCAGCGCATCAGGCAGGACCAAACGAGCCTTCTCCGTTTCCACGTGGTAACTTGGAATAACCGTAACAAAAGAGAGATCCTTCAGACCTTTAGTAAAGCGAACGTAATCGAGGTCTTCACCCGTATAACTTGAAATGACCACACCGCCTAGTATTGCTGGAGCTACGTTATCGGGATGTCCTTCAATTTTGCAGGCGATTTTCAGCTTATCCTGCTTATTTAGCTCTAGATGAAGGAGGGCATTAGCAAGCTCGATCCCGGCAACAACCGCCGTTGAAGAACTGCCAAGTCCACGTGCAACAGGGACATCATTTACCATCGATACATGATAAGGAGGCAATTCCTCGATTCCATAGTGATAAGCTGTAAAAAGTGTTGTCTTATATATTAGGTTCTTTTCATCACTTGGAATATAAGGCTGATCTTTTTCTGCTACAGAAAAAGACCATTGTTCAGCTGGCTGACACTCCAGAGTGACATATTTTGAAAGGGCCATTCCTATCGAATCGAACCCAGGACCAAGGTTGGCCGAAGTGGCTGGGACTCGGATAGTGACGCTATTCATGAGTGAACACCTGAGATAGCATCAGAAAATTGCTTGATATCATTTTCGATAACGGTAGGTTTGATCAAACTTGTATCAATGGCTGTTGCAGGGTCTTTTAACCCGTTGCCTGTCAGGACATGAACTACACTTGAACCCTTAGGAATTGTGCCATCCTTTACTTTTTTAATCGTGCCAGCTAAAGAAGCGCAGGAGGCGGGTTCTGCGAATACTCCCTCAGTTTGGGCCAGCCATTGATAGGCCTCGATGATCTCATCATCACTCACTTCATTGATGCTGCCGTTTGATTCACTTGCTGCAGCAACAGCCGGCTGCCAGCTTGCCGGGTTTCCTATTCTGATTGCTGTAGCCAGTGTTTCGGGATGCTCAACAACTTGATTCCGAACAATCGCTGCTGATCCGCTTGCTTCAAATCCAATCATTTGCGGAAGCTGATAGCCGTGCTGCTCATGGTATTCCTTAAATCCGCGCCAGTAGGCAGTAATGTTCCCCGCATTGCCTACTGGGATGGATAAAAAGTCAGGAGCTTTGCCCAGCGTGTCACAGACTTCAAAAGCAGCCGTCTTCTGGCCTTCAATTCTGTATGGATTTACTGAGTTAACAAGAGTAACGGGTTCTTTTTCGGCAATCTCCCGGACCATTTTTAAAGCTTGGTCAAAGTTTCCTTTGATCGCAAAAATTTCAGCGCCGTACATAACTGCCTGCGCAAGCTTTCCTTCTGCAATTTTTCCATCAGGAATGACGACGATGCATCGCAGTCCAGCCCGGGCTGCAAAGGCAGCAGCAGATGCAGAGGTGTTGCCAGTTGACGCGCAAATGACAGCTTCTGACCCTTCTTCAATCGCTTTTGCCATGGCGAGCACCATCCCTCTGTCTTTAAACGATCCAGTCGGGTTAGCTCCTTCAATTTTCACATAAGCCTCGATCCCCAATTTTTCTGAAATCGTCGGGATCGGAAGAAGGGGGGTGTTTCCCTCGTGCAACGTCAAGCTTGGTGTTTGTTCATTAATAGGTAAAAGTTCATTATAGTGATGTAGTAATCCTTTCCACATTTTATTTCCCTCCATCTACTCGGAACACGCTGTCAATTGATCGAATGGTGTCCAGAGCTTCCAGTTCATTGTAAGCTTGATCAAAATCCTCTTCACTTACTTGGTGCGTGATCATCATTAATTCCCGTTCATCGTTCTGATCCGCCTGTCGCTGAATGATTTGATCAAAAGAGATGCCGTATTGGGCAAAAATCTTTGTCAGCTCCATCAGCATGCCTGGCTGATCCATGACATGAAGGCGGATGTATTTTTTAGTAAGCTGATCTTTTCGAGATTTCAATTGTTTCGGAAACTGTGGCTGTACGTAAGCCGAACCAGATACACCGAGACGGAAGTTTTTGATGACAGCTATTAAATCAGAAACAACTGCAGTCGCAGTAGGAAGCTTTCCTGCTCCAGGCCCGTAAAACATCGTTTCTCCGACTGCATCTCCATAGACATAGACCGCATTGTACTCATCATGAACAGAGGAAAGCGGATGTTCAACAGGGAGAAGCGTTGGTTCAACACTAACAGAAGCCCCGTCCTCATTATGATCAGCAATCCCTATAAGTTTAATAGAATAACCTAATTGCTTGGCGTATTTTATATCAGATAAAGATGTTCCGCGGATTCCTTTTACGGAAACATCTTCTAAATTAAAGGGCATGGAAAAACCTAAGATTGATAGAATCGCCATTTTCCGGGCAGCGTCAAGCCCATCCACATCAGCCGTCGGATCAGCTTCAGCGAAACCTAGATCCTGAGCTTCTTTCAATACGGAATCAAAATCAGCACCATCCCTAGTCATCTTATCTAAAATGAAATTTGTAGTTCCATTTACAATTCCCATCATTTTACTGATGCGATCGGAAGATAAACCATCGAGAATCGGACGAATAATGGGCGTTCCTCCAGCAACACTTGCTTCATAATATAAATCACAGCTATTTCGCTGACTTGTTTGAAAAAGCTGCGCACCATGCTGCGCAATCAAATCTTTATTGGCTGTTACAATGTGTTTTCCGTGTTCCATCGCTTCAAGCACGATTGATAAAGTGTGATCAATTCCTCCCATTACTTCGACAACGACATCAATTTCAGGGTCCTCCGTAATATCCTGATAGCGATCTGTCAATTGAGTCGCTTCAGCAGGTAATTGTCGCGGCTTGGATAAGTCATGGACGAGAACCTTTTTAATGGTGACGTCACACCCTGTTTTATGCTGAATACTTTCTTTATGATCATCAAGAATCTCAATAACCCCACTGCCGACTGTACCTAAACCTAATAATCCCACCGAAATGGTATTCTTCATTGTTCACACTCCTGTCCACCTGAAATAAACATATATTTTTGTATAATGGACATTGTAACGGAAAGTGAGAATCTTAACAAGGAAGAAACGTCTTAATTTCTAAAAAGAAAGCAGATATTTTAATTGTTGCGGAAATTGTAGAATAAAGGCGAACGATAATAGTTGTTAAAAATTAACTTATTATTATAATTAATTTATGAATATAATTACCTATTCATAAATACCTAAAATTTAATTTGATAAAGGAGAAAAGAACAATGACAAGCATGAAAGTCTTCGAAGCTGTTGTTCTGCAGGCGATTTCGGATATGGGGTTACTAGGTAAAAAGGATGATTTCATGGAGGAAGGGTTATTGGCTATACATAAATTTAAAGTAAAACATCCTGATGAACATCAATGTACACCATACCTTATTGGTTTAGCCGTTCGTAACCATTTACGTTCGTTAGTCGTCATTCATGATTAGAATTACTCGTTGTTAAAAAATTTGTACAAAACCGTTTCACAAAATTTCTAATGAGGAATAAACAAATTATAAACGCGTCACAAATACTTATGAATCCGTTTACACAAAATCCTTTCAATTTTTTAGAAAATGAGAGATAATAGAGTAAAATACTGAATATTCTGATACAAAGGGGTGGGTGATATGCTAAATGTAAAAATGTTAAAACCATATTACGTTAAAGAAGATAAGCGGTTTATACGAGTTGTTTTAGCCTACCAATATTTCTCCCTGTTTATTGATGACGAACTGTATCAATTTATTCCAAAAGAGTCGCGTGAAATTATTATCGATCGAAAACGTAAGCGTGTTCATAATGTGTTTGATATTTTTGTTTTTCAACGGGGCAAACGTATTGTTTATGTCTCTGTGGCGGATTTGATTGCGCTTCCTGACTTTTTAACTCATTTACATTCGATAACGGCACCTTATTATAAAGAAGATGTTGAGAATCTAATTGAAGAAAAAACAGACATAGCAGCGATCATCGGTGAACTTGAGAAAAATAATCTCCAACGTTTAATTGATCAGTCGCTGGATCTCCGTGATCAAGATGCGTTCACAACTTTAACGAAAACCTTGCATTCTGAATACGGCTGATAAATAACCTACGCTTGAGAAAGCGCTACACCATGTAGCGCTTTTTTTAATGGGAAAAATACCTAAAAGATTCCACCTCAGGTCATCCAAATATTGGATGACCTGAGGTGGCAGATTTTTCCTTATTTGTTCTTTATGATGGTTATTTGTTCATTAAAAAGAATGAAAAACTAAGAAATTATTAGATAACGTGAGCAAATCACATCATTTTGTTCTTTTTAGAGAAATTTTCGTCGATTTTAGGGTTTTCTATTTTGATTCGAACAACCTATACTCAAATTATAAATTCGTTATAAAGAACAAAGGTTGCATCGCGAAAGGAGTGGGGAGATGCGAAAGAAACGGACCAAGACTCATTTAAAATCTTATAAACACAAATGCAGTCTCCTATTAGTAACGGTCACTATTATGAGTGCTCCATTAACAGGTCAGTCGCTTCTGTCCGTTCCAACGAACGCAGCTTTTAACGATATTGAATCCGTGAATTTTTCCATACAAGCAGATATAGAACAAGATCAAGGGTGGGATAAGAGCTCCCTGGAATTTATTGAAGGCAAGGAAGGAGCAGACAAAAGCTTGCTGTACGCCATTGTGAAAAACGGTGGTGATTCTAAAGCCATGGAGCGTACCACGACTTATGAAGTGTATTTTGTTGAAAGAGGAAATCCCAAAAAGGGTGAGAAGGTTGCTGAGGGTATAATCCCGATTCTGGATCAGGGAGAAACGTTCCGCATCACATTTTCAGCTACAAAGCCTGGTAACTATATGTTTAAGGCTTACCAAAGTAAAGGTCATCCAGGTAAGGGCGAATTGTGGAGTGAATCTATTGAGTTCATTGTACCGAACTTGAGTGAGCAGGAAGTTGAAAAAGAACCTGTTCAAGAAGAAAAACAGAAGTCCACCATAGAAAACATGAAAGATCAAGAGTCAACACCGCCGAAGAAAAATGAACAAACCAACAAAGAACAAGAAGCCGATTCAGAACCCGCTCAAAAACAGAAAAAAGAAGAAGCTGAAGAGAAACAATCTCAACCAGAACCTGAATCAGAAAAAACTCAGAAGAAGAAAACTGAGTCTCCTCAATCTTCGCCATCCAATTCGAAGGTGAAGACCAAGGACGAGAATGATGAACCTCAACCAAAGTCAGCACAGACGGCTGATACGAAAGAAAAGGTAAAGAAAGAATCTCAATCACCTGAAAGTGAACAGAAAAAACAAGAAAAATCGGACCAAACGTCTACTGAAGAAAAATAAGAAAGGGAGAGAGTGCAGTGAAAGTAAAGAAAATACTTAGCATGTCTGTCAACGTAATCTTGTTTACCCTCCTAATCGCCATGGTGTTCCTTGTCATTATCTCGAGGGCATCAGGCGGAGAACCGACCCTGTTCGGCCATCAATTTAAAGTAGTCCTCTCAGGATCGATGGAACCAACCTTCCAAACAGGATCGGTCATTGCCGTAGACTCTGAAATCGATACAGCGAACCTTGAAAAAGGTGACGTTATTACATTTGCTGAGTCAGAAAATAAACTTGTCACCCACAGAATTATCGATGTCGTGCAACAGGGTGATGCATTAATGTTTCAAACCAAAGGGGATAACAACGAGAACCCAGATCAGCAGCTAGTCCTTGCTGATAATGTCGTTGCTGAATATACAGGCGTGACTGTTCCTTATATAGGATACTTCTTAGACTTTTCCAACTCACAAATGGGAACGGCTTTACTGCTTATTGTTCCAGGATTACTTCTCATAGGCTATGCCTTCTTCTCGATCTTAGGGGCACTGCGAGAGATTGATCCGAAAAGAAAAGAAGAATCAACACCTTCATGATTGAGCGTCTCTTGGATAGGGACTTCAATATATAAAAAAATTATTTTTAGGGAGGAAGTAAAATGAGTATTAAAAAGAAAATGGGTATGGGCATTGCAACCGGAGCACTTGGATTAGCACTTGTAGGTGGAGGTTCATTTGCGGCGTTTAATGATGTTGAAGCATTGGACAGTAATTTTAAGGCTGGGACGCTAGACCTCACTGTGAATGATGGTGCGGAGAGAGTATTTGACCTTAGTAACCTAAAACCAGGAGATCACTTTACAGAAAAAGTAGTTCTTAAAAATGATGGATCACTTACTTTTAAGGATATTATTGCTGAAGTAACCTTTGAGAATTTTAAGAATGGGAAAGATGCTCCTGAAGGTGGAGAAAATAGTGCAGAAGAGTTTTTAAGTCAATTTACGGTTGATATTAAACAGGATGGAACTCTTGTGGATAATAATATTCCTTTAACTGCTCTACAAACGCATAGCGCTAGTGGATACCCTATCGCAAGTGGATTATCATCAGGCCAAGAAACTAATTTTGAATTTACTATCACATTTGAGAATGACCCAGATAAAGAATCAGGAGAATATGTTCAAAATGTATATCAAGGGGATAGCGTAGATGTCGTTATGAACTTCGAAGCAACTCAGCAAGCTGGAGAAAACCTTACGCCCCAGAACGACCCTGTTGCTAAATAACAAATAAAGTGATTTGAAGAATACATTACTTAAAATATGAAGGGAGGGGATGCCATGGGTATTAAAAAGAAACTAACAAATGGTGCTCTAGCTGCAACAATGGGATTAGCTTTAGTGGGAGGCGGAACGTTTGCCGCCTTTAATGACGTAGAAGCATTAGATAACCATTTTGCTGCAGGAACTTTGGATTTGAGTTTAGCTGGATCTGAGAAATTCCAATTGTCAGACTTAAAACCGGGTGACTATGCAACCAGGACGATCAAAATGAAAAACGCGGGGTCTCTAGCAATCAAAGACGTATTGTTGTCCATAGATAGTGTGAAATTCATTGACGGGGAACCCGGAGATAGTGATATGGGAGATAATGAGAGTAAATACGATTATCTTGACCAATTCCTGGTTACTGTTCTAACAGTTGGTGCAGAAGGAGATGGCGATCTTCATCCACTTGATATCATTGAAGAAGATGATGGTATAACTCTAGCTGATATTTATAGAGCATCTGAAGGTAAGGATGAATCTATCAATAAAATTAGAAGTTATGTTGCTGCCAATCACGTAATGGAAGATGGAAGAATCAATATCGCAACCGTTAACCCTGATAGATGGACAGGGATACCCAAATCACCTAATGATCCGGATAACGTCATACTTGGCGTGAAGTTTAAAGATAATACAAATAAAGTTAAGAAAGATGGTTATTATAAGCAAAACAAATTTCAAGGCGACTCAGCCAATGTAACCTTCACTCTTGAAGCCCGTCAATGGGGTGGATTGGATGTACGTGATAGCGATTTGAATGATGATGGTTCCATTAAAACCAATAAAAAGTCTTATTCTGAGGAAGGTAATCCGAAGCGGCCAGAATAGCTTTAATAAAATTTAAATCGCACTTTTTTTACCAAGCAGACATAAGCACAACAGCTTGTGTCTGCTTTTTTAAACAAATAACCGAATATATCCGGGGAGGAAGCGGGGGTCAAGAAAGACGTGACAACCATTGGAGAAAGAATACGAGTCTTGCGTCTTGGACAAGGATATACCGTAAATCAATTCGCTAAAATGTCAGGCGTTTCAAAGTCATATATAAGCAATATCGAACGAGGAATTCAAAGGAATCCTTCCCTTATTGTTATGAAAAAATTTGCAGATACATTAAACGTTCCGCTCGAGGAATTATTATTAATAAATCAGACATATAACAATTATCAAGCAAAATAAATGAGAGAAGGGAATCATATGGCAGAATCGAATGTACAAGAACAACTAGATCAGGAATGGATCGAGCTAATAGAAGAAGCCAGACATATTGGACTCAGCATTGAAGAAATTAAACAATTCATTTCAGGAGAACGAGCCTAAACTGCGGCTTGATCCTGACTGCATTTTTTCTAATTAAAGTGCCTGCAGGAATGGGCCGCAGGAAGAGGTGAGAGGATGAAGGGGAAGTATAGGTTCACACGGTTAGCTGCCCACCCGAATAGATTGGGGTGGGCTGTTCCACCGCACCTGGAGGGGGATAATATAATTTGCGACTTAACTCCAGTTGTACAGCAATTTTCCCAACTTATAATGAGTTCGAACAGTTATATTTGGAGCCGTGCTGGACATTTGCATTCGTATAATCAAAAAGAGAAAGCACAGCAAAATCCGATGGCAGCGATAAAAGGAGATGAATCCCCGCTCTCTTATCTTCAGGCATCTGTCTGCTATCATGAATTACAGCAGTACAGTTACTACAAAAACATACAATGGGATTCTCAAAGGATTCTCGATGATCAGTACATTGAGAAGATGTCTCGCCTGGGTTTGTGGCCTTTTAAAAAAATGATTCGAAGTTTAGATCCGATTTTCTTTTATGATCCCCTTCATCATCCTGTTGTCATTTTCTATACGTATCAAAGTACTGATGGGGAGAGTATTATTAAACACCTTCACCGTTTTGATTACGAAGGCTATGAATTGAAAACACATAGTAGAATGATCGCTTTGAATGATGAATCATCGTTCATCTGGAATCGAATCGGATTCAATTAGAGAAACAGGCTCTTTAGGAAGCCTGTTTTTTTATGCGGAAAACCTATCATCACCCGCTATTTGGAGATGATTTTACAATCATGTAAAGAGTCTATTATTTTTTGTAAAAAACTCACAATCTATGAGGAAATATGCTAAAATAAGAACAAGTTTTACAAATTGTGAGGAAATCTATGAAAAAGTTTATATATTGGGTTCCAGCTCTCGTCTGGATGGGGATCATCTTTTATTCATCCTCGACTCCTTACGAGGAGCAGAATGTAAAGCCCTTATTAGGCAATTGGTTTGACCTCTCAGGGCTCATCCCCTTATTCGAAGGGTTCTCGTTTACTTATCACTATAGTGAGGTTAGTGTCGAAAGCCGCGGGATAGCGGGATTTATCGAGTTTTTTATTAGAAAAGGCGCTCATGTAACCGTATTTTTAGTGTTAACCGTATTGATTTACTATGCAATCCGTAAAACCACTCGAGAAACATTCCAATGGTCTATCATTATAGCGTGGTTTGCAACATTAGTTTATGCGATCAGTGATGAGCTGCACCAGGGGATTACACCAAACCGTACTCCATATTATGGGGATGTGGTCTTGGATGGAATTGGCGGTTTGATTGCCGTTATGTTAATCAGTCTCGTTTACTATTTTAGATATCGGAATCAACGCTAGGCGGACTTGTAATAGACCGACGAAAAAAGTAGTTTATTATCGAAATAATGAGGAATAGGGAACACTAACGAGCAATTTAGAAAAGGTGGGAATTATGAAAGCAGAAGACCTGAAAGAAATTCTCCAGTCGGTGATTAGTCAAACTGAAAAATCGGAACTAGCTTCTTCAGAAGACGTAATTAATCGATTGATCCAACAATTACAAAGCTAAGACACGCAGGACAGTTTATTCTGTCCTTTTTTTATGTCTATACCTTTATAAAATTATGATATAATTTATATCCAATACATAGTAAAAAATGTTCAGAGGAGTGATTGCTTGAACTGGAAACAGGAATTTGAACGCTGGCAGACATTTGCATCTCTTGAAGATAACCTTCGAACTCAATTGAATCAACTTCAAGATGATGAACAATCCCTCGAGGATGCCTATTACAAAAACCTTGAATTTGGTACAGGAGGCATGCGCGGCAAACTAGGACCGGGGACCAACCGTATGAATATTTATACGATTCGTCGAGCTGCAGAAGGACTGGCGTCTTACATAGAGGAAAGAGAAGGGCAAGAAAAAGGTGTCGCTATTGCCTATGATTCCAGATATATGTCAAAGGAATTTGCTGTTGAAACTGCGAAGGTACTAGGTAATCATGACATTCAATCCTATGTGTTTTCTTCCTTAAGACCGACTCCAGAACTTTCGTTTGCCGTTAGATACCTGGGGGCAGCAGGAGGAGTTGTCATCACAGCTAGTCATAATCCACCAGAATATAATGGATTCAAGGTTTATAACGGTGATGGGGGGCAGATGCCTCCTGATGAAGCAGGAACGGTCATCAATTATGTTAATCAAGTAGAGAATGAATTGACAGTTGAAGTGGCTCACCAAGCAGAACTTGAACAATCCTGCTTATTGAAGTGGATTGATGAAGATGTTGATCAAGCATATTTAGATGAATTAAAAACGGTCAATGTAAACCCTGAAGTAACGAAAACTGCCGAAGACTTTAGTGTCGTTTTCACTCCTCTTCACGGAACGGCAAAAATGTTAGTGGAAAAGGGTCTAAGCCAGATTGGTTTAACTAATGTCCATACAGTTGCCGCACAAGCCGAGCCAGACCCTGAATTTTCGACCGTTGCCTCACCTAACCCAGAGGAACACCAGGCTTTTGAGTTAGCTATTAATAAAGGGAAACAGACAAACGCTGATATCCTTATTGCAACTGATCCAGACGCTGACCGGCTTGGGATAGCGGTACCGGATGAAAATGAAGAATATCAAGTTTTAACTGGTAACCAAACGGGTGCTCTACTGCTGGATTACCTTCTTTCCCAGAATAAAGATTTGCCGAGTAATGGAATTATGATTAAGACGATTGTGACCTCAGAATTTGGGCGGGTCATTGCTAACCATTATGGAGTAACTTCATTAGATACGCTAACTGGCTTTAAGTTTATTGGTGAGAAAATAAAGGAATATGAGGAAACCGGTGAACATACATTCTTGTTTGGTTATGAAGAAAGCTATGGCTATCTCGTAAAAGACTTTGCCCGAGACAAGGATGCTGTCCAGGCAGCTATGCTCTCAGCAGAGGTTGCAGCTTATTGGAAATCTAAAGGAAAAACCTTACTCCAAGCATTAGAAGGCCTTTACAATAAGCATGGATATTTCCTTGAGGATCTTCAGTCATTGAAAATGGAAGGTATATCAGGATCACAGCAAATCCAAGCTATCATGGATGACTTTCGTGAAAGTCCTTTAAAGGAAGCTGGCGGATTAAAAGTGGAATCTGTTGAAGATTACACCTCATCTGAAAGAACAAATGCAAACGGAGAAGTGGAGACAATTCATTTACCGAAAGCAAATGTTCTTAAATTCAACCTGGAGAATGACTGCTGGTTCTGTCTTCGTCCATCCGGCACCGAGCCAAAAATTAAATTTTATTATGGTGTGAAGACGGATTCCAGAAGAAATAGTAGTGAATTGCTTGAAGCAATGAAGGAAACTGTAAATCATAAAGTTCAGCATCATCTTTAATATTAATGTCCCGATAGCAGTTTTGTTAACTGTATATCGGGCTTTTTTGTGGGAAACAAAGCTAATGATTACTTTCTTTGAAATATATCAGGGTATAACTTTACACAACTTAACAAAACTTAACAAAAATGATGTATAAATTATGTCGTTTCATGTTTTAAAGTGTTGGGAGAACGATAACTTAAATTGATTTGTAAAAGGAGTTCGTCGTTGTGAGAGTTGCTGTATTAATACCTTGCTATAATGAAGAACAAACAATAGGCAGCGTTATTCAAGATTTCAGAAAGGAACTCCCGCAAGCTGACATTTATGTCTATGATAATAACTCTAAAGATCAAACATCTAAAGTGGCCGAAGAAAACGGGGCTATCGTCAGCAGGGAGTACAAACAAGGCAAAGGGAACGTTGTACGTTCTATGTTTCGTGATATCGAAGCAGATTATTACGTGATGGTTGACGGAGACCGGACCTATCCTGCAAAATTTGTTCACCAATTGCTGGAACCCTTGATAAATCAAGAAGCCAATATTGTGATTGGAGATCGTTTATCAAACGGTACATATATAGAAGAAAATAAAAGAAAGTTTCATAATTTGGGGAACAACCTTGTCCGTAATCTGATTAACTTTTTGTATAAAAGTGATTTGAAGGACATTATGACAGGATATCGCGCTTTCGATCGATTATTTGTTAAGTCGATGCCTATTATGAGTCCAGGGTTTGAAATTGAGACAGAAATGACGCTTCATACTTTGGATAAACGTTTTACAATTAGAGAAATCCCGATTGAGTATAAGGATCGCCCAGATGGAAGTGAATCAAAATTAAACACATTTAGTGATGGCTATAAGGTGTTGAATAAGATTTTCAACTTATTTAAGGAATACAAACCCTTACTGTTTTTCTCCTTTTGGTCTGGGGTGTTCTTACTATTAGGCCTCTCAGCAGGTATACCGGTTATTGTTGAATTTATTAATATGGGGTATATCTCGAAAGTGCCCTCTGCTATATTGGCTGTAGGTCTTGTGATTTTATCCGTGTTATCACTTGTTTGTGGTCTGATTCTTGACACGGTGGCTGCTAATTTTAATAAACAATATGAACTCGAATTGAATAAGATCAAAACAGATATGAAGGACTTTCAAAAATGAAGAAAATAGTTATGCTCACAATGATCAGTATGATAGTTGGTTTTATAAGTACGATATCTTTTATTTCATTATGTCAGGAGCTTTCAGCTACCTCATGGAAAATAATCATTCTGAGTTACTTTGGATTCTTTGCTTTAAGTTTCATTATTTCACTTTCTTATAATAGAAGAAAAAATGAATTTCAGACATTCATCAAAAGACCTGTGGTACTCATCTTTGGAACTTTATTTACTTTCTTGTTAGTTTTTAGTTTAAAAAACACCAATCAATACTTGGCCTCTTACCCGTGGCTGTTCCAAGCAATGGTCTATAGTATGTCGTATATCTTACTTTTCATAGGCATAACTTGGCTGTTATATACACTAGTACATACTTCATTCCATCTTAAGATGAGAGAAGTATCACGTTGGAGAATATTGTTATATGCCGTTCCCTCAATCTTAATTTGGTCGCTCTATTTGGTTGCTTATTTTCCTGGAACCATGACGCCAGATTCATTTTCACATTGGGAACAAATCCATACCTATGATTTTAGTAATTGGCATCCGGTTGTTTATACGTGGTACATACTTGGGCTTACAAGTATATGGGAGACTCCAGCTATTGTGGCTTTTTCCCAAATTGTAGTCATTGCGATTATAAGTGGTTATATGGTGTACAGCTTGGAAAAAAGAGGATTTTCTAGAAGGTGGCTTTGGCCAGGTCTGATGCTGTTCGCCCTTTTCCCTTTAAACGGCATCTTCGCCATCGCTATGTGGAAGGATATCTTTTTCAGTGCATTCCTTTTCCTTTTTACCATTCTCGTGTTCAATATTGTTTCAACAAAAGGAAAATGGCTTGCTTCCAATGGTCATCTTTTTATTCTTGGTTTAACGGTGCTGGGCGTTAGCTTTATGCGTAACAATGGCCTGCCAATTTTCATTGTAATGGCTATACTTATGATGATTACTTTTCGGAAGTATTTGAAACGGTTAGTCTTAACTTTGGGTTTAGTAGTGGTGGTCTATTTCGTTGTATCCGGGCCATTTTATTCGTATATGGATGTGAGTTCAACAAGCCCAAACGAAGCCCTGGGGATTCCAACGCAGCAAATTGCAAAGGTAATCGTTGAAGATGGCGATCTTACAAAAGAGCAGCGCACTTACCTTAATAAAATTTTGCCGCTAGAAAAATGGGAAGAAAAATATAACCCTTATATAACCAACCCAATTAAGTTCGCGGGGAAATATAATCAGGAGGTTATTTTTAATGATTTCCCATACTATCTAAAAACTTGGGCGTCAATTGTATCGAACAATTTTGGATTGGCAGTAGAAGCTTATCTGGACCAAACTTCGCTTCTGTGGCAAATCAATCAGCCGGATGACGGTTATACGAGTACGTATGCCAGGAATGTGTATTTGTACAATGATTATGGGTTAAAAACAGATCCGCTCAGTAACACCTTACATCGTTATATCAATTATGGTCTTGGGTGGATTGACCAGAACTTTCGTGAATTTATTTTACGGCCAGCTACTTATACATTTTTTATCATTCTTGCGGGTGTGGCAGCAGCTATAAAGAACGGTCCGCGTTCTTTGCTGGTCATCTTACCAGTGCTGCTCAATACAGGAACCATGTTTTTGGCCATACCAGCACAGGACTTTCGTTATCAATTGGCTAACGTGTTTATAGCATTCCTGATGATGGCAGTTGTCTTCTTGAAATTTGATAGTGGGACGATAAAACATGAATGAATTTAAACAGTCATTTAAAAAGAATGGGTTAGGAATAGTATTAATGGTATTAGCTTCACTTCAGACAGCCCTGGGGCAAATGTTCTGGAAGATGGCCAATGGAGAGTTTAATGGAGCTTTAATTCTAGGCTTTTTTCTATATTTTCTCGGTGCTGTATTTATGATTATTGCCTTTCGTTTTGGGAGTTTATCAGTGCTTCATCCATTGTTAAGTATTGGATACGTGTTTGCTCTGTTTTTGGGAAGTTTGGTCCTGCAGGAAACAATAACCGAAAGCAATTTACTTGGAACACTATTTATTATGATAGGTGCGGCCCTGATAGGAGGTGGGGATCATGATTAAGTGGGTATGTCTCATCATGGTTTTCACCTTACTAGGAGCTATCGGAGGATATTTTTTCAAACGAGCAACCAGCGATGGTATTGCGATAAATGGTCATGTTATGAAAAATATTATCATAGGCGGGCTGTTTTATGGAACAGGGGCTATTTTGAACATTATCGCTTTGAAATACTTGCCTTATACGATTGTTTTTCCATTAACTTCAATCACCTATGTTTGGACAATGCTGATTTCTTATATTTTTTTAAATGAAATCATTTCGAGAAAGAAGTTGATCGGAGTTTTATTTATAATCATAGGATCTTGTTTACTCATGACCTAGTGAAAATATGTTCTGAGGCCGCCCGCTTAGGGAAACAAGGTTATGGTATAATAAAACGGAACTGTGCCAAATTCTACAGACTTTAACAAAAAATGAGGATTTTTTAATGAATGAATACATCCAAATTGGAATAGCACTCGCAATATCCATGCTTGTGAGTTATCTGCTTGTATTTCCAGTATTAAAACTAGCCGTAAAATGGCGAATGATGGACTATCCAGAAGAACGAAAAATCCATAAAATCATCACTCCGAGGATGGGCGGTATTGCCATCTTTGGGGGAGTTGTGGCAGGTATTCTTATAATAAGACCTGATATTGATTATTTAACACCAATCAGTGTGGGGGCTTTTATCATTGTACTTACCGGTTTGCTTGATGATCGGTACCAACTTCATCCACTAGTAAAACTAACAGGTCAAATTATTGCTGCCTTTGTGGTGATTATTCCTGGATTGAAGATTGATATTGTTACCATCCCTTTTATAGGGATGATCCCATTAAATGAACCAATTAGTGTGATTTTTACCTTCCTTTGGATTATCGGGATTACCAATGCCATTAATTTAATAGATGGACTTGACGGTTTAGCAACAGGTGTAACTACCATTTCTTTAATAAGTATTGCCATTATGGCCTTAGCTATAGAACCGCAAATATCCATCGTCTATTTATGCGTTGTGTTAATAGGAAGCAATTTAGGATTTCTGGTCCATAACTTCTACCCTGCAAAAATTTATATGGGGGATACAGGCTCGCTATTTCTCGGCTACTGTATGGCTATTATCTCCACGGTAGGATTGTTTAAGAATGTAACTTTATTCAGCTTTGTTATTCCCATCATTGTGCTAGCCGTACCAGTGTTCGATACGGTCTTCTCGATCATAAGACGAATTATCAATAAACAAAAGATCATGATGCCTGACAATAAACATATTCATTATCAAATTTTAGCGGAAGGGTTTAGCCATCGAGCAACTGTATTAATTGTTTATGCTTTTAGTGCTGTGTTTGGCTTTCTGGCAATTATATTCTCGCTAACTTCGTTTGGAATATCTCTAATCATTACGCTGATATTCATTTTTCTGTTACATTTATTCGCAGAATTAACGGGGGTTGTGTATAAAGGAAAACGACCTTTGTTAGACACAATTAGGAAGCAAGGATCTAAAAAAAACAAGAAGCAGAAAAATAGTAATACTGAATAATTTAGCAACAAAATATTTGGATTTTACCGTGGATAAGGAGGATCGTATGACACACAACGTTTTATGGACTGGTGGATGGGATTCTACATTTAGGGTGTTGAGCCTGGTCATAGATAAAAATGAAAAAGTACAACCTTATTATGTACTTGATCCAGTAAGACCTTCAACGGAAATGGAACTTCGGACGATGACAGCTATTAAAAAACAGTTAGAAAGAGATTTTCCAGAAGCTCGGAAAAATATTTATCCAACTGTTGAAATTAAAAAAGAGCATATTCCTCTGAGTGATGATTTTACGAGAGAATACAATAAGCTCGCTTCATCAGACCGGCTCGGTGACCAATATGATTGGTTAGGGAGATATGCAATTTCACGGAGCCTTGATCATCTTGAATTATCTGTACATCTGCATGATAAGGTGCAAGGGCTGATTCAGGATGATGCTTATAAAGTAGAAGAAGGTGATGATGATTATTATCGGGTGAAAGAACAACCTTCCAGACCCGAGTATAATATCTTTCATCCATACCGTTTTCCATTGCTGGAGTATTCAAAGTTAGATATGGAAAAGATAGCAAAGAAAAATGGTTATCACTACTTAATGGAGATGACCTGGTTTTGCCATACACCAAAGAAGAACGGTACTCCATGCGGATTGTGTAACCCGTGTAAATACACAAGAAATGAAGGTTTACAAAGAAGGGTGCCTGATCCAAGTAAGGCAGAAGAATTTAGCTATTTTTTATTTAAAGTTAAAAGAAGACTGAAAAAGATTATATAAAAGAGCCTTAGGCGGGCTCTTTTTTCATTCTCAGTTATAATAAGTAGTGGTAGTATGGGAAATAGTGTTTATATAGTATAGAAAAAAATGAGGTATACGTATATGTCCAAACTAAAAAAGGCTGCGTTGTGGATCACCATTTTGGCTTTAGTCCTAAAATTTGTTGGCTTCGTAAGAGAAAGTCTTATCGCAAAAGAGTTTGGAGCTAACGCTTATACGGATGGGTTTTTGCTAGCTTTCACGTTTGTTACGTTAATGAAAACACTGATTAAAAATGGTTTTAACTCCGTTTTTTTACCGCAGTATGTAAAAGGGATGCGCGAAGATAATATCTTGGCCCAACGCAATGCAAACAGTCTGTTGAATTATTCGATTCTGCTATTGATCATTCTGACGGTAATCACCTATTTCTCAACACCATTTATCGTAACGACGATCTTTGGTGATATGCCGGAAATCACTGAAACCGTAGCAATCAAAATGACTAAGATCTTCTTTCTATTCATGCTCGTTATTGGTCTGACTAGTATTTTGGAATCCTACTTACAAGCCGTACGCAGCTTTGTACCGAACCAGATCGTAAATTTATTAGGTGCGATTATGGCTCCTTTATTTATTTTGTTATTTGCTGATAGATGGGGAATATACAGTATTGCTTATGGATTTCTATTTGGGCTTTCGTTAGGGCTGCTTATCCAACTGTGGTACTTATATAAATACGATTACAAGTGGCGGCCTACACTTGTTCTTGATAAAAAGTTCGCGAAAACATTTTGTATTTTGTTAATCCCTGCTATTTTGCACTCCTCAGTGGGGCATATCAACGTATTCGTAGATAAAATGTTTGCTGCCGGAACAGTAAAGGGGGCCGTTACGTATTTAAATAACTCTTCTTTATTAATGAGTATTCCAAGTGCCATCTTTCAAACAACTATTGTGGCGATCATTTTCACTTTACTGTCTGAGCAAAGTGATGACAAAAACAAATTTAAAGACACATTATATATGGGATATCAAGTAGGCTTAATGGCATTAGTCCCGATAGCGGTGGGAGTTCTGTTGGTCGCCGAAGCGGCTATTTCATTTATATATGAACGAGGTGCTTTTACGCCGGAGGATACTAGGAACACACTTGATGCCCTGTACATGTACATTCCTCTCATCGTTACACAAGGTATGCTTATGGTACCGGTTAAAGCCATGTACGCACAGGGAGCTACAAAAAGCCTGCTTAAGATCAGTTCAACAACAGTGCTTCTGAATATAGTGTTGAACTACGTACTCTTGATTCTGTTAGGCTATCCGGGGTTAGCGTTGGCCAGTACAATTGTTTCTTTCTATTATTTAGTATTTATCACGCTGGTTGTTTATAAAGGGTATCCACGCAGTGAGTTATATAGACTGCTTACATTAGTAGTCAAAGTCTGTATTCCGACAGCTGCCATGGCGCTTCCCATCCTGCTGATTCAATGGTTGACTCCCATACAACATATTTACTCATTATATCAATTACTAATCTTAGTTCCTATTGGTGTGATTTTTTATATTGCTGGATTATATCTTTTTTATCGGGAAGGGTTTCAGCAGATGCTGTCTGTCATTAAACGAAGTAATCAAAAGAGTAGTGGATAAAAGAAGCAGAGCGCAATCCCGCGCTCTGCTTTTACTAATTCCTATTGTTTAAAAAGGCATCATATACTTGTTCAAGGTTTTCGTTTAGTCTGCTAAAGTCATACTGCTTGGCATGCTCTTTATTATGCCTTGAAATCTTCTGCATTGTTTCCTTGTCCAGTGCCAATATTTTATCCACGAAAGCTTGAATATCACCGGGTTCAAATAAATACCCCTCTTGATCATCGCGGACAATGTCTGGAATCGCACCAACGTTAGTAGAAAGCACCACATGTCCTGCCGCCATCCCCTCTAGGTTAGATAGTCCGAGTGCTTCAAAGTAAGAAGGAAGAAGAAAGAGATTAGCGCGTTCGAATTGTTCGATCTTTTGTTCTCCCGAAAGTGTTCCCAACATGTTCATATGTAAGCCATGGGTGTCAATTGCCTTCTCTAACACATGTTTCAAAGGTCCGTCTCCCATGATTAGAAACTTGATTTCGGAGTTGTCTTTCAGCCGTTTGGCTAACTCAATTATATCAAGTACTCCTTTAATTTTAATCAGTTTACCAACAAAAAGGATCGTTTTTCCTTCCTCAGGTGGTAACGGCTCTACTTCCTTAAATTCCTCTATAAAAATAGCATTTGGCAATACAGCATAGTTCTCCTCCTCCACAGAAAACGTATGCATAAATAAATCCTTCCAGGTCTCAGACAAACAAATAATTTGATCACACTGCTGTAAGGTATGATTTATCCTTTGTTGTCGTTTGCTACTGCTTTTGTTATAAAACTCAACAAACATACCACTATGAATATGTAGAATGACCTTCTTCTTATTCCACTTTGCCAACTTCACGAAAAACGTACTTTTCGTAAAAGCCCGGTAAGCCGCGGTATGAATATGAATGATTTCAGGCTGATCCTTCTTAATTGTCCATAAAAACTTGATTAATATAAAGACATTAAAGAGAACCTTATTAAGTTTTCTGTCTTTCTTAGGGAAAATATTAAAAAAGTTTAATTCATAGCGATTACTTTTAAACTTTTTTAGATTGTTGAGAAATACAGACATCCCGCCAATGGGAGGGGGGAGAGGTCCTACTTGTAAAATTTTGATTTTTGACATCTAGTTGATCTCCTAACATGTAGTGAAGCTTAAGCAAATGCGGCTTAAGCTTCAGAACGGTCTTTATTCATTTTCATCATGTTGATCATCAATAACACCATGGAAATTGCTAAGTAAATATTAACGGCTGGAGCATACAATACATGCCCTGCCAAGAAGGCGATGCCTGTGCCTAATCCTATGGAAAGAAGGATGAGCATATTTTCGGGATGCAATAAGCGTCCAGGCACTTGAAACAGTAATTTTATAAATAAGCCTACTATAAAGATAAAAGGGACTAAGATGAAAAGAAATCCGATAATCCCATAGGAAAAGAATAAATCAAAGAAATCCATTTCAATTAACTTTGGGCTTTCCCGGTAATTGCCTGCATAGCCCATCCCAAACATTTTCTGCATTGGGGAAGCATCCATATAATCATTATAAATTTCAGTAAAGTAGACATTTCTAGAGCTTAGGATGATTTTTAAAATAGGTGATTTCATTAATTGTTGCTGGCCTTGATCCTGATTCTTGTCAGAGTTATCCTCACCGGAATCATCGGATGATTGATTTTTATTTTGTTCCTCACTAGTTTGTTCAGACTGTTCATTTATGGCATCAACATCCCCTGATACATTGGAAAAGCTCGGTGAAAAGGGGGTGACCAGTAAAAATAACAGCAAAAATATAAAGGAACAGGTAAGATGCATAGCCGTGAGCGGTTTTATTGCCTTACGAATCTTCTGGATAATCCAGTAGGTTAGATAGGTTAGGAAAACCATGATACCCGCACCCAAAACAGCGAAGTAACCTACCTTTGTCCCAATTAAAATAGAGACCGCTGCCAGCATCACAACAGGTATGAAATAGTAAATTTTTTTCAATTGATCATATTTAATTAATGCATATAAGTAAACTAAAGGAAAGCTGATCGCAACGATAGAACCTAGCTCATTACCGGAAAAAAACCAACCTTTAAACCCGAACTTATTCCACTCATAAGTACTCGATGAGGTACCCGTTAATATTGCAATGAACATGGTTACAGACACAATCAACATAGCAGCCGATATAGCTTTGAGAATACGGTGACTCACTTCATTTTTGTGATCGATGTTTGTGAATAGCAGTAAGTAAGAACAAAGCATGATGGAGAAATAAACGGTTTTAGCAAGAAACTGAAGTTCTGCGAAAGGATCAAAGATGGGTTTTGCAAAGAAATTATAGACAAGACCTATACCGAAAACAACGAACATAGCCATTAGATAAAAAATGACGTATTTCTTCAGTCGGCTTGAATTGCCAAAAAAGATAAACCATAAAGACACAAGCATAAACAAAACCCTGAAAATGATCCCAATGGTCACACTAGTCTCTAATGCTTGTATTGAAAAGTATGTAAGTATATCCAGGACAGGCTGGATAATAATGAAGAGTAACAGAAGCTTTGTATAAAATTCTTTATTGATCATTGTCAGCATCTAATAGCACCTCAATAATAATATTGTTTCAATCGGACACCTGAAGTATAAACCATTATTTTCATAGTGTCTATTAACCGTATGTAAAGTCATTTTACATTCGTAAACAAATCTTTACAAAAACCATGTTGTATCTATAAAGTAGCTAAACTTAAAATTATCCATATCAACCAAATAAATTAAGCTGAACTATGAAAAGTGGTATAAACCTTTGCGAAAGAAACAGAAAACCGCTTAAGGAGAGAGACATGTGGATGTGATCAAAAGGTTGAAGATTTTTCTAATGGAAAAGATAAGAAAAACAAATGGGATTCATTATTATAAAAAGCATAAACAAAGCCAGTGGAACAGCCAACAGCAATTGGTATCTTCTCAATTCACTCAATTAATGGGTTTATTAAATCACGTTTATGACCATGTTCCATATTATAGCCGATATATGAGAAGAAAAGGCTTTAAACCCAATGATTTTACCTCTTTAGAAGATTTAAGTAAATTACCAATTGTAGATAAAGGAGAAATCAAACTTCATAAAAAAGAGATGGTAACAAATAATATAGAGACCTATGACGCGTCGGAAAAGCGGACAGGCGGTTCTACAGGAGAACCGTTAACATACTTTGTCCCCAAATTATCTCACTCCTTAATGTGGGCGAACCTTTGGCGGGGGTGGAGCGTTACAGGTTACCAACCAGGTGACAAAATCGCTGTATTAGCTGGAGGGTCATTATTATCAGGATTTGATGTGAAGCGGAAACTGTATTATTTCCTAAATAACTGGATTCCATTCTCATCCTATAACATGTCTGAGAATACGATGAATTCTTACATGAGGAAACTGAAAAAGGGGAAAGTGAAGTTTCTTTATGGCTATTCATCATCAACTTATGAACTGGCAAACTTCATGATTAAAAAAGGAGAAACCATTCAACTGAATGGTGTGATCACAACATCAGAAGTGCTACTGCCTCATTATCGAACTGCAATAGAGAAGGCTTTCCAATGTAAGGTCTTTGATCAGTATGGGGCAAATGATGGCGGAGTGACAGCCTTTGAATGTGAGCAGCATCAAGGATTACACATTGGAATGGAACGCTGCTATGTAGAAATCGTCGATGAAGAAGGAAATCCTGTTCCAGAAGGTGTGGAAGGTAGAATCCTGCTCACAGATCTTTCTAATTATGCGATGCCATTTATACGATATGAAGTAGGAGACTATGGCGCTATCATTACAAAACCATGCTCTTGTGGAAGAGGTTTAATACGATTTACACATATTAAAGGCAGGCAGCAGGAATTTATCTACGCAGCAGGAAACCGAAAAGTACACGGAGGATTTTTTTCAACGACTTTCAGACAATATGAGGCCGTTGAGCAATTCCAAGTGATCCAAGATAAAGCTGGAGAAGTGCTGATTAAGCTGAAATTATCAGACCTTGACTTTAAACAAAGGATCGAACGGGTCAGACAAAATCTTGTGGAACAAGCTGAATTAAATAAAGTATATATAGAAATCACAGATAATTTTGAAAAAACCAAGGGTGGAAAGCATAAATTTGTAATAAACAACGTGTCTGAACTGGAAGGGGAGTATCTGAAATGAAGAAATCGTTATGCGTTATAGGATTAGGGTATATAGGTTTGCCAACATCAGTCATGTTTGCCTTGAATGGACACGAGGTTCATGGTGTTGATGTAAATCCTAGGGTAGTGGAGATGATCAATAATAGACAGCTTCATATTGAAGAATGCGGATTGTCAGGAAGATTGACAGAAGCAGTTGATTCCAAGGCATTTAAAGCATCTTTAGAGCCAACCGAAGCTGATGTATTTATCATTGCTGTACCTTCTCCAATCAAGGCAGATAAAACTGCCGATCTAGATTATATACGTAACGCTACAGAGTCAATAATTCCTTTTCTAAAACCAGGAAACCTTGTCATTCTGGAATCAACTGTGCCACCTCGAACAGTTGAGGATGTAATGCTTCCTATTTTACACAAGTCTGGATTGAGGTTAGGGGAGGACTTGTTCGTTTCTCATTCACCCGAACGTGTTATTCCGGGAAAAGTTTTTCAAGAACTGGTTGTTAATGACCGAATAGTTGGCGGGATTGATCAGAAGTCATCACAAATGACAAAAGAATTGTATCAATCATTTGTACGGGGAAATATCCATCTGACTGATGCCACAACAGCTGAAATGGCAAAAGTAATTGAAAATACTTATCGTGATGTCAATATTGCATTCGCTAATGAGCTTGCTTTAATAAGTGAAAAAATTGGCGTCAGTTCGTGGGAAGCGATTCGATTGGCCAACTACCACCCTCGTGTAAACATTCATACGCCGGGACCAGGTGTAGGCGGACACTGTATAGCCGTTGACCCATGGTTTTTAGCTGAAATCGAACCTGAGCTGTCAAATATTATCCAGCTTTCAAGAAATACAAATGATCATATGCCTGTATTTACAGCTAATAAAATCGAAGAACTGTTGCAAGAAAACTTCATAGGAAATCCGAAAATAGCGCTGTTTGGGATATCGTTCAAAGCCAATATTGATGATCAACGGGAGAGCCCGTCCCTGAAAGTCATTGAAAAAATGGTGGAAAGAGGTATGGACTTTACAGCCTATGATCCCCATATCAAACACAATGTAGTTATGAATCAAACTCAGGATATGGAAGAAGCCTTGAATCAAGCAGACCTTGTAGTCTTTTTAACAGATCATGATGAATTTAAAACACTAGACCCTGAACTGGTAAAGGATACGATGAGGAATAAGCTTGTCTTTGATACGAAAAATGTCCTTGACTTAGGCAAATGGAAAAATACAGGGTTCCTTGTGAAAAGGCTGGGAGATTCAAAAAATGACAGAGTTCAGGTGAAATTATGAAGGAGAGGTTTCTAGGGGTTAACGTAAGCAGTCATTCGTATGAACAGCTTAAGGAGAAAGTAATGTCGGACATTGAGCAAAAGAGACAATCTTATATTGTAGCGATTAATCCTGAAAAGATTCTAAAGGCCCAGCAAGATGTAGAATTGCGTCATTTGTTAAACCAAGCAACATACCAGATACCTGACGGTGTAGGTGTGCTGCTAGCTTCAAAAATAAAGGGCGGAAACATTTCGCAGCGTGTTACAGGAATCGATATGTTCCTTACACTGTGTGAACAGGCATCACTCCATGATAAATCTGTATTTCTTTATGGAGCTAAGCCGGGAGTTGCTGAAAAAGCGAAAGAAGGTCTATTGAGAAGATATCCTAACTTAAAAATAGCCGGGGTCCTGGATGGCTACGTAAAGGATCAGGATTTCATTAAGCAGGAAATTAATGCAGCTAACCCAGACATTTTATTTGTGGCCTTAGGAAGTCCACGCCAGGAACACTGGATTGTTGAAAACATGAAGCATCTTAATGTTCGAATTTTTCAAGGGGTTGGAGGTTCCTTTGATGTATTATCTGGTAAAGTGAAGCGAGCGCCCGCGATTTTTCAACGGTTTGGAGTAGAGTGGTTGTACCGATTGATTCTTGAACCGTGGAGAATTAAAAGACAGATTAAGCTGCCAATGTTTTTATTCAAAGTTTGGGAAGGCAGGAGATAACAGATGTATATCATAGGCTTGAGGAAAAACATAACTGTTAAAAATAGAACAAAGATAGACGTCGAGTAATCCACTTAACGACTATCTTTGTTCAAGTAATACTTTTTCTTTCTCTGCAGCATCACCATAAATAGCCTGGATTAGCTGCTGACTGGATTGACCTTTAGAATATTGATTCCAATCTTGAGCAAATTGACTGACAACATTCATATCGTACGGCTCATTGAGAATAATTTCGATGATTTCTTCGCTTGTATAAGCAACTGGGCCAGGAACCATTGAATGATAATCTTCCCAGAAACCTCTTGCTCTCGAATAATCCTCAAGATCATACGAATAGAAGATCATTGGTTTATTTAATAAAGAAAATTCATAAGGAATTGAAGAATAATCGGTTATTAATAAATCCGTAATCATTAACAGTTCATTAATTTTCTCGCCTGTAGAAACATCAATGATAAAGTTAGGATAAGAGTTCATGAATTTTGTCCTAATTGCCGGATGAAGCCGCATAAGAAGTACATAGTCTTCCTGTAGATTCTCATACATTAACTTTAAATTTAATTGAATATCTGGATCGGTTAATTTATTGTCCCGAAAAGTCGGGGCATATAAAATAACCTTCTTACCTTTAATTCTAGGGTGTTTTTTCTCCATCCTAGCTTTGATATCTCCGTTATCCTCGTCTTTAAAAAAGTAATCGGTTCGTGGCACACCAGTTCTCAAGATTTGAGTGTCAGAAAGTCCGAAACTTTCTTTAAATATATCCGCCATTTTTTCAGATCCCACTACAACATGATCAAATTTACTATACACCTTGCGAAAACGCTCATTCGCATGTTTGGTTCTCGTAAGGATGGACGGGTCTTTGAGACCGAATCGTTTTACGGCACCTGAGGCATGCCATAGTTGGATGCACTCTACATTTTCGCGAAAATCAGTAGCCGCTAAGAACCCAAAATAATTATCGACAAATACTTTTTCGCAAGTAGCTAAATGATAGATAGAGAGTATAAAAGCATAAGGTTTTTTCATGTCAAAGGAAAGAACGGAGGTTTGGGAGTCTTCTCTGTAACTATAATGACAGCCTCCGTCCTTTAAAATGACTATATTTCCACTGTACTGTTTCCTTAAGGCTTCAACAGTATGCAAAATATTGTCCCCAAAAGAAGAAACAAACACCGTTTTCCTCTGTTGGGGACTCATTTTAAACACTTCAAATAAAATTCTTACTGTAAGCAAGTACATGCTTACAAGAAGGTCTCTAACCATTTTCCACATCAAGCAAGTCGTCTTTTATTTTAGACGTTGAAATCCCTACAGTACGTGGAAGATAAACAACCTCACAGTATTCCTTCAAATGATCGAATTTACCTTTCCAATCATCTCCCATGACAAAAACATCGATGTCATGGTCCTGAACGTCATTAACTTTTTGCTCCCAATTATCTTCAGGGATGACTTTATCAACATAACGAATGGCTTCTAAGATCATTTTGCGGTTTTCAAAACTGTGATAAGCTTCTTTATTTTTAATAGCATTAAATTCGTCTGAAGAGATGGCTACAATTAAATAGTCTCCTAGATCTGCAGCGCGTTTCAGTAGATTTATATGTCCCCAATGCAACAAATCAAATGTCCCATAAGTGATTACTTTCTTCATTACATTATTCCTCCTAAAATTTATAAACACATGTACTCTAATAGAAAGATATGCTTACAACTTACTATTATAATAACCTATTTTTACATGAAGTTAACATCAACTTAACAATTTATTTAAAAATAATCCTAAAAATCCCTAAAATTCGACCGATACAATAAAAAGGTACATCGGTAACATTTTAACTGTTTCATCTTTGGAACACAACCCTTACCTATATGTACCAAATGATTAACATCGTTAATTGTGGAATATTTGGAAAAACTTAAAAATATAGTCGAAAATAGTCTTATATTTTATAAGAATATCTTGTATAATTATCGATGTTTCAAATAATTGATATTGGAGGTGCTAATGATAGTTTCAAAGTTAAAATTGAATATGAAGGTATCCTTGTTTTTGGCTCTTATAATTATCCTCATTCCACTAATGGGGAAGCCAGTTCAGGCAGCAGAAAGTAATTGGTCAGGGGCTTTTTACAATAACCGATCCCTAACTGGTACTCCTATACCTGCGAGCTATGAGAGCTTGTACTTTAATTGGGGCTATAATTCTCCGAAAAAGGGAGTTAATGCTAATAACTTCAGCGCTAAGTTTCAAAAGCAAGTAACAACGGATGGAAAGACCGGTTATTTCCTCCATACATATGCAGATGATGGTATTCGTTTGTCTGTGGATGGTCAGGAGAAAATTGATAGGTGGGAACCATCTTCTGGCGAAATGGACAAAGTACTTCTTCCAAGTTTAAACTCAGGAAGTCACACCATAACTTCAGAATACTTCGAAGCAAGTGGGACAGCTAACTATTTCTCATTTATGCGCCCTTTTGGTGAATGGGTAGCGTACCATTATAATAATGCTTCTTTGAGTGGAAAGCCGATAGCGGCGGAATCTATTAAACCCAAAAAAACATCCACCTTATCTTTTGATCATGGATATGGTTCACCGCATAGCCAAATAGATAATAATAATTTTTCATCTCGGTATGTTTCTGCAGTTTATTTACCGGAGGGTGAGTATGTTATTAGAATGAAAGCTGATGATGGTGCAAGGGTATATATTGATGACAAAGAAATTATAGATAAATGGTATCCTAGTTCCTATGGGGAGAAAGCTATAAAGGTAACAATTACTGATCATAATAAAAACCCTGATAATATTCATTGGCTGAGAGTAGATTATTTTGAGGAAACTGGTATTAGTAAAATGGACTTTACCATTGAACCTGTTAAAGAAGCAGCTTCTCTTGAATCTTGGATGGCGTTTTATTATAAAAATGAGTCTTTCAAGGGTACTTCAGATGTTTACGGTGGAAGTAATTCTTTAGTATCGATACCGTCATTAGACTTGGACTGGCGTTATAAGAGTCCCGATAGTTCTATACCTAACAATGGTTTTTCTGCATCTTTCCTTAAACTTATTGAAGGAAAACAGGATTATTTCTTACAAACCTATGCTGACGATAATGTTCGGGCAACTATTAACAACGAACTGATAATTAATCGTTGGGACAATTCATGGGCGACTACAAAATCAGGTATTATAACGGGTCTTCAAGAAGGCACCCACTTATTACAGGTTGATTATCTCGAGAAGAGAGGACGTGCCGAGATAATGGCTGACATAGCACCTTTTGGTGAATGGATAGCTTATTATTACAATAATTCCTCGCTAAAAGGTAAGCCAGCTGATAAAGAAGTTATCGATGGTGATGGGAAGAGACTCAACTTAAACTATAAAATGGGAAGCCCAAGTAGTAACGTGCCAAAAGATAATTTTTCTGCAGTCTTTACTACTGTTAAGAGGATGAAACCAGGTAAGTATATTATCGATAGAGATGCAGATGATGGCCTTCGGGTCTATATTGACGGTGAATTAGTTGTGAATGATTGGCGTGCCAGTAACTTTGGTAATACTAAGTCAAATGTAATTACAATAAATAACCGTAAAAATGTTAAGTCTAGTGAAAAAGATGTTCACACAATTAGAATTGAGTATTTTGAGAAAACAGGTGCCAGTAAGATAGACTTTAATATTCTATCTATTAAGGAAGCTTCATCAAGTAACAAATGGTTAACAACTTTATACAACAATCAAAATCTATCTGGCCCTGGTAAAGTATCACGGAGTAAGGAAATAAATTTTAACTGGGGATACGGTGGTCCGAAAAGTATTTCTAAAGATTCTTTTTCAGCTTCTTTTTACAAACTTATAGATGGAAGAGAGGACTATTTTCTACAGACCTACGCAGATGATTCCTTAAGAGCAACCGTGGGTGGAAAAAAAGTGATCGATAGATGGGACGATTCTTGGGGTGAAATCAACCATGAAATTATTACTGGAACTAGCAGTAACAATCAGTTATTACAAATTGATTATGCCGAAAAAAGTGGAAGGGCTGAGGTTGTTGCAGATATAGCTCCACTAGGGGATTGGATTGCTTTTCATTATAACAATACTAATCTAGAAGGAATGCCTACAGCCAGAGAAAAGTTGTCTAATCTAAATCGCAAACTCTCTTTTGATTTCGACAAAGGCAGCCCAGTTGATGATATTCAGAATGATAATTTTAGTTCCCTTTATACTTCTAGTCAGAGAATAGAAGCCGGTCCTTATCTTTTAAGGCTTAAGGCTGACGATGGTGTAAGAGTTTACATTGATGACAAATTAGTTGTTGACCGTTGGGGACCTGGGAATTTTAACAGTCAAATAGCCAAAGATTTAATGATCAAGGATAAGGATAATGTATCTAGTAACCAGAAAGACATTCATACTATTCGGGTTGAGTATATGGAATCTGAGGGTGCAAGCAGTTTAGATTTCAAATTGTTAAAACCAATTGAGGATGTTCCTTATGATAGTTGGTTAGGGTTGTACTATCCGAATAAAAACTTATCTGGGATGCCTCTAGTCGTTGGGGGGAAATCTTCTCAGGAAGAAATGCTGAATAGAGTTTCATTTGACTGGGGAACAGCGAGCCCGCTTTCACAACTACCTAGAGATGAGTTTTCGGTAGAATATATTAAAAATTTATCTGGTAATAGAGAGTACTTTGTGAATGCATTCGCTGATGACGGGCTGAAAGTATCAGTTAATGACAATATGATAATTGATGAATGGCATGATTCATCAGGTGAATCCTATAAAGCATTATTAACTGAACTTAGTGCAGGTCAAAATACTGTTAAAGTTCAATATTATGAAAATACTGGAGCTGCTTTCATTCATAGTAATGTCGTTCCTTTTGGGGAATGGTCAGTAAGCTACTACCCAAATACAAATCTTAAGGGAAAACCAGCAGCAACGAAAGTATTGCAGTCAGCAAATGGTATAGGTTTTTCAGAAAAACTTGGTTTGGGCTCACCAACCTTAGGTGTACCGAGTAATAATTATTCAGCCAACTATATTACAGCAAAGAGGCTTGAACCAGGTGAATATTTAATAGACACAAAAGCTGACGATGATATTCAAGTTTTAATTGATGGAAAAGTAGTCGTTGATTCCAAAACAGCAAAACAAGAAAACAAAGTAAAAGTAAACATCAAGAATAGTGATAATGGCAATATACATTGGATTGAAGTTCGACATAAAGAATATTATGGAGAATCAAATATTGAATTTTCCATGAGTAAATTTAATAAGAGTGAATTTGTCACGAATGATGACTGGTTAGCTGAATATTATCCAAATATTATTAACCCGAATTCACCAAAGTCTGCTACTGGGTTAACACAATTAGCTCGAGAAGAGTCGTTGGAACTAAATTGGAATGAAGGTTCACCCCATAAAAAAATTCCTGTTAATGAATTCTCAGCAGTCTATCAAAAACTAGAGTACTTTTCTGAAAGTGGACAATATGATTTTCAGGTTAGTGCGGATGATGGAGTCATTGTAAAAGTTGACGGTGAGATAATTATAAATTCTTGGGTAACGAGTAATAGCGGTATTAGGAAAAAAGAAAATTATCCTATATCAAAAGGCTCTCATTTAATAGAAGTCATCTATTTCGAAAAAAGTGGACGGGCTGATATTAAATTCAATTATAAAGCTAGTGAAACCAAAGAAATAACTGAAAAATATAAAGAATACTCTTTAACACTTGATCAAATGGTGAACGCTCAGATGAGTGTGAATCCTCAGACTGACAAGCGATACGAAGTTTATATAAGAGAAGACGCTTTAAATTTCACGAGTGATAGCCAAGCTGTTATCAAAGGTTCTGGCTGGAGGGTTAGAGGAGGTCCTGGGACGAATTACTGGATAGTTGGGACAGTTAGTTCAGGGCAAAAAGTAACTATCTACTCAAAAGCACCAGCGAAAGATGGGACGAATTACGATTGGTATGAAATTAGCTATGGAGCAGGGGGGTGGGTAGATGCAAGCCCTGCTGATACAAGGTACTATCTTAACCCAGATAATTTCGATGATAGTTTTCAATCTAAACTTCAATTTCTAGACTTATCTGAGAGTGCTAATGTTAATGTAGATGAAGTAAATAATAAAATTCTCGAGGGTAAAGGAATTCTAGAAGGCAAAGCTCAAAGTTTTGTAACTGCTGGTAAGGTTTACGGCGTAAATGAAGTATATTTAATCGCACATGCATTATTAGAAACAGGTAATGGGTACTCAGGGTTAGCAACAGGAATGGAATATAATGGTAAAACAGTTTATAATATGTACGGTATTGGGGCATATGATAATTGTGCACTAGAATGTGGAGCCAAATATGCATATGAAGCCGGTTGGTTTACACCTGAAGAGGCTATTATTGGTGGAGCTGACTTTATAGGCAATGGTTATGTTGACCGTGGGCAGGATACGCTGTACAAAATGCGTTGGAATCCCGATGCTGTAGAGAAATACGGATATCCTTCTCACCAATATGCTACAGATGTTGGTTGGGCTGCAAAGCAAGTTTATCGTATGAATAACGTTTATAGTATGTTGGAGTCGTATAGTATAAAATTAGAGATCCCTAGATATAAATAAGTTGTAATTTGAGTAAGTAGTCCTCCAAACTGGAGGACTACTTATTTTGTCAATCTTTAATGCTTAATTATTGAAATATGTAGGTCATATAACATTTATGAACAACTGTTTGTGTGAACCACTTGAGATATAATAAAATGATAAGGTATTCTCAAAATAAAGGACTAGATGAATCATACTTAAGATGAATACTTCTTTGAGAACAATAGTTCGATACAACTTCCCGTCTTACCTGTTATTTATCTAAATTAATTCCATGAAGGGGGGCAGCGTGAGAAGGGAGGTGCTTTGTTACACATGAGTCTCCTATCAAAATAAAATTCACACAAGCTTACAGAGATACTCGTTTCATTCTTTATAGGAGGATAATTATGAACAGACTAATCAATAAAATTAATTCAAAGATTCTAAGCACCAGAAAGTTTACGGAAAGAATTCGTTATAACAAAAACGGGTATTATTTAGTAAATCAAAGTAATCGAAGTAATTATAAGGTATCAGTAATTGTACCAGTGTATAATGCGGAAAAAACAATAAAGAAGACGGTGGATTCAGTAATTGCACAATCAATCGGCTTTGAAAATATTGAATTACTTATAGTGGATGATCTCTCAACCGATGACTCCCGGGTTATAATATATGAGTATGCTAAAGCTTATAAGAATATCAAACCAGTCTTTATGGAAGGAAACTCTGGAGGCCCATCAATACCCAGAAACATAGGTATTAGTTTAGCGAGGGGTAAATATTTGACGTTTATTGACTCTGATGATTGGTTTGAAGAAACTGGGTTGGAGGCACTTTATAATTTAATCGAAAAAACTGGTGATAAATATGCTGTTGGAAGAACAGTTAAAACAGATGATAAAGGCCTTCACTTCATAGGAGAGTACAATACTTGTATAAATAGAGAATCAATAGATCCATTTTCTATAAAACAAACCTTCCATCATTTAGGTCCACCTGGAAAAATAATGAGTACTTCCTTTATTCAGGAGAATAAGATAGTTTTTCCTGACATGAAATTTGCAGAAGACAAACAATTTTTTATAGATGTTTTAACCAACTGTGAAAGTATCTCTACTACTACTGAAGTAATTTATTATGCTAATAGATATAAAGAAAATGAAAGTTTCACGACTACCACTTCAATATTTGAAAAAACAGACACTAATATTTCCCTGATAAATTATGTTATAAACAAGGGACTACCTATAGATAAAGAAAAGATAATATTAAATAGGTTGTATGAGTTTGATTGTATTACAAGGTTATTCGATAGATATCATTTTTTACGTGCTACGAATGAGAACAAGAAGAAGTACTTTGATAAATTTTCTGAAGTTCTTGAAACCACTGAAAGAATAAAATACGACTTTACTGATAACTTTAACCATCCTTGGCATAAAATACTTGTGGAATTATATATGCAAGAGGATTACGATGGCCTAGTTGAACTAATTAACTGGAGTAGAAGAGAATCAATTAAAGAAGTGAAAGTAGAAAATAAATTGCCTTATTATTTGTTACCATTGTCAAAACCATATGATAGTGCACGTGTGCATATGTATGCACACTTTGAAAAAATGGTTAAACATAAGGAGGCCCTCAGTGTATATTTTAAAGTGTATGGTGAGCTAATTGAAAAACTACAATCATTTGTGTTACGTCAAAGAAATTATGACCTTAAAGAAGTGGACTTTCCGCTTGTTAAGGTAGAAGGAAATCTCTATAAAGTCGATATACCGTTTGAGGAACTATATAAAATATCTTCTGCAAGCTATGCGGTATTTATAAGGTATAACGATTATGAGAAGCTTAGAATAAGCATGTTGTCAAAAAATATTGTTCAATATCAAAAGCGCACTTTCGATTTTTACACAACAGCTTCCGATAACTTTGGAATTAAGATTAAGTAAAGGAGTACGGATATTTATAGACGATAAAGTCACTTAGATCCCAAATTCACAATGTTACGAAGGTAAAGTCTGTCCACAACTTGAGATAAAAGCTTCGAGTGAAGTCATGTTCAATTAATAAATGATAAGCATAAACAATCCTCTCCTTCTTAGGTGGGGATTGTTTTACATTTAAAATATTTTAACAAATAATTAATTCTTCAAAATACAGAACTTTTAATTCAGTAATTATGATTTGATCGGTGATTAGGAGTTGCAACTGCGATCTTGGGCCAGAAGTAATCTTAAAATTCTTATAAATGGCTCCTAGAGAAGTGGTATGTGGGAGGTTTAAAGTATTTCAAAAGTGTTAAAGGTATTTTTCATTTATTATATTTCTATTAAATAAAGAGGTGAATCCTCATTGATGACCTTCTTTCTATTATACTATTTTGATGAGAAGAACAACTATAAGGAAGGAAGTCCAAAAATGTTCACTGAACGAAACGAAACTTTAGATTCGATAAAATTCCTTGCAATTTTTGGAGTAGTTGCCATTCATACAGGGACCTTCAAACATTTACCAAAAGGAGAATATCTAGACTTTGCAATAGATGCATTGGCCAGGTTTGGAGTAGCTTATTTCTTCGCAGTATCAGGATTTTTATTGATGAATAAAGTTACTCAGTCAAAAAAACCAAACGACTACTTTAAACACTATATTATGAAATTATTTAAAATTTTATTAGCATGGAGTGCGTTTTACTTTGTATATGACTTAGTCAGACTTTATATACTAGCAGAAGAAAAAAGTATCTCAATTATTACCACTGAATGGGCGAGCTATATAACGGATATCATTGCGTTAAGAACACTATACTATGGAACAGATTATACACATTATCATTTATGGTATCTATTTGCGCTAATATGGAGCATTGTTATTCTTTGCTTTTTTATACGTTTTAGATTAACTAAATTTTTATTAATAGTAAGTTTTACTTTTTATTTGATAGGTCTATTTGGTCAATCTTATTCACATATCTATACATTTGAAATGGATACTAGAGATGCGCTGTTTTTTGGATTGTTTTTCGTTACTTTAGGTGCTTTTGTTTCCAAGTATAAGTGGAAATTTGGGATGCTCTCCAATAGAGTCAATTCGTTTTCATTAGTTATCTTGATCTTAATTGTAGCTATGTTACAGCTAATTGAAGCTTATATAAATGTTTATGTTTATGGTGGAAACGTAGGAAATTACTATTTAAGTACGGTTTTATTAACATTTTTGTTACTACTATTATCGATTAAACACAAAAAATTAGGAGAAGGGACTTGGGTTAACAGTACGGGTAAAAATACCCTCGGTATATATGTCACACATCCATTTTATATAAGCCTTTTTAACGTGATAATTGACCTTTGTGGTTTAGGAGCAATAAAGGAAAGTGTTTGGTGGGGGCTCGGGTTTACACCAATAGTATTCATACTTTCTCATTATTCCTATTTAGGAATACAAACTATAAAGGCTAAATTTGATAAAAAGAGGAAGGATTACTACCATATCCCCTCCCCTAAAAAACGAACACTTTAAAAGTAAACGGTAAGTGACCCCCGCCTAAACTAGGTGGGGGTTATTTAATCCACATATAATAATGAGGGCACATTGAGATTACTCTAGATCAATACAAAAGTCACTTTCATAGTGCAAAGCATTCATCTGTTTTTTTGTAACAAGGTGATAGTTCTCAATAGTGAATTTTGCTTTTTATTAACTGTTATTTTTCAAAGATAGGTTATTATATTTAGTTTTATAAAAGCTAAAATTTTGGTTTGCATTGCCTATAGTAGCATTATCTGGCAAGACAAGTCTTTTTGTTTTACTATGACCATCAATTTTAATTTGTAAAGTGAAATCTAATTTTGTATGCCTTTGACTAATATTTAACTCTTCTAGATTTATCTTGGCATTGAATTTGCAAAATTTTCTTGAAATGTCGTTCTTGTTAAGTTCTGAACTTTCAGAGACCATAGTATCAAAAGTAATCTCTTCTTTAGTATTTCGATCTTTAACTATTAGGTGTATAGATATTTGATCTCTATTTGTAACATTTACATAATTGATGTAACCATAGCCTTGTATTAATAATTTGTCATCTGTAACTGCAGCTTTATCAGTAATAGCATAGGCTTTAGAAAGAGTTCCTGGTACACCAATCTGGGTTTTGAAGAGTTTGTGGTTTTTGTACTGATTTAAATATGAAAAATCGAAGTGAATTTTCCCATTATCAATTTTAGATGGAAGGTATCCATATTTATCAGTAGAACTAGCTACTAATTCATAATGCAACCCTTCGTATAAGAAAAACAAACGCTGTAAGTAATAATTCTTTGCATATGGCGGTAGGATATTATACGCTTTTGGATCAATTGTTTCTAAATAAGATTTGATTTCTTTAAAAAATTCCTTTTGATCTTTTTGGGTGAATTCATAGAGCTGGTTTGCATGTCTAGTAAAGTCTAAAATTGCACGCATATCTTTAATATAGCGAAAATCTATTAGACCGTTCTCAGTTAAGAAAAGATCAATTTCCTTGTGAACAAATAATCGGTCTAAAACTGATTTATATTGATTCTTTTGTTGTGTAATTGACTTATTTTTTTCGCTTTCCCTTCTTCTCCAATAATAAGTAGTATTATTATTAATAGTAATTGCTTCTGCTAAATACATACAACAACTTGTAAAGTGAACATCTTCATAGGAGTAACCTTCTAAAAATTTAATGTTATGTTTTTTTATAAAAGATGTCCTATATAATTTGTTTGAAGGTCCAAGGTTATGAATAAGGTTGGTTTCTTTAAATAGGGTAGTAGTTCTATTATCTTTAAACAAATTCAATTTATCAAATGTAGGGGGCATCCAGGTCCTTTTGGTATTGAATTTTAGTATCTTTGAAATCGCTATATCAGGGTGATCCCTTTCAATATCCTTAACTAATGTTTCATAATATTCATTCTCAATGTAGTCATCAGGATCAATAAAACTTAAGTAATCACCAGAAGCATAACTTATTCCTTTATTCCTCGGATTTCCTGGGGCTCCACTATTGGGCTGATGTATGACCTTTATTTTATCAAATTTTTGTTCCCAATGTTGTAAGATTTGGCCACTTTTATCAGTTGAACCATCATTTATAAGCAGTACCTCAAATACTGGGTATGATTGACCCATTATACTCTCTAAACAACTATCCAAATAATCTTCTACATTAAAAACTGGAATTATTACACTTATTTTAGTCACTATCGACACGTCCTTATTATATCTTTTTTATTGAACTACTGGTGTTGTTGAACAAAAGTCATTTGAAAATATTTTAATTACATTCTATAATATTTGTTAGATTTTTGCTAATTGGAAAGGAACTTCTCTGTTGGATGTGTATTTAAAAAGAAGGCCATTAAATTCATAAATATTGAAGAAGCCATACCCTTATACTAGTTATTCATTTACATACAGTATAGTTGGCTGAACCATAGGAATTAATCATTAAGCTCATTGGAAGTATCAAGATACATTTTTAACAAAAAGATTAAAGCCTAGTTCAGTTGTTCTCCTAGGTGAACTTTTTTCTTAAGCATTATTAAGATTTGAAAATCACCTATTTAATTATGATATAGTGTGGATACTATTTAGAAAATAATTTAAAAATAAATGTTACAAACATTTAGAAGGAGTAATATATGAAGCGGAAAGAAGAACAATATCCATCTGTTGCAGATATTAGAATACATGACAATCAACAGTTATCGATTTTTATACCAATGTCCCAAGAGGAAGATCGCAACAACCGTTTAATCCTAGTTAATAGAACAAATCAAGAAGAAGTCAACATTCCTCTGAAAATTAGAGGTGTGAATAATAATATATGGTTGCTTTACGGAATGTTGGACTATTCCCAATGGTCAAATATATTACTTGATGGTAAGTATTGGGATCTTTATATACAAAATAGTAAAGGTACTCAGCGTGTAAATGCCTCAAATAATTCTATAGAATATGCAAGAATTAATAATAACGGTGTTACATTTCATCCTTATATTACGAAAAAAGGAAATGTTTCGTTCAAACATAGTGAGGTTGAACTATTCGCAGGTGTGAATAAGGTAGAATTTCGAAATGACGAAATTTTACGGTTAGAAGGTTTAATAGAAAAGATAGATCTTAATAAAGTGCACGAGAAATATTTGACTATTACGGATGTTTCTAATGGCGAACATCGTTTCCCTATCGAAATTATTGAGAGGCCGAATCAGCAACTTGATAACTTTCAAGCGCAAGTGGAACTTAATGAGGAATACACCGAATTGTTGCCAAACTCTTTAAAGTTTTCCCTTGGAGTAGAGTTAACAGGTGAGGATACAGTCCTAATAAAAGAAAGTCCAAGACTTAAATACCATGGAATGGCTAATTTTGAAGATACTTACAGATTTAATAATGGGGATACAAAACTAAAATTAACTATTAAACCAACTAAGAAAAAAAGATATTTATCAGTTAAAATATTGGAGGATAACCCTCTCAAGGAAACTGCTGAAAAGCTCGAATTAAAAGTAGTGAAAATGAGAAGAGGTAAGAGAGCATTAAAGCTTTATAAACGGATATTTAATATTGCAAGTTTACTTCCTAAGAAAAAGAATTTAGTCGTTTTTGAAAGCTTTCACGGTAAACAGTATAGTGATAGCCCACGAGCGGTTTACGAATATATGAAGGTGAACGAGCTTGAATATCAGTTGATTTGGAGTGCAGATAGAAGATATTATAGCGAGCTTAAATCCAAAGGTCTTCCTGTTGTAAGACGATTTTCAGTAAAATGGCTAATGGTAATGACTAGAGCTAAATACTGGGTTACAAATACCCGACTTCCGACTTGGATCCCAAAACCAAAAGGGACCAAGTATCTACAAACATGGCATGGCACCCCTTTGAAACGCTTAGCAGTTGATATGGAAGAGGTCCATATGCCTGGAACTAATACGTTTAAATATAAAAGTAACTTTATAAAGGAAACGGCTAAATGGGATTATTTAGTGGCACCGAATCAATATTCCAGTGAGATATTTGAACGAGCATTTTTGTTTAATGGAAAAATGATCGAGTCGGGTTATCCAAGAAATGATTATTTAATTCAAGAAGATAATCAGGAAACAATTGATTCCTTGAAAAAATCTTTAAACATTCCGTCCGATAAAAAAGTTATCTTATACGCTCCAACTTGGAGAGATAACCAATTTTATCAAAAAGGAAAATACAAGTTCGATTTGAGTCTGAATTTAGATCGTATGAAGGAAGAACTAGGTGAAGATTATGTAGTCGTTCTTCGGATGCATTATTTAATTGCTGAAAACTTCGATCTTGGGCCGTATGAAGGTTTTGTCTACGATCTTTCTAAGCACGAAGATATAAGGGACTTGTATTTAATTTCTGATCTATTAATCACAGATTACTCATCTGTTTTCTTTGATTACGCGAACTTAAGAAGACCGATTATTTTTTATGTGTACGATCTTGATGAATACCGTGACAGCTTGAGAGGCTTTTACCTGGATTTAGAAACAGAAGCTCCAGGCCCTTTGACAAAGTCAACGTCTGAAGTTATTCAATCAATTAAAGAATTTGAAAACAAAAACTATCGACTAGGTAATGAATTTGAGGAATTCTATAATCGCTTTTGCTCGTGGGAAGACGGCGGTTCTTCTAGACGGGTGGTAGAACAAGTTTTTAAAAAATAATTGGATTAATCGGCGCCTCTGATTATGGGGCGCCGATTGTTCGTAACTTCCAAAGCTGATATTGTTTTTTATGTCGGATATTAGTATAATTTGATGAGTGTTTTGAGATTTGTTTTCTTAAGGAAGGACAAAATATGAAGTCATCTATTACAGTATTACAGGAGCAATTTAAATATTTTTATTTGGTTCGAAGGCTTTCTTTATATGAGGTGAAAAGTTCAAATAGTAATAACTACTTGGGAATGATCTGGGAATTATTAAACCCAGCCATTCAAATTTCAATTTACTGGTTCGTATTCGGATTTGGTATTCGAAATAATACAGTGGGTGATGGAAGCATGGACTTCTTCCCCTGGATGCTATCTGGTATTGTAGTATGGTTTATGATAAACCAAGGATTGTTACAATCATCAAAGTCAATATATACTAAGATTAAGATGTTATCGAAAATGAACTTTCCGATGAGTGTCATCCCAAACTACGTGATTTTTTCAAAATTATATTCTCACTTATTATTATTAGTTCTAGTGATGGTTATTTTATGGATACTAGGATTTCCAATCAGCATATATTATTTACAATTACCTTTGTATATGTTTGGGGTATTAGCTTTACTATATTCTATATCCCTGATTACCTCTACACTGGCTACAATTGTTCGTGATGTCCAAATGTTTCTTCAAGCGACATTAAGAATGCTGTTGTATCTATCTCCCATACTGTGGGATGTAAGTCAATTTGATTCAGATTTGAATTGGTTGAAAACATTAATGAAAATTAACCCTTTTTATTATGTTGTAGAATCATACCGAACATCATTATTAGGTCAAGGGTGGTATTTCATTGACGAGTGGCAGTATACTTTATATTTCATTGGAGTAATAGTAGGGTTGTTTATTATTGGTTCAGCTTTACACGTGAAATTCAGAAGACACTTTATTGATTTTCTATAAAACGGAAGTGATAACATGGCTAAATCAGTCATTGTAAAAGATGTTACAAAAATTTATAAGCTTTTCGAGAATCCAAAGGAACGTTTGTTAGACCTGATTGTACCTCGAAAATCCTATGGGGAAGACTTTTATGCTCTTCAGAATGTCAGTTTTGATGTGGACGAGGGTGACATTATAGGTTTTGTTGGAGTGAATGGCTCCGGTAAATCAACTTTGTCTAATATTATTGCTGGCGTTGTCCCTGAATCTTCTGGTTCGGTAGAGGTGAAAGGGCAAGCTGCCATCATTGCGGTTAATTCTGGACTGGACAATAAGTTGACAGGTCGTGAAAACATCGAGCTAAAGCTCCTTATGCTGGGCTTCAATCAACAGCAAATCAAAGAACTTGAAGACGACATTATTGATTTTGCCGAAGTTGAAAAGTTTATTGACCAGCCGGTAAAGTCGTATTCCAGCGGGATGAAGTCACGACTTGGTTTTGCGATCTCAGTTAACGTGGATCCTGATATTTTGCTTATTGATGAAGCCTTATCTGTAGGTGATAAAGCTTTCGCAGAAAAAAGTTTAGCGAAAATGTACGAGTTTAAAGAGAGTGGAAAGACGATGTTCTTTGTTAGTCACTCGATCGGACAGATGAAAAAGTTTTGTGAGAAAGTAGTATGGCTGGAGTACGGATCAGTTAAAGAATATGGTCCCGCCAAAGAAGTTCTTAATCACTACGAAGAGTTTTTAGAGAAGTATAAGAAAATGTCTAAAAAAGAGAAGCAGCAATATAAAGAAGAGGTTACTCGTAAGCAAAACGGCATAAAGGCAGCAACTTAACAAAAGCACCCAAGTCCTTAACAGGAAATGGGTGCTTTCTAATTATATTTGAATGAAAAATTAGTTTCTGCAGCATTCTCATTATCTTAGAGATACCTGTGTGAATTTGTTAAAGGTGTCGTGTGGTTTAAGGTATTAATTGTCGTTTTGAGACCAACCCTTTATAATATACCTGATACAACATACAAGGCAATAAATCAACTGTATATTTTTGTTAACTTTGTATTAATTTTTGTAAAAGCATGGAAAGGTGTCTTGTCATGGAAAAAAATCAGGCGTATGTTGAAATTAAAGGAATTCCTTTTGCGAAAATAAATAATCAACAGCTGTTGAATGATCATTTATTTCCTGCCATTGCCTCACGAGAAAAGAAGTTTGTTGTAACAGCAAATCCAGAAATTGTGATGGCAGCGGAAGAGGATCAAGACTATAAACAAATTCTTCTGAAAGCTGATTATGTCATTGCAGATGGTATTGGGGTCGTCATGGGTTCCAAGTTACTGCGACAGCCGCTTCCCGAGCGGATTGCTGGCTATGATTTGATGCATCAGCTGTTGGAGAAAGCGAATCATGACGGGCTTAGATGCTATTTTCTGGGGGCGAAACAGGATGTCCTGAACAAGGCTATAGCCAATGTGAAAATTAAATTCCCTAATTTGGTTATTGCGGGGTCTCATCATGGTTATTTTGATATTAATGATGCTTCTGTCGTTCAAGAGGTTAAGGATAGTAATCCTGACTTGATTTTTGTAGGTTTAGGGTTTCCAAATCAGGAGAAGTGGATACACCAACATTACAATCAGTTTAGTCGAGGACTTTTTATGGGAGTTGGAGGAAGTTTTGATGGAGTCGCTGGTTATGTGAAGCGGGCACCGAAGATCTGGCAAAAGTTGAATATTGAGTGGCTTCACAGATTAATTAAACAACCGTCACGCTGGAAACGGATGTTACAGTTGCCGCGATTCATTTGGCATATCTTACGGAAAAAGTGACATTCTAATAACAGAGTGCGATGGAAATTGGGGGATAAGGCTATGAAAGTTCTACATTTAAATGCGGGAAACGAAACAGGCGGTGGCATGAATCACATCTTATCCTTATTAAACGAATTGAATCATGAGGAAGTGATTTTAGGTGTTTTAGAGGATGGAGAAATGGTGCATCGGGCCTCTGAGTTAGGAATCCCGACGGTGCATTTTAAGCAGGCTTTTCCCTTTGATCTGTCTGTTCTTTTTCAAATAAAAAGGTACATTCAGCAAGAAAATATTGATATTATTCATACACATGGACCGCGAGCGAACGTACTTCTGAGGATGCTTAAATCTAAAATTTCGATCCCCTGGGTTCTTACGCTTCATAGCGACCCTAACGATGATTTTATTGGACATGGGGTAAAGGGTGAGCTGTTCATGCATCTTCATAAGCGTGCTATTCGTTCTGCAGATCATTGTCTTGCCATTTCTGAGCGTTTTCACAAGAAGCTTTTGCAAATGAACATCCCAGACCATAAAATTACTACCATTTATAACGGGATTGATTTTTCAGTGAGACCTGAAGTAAACTTACAGAGGGAAGATCTTGGTTTTAAGGAAGAAGATTTTTTAGTGGCCATGGTAGCTCGCTTTGAAGCGGTGAAACAGCATGAGCTGGCGCTTAATTCTTTTGCATCTTTTCTTGAAGAAAATAAGCAGGCTCATTTATTGCTTTTAGGTGATGGAACACTAGAAGACCAATTAAAAAGACAATGCAAAGCATTGAAGGTAGAAGATCATGTACATTTCTTAGGATTTAGATCTGATGTCGAAGCTGTATTACCAATGGTTGATTTGACTCTTCTCACTTCCAAAAGTGAAAGTTTTCCGCTTGTGTTATTAGAATCAGCCAGGGCAAGGGTTCCTGCTATAACTACTGATGTAGGCGGTGTCGATAAACTTATTCCTTCGAGAAAGTACGGTTGGATCATGGAACAGCCTGAGGTTGAAGCAATTGCAGTGGCACTAAATCAAGCTTATTCCTTAAAGGGTACTGAGCTTGAATCGATAGGGGAAAGCTTCCGTGAATTTGCATCCAGTCGATTTTCCTTACACCATTTTGCAGCTCAAGTAAATCAGGTTTATCATTTATTTCCCGAAGTACCGACAAAAATAGAGTGCAATGGTTGAAGGTTATTAATCACGGATGACAAAGGAAGGGAGGTTCCTCTATGGAGTTCAGGGCCTTTTTATTTTGTTTGATAGCTGTTGTTATATTAACACCTCTTGTGAAAAAATTAGCGATTTATATTGGGGCGACAGATTCTCCTGATTCCCGGAAAGTTCATAAACGTCTGATGCCACGGTTAGGCGGACTGGCGATTTTCCTTAGTGTACTCATTGGAGTAAGTATATTTATGCCGGAAAATATTTATACATGGCCGATTATGGTCGGAGCAACGATCATTGTGGCTACCGGAATAATGGATGATATTTACGGAATTGCTCCATGGTACAAGTTAAGTGGACAAACTTTAGCAGCTGTTATTGTAATTGTAAATGGGGTAGAGGTTGAATTCATTAATCTTCCATATGGGGGTCAATTAGAATTCGGCATGCTAAGCTTCCCTATTACACTGCTTTGGATTGTTGGCATTACGAACGCCATAAATTTGGTGGACGGATTGGACGGACTAGCAGCAGGCATCTCTGCTATTGCTTTATTGACGGTTTCAGGGATGGCCATAACAATGGGGAATTCTTTTGTTATGTTGATGGGCTTAATGATGTTCGGGGCCACTTTAGGATTTCTTGTGTTTAACTTTTATCCAGCAAAAATTTTCATGGGTGATACAGGGGCTATGTTCTTAGGGTTTATGATCGGAGTTCTTTCGTTACTTGGATTCAAGAACGTTACCCTCTTTTCTTTAGTTATCCCAATCCTTATCTTAGGTGTACCAATATCAGACACAATATTTGCGATTCTTCGTCGAGCCATGACAGGACGTCCCATCATGAAGCCTGATTCTGCTCATTTACACCATTGCTTGTTAAAGCTTGGGTATAGCCATCCTGAAACCGTAATTATGATTTATACGATGAGCGCTTTATTTAGTTTATCAGCGGTGTTTTTCTCACAAGCGACATTAATAAGTTCTCTGCTCATGGGAACGATTATCCTGATTACAGTAGAATTAATGATTGAAATTACTGGGGCTGCTGGTGAAAGATATCGTCCCATTTTAAACAGAATAGAAGCAGCTAGAAGTAAAGAGTGAAGAAGGTCTCCTAAAACGAGATCTTTTTTGCGTTACTAGGTGATTAGACATAGAAGAAACAACTTATTTAGCTAGTCTCTATGAAAATTATATTACCATTTAGTTAAATTTTGCTATAGTTCCTTCAAATCCAGACACATTGTGATATAATGTGAATATATTTTTGAATATTTTACATAAGTGGAGGTACATCTATGGAGGAAACGATTTCTCTGAAAGAAATTTTTGAAGTATTGAGAAAGAGAATTTGGATGATTATTGCAGTAACCGGGGGAGCTGCTGTCATAAGCGCAATTGTTACATTTTTTGTTTTGACGCCTACCTACCAGGCTTCAACTCAATTTATCGTGAATCAATCTGCAAGTCAGCAAGAGGAATCCCCCTATGATATTAACGATATACGTACGAATGTTGAACTTATAAATACTTATAACGTTATTATTAAAAGCCCGGCTATTCTTGATCAAGTGATTCAATCATTGAACCTGGATATTTCATCTGATGTGTTAAGTAACAAAATTCAAGTGGCGAGTGCTGAACAATCTCAGGTAGTTACAGTGACTGTGACGGATGAAAGTCGTTCTATGGCTGTTGAATTAGCCAATAGTACGGTGGAAACATTTCAGGAGACGATCCCAGATTTAATGAGCGTTAATAATGTTAATATCTTATCTCCAGCTGAAGAAGTGGAAAATCCTCAACCAGTTAGTCCAAAGCCAATGCTTAATATTGCTATTGCCTTAGTAGTTGGTCTAATGGTAGGTGTCGGATTAGCCTTCCTACTTGAATACTTGGATAACACAGTTAAGACCGAGCAGGATATTGAGAAGACATTAGGTCTTCCATTAATGGGTGTTATTTCAACCGTATCTGAGGAAGATTTAGGCCCGGAAACAATGAATAGACAGCCAAGTCGAGCTTCAAAGGTAAGAGGTGAGTCCGTTGGTACGTAAGTCCAGAAAAAAGCAAGTCGCAATGAAAGCAAGAAAAATTATTGCTAATGATAATCCAAAATCTCCAATTGCTGAGCAGTATCGCACAATTCGGGCCAATTTGCAGTTTGCTTCTGTGGATAAGGAACTTCAATCCCTATTGATCACTTCCGCAGGGCCTTCTGAAGGTAAATCGATGACCTCCGCAAATATGGCTGCCGTTTTCGCCCAACAGGGTAAGCGTGTATTGCTAGTTGATGCTGACTTAAGAAAACCTACTGTCCACCATTCATTTCGCTTAAACAACACAAAGGGCTTGAGCAACTTCTTAGTGGGACGTCAGACATTGAAAGAAACAACTCAAATTACAGCGGTTGATAACTTAGATGTATTGCCCAGTGGTCCGATCCCGCCGAATCCATCTGAACTTTTGGGTTCTAAAGCCATGCACAAGTTAATGATGGAGGCACGTCAAACTTATGATTTAGTTATCCTTGATACCCCTCCAGTTCTTGCAGTGTCTGATTCACAAGTATTAGCAAGAGAAGTTGATGGAGTTATGCTGGTCGTCCGCAGCGGACAAACAGAGTTCCAGGCTGCCGAACGAGCTAAAGAATTGTTAGAGCAGTCTAAAGCTAATCTCCTAGGTGTTGTATTAAATGATCGGGAGAAAAAGAATAGTAACTACTACTATTACTACGGTAATTCATAAGGGAAGCGGAGCAGCATGCTCCGTTTCCTTTTTTATTACAATTTTTTTACAATTCATTTGAAAAGGTTGTTGAATTCAGAAATTTGAATTAAGCTTACATTTATATTGTTTTTGTTGAAAGGGGTTTTGAACGTGTTTAAAGCAGATACGAAAAAAGCCAATCCTGGAAATATTGTAGAGTTTGAGAGAAACAATATAAGATTTAAAGGAGAGGTTATTCCAAGTCAGTGCCAACGATCAGTAATTGTCGACCTGACGATTATGGAAAACTTTGAAGAAGTTGAGTTTGACTATGAACGAACGGTAGTGGCTCACGAAAACTATCGGATCTTATCTTGAAAAAACGATTGCTTTTTAACAATCCTGGATTATAATTAGGATAACAAACAACTTCTCCTTGCAAAAAGGCAAACTTATTGAAAAATAAGGACGCAAAGCTACGGGTCTAATGCCATCCCCGTGTTTATTACATACTCCTAGAATGGTTATGGCGGCCGGGTTGCCTGAGGGTGAATGATGGAGGGAGAATCATTCATTGAAAAAGGTAAAGAGTAAGAGGAGTTTGGACGCTGACTGGGTAGCTTTGATGAAGCAGGCTAGGGAAATCGGCTTAACTAAACAAGAAATAAGACAATTTTTTATGAAACGGTAAATTTGAATAAAAGGAGGCTTCTTATTATAGAGAGAAGCCTCCTTTCTATGTGCAGTAAAATGGATTTGAGCACACGCCTGTTACTTAAGATGGTCCTTATTAAACTTAAAATAAAAGAAAATTACCCTGCTGTAATTTTTACGATATGGTAAAATAGAATTAGTTTGTAAGGAAAGGGGGAATTTTGTGGGGGAGTGTCGAAAATGCGGAAGAGAAATATCTCCTTCGCAACAGGAGTGTGAAGATTGCAGTTCAGCAGGAAAGGCAAAACAGCCGGCGGAATTTGCGGAAAATCACGAGTGGTTAAATGCCAGTCATTATTATAGTGATCATATAGAGGAACAGCGCTCCTATCGAAAGAAAAATTGGAGAAAGATATTTATAACTTTTATTACAACGTCTCTTCTAATCGGCTTCGCTGTTACGTTCTGGTTGTATTTAAGTAAAGTAACGTCTGCCCAGCACGTTGTTCAAGAGTTTGAAGAAGCCATTAATGAGGAAGATGCGCATCGGCTTGTTGATTTAGTCGCTTTTAACCATGAAAATCAGTCATTTAATGTTAAACAAGCTGAATTGATGGTTGACTATTATAACCAACACTCTGATGAGTTTGTGTCAACATTGAGTTATTTACGCTCTGTTTCGGATGGAAAAGCAAATGGAGGTGAGTCGGATTCTGTCATTCATTTGCAAAATCAGGGATCACAATGGTTATTCTTTGATCAGTTCACTCTGACCTTGGATCCAGTTAGTGTAGATGTTTCATCGAATGCAGAAAATGTAACCTTATTTCTTGATGGGAATAAGATTGGAACCGTAACAGGAAGCTCCGTATATGAGTTGGCAGGTCTAACACCTGGTTCCCATATATTAAAAGGAGTTGTTGAGGTTAATGAGAAAAAGCATGATGAAATTATATCGATTAATACATACGAAACATCACAACCGATCTCTTTAGAGTTTAATAACGTCACCCTTGAAGCAACAGCTGAAAGTCTTTCTGAATCTCTTGAAGAGGACTTAAAGAAGACGATTACCGATCATGTAAAAGAATATATTGCTGCTTACGAAGCAAAAGATATTTCTAAATTCAAACGAATGCAAAGTGAGGAATATTTAGAAGCGGCTGAAGATGAAATGGAAGAACTTGAAGCAATAGGGGCAGACTTTGAGGGAGAGGTAACAAAGATAGTATTTGACTTAGGCAGTATGGAAATTACCAGTGAAGAAGGTGAGCGTCCTTTTACGTCCACGCTTTATGCGTCGATCACGTTTCAATCAGGTAATTTTGGTGAAAACGTAGACAGTTCAGAGAGGTTGAAGGAAGAGAACACGTATATATGGAATTATGATCTCATTTATGATGAGCAGGAAGACATGTGGTTGATCAGTTCAGGAACGATCGTATCATCTCTGAAAACCGAAGAAACTGAAGAAGTGGAATTTTAAATGAAGAAGACTCGCCGGTTAAAGGCGAGTCTTCTTCATTATAGTTTCTCTTTACCAAGAATGAGGTAGTTCATTTCTTGTTCACTAATTTTGTTATAGCGTGGTGCATTGAAAAGGTAAAATACAACTCCAAGCAAAATCCATACCGCAAGCGCAATGTAAGATTCAGTTCCTAATGAAGCAGGCGATTGTGGCACGAGCAGGAGAATAAGAAAGCCAATCGAACTGATCATTCCAATTAGTGATAGCAGCTTTCTTCCAGGCGCCACGGTACTTGCAGCGTGTGTACCCTTTTGTTTGTCTGACCACTTAAAAATCTTAAATGCAGTGGCCGTACAGAAAAAGTAGGCTATTGCTACACCCGTCGATGACATATCCACTACCCATAATAAGGCCTGTCTGCCGAACCAAGGAGCAATTAAACAGACGATTAATGTGAACAAGATCCCGACATAAGGGGTATGGTACTTTTTATGAAGCTTTCGAAACGAATTAGGCAAGATACGTGCCCGGCCCATAGCAAATGTCAGCCGGCTTGCAGAAATAAAGAAGCCGTTCAGCCCGGTGAAAATACCCATGATGACAGCAATGGCAATAATGAATACACCAATTCGGCCCATATAACTTTCAATAGCGTCACCAGTTCCCCATACGGAATTCTGCGATTCAATTTGGATAAGGAGCTCCTGCCACGGCATAACACTGGCTGTAACGAAAATCATCACAGCATAAGCGAGCCCGGCGGCTAATAGGGACCAGATAATAAGTCCGAATGCTTTGTTGGCTTCAAACTTAAATTCCTCTGCAGCCTGAGGGATGTTATCAAATCCTACATAAGCAAATGGAGCGATCGCTAATATCGTTAATATAGAGGCGATTGCTGTTTGGTCAGGCAGAAAAGCAGGTGAGAGATTGGATATGCTTGGACCTTCAGCAAAAATCGCGCCCCCAGCCAGAAGTACAATTCCAAAAATAAGAATCATACTGAAAATAAATTGGGTGCGTCCTGAAAAGCTAGTGCCTCTAATATTTAATAAGGCAAAAATAATTAAAGCTGTGCTTGCTATCAATACTTGAATAATGGAAACATCATATCCTGCAACCGTATAAAGGTTACCCAATCGCACAAAGTCAGGAAACAGGAATTTTGCTAATAGTGCAAGAGCAGAAGCATTTAAAGCAACGATACAAATGTATCCAAGGGTTAAGAACCAACCTGCTAAAAAGGCCACCCCTCTGCCAAAGCCTATGTAAGCATAGGAAAATTCTCCTCCAGTAACAGGAAATTTTTCAATTAAAAATCCGTAGCTCACTCCGATGACCATCATTAGAACTGCACCTAGCAAAATACCGATGATAACTCCTGCTGGTCCAGCCTGGCTAATCCAGTCCGGCGGAAGAACAAAAGCTCCCCAGCCAATGGCAGATCCAAAGGCAATCGCCCAGACCCAATGTGGTTTAAGTGAACGTTTTAATTTCTGTCTTTCTTTGTCAGCCATGAAAAAATAAAGCCCCCTATGATTTAGTTAACTTCTTTGGTTCTTAAGTTATTCTGTGCAATTTAGCATTTATCACTCTTCTCTGCATAATTGTAGTCACTTCTCTTCTATTCACGAAAAAGCAACAAAATAAACTTACAAATAACAAAACCTACTTCATGGACATTGAGCATGAAGTAGGTTTTACGTTGCTTTTTGTTACATTGACATTCATTTTGACGATATTTCCCGGGGAATATTTAACTTATTGTAGGGAGTCGTAGGAATCTTCCTGATTGTCCCCAGCAAATGAGTTATTATTTGATGAGTGATTTATTCCTAAGTGAGCTTGAAGGGAGTTCTGAACATTTAGCAGGCTCGTCTGATTTACTTTGTAGTACCAAACTCCATCAATGTAAGTTCCTTGACCATTAAGCTGCATTTCTTCAAAGTCCAATCCATTCTGTTGAAGGACATAGTCTTTATACGCTGTCATTTCTGAGAAGGTAAGGTTCGTTTTCAGGTTATTTCCGATTGATTCAATTACTTTACTGTAATTAGTAATGGAACCAACTTGGGAAGCTTTGTCTATGATAGCTTCTATCATTTTCATTTGGCGTTCACCACGTGCTAAATCACTGTCATATTGACGGGAACGTACTAATGCCAGAGCTTCTTCACCTGTAACGGTTTGAAACCCTTCTCCTAAGTGAATAGCGCCTTCTGTGTCTTCACTGTTTTGCTCCGTTAAGTCAAACGGGACATTAAATTTGACGCCGCCAAGAGCGTTAATAACTTCAATGAACGAGTTGAAATTCAACCGGACGTAGTAGTCAACTGGAACATCCAGAAAGTTTTCCACTGTTTTTACTGTCGCATCTGTTCCTCCAAATGCGTGTGCATGTGTAATCTTGTCTCGATACCCGACTTCTGGAATATAAACATATGAATCCCGTGGAATGCTCAATAACTTAACAGACTTTTCTTCATCGTTGAAAGTAGCCAACACTAGGGCGTCAGAACGGCTGGTGTGTCCAGAGGGATTCCCATTGGATCGCGTATTACTATCATCGACCCCGAGGAACAAAATTGAAGTATTGTCAAATTCAGGCTGAACTGCTTCAGTACGCATGTCGGATTTACCACCGCGTTCTAATGTATCGTGCGATTCTTTAGCTACTTCCCGTGCTTTATCCGTTAAATAGGCTGCATACCCAACTGTGGCTCCTACAAATATAAGGAGGAGTGCAGCCAGTGACCATAAGAATATCTTCAACTTACTTCTCTTCATAACAAATCTTCCCCTTCAAAAAGTAACGATCTTCAAAAACAACCCTTTCACAAAGAAATGGGGGTATCTGAATAATTGCATTCTCCCTTGTCAATCAGAGCTTGACCACTTGTTAAATTGGTGATCCAGGTTTCGAATGCTGTAGTTTGATTGGTTTCGACTTTAACGTCTATTTCGACTTTTTCTAAGTAATGAATCTCGTCTAAATGATAGGTTGAATGTCTGATCTCATTTTCCACTTTACCGAGCAGCGTGTAGTCAATGGAGACTTTCATCGTTTGCATGAGCTCTCTTTTAACTACACCTGTCGCCTTAATGGCTTCAGAAGTTGTACTGGAGTAAGCACGTATCAATCCGCCTGCCCCAAGCTTCGTTCCTCCAAAGTAACGAGTGACAACGACTGCCGTATCCTTAAGTCCCATCTTTTTAAGGACTTCAAGCATAGGTACTCCTGCTGTCCCGCTTGGTTCACCATCGTCGTTGGCTTTTTGTATGAGATCGTGTTCGCCTATCATATAAGCTGAACAGTTATGTGTAGCATCTTTATATTGTTTCTTCATAGATTCTATGAAGGATTGAGCTTCATCCTCTGTCTCACAACGTTTAACATGCCCGATAAATCGGGATTTCTGTATTGTCAGCTCTTCGGATCCTAGATAATTTACGGTATAATAGCTTTCTAACATGGTTTTAGTTGAACCTCCTAAGATTTTATTATATAACGACTTTATAGGTATGGGCAAATGTAGATCAAACAAGAATAGAGAAAAAATATAGTGGTTTTTCGCATAACCCCCACAAATTGACGTAGGTCAATCGAATGAGTATGTGAATATTGATGGAGGAGACTTGTTATGAAAGAGAATGGATCTGGGAATAAAGAACTCGACTATGTAATCAGGGAAATGGTCGATACCGTTACGAACAGTAAAGATGAAATTTTCCAGATTGGTGAAGACTCCCGAAGCGAATTTGAGAAACTGAACAAAGAATTACTCCGTATCAAAGAGCAGGTAACTGACTTAATTGAGGACGGGGACCTTCTTGATCAAAAGGTTCGGCTATCTAAAAATCGATTGTCGGAAGTCAGCAAGCAATTTCAACAGTATTCAGAACATGAAATTCGTAAAGTTTATGAACAAACTCATTCCTTGCAAATGGATTTATCCATGACCAGGGAAAAAGAAAAACAGCTGAGAATCAGGCGTCAGGAGATTGAATTTCGACTGCGCAGCCTGGATGATACGATTCAACGTGCGGAAGCTTTAGCGGGCAAAATTTCTATTGTGTTGAATTACTTAACAGAAGACTTTAAACATGTGACTGACGCTTTAGAATCAGCCCAGGAAAGACAGGAATTCGGCTTGCAAATTATTGAAGCACAAGAAGAAGAACGCAGAAGGCTTTCCCGGGAAATTCATGATGGACCGGCACAAATGCTGGCTAATGTAATGCTTCGTTCCGACTTAGTGGAGCGGACTTTTAACGAGCGGGGAATTAAAGAAGCCCTTGATGAGATGAAGAATGTTCGTAAACTTGTGCGATCTGCACTTTATGAAGTGCGTCGTATTATTTATGATCTTCGTCCAATGGCATTAGATGATTTAGGTCTGGTGCCCACCCTAAAGAAATACTTAGCCACAACTGAAGAGTATAATAACATCAAGATTTCCTTTACTTCGATGGGAGATGAGCGAAGACTTGAAAGTAAGTATGAGGTGGCTTTATTTCGGCTGATTCAAGAAGCTGTTCAGAACGCTGTGAAGCATGCAGAGCCTTCTGAAATCCACGTAGCCATAGAAATGAAGCCCGAGAATGCGAACATTTTAATTAAAGATGATGGAAAGGGCTTTGACCCGGCTATAAAAAAAGAGAAATCCTTCGGCCTCATGGGTATGCGGGAACGTGTAGACATGGTGCATGGGGAATTGAAAATAGATTCCTCAGAAGGTCAAGGGACCATCGTCATGATTCAAATTCCAATTACTAGTTAATCTTTAATTCAACTATGTAAAAAGACTTGAATCGTTTATAATAGGAAATAGGATTAGGGTAATGAACGAAAACATATTAAACAGAGAAAAATATGAGACGATTCTCATTCGTATTCTAGTAAACCAGCAAAACAATCGAATGTAATAATTAGGAGGAAGATTCATGACGACAAAAATAGTCTTGATTGATGATCATAAATTATTCCGTGAAGGCGTAAAGCGTATCCTCGATTTTGAAACGAGCTTTGAGGTAGTTGCCGAAGGAGACGATGGCGATGTAGCGTTGGAGCTGATCGAAGAAAATAATCCGGATATCGTATTGATGGACATTAATATGCCAAGTATGAACGGTGTGGAAGCAACAGCGGAAATTACTAGTAGATACCCAGATTTAAAGATCATTATTTTGTCGATTCATGACGACGAAAACTATGTAACGCATGCATTGAAAACAGGGGCACAGGGCTACTTGTTGAAAGAAATGGATTCCGATGCACTGATCGATGCGATTAAAGTTGTAAGTGAGGGCGGTTCATACTTACATCCAAAAGTGACTCATAACCTGGTCGCTGAATATCGCAGGTTGTCAGAGACGAAGGAAGGCAACGCTTACCGCGCGATTGAGTACAGAAAGCCGCTTCATCTTTTAACTAGACGTGAATGTGAAGTATTGCAGCTTTTGGCTGACGGAAACAGCAATCGCGGCGTAGCTGAAGCGTTATATATTAGTGAAAAGACGGTTAAAAACCATGTTAGCAATATTCTACAGAAAATGAACGTGAACGATCGTACGCAAGCTGTTGTGACGGCAATTAAGAACGGCTGGGTGGAAGTCGTATAAACTAGAAGATAAGGGATCTGAAGAGAAATTACTTCAGATCCCTTATCTATTGCTTAAGAAACTTTTACAGTCGATTAAGGTGATTTCTTTTCTGATTGTTGAGGTTCCGTCGGGGGTTTAGCGATAAGATTCAGGGGATAACGACTTATTGAATCGTGATAGAGCCCCACCTATGTTAGATACTCCCTTAACGGATGGAGATAACGCCCTGCCTCTGAGCGATAGCGCCTTATCTTAATAGGATAACTCCCTAACCAAGTATATAGTGAATAGAACGCGTCTTTTCCATATTGTAGGTGCATTGCATGAGGGCTTGGTGTAAAATGTAGGTATAGAAAAACGTGACAAGCTATACATATAGTTTAACAATAGATTGGAGGAGATCAATCCTATGAAAACAGCGGTGCTTACGGATAGTACAGCTTACATACCTAAGAAAGTACGTCAGTCTAATAGAATCCATATGGTGCCTTTGAACGTAATATTTGGCCAGGAGTCCTACCAGGAAGAAGTCGACATTACGGCTGATGACTTCTATGATATGGTCAAAGAACACGAGGAACTGCCCAAAACATCACAGCCTGCTACCGGACTGATGGCGGAAAGACTAGAGGAGTTAGCTCGTGATTTTGATGCAGTGGTAGCGATTCACCTCTCAAGCGGGATTAGCGGAACGTATCAAGGAATGGTGGCTGCAAGTGAAATGGTAGACGACCTTGATGTGCACGTGTTTGATTCCGAAATTAGCTGCCTTATGCAGGGCTTCTATGCGATAGAAGCTGCTGAACTAGCCAACAATGGCGGAACACCACAGCAGATTATTGCTAGATTAGAAGAGATGAAATTGTCCATGCAAGCCTATTTTATGGCTGACGATTTAAGCCATTTACATAGAGGAGGAAGGCTGAATGGGGCTCAAGCTTTCGTAGGGAGCCTTCTGCAAGTGAAACCTGTTCTTCATTTTGTCGATACGAAAATCGTTCCATTTGAAAAAATAAGAACGCGTAAAAAAGCTCTTAAACGAATTCTGACGTTGTTTGAAGAAGATATAACTGAAGAAGGTACCTTCCAGGCAAGTGTCATTCATGCCAATCAACCTCAGGAAGCCGAACAAATCAAAACCGCTATTGAAGAGCAGTTTGAGAATGTCGAGGTGACCGTAAGTTACTTTGGTCCTGTCATTGGGTCACATCTCGGTGAGGGAGCTATGGGCATTGGCTGGTATAAGAAGTCTTAAGTGAGTCTAATTGGGCTGGGACAAAATTTAGTTATGTCCCAGCCTCTACAAGTTTCTTTATAAAAATAGAATAGGAAGTGATTTTTCTGACTCGTTTATTCTCCGTGCGTAAATCCTCTGCTGCTCCGCAAGTTGCACCACTTCGGTCGATCCCTGAACAGTCATCTCCCAGGTGGCTGATGGGAAAACTGCTGACCCGACAAGAAATCCCTTTATCAGATGAAGAATTACAATGGTATATTTCAGAAGGTTATATGGAAAGTAAGATCGCTATTGAAAAGAAAAGGTCTAGATTTACTTGTAAGCGATGCGGCAACCATAAGCAGTATTTATTTGCTGCCATGCCGCATGCTGCCTGTCAAAAATCATGTGTGTACTGCAGGAACTGTATTATGATGGGGCGTGTCATGGAATGCGAACCTCTATATAGAGGAAGTCCTCACTACACCTGGCCAATTCTTGAGAATCCTTGTGCCTGGGAAGGGGAATTGACGGCAGAGCAGCAACATGCTGCTGATGAAATTGTCTCGGCGATTGAACACGGTCAAAGCGAGCTGCTGATTTGGGCAGTTTGTGGGGCAGGAAAAACGGAGATGTTGTTCCCTGGGCTTACAGCTGCCCTAAAAGCAGGCAAGCGGATTTGTCTGGCTACGCCTCGAACGGATGTCGTTCGCGAACTGACTCCAAGGCTCAAACAAGCTTTCCCACATGTATCGATTCAAGCTTTATATGGTGATAGTGAGGAAAAATCAGGTGATGCCCAGCTGTTGATATCAACTACACACCAACTATATCGTTTTGCCTACGCCTTTGATGTGATGATTATTGATGAAATTGATGCCTTTCCTTATCATAACGACCTCTCTCTAAAATTTGCTTCTAAACGAGCAGCTAAGATAGATGCTTGCTTCCTTTATTTAACGGCCACTCCAAGACGGCAAGAGAAGAAACGGATTCATCAAAAAAAGCTTCCCTCCGTATTCATCGCTAGAAGATTTCATGGTCATCCCCTGCCTGTTCCGAAGTTAAAACTCAGCCCTTTGTTAAGAAAAGAATTGGCTAATCGCCGTCTCCCGAAAACTATTCTTCAGGTTATAGAGGCTCAGCAGCTTGGGAGCAGACAGCTTCTGCTTTTTACTTCAACTATAGATTATGCCCAGCTAGTTACGGACATCTTAAAGCCAATCTATCCTGCTATTACTTCTGTTCATGCAGAAGATCCCGACCGTGAAGAGAAAGTCCGTGCATTTCGAAACCAAGAATACAGTATTTTAGTAACGACAACGATCCTCGAGCGAGGTGTGACTTTTCCGTCTGTTGACGTTTATGTGCTTGATGCAGGGCATGTAGTGTTTGACGAGGCAGCTCTCGTGCAAATTGCCGGTCGCGCCGGCCGCAGTGCTCATGATCCAACCGGTGAGGTAATCTATTTTCATAGAGGTAAAACGAACGCGATGCTTGATGCACAAGAAGCGATTATGAGAATGAACAAGCGGGGACAGCGCCCATGAAGTGTTTGATTTGTTTTGAGGAGATTGTGGCACAGGTCAGTTGGAACCAGTTCTTGCTTCCCCAAAGAACCAGGAGTATTTGTGAAGGATGTACAGGTAAATTGAAGCGCATTGATCAGATCGGCTGTCCGAAGTGTGGCCGTGAAGATGCGAAAGAGATTTGTTATGACTGTGAGCGCTGGGAGCAATCAGATGTGTACGCAGGATGTCTTGAGAAAAATGTGGCGGTGTATGCGTATAATGAATTTGCAAAAGAGATCGTGGCCAAATGGAAGTATCGTGGGGACTTTATACTGATCCGGGCCTTTGCTGAGGCTGTACAGACGACGTATCACCAGCACTTTTGTGATGTGGGTGCTGATGCGGTGGTGATTCCGCTTAGTGGGCAACGGCTTCTGGAGCGGGGATTCAATCAATCGGATGCGGTTATTCAATTGCTCGGGCTTGATTCTCATGATTTTTTTACGAGAAGGGAAAGCGAGAAGCAGTCGAAGCGTGGGCGCAGGGAGCGGATGGAGGCGGGGAATCCGTTTGAGTTGATGAGGGGGTCTTCACGGCCTGTGCTGCTGGTAGATGATATTTATACGACGGGGGTGACGGTGCGGCATTTGGCGAAGTTGTTAAAGGAATCTGGGTGTCCGGCTGTTTATTCGTTTACACTTTTTCGCTGATCGCTCTTTGGATTATTGGGAGTTTGCCGATATAATAGAAAAAGAGGTATACAGGAGGAAGTTTGAAGATGACTGATTTAGCGAATTGTCCGAGGTGCCATGCATTGTTTATGAAGGGGGCGGCTTCTGTTTGTCCGCATTGTGTGAAGCAGGAAGAGCGTGACTTTCAGGTGGTGTACACGTTTTTGCGTAAAAAACGGAATCGGACAGCGAATATGCAGGAGATTGTTGAGGAAACGGGTGTGGAGGAGGTTCGGATTCGAAGTTTTGTAAAGTCTAAGCGTCTGCATCCGGCTCAGTTTCCTCAGTTGACGTATGATTGTGAGAAGTGCGGGGCGCAGATTCGTGAGGGGCGTCTTTGTGATGGGTGCCGGCGTGAATTTGACCGCGGGCTCCAAAAGCATGATGAAATGGAGCAGCTTCAGAAGCGTAATAGGCAGGACGATATGGGTCAGGTGACTTATTATTCGATTAAGCAGGATAAAGTCTAAACATCCAAAGAAGCGGTCCGATAAATAAAGTAATGATTTTGAACGAGAGGTGAATGAAATGAAGATCAATGGTCCAAACCATTCTAATTTTAACCCTTATAAAAAGCATATAACGCAGCAATCTGATGTGCAAAGGCAAATGCAGAGTCAGCGGGATAAGGTCGAAATTTCTCACCAGGGTAAGGCACTTCAAGGGTCTGAGCAGAAAAATGAGGCTCGCCAGAAGCATGTGGATGAGATTAAGGTGGCTGTCGAGAGTGGTAAGTACCAGGTGGATTCGAATGCAACGGCTAAGAAGATGATTGATTTCTTTTCGAAAAAGGGATAAAGGAGAATGACTGTGACGATCGATAGCATCATAGAGCAGATGGGGCGATTGCAACAGCTTCATGAAAGTCTGCTTGCCTTGTCGACGCGGAAGACGGAAATATTGAAATCGAATGATACGGAAGCACTGCAGGATATTCTTGTCCAGGAGCGGAAGCATGTCCAGGGAATTAATACGGTTGAGAAGCAGCGGATGGCTAGGGCTGCGGCCTGGGCGGAGTCGGCAGGATTTGCTGGTGAGGCTCCGACGGTTTCTGAGATGCTTGAGGCTGTGGAAGGACAGGAGAGGGTGCGGCTCAAGGAGGCTTATGATGCTTTCATTCTTGTGCTGGCCGATTTGAAACAGCAGGAAGTGTTAAATGCGGAGCTGACGAAGCAATCGTTGCAGTTTATTACGATGTCCTTAGATATGCTGCAGCCGTCTTTAACGAATATGAATTATGGCACGTCTTCTCAAGGCGGGGAGCAAAAGCGCTCTGTATTTGATTCGAAGGCATAAGATAGAAGAGGAGAGTTCATATGGTTTCTACCTTTCATGGTTTAGAAGTGGCCAAGCGCGGGCTTTTTACCCAGCAAGCGGCTTTATATACTACAGGGCATAATATTGCCAATGCCAATACACCCGGATATACGCGTCAGCGTGTTAATTTTGAACAAACGGGTCCGTTTCCGGCAGCATCGCGGAACCGTCCAGAGATTCCGGGGCAGATGGGAAGCGGTGTTCAGGCTGGGTCGATTGAACGGATTCGGGTTGGTTTTTTAGACGATCAATTTCGAGGCGAAAATAGTAAAACAGGTTACTATGAAGCTCGTTCGGATGCATTTGGCCGCCTGGAATCAGTGATGAACGAACCATCTGACAGCGGTCTGGCAAAAACGATGGATCGATTTTGGCAATCATTACAGGACTTGTCGGTCAACCCGCAAAACTCAGGGGCCCGTGATGTGGTCGTTCAGCGTGGTCTGGCGGTGGCGAAGACGTTTAATTATTTATCTAGCACTATACATAGAATGCAAAATGATATTAAAACAGAAGTTGGCGTGACGACTAAAGAATTGAATTCCCTTGCGAATCAAATTAATAATTTGAATCAGCAGATTGCTGAGGTTGAGCCGCATGGCTATGTGCCTAACGATTTGTATGATGAGCGGGACCGCTTAATAGATCAGATGTCAGGGCTTGTGAATATTGACGTCAGTTATGAAGATACACCGAAATCCGCTGACCCGTTAGCGATGGGGAAAGCGACGATTTCAATCGTTGGTGTCGGGGGTCAGCCGTTGTCACCTGCTTCCACATTAGTCAATGGTGCGAATAATACGGTGAATGAAGTTACGGTTAATTATCCTGCTGACGGCACCCCTGTTGCTGAGTCGATCACAGTGGGAACGGCGACCTACCAGGTAGAAGACTTTTCTTCACAAGGAAAGTTAACAGGTTTGATTGAGTCTGGCGGCTATATGGCCGGTGGTGAAGCTAAAGGTACTTATGAGGCTATGCAGTATGATTTGGATAAAATGGCTACAGCCTATGCGACAGCTTTTAATGCGGTGCAAACGAGTGGTGAATCGCTAAACTCAATGGAAAACGGTACGCAGCCACCTGCCTTTTTTCAGATTGATGAGTCATTGTCTGCTGACGAAAATGGCGTCGTACGCGGTCTAGCGGGCGCTTTAGATTTAACGGACGTGATTAAAAACGGTTCCGATCATATTGCCGCAGCGAATGGAGAATTGGCGGGAAATGGTGCCAATGCTGGTGAGTTAGCAGATGTACGGGATGAGGCTTCTGCCATTCTAGGAGAAGAAACGTCGGTCAGCACGTTTTACGAATCCATCATTGGAACGATGGCCGTCGAAGCACAGGAAGTTTACCGTATGGAAAGCAACTCTGCCACGTTACGTGCTTCTGTCAATCAACAGCGACAATCGGTCAGCGCGGTTTCCTTAGATGAAGAAATGACCAATATGATTAAATTCCAGCATGCGTATAATGCAGCGGCTCGAAATATAACGGTAGTCGACGAAATGCTTGATCGAATTATTAATCAAATGGGAAGGTAGGTGAGTAGCGAATGCGTGTGACCCAGGGAATGTTAACGAGCAATATGCTTCGCAACTTGAGCAACAGTTACAGCCAGATGGGTAAATATCAGGAACAGCTTTATACGGGGAAGAAAATAAGTCAGCCGTCTGACGATCCGGTAGTAGCGATGAAAGGGATTAACTATCGTTCACAGCTGAGCGAGGTTCAGCAGTATAAACGTAATATTGGGACGGTACATAACTGGACGGACAATAGTGACGCCGCTCTGGATAAGGCTACGCAGGCGATGCAGCGGATTCGTGAGCTTACGGTTCAGGCAAGTAATGGGACATATGAAGACGGGCAGCGGGCCAACATTGCCAAGGAGATTCGTCAGCTGAAAGAGCATCTCGGTACGATTGCGAACACGAAAGTGAATGATAAGTATATTTTTAACGGGGCGAATACGACGGAAGCTCCTGTTGATCTGACCGACTATACAGTCGATAGTACTCAAACCCCTGTTCAGATTGAGGTTTCGGCTGGGGTCAAAATTCAAGTGAATGTTAATCCACAGCCTGTTTTTAGTCAGAAGCTTTTTGAAGACATAGAAGCGTTTGCTGATGCGTTAGAAGGTGATGGCAGTGATGAGGAACTTAGTGATTACCTTGGTACCTTCGATCAGCACATCGATAACATCGTCAATGAACGTGCCGACCTTGGCGCTCGGATGAACCGGGTGGAGTTGATTGAAGGTCGAATCGAAGCCCAAGAAGTTAGTGCTACGAAGATGATGTCAGAGAATGAAGATGCTGATATCGAAAAAGTGATTACGAATTTAAAAACGCAAGAAAGTATTCATCGAGCAGCGTTAGCAGTTGGATCACGTATTATCCAGCCGACATTGATGGATTTTCTAAGATAAGACTGCTTCTCCATTGAGGCAGTCTCCTTTTATAGCCAGTTTTCTTGGAAGGAGGGGTCGGAATGTCTGTACCTCAGCTCCATCTCCAATCGACAGATGCTCGAATTGGAATCAGGACTGTACCAGGACGGCAAACGATTCGTCAGCATCAAGCTGCACAATCCATCCAGCAGTCGAAAGCGCAAATGACGATCGAGACTCGTCCTGGGAAGTTAACGATAGATCAAACGAAAGCCTGGCATAATCTTGATTTGAAAAACGTGTTTGCACGAGCAGATGAGTTAGTGAGTGACGCCAGGCAAATATGGATGGAGGGGATTGCTCGTGTTTCCCGCGAAGGGGACGAACTGATGCGGATCGAGGATGGAGGAAATCCGATTGCAGCTCATGCGAAGCACAATGCTAAGTATGAGTTTACGCTTCAGCCAGGGGGAAGGCCAGCTTATGAATTGGTTGATCTTGATTATACGCCAGCAGAAGTGGATATATCTGTGGAACCTCAAGAACCGATTATTTCAGCGGAACCTCGCAAGCCGGACATTTCGTATCAGCCTGGGAATGTTGATATTTATATGCAGCAATATGCTGATATTCAAATTGATTGGAAAGTGTGATGAGAGATGAAGGTAGAAACAAAATATTTTGGGACGGTAGACGTTGAAGAGAAAGAAACGGTTCATTTTGAGCAGGGATTGCCTGGTTTTGAGAGCTATCATGCTTTTGTTCTATTACCGGTGGATGAAGCGGGACTTTATTATGCGCTGCAATCCTGTGAAGATAAAAACGTGTCTCTGATTGTAACGAACCCTTATTTATTTCAAAAAACGTATGAATTTGAAATTGGAGACGGTGCTCAAATTGAGTTAGGAATTGAAAAACCGAAGGATGTAGCGGTTTATAGTGTGGTGACACTGCGGGAGCCTTTTCATGATTCAACCCTGAACTTGCAAGCTCCAATACTAGTGAATGTACATAATGGAAAGGCGAAGCAGGTTATTTTAACGGAAGATAACTATCAGACAAGAAGGCCGCTTGGGCAAGGAAAAGGCGGTGAACAGCATGCTCGTCCTTAATCGCAAAGCTGGTGAGTCGATCCGGATTGGTGATGAGATTGAGCTTAAGATTGTGTCAGTGGAAGGCGGGCAGGTGAAGCTCGGGATCGATGCACCGAAGCATGTGGAGATTCACCGGCAAGAAGTATATGCTGCGATTCAAGAGGAGAATAAGGAAGCGACAATGTTCTCGGAAAACTTGCTGGAGCTGCTAAAAAGTTCAAAAAAAGATTAAACTCTATGTGAAGTCGTCCGATATAAGTAATGTACCACATTACAAAATCGGCCGGCTTTTGTTTTGTAACTAAACAGCATCTCACAAGGACGTGGGATGACCTATTCAAGGAGGAATTTATAACATGAGAATTAATCACAACATTGCGGCACTTAACACGTATCGTCAGTTAGGACAAGCGAATGATGCTATGTCTAATTCAATGGAAAAATTGTCTTCAGGCCTTCGTATTAATAGTGCTGCAGATGATGCGGCAGGTCTATCAATTTCAGAAAAAATGCGTGGACAAATTCGTGGGTTAGAGCAAGCTTCTCAAAACTCACAAGATGGTATTTCAATGATACAAACTGCTGAAGGATCTCTAAATGAAGTACACTCAATTCTTCAACGTATGCGTGAACTTGCGGTACAGGCATCAAACGATACAAATGTTACAGAAGATAGAGACGCATTACAGAATGAAGTTGATGAATTAGTAACTGAGCTAGGCAGAATAAAGGATAATACGCAGTTTAACACTCAAAACCTATTAGATGGGTCTTCTGGTAGTGGAGGAACAGTCACTATTCAAGTAGGTGCAAATTCAGGAGAAGTGATGACATTAGATTTTACAAAAAAAGGTATTGATTTAACTGATATAGTGGGGACTGATTTAGCCTCCCTCGACCTTTCCAATACCGCAAATGCTCAAACTGCGATTGACTCTATCCAAACAGCTATTGAAGATGTATCCGCAGGGCGTTCACAGCTTGGGGCTTGGCAAAACCGCTTAGAACATACAATTAACAATCTAGATAATGCTAGTACAAATCTGACCGCAGCTGAGTCTCGTATCCGTGATGTGGACATGGCAAAAGAGATGATGAATCAGACTAAGAATTCAATTCTTGCTCAAGCATCCCAAGCAATGTTGGCAAAAGCAAATCAGCAACCACAGGGAGTACTTCAGTTACTTCGTTAATGGATTACTTGATTAAAGGCTCGCTTCAAATGAGGTGAGTCTTTATTTTATAAAGGTGGTAAATATGAAAACAATTGTTATGCTTACAGGAGTTACATTCAATTCCTTAAAACAAAGACCACACCATATGGCAAAACATTTCTCCACTCAAGGATATCGGGTTGTTTTTTTGCCAATAATTGGCGATAAAGTAGTGCTACAAAACTGTATTATCAAGAAGTTGAGTTTTCAAAAGCTTCTTGAAAAGTACTCTAAAGAAGTAAAACAAAATCTATTTGTAATGAAAAAACTATTATATGATACAGTTGGTTCTGAAAATGGTTTAGAAGAAATCTTAGAGATTATTGAACGAGATGCAAAAGGTAAGGTTACCTTTATAGTTTCGCATCCTAACTGGGGAAAATACATTGCTGGTATTTCTACTGACTCAAAATTGATTTATGATTGTTTGGATGATTGGGAGTCATTTGTTAATGATTTAGATTGGGGTTATCAAAATGATTTAATTCATTATGAAAGAAAGATTGCAAGTATGGCTGATTTAGTAATTGTTTCAGCTAGGAGCTTATATTTAAAAATGGCGCATTTAAATGAAAACATTTATTATTTACCTAATGGTGTATGGAATAAAGATTATAGTTTTAATAATACTATTCAAACTCAAGATATTCCTAAGGATACTCTTTCTATTAATAAACCTATTGTCTTTTTTATGGGTGCTATAGCAGGTTGGGTTGATACCGAGCTTATTAGGTTTGTTGCAGAATCTAGACCTGAATATTCTTTTGTATTTATCGGAGCTAAAGTGAAGAAAAGGTTGCCGGAGATTTCTAATATATACTTTTTAGGGCAAAAGAAGTACGAAGAATTACCATCTTATTTATCTCAAGCTAAGGTAGCTATAATACCATTCAAAGTTAATAGATTAACAACTGCTGTAACACCATTAAAATTTTATGAATATCTAAGTTCCTCCACACCAGTTGTAACAACAATGATGCCTGATTTAATAGGAATTAAAGGTTCCCAAACCGCGTTAAACTATAAAGATTTTTTAACCTATATTGATAAATATATATATATGGATGACGCAGAATACAAATTGGAGTCACAAAGAGCAAAGACTACCAGTGAAGATTTTGATTGGAACAAGCTTTTTGAACCATTAACTTCTTTTATTAATGATGAAAATTTTAGGACCTCATCCGTAGATAATTTTACAAATAAAATGATACAGCTATATGAAAGTTATAAACAAAATAATCATATTAAAAATGAGTTATTATGTCTTTACAATATTCAAAGACGTTATAGTTTATCGCTAGAACTTCTTACATCAAAAGAGAATATTGAAGACAAATTAACTTTTGATTACATACAAATGGCATTGGCATATTTTCAAGTTGGTCATTATGAGAAGTCAGTGCAAGTATTAACAAAAAATCAAAAAACTAAACGTTCTTTATTAGTATATATAGATTCTATCGCCAACGATATTGATAATAGGGAAGTTCTTCTTCAAATTTTTTTATTTAAAATGTCAGGTGATATTTATGAAGCGATTAGATTGGCAGATGAAGCAATTCAGGTAAGAGGTAATTCACGGAAACTTTTAGGTTTATTAGCTGGACTATATCTGGATCTAGGTGAATATGGCTCGGCATTTCACTTTGCGACAGAGGCTATAAGAATTAGAGAAAATCTAAAAATAGAAGATATATTAGATATCGATTGTATAACTTTTTTAATTGAATTTCTTACAAAAAAGCAACAACATGAACTGGCTGAAGAGGTTGTGCTATTAGTAATGACAAATAAAGAACTAGAAGAATCATGTATTAATATGCTATCAACTATTTATTTTTCTAAAGCCTTTAATCATGAAAAAAACGAGGCTTAAATCCAAGAAAGTGTAATATTAAATTTATCTGTTATTTTGCATCTGACCAATTAGCTGTCTTGTCTGGTTACTGCTAGAGGTTACAATCAGCGGGGGGGGGGGTTGTAGAAAACCTTTAGAATTTTTCTTTTTACAACTTGAATTTTGAATCGACAGGCATTCAAGGTTTTAATTGAGAAATCAGCAGCCAAGCTGATATTCGAAGTGTCCATACCAAGACATAGTCTATTATATGCTCGAGAGACATGGTGGCTTAACAAGCCAGTCAAATGCCTTAAGGCGTATAAAACTTATTAGTGTAACGTAAATCATAAATAAGGATCCTAGTTTTATGCAAGGGTCTTCTAATATTTTGAAAACTGACCCTGTTTTTATTTTACCTAATATTAAGAGGATGATACAAATGAGTAATTGTGGTTTTAGTGAACGAACTTTTGAATTTTGCTTTAATGCTGAGTTTAGTAAAAAGTATAAGGGTATACTAGCAACATATCCTTTTTTACCTAGTCAAAGGCAAGAAAAGCTATTAGGTTACGATGTTAATTTTGAATTAGAATATGGTAATTATAGGCAGTCACTTTTTCTACAACATAAAATTCCTAACTTTGCTCAAAATCGTCAACACAATAACCGACATTTTTATGATGAACATCATGGACCTTATTATAGGTTTGGTGTCAATACGTTTCAACATAATAGAATGATATCACTTAGTTCAGGAAGGGATTATTTTTACTGTGCCCCCCTCTTTTCTACTAGAAATGATTTGCAAATACGTTATGGTGCCCAGAATATTGTTGATTCATCAATCTGGATAGATTTGAACGGATCAAATATAACAGACAATGCCAAACATAATATTACTTATAGTCAGTATGGAACTAAAGCCATTTTGCATTCGAAAACTTTTCCTCTAAAACCATTCAAACCAGTTGTTGATTCTAACATACAGAGGAGAAGAATTGACAAGGAATATGTGCATAATCTCAAAAATGATTTAAGTGAACAATTAGTTGGTACACCGTATCAAAGGAAGCTTTCTTCTATGGGTCAGATGAATGATCTTGATACAGTTCAATATATTTTAAGTCATATTTTAAGTACATCTTGGATATTACTACCATAATTTATAAATAGTATACCTGAATCAATTTCATAATGGCTCTATTTAAAAAAGTTCAGCCCTTCAGAATATTGATAACGTGATTTTTCAGGCTTACGAAACTATGGTTTCCTGATGAGTGAGGCTGTTCAGATGATCTACAGCTAATTTCGATGCATTATAAACAACCGTCACAAGCTGAAAGTGCATCTTGGCTTTCTTTCCTGTTCGATGACGTACATTGTTCAACATAAAATACTCTTTTAAATAACCGATGTCCCGTTCGACAGCTGTTTGTTGTTTGTAAATCTCATCCCATTTCTTAGATCCTCGGGCAGGCACACTGTACTTGCGCAATTCCTGCGTCCGCTTGACCTTGTAAACCTTTTGACATAAGTCTTCATGACGCAGAGGGTAGTCTTTGATTTTAACGTAACATATTTGGGATCGTAGCTCTCATACCGATAAGAGTGTTCACGGACACAGGTAGGGGCAAAATGTTCATTGAAACCTACCATTTCCTTCTCGTTGCGACGGTTATATACGATGACTGCGTGGGTTCCCATGTCATCCAACTGTTGATAGATTGAAGTGTAATCATAACCGGCATCCAGTATTCCATAACGCAACGAGACATCGAAGGCTCGCCGTATTTTCTTTAATAAAGGAATGGCAGTTTTCCAGGCATGGAGGTTTCCGGTCAACGAAGAAAGAATGTACTGACTTTGCGTACCGAAGGCTAAGTGAGCTTTATAGCCGAACCAAAAGACATTTTTGCCTTCACTGTTTTTCTTAATGCCCCATTTTGGATCCAGGGGAGCTTGTTCAAACAAATTAGAAACAGGATGAGATAGCTGATCCTCAATGGTTTTTTCATAAAGAGGACGATTGGCTTCTCGCTCTCGTTGTTCTTTCAACCACTGTTCGCGTTCTGCCTTCGGTTTGCGACCCCGCTTTTTCGGTTCGGGTTGGGGTTCCTTTTCTTGTTTGGTTGCTTGATCACGTGCTCCGAAGTGGGTAGCGTCAATGGCGATCGCTTCATCCTGAATATATCCTTCTTCCATTGCTTGAAGAAGGATTTGTCTTCAAGTCCTTGGGAGACAAGGGCTGAGATTTATGAAATTGATTCATATATAAAGAAAAAGAAATTATTGTCCTAAAAAAAGCCAGCCGCTCCCGGCTGGCTTTCCTTATCATTCAATTACTCAATAAAACCCGTATCAACCAATCCCTCTAAATCAGGCTTCTTCTTCAAAAACTCAAGCTCATAAGAAGAATTCGCAAAGTCCTGCAGAACATCTCCATTAACTTCATACGTGAAATTAATACGTTCCCACGCATTATCAATTACGGATTTAGAAAGTTCTTGGTCAGTAATTTCCTTAATTTTATCAATCGCGATCGTTTTTGCTTCTTCAGGGTTTTCTTGAATGAACTTCGTTGCTTTTTTATGGGCGTCTACGATGCTTTGAACCATCTCAGGATTATTTTCGACTAGTTCTTGAGAGGTAACGAAAACGGCTGCTGGCAATGTTTTACCGTAAGCTACCTCTGGTGTGTCCACTAGCACTTTGCCGTTTCCTTGTGCTTCAATCACAGAAGCCCATGGTTCAGGGACGGTTGCGGCGTCTACTTTGCCTGCTTTGAACATGGCGTTATAGGTAGCGGGTTTCCCAGTTACGTGTTTCATCGTTCCGCCAATTCTGCTGGATGTGATGCCGTATTCTTCTTTCATCATCGTTTCGAACTGGACGTCGTGGGTACAGCCGACACGTGGAGAGATGAACGTTTTGCCTTTTAAGTCTTCTGGTGTTTCGATGTTAGCACCTTTTCTAGCCATAATCACGGTTCCTCCGGTAGAACCTGCCGCTACGACGTTAATTTTCGCGCCGCTTGTGAAGTGGTTCATAGCTGGGCCAGGTCCGACGAGTCCGCCTTGTACTTCACCTGTTTCAACAGCGGTCATAAACGCTGATCCGTCAGGGAAATATTTATAGTTTACGGTCGTTCCATCTGGCAAGGTTTCAGAGTAAAGTTCTTTTTCTTCTGCAACCATTCCGGCTACGTGGTTAATGTTCGGGAAGTACCCGATTGTAATTTCTTTTGACCCGTCACCGCTTGCTTCTTCTTCACTGCTTCCACAGGCAGCTAACAACAAGCTAAGCGTAACGAGAGAGATAAGAGATAATAATTTCTTCATGTGTTCTTCATCCTTTCTTTTGGCTAGCTACAGCGCACAGACACTCGAGACATAATCGAATCGCCACTATGGGGATAGATCACCCCATTGAGTCGCTTCTATTATGCTGTCCGTGTCTTACCAGTGCGCTTTCGCTTTTCTTTTTATTTAACTAATCCCCAGCGTTTCATCACATTTTTTTCTAACTTGGAAAAAACGAGCTGGTCGACGATAGCGCCGATGACTCCGATTATGATAATAATGCCGATCACTTGATCCATGCGGGCGTAATCCTGGGCATATCGCAACGAGTAGCCAAGTCCTGGCCCGTTACTTAATAATTCACCGGCCATTAAGGCGCGCCAACTGAAGGCCCAGGCAAGTCGGACACCTGACATAAAATAAGGAATGCTTGCTGGGACTTCGACGCGGTAGAATAACCCGAATCCCTTTGTACCCATCGTTCTTGCTGCTCGCACGAGATGGGGAGGGACGTTGTGAATCGCTGACCGTACATTTAGAGCCATGACGAAGGTTCCTCCTAGCACAACGACGAAAACAACAGCAAATTCGGTGAAGCCGAATAGCATGATGGCTAATGGGACCCAGACGATACTTGGAATACTTTGCAGGGCAATTAAGTACATACCGGCTGTTTCGTCGGCTTGTTTTGATTTTCCAAAAATAACACCGACGATGGTTCCGAGCGCGATAGCCATCGACATGCCGAGCAGTAAATGCTTAAAGCTTGCTCCTAATGCTTCGACATAATCTCCGCTTGCGAAACCTTCGTATAATGCGGTCCAGACTTTTCCGGGAGAAGGTAAGATGATATCTGGAAACACGCCGGCTGAGAATACTAACTGCCATAATCCGATGACGGCAACTAAAAACAGTATGCGTTTAACGACTATATTCAATTTCATTTGAGAGCTCTTCCTTTAAAACTTTGTTAATTTCGCCTTCAAGTAAATCCATTACTTTTCTCTCGAGTTCAATGACGTGTTCATTATCACGTTTTCTCGGTCTTGGAATATCGATGGTAAAGTCAGCGATGATTCGGCCGGGACGTGTACCCATCACGACGACGCGATCTGATAGTTTAATAGCTTCTTGAATGCTGTGGGTAACGAACAGGATCGTTTTTTGTGTTTCCTGCCAAATTTTAATGAGTTCATCATGTAAGATGTGGCGAGTTTGTTCGTCGAGGGCGCCAAAGGGTTCATCCATTAACAGCACTTTTGGATCCATGGCTAACGCTCTGGCGATAGCCACACGCTGCTGCATTCCGCCTGATAATTCATAGGTGAAGTTTTCTTTAAAGCGGCTTAAATGAACCATTTTCAAAAAGTGGTCGGCAAGTGTGTTGGCTTCTTTTTTACTCATTGTCCCTTTAAGGGGAAAGGTTACATTGTCACGAACGTTGAGCCATGGAAACAAGGAAGGCTGTTGAAATACCATGCCGCGGTCGGGGCCGGCTTGCTTGATTTCCTTGTTTTGAAGGGTAATGGAACCTTCAGTAGTATGTTCAAGTCCAGCGACCATGGAAAGTAAGGTTGATTTTCCACAGCCGGAAGGTCCAAGGATTGAAACGAATTGGTTTTCGGCTATGCTGAGGTCGATATCGGAAAAAACTTCAAAGTCTTGCTGTTCTTGGTCCGTGAAGGTTTTTCCAACATGCTGCATCTCTAGAAACAATAAACTACCTCCTTATTATAATAATTCCTATAAACAAAGTCGGTTTTAAACATTGTATTAAATTATACCGATTTGTTGACTGCAGTGTCAATTGTTTTACCGGCTTTTATAACTGTTTGAACAGGATTCATGCTGTGCACGATTTTTTCCCGATTATGTATTCAACTCTTTTCATCTACTGCCGATATAAAAAGAAAACAGGGGAGTTGTTGAAAGGTGGACGTAACGAAAGGCAAGGGCCACTCACAACTTCTGCAGAGTCATTCACCGCATCTTAGCCTCCGTACATCTGTTCAGAAGCTGAGCAGGACCATGAATACAGAAGAAGAATTACATAAGCCATTTAAAATTCAAAAAGAGCTAAATAAAGAGAAGATGAGGCAGGTCATCGAGGGCTTAAATGACATATTGAAGCCTGCACATACGAATTTACAGTTTCAATTTCATGAAAAATTGGAGGAGTACTACGTTACTATAGTAAATAGCAGAACAAAAGAAGTTGTAAAGGAAATTCCTCCAAAAGATATGCTGGATTTCTATGCCGCGATGATTGAATCAATTGGACTGATCGTTGATGATAAAATTTAAGAAGGTGAGAATATGAGTGATATGAGAATCGGGGGCTTGGCTTCTGGAATGGACATCGACAAGCTTGTTAATGATTTAATGAAGGCCGAACGTCAGCCCTTAAACAAGATGGAACAGGAGAAAACGTGGTTAACCTGGAAGCGTGATGCTTACCGTGATGTCAATAAACAGTTATTCGAGCTTGATAGTATGATGCTTGATATGAATCTATCAAAAACCTATCAATCTAAGGAAGTTTCGTCTCCTTCATCGGCGATTAGTGCTGAGGCGACTTCATCTGCAGGGACAGGCAATTACAATGTTCAAGTCAATCGACTTGCTTCAGCTGCTTATAACTTGAGTGCCAGTGAGATTTCAGGCGGGGCAGGGAAGATTGATCCAGATCAGTCGCTTGCCTCACAAAAGGACAAGTTTGCAAATTGGTTAAATGAAGGAACGTTTACGATCACCACCCACAATGACGAGGGAACAGAATCAAAGACGTTTACAATCGATGAATCTCAGTCCCTGAATGATCTGCTTGATAAGATCAGCAGCTCTAACTTAGGTTTACGTGCTTTTTACGATAGCAGTGCTGATAAAATCATGCTGGAGCGAACGGAGACGGGGAATTTTAACAGTGCTGGAGCAGAAATTGAGTTCAGCGGTCCAGGCACTAGTTTTCTAACGGATACGCTTGCCCTCACCAACGAGACGGATGGGGTGGATGCGAAGTTTACCTATAACGGTTCCTTACAGATTACGACCCATGAGAATAACTATACGTTAAATGGAGTGACCTTCAAGTTCCACGAGGCGATGGATTCGGCTGTGAACGTGAATGTCTCCAATAACATTGATAACGCTCTAGAAAACATTACGAAGTTCGTTGATAAATATAATGACGTTATTGAAAAATTAAATGAGCAGGTAACCGAGAAGCGGTACCGTGAATTTCCACCTTTAACGGAAAAGCAAAAGGAAGACTTGGAAGAAAGTGAAATTGAATTATGGGAAGAGAAAGCGAAAAGCGGGATGCTTCGCAGTGACTCAACGATTCAAGGCGCTTTGTTCGGGATGCGTTCAGACTGGTATAGCAGTGTCGATACAGGAGGTGTTTTCACCCAAATCTCTCAAATCGGGATTACGACAAGCCCCGATTATTTAGAGCGTGGTAAATTACTCATTGATGAAGATAAGCTTCGGGAAGCGTTGAGAGAAGATCCGGCTGCTGTGCAGGAATTATTTTCTGGAAATGCAGAGACAGGAAGTAAAGGCATTGTCGATAAGCTGGAAGCTACGATCGCTGAGACACGAGACACGATTGAGCGGAAAGCCGGGAAGCCATCGAGTACCGAAGAATCATATATGATGGGACGAAAGCTCGAGGATATGGAAGACCGGATGGAGGCCTTCGAGAATCGCCTCACACAAGTTGAAGACCGTTACTGGGCACAGTTTGGGCGTATGGAGCAGGCGATTCAGCGAATGAATTCTCAGTCCGCCTTTTTGATGTCCAACTTTGGGTAAGTTATTTTGATAAAGGAGTGTCAGGCAGATGTCTATTCAAGCCTACCAGAATAATTCAGTAGAAACAGCTTCTCCAGGGGAGCTTACGCTTATGCTTTACAATGGATGCATCAAGTTTATTCGTTCTGCTAAAAAGGCCATAAATGAAGACGCTATTGAGCAGAAAAATACGTCCATTCAGAAGGCGCAAGCCATTATAAGAGAATTAATGATCACGATGAATCCGGAATATGCCGTTTCACAAGAAGTGCTTCCGCTGTATGAGTATATGAACCATCGGCTGATGGAAGCGAATAGTCAGAACGACACTACAATTCTGAATGAAGTGGAAGAGATGGTCACGGAGTTTCGTGATACGTGGAAGGAAGTCATTTTGCAAACCCGCAGAGCTCAGCATGGTACAGGCGGGAATGCGTAGTGACAGTATGGGCACAGTTTGCTTCGATAACACAACAACTTGATGAATTAGTCCAGCAAAAAGTCACGAATCAAAACAGAGAAGCGATGATTACACAGGTTGATGAGCTTCTTGAAGGGCGTGAGCAGCTTTTACCAGAGCTGAGGAAGCCACAATCGTCGAGTGAGCAAGCTATTGTAGACCAAGTTCTGCAAAGGGAACCAAGTATTAATCAAAGGCTTGAACTTATGCTAAATGAATTAAAAGTTGATTTGCGGAATATGAAAAAGCAGAGGTCCAGCAAACAGCGTTATACGAACCCTTATAAGAGTGTTTCCAGTTATGACGGGATGTTTATGGACCATAAAAAATAATAGGAGATGGCTATGTCACAACTAACAGATGCGCAGCAAAATATGCTGCAAGAATACAATCAATTGTTATCCGTTATAAGTGAAGGGTTTGAATACTTAGAGAATAACCTGAGTGTCGAAGCGCCTCCTCAGGCACAGCAGGTGTTTGAGGATGTGTTACTGGCTTTCCAGCAGCTCTGTGACTCCAATGATCAATTGGTGGAATGGTTTAAAGAGAATGCGCCTTCAAAACTTTTGCTGGGTGACTTTCATGATATTGTTAAATTGCTTGAGAAATGGTCGACATTCGGGACCAACCAAGAAAAGCGTGAGCTGCTGGTTAAAGAAGTGATTCCTGTTTATGAAAGCTGGCGCTCGCAAATGCAATCCTTTTTAGATTCTTATATAGCTCATTAAAATTCTGAAGCATCTGGTAGACTAACCGGATGCTTTTTTTAAATGAATTACATAATAGAACTTTTTAATAATACAAAGACTTGTAGGATTTAAAGATTTGAAAAGGCTGTTGCTAAAAACACGCAGTTGAAATACACTTCGCTTTCCACGGGCAACCAGCGAGCCTCCTCGAACTTCACTGACGTTTCGTTCTGTGGGGTCTCGCTTTGGTCGCGTTACCGTAGGAGTCTTCGTGTATTTCAACTGCTGACATGAGCTATTCTAATTTTTGTTAGAGTTTTGGTTTTTCCTTGTTTGATGCTGCTTTATCTAGACTGGATAGGTACCTTCTTTTTACGTTTAGAATCCCTTAGGGCACTAGGGTCTAAATTATGAAGTTCAATTAAATAAAAGTTATTGTCAAATTCACCAGATTTATCGGCACGACCTTTCAAAAAATACTTTTCTATCGCATTTTCTAACTGTAGTTAACCTATGGTCTGGCAGTTTCCAGCATTTACTGACATGTTTTCGTCAAATAATTCCGAAAGTTTATGCAGGAATGACTCAGGGTATGGTAGAATATAAACTACATAAGGATGAAAGGAGGACACTTGTAATGAATTACAATATTCGTGGTGAAAATCTAGAGGTGACTGATTCCATAAAGGAATATGTGGAGAAAAAGGTGGGCAAATTAGAGCGCTATTTTGACACTCCACTAACTTCGGAGGTTCACGTAAATTTAAGTGTCTATAATGATGAGCAGACCATTGAGGTAACGATCCCGATGAAGAACTTGCTTCTTCGTGCAGAGGAACACAATACTGACTTATACGCTGCCATCGACCTTGTGGTAGATAAACTCGAAAGACAAATCCGAAAGCATAAAACGAAAGTCAATCGAAGGTCTCGCCAGGAGGGTGCTCCTAAGTACGTCTTTGCTGAACTGGAAAGAGAAGCACAACAACAAGTGCTTGAAAAGGAAGATGAATCCGACATTGAAATTGTGAGAACGAAGCGTTTTGATCTTAAACCGATGGATAGTGAGGAAGCTGCACTACAAATGGATATGCTTGGGCATGCATTTTATGTTTTCACCAACGCATTAACAGACGAAACGAACATCGTATATAAACGACGAGATGGCCGTTATGGCTTGATCGAAACTTGATAAACCTCTATCAAGTTCAAGCAGTCCTGGACAACCAGGGCTGCTTTTTTCATAGAAAACATGCGTGAAGCAATCACTTTGAAAAAAACAACAGTCTTTATATTTGTCTTCACCAGGCTTCTATGGAAACGTCATTTTTTGTCTGAATAATTCGTTTTTTGTAACAGTCCAGGCCAGTGGAAGGGGGATTTTACACAGTTACCTTCTCAGGCAAACGATGATATAACTAAGTTGTAACATACCTGCCAGGGAGGCGAATGAATGAAACATACTTATATTTGTTCGAATTGTTCTCACCTTTATCAAAGGGTGCAGCAACAAGAAGAAGCTATTGCACAACTCGTAGAAATTATTGGCGCCACAAATCGCCGTGTGTATGATCTTGATCAGCGGCAGTTAGGCCTCGAGCATGAAATGGTTCGTGAGCGTCAGCCCCGATTGGTCACCCCTGCCTCCTCATAATCGCCTCCTCTCCATAGACAATCCATCCCCGGGTTGTCTATTTATCTGTATGGTACAGCGAACTAAAAACCATGAAATGAGGGGATACAGCCTGACCGATTTGTTGTCACTATGCTCCTCTTAGTGTTATGATAAAGAATGGATTATACTACTCAACCGAAGATTGGAAATCAATAGAGGAGCGGTTGCAATGCTTGGAACTTTAAAGAAAATTTTTGGTGATGATAATACACGTCAGCTCAAGCGACTGGGAAAGATCGCTGAGCAAATTGATGCCCTAGAATCTGAGATGGAAAAACTATCAGACGATGGGTTAAAAGAAAAAACAAACGAATTCAAACAACGTTATGAAAAAGGCGAAAAATTGGATGCTATGCTTGTTGAAGCCTTCGCGGTCGTCCGTGAAGCTTCAAAACGTGTGCTTCATATGCGCCCGTTTACAGTCCAGCTTATAGGCGGGGCTGCTTTACATGAAGGGAATATTGCCGAGATGAAGACAGGGGAAGGTAAAACCCTTGCTTCAACGATGCCGGCTTATCTTAATGCGATTACAGGTAAAGGTGTCCATATTATTACGGTCAACGATTACTTAGCAAGTCGTGACGCAACAGAAATGGGCGAGCTGTATAAATTCCTTGGACTGACTGTTGGCTTAAACACCAATGATTTGTCTAAGGACGAGAAACGTGAAGCGTATGCTGCCGACATTACGTATGGAACTAACAATGAATTCGGCTTTGATTATTTACGCGATAACATGGTGCTTTATAAAGAGCAGATGGTTCAGCGTCCGCTCCATTTTGCTATTATTGATGAAGTAGACTCGATCTTAATCGATGAGGCGAGAACGCCATTGATTATTTCCGGAACAGCTTCTAAGTCAGCTGATCTTTATCAGTCTGCCAATGCGTTTGTACGTCTGCTAAGCAAAGAAGAAGATTTCACGTACGATGAAAAAACCAAAAACGTTCAATTGACGGAAGAGGGAATCAATAAAGCAGAAGGCTTTTTCAAGATTGAGAACCTGTTCGATTTATCAAATGTGTCGTTGATTCATCATATCAACCAGGCTTTAAAAGCCCATGTAACGATGCACCGCGACACGGATTATGTCGTGGATGAGGGTGAAGTAGTCATCGTTGACCAATTCACCGGCAGACTGATGAAAGGCCGTCGCTATAGTGATGGCTTGCACCAGTCCATCGAGGCAAAAGAAGGCTTGCAAATTCAAAACGAGAGCATGACCTTGGCATCGATTACGTTCCAGAACCTCTTCCGAATGTATGAGAAGCTGTCCGGTATGACGGGTACGGCGAAAACGGAAGAAGAGGAATTCCTGAATATTTATAACATGCGCGTTGTGGTCATTCCAACGAACAAACCGATTGTCCGTGATGATAAAGCTGACCTCGTTTATAAAACGATGGATGGTAAATTCCGTGCTGTGGTGGAAGATATTAAAGAACGTTATCAGAATGGCCAGCCTGTGCTTGTAGGTACAGTAGCTGTTGAAACGTCTGAGATTATTTCTCGTTATTTAACGAAAGCTAAGGTGCCTCACAATGTGTTAAACGCGAAGAACCACTTCCGTGAAGCGGAGATCATTGAGAATGCTGGCCAAAAAGGTTCGGTTACCATTGCGACGAACATGGCTGGACGTGGTACGGATATTAAACTGGGAGAAGGCGTTGTTGAAGCTGGTGGTCTAGCGGTTATTGGGACAGAGCGTCATGAATCACGCCGGATTGATAACCAGCTGCGTGGTCGTTCTGGACGTCAGGGAGACCCTGGAATGTCCCAATTTTATCTAGCTACAGACGATGAATTAATGCGTCGTTTCGCTTCTGATAATATGCGCAGCATGATGGAACGTCTGGGGATGGATGATTCACAGCCGATTGAGAGTAAAATGATTTCCCGTGCTGTTGAATCCGCTCAAAAACGTGTGGAGGGTAACAACTTTGACGCACGTAAAACGGTCCTATCTTATGATGATGTTCTACGTCAACAGCGTGAAGTTATCTATAAACAGCGTTTTGATGTACTGAATTCAGAAGGCTTGCGTGAGATCATTGAACAAATGATAGAACGTACAGTCGCCGAAACAGTTCAAGTTCATACGGCAGACGATGAAGACGAGAATTGGGAGCTTGATTCAATCGTTGAATATGTACGAGCCAATTTATTGGAAGAAGGGGACATCACAGCAGGCGACTTGAAAGGTAAAGAACCAGAAGAAATGCAGGAACTGATCCTCGATAAAGTGAAGATGCGCTACAATGAGAAGGAAGAAGAACTTTCAGCAGAACAAATGCGTGAATTTGAAAAAGTAATCTTGCTTCGTACAGTTGACCAGAAATGGATGGACCATATTGACCAAATGGATCAGCTTCGCCAAGGAATCCACTTGCGAGCTTACGGTCAGAACGATCCATTGCGTGAATATCAATTTGAAGGCTATAGCATGTTTGAGAAAATGGTCAAATCCATTGATGAAGAAGTCTCCCGTTATGTCATGAAAGCTCAAATCAGAAATAACTTGCAGCGCCAGGAAGTGGCAGAAGGAGCGAAAGCCGTATCCGGATCAAGCGGTGAGGATAAGGAAAGTAAGAAGAAAAAGCCTTTCGTGAAGAAAGATACTGTGGGTCGAAATGATCCTTGTCCATGTGGAAGCGGCAAGAAGTATAAAAACTGTCATGGCAAGTAATAAAAAGGTGAGGCACTCTCTTCTGTGAGGGTGTCTTGCCTTGTGTGAAACGAATAGTATGAGGAGTGATTGTAATGGATATGGCAGAAATTCGCCATGAATTAGACAATACAGCTAAACAACTAGCGGACTTTAGGGGGTCTCTTTGACGCCGACCAAAAAAAGACTCGCATCGCTGAACTTGAAGAGCAAATGACTGAGCCTGGCTTTTGGGATGATCAGGATACAGCTCAACAAGTCATTAATGAAGTAAATGGTCTGAAGGGGTTAGTTCACACCTTGGAAGATCATGAAGAAACACACGAAAACCTGGAAGTATCCTACGAGCTCGTGAAGGAAGAAGAGGATGAAGATCTTCGGGCAGAACTTGAGGAGCAAGTTGAGAAACTCGTCAGCGATCTGGACCAGTTCGAACTTAATATTTTGTTAAGTGAGCCTTATGATAAGAACAATGCCATCCTTGAATTGCATCCAGGCGCCGGGGGTACCGAATCACAGGACTGGGCAAGCATGTTGCTGCGTATGTACACGAGATGGGCAGAGAAGAAAGGTTTTTCCGTCCAAACTATGGACTATCTGGCGGGGGATGAAGCAGGCGTAAAAAGTGTTACGCTGCTCATTAAAGGTCATAACGCCTACGGTTATTTAAAAGCAGAAAAAGGGGTTCATCGACTTGTACGGATTTCCCCCTTTGACTCATCCGGGCGCCGCCATACATCGTTTGTGTCATGTGAAGTTATGCCTGAATTTAATGATGAAGTTGAAATTGACGTACGCACAGAAGATCTGAAAATTGATACTTACCGCTCAAGCGGGGCTGGCGGACAGCACGTTAATACCACTGATTCCGCTGTGAGGATCACCCATACGCCTACTAATACTGTGGTCACATGTCAGTCTGAACGTTCCCAAATTAAAAACCGGGAACAGGCTATGAAAATGCTCAAGTCGAAGCTTTACCAACTTGAGATTGAACGTCAGCAGGCTGAGATTGATGATATCCGTGGCGAACAGAAAGAAATTGGTTGGGGCAGCCAGATCCGTTCCTATGTATTCCATCCGTACTCAATGGTAAAAGATCATCGGACCAATTTGGATGTGGGCAATACTCAAGGTGTCATGGATGGAGAACTCGATAAATTCATCAACGCCTATTTACGTTCCCAAATGGATTAACCACATAGGAGCTGAGAATATAAAGCAGTGATGTCAAATAGCGAACGGTAAAAATTGAATTGTATAAACGCAGATCATTAGCGTAGTCAAAATACGTAGGCTCCTGGGGAGGAAAGGCCTAGGTGAAACCCCAAAGTGTGCCAGCACAAGGAGGTAGTAAAAGGAAGTTCGACTAAGTTCGGCACGTCCTGTGCCAACATCGAACGACCCCACTACGCGCGAGGGCCGCGAAAAGCGGAGTATTTTGACGGAGCGATGGTTGAGATCCTTTTCTAGATACCTAAATAATCCGAGTTGATTTCCAATAAAATCGTTCGGATTATTTTATGCTTAATTCAGTTTCGTTCCAACCCCTTATATATTGAAGACGGCACAGATGGTGTACTGTCTTTTTTTGGAGAAATTTGCTATTCTAATCATGAACAGCTATCTATATGAAGGGCGGTATTCACCATGAATGTGAAAAAGGCGATTATTCCGGCTGCTGGTCTCGGAACACGATTCCTTCCAGCTACTAAAGCTATGCCGAAAGAAATGCTCCCGATCGTGGATAAACCGACAATTCAATACATCGTCGAAGAAGCTATTGCCTCGGGTATTGAGGATATTATTATTGTGACAGGAAAAGGGAAGCGTGCGATTGAAGATCATTTTGACCATGCGTTTGAGCTTGAAGATAACTTGTATAAAAAGGGAAAGTTAGACTTACTGGAAAGAGTGAAACGTCCTGGTTCGGTTGATATCCATTACATTCGGCAAAAAGAACCAAAAGGTCTTGGACATGCTGTCTGGTGTGCCAGGAAATTTATTGGCAATGAGCCTTTTGCTGTTTTGCTCGGGGATGATATTGTTCGTTCAGACGAGCCTTGCCTGAAGCAGCTGATCAATCAATACGAAGAAACGGGCGCTTCCATTATCGGTGTAAAACAAGTACCAGAAGAGGAGACCTCAAGGTATGGTATCATTTCCCCTAAAGATCAAAATGGACGCCGCTATCAAGTGGAACACTTTGTTGAAAAACCGGCTCCAGGAGAAGCACCTTCACGTTTAGCCATCATGGGCCGATATATTTTAACGCCAGAGATTATGGAACTTCTTGATAATCAAGGAGAAGGAGCAGGTGGTGAAATCCAATTGACAGACGCGATTGAAAGGCTGAATGCCACACAGCCAGTGTATGGGTATGAGTTTGAAGGAGACCGCTATGATGTAGGTGACCAGTTAGGGTTTATTAAAACTACAATTGCCATGGCGCTTGAGCGCTCAGATATGCATGATGATGTGCTGTCAGCTATTTATGAAATTGTTGAGAATGAAGAAGCATCAAAACAGTAAGCAGGGGAATGCTAAATCAACAAGAGGTATTACCCCAAGCTTGGTTTAATAAGACCATCATGATATTGGAACAGGTTTTGGGTTTTAAATAGCAAACATTGGGTAATACTACATACTATCATGACTAATTTTGTCTATGAGGAGGTACAACATTGAAAAAGAAATTACTAACTGTATTATTTGGAACAGCTTTAGTGTTAGCTGCTTGCGGCGGAGGCGGCGGTGAGGAAGGAGCCGACTCCGGTGAAGGAAACAATGGTGGTTCATCAACTGAAGAAAAAGCTAACTCAGAAGTGAATGTCCAAGCAGCAGAGCAAGCTTACGAGCAAACCTGTGCAAGCTGCCATGGAGGAGATCTTTCTGGTGCTGTAGGACCAAACCTTCAGGAAATTGGCTCTAAGTATTCAGCAGATGAAATTGCTGACATCATTAAGAATGGTAAAGGGCAAATGCCACCACAGGGCGGTAATGTAGAAAACGTACAAAACTTGGCTAAGTGGTTAGCTAACAAAAAATAGTGATACTTACCACCGTCCCGGCTGATTGATCAGCCGGGTTTTTTCGTGTGAAAAAGGGAGTATCGACAGGCAGTTTTTTAATTTTATCGCTTCTCTTATAGGTGATTGAAAGAATTTCTCTGTTAAGAAAAATGATTTTTTCTATCTTTGATTATAGCCATTTTATAAGTATTGGTTTCTACAAAAGCCGGCAGGGTTTTTGAAAGTTTTGCCGAATATTAGCAATATGATTACATTCTTGAAATATAAATGTAATAATTTTATGTCTAAAAAAATCGAATTAAGATGTTATAATGAATGAGGACTTGTGACTTTTCGTTTAAAAGCTAAAGGGAACGCATCCTAGATTTACATCAATTAAGGAGTTAAGGTGATAGAAATATGATAGATATGAAGGGAGTCTACAAGACTTATCCTAATGGTGTTACGGCCCTTAACGGCGTCGATGTACATATTGATCAAGGAGAATTTGTTTATATTGTTGGTCCAAGTGGTGCAGGGAAGTCAACTTTTATAAAGTTAATGTTCCGTGAAGAAAAACCTAGCAAGGGATCAATTGTTATTAATGATTATAATTTAGCAACTATAAAAGAGCGGAGAGTACCTCACTTACGACGTAATATAGGGGTTGTATATCAGGATTTCCGCCTGCTTCCTAGATTAACAGTTTATGAGAACGTCGCATTTGCTTTAGAGGTTATTGAAGAATCTCCAAATCAAATTCGACGTCGAGTTATGGATGTTTTAGATCAAGTACGTTTAAAAAACAAAGCACGTTTTATCCCTGATGAACTATCAGGCGGGGAACAACAGAGAGTTTCCATTGCCCGTGCCATTGTAAATCATCCTCAGCTGCTGATTGCTGATGAACCTACGGGAAACCTCGACCCTGATACGTCATGGGAAATTATGCACATCCTGGAAGAAATAAATTCTAACGGTACTACCGTTCTAATGGCTACACATAGTCAGGAAATTGTCAACACGATCCGTAAGCGTGTAATTGCTATAGAAGATGGCCAAATTGTGCGGGATGAAGCACGGGGGGAATATGGTTATGAAATTTAGAACCCTTGGCAGACACACACGTGAAGGAAGTAAAAGTGTTTGGCGTAACGGCTGGATGACGGTTTCAGCTATCGGTGCTGTGACGACAACTTTACTGCTCGTCGGAGTCTTTCTCGCACTGATGCTCAACTTGAACGAAATTGCATCGAATGTGGAAGAAGATGTAGAAGTGAAAGTTCTGCTTGACTTGACTGCCTCTGAAGAACAAATCGATAACTTAAGAGAAGAAATTGAAGGTATATCTGAAGTTGGCTCCATTACTTTTTCCTCGAAAGAAGAGGAGTTAAACCAGTTGATTGATAGTCTTGGTGATAAGGGACAAGCTTTTGAACTGTTTAAACAAAGCAACCCATTGAATGATGCCTTTATCATTAAACCGAAAGATCCAATAGATACCGTTGATATAGCTGAAAAAATTGAGAAAATGGATTACGTCTACCAGGTAGACTACGGGGAAGAAGTTGTTCAGCAAATCTTCCAATTTAACAAATATGCGCGAACGATAGGACTTGCCTTAATTATTGGACTTGTCTTTACTGCCATTTTTCTCATTTCAAATACAATTAAAATTACAATTATTGCTCGCCGTAAGGAAATTGGAATTATGAAACTAGTAGGAGCGACGAATGGCTTTATTCGCTGGCCGTTTTTCATAGAAGGCCTGCTGCTAGGAGTTCTTGGATCGATTATTCCAATTGCTGCGGTTGTAACAGGTTACTATTATCTCTACTACAACTTACGAGATAACATTAAATTTGAATTTATTGAACTGCTGCCTTTTTACCCATTTGCGTTGCAGCTCTCGGGGATCATACTGGCAATCGGAGCCTTCATTGGCGTTTGGGGAAGCGTGATGAGTGTTCGTAAATTCTTAAAAGTCTAGGAACCACTGGGGAGAGGGGAAAGAATTTTGATGAAGAAACTAAACATAGTGATACTTGCCTTTTTATTCGTACTAGGTTCTCTACTAACTTCAACTGGAAGCGTAGTGGCAAATTCAGAACTCGATAACGTAAAGGACAAGTTAAGTGATCTAGAAGAAGAACAAGGTAATGTAAATGAAAAACAGGATAATATTTCTGAAAAAGCCAATGAAACAAAAGAAAAGATTGAAGAAAATGAGGAAGAACAAGCAGAAACTGAATCTCAAATGGCATCTCTTGATCAAGAATTAACAGATATTCAGGAACAGCTTCGTACGAAAGAAAAAGAAATGAAAGAGAATGAGGAAGCGATCAAGAAAAACGAAGCAGAAATTAAAAAGCTGGAAGAGGAAATTAAAGTCCTCAAAAAGCGGATTGAAAAAAGAGAACAGCTTCTAACTAAACGCTTGCGTGCTATGCAGCAAAGCGGCGGGGATGTTAAATACTTAGAAGTATTGATGGGTGCTCAAAACTTTGGCGACTTGATTGACCGTGCTTCTGCAGTGACAACGATTATGGATCAGGATAAAGACATTCTTGATAAGCATATGGCGGATAAGAAACTTTTAGAAGAAAAGAAAGTTGAAGTAGAAGAAAGAAAGAAAGAATTAGAACAGCAAAAGCAAAAACTAGAAGACCAAAAGCAAGAATTAGAAGCTATTAAAGCAGAACTCGATGCTAAGTTGGCTGAAAAGAAAGAACTTATGGAAGAGCTTGAAGTTCAAAATGAACAGCTTCACAAACATAAAATGGAACTTGAGGAAGAACAGGCCATTTTGAGCAATCAGGAAGCTTCGATCCAACAAGCGATTCAAAACGCAAAAGAAAACCGGGCTCAGATCAAAGCTGAGATTGAAAGACAGAAAGAGCTTGAAAGACAACGCCAGGCTGCTTCGGAAGATGAAAGCAGTTCCAATAACAGTAGCGCAAGCGCTAGTGCCAGCAGTTCATCTGCTTCAGCATCTGTTTCACTTCCGTCAGCAAGTGGTAAGTTTATTCGACCTGCCAGTGGATCTGTTACTTCAGAGTTTGGAGCCCGTTGGGGAGGCAGTCACCCTGGAATTGATATCGGAGGGAACGGCAGACCGGTAGTAGCCGCTGCTTCAGGAACGGTATTACGCTCCTATTATTCTTCAAGTTATGGAAATGTTGTTTTCCTAACTCACTATATTAATGGTCAAGTTTACACAACGGTTTATGCCCATATGCAGAACCGCAATGTGAGTACAGGGCAATCCGTAAGCCAGGGAACTACTCTAGGATTAATGGGATCTACTGGTAATTCAACTGGTCCACACCTGCATTTTGAAATCCATGAAGGACCTTGGAATGCCTCGAAAACTAATGCTGTAAATCCAAGAAACCATGTAAACTTTTAATTTTTGACAAAAGAATTTGTGCACACCATGATCTTCCACAGACATGGTGTGCATTTTTCGCTAGCGCATGTTTATCCCAATATTTGTGAGATCATTATAGCTTTATATGATATTGGGGATACCTGTTTAGAGAAGTAATTTTTACAGAAAGGGGAGAGAGTAACATGAAGAAAATAGTGGCTATTTTAACAGCCCTTATAACCTTACAAGTGTTCACCGTCCCAACCGTTTTTGGCGAAACGGATTCTCCATCTCCCCCTGAACTAAAAAGTGAAGCAGCTATTGTAATGGATTCGAAATCAGGTGAAGTACTTTATAGTAAGAATGCTGCAAAAGAAATGTATCCAGCTAGTTTGACTAAGATTGCCACAGCGATTTATACGATCGAAAACGCAGATCTGGATGAGGTTGCTACAGTCAGCAGCAACGCAAGACATACAGAAGGCACACGGGTATATTTAGAAGAAGGGGAACGAGTGACATTAAAAAAACTTCTTCAAGGACTGCTAATTAATTCGGGCAATGACGCCGGTGTAGCGATTGCTGAACATGTCAGTGGCAGTGTAGAGAAATTTGCCAAGGAATTAAATAACTATTTAAAAACGGAAATCGGGGTAAGCAATACCCATTTTGAAAATCCGCATGGTTTATTTAATCCTGAACATGTAACCACAGCGGAGGATTTAGCGAAAATCACAAAATATGCCATGAAAAATGAAGTGTTTAGAGAGATTTTTGGCACCAAAAAGCTGAAATGGGATGGCGCCGCCTGGGATACAACTCTTTACAGCCATCATAAATTAATGAGACAGAAACCTTATGATAAGGTAATTACAGGTGGAAAAACAGGGTACGTCAACCAGTCCGGCTTTACGTTAGCTACTACGGCAAAGAAAGATAACATTAGCTTAATCATCATTACCTTAAACAGCAATGCCCATAGAGGGGCCTATAATGATACCATCAAACTGCTGAATTTTGGATTTGAAAACTTTCAAACCTCCAGTATTTCAAAAGGGTCTTCCTATAAAGTAGATGGAGAAGAGTATATTGTCAGTAAAGAACTTTACTATACTCATTCTAAAGATGAAGAGCCAGTTGAAGAGATAAAACCTGGTGGAGAAATGGAGATCACTAATCAAGCAGGCGAAGTATTGGCTTCCTTTCAGTTAGGAGATACTGATTCACCTAATCAAAAAGATTCCACAGCTCAAGCTGCTTCTCATACAGGGTCTGAATTTCCGGTTCAGATCCATTTACCAAACTTATTTGTTAGTATTGGCTTTAGTATAGTCGATCTCTTTAATAAGTATATTTGAGTACTTATTTAGAGCATGATCATAGCGAATGGATTCAAGAGCGAGGATTCATGATCAAAAAAACATCGGACCTTGGAGCTAATCTCCTCGGGTCCGATGTTTTTCTTTATGTAGGAGGGGAGTAGGAGCTTAAAATGGAGTCTGCCTCAGATACGATCGTTTTTATGATTTCATGTGCCCGACCTTCCTTGCTTAGCTTTGGGCTTTGACCAGACCAGAGCGACATATACTGTGGTTTGTTCTGAAGAGCAGCTGTTTGCCTAATTTCTTTTGTTAAGCTATTTTGAATAGGGTAGTCAGGAAGAGTATCTTCGTAAGGTTTCATATCCTGAATAAATTGATTATCAATTCCTCTGGCCGGTTTACCGCTGAAAGCTGAAGTCATCACTGTAGCATCCTCTGAACTAGTAAGGATGGCTTGCTTATGCTGGTGTTTTGCACTACTTTCTTCAGCTGTTACAAATGCTGTCCCCATCTGTACCCCTTGGGCACCTAACATCATAGAAGCCATGAGTCCTCGGCCATCCATAATTCCCCCGGCTGCAATGACTGGAATTGACACTTTATCGACCACTTGGGGGACGAGTGACAGGGTTCCTATCATTGATTTTTGAAAGGATCCATGGAATGTTCCACGGTGACCGCCTGCTTCATACCCTTGAGCAACCACTGCATCCATACCAGCTTGCTCGTTAAGTGCGGCTTCTTCAACTGTCGTGGCTGCTCCAATTAATAAAATATCGTTTGCTTTTAATTTGTTGATCCATTTTTTTGGAGGAAGTCCAAAAGTAAAACTGCAAATTTGGATGCCTTCTTCTATAATTTTTTCTAACTGCTGTTCAAACACATGCTTGATTTCGCCTGTAGCTTCTTCAATCCCCAGTTCCTTTAAGTAGGGGAATAACAACTCGTTTGAAGCGTGAATGTGAGAAGAATTATAATTTGTTTCTCCAGGGACGAAAACATTGACGGCAAAGGGTTTAGAAGTCTTCTGCTTGATGCTCTTAATGACGTTTTGCATATCAGCAGGGTCCATGTACCCTGCCCCTAAGGATCCTAATCCCCCTGCATTTGAGACCTCAGCAATCAGCTCTGGCGTGGTAATTCCTCCTGCCATTCCTGCTTGTATAATAGGAAGTTCTAGGCTTAACAACTCCGTTAATCTGGTTTGTTTCCACATGCAAATCCCTCCCGTATAGTCGTTTCTTTAACCATAGAGGAGGGACATAGTAAGTGCAAGTGAAAAAACTGAACGCTATTTAGACTTTCGCTTATTGATCATGAGACGCTTTGTTTTTTCATTGACATAGGCATAGATAATATCTTTTGGTACTGAATCTTGATGTTCTAATTCTTTATCCAGCCAGTCTTTATCTAGATCTAATAAAGTTAAATTATGTTTTTGAATTCTGCCGTCCACGATCACGGCAATGGGCAGTCCTTCATCCTGAATGGTAATGTTCATATGCTCGACAGTTACGGGAGTATTGGCTGCGGTAGGGATAACACTCAGCTCACCAATTGGCTCTAGTAAAGCATATTCGACATCATTTACTTTCGGATATCCCTTACTTCTAAGAATAGACAGCAGCTGACCTACGGAAAGGTGGGCTTTTTCCAGGTTATCTTCCAGGATTTCTCCTTTTTTAATTAAGAGGGTAGGCTGTCCCAAGAATAAGGTATTACCAATTTGATTGAGCGTTAGTAGTGAAAAAAGGACGTGTAACAACACGAGTATGCCAAGCGCGATAATGGTTGGAATGAACTTTGTGCTGATAAGGGGTTCTGAAGCGAGCGTACCAATAATAATGATAGCCACTAGGTCATAGGGAGTCATTTGTACAATCGTTGATTTTCCCATGATTCTCATGATGGCGATGGTGACTAAGTATAAGGTAAGTATTTTAATGAAAAATATCATAATAGAGTGAGCTCCTTATTTATAACTTTACCTTTATGGTGCGTAATGCAGAGGGACTCATTCATATACTTTGAAAAATTATGGACCAGGATTTTATCTTTTCTAACTGATCAGCTGAGGTCATTCCAGCTATGTCAGAAGTATGCTTTTTTATGTTTTGGTTCTAGTTGCGACTGTATATGTGGTATTATTTAATTAATTGTAATTGTAGGCATTTTGTTAAGGTGAGATATAAAAAGCAATATGCTTTCACATGCCTTTAGGAGCAACGGCATATCATAAGTAGTACAGGCATCGCACATTTACGGTGTGGTGCCTTGTTTGCTAGGATAGAGTCATCCATAGAAAACTATTCACAGAAGGGTGAAGGCGATGAATATAAAAACGCGTTATGCTGCAATCATTGTGGTCCTTGCAGTTCTGCTTGGAGCTGGCGGCACATATATTGGCATGCAGTATTTTGGAGCGGATACCCAAACACCTGCTGAACGACTGGCAAATGCGAGTCAAAAAGCGGAAAATTTAGGAGGCACCTCCGAAGAAGGCGATCCTAATCTGAAGAAAGTTGATCAAGCCTTCGATATTATTAAGAATAATGCATTGAAAGATGTTGATCAGCAGCAGCTGGTTGAAGGTGCTATTCAGGGGATGCTTGATACATTAGAAGATCCATACAGTGTATATATGGATAAGAAAACGATGGAGCAGTTTAACCAAACGATTGAATCTTCTTTCCAAGGTATAGGCGCGGAAGTAAGTATGGTGAATGATACAGTAACGATTGTGGCTCCGATTAAGGGTTCTCCTGCTGAAGAAGCAGGGTTGAAGCCGAATGACCAAATTTTGAAAGTTGATGGCGAAAGCTTAAAGGGATTGGATTTATATGAAGCCGTGTTAAAAATTCGCGGTGAAAAAGGCTCCGAGGTCACTTTGAAAGTCGATCGCCCAGGAGTTAGTGAACCATTAACGGTTGATATCGTTCGCGATAAAATCCCGTTGGAAACTGTTTATACAGATACGAAAACTGTTGAGGGCAAAAAAGCAGGCATTATTGAAATTACTTCATTCTCAGAGAAAACAGCAGAGGATTTTAAAAAAGCTCTGACGAAATTGGAGAATGATGGTATAGAAGGCTTAGTGATTGATGTCCGCGGTAACCCTGGTGGACTATTTACAGACGTTCAGGAAATATTAAAACAATTTATTCCGAAAGATCATCCGATTGTCCAAGTGAAAAATAGTAAAGGAGAGGTGTCCAAATATTTCTCAGATATTGAGTCTAAGAAAGATTATCCAATTACAGTAGTAATGGATGAAGGCAGTGCTTCAGCTTCTGAGATTCTAGCCGCTGCCATGCACGAGGCAGGCGGGTATGAACTTGTCGGTACAAAAACATTTGGTAAAGGAACGGTTCAGCAGACGGTCCCTATGGGAGACGGAAGCACGATCAAGCTGACCCTTTTCAAATGGCTGACACCTGAAGGGAACTGGATTCATGAAAAAGGAATCAAGCCGACAGTTAAGGTGAAGCAGCCGGATTATTTCTATACCAATCCTGTCGAAATAGAAGAGCCTCTTACCTATAATCAAAATGGTGATAAAATCAAAAGTATTCAGGAAATGCTGAAGGGATTAGGCTATACACCTGGAAGAACGGATGGCTATTTCAGTGAAGAAACGAAAGATGCTGTCGAGAAGTTTCAATCGGACCACCAGCTGGACGTAACGGGTAAAGTCGATTCCGAAACAGCTGGAAAATTGGAAGAACTGATTGTTAACAAAGTACGGGATGAGAAGAATGACCGCCAAATGAAAAAAGCTCTTGAAGTTCTATTTCAATAGGCAGGAATTGAATCGTTTTATAGCGAAATAAGTCCGTAGTCATTGACTGCGGACTTTTTCATGAATCATCGAGAGGAGAATGACTTGTGGATGTTTGGTGGAGTGAGATAGGGGATGGACTGGCAAGGCTTTTTGTGCAGCCGTTATTTTATTGGTCTGTGATTCTGTTATTTATGTTGTCCATTCGTAGAATAAGACAAGAACGAAGAAGCTTTGGGACGAGAGTGTATGATATTTTTGCTGAGGGCAGAAGTACATGGCGCGTATCATTAGTTGGCGGTAGTATCTTATCTGTACTGGCGATTGGCGGGGGGATCGTGATTACATACCCTTTCCTGCTGGTATTAAGCCTTGTAACGATTCTATTAAGTTTAACCTTGAAGCTGAGATGGCTGTCAGCTGCTTATACATTTGGGATTACTTATTTATTGCTTATGTCCGTTCCTTACATACCAACAGGTTTCCTTCCAGAAGGTTGGCGAGCTGGTCTTGAAAGTACCTCCTTAGAAGGGGTCGCCTTAATTATGAGTGTTTTGCTATTGATTGAAGGTGTGATTTTGGCTAAGACGTCTTCAAGGAGAACGTTTCCGGAACGGGTAAAGGGTAATCGAGGAAAGATGGTCGGTCAGCATCGTGTGAAAAAGTTAGTGCTCATCCCGATGGTTGGTTTACTTCCAGCTGGAGCAATTGAACCATTTGCTCCCTGGTGGCCATTATTTTCAATCGGTGCAAACAGCTACGGTTTCATTTTTGTACCATTATTATTAGGGTGGGAATGGGTGGCACGGGCCCAAACCCCAAAACTTGTCGCCATGAAAACAGGGCGTCAAACACTGGTCATTGCCATCGCAGCCTTACTATTATCGGCTGCCAGCTTATACTTGTCCTTGTTATCTCTGGCAGCGGTGGTTGTATGTTTGCTGGGAAGGGAAATGATTTATGGCTACCACCGTATTCGCGAGAAACGTCAGCCTTTCTTCACAGCAGACCATCGGGGTGTGCGTATTCTTGGAACCATACCCGACAGTCCAGCGGACAAAATGGATCTGCTGCCGGGAGAGCTGATTGTGCGAGTAAATTCTATTCCTGTTGCATCTGTGGAAGAATTTTATGAAGCACTACAGACTAATCGGGCATTGAGCAAAATTGAAGTAAGGGACTTTAGAGGAGAGAATCGGTTTACCCAGCGGGCCACGTATGAAGGTGAACATCATGAGTTAGGAATCTTATTTGTTCAAGAATCTTTTCGTAAACAATTAGCAGAATAACACAATGTCCAAAAGCTTTGACTTCAAGGCTTTTGGACATTTTTGTTCTAGCGCAAAATTTGTTTACATAGACTTTCTTAATGAAAATGATTCTCAAATTCATTGACAACGGTCCTCTTTGCTCATAAACTAGAAAGTGCAGACAAATATTGATCGTGATTATTCAGAATAGTAATTGATTACGCAACCAACATACAAATGAGCCTCGGAGCGTTTGTAAAGGGGAGATATAGCAGATGGATTCACTGTTGGCAAACAATTTGACACTAGGATACGGCGACCAAACTATCATAGATTCATTAGATATTCAGATACCTAAAGGAAAAGTAACTGTTTTAATCGGAGGCAATGGCTGTGGTAAATCAACTTTGCTTCGTTCGTTAGCGAGACTGCTCAAGCCTAAATCAGGTCAAGTTGTACTTGACAGTGCGGATATATCCAAAATGCGGACGAAAGAAGTTGCTAAGAAAATGGCAATTTTACCGCAAAGTCCGACAACACCGGAAGGATTAAGTGTATACCAGCTTGTAAAACAGGGACGTTATCCTTATCAAAGCTGGTCCAAGAGATGGTCTCAGGAAGATGAGGATGCCGTAAATAAGGCTCTCACAGATACAAACTTGACTGACTTAAAAGAGCGTTCGGTGGACTCCTTGTCGGGTGGCCAGCGGCAGCGTGCCTGGATTGCAATGACGTTAGCCCAGGATACCGATTTATTATTATTGGATGAACCTACCACGTACTTAGATATGACACACCAGATTGATATTCTTGACTTATTATTTGATCTCAATCAGGATAATGGCCGTACAGTAGTTATGGTATTGCATGATATTAACCTCGCTTGTCGTTATGCCGATCATATCGTGGCGGTCAAGGATAAGACGGTGTACGCACAAGGAAAACCCGAGGAAGTCATCAACTGTGAGTTAATGCAGCACGTATTCGAAATGACTTGTGACGTGCGTGAGGATCCAATTTTTGGTACGCCAATGTGTATTCCCCATGGGAAAGGGCGTTGCTTAATTAAACAAGCCCAGGCAGAGGCACAAAAGTACCCACAGGCACCATTACAACAGAGACAAACGGTTTAGAATAAAAAAGACACAAATGGGCATAATGAACTGTACCCCATAAAATGGACAGTTTAATAAAAAGCCCCTAGGCTGTTAAAAGGTGACCACGGTATTGTGCCGGGGTCATCTTTTTTAATGACCATTGGTATCTCTCATTGTTGTAATACTCCATGTAACCTTGAATTGCTTCCTTGACTTCAAATATGGAAGAGCACGATTTAAAGTCGATGCCATCCTTCATATGTCCAAAAAAGGATTCCATCGGAGCGTTGTCCCAACAGTTTCCACGACGAGACATCGATTGGTTCATCCCTAAAGCTTTGATCTTCTTTCGGAATTCAGGGTGTGTATAATGCACGCCTTGATCAGAATGGATCAAACATTCGGGATGAGGAATAAAGTCCTCGCGTTCCATCAATTTATCAATCGTTTGGTACACTAAATCCATCTTTAAAGAAGTGGAAAGGTGATAAGCCAGGGCTTCTCGTGTCGCTCCATCTTTGATGACCGATAAATAAGCTTTGCGTCCCTCCGCGTAATAAACGTATGTAATATCCGTGAGGAGAACTTTGTGAGGCTCTCCCTGATTGAAGTGGCGTTCCAGCTTATTTTCACAGGTTTTGTGCTCTTGCGTTGCTTTGGCGATTTGTTTGTATGGATTGGCCACGCGTATCTTACACTTGAGATTATATTTTTTCATGACACGACGGATGCGCTTATGGTTCATGGTGATGCTTTCATCGTGCTCTAAAAACATCTTAATCTGTAGGGCTCCTACTTTTCCTTGATGGTTATCATATACCTTCTTGATCACCTTGTAATCTGCCTCATCCTTCTGTTCTTTACGATGGCGTGTATCCTCTGCCTTTAACCAGTTATAGTAACCGGATCGGCTGACACCAGCGATTTCACAGAAATATTGAATGAGATACTTCAGTCCTTTTTCCCGCAAAACCTGTTCAATCAATGTGAATTTTTCAGATGGAGTTAACGTTTCTTCTTCGCCTGCCTTTCGAGTTCCTCTAGCTTTTTTATGAAGTCTAATTCAGCTTCTAAATACGCAATGCGAGCTTCCGCCTTCTTCAGCTTATCCTCCGCAGATAAATGATTCGTGGATGGACGGCCTGTGGATCCCTTTCCCCGACGTTCCTTGTAGAAGCCATCTTTGCCATACTTGTCATAGGTCTCCCGCCAACGCTTTAAACACTCTTTAGGCTTCTTGGAGCCGATAATATCCATATCAAAACCTTTTTCAGTAAAGATCTGGTGGGGGCCTTTTCCAGCTAAGTTTTCCTTCACGGCAGCTAATTTGAAATCTGGAGAATACGTAATGGAACGGTCGGATACTTTCATGACATTCGGATTGGATTCTAGTTGTTGCCTTTGGAATTCAGTAAAGATAATAGGGGACATCTCTATAACCTCGCTTTGTTTATTAGTTTAATTATAAATGTAGATTCGAGGTCGTGAAACACAAAAACCCCGAATAAGGGCACTTTTTTAGAAGTGTCCATTATTCGGGGGATAGTTCATAAATTCCTATTTGTGTCTTTTTTTTATGCTCGATTTCGTGTAATATTTTGAATAAGAGTCAAGGGGGATCCTTATAGAGGTGTGGATGAATTGGAGAGATGGGGAGATAACAATGGAAAACACAAAAGGTTCACCTGAGGAGATCAGCTTACAAGTGGCTTTTCAAAGTACAGAGAGGGAAGTTTTACGTGTACTTATGGAGGGCATGTCAGATTTTGTATTCCTCATGGAAGTTGAAAATTATGATAGTTTTCGCTATTTATATATTAATCATACTTCTGAGCAATGTTATCAATTAAATCGATCCATTTGGAAAGGAAAGCAGATTGAAGAGATGTTGGATCAAGAAAGTGCTGCATACATAAAAAGGTACTATCAAAAGGTCGTAGAAACGGCTGAACCCCTATCATACAGAGATACGATAGATATTCATGGGAAGGAGTTTTACGGAGAAACCCTCCTGACTCCCTTTAAAAATGCAAAAGGCGATGTTGTGCAGGTTCTAGCCATTACTCGTGATATCACTGAACTTGCTAAAAAGGAACATGAGCTGGATACGGTATCTGCCGTTTACCATTCTTTATTAGAAAATACGGCGGATGCTATCTTAATTGTTGATGTTAACGGAGTAATCCTTGAAGCTAATCCTGCCTTTGAAAAAATGTACGGTTTTTCAAAGGAGGAGTTGCAGCAAACCAGGTTTCCCTTTGTTCCTCCATCATTAAAAAAGGAAGCTGACGAGTTAATCGAAAAAGCAGTCCGGCGGGAACATATTTCGGGATATGAAACAAAGCGGCGTCATAAAAATGGCAACTGGGTAGATGTGTCAGTGACGGTTTCCCCTATTTATGGGGCAAGAGGGCATGTGATTGGGGTTAGTTCAATTATTAGAAATATTAGTGAGCAAAAGGTTATGAACCAGAATTTGAAAGCGAGCCGTACTAAGTACGAGTCGTTATTTAAATTCAACCCATACCCGGTCGTTACATTAACGTTAAAAGGCATTATTACTAAGATAAATCCTGCGGTGTTACATTTGCTTAATACAACTGAAGGTGAGCTGCTTCATTCCCCACTGACCAAATGGGTACATGAGGAAGAGGCATCTGCCGTTAATGAAAATATTAAAGACAGTTTTTCTAAGGAGAAAACGAGGTTTCAAACGCGCTTGGTATTTAATCATCAAGAGAAAATTGTAAACGTATTCCTTGCCCCCATCTTGACTGGTCAAGGGAAGGCTGGAATGTATGCTATTCTAGAAGATATTACCGACAAGGAACAGGCTGTTAGTGCCTTGAAACAAAGCGAAGCTAAATTTAAATTAATTGCCGACCATTCGCAGGATCTCATATTTGTTTTCAATCCATATGGAACTATTCTTTATGGGTCCCCTTCAAATCTTGGCTTTTTCGGTTTTGACCCTATTCGTACAAACAGGGAGAAAGTATCAAAATTTGTTCATCCTCATGAAATGGAACTATTGGAATATCGATTTAGAACATGTAATCAGTTTGCCCAGTCATTTACTCTTAAACTTCGTTTTCTAAGAAAAGATCAGGAATGGGTGTGGTTTGAAGTGCGGGGAACCCCCGTCCTTGACGAGCAAAACAGGGTAACTCATGTTGTAGTTGTGTGCCGTGATATTTCAGGGCAGATCAGCTATGAAGAAAGGTTGAAGAGCTATGCTTTTTATGACTTCTTAACAGATTTGCCGAATCGCCGTATGTTCGAGGATCTTTTAGACAGCGTGTTGTTGAGAAATGAACCCTTTGCCCTGCTTTATTTGGACGGGGATGGTTTTAAACACATTAATGACAGTTATGGTCATGATATAGGGGACGATTTTCTGAAGATGATAGGCAAACGTCTAGATTATTTACGGTCAGAGGATGATATGATTGCCAGAATTGGCGGGGATGAATTTGCTATCTTATTTACGGGAGTAGCTAATGTAGAGGAAGCTAGGAAGAAGACCGGGTGGCTTTTGAACGAGTTAAGAAAACCTTATCAAGTTGGAGAGCAGCGTGTATATTCATCTTTCTCGATTGGTGTTTCTTGTTACCCGGTTGATGCTGGTACGAAAAGTGAATTGTTTCGCCGCGCTGATTAGGCGTTGTACTATGGTAAACAACGTGGGAAGGATACGATTTGTTTTTATCAGGATATCAAGGAAAATTAAAGGATGGCTTCGGACCTGTGTCGTGCTTGGTCCGAAGCCATCCTTTTATGAACTCTTGTCTGGTATATGTGAAAGATCCTTTAGCGTATGGTTCGGCTGCAGCCCAAGTTCAGGCCACTTAGCCTGATTACGATTTATCCAGGCCGTATGAAAACCGTACTGTGCAGCGCCGGCAATGTCCCAAGGGTTACTGGAGAAGAAAAGAATGTCTTCCTTTTCCTGGTCCAGTTTCTCTTGAGCAAAACGATAAGCATCAGGGTGCGGTTTATAAATCTTTGGATCATCTGCACTAATAAGAGAGAAGCTATTCGTAAGTTGATTATTCTCTAGTAAAGGCTGCAGCATAGAACGTGTTCCATTAGAGAATATCGTCAATTCTCTATGCAGGTTATTCTCAGCCAGCTGGGAGACCTCATTGTAAGGCTTCAGATGTTGATATTGGTTCATAAGATACTCAATCGTTTCCTCATTATAGTTTGCATCATTCGCGGCCAGGGCATCTGTTAGGGCCCATTTTGTAACCAGATCAAAGGGACGATAACCTTGAATAAGCTGGCGAATCATACAATAATGAATTTGGCGGTCTCGCCAGGCTTTACTTATATCGGGTCCTTTCTCAGGATAACAGCGGTGTATTGCATCTTTCACGGAATGCACATCAAACAAAGTTCCATAGGCATCAAAAACATAAGCCTGGTAATTCATTTACAATTCGCTCCTTTCAAGCTTTGCATCTGAATCAATTTCATAATTCCCAGCCTTTGTACGACAAGGGGTTTGGTAGGTAAAAAGGAGGCATTCCCCAAGTCTAGACAAATAGACATTTTGAAATTACTGTTTTTAAATTCAGCCGTTCCATCATCTTGATGAGAAGAAGGTGGTCGAGGAAATAGCTCGCTTTCCGTGGCCCCACAGGATGTGGGGGTCGTTCGGTTTTGGCGCTATTGGACAGGTGCCTACACCAAATGAGGAAGAGACATAACTAAACGTCTTAAGTGAAAAACGTACCTATGTGCTGTTTGAGCGGAGAAAATATACGCAGACTCCTGCGGGAGGAAAGGCCTAGGTGATACCTCGAAGTGCGCTAGCACAAGAAGGCTCAACAGCCGCCCGCGGAAAGCGAAGTATATTTTCGTAGCGGTTATTTTGCACCCACGTTAGTTTTTACTTAGTTCGGATTTTCTTTTGATAAAACACTCTTCTCCCACCTATTAACGAGGCTGTTTGCTGAGCAAGACGAATGGAAAGTGATCTTCAGTATTAATCTTTTATAAAAAGGCCATTATGAAATTGACTCATTCCCTGTTCCATTTGAGACTAAACAAGATACCATTTATAAATGGGTAAATAGGTATGTGTAAGTAAGAGTTTTTTTCAGCTTTCTCTCAGCAACAGGCTAAGAGAAGGAGCGCGTTCACAAAAATTTCATGGGGATGTGTACACATTGTGCTCTTGTTTCAGGCTGTTTCATGATATGATTTGATAGATAGGACATTTATTACTCAATATATTTTCAATAGAGAAAGGGTAAGACGATGAAGAAATTCTCCATTTTAACTACATTCATCACTTTTCTTGCGCTCATCCTTGGAAATCTGGTTGTAGCGACGGATTCTGGTGATGCTTGCGGAACGACATGGCCGTTATGTAATGGTTCAGTCATTCCGGATATTACAAATTATCACGTGATCATCGAATATTCCCATCGCTTAATGGTGCCGTTATTAGCTATGCTGACGTTTGTTAATGCCGTGGGAGCCATTGCAAAGCATCGGGAAAGACGTTCTGTTTTGATTTTGGCAGTCATGAGTCTTGGTATGCTGGTCTTTCAATCATTGATCGGCGGCTTCAATGTTTTACTGGGTACACCTCCTGGGTTCACGACTCTTGATGTGACATTCAGTCAGGTGCTCTTACTGATCTTAGTTCTGCTCAGCTACAGTCTTCATAACGATAAAGTTGAACTGGATAAGGTGAGCTGGTCGACGGTGAGCATGAGTTACCGCGCTTTTTTAATTGGGTTTTCCATATATATGATACAAATCATATTAGGAGCATTCTTTAAACATAGTGCGGCGAGTAATGTACTATTGGACATTCCGGCTATGGAGTACCTAATCAGAAGTGAATCCATTGCTAATATGATTTATTCCCTTCACTGGGTAGCTACAGTGGTCATATTTGTTGCGGCCATCTGGTTTGTTATCTATGCATCTAAATTTAAATACCATGTAACCTTATCATGGTTGTATTTGATTTCGATTTTGTCCAATGCTGTCGTAGGGTTTATTATTGTAGTGACAGGAAATGTAGTCATTGCTTCCTCGCTTCATATGATCATTTCTACCGTTACTACAGTAATCGGCGGCAGTATTCTCGGTGGATATTGGTTCAAGTTAGATAAAAAAGGAATAGCATAAGCCGGCGCTGTGAGAGGTAATCTTTCACAGCGTTTTTATGATGAGAAAAAGCTGGCTCCGAATAAGTTTGGGACTTACGGAGCCAGCTTTTATGTCAACTTATAAAATCGGCATGTTCATTATTGAAACAGTTCGCGGATTTCTTTTTCACTTAGTGATGTGAGCATGGATTCACCCGGCTGGATAATTTGGTCAACTAAATCACGTTTCTTTTGCTGAAGTTGGTGGATACGTTCTTCAATTGTCCCTTCAGAAATCATCCGGATCACCTGGACGACTTTTTCTTGTCCTATTCGATGGGCCCGGCCAGCCGCTTGTTCCTCAATCGCCGGGTTCCACCATAAATCATAGAGGATGACTGTATCTGCGCCTGTAAGGTTTAAGCCTGTACCTCCAGCTTTTAGGGAAATGAGGAAAGCATCTTTTTCTCCCGCGTTGAATCGCTCAACCATTTCTACGCGCTGCTCACTTTTCGTTTGACCGTCCAGGTAAAAAGCGTCCAGTCCTGTTTCGGTCAGTTCTTGATGAAGAATTTTAAGCATGCTTGAGAATTGGGAGAAAATAAGGATACGATGGTCCCCGCTTTTTAGTTCGGCAACAAGTTCTTTAAGCTGCTCGAGCTTGCCTGATTCTCCTTCATAGTTTTCCAGGAATAAAGAGGGATGGCAGCAAATTTGGCGCAGGCGTGTCAGCCCGGCCAGGATTTCCAATTTACCACGCTGGAATCCTTTTTGGGCAATGGTCTTTTGCATATCGGATTGGATTTTTTCCAAATAAGCTAAATAGACTTCTTTTTGCGGCCGTGTCAGTTCGGAATACTGCACGGTCTCAATCTTATCTGGAAGTTCTTCCAACACCTCATTTTTCATCCTTCTTAAAATGAATGGCCGCGTCATGCGGGCTATTTTCTCTGGTTTCATTTGAAGAAACTTCTTTTTGCTTGAATAAAAGCCTGGCATAATCGTACGAAATAAGGACCATAGTTCATGCAAGGAATTCTCGATTGGTGTTCCGCTTAAGGCGAAACGGTGCTTTGCCTGGAGACCTCGCACAGCCTGGGCTGTTTTCGTAGCCTCATTCTTTATCGCCTGAGCTTCGTCTAAGATCATGGCGTGGAAAGTTCTTTGTTTATAAGCTGGTGCATCCTGTCTTAGTAAAGGATACGAGGTGATGAGCACATCAGCCATACTTTGTTCAATTTGTTCCTTTCTCGTGAGAGGATCTCCCGTAATGACTTGAACAGATAACGATGGAGAAAACTTCTCAAATTCCTTTTTCCAATTATAGACAAGAGAAGCGGGTGCAACAATTAAAGCGGGATCGTCCATGAGCTGTGCTTCCTTTTCATAAAGAAGAAAGGCGATACTCTGGATTGTTTTTCCTAACCCCATATCGTCAGCTAATACACCGCCTAATCCATAGGAAGCCAGTGTCTTCAGCCAGCGAAATCCGGTCAGCTGGTAAGTGCGAAGGTCCGCTTCTAATTGGTCAGGCGGATTAATCATAAGTGACTGAGGCGAGCGCAGTCGCTGAACGAGTTGATCGAAACGCTCATTCCGTTCCTTGGCTTCAAGCTGAAGAGCTTCGTCAACTTGAAGGCTGCGCACTTTAGCTACTTGTAATGAGTGATCTTCAATATCGGTGGTCGTTAAGTCAAGTTCATCTGCCAGTCTTTGAAAGCGCTCAAAAGAATCGGATGAAAGAGACAAAAAGGCACCGTCAGACAAGCGGTAATATTTCTTTCGTTCGATGGCGGCTTTTAGTGCAGCGGTGACATCATCATCTGATATCCCTTCTATTCCAAAACGAATATCAAGCCAGCTGCCATCCTCTTCGATTTGTACGGAGGGAATCAACTCACGATGCTGGTCGTCGAGTAAGGAGCGTACTGAAGAAGAGGTGTACACTTCTGCCAGATCTCTCAATCTTGGAAGATAGACACTCATAAACTCTTCAAGCTCCTCTTCCTCCTCAATATAAACGGTTTCGCCGTCAAATTTAAATTCGGCTTGCTCAATGATTTGGATGATGGCCTGTTCTGTATCGCTATCACGTTGAACGATTACTTGGTTTGTATCATGCGATTGCTTAAAAGGCTGGATCATATGTTCACCGTAATGAAATTGGACATCAACGGTAAGGGCCCAGTCTGCAAAGTCGAGGTAAGCTTTAGGCTTGAGTTCTTCCTGGATTATTTTTTCCTGGGCAGTCTTGTTTAATTGGACGTGAGCAATTGATTCGAGCTCTGGCAGGACATACGATACGATTCCTTCCATATCCGCCTGGCCAACTGTATGGTTTCCGTTTGAATTGTAAGGAAGAAGAGCGTGTAAAGTTTGGACAACCTCTTCTTTTGTTTGATCAAGAAGATAAAAGCAAGCCTGTTTATAGAGCATGTGATACTCTTTCACATATTCAAAGGTTTTAAGCTGGTTCATGTGCATGTGATAGCTTCCTCGCTCTTCAGAAATATAAAAGGAAAGCTCGGGGAATTCTTTTTCAACTTGTAAAGAACCAACTTTTTCTCCCCGTTCGATGACTTCACAATCTGCTGCTACAAGCATTTGAAGTAAGTTTGGCGCGAGGGAAGGGGGAAGGGCTAATATTTTCTGTTCCCCGCTATTCCAGTGACGGTCATAAAAAAGTTCTTGTTCATAGGCTTTAGAGAGTGAGTTAAAAATTTGCTCATCGTTGTCCGTAAAATAATGCTCAGCTGGGTCATAGCTGAACTTTTTAGAAATTTTATAAGGTTCTTCTCGCTGCACATGATGGAGAAGCTGACGAATATCTTTAATAACGTATGAATAGCTTTCCCCAAGCTTAAGTTCAATTCCAAGGCTTTTACTTCCTAATAGGGATTGAACATGCAGGAAATATTGGATTTGCAATGGTCGTTTAACGGATCGTGCATGCCTGTTTTCCTGTCGGTTACGAAATACCTCTGAGAGTCGTTTCGCGAATAATCGATCGTGACTCATGGAGGAAATTGGTTCCCTTGATGCTGAAGTGTTCTTTGCTTTAGGTGCTGCTTGCACAATGGCTTGCTCACGAATCGCTAACAGTACGGCTGCGATGTGCTTACAGCTATAATAGGAATCATAAGCAGGACATTCGCAAGTTGCTTCCAGGTCATCGTCCTCAAAAAAGAAAACGCGTACTTCATAGTCATGAGTACCCGTTACTACTGCACGCCACGATCTGATAGCGCTATTGTGTGAAAGGCCGTACACTTTCCCTTTATTGTAGTAGTCTTTGCCCCGTTCATAAAACGTGGCACCAGTTATTTTCTTAATATCATTAGGTTGTAAAAGGTATGACTGCATAAAATGGCATCCTAACTATCTTTTTTTATAGTATAACAGGATAAGGGGTAACATTTCTTCCCCGACTCACTATTTCTTGTTATGATCCATTTTATTCCACCTCAGGTCATCCAATTTTTGGATGACCTGAGGTGGAAGTGAATTCCAGGATTGATTTTATGGGTGGGTTGTGCTACTTTCAAGTGTATGGAGTAAGACAAATTCAGAAGACCGCTTGCTTCGGGTGAGCGGTTTTTGTATGGAGTGAAGAGGCCAATGTGATACGTATATCCTGCCTGAAGCATATAGAATGAAAGATACTACGATTTGGAGGATATCACGATGACGATAAAGAATGAAATGAAGAAACGTCGCACATTTGCGATTATATCTCACCCTGATGCAGGGAAAACAACGATAACTGAAAAGATGCTGTTATTTGGTAACTTGATTCGTTCAGCAGGGACAGTTAAAGGGAAGAAATCGGGCAAGTTTGCCACATCTGATTGGATGGAAATTGAAAAGCAACGTGGAATCTCTGTTACTTCAAGTGTTATGAACTTTCCTTATAAAGACTATCAGGTTAATATTCTGGATACACCTGGTCACGAAGATTTCAGTGAAGATACGTACAGAACGTTAACGGCGGTCGATAGTGTTGTCATGGTTATTGACGGTACGAAGGGAATAGAGGCTCAAACTCTTAAACTTTTCAAAGTATGTAAGATGCGTGGCATTCCGATTTTTACATTTATCAACAAAATGGACCGCGAAGGCCGTGAACCTCTCGAATTAATGGAGGAGATTGAAACAACCTTGAATATCGAAACGTATCCGATGACATGGCCTGCAGGCATGGGCAAGCGTTTCTTAGGTGTGTTTGATCGTCACAACGAGCAGTTTGTACAATTCACAGGGAACGAGGAAGAGACGTATATCCCGTACGATCAACTTGATCGTCATAAAGAGTTAACCGAAAATCCGACTTATCAAGAAGCAGAAGATGAGATGATGCTCGTAGATGAAGCTGGAGATGGTTTTGATTTGGAAAAAGTAATGAAGGGTGATCAGACACCTGTCTTCTTCGGGAGTGCGCTTGCGCCATTTGGTGTGGAAACGTTTTTCAATACCTTTATCGACTTCGCTCCTGAACCAGCACCCCGTCGATCCACAGAAGGGATCGTGTCACCAGATCATGAAGAGTTCTCTGGGTTCGTTTTCAAAATCCAAGCCAATATGAATCCGCAGCACCGGGATCGAATAGCATTTGTTCGAATATGTTCAGGAAAATTTGAACGAGGAATGAATGTGACGCTGTCAAGAACAGGGAAGACTTTCAAGCTTGCCCAGTCGCAACAGTTTGTCGCTTCCTCACGAGGTACGGTAGAAGAAGGGTACGCCGGGGATATAATCGGAATTTATGATCCAAACATTTACCGGATTGGCGATACGATCGTGACCGGAAAACAAAACTTCGAATACGATGAACTTCCGCAGTTCCCGCCTGAGCTTTTCAAAAAAGTGACGGCCAAGAACGTCATGAAGTCGAAGCAGTTTAAAAAAGGATTGGAGCAGCTTGTGCAAGAAGGAGCTATTCAGTTATTCAAGCGTTATCGATTCGAAGACTATATTATTGGAGCCGTTGGAGAGCTTCAGTATGAAGTATTTGAATATCGGATGAAAAATGAGTACAATGTCGAAGTGGAGTTAACATCTATGGGTGAGAGGATTCCTCGCTGGATCCCGGAAGACCAAGTAGATGAAGCCATGTTCGATGAACGTAATATGCTTGCCGTTGACCGAGAAGGAAATCCACTTGTGCTGTTTAAAAATGATTTCTCACTGCGTTGGTTTAAAGATAAACATGAGGATATTGAATTGATTGACTTGTTTGAAGTGAATCAATACGATCAGTCCCATCAATAATAGAACATGAACATTTAATCTCACTACCGTATTGTGTAGTGAGATTTTTTGAGCTCTTTGAGTAAATGTGAAATAAAAACGGTAAATACGCAATTTGTTCAAAAATGCAATTCGGTGATGTGTTTGTGCAATTCACTAGCTGTTAATGCCAATGACCTCTTATTGCAAAAAAATAAACCGAATGTTTGTTCGTTTTATGTTAGAATGGTAAACTATTGTGGTAGACTATTGATGAATAGCGTATGAACGGAGGTTGTCCACATGGAAAGGGAGAATCGATTCGAATTAGTATCTGATTATAAGCCACAAGGCGATCAGCCAAAAGCCATCCAGGAACTCGTGGATGGAATCGAGCGTGGAGAAAAGCACCAAACCTTGCTCGGTGCAACAGGTACGGGTAAAACATTTACAATGTCCAATGTAATTCAGCAGGTGAATAAACCAACGTTAATCATTGCTCATAATAAGACATTGGCAGGTCAATTATACAGTGAGTTTAAGGAATTTTTCCCTAACAATGCGGTAGAGTACTTTGTAAGTTTCTATGATTACTACCAGCCGGAAGCTTATGTACCCCAGACCGATACATTTATTGAGAAAGATTCTAATATCAATGATGAAATTGACAAGCTGCGTCATTCGGCAACGACTTCTTTGTTTGAGAGAAACGATGTCATTATTGTAGCAAGTGTTTCGTGTATATACGGTTTAGGTTCTCCGGAAGAATACAGCAGTCAGGTTCTGTCTATTCGTCAAGGTATGGAACGGGATCGGGATGAACTGCTCAGATTTCTTGTCGATATTCAATATGCCCGCAATGATATTGACTTCCAGCGTGGAACGTTTCGGGTCAGAGGAGACTCTGTTGAGATTATTCCAGCCTCAAAAGAAGAGCATGCCATCCGGGTTGAATTCTTTGGTGATGAAATCGATCGTATTCGTGAAATTGATGTGCTGACAGGGGAAATTGTCGGGGAACGTGAACATGTTGCCATTTTCCCAGCCTCTCACTTCGTAACCCGTGAGCAAAAGTTAAAAAAGGCGATCGAAAATATAGAAAAAGAAATGCATGCAAGAGTGAAAGAGCTCAAAGACCAAAATAAACTGTTGGAAGCGCAGCGGCTTGAACAACGGACCAATTACGATTTAGAGATGATGAATGAAATGGGATTCTGTTCTGGAATCGAGAACTACTCCCGCCATCTAACGTTCAGGGAAGAAGGAGCCATGCCTTATACACTGCTTGATTATTTTCCAGATGACTTTCTCATCATGGCGGACGAGTCTCATGTAATGCTTCCGCAAATTCGCGGTATGTACAATGGGGACCGGGCACGTAAGCAGGTGCTTGTGGATCATGGCTTTCGACTACCTTCAGCTCTGGATAATCGTCCGTTGACGTTTGGTGAATTTGAGAAGCATATTAATTTGATTACGTATGTATCCGCTACGCCAGGAGATTATGAGCTGAATCATACTGAAAAGTTAACCGAGCAGATCATTCGACCGACAGGGCTGCTTGATCCTGAAATTGAAGTGCGTCCGATTCATGGTCAGATTGATGATTTAGTTGGCGAAATTAACATGCGCAGTGAACGTAATGAACGGGTGCTTGTTACAACGTTAACGAAAAAAATGTCTGAAGATCTTACTGACTACTTGAAGGATTTAGGGATAAAGGTTGCCTATCTCCATTCGGAAATTAAAACATTTGAGCGAATTGAAATTATAAGAGACCTGAGGCTTGGTAAATATGATGTTCTTGTAGGCATTAACTTGCTGCGGGAAGGTCTTGATATTCCTGAGGTATCACTGGTTACGATATTGGATGCGGATAAAGAAGGATTCTTACGCTCAGATCGTTCTCTAATCCAAACGATTGGCCGTGCAGCCCGTAACGAAAATGGCCGGGTTGTCATGTATGCCGATAAAATTACTAAATCCATGCAATATGCGATTGATGAAACGTATCGTCGGCGTGAAAAGCAAATTGCTTACAATAAACAACATGGTATTACTCCAAAAACGATCAATAAACAAATCCGTGATGTGATTCAAGTCAGTAAAGTTGCTGAAGACACCACGACCTATGGGACAGAGAAAAAACCTTCAGAAATGACAAAGAAAGAACGTGCCGAGTTGGTTGATAATTTAGAGACAGAAATGAAACAGGCAGCTAAGGACCTTGACTTTGAGAGAGCGGCTGAGCTTCGTGATATCATTTTGGAACTAAAAGCGGAAGGATGATGGCTTATGGCCAGTAAAAATATCAGTATCAAGGGAGCAAGAGCTCACAATTTAAAAAACATTGACATTGATGTTCCAAAGAATAAGCTTGTGGTCATGACGGGTCTTTCCGGCTCGGGGAAGTCATCCCTTGCCTTTGACACAATCTATGCGGAAGGGCAGCGTCGGTATGTAGAGTCATTGAGTGCTTATGCCCGTCAGTTTCTTGGGCAGATGGACAAGCCTGATGTAGATTCTATTGAAGGATTGTCTCCAGCCATTTCGATTGATCAAAAAACTACAAGCCGAAACCCCCGTTCTACAGTTGGAACGGTAACAGAAATCTTTGATTATCTCCGTTTGCTGTTTGCGAGGATAGGACGGCCCACTTGTCCAAATCACGGGATAGAAATTGACTCACAAACTGTGCAGCAAATGGTTGATCAGATTATGGAACATCCTGAACGAACGAAACTGCAAGTTCTGGCTCCTGTAATATCAGGTCGTAAGGGACAACATGTTAAAGTCTTTGATCAGCTGCAGAAAGAGGGCTATGTCCGCTTGCGGGTTGATGGAGAAATGCGGGAAATCACCGAAGAGTTTAATCTTGAGAAAAATAAAAAGCACTCTATAGAAGTCGTTGTGGATCGGGTAGTCGTTAAAGAAGGCGTTGAGGGGCGGCTTTCTGATTCACTCGAAACGGCTCTTAACCTTGGCGGCGGCCACGTGTTGATCGATGTGATCGACGGGGAGGAAATGACATTCAGCGAGCATCACGCCTGCCCGATATGCGGCTTCTCGGTAAGTGAACTGGAACCACGTATGTTTTCATTCAACAGTCCATTTGGTGCATGTAATCGCTGTGATGGACTTGGAACGAAGCTAGAAGTGGACATTGACTTAGTAATTCCTGACTGGAACAGGACATTGAAGGAACACGCAATAGCAGCGTGGGAGCCGACAAGTTCTCAATACTATCCTCAGCTGTTGAAAAGTGTCGCGCAACATTACCAAATTGACTTAGATAAACCTGTTAAGGATTTGCCTAAGGAACAAATGGATCGCGTGTTGTATGGCAGTGGCAAAGAAAAAATCTTTTTCCGCTATGAAAATGACTTTGGAAAAGTACGGGAAAATGAGATTTACTTTGAAGGAGTTGTTCCGAATATTTCCAGAAGGTACCGTGAAACGGGTTCGGATTTTATTCGCGAGCAAATGGAAAAGTACATGACCCAGAAGCCATGCCCAAAATGTAAGGGGAATCGTCTGAATGAAGAAGCACTGGCTGTCCTGATTAATGGTGAGCACATTGGGCGTACAACAGATTTTTCTGTAGTGGAAGCAAAGCAATTCTTTGAATCACTGGAATTAACGGAGAAAGAAAAAACTATTGCTCGAATGATTCTTAAGGAAATTTGTGAGCGTTTAAGTTTTCTTGCCAACGTGGGACTTGATTATTTAACGCTTTCCAGATCTGCCGGCACTTTGTCTGGCGGGGAAGCGCAGCGAATCCGGCTGGCCACACAAATCGGTTCAGCGTTAACCGGAGTCCTATATGTACTGGACGAACCTTCGATCGGTTTACATCAACGTGACAATGATCGACTGATTACTACCTTAAAGCGAATGAGAGATTTAGATAATACGCTGATCGTTGTGGAGCATGACGAAGACACGATGCTTGCTGCTGATTATTTAATTGATATCGGACCAGGAGCAGGCACCCACGGAGGAGAAATTGTAGCCGAGGGAACACCGCAGCAAGTAATGCGTAATGGAGAGTCGCTGACAGGACAGTATTTATCAGGGGAGAAATTCATCCCGTTACCAACAAAACGGCGCAAATCCGACGGGCGTTATCTTAAAATCAAGCAGGCTGAAGAGAACAACTTGAAAAAGGTAAATGCAAAAATACCGCTCGGCTTATTGACCGCTGTTACGGGCGTCTCGGGTTCTGGTAAAAGCACATTAATCAATGAAATTCTGTACAAGTCACTGTCGAAAAGGCTCCATAGCAGCAAACAAAAGCCTGGGAAGCATAAAGAAATTGAAGGAATCGATATGCTGGAGAAAGTGATTGATATCGACCAGTCACCGATTGGGCGTACCCCCCGCTCTAACCCGGCTACGTACACAGGTGTGTTCGATAATATCCGTGATGTATTTGCTCAGACGAATGAAGCAAAAATCCGCGGCTATAAAAAGGGACGTTTTAGCTTTAACGTAAAAGGCGGTCGTTGTGAAGCTTGTCGCGGGGACGGAATTATAAAAATTGAAATGCACTTTTTACCTGATGTTTACGTACCATGTGAAGTGTGTGACGGGAAACGCTATAATCGTGAAACGCTGGAAGTAAAATATAAAGGGAAAAGTATTGCTGATGTGTTGGGAATGACGATCGAAGAATCTCTTGATTTCTTTGCAAACATTCCTAAGATCAGCCGGAAACTGCAGACTGTAGCTGATGTTGGGTTAGACTACGTTAAACTCGGACAACCAGCAACCACTCTATCTGGAGGAGAGGCACAACGTGTGAAACTTGCCAGTGAGCTACATCGCCGTTCCAATGGAAAGTCCTTTTATATTCTGGATGAACCAACCACAGGTTTGCATGTAGATGACATTTCACGATTGCTAAAGGTGCTTCAACGACTGGTCGATAACGGAGACTCTGTATTAATTATCGAGCACAATTTGGATGTAATTAAGGAAGCTGATCACATTATCGATCTCGGTCCTGAAGGTGGAGAAAAAGGTGGGCAGATTATTGCGACGGGAACGCCGGAAAAAGTCGCCGAACATGCGGATTCTTACACTGGTAAGTACTTAAAGCCTATTCTTCAACGGGACAGAAATCGAATGGAAGACAAACTGAAGTCAAAAGAAAAAGTATTAAAATAAGTAGATGTTTTGACGGTTCGATCGTAATTAAGTATCGTTAAACAAGAGACGTTTTAACGGGAGGAATTTTGGGATGAAAGCGATCGAACAAACGGTTGTTCAGGAAAAGATCAATGAATTAGCGAATCAAGATGTATATGTACATTTAGAAACAACGAATGGGGCCTATGCCAGCCATTTTGATGAGAAAGCATACAATGTGGGGGCGTTTATTAGAAATGCGCACGTTTCGTACCAGCACGGTAAGATTGTCAGCACAGGAGGTTCTTATCGGGTTGGGCTAAAACTGGACCTTGGCTGGGTTTATGCTGAGGGAGTGACCGACTTTGAAATCGATGATAAAGGGCGACTGTTGATGGCGGGCCATGACCGGGAAGGGCGCCTAATGGTTGCTCTGGAAATTAGTGAAACTCCTTTTTCTCATGAGGCGGATGTTCATGAGTAATCAGCATGTTGTCGTTATTTTTCCTCATCCAGATGATGAATCATTCGGTGCCTCTGGTACCATTTCTAAATTTAGGGCTGAAGGGATTCCCGTCACCTATCTATGTGGAACGCTTGGTGAAATGGGCAGAAATATGGGAAGTCCGGTATTCGCGAACCGGGAAACATTATCTTCTTATCGAAAGCAGGAATTAACTGAAGCTGCAAGGCGGTTGGATATTGATGTTGAACTGCTGGGATATCGGGACAAGACATTAGAATTTGAACCGCGGGAAGAGGTAGCTGACTACTTGTTGAAAAGGTTGAAAGCCTTGCAGCCCAGCCTCGTCATTACACACTATCCAGGTTATGCTGTTCACCCTGATCATGATGCCCTGGCAGCGGCAGCAGTTTCTGCTGTCGGTCAAATGGATGAGTCGTTACGGCCTGAAGTATGGATGCATGCCATTTCCAACCATCATGAGGAAGATCTCGGAGAACCAGATTATATTTTGGATATTGAACCTTATTGGGAGCAGAAGCTGGCGGCGATTCAGGCGCATTTATCCCAGGCTGATGGCATGATGAGCTTAATTGATAACCATGATAAGAAGTCAGAACAGACAGCACGATTGAAGTTAGAACGTTTTTATAAATGGAAGTTCACTTAATGTTCTTAAGCACCTTAGATGACAGTATTGTCTTTAAGGTGCTTTTTTAGTTTTCAACTCTTCTAAATGGGGAAGGCTTAAAGAAAAGGAGCGATTAGATCATGAATGAAGAACGCATGAGAATTCTTACGATGATTGAAAAAGGTACCATTTCTGCAGAAGAAGGAGCTAAGCTGCTGACTGCTATTGAAGAAAAGGATTCAAATACGAAATCCTCAAAAAAGAAATATGGCTTCAAGGATTTTATCGGTGAAGCTGTTGATAAAATAAAAAATACAGACTTTGATTTATCGTTTGGAGAGTCTGTTGAATTCAAACATGAATTTGAAACGGATGCGACATCTTTTCACGATATTGATGCATCGATTGCCAACGGATCGCTTGACATTCTACCGTGGCAAGAAGACCGTGTTCGTGCTGAATATCAAGTGAAAGTGTATCAAGTTGAAAGTGAAGAGGAAGCCAGGTCCAGATTTCAGACAGACAATCAGTTTGAAGTTGGCCAGGAGATTCTGCGGATATCGTGCCCATCTAAAAAAGTGAAAGCTTCCATAAAACTTTATGTACCGGAAAGTGAATATGAGTTTATTAAAGTTAAAATATCAAATGGATCTGTGACGTCTACATCGATTAATGCGACTCATTTTCATTTAAAAACTGCAAATGGATCTATCCAGTTAAAAGGAGCTCAAGGGGAAGCGAGTAAACTTTCAACAGGTAATGGTTCTATTACCGTGACGGACAGTAAGTTTGAAACGTGTGAAACGGAAACCATCCATGGCAGTATGACGCTTTATGGCCAGTTCGGAAAAAATGACGCTGCTACGATTTCAGGGGCGATTCATGTAACGAACAGCGGCGGGCATGCGCATACCGGTTTTTTCAAAACTGTAAGAGGAAGCATCACATTGACACTGCCGCCTCATAAACGTATAGACGGCAAAATGAAATCTTCTGTTGGAAGTTTGAATTGTGAGCTCGACAATTACAAAATTTTGAATAATAAAAAGGAAGTCATGAATAAAGAGCTTCAATTCGAAGCACATGAAGAGTATGAAGATGCGTATCATTTAGAAGCAGAAACAAAAACGGGATCTGTGACGATTAAGAATCCTCGTTTGTAAATCCTGCTGCTAGAAGTGAGGGATAGAGGATGAAAAGCTGGATATTACACATTTTGGTGAATGCGGCCGCCATCATTATCGTCGGCGCCTTGTTTGCTTCGGTATCGATCGATGGATTTGGAGGGGCCTTGCTGGCTGCCTTTATACTATCGACATTGAACGCTATTGTTCGCCCTATTCTGGTGGTGTTAACCTTACCGATTACAGTCGTAACCCTTGGGTTATTTTTATTTATTGTTAATGCGATCACGTTAGCCATGACAGATGCTTTCTTAGGAAGTACATTCGAAATCACTAGTTTCGGAATGACGATTGTGGCCGCCATTTTGATTTCACTGATTAACCTTGTGTTGAACAGCTTTATTAAAGAATAATAGCAAAAACATAGACCGGTCTGCTTTCTATGGCGGACCGGTCTCTTTTTTCTCTAAGCTTGAAAAACGTGCTACAATAGGAGAAGTGACTGCATGATTTATTCCACAGGAGGTAAAGGTTATGAACAAGGTTAGAACGGAGCATTTACTTGAGCAGTTTAACTTGGAGATTGTGGCAGGAGAAGACGGTATTCACCGTGAAATACATATGAGTGATATTTCCCGTCCGGGGATCGAAATGACGGGATACTTTAAATATTACCCGAAAAGAAGGTTACAACTGTTAGGAAAAACGGAGCTTTCTTATTTCAATGACCTCACACATGAGCAACGTCGCGACAGAGCTGAGCAATTGTGTACGGATGTTACGCCGGGAATTGTTATTACGAGAGGCATGGATATTCCTGAAGAGTTGTCAGTGGCTGCTAAGGAAGGGGCTGTTCCACTGATGCGTTCCCCTTATAAAACGACAAGAGTAATCAGTCGGCTGACTAATTTTTTGGAAACAAAATTTGCCCCTTTCACAGCGATTCACGGGGTGTTGGTCGATATCTATGGGATCGGAGTACTGATTACTGGACAAAGCGGAGTCGGTAAAAGTGAAACGGCCTTGGAACTCGTGAAGCGCGGGCATCGCCTCGTCGCTGATGATAGTGTAGAGATTAGACAAGAGGATTATGACCGTTTAATTGGAAACAGTCCCCCGCTGATTGAACACTTGCTTGAGATCCGAGGGCTGGGTATTATTAATGTTATGACCTTGTTCGGAGCGGGTGCGGTTAGGAGTTTCAAGCGTATTACCCTTGTGATCAATCTTGAAATATGGGATAAAAACAAACAGTATGATCGCCTCGGCCTTGAAGAAGAGACGATGAAAATTATGGATGTTGAGATTCCTAAAGCGACCATTCCGGTTCGTCCAGGACGTAACTTAGCTGTCATTATTGAAGTGGCCGCGATGAACTTCCGTTTGAAACGAATGGGTGTGAACGCTGCGGAAGAATTTTCAGAGCGTTTAACAAAAGTAATTGATGATGATCAATCGAATAATGAGTAAGGGAGAGTGACCTTGTGGCTTGTACACCCGAAGCATTGGATCGTGTATTTTTACAGCTAGGCCCCCTGTCAGTCTATTGGTATGGTGTCATTATTGCAGCTGGCGCATTTCTTGGCTTATGGCTGGCAACTAAAGAATCAGAACGATTAGGGGTAAACAAAGATTATATGGTAGATATCGTGGTCTATGCGATACCTGCTGCGATCGTATGTGCACGTATTTATTATGTTGTGTTTGAATGGGACCGTTACGTAGGCGGCCCGTGGTGGGACGTGTTTGCGATATGGGAAGGCGGAATTGCGATTCACGGAGCGTTAATAGGCGCTGTTTTGACCGCTTATTTATATACTAAGCTTAAGGGTGTGTCTTTCTGGATGATGACGGACATTGCCGCCCCCAGCATTATATTAGGACAGGCTATAGGCCGTTGGGGCAACTTTATGAACCAGGAGGCTCATGGTGGTCCTGTTACGGAAAGCTTTTATAACAACTATATGCAATACTTACCTGAGTTTATTAATCAGCAGATGTGTATCGGTGGAACAATGTATCATCCTACTTTTTTATATGAGTCATTGTGGAACATTGGAGGATTTATAGTCTTGTTAATCTTAAGATACAAATTTAATCCTCGTCGTGGTGAAGTGTTCTTAAGTTATGTAATCTGGTATTCTTTCGGACGCTTCTTTATCGAAGGCATGCGTATGGATAGCTTGTACTTGTTTGGGGAAATTCGCACAGCCCAGCTTATTTCTGTTGTCCTTATCGCTTTAGCCATTGTGATTATGGTTTATCGTCGAAAGACCGGTTTAGCGGATAAATATTATAATGGAAAGAAAGTAAAATAGAGGAGAGACATAGGCATGTACGGCATCTTAAAGCGTGGACTAACTAAAGGTCTTCAACTGACATGGACATTAGGAAAAGTTATTTTCCCCGTCACTCTGATTGTGACGATTCTTCAGTTCACTCCAGTCCTTCCGTGGGCAATGAATAAGCTTGAACCAATTATGGGGTGGATTGGTCTCTCCGGGGAGGCGGCAGTTCCACTTGTGCTCGGAAATTTCCTGAACTTATATGCTGGAATTGCTGCGATTATTTCCTTTGATTTTACTGTGAAAGAAGTATTTATACTAGCCGTCATGCTGTCTTTTTCACATAACCTTTTGATAGAATCTACAGTTGCGAAAAAGGTGGGAGTCAGTTGGTGGTTTGTAGTAGGTGTCAGGCTAAGTCTTGCCTTTGTATCTGCTTTTCTGATTAATTTGTTTTGGAAAGGTGGACAGGAGCAGGCGGTTTATGGGTTCGCTCCTGAGCAGCAGGCTGTTCCTGAAGGGTGGACAGAGATTATAATGCATGGTGTGCAAACAGCATTGATCGGAATTGTCCAGTTGGCTTTTATTGTTATACCGTTAATGATCGTAATGCAATATTTACGGGAGAGCGGCTGGCTGACTAGATTTTCTGGCTGGGTGGCTCCGGCGATCCGTTTTCTTGGAATGGAGCGTAATACATCGATGACACTCGTGGCTGGTCTTACGATTGGTCTCGCATATGGGGCGGGGCTGATGATTCAAGCTGTAGAAGAAGATGGCGTTTCTAAAAAAGACATGTATTTGGCAGTATTATTTTTAGTGTCCTGCCATGCCGTTGTCGAGGATACACTCGTCTTTATTCCGCTTGGGATCCCGGTCTGGCCATTATTACTTATTCGGTTGTTGACAGCGATTGTGCTTACTGCTGCTGTCGGATTTGTCTGGAATAAGTTACAACGAGAAAGAAAGGAAACGACTAATGAGCATACGTACAATACTTTTTGATTTAGATGGAACACTAATTGATACAAATGAACTGATTATTGCGTCGTTTATTCATACTATTGAACGATATGGCAAACGTCCATTCAGCCGGGAGGAAATCATCGAATTTATCGGGCCGCCTTTAAAAGATAGTATGCAGCAGATTGATGCTGAACGCGTTGATGAATTGATCGATGCATATCGTGCCCATAATTTGAGCCATCATGACGATTATGTAACGGCGTATGATGGCGTGGTGGAGACAATTCAGAATTTAAAAGAACAAGGATTTCGTCTTGGAATCGTAACGACTAAGATGCGCCAGACCGTTGAGATGGGCCTCGCACTAACAGGTCTTGATCACATGTTTGATGTGGTCATAACGCTTGATGATGTGACACATGCCAAGCCGCATCCAGAGCCAATTGAAAAGGCTTTAAAAGCACTCGGATCGCAAGCATCAGAGGCACTTATGGTGGGGGATAACACTCATGATATTGAAGCAGGTCAGCATGCAGGGACAGCAACAGCCGGTGTAGCCTGGACGGTAAAAGGCAGAGAGATACTTGATGCGTTAGAACCTGATTATATGCTCACCAATATGAGGGACTTACTGAAGATAACGGGAGGATAAGTCATGCGTAAAACACAGCGTTACCCGGTAAATGAGGGCAATTCTTTGTGGCACATTTATAAGACGGTGCCTTTCTTTAAGGTGGTTAAAAATTTTATCGTCATTCAACTGGCCAGATATATGCCGTTCTTACAAGTGAAGAATTGGATGTACCGTACCTTTTTGCGTATGAAAGTTGGAGATGAAACGGCGTTCGCCCTCATGGTCATGCTGGACATCATGTTCCCGGAAAAAATATCAGTTGGCCGGAATACCGTAATTGGCTATAATACGACAATATTGGCCCATGAGTATTTAATAAAGGAGTATCGCTTAGGTAATATATCTATTGGAGACGAAGTAATGATTGGAGCGAATTCCACCATTCTTCCTGGTGTTCAGATTGGTAATGGAGCGATTGTATCAGCAGGCACTCTTGTTCATAAAGATGTGCCTGCTGGTTCATTTGTAGGAGGAAATCCAATGAAGGTTATTTATACAAAGCAAGAAATGGATGAGCGTAACCACCCCATGGAGACTGAGGTGGAAAAACATTGATGATTAACCAGCGTGTTTTACCTGCAATTAAGCACATGAAAGATTTTGAATACCTGCTGAAGTCTGACACAGAGTACATTATCCTGCTCGACACACGTCTCGGGCTGCTAAAGAAACTGGTCAAAGCAGGGCAGAAGGCGGGCAAAAGGATCTTGATTCATGTTGATCTCATTCAAGGATTAAAAGCGGATGAATATGGGATGGAGTTTCTTGGCAGGGAAGTACGCCCGGATGGCGTGATTTCCACACGTACTTCTGTTATTCAACGAGCGAAAAAATATGGACTAATAACCGTTCAAAGGCTGTTTCTGATCGACAGTCAAGCCATTGATCATAATGTTAAAATCATTAAGAAAGCTCAGCCGGATTTTGTAGAAGTTTTGCCTGGAATACTGCCTGGAATGATACAAGAAATAAAAGATCGGCTGGGCGTGCCGATCATCGCCGGTGGATTAATTCGTACTGGAGATGAAGTGGAAGAGGCCATCCGTTCGGGTGTATCAGCAGTCACCACTTCCCGCAAAGATCTGTGGGAGCTTTGAGGGTTGGGTTGTAAGAAAAGGAGAGAATCATGATGGAAAAGTACATTTTGTCGATTGACCAAGGAACCACCAGTTCACGTGCTATGCTATTTAACCACGACGGGGAAGTGGTTGAAACCGCACAAAAGGAATTTGAACAATATTTTCCGAAGCCGGGCTGGGTCGAGCATGATGCTAATGAAATATGGACCTCTGTGCTAGCCTGTATGGCCGATGTTCTGACAAAAGCCGATGTCGAGGCCGAACAAATTGCCGGTATCGGTATTACGAATCAGCGGGAAACGACGGTCATTTGGGATCGACACACAGGTAAACCAATTCATAAGGCGATCGTATGGCAATCGAGGCAGACACAGGACATATGTAATGAATTGCGTGAACAAGGACATAATGATACATTCCGCAATAAGACCGGATTGCTGTTAGATCCTTATTTCTCAGGTACAAAAGTGAAATGGGTACTGGACCATGTTGATGGCGCAAGGGAAAAAGCTGAAAATGGTGACCTCATGTTCGGTACCATAGATACGTGGCTTGTTTATAAGTTATCTGGAAAAGGGGAACACGTTACTGATTATTCGAATGCATCTAGAACGTTATTGTACAACATTTATGAGCTAAAATGGGATGAGGAGCTGCTTGATATTTTAGGTGTGCCGAAGAGCATGCTTCCAGATGTCAAGCCATCTTCGGAAGTGTATGCTCATACGGTTGATTATCATTTCTTCGGAAATAACATTCCTATAGCCGGAATAGCAGGCGATCAGCAGGCTGCCCTATTTGGTCAGGCATGTTTTGAAAAAGGAATGGCCAAAAACACATATGGTACTGGCGGATTTATGCTGATGAATACGGGAGATGAAGCTGTTCGCTCGAATAATGGGCTGTTGACAACACTGGCATGGGGACTGGATGGAAAAGTAGAATATGCTCTCGAGGGGAGCATATTCGTCTCAGGATCTGCTATTCAATGGCTTCGTGATGGTTTACAGTTGATTGAATCCTCCAAACAAAGCGAAAGTATTGCTGGAGAAGTAAACTCCACGGACGGTGTATATGTTGTTCCAGCTTTTGTTGGATTAGGTACGCCCTACTGGGATAGTGAGGCGCGCGGAGCTGTTTTTGGGTTAACGCGCGGAACGAAAAAGTCCCACTTTGTGCGGGCTACACTTGAATCTCTTGCTTATCAAACCAAAGATGTTGTCGATGCCATGGTCGAAGATTCTAACATTGATTTGAAGAAACTTCGAGTTGATGGCGGTGCTGTTAAAAATGATTTGCTTATGCAGTTTCAAAGCGATCTTTTACACGTACCTGTGGAACGCCCGAAAATCAATGAGACAACGGCTCTCGGGGCTGCTTATTTAGCGGGTCTTGCAGTAGATTTCTGGGAAGATCGAGAGGAAATTTCAAAACAATGGTCTATGGAAAAGGATTTCGAACCGCAAATGAATGAAGAGGAAAGCCGGGATCTTTACAAAGGATGGAAGAAAGCTGTAGGGGCAGCGCGGGTATTTAAATAATATCGTTCTGCTTTTACAAACGCAGAAAATCTGTTATGATAGTAAGTAAGTTAATAGATGAGGTCGGAGATACGGAGAGACCACGGCAATTTATAACAATAGTTATAAAGATGTTCGTGGTCTCTTTTTTTGTGAAATACAGTAAAGTTATTCATCACGTACGCTATTTCCACACATATTTTAACCTTTATCAGGGAATAAACGTAACAGACGGCCTCATTAGAAATGAAATGGGTAGAAGGAGAGATCGATTGTATGGAGAAATTCACCAATTATCATCGTAAGAATCAATTTGAACAACTCAATCGTGAGCAATGGGATCTGCTTGTAATCGGCGGGGGGATAACCGGAGCAGGAATTGCATTGGATGCAGCCAGCCGCGGAATGAAAACGGCAGTTGTGGAGATGCAGGACTTCGCAGCTGGTACGTCCAGCCGCTCGACTAAACTAGTACACGGAGGGCTTCGTTACTTAAAACAATTTGAGGTGAAGATGGTAGCTGAAGTAGGGAAAGAACGTGAGATTGTTTATGAAAATGGCCCCCACGTGACCACACCAGAGTGGATGATGCTGCCATTTCACGAAGGAGGCAACTTTGGCCCGTTTACTACGAATATCGGATTGAGAGTATATGATTATTTAGCAGGTGTTAAGAAAAGTGAACGGAGAACGATGCTGAGCCCCGAGGAAACGATCGAACGGGAACCGCTTGTGAAACGCGATGGGTTAAAAGGAGCTGGCTTCTATGTGGAATACAAAACAGATGATGCCCGGTTAACGCTTGAGGTCATGAAGAAAGCGGTAGAGTATGGAGCGCTGTCGACCAATTACGCCAAAGTAATCGATTTCTTATACAGCGATGCGGGTTCAGTTGAAGGAGTAATTGTGGAAGATACAATCAGCGGAGAGACTTATCAAGTTCAGGCTAAAAAAGTCGTCAACGCTGGCGGTCCGTGGGTGGATGAATTACGAGGGCTGGATGGATCTAAAAAGGGAAAAACGCTGCAGCTCACGAAAGGGGCTCACCTTGTTTTTGACCAGAGCGCATTTCCATTGAAACAGGCGGTTTATTTTGACACACCTGATGGTCGAATGATCTTCGCAATACCGCGGGATGGTAAAACATATGTAGGGACAACGGATACAGAGTATGATGGGGAGATTTCCCATCCTAAACTGACGACGGCAGATCGAGATTATATCTTGGAAGCCATTCACTATATGTTCCCAACCGTTGAAGTCACAGAAGATGATGTAGAATCCAGCTGGGTTGGGGTAAGACCGCTGATTCATGAGGAAGGCAAAGACCCATCAGAAATTTCCCGTAAAGATGAGATCTTTGTTTCCGATTCCGGTTTGATTTCAATGGCAGGCGGCAAATTGACAGGTTATCGGAAGATGGCTCAATCCGCCGTTGATTTAGTTCGTGACAAATTAATGGAAGAATACGGAATCCGCTACTCCGATTCTGAAACCATTCATAAGCCACTGTCAGGCGGGGAAGTTAACGGTTCGAAAGGGTTTAAGCAATTTAAGGAAGAGCGAATTAAGATTGGTGAATCTATGGGATTGTCGAAGGAAGCTGCTAATAAGCTCGTGAGCTTATACGGAGCTAATGTCGATACTGTATTTAATTTATTTAAGGAAAGAAAAACGGATGCTGAACGTGCACAAATCGACCCGGTTGCTTTCGCTCAGCTTGTAGTCGCGTTAGAGTATGAAATGATCTACAAACCTGTTGATTTCTTTATCAGAAGGACAGGGGCACTCTTCTTTGATATAAAGTGGGTGAAACAGCATCAACATGCAGTTATAGACTTCATGGCAAACGAGTTAGAGTGGACAGCTAAACAAAAGCAAGCGTACACGGATGAATTAAACCAATTGTTAGAAGAAGCTGTTCAGCCGGTGGAAATAGGATAGTCGTAATGGGAAGGCGGTCTCTCTTAGTATTGAGTGATCGTCTTTTCTAATGTATAATTTTACTAATTAATGTTGGTTTTTATGGAGGGGCTTTTTATGACGGATGTGCAAAGCTTGATTCGAAGGGATGCTAGAAGACAGCTGTTAACAGGCTGCATTTTCCTCACCGGAATGGTCGTTTTTATTACCTCGATTTTTTATACAAACGGCAGCAGTGCTGCCTTGGGTGTATTCTATGCTATTTTCTTTTCAGCAATAGGCGGAGCACTCCTTAAAAGCGGCTGGAAAGATTCATTAAAAGCAAAGCAGTCACTTCAATTTGTTGAGGATTTATCCCTTCAGACATTTAACAGGTTTCCTAAGCGGATGTACATTGGTCATAAGGCTTCCTCTATTTTTCATGCTACGTTATACGATATGGACGGAGCTGTTTACAGTGAGATCAAACAAGATCCGTTTGGTAATCGGCTCATGGGCACTTTAGCATCTATCTATGCGGGCGGGTGGCTGACCCCCGCCTCCTATCAGATGATTGGGGAACAGGGTGAATCTTCTTATAAAATTGATAAAAAAGGCGGTACACATTGGAGAGGGTATGTTCAGCACCCTAATGGAAACTATGTGGCTTATACTGAATTAAAGCGCAATAAGAAATCAAGTAAAAGCACGTTTTATTACATTGAAAAGGCGAATGTCCACTGGAAGGCTGAAGGTGATACGCACATCGGTCACTATACGATCTCGGACGAAGATGGAAAGGTGTGGGCTGTCGCAAAGAGGGGAGCCGTCCCGATAGAAGCGGCAGATCGCTTTGACAAAATGGCTGGTTATTTGATTGAGTGGGAAATTCGCGATAGGATCCCTCATTCATTAGTAGCTTTCTTGTTTTTGTTACAAACTAGTATGAATGGTTAGAAGCACTGGAATTGATTTTCGGTGCTTTTTTCTTTTATGAATTTGTTTGGGACCACGGGTGGAGACACAAGCTCTGGTTTGCCGATTGTGAGGGAAGGGAAAGAAATAATAAATGCTTTGACGGTTTGTCTTTATTTTGTTAACATATTAGCATACTAAAGGATTTTTCGTTTTAGAAAGGTTGGTACTTCAATGGCTAAAAGGCTTATGTTTGAAAAACCACTGGGAATGCGCGACACGCTTCCTTTTTTTTATAATCAAAAAACGAAGGCCAGGGAAAGGCTTACTTCCGCGATTCTCTCCTATGGCTATTCGCTGATGGATACCCCGCTGCTTGAGTATCATGAAACGGTGGGGAAAATGAGTGCAACACCTGAGCAGCAATTGTTTAAATTATTGGATCAGCAGGGTCATACGCTCGTTCTGCGTCCGGATATGACGGCACCAATTGCTCGAGTGGCGGCCTCACAGCTTAAAGATGCTGAGTTTCCGTTAAGGCTTGCTTACGAAGGTCCAGTTTTTCGAGCTCAACAGACAGAAGGAGGCAAACCAGCTCAGTTTGAACAAGTGGGTACGGAGCTGATTGGGGATCATTCCTCTTATGGGGATGCAGAAGTCATTGCTCTATTAGTAGATTCATTGAAGCAGTCGGGCTTAGATGAATTTGTTATTACCATTGGCCATATTGGATTTGTAAAATCTTTCTTCCAGGATTTGCTTGGGGAAGAGTCCGAAATAACAGACCTTCTTCTGCAACATCTTTATCGAAAAAATTATGTAGGTTTTCGCGAGGACGTAAAGTTGAGTCAGCTTCCTGAGGAAACAAAACATGCTTTGCTTTCCATTTTGAAACTGCGCGGCGGCGAGGAAGTGTTTACAGCTAGTAAGGCACTGGCTCGAAATCAATCGTGCATGCAGGCCGTAAATGAATTAAAGCAGCTGTATAAAATTTTGAAGCAGTATGGTGTTGACCAGTACGTCCATGTGGATCTCAATTTAATCAGTCATATGAACTATTATACGGGGATATTGTTCGAAGGTTATGCCCCTAAGCTAGGAGCATTACTTTGTAATGGAGGGCGCTATGATGCTTTGCTGCCGTCCTTTCAGCTCAACACTTCGGCAACAGGCTTTGCCATACACTTAGAACGACTGCTAGAAGCGCTTGAGGTCCAGGAACAAGAGGATGACATTAGAGTGGGAGTAATCGTCGATGATGATACACATGCGGAAGGTTTACAAAAAGCTCGAGCACTACGACAGGAAGGATTTTATGTGCTCTTGCAGCATGTTGATCAGATTCCAGATCTAGAAAAGTTTAAAGAACAGCTCCAAGAAACTGTAGATTTTACTGAAAAAGGAGGCGGTCTTGATGAATAATGCCTTAACGATCGCCATGCCAAAAGGAAGAATTTATGAGGAAGCAGCAGAGCTAATGAAGCAGGCAGGCTATCATGTGGCCTCAGATGCCGAAGATTCCAGAAAGCTGATTCTAGAGTTTCCAGAACAAAACATTAAAATTATGATGGCTAAACCAATGGATGTGGTGACTTACGTCGAATATGGAGCTGCGGATATCGGCATAGCTGGCAAAGATGTCCTGTTAGAGCAGGATCGTGATGTATATGAAGTACTGGATTTACAAATCAGTCCCTGTTATGTCGCCGTCGCCGGCCTTCCTGATCAACCGCTTGGACGGATTGCCCCTAAAATTGCAACAAAGTATCCAAGAGTGGCGTCTGACTACTTCAGGGAACAAGGTGAGCAGATTGAAATTATTCCACTGAATGGGTCCATTGAGCTTGCCCCGCTTATTGGTCTGGCTGACCGAATCGTGGATATCGTTTCTTCAGGGCGTACGTTGAAGGAGAATGGATTAATCCAATATGAAAAGATTGCTGATATTACTTCCAGGCTAATTGTGAACCCAGTGAGTTACAGGATGAAAAGCAGTGAAATTGATGTAATGGTGCGTGAGTTAAGTGCCGTCGTGGAGGTGGAACGTTCATGAGAATGATGAGAAGATCTGACGTATCCTCCCTGAGACGAAGTGTCGATCAGGGCACAAAAGAGCAGAGACAAGCGGTTCAAGACATTATCCAGCAAGTAAAGCAAAACGGAGATCAAGCTGTTCAAACCTATACGAAACAATTTGATGGGGCGGACATTGAGAACTGGCGTGTCACGAAGGCAGAATTGACTGAAGCTTATACATCAATGGATCAGGATTATAGAACGATCTTAGAAGAAGCGGCAGCGAACATTAGAAATTTTCATGAAAAGCAACAAACTGTTTCTTGGTTTGATGCGAAGGATGATGGGACGATTCTTGGACAAAAAGTGACGCCCATCGATGCAGCTGGAATTTACGTGCCTGGTGGAACGGCTGCTTACCCTTCTTCAGTACTGATGAACGTAATCCCTGCCCAGGCAGCCGGAGTTGAACGGGTCGTGATGGTAACACCGCCAGACAAGGAGGGGAATATCCCAACTGGGGTGCTCGCAGCAGCCCAGCTGCTAGGAATTGACCAGGTTTATAAAGCAGGAGGGGCTCAGGCCATTGCAGCTTTAGCTTACGGGACAGAAACATTGGACCCTGTAGACAAAATTACCGGCCCTGGGAATGTGTATGTAGCCTTAGCTAAACGGGAAGTATTCGGAAATGTTGATATCGATATGATCGCAGGACCAAGTGAGATTGCGATCTTGGCGGACCATACTGCGAAAGCTGATGAATTAGCGGCTGATTTGCTGTCGCAAGCTGAACACGATGCAAGATCTTCCAGCATTCTTGTTACAACAGATGAAACTTTGGCAGAAGACGTTCGCACCGCCGTTCACGCACAGCTCCGGTCCTTGCCCAGGTATCAAATTGCTAAAGCTAGTATTGAGGATTATGGTGCTATAATTGTGTGTGACACAAAAGCGGAGGCATTGGATACCATAAATGAAATTGCTGCGGAACACTTAGAAATTGTGACAGCAGATCCTTTTCAAGACATGGCAAAAGTTAAGCATGCGGGAGCTATTTTTCTAGGACCTTATAGCAGTGAGCCCGTCGGTGATTACTACGCAGGACCGAACCACGTGCTTCCGACGAACGGCACAGCACGGTTCTCAAGCCCGCTCACTGTAGATGATTTTGTTAAAAAGTCGAGTGTGATTTCATATAGTGAACAAGCATTACAGCAACATGCCGAAAAGATTGCGCAATTTGCCAGGTTAGAAGGATTAGAAGCTCATGCTAGAGCGATTGAAACACGCAAGGAGCGATGGAAATGACTCGAACAGCATCAATTACGAGAACGACTCGAGAAACAGATATCCGGATTGATTTAAATATTGATGGTGAAGGCCAAACTGACCTCCAGGTACAGGTGCCTTTTATGGCACATATGCTGGAGTTGTTCACGAAGCACGGGTTATTTGATTTAAATGCCACGGGTAAAGGTGATGTGGAAGTGGACGACCACCATTTAACAGAGGATCTTGGCATTTGCCTTGGGCAAGCTTTACGGCAAGCCCTGGGCGATAAAAAAGGAATTAAACGATACGGTTCTATGACGCTTCCTATGGATGAAACCCTCGTTACGGTGGCGATCGATCTGAGCGACCGTCCGCATTTTGAATGGAAAGCAGCATTGCCTAAAGACCGTGTGGGGTCATTTGATACAGAAAATGTGCATGAATTCTTTTGGAAACTTGCTGTTGAAGCACGGATGAATCTGCATATTGTGCTTCACCACGGCCATAATACTCATCACATTATCGAGGCCATGTTCAAGGCATTAGCCAGGGCACTGGATGAAGCCACCCAGATCGATTCCCGTATTCAAGGAGTGCCGAGTACGAAAGGAAGTTTATAAATGATTGGAATCATTGACTACGGAATGGGAAACTTATTCAGCGTTTCTAAAGCATTAGAAAGGCTTGATATTCCTTATGTAATAGGTGATCGCCCCAGCAAGCTTGAGAACTGTCATGGTTATATATTGCCTGGGGTTGGGGCCTTTCCCGATGCCATGAAGGCCTTGCATGAACATCAGTTTATCGACTTTATTCGAAGAAAAGTGGATGAAGGTGTACCTCTATATGGTATTTGCCTGGGGATGCAGCTTTTATTTGAAGAAAGTGAAGAAGGCGGGACTACGGCCGGACTAGGTTTATTTCCCGGGAAAATTAGACGATTCACAGGGCGAGATCAACAAGGAGTCCCTTATAAGGTGCCACACATGGGGTGGAATCGGTTAAAAATCCATCAGCCAGAGCAACCCATTTTATTCGAAGTTGAAGAAGAGTTTGTGTATTTCGTTCATTCCTATGTTGTTCAAACAGAAGATTCGTCTCTTTTATATGCCACGGCTGATTATCACATGGATGTGCCGGCTATCGTAGGGAGAGGTCCTCTCGTAGCCAGTCAGTTTCATCCTGAAAAAAGTGGTCGAGCCGGGATGCAATTATTAGAAAACTTCTGCAAGCAAATGAGTAAGGAGCATGCGTGATGAGTTTTACAATTTTTCCTGCAATAGATATGCGTGATGGAAAGTGTGTCCGCTTAGAACAAGGCGATTTTAACAAACAAACTGTTTATGGAGATAATCCCTTTGAAGTGGCAAAGGAGTTTGCTGACGTTGGAGCATCCTGGATTCATATGGTCGATTTGGACGGGGCAAAAGCAGGATCAAAGCAAAATGCCAAACATGTCTTAAGGGTGGCTCAGGACCTTGATTGTAACGTACAAGTTGGAGGAGGCATTCGATCTGAACAGGATGCGGCCTTCTACCTTGATCAAGGAGTTAACCGTGTCATAATTGGCTCGCTAGCTATTCGTGATCTTCCATTAACGAAACAGCTGTTAAAGAAGTATAAAGAAAAAATCGTAATCGGGTTAGATGCAAGAGAAGGATTTATAGCAACTGAAGGCTGGCTTGAGCGTTCTGAAGTGAAGGCGGTTGATTTAGGGAAAGAACTGGCAGAGGCTGGGGCAGAAACCTTTATTTATACCGATATTGCCAAAGATGGAATGCTTCAGGGACCAAACACGAAAGAGATTGTTCGCTTAGCGTCTGAAACAGGGGTGAACGTGATCGCTTCGGGTGGAATTCAAGGACTTGAAGACTTGAGTGAACTCAAGGAATATCAAGATCAGCACGTCATTGGCTCTATAGTAGGAAAAGCGTTGTATACGAATCGTTTCCAGCTGTCTGAAGCACTTCGAGTGGAGGTGCGCTAATGTTATCTAAACGGATTATTCCCTGCTTAGACGTGAAAGAAGGAAGAGTTGTTAAAGGTGTTCAATTCGTGGATATTCGTGATGCGGGCGACCCTGTTGAATTAGCAAAAGTATATGATGAACAAGGTGCAGATGAGCTTGTTTTTCTCGACATTTCAGCTAGTCATGAAGGAGAAAAAACGATGATAGACGTCGTTAGGGAAGTGGCTTCGGAATTAGCCATCCCTTTCACAGTTGGCGGAGGGATTCGTACGTTACAAGACATTAAGGAAACGTTACGCAGCGGTGCTGACAAAGTTTCCTTAAACTCAGCTGCAGTGAAACGTCCGGATTTGATACGAGAGGGGGCCGACTACTTTGGCAGCCAATGTATCGTTGTAGCCATTGACGCTCGTTTTGACAGCTCGGTGGACACGTGGCGTGTGTACACTCATGGCGGCAGAACCCCGACTGAGTGGCTGGTCACAGAGTGGGCCGAAGAAGCTGTTCGCCTGGGAGCGGGAGAGATTTTATTAACCTCTATGAATCAAGATGGGGAGAAATCAGGCTTTGATTTACCTTTACTACAAGCAGTTCAGGAAGTCATACAAGTTCCGGTCATTGCCTCAGGAGGTGCTGGTTCAGCACAGCATTTCTACGAAGTGTTTGAAAATGTTAATGCCGATGCGGCACTGGCTGCTTCTATTTTTCATTACAAAGAAACCTCAATAGGAAACGTGAAGAGATACTTGGCAGAGAGAGGAGTCGTGGTTCGATGAATTTGCAAGACATTCAATTCAATGAAAAAGGGTTAGTGCCTGCGATCGTGCAAGATGCTCGATCAAAAGAGGTGTTGACACTTGCTTACATGAATAAAGAATCGATTGAACTTACCTTAGAAAAAGAAGAAACGGTTTTCTACAGCCGTTCTCGAGAAGAGCTTTGGCATAAGGGTGCGACATCGGGTCATACGCAGAAAGTCGTGGAAATACGCTTTGATTGCGATCAAGATGCTTTGTTAATCCAGGTCATTCCGTCGGGGCCAGCCTGTCATAAGGGTGAATATAGCTGCTTCACAGAATCTTTACTGAGGCATGATGTACGTGCGGGCGATCAGCCCTATGCAATCATAGACGAATTAAGGAAAGTCCTGGCTGAGAGGAAGACGATTTTACCTGAGAATTCCTATACCTCCCAACTTTTTCAGCAAGGTGTAGACCGTATTGCTAAGAAAATTGGGGAGGAAGCGGGCGAAGTGATCATTGCTGCAAAAAACGATGATCCCGAAGAGCTTTCACTCGAATCAGCAGATTTATTATTTCATTTGTTACTGTTACTAACAGACCGAGGGGTCAGCCTCGATCAGGTACTGGCTGTACTGGAAAAACGCCATAAAGAATAAAAGGAGTGCTCGCTGTCAAGTTCGACAGCGGCCATTTTTTGTTTATAATGCCCTTCAAAAAATGTTTATTTTAACTCCATTCTCAGCCTTTGCACAGCAAGGGGATTGGAAAGTGAAAGATATCACTTACCAAGTCTAGTCAGGGAGAAAATTCGAAATAACTGTTATTAAATTTAGACGTTCCATCATCTAGTTGAGGAGAAGGTGGTCGTGGAAATAACTAGCTTTCCGCGGCCTCACACGACGTGGAGTCGTTCGATGTTGGCACAGGACGTGCCGAACTTAACCGAACATCCTTTAACCGGTGAGTCTCCTCGGCTTCGCCTGCGGGGCCTCACCCTGTACTATAATCCCACAGGAGTCTCGCTATTTCCTGTTCCACCTTTCTATAAAAGGGGGAAGGAACGGCCTTGTCACTGTAGAAACACTCTATGACTATTAATGGGTGAGTTTATACGTTGAAGCAACTATCCCCTATCCTTTTTACAACTCCATTTTTTATTAGATGGCTCCGATGCTCGCATTAACGAAATGGAGGATAGTAACTGCGGAATTTCTACGGAAAGGTTGGCGAGTTAAAGGTTGTTCGGTTAATTTTGGACTTCAAGGAATTTAAGGGATAGAGGAAGTTCGGCTAAAGTCGAAACGTCCTGTTTCAAGGCCGAACTACTCGACTACGCACGAGGGCATGTGCCAACGTCGAACGATAATGGGACAAACTAGACTTCTTAAGTAAACAGACGAACGATGTGCTGTTTTAGCGAAGTATATTTTCGCAGCGGTTTATATGCACCAATTGTTATTATCTTACTTTTGCTCTAACCTCATGAAAAGCGAGTTATTTCCACGACCACCTTCTCCCCATCCAAAGTCTTTATTTTTGTAAGACCATTATGAAATTGACTCATCTACAAAAAAATACAAATTTCTTCTATTTCATTTCCCGCTTCTATGTTATACTGCATAATTAGTGAGAATGGACACGGAAAATAGGGGGACCGTCATGACGACATCACCGAATCCTGCGGCAACGAATGAAAAGACAAATATCATCCCTTTTTTACCAACAGGGAATTTTTATTTCTCTCATGGAATCCATGCCTTTAAAAAACGGCGGTTCAATGCGGCTGTTAAATGGCTGAAAAAAGCCATCGAGATCAGTCCGGATGAACCGCTTTATTCTTGCCAGCTCTCTGTCGTATACACCGAGGTTGGCTCTTATCATGCTGCGAACCAGCTATTAAGTGAAGTAATTGTCCAATATGGGGAACAATATCCGGACTGTTACTACTTGATGGCTAACAATTATGCCCATCTTGGCCTTCTAAATGATGCACAAAAGTACGCCGAAAAATATTTAGATCATACGGATGATGGGGATTTTGAGGAAGCAGCCAAACAACTGCTGGGTATGCTTAATTCCTTAGAAGAGGAAGAAATTGAAGAGGACTTTGCTTTTGACGATGAAGATGAACTGCTTATCTATCAGGAAACGGCTTTTTATCATTTAGAGCATGAAGAATGGGACCAAGCTTTGCCTGTTTTACAAGAAATGATGGAACTGTTCCCTGAATTTAGTCTTGCCAAGCATAAGTATGCGTATGCCTTGTTTCAGATCGGCGAACATGCCGAAGCGATTGAATTAGAGAATGCATGGCTTAAAAAAGATCATAAGAATATACACAGCCTCGTCAACCTGGCGTGTTTTTACTTAGCCGAACAACAAGAGGAACGCGCGATTTCCTTAATCGAACCATTAAGAAACGTATATCCTATGCACGAACAACAAAAATTGGCTATCTCAGAAACGTTAGCACGAGCTGGATACTATAATGAAGCAGTGGACCGTTTTCGTGCATTGAGGAATAAACAAGTAGTGAGAAGAAGAAGCTATTATAAATGGTTTAGTATTTCTTGCTATCACACTGGTAATCCATCGCGTGCTTTGCAGCTTTGGGAAAAAGGCTGTAAACAGTTTCCCAAGTTGAGTGAAGAAGGCGGGCCATGGATTCGAGGATAAGCACATTAATGGACGCTCTTAGTAAGATTTATTATGATGTTTACAGGATTAAGATTGTGTTGACAAGGAGTTGATGATCCATGACCGAAGAAAGAATTTATGATGTCATTATAGCAGGCGCCGGTCCGGCAGGGATGACGGCAGCCGTATATACTTCAAGGGCTAATCTTGATACGTTAATGATTGAGCGTGGTATTCCAGGTGGTCAAATGGCAAATACCGAAGATGTAGAGAATTACCCTGGGTTTGATCATATTCTGGGGCCAGACCTTTCCAATAAAATGTTTGATCATGCTAAAAAGTTTGGTGCAGAGTATGCCTATGGTGATATTAAAGAAGTCATTGAGGGAAAAGAATACAAGACAGTTGTTGCCGGAAATAAAGAGTATAAAACACGTGCCCTCATCATAACAACAGGTGCACAATACAAAGCGTTAGGCGTCGAGGGTGAAAAAGAGCTGGGCGGCCGTGGTGTTTCCTATTGTGCCGTTTGTGACGGTGCCTTCTTTAAAGAGAAAGAACTTGTTGTTGTTGGCGGAGGAGACTCTGCTGTAGAAGAAGGGGTCTATCTTACCCGGTTTGCTGACAAAGTAACGATTGTTCACCGCCGTGATGAACTGCGCGCACAGAAGATTTTACAAGATCGTGCGTTTGACAATGATAAGATTGAGTTCATTTGGGATACGGTAGTGAAAGAAATCAATGATGAAGACGGCAAAGTCGGGAGCGTCACGTTGTATAATAAGAAAACTAACGAAGAATACGAGTTCGATACAAACGGTGTGTTCATTTATATCGGTCTGATCCCGCTCAGTAAACCATTTGAGAGTCTTGGGGTTACGAATGAACAAGGCTATATCGAAACAGACGAAAAAATGGAAACAAAAGTGCCAGGTGTTTTCGCGGCAGGAGATATTCGTGAGAAAGAATTACGTCAAATTGTAACAGCAACTGGGGATGGCAGTATTGCTGCTCAGTCTGCACAGAATTATATTGAGAATTTATTAGAAGAGTTAAAAACGGTAAAATAAAAAGTAACTCCAGCTTAATTCTCCTGTAACACGTATGAAACATTAATGGGGTACAATAAAAGTGATTAATTGACCCCCTTTTAATAGATCTCTATTAGGCACAGGTGTTTATCACCTGTGCATTTTTTTGTGTCTTTTTGCGAAAATTAAAATTGGTATTATATAGACTGTAAGAGAACGAAAAAAAACTGTGACTTGCATCCAGACCTTATTACTCCGGGGATAAAACGTAAGTGATTTCCCTTAATGAAGCAAGCATAACATTGTAGCCAATTACGTATTCATTGTATAATAGATAAGAATGCCCTCTAGAGAATAAATGAGGTGACAAGACGTGCAACGTGTAGCAAACTGTATTTTACGAAAAGATAATCATATATTAATGTTAAAAAAACCAAGGCGTGGCTGGTATGTTGTCCCTGGCGGAAAAATGGAGGCTGGGGAAAATATTAAAGATTCTGTAGTCCGTGAATTCCACGAAGAAACGGGTTTACGTATCAAAGATCCTGAACTAAAAGGTTCTTTTACATTTATCATGAAAGAGGACGATCAAACTGTTCAGGAGTGGATGATGTTTACCTTTTATACAACAGACTATCAAGGCGAGCTATTAGAAGTCAGTGAAGAGGGCCAGCTCGAATGGGTAGCTGTAGAAGAAGTTCTGGATAAACCGATGGCTGAAGGTGATCGCTATATATTCAATCATATTTTATCGAGTGAAGAACAAGTATACGGTACATTCATCTATACAACTGACTTTCAATTGATCGACCAGGAACTGGACCCGTGTCGACCTACGTAATGAGGAGCGATGGCTTATGGCAGAAAAAGAAAACAATACTCAACTTGTAATCATAACTGGAATGTCTGGAGCAGGAAAGACCGTTGCTATCCAAAGTTTTGAAGACTTAGGCTTTTTTTGTGTTGATAATCTGCCGCCGACTCTTTTACCTAAATTCTTGGATTTAATGAAGGATTCAACGAATGATATTAAGAATGTTGCCCTTGTGATGGATTTAAGAGGGCGTGAATTTTTCGATTCTTTATTTGATGCCCTTGATCGTTTAGGGAATGAAGATTGGCTGGATAGTCATATCCTGTTCCTGGATGCAGAAGATCAATCCCTTGTTTCGAGATATAAGGAAACAAGACGGTCTCATCCGCTGGCTAAAGACGGCCTTCCACTCGAAGGCATTCGTCAGGAACGTAAGATGCTGGACGAACTGCAGGGACGTGCTCAAACTATTATAAATACATCCAGCCTTAAACCGAAGGAACTGAGAGATAGGATTCTCGACCGTTACAAGGCACAGAAACAGCAAGTGTTTTCTGTACAGATGGTTTCTTTCGGGTTTAAGTATGGGGTGCCGATCGATGCGGACCTTATGTTCGATGTCAGGTTTTTACCCAACCCGCATTATGTAGAAAATATGCGCCCGCTGACAGGATTAAATTCAGAAGTATCCTCCTATGTATTTAAGTGGTCTGATACTCAAAAATTTCTTGAAAAGCTTAAAGATTTGCTGCAGTTTATGCTGCCACAGTATAAGAGAGAAGGAAAGAGTCAGTTGGTAGTAGCAATCGGCTGCACAGGCGGCCAACACCGTTCTGTTGCCATAGCTGAGTATCTTTCCAATTACTTCTCCAGTGACTTTGTGACCCATGTGACGCACCGGGATATTGATAAAAGAAAGGGTTTGTAATCCATGGATCGTTTGAATAAACCCAAGGTAGTAGTCATTGGCGGAGGAACAGGGATGCCTGTATTATTGAGGGGGCTTAAATATTTTCCAATAGACCTTTCCGCGATCGTGACCGTTGCAGATGACGGAGGGAGTTCAGGAAGATTAAGAAGTGAGCTTTCTATCCCGGCACCCGGTGATATCAGGAACGTTCTCGCAGCCATGTCAGATGCAGAACCAATGCTTCTTGATTTATTTCAACACCGTTTTGTAAATGGGAACGGACTTTCTGGACATTCAATGGGGAACTTGCTGCTCGCTGCGATGACATCAATGACAGGAGATTTTTACCATGGAATTAAGGAAATTTCTCGTGTACTGAATGTGAAAGGAAATATCTATCCTATTGCTAACCACTCCATGAATCTACATGCTGAGATGGAAGATGGGACGCTTGTAACGGGAGAGTCGAATATCCCAAAAGCCAATAAGCGAATTAAACGCGTATATGTCAGCCCGCTTCCTATTCAACCATTGCCAGAGGCGATGGAGGCCATAAAGGATGCAGACCTGGTGGTGATTGCACCGGGTAGTCTCTACACTAGCATTCTGCCGAACATTATAATACCAGAGATCGGTCAGGCATTAAGAGAAACGAAGGCGAAGGTAACGTATGTGTGTAATGTGATGACACAGGAAGGGGAAACATCAGGTTATACAGCAGCTGATCATGTGCAGGCTATATATGATCATGTTGGAGAAGGATGCATTCATTCCGTTGTCGTTCATAATAAACCGATTGGGCCGAATATCAGGAAAGTTTATGCAGAAGAAAATGCAGAACCTGTGCATTATGACATGGATCGAATTAAGGCACTGGGACTAAATATTATTGAAGAAGATATTATTGATAAAAGCCAGGCAGCCATTCGCCATGATACGACTAAATTGGCTCATTTGCTGCATTCGATGTTATAGGAGAAAGCAGTCATGCCGCTTGAAGATTGTCTAAAATGGGGGTGAACATAGTGTCGTTTGCGTCAGAGATTAAAAAGGAACTAACGAATGTAGAAGCCGATGAGAAGAATAGTGTGGAAGCGGAATTGGCAGCCCTCGTTCGAATGAATGGAACATTTTCTTTATCTAATAAGTCCTATTTATTGGATATTCAAACAGAGAATGCTGCAATAGCGAGACGCATTTATATGCTGATTAAAAAGCTGTATCCATATCCTGTAGAACTTCTGGTAAGAAAGAAAATGCGTTTAAAAAAGAATAATGTTTATATTGTCAGAATGAAAGAAAACGCTGAAAGACTGTTAAAAGACTTAGAAATTTTAGTCGGGCCGTTTTCGGTCAATCCGGAGATTCCAAAAAAGTATTTGGCCACTACCGGGTGCAAGCGGGCATACTTGCGAGGAGCTTTTTTAGCGGGAGGATCTGTAAATAATCCGGAAACATCATCCTACCATTTAGAGATCCACTCTTCTGACGAATCACATAATGAGGCTTTATGTGAGCTAATGAACAGCTTTGAGTTACATGCACGTACTTTGGAGAGAAAAAAAGGGTTTATTACTTACTTAAAAGAGGCGGAGAAGATTACTGAGCTGATTAGCAATATCGGGGCCCACCAGGCTCTTTTTAAATTCGAAGATGTACGTATCGTCAGAGATATGAGAAACTCTGTGAATCGGCTTGTCAATTGCGAAACGGCCAACTTAAATAAGACGATTGGAGCTGCGTTCAGGCAGGTAGAAAATATTAGATTCATTAAACAAACAGTAGGATTAGAAGCCTTGCCTGATAAGCTTCATGAAATCGCCTCACTTCGACTTCAGCATCAGGAAGTATCGTTGAAAGAGCTGGGGGAGTTAGTATCAGGTTCTCCGATAAGTAAATCCGGTATTAACCATCGCCTGCGCAAGATCGATGATTTTGCGGACAAAGTTAGGCGAGGTGAAGTAAAGGAAAGTAGTCAAAAATAATGTAATCTGAAAAATTTCATGCTATAATGATTTACAATTGAGGACGCTTTCCTATAGAAAGCGTTCTTTATTTAAAATGGATTGTATGCGCTTTCTAAAAATAATGAAAACATGATAGAGAGGGGAATGAATAAATGATTGAACAGTCCGTAAAGGTTGAATTGGAGACAGGATTACAAGCAAGGCCTGCTGCTCAGTTTGTGCAGCAAGCAAATCGCTTTTCAGCAGATATTTTTATTGAGAAAGAGCAGAAGCGGGTGAATGCAAAGAGCATTATGGGGCTCATGAGTTTGGCAGTGGCCTATGATGAGGAGATTTTGTTAATAGCTGAGGGAACGGATGAAGAAAAAGCGATAGCTGAATTAACGGCCTTTGTGAAAGAGTAGTACGTATTTATGTGAAGAAATGAACAAAATTTTATAATCATAAATGGTTGGTGGCTCCATGGCCATACATAACAATGCCCGCTGCATGAACAGCGGGCATTTGTTTCTTATTCGCCTGTCTTTTCCATCACTTTATCGATTAGACCATATTCAACAGCTTCATGGGCTGACATGAAATTATCTCGGTCTGTGTCACGCTCGATCACTTCAAGCGGCTGACCAGTTCGTTCTGATAGAATTTGGTTTAATTTCTCGCGCATTTTGATGATACGCTTAGCGTGAATTTCAATGTCGGATGCTTGCCCTTGTGTTCCGCCGAGTGGCTGGTGGATCATCACTTCACTGTTTGGCAGTGCATAACGTTTTCCTTTTGCACCGGCATTGAGAAGGAAAGCACCCATAGAAGCGGCCATACCTGTGCAGATTGTAGAAACGTTTGGCTTGATGAACTGCATCGTATCGTAGATAGCCATTCCAGAGGTAATGGATCCACCCGGAGAGTTAATATAAAGTGAAATGTCCTTCTCAGGGTCTTCAGCAGCTAAGAATAATAGCTGAGCAACGATAGAGTTGGAAACATTATCATCAATAGCACTGCCTAGCATAATAATCCGATCTTTTAATAAACGGGAATAAATGTCATAGGCACGTTCTCCGCGGTTAGTTTGTTCAATTACTGTTGGGATTAAATTCATTGTAATTTCCTCCTTTTCATCATTGCATATATGATGGAATATGTTTTTATCATACCTTTAAGGTCAGAAAAGGTCAAACAAAAAGATTGTACCTTTTTGACTAATTTCTTTAGTCCTTGGCGGGTCTGGAGAGAGGTACAGGACTTTTTAGATTCGCGGTTATAGAAAAATAGCTGAAGATGGTACAATTGAGCATCCCTGTACCATCATTTCCCTAATTTGAGTAGGATAAACCTGTGATTATTAATAGAATTCCAAGACTCTTAAGTCAAAATAGATCTTGATTTTCTTGGTGATTAATCGTATAATATACCTTGTCTTTCTGATTTTGCGCCCGTAGCTCAGTTGGATAGAGCGGTAGATTCCGGTTCTACGTCAGTCGGGGGTTCGAATCCTCTCGGGCGCGCTTATACTTTCATTAATGATATGTTTAATTTCCCCACGCTGCCTATTTTAGCAGGTGGTTTTTTTATAGCACATTATCTAGTCAGGCTGAGTGTTAAAAGTTTCACTCGAAAATTGTGTGTGTTATTCTTGAGGATATACGAATTTGTTGGTTCTTCGTTAAGCGAAAAGGAGATTTTATGACAAATATTATTCGTTTCAAAATCATATCAACTGAAAAGATTCCAGAAGACCGTAGAATCCATATTCTTGATATCCAGCATAGAAGAAAGCTGTCCTTTAATTTAAAGTCACTGTATCGTTCTCTTGAAAGAGCGGCTGGTGAGAATGAATTGATCGAGTTCTTAGAGTCGAAGAAATTTAAAATTGACCATGGTTATTATGATTTTGTAAGCCACGTTTCTTAACGTGGCTTTTTAGTTTTATCCTTGTTACATATTAAAAAAATGCTCTATATAAGGGAGGGAAGGATAACGTGAATAAAATAACACTCTACGGAAAAAGTAATTGTAAACTGTGTGATGAAGTGAAAGAACTGGTTGTAGTTCTCGCCATGGACTATCAAATTGACATGACTGAGGTTAATATAGAGGAAGATGAGCAATTACTGCGTAGTTACTTTCTCGAAATTCCCGTCCTTTTTATTAACGGAGAAAAAATTGATTACCGGGAAATCGATGTTTTTTCGCTAAGAGAGCGGTTACACTGAGTTTTTCAGTTGCACAGCTTCACCTGCACTGATAATATATAAATTGAAAAGGATATTTTTTTGCTCCGAGCGGGACAGATTATGACTGCCTGGGACATTTCTATCCCGACGAATATACTTTTCATAATAAAGGAGCTTTTTCATGAGAGCTTTAATTGACTTACAAAAGAAATTGTTTCCAGATGTCCTTGAAGTTATGCAAAGACGTTATCAACTGCTCCACCATATTCGGTTGATGCAACCGGTAGGCAGGAGGGCGCTATCTGAGAACAGTCAACTTGCTGAAAGAACTGTCAGAAGTGAAGTAGACTTCTTGAGCAAGCAAGGAGCTGTTGATATCACATCAAGAGGGATGCACTTGACTTATGAAGGGCAAGCGATTCTTGAACAGTTAGCAGAGTTTATAAAGGATGTAACGGGAATAAAAGTTTTAGAACAGCAGTTAATGGATAAATTAAAATTAGACGATGTTGTCGTTATTCCAGGTGACAGTGATCAGTTAGACTGGGTTAAACAGGAAATGGGTAAAGCTTGTGTTGAATACTTGAAGGCACATTTGCATTCAAGAGAAACAGTGGCTATTACCGGTGGCTCGACAATGGCTGCTGTTGCAGAAATGATGACACCTCTCGAAAAAGCGAGTCAATGTATGTTCGTGCCTGCTCGTGGAGGTCTTGGAGAGCGTGTCGAGAACCAAGCCAATACGATTTGTGCTGAAATGGCGAAAAAAGCCCGAGGAGACTATCGTCTTCTCTACGTTCCGGACCCCTTAAGTGAGGAATCTTATCAGACGATCATTGAAGAACCATCTATTAAAGAAGTGCTGGATATGATCCGTGACGCGGGTATGGTTGTTCACGGAATAGGAGAGGCTATGACAATGGCCGAACGACGTAAAACGCCAACTTCTCAACTGGAGTTAATTCATGAAAGACAAGCAGTAGGAGAAGCGTTTGGTTATTACTTTAACGAATCAGGCGAGATCGTTCATAAAGTTCGGACGGTTGGATTGCAGCTAGAGGATCTGTCCTCAGCCGATGATGTTATCGCGGTGGCGGGAGGAAGGTCGAAAGCACAGGCGATTGCTTCCTATTTTCAGCCGGGTCAAAGTAATATACTGATTACCGATGAAGGTGCTGCGTCAGAGTTAGTAAGGGGTTACCCCTTTTAAATAAAAATTGTTTACTATTTTAAGGAGGAATTAAGCATGACTGTAAGAGTAGGTATTAACGGTTTCGGCCGCATTGGACGTAATGTTTTCCGTGCTGCGCTTAAAAATAATGAAGTAGAGGTTGTAGCTGTAAATGATTTAACGGATGCCAATATGCTGGCACACTTGCTACAGTATGATACAGTTCACGGTAAGCTTGAGGAAGAGGTTACTGTTAATGGCGATAATCTAGTAGTTGGCGGGCAAGAGATCAAGGTTCTTTCTGAAAAAGATCCTGCTAACCTTGGCTGGGGAGATCTTGGAGTAGAAATCGTTATCGAATCTACCGGTCGCTTTACTCAGCGTGACGATGCGAAGAAACACCTTGATGCAGGAGCGAAGAAAGTTGTCATTTCTGCACCAGCAAAACAAGAAGACCTTACAGTAGTTATGGGTGTAAACGAAGATCAATATAACAAAGATGAGCACCATGTAATTTCTAACGCTTCTTGTACGACAAACTGTCTTGCACCATACGCAAAGGTATTAAATGATAAATTTGGTCTTAAACGCGGAATGATGACAACTGTTCACTCTTATACGAATGATCAGCAAATTCTTGACTTGCCGCACAAAGACTATCGTCGTGCGCGTGCCGCTGGTCAGAACATCATCCCAACTACAACAGGTGCTGCTCAGGCTGTAGCTAAAGTTCTTCCTGAACTAGACGGCAAACTTAGCGGTATGGCGATGCGTGTTCCAACAGCTAATGTTTCCATCGTTGACCTTGTTGCAGAATTAGATAAAGATGTAACAGCTGAAGAAGTGAATGCAGCACTTAAAGAAGAAGCAGAAGGCAACCTTAAAGGCATTCTGGATTATAGTGACGAGCCTTTAGTTTCAACAGACTATAACGGCAACACTCATTCTTCTATTATTGATGGTCTATCTACCCTGATTCTTGAAGACAATATGGTCAAAATTGTTTCATGGTATGATAACGAAACAGGCTACTCTAACCGTTGTGTAGACCTTGCTGTATATCTTAAGAGCAAAGGCCTATAATACGAGTATCACTGACTAACAATTTCATGTATGCTATTAGATAAAGGAGGGGGTCCATGCATGTCCTCCTCCTTTATCCATGTGATTAAGAGTTCCTGATTAGGCGTTTTCACATAAATGTTTCGTGGAAACGTACATAATGGGCAGGAACTTTTCCTGACCAAATTGAAGGAGGTTGTCCATTTCATGAATAAAAAAACAATTCGTGATGTAGACGTAAGAGGAAAAACCGTTTTTTGCCGTGTTGACTTTAACGTTCCCATGAGCGGGGGTGAGGTGACGGATGACACAAGAATTAAGGCAGCATTGCCGACGATTAAACACTTATCTGGCAATGGAGCTAAAGTGGTTCTTGCGAGTCACCTTGGACGACCTAAAGGCGAAGTCGTGGAAGAATTACGGCTTGATTCGGTGGCCAAGCGTTTAAGTGAACTCATCGGTCAAACCATCACGAAAACCGATGGAGTAGTGGGCGAAGAAGTGAATACAGCTCTTTCAGAAACACAGGGAGGAGATATTCTTCTGATTGAAAACGTTCGCTTTCATCCTGGTGAAGAAAAAAATGACCCTGAATTAGCAAAGGCTTTTGCCAATATGGCTGATTTATATGTGAATGATGCTTTTGGTGCTGCACACCGGGCTCATGCTTCTACAGCTGGGATTGCAGAACATATCCCTGCAGTTGCAGGCTTTTTAATGGAGAAAGAGATTAAGGTGCTGAGTAACGCTTTATCGAATCCTGATCGTCCGTTCACAGCCATCATCGGAGGCGCAAAGGTAAAAGATAAAATTGGCGTTATAGACAACCTCATTGATAAAGTAGATCATCTCATCATCGGCGGTGGACTGGCCTATACGTTCGTAAAAGCTCAAGGTCATGAAATAGGCAAGTCGCTGCTTGAAGAAGATAAGATTGATCTTGCGAAAGAATACATGAAAAAAGCAGATGAAAAAGGTGTCGATTTCCTCATGCCCGAAGATGTAATTGTTGCTGATGATTTCTCTGACTCTGCCAACACGAAAGAAGTAGCAATCGATAACATACCGGCTGATTGGGAAGCCTTGGATATCGGTCCGAAAACGAGAGAAAAGTATGCAGACGTGATCAAAAACTCCAAGTTAGTAATCTGGAATGGACCTATGGGGGTATTTGAACTTGAGTCATTTGCAAATGGCACGAAGAGTGTAGCCAATGCACTTGCAGAGACGGAAGGTTATTCCGTGATTGGCGGCGGGGATTCAGCTGCAGCCGTAGAGAAGTTTGGTTTTGCTGATGAAATGGACCACGTATCTACGGGAGGCGGAGCATCCCTTGAGTTTATGGAAGGGAAAGAACTTCCAGGCGTAGCTTTACTTAACAATAAATAATTTGTGGAGAGGTGTTTGTGACATGCGTAAGCAAGTAATTGCAGGTAACTGGAAAATGAACAAAACGCACTCAGAGGCAAATGAATTTGTTCAAGCAACTAAAAATGAAGTTCCTTCAGCAAGTGCAGTGGAATCTATCGTTTGTGCTCCATTTCCATTTCTTCAAAAAATGGTAGAAGAAACGAAGGGGACTTCACTTGAGATTGGTGCTCAAAACATGCACTTTGAGGAAAGTGGTGCCTTCACAGGTGAAGTAAGCCCGGTTATGCTTAAAGAGCTTGGTGTTACTTATGTTGTACTTGGTCACTCTGAACGTCGCGAGATTTTTGAAGAGACGGATGAAGTGGTGAATAAGAAAGTTCATGCAGCCTTTAACAATGAATTAACACCGATTGTTTGTGTAGGAGAAACGCTTGAGCAGCGTGAAGCTGACCAAACGATGAACCATGTAGAATCACAGGTGAAAAAGGCGTTGGAAGGCCTGACTGCTGAGCAGATTTCTAATACGATCATCGCTTATGAACCAATATGGGCGATCGGAACAGGTCGTACAGCAACGTCTGAGCAGGCTAATGAAGTTTGCACACATATTCGTAAAGTGGTCGGCGAATTTGCTAGTACAGAGGCAGCAGAAGCAGTACGTATTCAATACGGCGGCAGTGTAAAACCAGCTAACGTAGACGAGCTTCTCTCTCAATCTGATATTGATGGTGCATTAGTTGGTGGAGCAAGTCTCGAAGCTGATTCTTTCCTAAAACTAGTGGAGGCAGGTAAGCATGAGTAAGCAAAATTTAGCTGCCCTCATTATTCTGGATGGCTTTGCCATTCGAGATGAAGAAATGGGTAATGCGGTGAAGCAAGCAAACACTCCTAACTTTGATCGATATTGGAATGACTTCCCTCATGCTCAACTGCAAGCGAGTGGCGAGTATGTCGGTCTTCCAGACGGGCAGATGGGAAATTCTGAAGTCGGTCATTTAAACATTGGGGCCGGCCGCATCGTTTATCAAAGCTTAACACGGATTAATTTAGCCATCCGCAAACAAGAGTTTATGAAAAATGAGGCACTAGTACAAGCTATAACACACGCTAAAGAGAATAAGAGGGGTCTGCACATCTTTGGTCTTCTTTCAGACGGGGGAATTCACAGTCATATTAACCATATGTATGCTCTCCTTCAACTTGCAGCAGATTACGGCTTAGATAGAGTATATGTGCACGGATTTCTTGACGGCCGGGATGTTGATCAACAATCAGCTCTGACCTATATTAAACAAGCACAAGAGAAAATGGCTGAAATAGGTGTAGGGCAGTTTGCTACGCTTTCCGGTCGTTACTACGCGATGGATCGGGATAACCGCTGGGATCGCGTGAAAAAGTCTTACGACGCAATTGCCTATGGTGAAGGTCCGGCTTATTCTGATCCACTTGAAGCTGTTAAGGAATCCTATGAAAAGGAAATCTATGATGAATTTGTAGAACCGGTTGTGATTACGGATGATTCAGGCCATCATATCGCTTCGATCGAGGATGAAGATGCTGTCGTCTTTTTCAATTTCCGCCCTGACAGAGCCATTCAAATTTCACGTTCTTTTGCTAACAATGAGTTCAATGATTTTGATCGAGGAGAAAATGCGCCTAAGAACCTTCACTTTGTCAGTATGACTCAATATAGTGATGCAGTGGATAGTAACATTGCTTTTGCACCAAATGAGTTAAAAAATACTGTCGGTGAAGTTTTGGAAAGTCATAAAATGAACCAGCTTCGTATCGCTGAAACTGAGAAGTATCCTCATGTCACATTCTTTATGAGTGGGGGGCGTGAGAAGGAATTTGAAGGCGAAGAGCGGATCCTGATCGATTCACCGAAAGTAGCTACTTACGATCTGCAGCCGGAAATGAGTGCATATCAGGTAACGGACGCCCTGCTTGGTGAACTGGATGCAGACAAGCACAATGCGATCATTTTGAATTTTGCCAACCCTGATATGGTGGGGCATTCAGGTATGCTTGAACCAACGGTTAAGGCGATTGAAACCGTAGATGAATGTTTAGGAAAGATTGTAGATAAGATACATGAAAAAGGCGGTCATGCTATAATTACGGCAGATCATGGGAATTCCGATGAGGTGACGACACTTGACGGAAATCCAATGACTGCTCATACGACCAACCCTGTTCCTGTCATTGTTACAAAGGATGGGATAAAGCTTCGTCAGGATGGAATTCTTGGGGACTTATCACCTACGCTGCTACAGTTGTTAAAAGTCGAACAGCCTGAAGAGATGACAGGGAAATCATTGATTAAATAAAAAGGAGAGATTTTAATGCCATATATTACAGATGTATACGCACGTGAGGTACTTGATTCACGTGGTAACCCAACCGTTGAAGTTGAAGTTTATACAGAATCCGGAGCTTTTGGCAGTGCACTTGTTCCAAGCGGGGCTTCAACTGGTGAGTACGAAGCTGTTGAATTGCGCGACGTAGATAAGGATCGTTATTTAGGGAAAGGTGTTATCCAGGCCGTTGATAACGTAAATGAAAAAATTGCTCCTAATCTATTAGGTATGGATGTAACACAGCAAGTGATCATTGACCAGTTGATGATCGAGCTTGACGGAACTGAAAACAAAGGAAAATTAGGTGCAAATGCTATTTTGGGCGTTTCTATGGCTGTAGCTCATGCAGCTGCTGACGTAGTTGGACAGCCTCTTTACAAGTATCTTGGAGGGTTCACGGCTTCAACGCTTCCAACTCCAATGATGAATATCCTAAATGGCGGAGAGCATGCAGACAATAACGTTGATATTCAAGAATTCATGATTATGCCTGTGGGTGCACCGACCTTTAAAGAAGCTGTACGCATGGGGGCAGAGATTTTCCATGCGTTGAAGAAAGTATTGAAAGCAAAAGGCTACAATACAGGTGTTGGTGATGAAGGTGGGTTTGCTCCAAACCTTCAGTCGAACGAAGAAGCTCTTTCTACAATCATTGAAGCGATTGAAGAAGCAGGGTACAAGCCTGATGAAGAAGTTAAGCTGGCGATGGATGTTGCCTCTTCCGAAATCTATGAGGATGGCAAGTACAACCTGAAAGGCGAAGGAGTAGTACGTACTTCTGAGGAAATGGTTGACTGGTACGAAGAACTTGTCAATAAATATCCGATTGTTTCTATTGAAGATGGACTTGATGAAAATGATTGGAAGGGTACGAAGCTATTAACAAATCGAATTGGCGATCGTGTTCAATTAGTTGGTGATGATCTATTCGTTACAAACACAACGAAGCTGGCTCGTGCTATTGAAGAAGGTGTTGGGAACTCTATCCTAATCAAGGTTAACCAAATCGGTTCACTAACTGAAACGTTTGAAGCCATCGAGATGGCCAAGCGTGCTGGCTACACAGCTGTTATCTCTCACCGTTCTGGTGAAACCGAAGATGCTACAATAGCTGACATTGCCGTTGCAACGAATGCTGGACAAATTAAGACAGGTGCTCCATCACGAACAGACCGAGTAGCTAAATACAACCAGCTTCTCCGCATTGAAGATCAGCTGCTGGGAACAGCTACTTATGCAGGAGAGAAGGCATTTTACAACCTTAATAAGTAATACACAGGAGTATAACTTCGACTGACCACTTGGCGCCGTGCCAAGTGGTTTTTTTATGAAAAAATAGGGCATTCAATTAGAAATATTCTGTGTTATGATGGAGGATAGTTGTCAGAGTGGTTAGTAGGAGAGCAAAGAGTATGAAAAATTGGATAGCCATAGTCATTTGGCTGATTATAAGTTATGTTGCATTCACTGGGTATTCGATCTGGACATATGGAGAAGAACAGGATAACCTCCAGGCTGAAGCAGCCATTGTATTAGGAGCTGCTCAATGGAATGGCAAGCCAAGCCCTGTGTTTGAAGGCCGTTTAAAACAAGGAATTGAACTTTATAAGGATGGACAAGTTGAATATCTAATTTTTACCGGTGGAGAAAGTGAACATGCAGTGACCTCTGAAGCGGAGGTAGGTCGTAATTACGCAGTAAACCATGGAGTTCCTAAGTCAGATATTCTCATTGAGAGTACATCGCAGGTTACAAAAGAAAATTTGATCAATGCGAAGGAAGTGGCTGAAAAGAAAAAAGTTGATTCCTTCCTGATTGTTAGTGATAAATATCACTTGAAAAGAGCTGTAGCGGTGGCAAGGGAAAATGGAATGGAAGCGACTGGGGTGCCAACTGATTATTCCGCCTATAAAACATTAGAAACTAAAATGCCCTTCTTTTTAAGGGAATGGGTTTATTTTATCGGTTATAAGCTGTTGGATCCTTTTCGCTCATAAAGGCGGGGAAATTGATGAATGTGATAGATGCTATACAATCTCGACGGTCGATTCACGACTTTAAAAATAAATTAGTAGATGAAGCAGTGTTGCAGGAGGTTTTTCAGATAGCCAGCTGGGCACCAAATCATCGTTTAAAAGAACCCTGGAACGTAGTGGTGTATCAGAATGAGGGCGCACAGCATTATGCCGATTTGGTTATTGAAAGTTATTTGAGGCAAGGCTTTGCCGAAGGATATTCTGCTGAGAAAGCGGAGAAGATGATGAACGGAATAAAGCAATTCCTCATTCGCATCCCTCACCATGCTTTAATTTATCTAGATCGTGATCCTGACATTCATAAGTTTGAAGAGGATTATTCTGCGGTTTGCGCCTTTATTCAGAATGCACAACTGGCTGCATGGGAGAGGGGTGTCGGCGCATTGTGGACCACGAGTCCTTATATTCATGACACTGAATTTATGAAAGGGATTGGCCTTGACCCGACATCTCATAAGGTGGCAGGTGTCATACAGTTGGGATACCCAGCCCGTATTCCCGAGCCGAAAGCACGGCGCAAAGTTCAACTTACCTTTCAAAATGAATTGTTTGAGTCAAATTCACAATAGCTCTTTTACACTAAAGACTGACAGGCATCTGAGTAAGGTTCCGTATTTTTAATTGGAAAATGGGGGTTGGGAAACCACTCGCTTTCCACGGGGAAGACGGCAAGACTCCTCGGTCTGCGACCTCCGGGGTCTCGCCAGTCTTTCCTTTCCCGTAGGAGTCTCGCAGTTTCCCATCCCCATTTCGTTATTGAGAGTAACGGAACCATCTTAATAAAAATCGAGTTGTAAAAGGCTAGTAAATAATTTCTTCAACAGATATACTCATCATCAAGGGCCATGGAGTGTATCTGCAGTGATAGAGAGCCGTTTCTTCTTGCTTTATAGAAAGGCGGGAGGGGGAAATAACGAGACTCCTATGGGAAGCTCACAAATTAGAAGATGTTCGGTTAAGTACGGGGGAGGGAAGTTCGACTAAGTTTGGCACGCCCTGAGTCAATACCGGATGGGGCATAGCTAAAACTCATAAGTAAAAAGACGAACAATGTGCTGTTTTAGCGGAGAAAATATACGGAGACTCCTGCGGGAGGAAAGGCCTAGGTGAGACCTCGCAGTGCGCCAGCACAAGAAGGCTCAACAGCCGCCCGCGGAAAGCGAAGTATATTTTCGTAGCGGTTTATATGCACCAATTATAGACTTGAGAGGTGCTTCCTTTTACCACCCCCAAGCTGTACTAAAGCTGAGGGTTATAAAATTCATTTATTCAACAAAAAAATCTGATGTCCAGTTCAATGGACATCAGATTTTTTATGCTCTTCCTTATCGTGACTCTCATCCGGCAATGGATCAACTGTGTGTTTGTAGTCGTATCCTTTTGAAATAGCTACGGCGAAGGCAGCGGCCACCCCAAGTACGATCGCCACACAAATAATCATAATGATCGTAAATGTCATGCAAACACTTCTTTCCTATTACAATTTGAAAAAGAAGATCTTTTATCTATGATCATTTTGCCATAAACTAAGAGTGATTTCTATACGAGATTTGCTTTATCTTTAATGAAATCAACAACTTCTTCCGCAGTACCCATAGCTAGAATTTCATCCTTGTAGGAAGCCAGCTCCTGTTTAGATAAAGATTTGATTTGGGTTCGCGCTGGCAGTACGGAAGTGGCGCTCATGCTGAATTCATCCAATCCAAGTGAAAGAAGCAGTGGGATAGCAATTTCATCTCCTGCCATTTCTCCACACATTCCAGCCCACTTGCCTTCTGAGTGAGCCGCTTCAATTACATTGTTTACAAGATTTAAGATAGCTGGGTTGTAAGGCTGATACAAGTAAGAAACGCGTTCATTCATTCGGTCAGCAGCCATTGTGTATTGGATTAAGTCATTTGTTCCAATACTGAAGAAATCAACTTCTTTAGCGAACTGGCGAGCAATTACAGCTGTTGCTGGAATTTCAACCATCATTCCTACTTCAATTTGGTCGGATACATCCTGGCCTTCTTGAACAAGCTTGTCTTTCTCTTCATTTAATATAGTCTTTGCCTGACGGAATTCATCTAACGTTGCAATCATCGGGAACATAATTTTTAAGTTTCCATGGACACTTGCCCGCAGCAGCGCACGCAATTGAATGCGGAAAATGTCATCACGTTCCAGGCAAAGGCGAATTGCTCGGAAGCCAAGGAATGGATTCATTTCCTTTGGAAGGTCTAAATAGTCTAGTTCTTTATCGCCGCCGATATCAAGCGTACGAACAACTACAGGTTTGTCTCCCATTTGCTTTAAGACAGAAGAATAAGCATCGTACTGCTCTTCTTCCGTAGGCAGTTGGTTCTTGCCCATATAAAGAAACTCAGTTCGGTAAAGACCAACACCTTCTCCGCCATTATTTAAAACGCCCTCAACATCCTCAGGGGTCCCGATGTTGGCAACAAGTTCTACATGTTCCCCTTCAGAGGTCTTCGTTGGTTCATCTTTGAGCTTAGCCCATTCTTGTTTTTTCTTTTCAAAATCGGCAAGCTTTTGTTGGTAAGTTTCGATTTCATCAGAAGTCGGGTCAAGGATGACATTACCGTCAATCCCATCCACAATAATCATGGAATCGTTCTCAGCCTGACGTGTCACGTCTTTAGTACCAACTACTGCTGGAATTTCAAGGGAGCGGGCCATAATAGCAGAGTGAGATGTACGTCCGCCGATATCTGTGGTGAACCCTTTTACATATTGTTTGTTAAGCTGCGCCGTATCAGAAGGAGTGAGATCGTCAGCGACTATGACCACTTCTTCATTAATTAAGGCAGGATCAGGGAAAGTGACGTTAAGTAGGTGTGCCATTACACGTTTCGTTACGTCCTGAATATCAGCTGCACGTTCTTTCATATATTCATTGTCCATATTTTTGAACATGTTGATGAACATATCGGCTGTCTCATCCAAAGCTGCTTCAGCATTTACATCTTCAGATTTTATTTTATCTTCAATCGGATTAATAAGTTCCGGATCACTTAAAACGAGCAAGTGTGCAGAAAAGATCTCCGCATGTTCATCGCCCAACGTTTTCTTCGTGTGTTCTTTAATTTTTTCAAGCTCGCTCTTTGAAACATCGATAGCATCATGGAGACGCTTGATTTCATCAGCAGGTTGGTCAATTTTTGTCTTATCGTAAGTAAGGTCTGGAGCTTCTAAGCGATAGACCTTAGCAATAGCAATACCACTGGAAGCCCCAATTCCTTGTAACTGTCCCATGCAATTATTCCCCCAGACCTTCATTCTTCATTGTCGTTGCCAGATGATCGATCGCTTCTTGCTCGTCATTTCCTTCAGCAGTAATTTTAACTTCAGCTCCTGCTGGGATTCCTAAGCTCATAATGCCCATAATGGATTTTAAGTTAACTGCCTTCTCTTTATAATGCAGGTTAATATCTGACTCATACTTGCCTGCATTCTGTACAAGTACGGTAGCCGGGCGAGCGTGAACGCCGTCTGCAGATGTAATGTTAAATGTTTTTTCTACCATGATTATTCCTCCTTGATAAATCGGTATTTAATGCAAAGATACCCTAACTATACTATTTTAAGCCTTTCGCAGGTCTTTTTTCAAGAATCCTACTATAATTGCAGCCACAATTGATCCTATAAGGATAGCCAGGATGTACAGCATAGCTTGTGTTAAGCCGCCCTGTACTAATCCAATGACAACGATTCCTCCATGCGGTGCTGTTAGATGAATGGTGAAAAGCGCTGTTAGCATCCCTGTTATTGCAGATCCAGCAACCATGGATGGAATGACTCTCCCAGGGTCTGCTGCAGCAAATGGAATGGCCCCTTCAGTAATGAAAAAAGCACCGAGAGCATAGGCTGTTTTTCCAGTTTCGCGTTCCTGATCAGTATATTTGTTTTTGAAGAGTGTTGTTGAAATAGCCATAGCTAATGGTGGAACCATTCCTCCGGCCATGACAATGGCAATAAATTCATAATTTCCTGCCTGAAGCGTAGCTAACCCAAAGGTATAGGCGGCTTTGTTAATAGGTCCCCCCATGTCTACGGCCATCATTCCTCCTAAAATTAATCCGACAAGAGCAATGTTGGCGCCGCTTAGCCCTTCAAGCCAGCTCAGCAGGCCTGTGTAGATGCTCGTTAAAGGAGGATTGATCAGTAACATGATCATTCCTGTTCCGAAAATCGATAACACGGGATAAAACAGAACCGTTTTGAGTCCATCAAGTACATTTGGCAGTCCCGCCAGTAGTTTTTTAATTCCAACAGTCAGGTAACCAGCAAGGAAACCAGCAATTAAGCCACCTAAAAATCCGGAGCCTGTACCGTCTGTGCCTGATGTGATAGCAATTAATCCCCCGACCATACCAGGAGCAAAGCCAGGTCGATCAGCAATGCTGGAGGCTATAAAACCTGCTAAGACAGGTACGAGCAGGAACATAGCATTGCCGCCGCCAATAATACTTAACATTTCAGCGAAGCGGTTGTATTGATCACTGTCCGGATTTGCCGCGTTAATCCCAAAGAAGAAAGAGATCGCAATGAGAATACCACCACCGACTACGAATGGAAGCATGTTTGAGACCCCATTCATAAGGTGCTTGTAAAATCCTGTCCGTTGATTTTGATCACCGGTGGAAGAGTCAGAACTGTTTTGGTTTCCATGATAGATAGGAGCATCTTTATGGATCGCTTTATTGAGTAAGTCTTCTGGTTCATGAATGGCCTTTGCCACCGGAACTTCAATAACTGGTTTTCCATTAAAACCGCTCATATCCACTTTTGTATCAGCTGCAACAATGATCGCATCAGCCTCGGCGATGTCCTCTTCAGTCAGGCGGTTTTTTACACCACTTGAGCCGTTAGTCTGGACTTTAATATTGATTCCCATTTCTTTGGCCGTATCTTTAAGTTTATCAGCAGCCATATACGTATGTGCGATCCCGGTAGGACAGGCAGTTATGGCAAGGATTTTTCCGTCGGTAGAAGTTGTTTCTTCCTCCTCATCTTCCTCTGCCTCTTTCGCATTGATCGCTTCAATGACATCACTTTCCGTTTTAGCCGTTTCAAGCTTTGTACGGAAATTCTTATCCATTAAGAACGATGATAAACGAGACAGCGTTTCTAAATGGGTTTGATTCGCTCCTTCAGAGGCAGCGATCATAAAAAAGAGGTTGGTGGGCTGACCGTCTAAGGATTCATAATCAAGACCTTCTTGCGAGCGTCCAAAGGCAATGGCCGGTTCAGCAACCGCGGAAGTTTTAGCATGGGGGATAGCAATCCCTTCTCCAATACCTGTAGTACTTTGTTGTTCGCGAGCCTCGATCGCCTTTATATATTCTTCTCGATCAGACAGTTTGCCTGCTTCGTCCAACTTACCGATTAACTCATCAATTGCTTCCGCCTTCGATGAAGCACTCATATTAAGAACGATTGTTTTCGTTGTTAATAGGTCAGTAATCTTCATTTGTGTTTCCCTCCTTAAGAAGTGGGGTGATTGTTATTTGATTTAACAAATTTTCTACATCTGATTGCTGGCATAAGTCATCCTGGAAAGCTGTAGCACTTCCGGCGGCTACACCATATCTAAAAGCTTCTTTCATGTCCTTGTTTAAAGAAAGAGCAGAGATAAATCCAGCAACAACTGAATCTCCAGCTCCTACTGAGTTTTTAACATTTCCTTGAGGCACATCCGCATGCATCTGTACCTGTTCATTTACATAAACAGCTCCTTCTCCCCCCATGGAGACGATCACATGTTTAGTACCTTGCTGAACCAACTTTTGTGCATAGTAGGCGGCTTGTTCTTTTGTTTCAATGGCTGTGTTAAACAAATTACCAAGCTCGTCATCATTTGGTTTCAATAAAAATAAAGATTTACCAATTAATTGTTTTAACGCCTCTCCAGAAGTGTCTGCTACAAGCAACACTCCATTGGTTTCACAGATGTCGGATACTTGAGAATAAAAATCTTCCGGGAGAGAGGACGGCACATTTCCTGCCAGAATGAGAATATCGTTTGTTTTCATTTTTTTAAATTGTGCCAGCAACTCTTCCAGGTGCCGGGAATTTATCGCTGGACCCGGACCGTTAATTTCGGATTCTTGATCATCTTTTAGCTTGACGTTAATCCTTGTATATTGTCCTGTATCGACAAATTGATGATGAACTGCTTCCTGGTCTAGAGAGTCGGTGATAAACTTGCCTGTAAATTTTCCAAGGTAGCCAAGTGCCGTGTTTTTTATAGAGAGTCTAGCCATAACCCGGGAGACGTTAATTCCTTTTCCTCCTGGATAAAATAATGTCTTATCTGCCCGGTTCAACTTACCTAGCTGAACTTGGTCAATCTGCATAATATAGTCTATCGAAGGATTTAAAGTACAAGTATAGATCATGGTGTCACAACCTTTAAGATAGTTTTTTCATTATAAGAAGCGGATAAAGCCCCTTGATAATTTGTAATGATGCTTGCCTCTGCTAGATCAGCAATTTTTGAAAAGGCGACTTCCTCAAACTTAGAGTGGTCAGCCAGGACAAATCGTTTTTGAGAAAGAGATAACGCTGAGCGTTTAATGACCGCCTCCTCAGGATCAGGAGTGGTAAAACCGTCTTCTAGTGTAAGACCGTTTACACCAAGAAAACATTGATCGTATCGATATTGCTCTAAGTTTTTTAAAGCCATGGTTCCAATTATTGCTTTAGTCCGCTGCTTAACAAATCCTCCGAGAATATACGTGGGAATCGAATGGCTGCTAAGCGCATGAAGATGATTCAATCCATTTGTAACGACAGTAATGTCTTTATCCGATAAATGGGGGATCATTTCGTAAGTTGTAGAACCGGCATCAATAAAGATACAATCTCCATCTCGAACCAGAGATGCAGCCATTATTGCAATGGAAGTTTTTTCCTGATGGTTTTTAGTTGTTTTTTCAAGTAGTGTTGGTTCCTCGCTTGTGGCTTGCCTTAACGATGCACCACCGTGTACCCGCTTAAGCTTCCCTAACTGTTCCAATTGATCCAAATCACGTCTAATCGTCGATTCAGAGGAGGTAGTATGTTCAACAAGTTGTTTGATTGTAACGGTATGATGTTCTTCAATCAGTTCAAGAATTAGCCTATGTCGTTCAGGTGTTAACAATCAGACTCCTCCTTTCTCATTCCTTTTAACTATATTTTAAAGTAAGCCTTTACAAAAATCAATCATAAACAGTCAAATTCGATCATTATCAGTCAAATTATTTTCAAAAACAGTCATAAGGTAATTCTGCGATCTATAATTTTCCAAAAATATTCTTTTGATTCCCTTTTAATCATCTAAATTTTCTTGCTGATTGGGGGCTTTTATGCTACATTTAAAAATAGTTACTTGTGCGTCTTTAGGAGGTGTTGGCACATCATGGAAACACTTGCGATTACTTTATTAGCGATTGATACGGTTGCCTTAATTGTTCTTGTGCTATTACAATCTGGAAAAAGTGCCGGGTTATCTGGAGCTATCTCTGGAGGAGCTGAACAATTGTTCGGGAAACAGAAAGCGCGCGGAATCGATGCCGTTCTTCATCGGGCAACTGTTATAACAGGAGTCTTATTCTTTGTCCTTTCTTTCCTGGCAGCTTACGTCTTAGGATAGTCTTAAATAAATGATGAAAAGCCGTGCTTTTTTACATAAGCACGGCTTTTTTAGTGGAATAAATAAATCTGATGTGATTTGTGACTGAATTTGGTAAGATAGAAACATTGCAAATCAGGAATGATTTTTTCCATTTAAGGAAATAGTTGAAGTAAGGAGACCAAACGATATGAAAATAAAACAACCAGAACCATTTACATTTGAAGCGGGAGATCGTGCAGTGTTATTACTTCACGGATTTACAGGCCATTCTGCTGATGTACGGATGCTTGGCCGGTTTCTCCAGAAGCATGGGTATACAAGTCATGCCCCCATTTACCGTGGCCATGGACAGGAATTAGAGGCGTTGATTGATGTGACACCAGAGCAATGGTGGACAGATGTAAAGGACGCATTGAACCACTTACGCGAATTGGGATATGAACAAATTGCAGTGGCTGGTCTGTCATTGGGTGGAGTTCTTGGATTGAAACTTGCATACTCAGAGCCTATTAAGGGTATCGTGACAATGTGTGCACCGATGTTCTTCGATAATGAAACACAGCTGACCCAGGGCTTTCAGTTTAAAGCGAAGCAATACAAACAGTTAGAAGGGAAAGACAAAGATACAATTGAGGGAGAAATCCAGCAATTATTAGATGAATCAGAAGGTATGTTTAAACAGCTGGGACGATTCATCACCAGTGTTCACGATGAAGTCGACCAAATCTATACGCCGGCTTTTATCGTTCAAGCTGAACAAGATGAGATGATTAATACAGAAAGTGCTAATTATATTTATGAGCAAATAGAGTCCGATCAAAAGGATATCAAATGGTACAAAAACTCTGGCCATGTGATCACAATGGATAAAGAAAAAGAACAGCTTTATGAGGACATCCTCGCATTTCTTGAATCTCTTGATTGGTCTTAAGGACCGGAGTCTTGTCCTTTGCTTAAAGGAGGTAAGACGAAGATGAACAATGAGTTATTACAAAAAGTACGTGAACACTTTAATGAAAAAGCTTCTAAACCTTTGTCGGTGAGTGAACTTGAAGAGGCGCTTGAGCTTCAAGGATCAGACGAGTTCAAAGACCTGATGAAAGCCCTGAATCAATTGGAAGAACAGGGTGAACTTGTTCGAACGAGGAAAAACCGCTTTGGACTGCCGGAGAAAATGAATTTAATCCGCGGCAGGATCCAGATGCATGCAAAGGGTTTTGCGTTTCTGCTCCCGGAAGACGATAGTAAGGATGATGTTTATATCCATCATTCTGATTTACATTCAGCCATGAACAATGACACAGTACTCGTTCGTGTCGAAAAGCGGGACGAGAATGGTCAGCGCCCAGAGGGGACGGTTATCCGAATTGTGGAGCGTGCTACCACACGAGTGGTCGGAACATTTGAATCAAGCCGTAACTTTGGATTTGTGGTTGCCGATGATAAACGGATTCCCAATGATATCTTTATCCCTAAAGGTCAAACAAATGGTGCAATAGAGGGGCATAAAGTCATTGTATCGATTACCAAGTTTCCTGAAGAGCGGATGAGTGCGGAAGGGGAAGTTGTGGAGATACTGGGTCATAAAAACGATCCAGGGATCGACATCATCTCGATTATTCATAAGCATGGCATTAAGACTGAATTTCCAGAGGAGGTTCTCGACCAGGCTGGCCAGACACCTGATCAAATCTCAGAAGATGAGATTGGCAATCGCCGTGATCTCCGTGATGAGATGATTGTGACCATTGATGGAGCAGACGCTAAAGATTTAGATGATGCGGTCACAGTCAAAAAACTGGATAATGGCCATTATAAATTAGGAGTCCATATTGCGGATGTTACGTATTATGTTGAAGAGAATTCTCCTATTGATAAAGAAGCTAAGGAACGGGCGACAAGTGTTTACTTAGTTGACCGAGTGATCCCGATGATCCCCCATCGGTTATCGAATGGGATATGTTCGCTTAACCCTCAAGTGGATCGATTAACGTTATCGTGTGAAATGGAAATTAATAGCCAAGGTGATGTAGTCGGGCACGAAATTTTCCAAAGTGTCATTAAAACGAACGAACGGATGACGTATCGTGACGTCAATTCGATATTAGAGGACAACGATGAAGAACTCATAGAAAAGTATAAAGATCTTGTGCCGATGTTCCGTGAAATGGAAGGACTGGCTGCTACGCTGCGAAAGAAGAGGTTTGGTCGTGGTGCGATTGATTTTGATTTTAAAGAAGCCGGTGTGATTGTTGATGAAGAAGGCAAGGCTGTTGACGTTAAAATTCGTGAACGTTCTGTAGCTGAACGTCTGATTGAAGAGTTCATGCTGGCAGCTAACGAGACGGTGGCTGAGCATTTCCACTGGATGGACGTGCCGTTTATTCACCGTGTACACGAGGATCCGGATGAGTCAAAACTACAAAATTTCTTTGAATTTGTAGCTAATTTAGGATTTGCAGTTAAAGGATCTGCCGATAACATACACCCTCAAGCCTTGCAGAAAGTACTTGAAGAAGTGAAAGAAACTCAGGAAGAAATGATTATTTCGAAGCTGATGCTTCGCTCTATGCAGCAGGCAAAATATGATCCACAGAGTCTTGGCCACTTCGGCTTATCAACTGAGTTCTACACCCATTTCACCTCACCGATTCGGAGATACCCTGATTTAATCGTCCATCGGCTAATTCGAACGTATTTGGTGGAAGACAAATTAGATTATAATACTCGGAAGCATTGGAAAGACCAGCTCCCTGAAATCGCCAAACACTCTTCAGAGATGGAGCGAGCTGCTGTTGATGCTGAGCGGGAAACAGATGATCTGAAAAAAGCGGAATACATGGAAGATAAAATCGGCGAAGAGTATGAGGGTGTAATTAGTTCAGTGACGAGTTTCGGCCTGTTTGTAGAGCTGCCTAACACGGTAGAGGGGCTTGTTCATGTGAGTACACTGACAGATGATTACTACAATTTTCAGGAAAAGCAGTTTGCCATGATCGGTGAGCGGACAGGCAATATGTTTAGAATCGGTGACGAAATCACGATTAAAGTTGTCAATGTAAACTTAGACGAAAGAGTGGTGGATTTTGAAGTAGTTGGGATGAAACCTAGAAAACAACGGGAACGTAAATCCCGCCCAACCCAAATTCAATCAAAAGCTCCTGAGCAGAAAAAAAACAAGAAAAAGAAAAAGCAAAAAGGAAATAAACCTTTTTATCGTAATAAAGGACTTCCTAAAAAGGGAAGAAAGAAAAAGAAGTAAATTTACCTTTTATATAGACTAAGCGCGCGGTAAGTTACTGCGCGCTTGGTTATGTCGGGTTACTATCCCGTAAAGAATCCATGGGTCCTGGACTTCGTAAGGGCTTAAATAAGGTATTTGTTTAAATCCTTCTTCTGAAAAGTCGATCCAGCAGCCGTAATTGTCCTTATTCTTTTTCCAGTGGTCATAGATGGTCTCAAAAAACCCGGGCTGTTGATAATGATCGTTCCAAAAATATTTAACATGAGAATACTGATACTTCTTTTGATCATTTTTGATTAAAACAAATCTTGTTTGATCAGGATTCACATACATACTAGCATCTTCTAAGTATTTCTCTGTGAAAAGCACTTGATCGTATGGTAAAGGGTAATAACATTCATAAGGAAACAAACCAAGGGCGTTATCTGACAAACTGAGTAAATAGGAGAATTTCTCTTTTATATCATAAATTCCTTTCCAAACTTTTCCTGGAGTATGACCGTTTAACTTCTCAGGTGATGTTAAGGTCAAGTAATGACTTACTTGGCCTGGCTGTAATCCTATCTTTTCAAGTACTTTACGAGTAGGGTAGTTTGAGAGATGAGTGTTTGCCCCAATCCATTTGATTTCAGGCATATCTCTTAGTTCTTTGACTACTTGAGAAAGCAATGCAGTAGAATACCCTTTTGAACGAAGGGTAAGGTCGCTTCTTAACCGTCCAATCATGGCATATTGGTTCTCCCCAAATAAGCTGTATCCCCCAATGGAAACCAACTTCCCTTCGCGAAACAAGCCGAATAGCTCCTGTGTGTCGGAACTAATTAGCCGGTCAAAAATACGAATTATATAATCATCATCGATCCCTGTGTTCATCTGTTTTACAGCAGGTAGATCATGGAGTGATAATTTTTTGATAGGCATGACTTGGGAGTTCAATGTAATCGCTCCTTTTGTTAACATTTGTAAAGTATCATCTCACACCCTCGTTAAGAGTGTCCATAAGAAGGTTCTCTCATAAGATTCAAATTGGATATACATCAGATATTTGGTACAATTAAATTCACGTATTAGAGGAGGAAATCGCTATGCCAAGAGGAAATGGAAAGACCATCGCGCAAAATAAAAAAGCGCGTCATGATTTTTTTATAGAAGAAACCTTTGAAGCGGGGATTGTCTTACAAGGGACCGAAATTAAGTCAATACGGGCAAGTCGTGTAAACTTGAAAGATAGCTTCGCACGTATTCGTAACGGAGAGGTTTATCTGCATAATCTTCATATCTCTCCATATGAACAGGGCAATATTTTTAACCATGATCCTACTAGAAGCCGTAAACTTCTGCTTCACCGGAAGCAAATCAATCAGTTGATTGGTCAAACTCAGCAAAAGGGGTATTCTCTCGTTCCCCTGAAGATTTATATTAAAAATGGGGTAGCCAAAGTACTGATTGGCCTAGGAAAAGGGAAGAAGAAATATGATAAGCGTGAGGATCTCAAACGTAAGCAGGTCAATCGTGAAATTGACCGGGCTATTAAAGACAGTTTAAAATAATTGCTTGATTTTTAGTGCAAATGTGCTATAATAATTATGTCGTAAACAAAATATGAATAAAGAGCTTGATGCTCTATCCTTAATCCTAACGGGGACGTTACGGATTCGACGGGGATAGGTCGAGCTTGGGTTGCAAGTCGAGCGACGACTCGTAAAACGTCATTTGCCTATAATAACTGGCGAATCTAACGATAACCTAGCTGTAGCTGCGTAAGTAGTCTATAGCTGATCCTTCCTGGCATCGCCCGTGTGCTAGATGAAGGGTCTCAAACTGAAGCGGGCTACGCGTTTTTCCACCGCCTGAGGAAAAACGAAGAGACTAATCAGGCTAGCTGCTCGGAAGCCCGTTGATAGGCCGAAGAGACAGTGAAAGACAATATATCAACTACGCTTGTAGAAGCCCGAGTGCCGATATCTCCGGACGTGGGTTCGACTCCCACCGTCTCCACCAATACATAATTTGGTGGCTGAATACAATAATTAATGCGGTCTTACCATTGCGGTGAGGCCGCTTTTTATGTTTATCTTTCATAGATAGAAAGCAGGCGTGGTACCGCCTGCTTTCTTCTTGATGATTGGGATCAAGTTAGTTAGGAAGCTTGTTCTTTTGTTTTTTTACTTGCTTCTTATGCGCATGGCTATGAGCTTTATACCGATCCTCTTCAACTTCATTGGAGGATTTTTTACCTTGTGGAACAGTGTGTTGTGATACTTCTCTTATACCGGCTTGATCTTTTTCATATACAAGCGAAGCTCGCGTAGAAATGTCTGCTCCGGGTTCTGTCACATACGGAAGAACACGATAGTCCGTTTTCCATTGATGGGGCGTTACGTGGCAGCGAACATAACCCCGGTAATCATTAAAAAATTGAATGTGGTCATTTAGAGTTAAAATCCGCTCCGTATCTGCCCGTTGATCTGAACCGTTTCCACCCGAGGTAATGGAAGTCCCAACGAATTCTGCCCCATAAACTTGCGAGTCAGGCTTATTAAAATCAGCAATTAAGTTCGATGCCCAGTTCGCATGGACATCCCCTGTTAAGACAATAAAGTTATCCATGTCTTTGCTTTTAACGAAATCGGTAATTCGCTGGCGGGCCGGCGTGTATCCGTCCCAAGCATCCATGCTGAACAGTGGTTCGTCAGCGCTTGGACCGTAGTTTCGCTGAGCGAAGAAAATCTGTTGGGCCATGACGTTCCACTTAGATTGTGATTGACCAAGGTTTTGAAGCAGCCAATCCTCTTGTTTCTCACCGAGAAGGGTGCGTGATGAATCAAGAGATTCAGCTGTTTGAGGAGAACTTGTGTCTCCATTTGCCTGATCAGAACGATATTGGCGTGTATCCAGAACAAAGAAATTTGCTAAATCACCATAGGAGAATTGGCGATATAGCTGCATATCAGTACCATGCGGCATGGAAGACCGTCTCAGCGGCATATGTTCGTAATACGCCTGATAGGCAGCGACACGGCGTTTTACAAATTCTTCAACGGCCTGCCCTTTTTCCGGAATCATATCAGCATAGTTGTTTTCCACTTCATGGTCATCCCAGGTGACAACCCATGGAAAAGCAGCGTGGGCTGATTGAAGATCCTGATCAGTTCGATATTGTGCATGCCGGTTTCGGTAATCATCCAGCGTTTTAATTTCTGGTCCATTATGGTCTCTGACGTTTCCTGTACCGGAAACATATTCATTTGGTCCATATTCATATATGTAGTCTCCCAAATGAAAGACAAGGTCAAGATTTTCTTTAGCCATATGTTTGTATGCCGTATAATAACCATGTTCGTATTGTTGGCAAGAAGCAAAGGCAAAAGTAAGACTTGATACGCTGGCACCAGCTGCCGGTATCGTTTTAGTTTTACCTACCTGGCTAAGCTCATGGCCTGCCTTAAATCGATAGAAATATACGGTGTCTGGCTGAAGTTTGTCTACTTCTACATGGACAGAATGAGCTAATTCCGGCCTCGCTACCTCCGTTCCGCGCTGAACAATGTGGCGGAAGTGCTCATCTTTCGCTAATTCCCATTTTACCGGAATATTGTGCCAAGGAACTCCGCCGCCATTAAGAGGTTCTGGAGCAAGCCTCGTCCAAAGTACAACACTGTTAGACAAAGGGTCTCCAGAAGCAACCCCAAGTGAAAAAGGATAGCTGCTGAATTTCGCAGCAGATGCGTCCACCTTTAAACCTCCCATCGACTGAGCGATAACGAGTCCGAGGGAAAGACCTGCAATTTTTCCTGCCCCTTGCAGAAAATCCCGTCGGTCGAAGTTTTTCGATTGACTTTCCTGATTTAACTGTTCGATCCATTGATCCAATGGTTTTTCTTGTGACATGTTACCTTCACCTCTCTAATTCTAAATAAGTTGTTTCGTGTTTTATGATAGAGGTTGATTATTAATGAGTTGTTAATTGTTGTAAATTAACAAAGAGGAGGTCACACGAGGATAGATATATATTAGTAGAATGATCGAACAATTAAAGTTACTTATATTTCCAAATGATAAGTATTTACCTAGTTGAATTTAAAAATCAGTCCGTTAATCACGTGGCTTAAGAACTATTTTTCTTCATTATGAGTTAAAGAAAATAAAATAATTTTATTGAGAAAATGAAGCTCTTTAGCATTTTCCTCAATGAGATCGAAGAATTAGAGTTGAGTAAAGAGGCATTGCGGACATTTGCTCCCTTAATGGCTGACCATATGATGAGGGAAGAATGCTACTATTTGATCAAGCTTTCAGAATCGACAGAGCTTCAGCATCCAGAATGCGCCTCCACTAAACCTCGTCTCCAAACATGAGATGTATGTATGAAAAAGAACTTTAAAGTAAGAGAAGTCCATAATAGGAGAGTTCATGTGCGCCATGAGCTCTCTTTTTTATTGCATAATAAGCCCATCAAAGGAAATCATATAAGCAAGTGAGTAGGTTTATACATAGATTGTTAAGGTGAACGCTCCATAGTTTAATACTGTCATTGAGTGAGAAATTGGATCAAAAAACGAGGAGCTTGGTATAAATGGTTCGAATTTGTGAAATATGCGGTAGAATTCAGCAAACAGCTGGAGATAACCTGTCTGAACACACATATGATAGTTACGATGTATGTGAGATGTGCTTAGAGGATCAAGAATTCGGATTTTGCCCATGAATAATCCTTGAATAACAATACAAAGCATGAAAATACCGAAGCTGTCTCTGCTTCGGTATTTTCAAATTATGCTGGTGATTTAGCTGTTTTTCGTGAACCGATAAGATATTTGTGAAGAAAATACTCACATCCCCCGATGACTAAGGAAGTAATGAGGGCCCCTGTAAACGTAACCTCTGCCTCCATAAATATATTGGATAATCCCCAAATAAGGAGGAAGGATGTTATGAAATCTAACAGAGTACTTCTCCATAATGAACCCTGGTCGTTAAGCAGCATATATTCCATGACTAATCCTACAGCTAACAGAACGATGGAAACCATGATAGGCTGCCATATTGAGCCATAATCGACACCGGCTAAAAAATACATAGCTAAGATGAGTACAATCGGAAGGGTAACGATTTTGACTAAAAAGCTTGTCATAAGTTTGTATGCTCCTTTATATAAACTTCACTGACTATTATCTTTTAAAAAGTAATTTTTATTCAGAGAGTCATGCAGCCAAAAGGGCAGCAGTTTGAAAATCATAAAAAAACTGCGCACCCGATGGGATACGCAGCTATATTTATTCTTTATCTTCTCCAATAATTCTTACTTCCCGTTCAAGTTCAACTCCAAATTTATCTTTGACTGTTTGTTGTACATGTTCGATCAAAGAAATATAATCTGTTGTTGTTGCATTATCTTTATTGATGATAAAACCGGCATGCTTCGTAGAAACTTCAGCCCCGCCAATGTTCGTTCCTTGGAGTCTGCTATCTTGAATAAGTTTGCCTGCAAAGTATCCAGGTGGGCGTTTAAAGACACTGCCGCAAGACGGGTATTCTAATGGCTGTTTAGATTCACGTTTATAGGTGAGATCATCAACCACAGCTTTAATATCTTCATATTTCGCAGGTTTCAAGTTGAACGTTGCTTCGATTACAATATCCCCATTGTCTGGTATGTTACTGGTGCGATAGTCCAAGTCTAATTCTGTAGCCAGCCGCTTCACGATATCTCCGTTCTTATCTACAACATAAGCGTAGTCAAGCACATCTTTTATTTCCCCACCGTATGCACCTGCATTCATGTAGAGAGCTCCTCCAACCGTCCCAGGGATTCCGCAGGCGAATTCAAGGCCTGATAAACGTTGTTGCATGGCAAATAATGAAGCATCAATAATGCGGGCCCCACTTTGAGCTACCAGCGTATTTTCTTCTGTAGAAATGTCATCAAGGTGCTTGAGGTTGATGACGATTCCGCGGATACCACCGTCTTTAATAATTAAATTTGATCCGTTGCCAAGCAGTGTGAAGGGGATGTCCTCTTCATTAGAGAATTTTACAACTTTTTGAATTTCCTCATAAGTTGTCGGCGTGATAAAGAAATCGGCTTTTCCGCCAAGTTTTGTGTATAGGTGGTTCCTTAAGTCTTCCTCTGGTTTTATGTTTTCTGCTTTTACAAGCTCTAATAATTTATCGTGCGTTTTTTGTTTATTAAACATGAACACCATTCCTATTTCCAAGTTTTCTTCATTACTGAAGTTTATAATAAAATGGGCGATAATCAAAGTTATTTTTATACAATTATATCGCAGTAAACGTAAAATAATCCTTTCTAAAACATTATTTTCTGAATTAAGCATTCCTAACCAATTTGATTAAATCTGTTGACAGCGTTTACACAATGGTTTAGATTGTAATTAACAAGTTAACTACGTGATGGAGATCTGGAGACTCACACTAATTTTAGTACTTTATTTTTTAGAAAAGTACTGTAATTTTAGTGTGAGTCTTTTTTTGTCTTCAAAACGAGGTTAATGGAACAAAAGGAGTGAGCTTATGTCTGAATTTGTTGCTGAAGTACTGGGCACGATGATCCTGATTATTTTGGGCGGCGGAGTAGTCGGTGGAGTCGTGTTGAAAGGCACCAAAGCAGAAGGTGCCGGCTGGGTTGTGATTACGATCGGCTGGGGTCTGGCTGTAGCTATGGGTGTTTATGCAGTTGGTAATTTTACAGGAGCACATATTAATCCTGCTGTCACGCTGGGCTTTGCAGCAGCTGGAGAATTCCCTTGGTCGAAAGTGCCGTTATACATTAGTGCGCAAATGCTTGGTGCTTTTATCGGCGCTGTAATTGTATTCTTTAATTATTTGCCACATTGGAAAGAGACAAAAGATCAGGCAGCAAAACTGGGTGTATTTGCGACAGACCCGGCTATTCGCAGTCCGTTTTCTAATTTAGTTAGTGAAATAGTGGGTACATTTGTCCTGTTGATGGGATTGATGTTTATTGGTGCTAATGATTTTACAGAGGGCTTGAATCCATTGATTGTCGGGGCTTTAATTGTAGCGATTGGAATGTCCTTAGGGGGAGCCACTGGGTATGCGATCAATCCTGCCCGTGACCTTGGCCCGAGAATCGCGCATGCGCTGCTGCCGATACCGGGGAAGGGAGGATCTGATTGGAGTTATGCATGGATCCCTGTTGTAGGTCCCATTTTAGGCGGAATCTATGGTGCTGTCTTTTACCGGGCCTTGTTCCTAGGAGAATTCACGCCATTATTTTGGGTGTTAAGTGTGATCATGGCCTTCATTTTATTCGGTGCAGCGAGAGCAGAGTTGAAGAAAGGTGAAACCGCTGCAGATAAAATTGAGGAAAAGATAGTCTAATTTAACCTGACTTAAATACTATAATTGGAGGGTGATTTTCAAATGAGTGACACATTCATTTTATCGTTAGATCAGGGTACAACAAGTTCACGAGCCATTTTATTTAATCAAAAAGGAGAAATTGTTGAAACAGGCCAGCACGAATTTGAGCAATTTTTCCCTCAACCAGGCTGGGTAGAACATGATGCGAATGAAATTTGGACATCGGTTCTTGCCTGTGTGGCTGAAGTTCTTAGAAAGGCAGATGTTGAGCCTGATCAAATAGCTGGGATCGGAATCACAAATCAACGAGAAACGACGGTCGTCTGGGATAAACATACCGGAAAACCAATTTATAAAGCGATCGTTTGGCAATCCCGTCAAACGGAGGGCATTTGTAAGGATCTGCGCGAAAAAGGACATAATGAGCTTTTTAAAGAAAAAACAGGGCTATTGTTGGACCCATACTTTTCAGGAACAAAAGTGAAATGGATTCTGGACCATGTCGAAGGGGCTCGCGAAAAAGCAGAAAAAGGTGATCTGCTGTTTGGAACTATGGATACATGGCTCGTCTATAAGTTGTCTGGCGGAAAGACTCATATAACAGATTACTCAAACGCTTCCAGGACGTTACTTTTCAATATTTATGATCTTGAGTGGGATGATGAATTATTAGAAATTCTGGACATTCCAAAAACAATGCTCCCAGAGGTCAAACAATCTTCAGAAGTGTATGCGAAGACAGTTGATTATCATTTCTTCGGCCATGAGGTTCCGATCGCTGGAATTGCTGGAGACCAGCAAGCTGCCCTGTTTGGTCAGGCTTGTTTTGACAAGGGAATGGCTAAAAACACTTACGGCACGGGTTGCTTTATGTTGATGAATACTGGAGAAGAAGGGGTAACTTCTAAGCACGGGTTACTGACAACGTTGGCATGGGGAGTTGACGGAAAAGTAGAATATGCACTTGAAGGAAGTATTTTCGTAGCTGGTTCTGCTATTCAATGGCTCCGTGATGGTTTGCAACTGATTGAAAATGCGCCGCAAAGTGAAGACTTTGCGACAGCGGTTGATTCTACGGAGGGGGTTTACTTCGTTCCTGCCTTTGTTGGTTTAGGGACACCCTACTGGGATAGTGATGCTCGGGGAGCCGTGTTTGGATTAACTCGAGGAACGACCAAGGACCATTTCGTTCGGGCAACATTAGAATCGCTTGCTTATCAAACGAAAGATGTTCTTGATGCTATGATTGCTGATTCAGGAATTGATGTAAGCACATTACGTGTGGATGGCGGTGCCGTAAAAAACGACTTCTTAATGCAGTTTCAGAGTGATATTCTGGGTGTGCCAGTAGAGAGGCCTGTGGTTCAGGAAACAACAGCACTAGGAGCAGCTTATCTTGCTGGATTGGCTGTTGGGTACTGGAAGAATAAAGATGAAATCGCAAGACAATGGCGGAATGACCGTACATTCTCTGAAACCATGGAAGTTGAAAAACGAGAGCAGTTATACAGCGGCTGGAAAAAGGCCGTAGCTGCCACCAGAGAATTTAAGTAGAGCAGAAAACAGTATTCTAACCCGGCTGGGAGCAATACAGCCGGGTTAGAATTTTTTTATAAAATCCAAGTTGATCAGAACAATAAAGAAAGCGCTTCACTAGATGGAAAGTTTCATATTTTCAGAAAATTGATTGCGAATTTATGCTGAAATCTGTATCATCGTTATAATAGAAAATTATTTTATCTTGTTAGATAGGCAGGAAAGGATGAAGACAATGGCTGAGAAAAAAGATTTGCGTATTCGCAGTAAAGTGATCAGTGAAGGTGTGAACAGGGTTCCGAACCGTTCGATGTTACGTGCGGTTGGTTTTGAAGATGAAGATTTTCAAAAGCCCATGATTGGTGTTGCCAGTACATGGAGTGAAGTAACTCCTTGTAATATACATATTGATGACCTGGCAAAAGAAGCTAAGCAGGGAGCAGCCGACAATGGCGGAGCTCCGATGATTTTTAATACAATTACAGTCTCAGACGGAATTGCAATGGGACATGAAGGGATGCATTATTCTCTGCCAAGCCGTGAAATCATTGCAGATTCTATTGAGACGGTTACGAATGCAGAACGATTAGATGGCGTGGTTGCCATTGGCGGGTGTGATAAAACGACGCCAGGTTGTCTTATGGCGCTTGGCCGCTTGAATATTCCTTCCGTTTATGTTTATGGAGGCACTATCCAGCCAGGTAAGCTGAACGGTAAGGATATCGACATCGTTTCTTCATTTGAAGCAGTTGGTCAGTATCATGAGGGAACAATTGATGATGAACAACTTCATAAGGTGGAGTGTCATGCTTGTCCGGGAGCAGGAGCTTGTGGTGGTATGTACACAGCCAATACGATGGCCTCCGCTGTAGAGGCGCTCGGAATGAGCATCCCTGGGTCGTCTTCTACCCCAGCGGTAAATGATTATAAAGAACAAGAATGTAAACAAGCAGGCGAACTAGTCATTGAATTGCTTGAGAAGGGGATTTATCCTCGAGATATCATGACGAAGAAAGCCTTTGAAAATGCGGTCACTGTTGTGATGGCGCTAGGCGGGTCAACGAATGCGTTTCTGCATTTAACAGCCATGGCGCATTCCGCCGGTGTCGATCTATCCCTCGATGATTTTGAACGAATTCGTCAGGAGGTTCCGCACATTGCTGATATGAAACCGAGCGGAAAATATGTAATGCAGGATTTATATGAAAGTGGTGGAGTACCTGCAGTCATGAAGCTATTGCACGAACAAGGATTGTTGCATGGGGATTGCTTAACCGTGACTGGAAAGACAGTGGCAGAAAACCTTGAAGAAGCAGCACCGTTAAAAGAAGGTCAGCAAGTCATCGTGCCATTTGATGAGCCCATTAAACCAAATGGACCCCTTGTATTATTGAAAGGAAATCTAGCACCAGAAGGGGCAGTAGCCAAAATGTCCGGGCAGAAAATCAGCCGCTTTGAAGGACCGGCACGAGTTTTTGATGGGGAGGCAGAGGCGACAACTGCTATCGTGGAAGACCAAGTGAAAGAAGGCGACGTGGTTGTCATTAGAAATGTAGGCCCTAAAGGGGGACCTGGAATGCCGGAGATGCTTTCGATCACCTCCATGATAGTTGGGAAAGGTCTTGGAGGTAAAGTGGCTCTATTGACTGACGGGCGTTTTTCTGGAGGTTCACACGGATTTGTAATTGGACATGTTGCCCCGGAAGCTTTCGTTGGCGGCCCGGTAGGTCTACTTAAAGAAGGCGATACGATTACGATTGATAGTGATACCCAACAGATTAATTTTGACGTAACAGACGAAGAGTTAGAAAAACGAAAGCAAGAATGGGTACAACCTGAGCTGCGACATAAGACAGGTGTACTTGCGAAATATGCTCGACTCGTGTCTTCGGCTTCAAAAGGTGCTGTTACGGATCATGATTTAGACTGATCTGAAAAAAGAGCCCATGCGGCTCTTTTTTTAGGAATTATTTTCGTTAAGAGGAGGTTCTGACATGACCACACTTGGGTTGATTAGACATGGAAGCACACCGTGGAATAAAGAGAAAAGGGCACAGGGAAATTCGGATATTCCACTCGATCAAGAAGGAAGAGAGGACGCATATAAACTAGCTGAACGATTGCAGGATGAAGACTGGGATCTCATTTATTCAAGTCCATTATTGAGAGCCAAACAGACTGCTGAAATTATAGCCAAACGATTGTCTGTTCCAGAGATTTTGTTCGATCAAAGAATTAAAGAAGTATCAGGCGGACAAATTGAAGGGACAATCGAGGAAGAAAGAATAGAAAAGTGGGGAACAAACTGGCGTGATCTTGAGTTAGGAATAGAAAAACAGCCTGATGTACTAAAAAGAGGAAGGTCATTTGTGAACGATATAGTTATCAACCATCCAAATAAACGTGTGCTGGTCGTAAGTCATGGAGGTTTTATTGGACACCTTGTTCAAGGATTAGACGAAGGTTTTAAAAAAGTTGAGAGTTTAAACAACACATCTGTTACGATCGTCAATAATTTAAAGGAAAAATGGACGTGTGACCTCTATAATTGTACAAAACATTTGGCTTGAAATTAGTTCAAAAGACCCTTCGTCTGATTTTAAAAACAAAAATTGAAATTGATAGTTCTTCTCCTGAAGGGATGTGCTTAACAAAGCACGTCTTTTTTTTGTCTTTTTTAGGAAGTGGTTAAGGGTGAAAAAATCTCTATTTTCAATACAGATGGATTTAATGACTTTTATTGATGTAGCTTAGAAATAAAGATTGGTTAAAAACACTCTGTAAAGCCATAAGCTAGGAAATTTAATAGAATACTCGTTCTCTCTATTATGGAAAGGTAGTCGGGGAAATGGCGAGACTCCTGTGGGGTGATCGTACAGGGTGAGACCCCGCAGGCGTAGCCGAGGAGACTCACCGGTTAAAGGATGTTCGGTTAAGTTCGGCACGTCGTGTGCCAACACCGAACGGCCCCACGTCCTGTGGGGTCACGAAAAGCGAGTTATTTCTCCAACCACCTTATTCTCATACCCATGAAGGAACAATCAGAATTTATTTAAAATACATAACTGAAGTGGTACATAAGTTTCATTGACATTGATAATCATTATCAATTATGCTAGTCCTGCAAATCAATTGAAATTAATTATCAATTAGTGAAGGGGTTTTTTTATGCTGACACAGCTGGAGAAAAACAATCAATCCTTATTAGATACACAGGAACAACGCGAATCAAATGCTCGTTCATATCCACGTAGAATTCCAATTGCAATCGATAAAGCTCAAGGGATCTTTGTGACTGATATGGATGGGAAACAATACTATGACTGCTTAGCAGGTGCAGGGACATTAGCTCTTGGTCATAATCATCCAAAAGTGGTGGAGGCGATGGAACAAGTGATTAAGGATCAGAGGCCTCTCCACACCCTCGATTTGACAACGCCTGTAAAAGAAGAATTTATAAATGAAATATACGCTGCCTTGCCCCAAGAGTTTGTCGAAAAAGCTAAAATACAATTTTGTGGGCCCACAGGTGGAGATGCCATCGAAGCAGCAATGAAACTCGTAAAAACTGCTACGGGAAAAAGCACAATTTTATCTTTTCATGGAGGATATCACGGATCCACACATGGAACCATGTCAATTAGCGGAACTTTGGCACCTAAAGAAAAGGTGCAAGGCCTTGTACCAAACACGCACTTCATGCCTTATCCTTATGCCTATCGCTGCCCTTTTGGGATCGGGGGAGATGAAAGTCATCAAATAAGCAGCAGGTATATTGAAAACATGTTAGATGATCCTGAAAGTGGTATCCTGCCGCCAGCAGCTATGATTTTAGAAGTTGTTCAAGGAGAAGGCGGATCGATTCCGGCAAATATAGAATGGCTGAAGGAAATGCGACGAATAACAGAAGAAAGGAATATTCCGCTTATCATCGATGAAATTCAAACAGGTATTGGCCGTACTGGTAAATTCTTTGCTTTTGAGCATGCTGGAATTGTCCCTGATGTTGTGGTCTTATCTAAAGCCATAGGGGGCAGCCTGCCATTATCTGTTGTGATCTATGATAAGAAGTTAGACCAATGGCAGCCTGGAGCTCACATCGGAACGTTCAGAGGAAACCAATTGGCTATGGCTGCTGGCACAGCTACTCTTAAATTTATTAAAGATCAGAATCTAGTGACACACGCTGAAAACATGGGTGATCGATTAATGGGCTTGTTAACAAAGGTGCAAAAAGACGTACCAGAGCTAGGAGATGTTAGGGGCAGGGGATTAATGATCGGTGTTGAAATAGTAGATCCAACCTTGAAATCCTCTTCTGACGGAAGTTTTCCTGCTAATCCAGAGCTTGCTAGTGCTATTCAGAAAAATTGCTTAGAGCGAGGTTTGATTGTAGAGGTTGGCGGCAGACATGGGAGTGTTGTCCGATTGTTACCTCCTTTGATCATTACCAAAGATCAAATTGACGACGTGGCAAATATCATAAAAGAATCTATACTTGCTGGATTAGAAGAGAGGTAGTTAACCGTGCATACCTTACAAGAATTGAGAAGTGATATCACAAGCTATAAAACGTTTGATGACTTGTTTTTCCATCGAGGAGCTAAAGGATTAAAAGCCTATGAAGAGGTGGTACAGCATGTATCAGCAAAACTGACTGATGTTTTTTCAGGGTTTGACCAGCCTTATATGGGCGGGAAACCTGATAACGTTCAACAAGCAATCAGCAAGATCACCATGTCAACGAGGCAGGGAGAGACGATTAGCGATTTATTAAAGACCATTGATGCCCCTTTTTTAAAAAACAATCTCCATATATCTCACGAAAAAAGTGTGGCTCATTTGCATTGTCCTCCTTTATTATCAGGAATCGCGGCAGAGATGATCATCAGTTCACTCAATCAATCCATGGATTCATGGGATCAAAGTACTGCAGCTACTTATGTGGAACGAGAGATGATTGCGTGGTTAACAAAGCGTTTCGGGCTTTCTGAAACATCTGATGGCATCTTTTCAAGTGGTGGCAGTCAATCCAATTATATGGGGCTGCTTTTAGCTAGAGATTCCTTTTGTGAGAAGCATTGGGGCTGTCGAGTACAACAGGAAGGATTACCTGCAGCGTTTAAAAAGATGAAAATTCTATGTTCTGAAGATGCCCACTTTACGGTCCAGAAGTCAGCATCACAACTTGGATTGGGTGCTGATTCTGTCGTAACCGTAAAGACAGATCATAAGCATAGACTTAGTATTTATGATTTACAGGAAAAGCTGGAGACATTGCGGAAGGAAGGTGCTTTGCCTTTTGCTTTAGTAGGAACTTGCGGTACAACGGATTTCGGCAGTATTGACCCACTGGACAAACTGGCAGAGATCGCTGACGCAAATGGATTATGGTTCCATGCAGATGCTGCTTTTGGCGGCGCATTAATTCTAAGCCGGACACATGCTCAAAAGTTAAACGGTATTCAATTTGCTGATTCCATTACTGTAGATTTTCATAAGTTGTTTTATCAGCCTATCAGTTGTGGGGCTTTTCTCGTTAATGATGGTCGTTCATTTAAACATACGAATTATCATGCGGACTACTTAAACCCTGAAGCAGATGAAGAAGAAGGAATCGTCAATCTGGTCAACAAGTCCGTTGTAACGACAAGAAGATTCGATGCTTTCAAGCTTTTTGTTTCGCTTAGAACAGTGGGAACAGACCGTTTTTGTGACATGATTGACCATACTTTCGTTGTTGCTAATCAATCAGCACAACTTATAGAGAAGTTAGATCACTTTAATGTGTTCACTACAACTCCAGAACTAAATACGGTTATTTTTCGCTTTCAACCAAAGGGGGCCGCTGGGAAGGAACTAAATGAGCTCAATCGGTCTATCCAACAGCAGTTATTTGAAAAAGGAATGGCAGCTATTGCAAAAACTAAGGTTGGAGAGGATATCTATTTAAAGTTTACGTTATTAAATCCCAGAACGGAGATCACAGATATCAAAGCTATTTTGAAGAACATAGAGCTGTTGGGATTTAATGAGATCAAATCAAGGAGGGTAACTCAATGACTGACATTAAACAAATTGCCGAGCAGGTTACCATGCAAAGCTTCGTAAATTGTTATCTGCGTGAAACCGGGCACTACCAACTAATGAGCAGCAGCGAATTTCCACAAGTGAAGACAGAGGAAGAGCAAGTCATCGTATGTGAATTACCCCATCAAAACATGAAACTTATCTTTCCTGTTCGTTATTGGTCACTTACCGGACGCCATCAATTTGCTTACCCTTTTTATTTACAGGCTGTAGAAGATGGTATGGTTATCACTCTTGATTATATTTCATTAGTCTCTTTACTTACGAAGGAGCTATCTCTGCATCACGATCAGGGGAACACACAGGATGAACTGATGCTTCGAGTCATCTTGAGCTGTCAAAATCTGAGCAAATATATTGAAAGCCGCAAAGAAGATTCGGCGCGGTTAGTTCAAGATGATTTTGATTTTATCGAAGCGGAACAATCCTTGTTGTTAGGACACTTGCTGCACCCTACGCCTAAAAGTAAACAAGGAATATCGGATAAGGAAGACCAACTTTACTCACCTGAAATGAAAGGCGAATTTCAGCTTCACTACTTTAAAGCGAGGAAAGACTATATTATTCAGGACAGTTCCTTGCATGATTCAGCAGGGGAACAGATTATTAACCAGCTTCAAAACGATCCTGAGATATCACTGGAGATGATCGAGCAAATCCTGAATGAACAGAGTGACTTTGTCCTATTTCCTGTACATCCCCTGCAAGCTCAGGCAATGCTTGAAGATCAGGAAATTAGAGTGTTACTTAAGAAAGGCCTGCTCGACTATATAGGTCCTTTAGGTTCACCTTTTTCAGCGACGTCATCATTCCGTACGGTTTATAGAAAAGACTCCGAATATATGTACAAGTTTTCCATTCCGATAAAAATTACAAATTCCTTGCGTGTTAACCAACAAAAAGAGTTGGACAGAGGTGTTGAGATTTCCAGGCTGCTGGAAACGGAAGTGGGAAGCCGTTTGTATGAAAAATTTCCGGGATTTGAGATTATTCAGGACCCAGCTTACCTTAAACTGCAATTGCCTAATTCTGACTCTAGTTATGATGTAGTTTTACGGAGCAATCCCTTTTACGAAGGCAGTCGTCAGGTTACGTTAACGGCGGGTCTATGTCAGGATCATGCTTACAGTGAACAATCAAGACTGCAAGTACTCATCGAAAAGATCGCTGCGAGCGAAAACAGGAAAGTAGATGAGGTGAGCCTTGATTGGTTTGAACGATATCTGTCCTTAACCCTGGAACCTCTCCTTTGGTTATACAGGAAATATGGCATCGTGTTGGAAGCCCATCAGCAAAATTCGATCGTTAAGTTACAAGATGGATACCCTGTTCATTTTTATTATCGTGATAACCAAGGATACTATTACAGCAAATCTAAAGCCGAATATTTAAGAAAGATTCTGCCAGACTTGAACAAGAAAAGTGATACGATTTGTGCTGATGACATTGCGGTTGAACGGTTCAGGTATTACTTCTTCCTCAATCACTTGTTTGGATTAATTAATAGTTTTGGAATGAAAGGGTTAATCTCAGAGGAATCGTTGATGGAACTTTTACACGAACGATTAAAGCAGCATGAAGACGAGAACTCAGAATCTTCCGGGCTGCTAAACTCGCTTTTATATGATGCCCAATTGCCTTGTAAAGCTAATCTATTAACACGATTTTACGATATGGATGAGCTCATAGGTTCATTAGCAAATCAATCTGTCTATACGCTCGTGGAGAATCCTCTTTATAGGAAGGAGGAAACTGTACATGGAATATGAGGTTTATGAGGAGACGATCAGCCACACTATATCGTTTAGACCCTTTGAGCTTGGGAAGGATTTCCCGATGATTATGGAATGGATGCACAAGGAGCATGTTATTCCGTTCTGGCAGTTAAATATCTCTGAAGAAGGTTTGTTTAAGCACATGGAAAAAGCCGTTTCCGATCCGCACCAGAAGTTATATATAGGATTATTGGATGGCGTGCCTATAAGCTACTGGGAATGCTATTGGGTCAAAGGGGATATCGTGGAAGATAGCTATAAAACAGAACCTTTCGATCAAGGCATTCATTTGTTGATCGGGGAAACCAGTTATCTTGGCAAAGGACTATCACAGCATTTGCTGAGAGCAATGCTAGAGTTCCAATTCGACTATCAAGCCACACAAAAAGTGGTTGCTGAACCTGATTGCAGAAATGAGAAAATGATTCATGTATTTGAAAAGTGTGGATTTAGAAAAGTAGAACCTATCCAGTTACCTGATAAAAAGGCAATGCTCATGTTCTGTGAAAGGGAAGTTTTTGAAAAGAGGTGGTCAAGTGTCTATTCATGAACAAGAACGTATTTACGACGTGATAGGGATAGGGCTTGGTCCGTTTAACTTAGGTCTAGCCGCATTACTAGATGAGGTCAATGACATAGATGGTATGTTTCTTGACAAAAAGCCGGAGTTTGATTGGCATCCTGGAATGATGATTGAAGGCACGACACTTCAAGTTCCTTTTTTCGCTGATTTAGTAAGTTTAGCAAATGTGCAGAGTGATTATAGCTTCTTGAACTATTTACAGCAGCATGGACGATTGTATCACTTCTATTTTTTAGAGAAATTTCATATTTCACGAAAAGAATACAACCACTATTGCAAGTGGGTGTCTGATCAGCTTGAGAATTGCCGTTTTAATATGGACGTGCAGGTTGTGCATGAACTTCAGCTGGAGAACGGAGAAAAAGTGTATGAGGTACAGGTTGAGGATCTTGCCCAAAAAACAAAGACTCGAATTTTGACGAGAAATTTAGTAGTTGGGATCGGCTCAGTACCGTTTATTCCGTCAAACCTGAAGGATCATGCAGGGGAAACTATTTTCCATACGTCAGAATACTTAGACCAAAAGAAAGCCGTCTCAGATGCAGAGTCGATTACAGTAGTTGGATCTGGCCAAAGTGCGGCAGAAGTATTTCTCGATTTGCTAAAAACTAGAGGAGAAGATGCGGAAATCCATTGGTATACACGCTCAAAGGGCTTTTTCCCGATGGAATATTCGAAACTTGGATTAGAGTATTTTTCTCCTGATTATACAAAATTCTTTTATCAATTACCTCAGCATAAGAAAGATGTCTTATTACAGGAACAAGATCTGCTGTACAAAGGAATTAGTATGGAAACAATCTCGGATATATATGATTGTTTATACGAAGGAACGGTTGGAGGCGCTCAAACGTTGAACGTACATTTACAAGCGATGTCTGAAATCACGTCTATTGAAGAGGCACAAACAAATTGGAATCTGTACGGCCGACAGCTAGTTAATGGTGAAAGATTTGAAAATGAAAGTGATGTTATTATCCTTGGAACAGGGTATAAAACAGAAGTACCGAAGTTTCTAGCACCTCTTTCCCATCTAATTCGCTGGGATGAGCAGGGCAGGTACAAGGTAGAAGAAGATTATAACATTGTTAATCAAGGTAACAAGGTATTTGTCCAGAATGCGGAAATGCACTCACATGGTGTAGGGGCCCCTGACCTTGGGCTGGGAGCTTATAGAAACTCAGTCATTATTAATCGGATCGCTGGAAGAGAAGTATTTCCTTTACAGAAGCAATATGTATTCCAAACTTTTGGAACTTTAAATCATTCAGAGAAAGAAGGGTCCGTATGTTATATGCCGAGCAAATAAACGAAGTATTAGATAAAAACCGCTGGAATCTTGTCAATAAACAGTTGATCTCAAAAATGCTGGCAGAATATATGTACGAAGATATGCTTCAACCTGAGGTTGTGGCTGAAAGTGAGCTCACTGCCTATAAATTGGTTGTAAGCGATTATAAAATCTATCAATTTCTTGCCCGAAAACGGTATTTTGACAGTTTTGATGTAAAAGCAGATTCTATTGAGATTGAGGAAGATGGTAACAGAAAAGAAGCAGAAAGTGCCATTGAATTTCTTCTCGATATTCAACCGTTAATCGGAATGTCACCTGAAACGGCTGGCCATTTGATTAAGGAACTGAATCATACCTTGCTGGCTGATGCCCATATTTCAAAGGACAGTTCTTTAAGTTCTGATGAGTTAATTCATAAAGATTATGCCTGGCTTGAGGGGAAAATGACGGGCCATCCGTGGATCACTTATAACAAAGGGCGAATCGGGTTTGGCTACGATGACTACCTGGCTTATGCCCCGGAACAACAGCAGCAAGTTAACTTACTTTGGATCGGTGTTCATCACAATAGGGCAAGCTTTCAAACTGTACAGGGTGATAACTATCAAACTTTAATTGATCACGAACTAACGACCGAGGAAATAGAGATATTTCGGAGCAAGCTGGAAACATCCAATGTTGACCCGGATCATTATTACTTGATGCCCGTCCATGAGTGGCAGTGGAAGAACAGTATTATACAACAGTTCGCAGAAGACCTTGCTTTCGGTTATATAATTCCTCTAGGCAAGGGAAAGGATGACTATTTACCACAGCAATCGATTCGCACATTTGTTAATCAATCAAATGAAAAGAAACATCATGTTAAGCTGCCGATGAGCATTTTAAATACACTCGTATATAGAGGACTTCCTTCTGAACGAACGTTAATTGCACCCAAAATCACAGAATTTATTAAAGGGATTTACGAGCAGGATTCTTTTTTAAAAGAGGAGTGCCGGGTAGTTCTTCCAGGTGAAGTGGCAAGCTTAAACGTTGATCATCGATATTATGATCAGCTCAAACAAGCTCCTTATCAATTTCACGAAATGCTAGGGGTCATTTTCAGAGAAAGTATTTATTCGTATCTTGAAGAAGGTGAACAAGCCATCACATTAGCTGCTCTGTTACATGAAGATGCTGAGGGGAAACCTTATATACAGAGTTTGATCGAGCACTCTGGTCTCACCCCGGACAAATGGATAGAAGATCTGTTTCAAGTTGTTATGGACCCACTGCTTCATTTTCTATATCAATATGGAACAGTTTTTTCACCGCACGGTCAAAATACAATTCTAGTTTTGAAAGATTATAAACCTCATCGTCTCGCTGTTAAAGACTTTGTAGATGATGTCAATATTAGCGATCAGCCTTTTGAGGAGTTACGTGGATTGACTGATGATTTGAAGCAAGTGTTACGAAGTGAACCGCCGGAAGGATTAACGCAGTTCATTTTTACTGGACTATTTATTTGTCACCTGCGTTATTTGGCAGCCATATTGGATAATCATCAGTTAGTAGCTGAAACGGAGTTTTGGGAGAAACTAGCTCACACCATACATGGTTACCAAAAGAAGTTCCCTCATTTAGAATCCCGGTTTCGGTTGTTTGATTTCTTCAAACCTGAACTTACCAAACTTTGTTTAAACCGCAACCGTATGGTGGATTATGGGTACGAAGACGGTGAGGATCGACCGCACGCTTCAGAATATGGTAAAGTGACCAACGCTCTGGCTCACTATTCATTAGAAGTTTGAACAGTGTAAAAAAGTGGTAGAAAGTATGGTGTGAAACTATGTATTAAGAAAGGATTGATAGAATGGCGCGCCTTACTAGATTAGGAAAATCAGATATAAAAGTGAACCCAATTGGACTTGGAACCAATGCAGTGGGAGGGCACAATCTGTACCCGGATTTAGATGAAGAAGCTGGGAAGAATGTCGTTCGAACAGCTATTGAGCACGGAATCAACTTTTTAGATACAGCATTTATTTATGGTCCTGAACGTTCGGAAGAGCTAACTGGACAAGTCGTGAAAGAACACGGAAAGCGGGATGATGTTGTCCTCGCTACCAAAGGCGCACATCAATTTAAAGGGGAAGATGTTGTATTTAATAACACTCCCGAATTTTTAAGAGTAGCAGTGGACTCAAGTCTGAAACGGCTGCAAACCGATTATATAGATTTATTCTATATCCATTTTCCCGATGAAGATACTCCTAAAGACGAAGCTGTCGGTGCATTGAAAGATCTAAAAGATGCCGGGAAAATTCGCTCGATCGGAGTTTCAAATTTCACACTGGATCAACTGCAAGAAGCGAATAAAGACGGTTACGTTGATGTGATCCAATCAGAGTATAACTTGTTTAAACGAGAAGCTGAACGAGAATTACTTCCATATACTGCAGCAAATAACATTACGTTCGTTCCTTATTTCCCATTAGCTTCAGGGCTGCTTGCAGGTAAATATGATCAAAACACTACATTTGATGACATTAGGGCTGAAAATCCACTGTTTCAGGGTGAAGGTTTCCGCCGTAATCTGGAAAAGGTAGAGCAAGTACGTGAAATTGCCGAGTCAAAAGGTGAAGAAGTCGCTCATATTGTACTGGCCTGGTATTTAACACGTGATTCCATCGATGCCATAATTCCTGGGGCAAAAAGAGAAAACCAGGTCATCGACAACTTAAAGACATTGGATGTGCAGTTGACAGACCACGAAATCACTCAAATCGACAAGATTTTTTCATAACGAGCGTAAGAGGCCTGCCCGATGGGGCGGGTCTTTTTTATGTGGTGAAGTAAAAAATTCTTCTATAAGTAAAGCATGTTATAAGAAGGTTTCAGATATTTTTTAGTGATTTTTTTGAAAAATTTTAAAATAGGGGTTGCAAAATTGAGGGGACCATCGTAGACTGTATTATAACAGAAAACAAATTTATTGAACTGTTATACAGAAGGGAGAAGTTAAAATGAAAATGAATGAAACAAGAAGAAATTCAGGAGTTACTTGTCCGCAGTGTGGTTCAAAAGTGGAGGGCAGCAATTATACGTATATGATGGAGTGTAATCACTGCCTATCCAAGAAAGAGGAGTAATTTTTTTGGATATGTTGTTATATAACATTATGGATAATTGTTATATTAATATATAACAGAAAGGTGGGTAAGTGTAAGGGAGGAATTGCTGTTGATAACAGTCATTGGAAAGAAGACTTTGCCTGGAAAATTTACATGAGCAGAAATTACGAGGAGGAAGCGCAATGAGAAATGAGCGAGCAGAAACTTTAAGGGAGCAATGGGAGCAATCAGATAGATGGATAGGGATTACAAGACCTTACAGTGTAGAGGATGTGCTTCGGCTCAGAGGATCGATCGACATCCAATATACATTAGCGGAAAAAGGATCGAAAAAACTTTGGAATTTACTACAGGAAGAAGACTATGTTCACGCTCTTGGAGCTCTAACTGGAAATCAAGCGATGCAGCAAGTCAAAGCAGGGTTAAAAGCCATCTACTTAAGCGGTTGGCAAGTGGCGGCAGATGCCAACTTGTCCGGACAGATGTACCCAGACCAAAGCCTGTATCCGGCAAACAGTGTTCCGCAAGTAGTCAGACGGATTAATCAGGCCCTGCAGCGGGCAGACCAGATTCATCATATGGAAGGAAATAATGAGATCGATTGGTTTGCTCCGATTGTGGCAGACGCGGAAGCAGGATTCGGGGGGCAATTGAATGTATTTGAACTGATGAAGGGGATGATCGAAGCGGGAGCGGCTGCCGTTCATTTTGAAGATCAGCTTTCCTCAGAGAAAAAGTGCGGTCACCTAGGCGGAAAGGTTTTATTGCCGACGCAAACAGCGGTGCGGAATTTAATTTCCGCTCGATTTGCGGCAGATACAATGGGTGTACCTACCATCATTATTGCTCGAACAGACGCCAATGCTGCTGACTTGATTACTAGTGATGTAGATCCCGTTGATAATGAGTTTATTACAGGTGAACGTACTGCTGAAGGATTTTTCAAAACGAAAGCAGGGATTGATCAGGCGATCGCTCGCGGGTTATCTTATGCCCCTTATGCAGATTTAATATGGTGCGAAACAGCCGAGCCTAATTTAGAGGAAGCACGAAAGTTTGCAGAGGCGATTCACGCAAAGTATCCTGGAAAATTGTTAGCTTATAATTGTTCCCCATCCTTTAATTGGAAGAAAAAGCTGAATGATGAGACCATCGCTCACTTCCAAGAAAAACTGGCTGACATGGGATATAAATTCCAATTCGTTACTTTAGCTGGGTTCCATGCCCTCAACCATGGAATGTTCGAGCTTGCCCGCCAGTACAAAGATCGAGGTATGGAGGCTTATTCTGAGTTGCAGCAAGCTGAATTTGCCAGTGAGAGTTACGGCTATTCTGCAACACGCCACCAGCGGGAGGTAGGAACTGGCTACTTTGATGAGGTAGCTCAAGTGATCACTGGAGGTACTTCGTCTACTACTGCACTAAAAGGGTCTACGGAAACCGAACAATTTCAAAATGAAGGGGTAACACAAACCTGAACAAATGCCCGCTGTAAAAAGCGGGCATTTGTACTTGTAAGATGCGGGTCATTTAACGATTTACCCAGACACACTCTGTCATTTCCATCATAAACTATGCACTAGAATTATTGGAATCAAATGACAGGAGTGAGAACATGATGGTGCGCACAGGGAAACAATATAAGGAAGGGATTGATCAATTAGATACAGCGGTTTGGATAGAGGGAGATAAGGTGAAGGGCAGGATTTCTGAACATCCTGCATTTCAGGGAGTCGTCCAAAGTCAAGCTGAATTATATGATTTACAGCACATAGAGAAATTAAAAGAAGTCATGACATATACTCCTCAAAAGAATAAAGAGCGAATGGGGGTATCCTATTTAATCCCAGCTTCTAAAGCAGATCTTGAGCGTCGTCGAAAAATGGTGCAAGTGTGGGCGCGTCATTCAGCTGGATTGATGGGTAGAAGTCCAGATTATATGAATACAGTGTTAGCCGCCTTTGCGAGCTCTGTCCATTTATTAAAAAATAAACCTAACTGTTTTCCGGAACATTTAGAACAGTTTTATGAATATGCTCGCTCCCATGATTTATCTTTTACTCATACTTTTGTAAATCCCCAGAATAACCGCTCGCAATTATCTTTATTAGAAGAAGATCAAACGAATGCAAGAGTCATAAAGCGAATTGATGAAGGACTTGTTGTGAGAGGGGCAAAATTGCTGGCGACCCAGGGCGGGATAACGGATGAAATCATCGTATTCTCTGCGCCAGGAGTGCAAGATAAGTCCCATGCGTTTGCTTTCTCGATTCCGAGTGACACAGCTGGGTTAAAGTTCGCCTGCAGACCTTCATTTGTAAAAGATGCTTCACGCTTTAATGCCCCCCTTAGTTCAAGGTTTGAGGAAATGGACACTGTCGTTATATTTGATGATGTAATAGTGCCGTGGGAACGGGTCTTCTTTTACGATGATGTGAAGGTTGCAAATGACTTTTATATTAAAGGAAATTTTGTTCCGTTTACTCTTCATCAGATTGTCTCCCGCCAAGTAATCAAAATGGAATTTATTCTCGGTCTTGCCCAGATGATCGTCGACACGATTAATATTAGTGAGTATCAGCATGTGCAAAGCAAAGTGGCAGAAATCGTAAAGGGGCTTGAATCCTCAAAGGCGCTGCTTATAGCTTCGGAGATAAACGCCAGTCTTAATGCAGAGCGAGTAATGATTCCAGACAAAACTCCACTTTATGTAGCAGTAAATCAATTCCAGGAAACCTATCCAAGATTTACGGAAATTATTCAATTGCTCGGTGCCAGCGGGATGGTTACGCTTATGGATGAAGCTCAATTTCAATCCAACATAGGCAGGGAGTTAGATCATTATTTGCAAGGATTTGAAGTGAAGGGACGCGATCGGGTCGAAATTTTTACGCTAGCCTTTGACCTTTGTATGAGTTCGTTCGGCTCTAGGCAATCGTTATATGAGAAGTTCTTTTTTGGCGATCCAATCAGATTATCCCAGATTATTTATCAATCCTATCCGAAAGATAGTTACACTGCCTTCGTGAAAGAGATGCTGGAAAAAGGAAAAAGCTGACTAAGGCAGTCAGCTTTTTCTTATTTGGTATTTCTTCTTTTTGTACGTTGTTCTAACTGAGAATCTGGCTGCTGGTCAGCAACATCTTCTGTTAGACCTTGTTTGTTAACAGTTGGTGGAACTTTTCTTTTCTCGGAATTGCTTTTTTTGCTCATGCCTTGCACCTCCATAGTTTAGTATAAACTCTTACTTAATGCTTTATCCATTTATGGTTTCAAGATAACTTTAATACAATCATCATGTTTTTCATCAAAAATATCATAACCATGTTCGGCTTTATCTAGTGGCAGTCTATGTGTAATGATATCTGTTGAATCAAATTCCTCATTTTTTATCATTTTGTACAATTTAGGCATAAAGTGGACGACCGGTGCTTGTCCCATTTTTAACGTAATATTCCTCGAAAAAAAGTCACCGAGCGGGAATTGGTTATATCGAGTTCCATACACTCCTACAAGGCTTACCGTCCCCCCCTTTCTAACCACTTTACTGGCTAGTTGAATCGCTCCCATTGCTCCACCTTGAAGTTTCAAGGCACTTTCAATCATTTCGGCAACATTTTTCTTGCCATCCATACCGACGCAATCAACGACAGCATCAGCTCCTCCGCCTGTGATTTCTTTAATGTGTGAACCAAGGTCCTTCTCTTTAGAGAAATCAAATACCTCAACTTTGTTTGTTCTCCTTGCATGCTCCAGCCGATAACCGACGTAATCAATTGCGATTACTCTTTTAGCCCCTTTCATCCAGGCAAATTTTTGAGCAAGCAATCCAACAGGACCGCAGCCGAGGATGACGACTGTATCATCCTTCTTGACATCTGCCTGTTCGATTCCCCAGTATGCCGTAGGGACGATATCAGATAGGAAAAGAAGTTGTTCATCTTCTAGCTCAGCATCTTCGGGTACGACAAATGGCGTGAAGTTTCCATAAGGAACGCGAAGCAGCTCAGCTTGACCACCGGGAAATCCGCCGTACGTTTCGGAATAACCAAAGTATGCCCCTGCTTCTCCAAAGTCGTTGGAACGGTCACATTGACTTTCCAGGTTCATTTTACAGTACATACATTCCCCGCAGGACACGTTAAACGGTACGATGACTCGGTCTCCTTTTCTTACTCTTGTTACTTCTGGCCCAACTTCTTCAACAATTCCCATTGGTTCATGACCTATTATATAGTCTTCTGGAGTGTGCGGGATCATCCCGTGGACCAGGTGTAAATCTGAACCGCATATTGCTGTATTGGTAATCCTCACTAAAATATCGTCTTTCTTTTGAAGAGTAGCGTTAGGAACTTCTTTTACTTTGACATCTTTGACTCCTTGATAAGTCACAGCCTTCATCGTATAGACTCCTTTTCCTGTTTCAGTAATATCTATTGTTTGCAGGAGAATAAATGGTTATTCTTTTTCAATTTGCGAATGCTAGGAGTGAAGACGAGGAGGTATTGTATGAGTGAACAAAACAAGAAATCGAAATCAATTGGTGACCGTCCTTATGAATCAGCCGATTATGAACGAAGGGATGATACATCCCAGGGGCTTGCCACCACACACGAGCAAGTATCGGATACGTTAACGGAAGGTACGCACGATGCTAAGATTGATCAGGTTGATGAAAATGGACGTCTTGTCAGTCATAAAGGAAAAGACATTTCTAATAAACATGAATAATCTCAACATGCTCACCCCTAAATGACGGCGGTGAGCTTTTTTTAATAAAAATGTGCTAGAATGGCGGTAATCATGTAGCTGAGGAAGGGGGAAGGAACATGGAGAAAACAAGGATATTGATCGTTGAAGATGAAGAGAAAATTGCCAGAGTACTTGAGCTTGAACTGACTTATGAGGGATATGAAGTGGTAAAAGCTTTTGACGGAATGGAAGGACTGCAAAAATATCGTGAGGGACATTGGGATTTGTTACTTCTTGATATTATGCTGCCAGGGATAAGTGGAATAGAACTATTACGAAGAATTCGTTCTGATGACCAACAAATCGCCGTGATTATGTTGACAGCCAAGGATTCCGTTGAAGATAAGGTATCAGGTCTTGATCTCGGAGCGAACGATTATATAACAAAACCTTTTCAAATAGAGGAGCTTTTGGCAAGGGTACGTGCAGTATTAAGAACTCATGCTTCAGCCACAGATGACGGTGAAGCAGGTTGGATCCAAGCAGCCGATTTACGTCTTAATGAACAGACACATGAAGTGATAAGAGATGGCCAATCTATTGAACTTACTCCTAAAGAATTCAATTTGCTTGCCTACTTAATGAAAAATAAACGGCAGGTGTTGAATCGGGAACAAATCCTGGATGCCGTTTGGGGCTATGATTATTATGGGGACACAAATGTTGTAGATGTGTACATTCGCTACATACGAAATAAGATGGACAAAGAGTATGATCCTGCGTTAATTCGAACGGTTCGCGGGGTCGGTTATGTGTTGAAGGATCCGCGATGAAGTTAAGAAATAAAATTCATTTGTACACGACGGTTCTGTTTGTGGTCCTGCTCGTTCTAATTAATACAGCTGTTTATTTTTCTTTTAGCCGGATGATATTTACGAGTGAATTAGAACAGACAGAGGCGGAAGCAGAACAAATTGTTGCAACCTTGAATGAAAATCAATCCGGTGTACCAATCAGAGAGCTTTTACTCGCGTATAGTCCGATTAATGGTATCGTTCAAATAGTTATGAAGGACGCGATTGGCCCTGGTGCCGCGTCCCCTGACCATAGTAGCCTTCGAGAGAGGAGCTCTGTCACATTTTACTCCGAAGAGGTATCCAGGATTATTGATTATCAAGGGACTAAGCATGCATTGGTTTCGGTTCCCATTATATGGACTAATGGAGAAGTGGCTGCCCTGCAGGTTACCGAAAGCTTGAAAGCAGCAGAACAAAATTTAAATGTATTGCAAATAGTTCTTATCGTAGTCACGTTGATTGCGACCATTCCATTGTTTATATCAGCAAGATTTTTGAGTAATTTGATTACACGTCCCATCACTTCTATGACCAGTACAATGCAGGACATTCGAGAAAGTGGACGCTTTAAACAGTTGGAACTTCCAGAGAAATCCAAAGATGAATTGTATGTGATGGGAGAAACATTCAATGAAATGATTACTTTATTACAAGCTAATTATGAAAAGCAGGAACAATTTGTTTCGAATGCCTCCCACGAACTAAAGACGCCTTTAACGGTAATTGAATCGTATTCTAGTCTCCTGGAGCGTCGGGGCAGGCACGATGAGGCACTTTTTGATGAATCAGTCGAAGCCATTCATTCAGAAGCGGTTCGCATGAAGAATTTAACGCAACAGTTTCTGCTGTTAGCTAAACATGAAGAGTATTGGAATGTAGATTTAACGGAAATCAAACTGAGCACTTTTTTACAAGAAAGTATGCGTGCATTTGAGAAAGCGTATAAACGACGTGTTGAAGTATCCGTCGAGGAAGGTTTGAATGTGTTAGCGGATGCACAGAAGTTGAAGCAGCTGCTCTATATTTTTATGGATAATGCAAGAAAGTACAGTGAAAAAGAAATACAAGTAGATGCCTTTAGAAATGAGGGGCGGGCTCAAATTCATATCATCGATCAGGGAATTGGCATGAGCCAAGAAGACTTGGAAAGAGTATTTGAGCGATTTTATCGAGTGGATAAGGCTCGTACTAGAAAGTCTGGAGGCTTTGGATTGGGGCTGGCTCTTGCTGAAGAATTGGCACAAGTGATGGATGCGGAACTACTTTTGCACAGTGAAGAGAAGACAGGGACGAAGGCGATCATCAAACTGCCTCTTTCTCAGTGATTTCTCATTTTATTCTTGTATAGTAAGCAGTAAAACGAATGGGGAGGCATGACTGTGAATAAGAAGGTAACGAGAATTCTGCTTTCTCTTGGAGTGCTTATTCTCCTTATTGTTCTCATGTGGCAAGTTGTCCAAAGCGTCACATCTGCGGAGCCATTATCAATGGATAAGGCAAGGCAGCTGATTAAAAATCAGTATAGTGGGAAAATCGTTCAAACAGAGGAAATAAATGACGAGTTTATTTTCACAATTGAACGAGACACTGGAGAATACCAAATACGAGTAGATAAATCGACAAGTAAGATTAATGACATGGAACGCTTGACAACGAAGCAGCTGGAATCAACCGAGTCTAAAATTAGAAAACAGATAGAGAAAGAATATAAGGGCGAAATTACCTCTCTTAAAGAAAGTAAAGAAGGGAATCAGTTACAGTATGAAGTTGAGATAAAGCTTGAAGATAAAAAAGTAAAACTGACTATGACTGAAACGGGGGACGTTATTCAAGAACAGACAGTTACGGAAAATGATCAGAATACTAGTCAGGAACAGCTACCACAGAAGGCTAATCCACCGATTACGAAAGAACAAGCTCAGAAGCTTGCACTAAAGCAAGTTTCAGGAACTATAGAGGATGTAGAATATGAGGAAGAGAATGGTCAGTTTTTTTATCTGATTGATATTGAGAATGATGACGAGACTGAAGCAACGGTGCAAATTAATGCAATTACCGGCGAAATCAAGTTAAGCTGGGATGATTAGAAAAAGTGTGTCTAGTTGTGTTTTGGCTTTAAGATGGTACATTTACAAATAGACCCACTTTTCTCATGAAATTCTCATTTTATTCTAGGGAACCTCTCACTTTTCTTGTCTATATTGAGAGTAGAACTTAAATAAAGGAGGAATTTAGAAATGAAAAGAAAATTAATGACTGTTGGTGTTGCAGGGGTTGTGATTCTAGGTGGAGCGATTGGGGTGGCCGCTGCGTCAGGGACGGATACATCTAGTCAAAAGACGTCAATAACAGAAGGTGAAGCGAAGCAAATTGTTGAAAAAGAAGTTAATGGTACGATCGAAAAAGTAGAAATGGAAACCGATGACGGACAACGAATTTATGATATTCGAGTTAAAGGAGAAAATAGTAAGGAAACGGATGTCGATGTAAATGCGAAGACGGGGAAAATTATTGACATTGACCGCGACGAGGATCAAGATGATGAGTCGGAGAATGAAGCTAACGCTAACGTCAAATTGTCTATGAATGAGGCGACAGCCATTGCCAAAAAAGAGGCTGAAGGGAAAATGGTAGAAGCAGAATTAGACGATGGGCATTATGACTTTGAATTTAAGGATGGAAACAATGAATACGAAGTTAAGGTCCATGGGCAAACTGGTGAAGTGATCGAATTTGAACAGGAGAAAGATGAAGATTAGTCGAGGAGCTGCCGTAATGGCAGCTCTTTACGTTTACATAATTTTAATGCCCAAACATATTGTAATAATAATTTCTATAGGTTTGATATAATGAGAGAGTAAGGAATGTACTTAAAGGGTTGCTAATGAGGGGATAGATATGGAAACAATCAAAGAATTGATCAGCACCGTCCAAATTGACGAAGATCAAGTCATTGAAATACCTGATGAGCTTCAGCTTGTAGGTCAGGGTAGAAGTGCAGCCGTATTCCGAATCAAAGACACGATGCAGGCTGTGAAAATTTTTTACTCCGAACAGCAAGGGTTGGCTGAAAAGGAAGGGAAGATTTATGAACAGCTTTCAAACTATGTTTATTATCCAGAACTGATTGAAGTCGGGGAAGGATACTTAGTTCTTGAGTATTTAGATGGCATTACTTTTTATGATTGTTTAGTGTGTGGAATCCCGATTACACCACGTATGGTAGCTATGGTTGATGAAGCCTTGGATTATGCTCGCAGTAAAGGACTCAACCCTTCAGATATACATTTAAGAAATATAATGCTGACAAATGATCAACAGATTAAAGTGATTGATGTGGTACGCTTTTCTCAAGAGAAGGAATGTCAACATTGGCCAGATTTGAAAAAGGCCTATTATTCATACTATCAGAAACGTTTTTTTCCAAAAAGATTCTCACCATTTTTCATTGAGATGATTATCAGACTATACAGAAGAAAATTGCTTCCCTTTTAAATAGCCTCGATGCCATCAAGCATCGAGGCTATATTATGCTCAAATATAAAGATAATCCACCTCAGGTCATCCAAATTTTGGATGACCTGAGGTGGATAATTATGGGTGCCTCAATACCGCAATTTCATCAGTATGTTTTTTATTTTCTCATCTTGCATCAGGGTGGACTCGTACTTTTTAGTAATTTCTGTGAGGGCTACATCGTGATAAAAGAATTCAGTGAAAAACTTAACAAGTGGGCTGGACATGGTGGTGATTCCTTGCCATGTCTCGTGTTCTAACCCTGCAAAAAGTATCTCTTTTTCATCGATAATGATTAGTTTATGTCTTTCTAACGCCTCATGTTTTTCGACAGGCAGAAGGACATGGGTATCGCTCAGTAATGTTTTCACATCTCCTACAGATAACACTTCAATTTTAATGTTTTGCCGATTCAGGCTTTCTAATTCTGAGAGGAGCGGCTGGATATCATCACTCCAGCCGGATATATAAATTGATTGTTCGGCGCGGCTGATAAGATCTTCGGTCAGAGAAACAATAGCTGGATGATCCTGTATCGTCCATACTCGATCATCATTAGGCGTCAATTTATATTCGCTGTGTTTTAATGCTTCGACATTTTCTTGAAATTCTCGCGTTAGTTTCTCAATCGTAATGTCTAAAGGAAGTGCTGTATATAATTTCTTTCTTTCTTGAAACGAAGTAAGTAATAAACCTTTTTCTACCAATCGCCCAAGGACTTCATATACTTTAGATTTTGGCACATGTGAATACTTTACGATTGAACTGGCATCAAGCGGCTCGCTGCTTGATGTTAATACCTCAAATATTTGGCTTTCATACTGAGTAAATCCGAACTTCTGCAGCATTATGTACACCTCATTCTTAAAAGCTTTAGTGTTTAAAGAATACACATATTTAAGCATTTCGTAAAATGTATGTCGAATTACCTCTTGCCTTTTTTAGTGTAATTGGTTACCATCTTAGTGGTAACCAATATAGAGAGGGACATGACACAATGAATAAAAAAGTATACATGTTAGCGGTTGTTTCTTTTGTTGTAGGAACAGTCGAGTTAATTATTGGCGGAACATTAGACTTAATAGCTGCAGATTTGAATGTAACTTTAGGGCAAGCTGGACTACTTATTACTATTTTTTCGCTTGTTTTTGCTATTTCTTCCCCTGTTTTGTTAACAGTCACAGCTAAATATGAACGTAAACGGTTAACACTTGTTTGTTTATTGATCTTTTTCCTAGGGAATTTGCTCGCGTTTTGGAGTCCGAATTATACAATCATTATGATTGCAAGAATAATATCAGCTGCAAGCGGTTCTTTGCTCGTTGTGTTAGGAGTTACGCTTGCTTCTTCCATCGTAGAAAAAGAATTTCGGGCCCGAGCGATCGGAATCATTTTTATGGGAGTTAGTGCATCACTAGTTTTGGGAGTTCCTATTGGATTAACACTCGGTAACGCCTTTGGGTGGCGTGCTCCGTTTTTATTTATTGCCATTCTAACCCTGCTGTCGATGATCGGAGTAGCGGTTTTCTTGGAAAAAATTGAACCGAAGCCCATTATTCCATTAAGGGCACAGATTCGTACGTTAAAGAATAATAAAATTTTTAGTGCCCAGATGACATCGTTCTTTTTTCTAACAGGTCACTTGACATTATATGCTTATCTAACACCGTTTCTAAAGTCAACAATGGGTTTAAATGCTGCATGGGTGAGCATTGCATATTTAATATTTGGGGTTGCAGCAGTTTTAGGCGGAGGCGTCGGAGGTGTCATTTCTGATAAATGGGGAGCGGAACGAAGCATTATCGGAATTATTGCTGTGTTCGCGATCGCTATTTTCATGATACCGTTTGTCACTTTTTCCCTTCCTTTATTTCTAGCCGTTATGGTGATATGGAGTATGCTTAGCTGGGCTATTACCCCTGCACAGCAAAGTTATTTAATTAACGCTGCACCGGAAACTTCAGACATCCAGCAAAGTTTAAATAATTCCGCGCTGCATTTTGGGATCGCATTAGGTTCTACGGTAGGAGCATTGGTTATCGAGCAGACATCTGTTGTACACAATGCATCAGTTGGAGGGATATTTGTTTTATTAGCTTTAGGCACAGCATATTTCTCCATTACCAGAAGCAACCAAGTTGTACCCGCTAAAACCATACAAAGCTCATAAATTTTAAATTTCCTATATCTCCCACCTCAGGTCATCCATATTATGGATGACCTGAGGTGGGAGTTTTTGGATTTTCCGTTATAAGTCGGCCAATTTGACTTGGATTCATGATAGAATGGGAGCGAGCTTTAGTAAAAAGAGGGGATGATTAGATGTTTAAGAAGATGGCAACAGATGCTTTAGGTCTAAGTGATATTGGCAGTGTTATCAAACCAGAAGATTATGATAAAGTAGATGCTGACGATTATGTGATGCATGAAGACGATGAGAAGATTTATTTCCTGATTAAATCAAAATCCGATGAGTATTGCTTTACAAATAAAGCCTTGATTCATGTGGACGGGACTAGTGCAGCAAGCAAACAGCGTACGCTTCGCAGATATGCATATAGTACAAATCAGTTTACAAACGTTGAGCTGGAAACGGCTGGTACGATTGATTTGGATGTAGAGATCAAATTTCAATTAGGAAATACACACTTTGATATTGATGTGCACAAGAAATTTATTGAAGACCTTAAGGATCTGTATAAATCGTTGCTGAAAATAGCTGAAATTAATCAGGAGAACGATATTTTGACTGGGTATGCGAAGCAAAGTTTACAAACAGCTTCCGCCACGCTTCAAAATAGCCGAGGCCAGGAGTCCAGTGTTTCAGCTGAATTTAAGGATATTAACGAAACTACTTTTAATTGGTTGTTGGAAACAAAGAAAAAGTATCATATCAAAGACTTTGGATATGTTTTTGACTTGTTCATTCATAATTAAAACGAAAGCCCGGCCTTCCCTGAAAAGGGAAAGGCGGGCTTTTTTTAACTGATTAACTTTAACCCAACAGCTGCTGCAATGATCACGCTTATACAGATTAGGCGTTTCCAATCTTTGGGCTCATCAAAAAAGATCATGCCGAGAATGGCTCCTCCAGCTGCTCCTGTTCCTGTCCAGACTGCGTAGGCAGTCCCCATTGGCAGTTCCTTCATAGCTATTGATAAAAAAATAAAACTAAGCACAAACCCGGTAATCATCGCAATAAGTGATAAAACAGTTCGTGATTTGTGAAATTGGTTGATCATGGTTACGCCAAACATTTCGAATAGACCTGCAGCGATTAACGCCATCCAGCTCATACGGTTTCACGCTCCTCGTGTCCATGTGAATCGGTCAAGAGCTTTAACCCTACAATTCCACTAAGCAAAAATAAGATCAGCATGACTTTTATCCATTGAAAAGGTACTCCAAACAAGACAATCTCCGCCATTACAGTCCCGGCTGTACCCAGGCCAGTAAACACAGCATAAGAAGTACCCACTGGCAGTTTCTTTCCCGAAGCGATGAGCAGATAAAAACTAATGTAAATGGCTAAGGCGGTTCCAGACCAAGCTAATACACTTTCAGCATGTTTTAGGCCAATCACCCAACCAACTTCGAAGAAAGCCGCAACTACTAATTTGAGCCATTCTTTATTCATAGCAATTTCCTCCCTGACATGAAAAGGGGAGATATCTCACAAGTGAGATATCTCCCGGGCTTTTGTCCCTCCGTGTCACGACTAAAAGGTCGTGTGTTTTCTCTCGGTCCAGTCCAATCATTGTGATTGCGGAACCCTAGAAAACAGCTAGTTCAATTACAGTAAGTATAGAATAGAAACGTTATTCGAGCAAATAATAAGAGCAACAAAAGTAAGGAGGGTTTTCAATGGGAAGAGATGAACATAACAGTGGAAAGGGAAAGAAAAAGCACAAATTACCACAAACACCTGATGCTCAAAAACACCCTGGACGTGATATAGAATTTTCTGAAGAAATTGCTGATCATGAAGATTTTGAGGCATTAGAAAGAAGCCGAGAAGCAGATCAACGAGTTCACAACAGACATGAAAATAAATAATTCCATATTGTACCACCTCAGGTCATCCAGAATCTGGATGACCTGAGGTGGTTATTTATTCCTTTTTAATGATTAATATTTTTTTGTACAGAATAAAATGTTTAAACTTAATAACATTTATGTTAAAATACAAAATTGTGTTGAATTTCGTCGGGAATCTATAAGCTACTTAAATAATGGAGGAGGAACAAATTATGAACAGTTTGCGCAAATGGTTACCTGTTGTTTGCCTTAGTGCACTCCTTATCCTTGCTGCTTGTGGAGAATCAAGTTCAGATTCCGCAAGTGATGACAGCAAGAATGAGAAGTCAGGCGACAAAGGAACAATTAGTATTGGGATGAATAACTGGGCTGAAAACGTTGCAGTATCAAACATGTGGAAGATCATCCTGGAGAATAAAGGATATAACGTTGAACTTAAGCAAGTTCAAAAAGGTTTCCTGTATGAAGCTTTATCAAGTGGAGATTTAGATATAGGAATGGAGATTTGGCTGCCACATACAGATAAGGCTTTCTATGAAAAATATAAAGAGGAAATTGACTGGCGAGATACATGGTATGAAGGAACAAAACTTGGAATTGTTGTCCCTTCATATATGAAAGATGTTAATACGATAACAGATCTTAAAAAGCAATCAGATAAGTTTCCAGATCAAAAAATTGTAGGCATCGATGCTGGTGCTAGTATTATGTCATTAACAAAAGAGGCATTAAAAGAGTACAATTTGGATAATTATACCCTTGCATCCTCTTCTGGACCAACTATGATGGCGGAATTAAAAAACAGGATGGAAGAAAAACAACCGATCGCTGTAACCCTATGGAAACCGCATTGGGCTTTTGCAGAGTTGGATCTAAAATTCCTCGAGGATTCCAAAAATGTTTACGGAGACTCTGAAGACATTTCTTATGCAGCAAGACTTGGACTTGAGGAAGATCAGCCAGAAGTTGTGAAGTGGTTTGATAACTTTATGTTAAATGACCAACAGTTAGGCAGCTTAATGGGGGCATTGAATGAGGCGGAATCCCCTGAAGAAGGTGCCCAGAAGTGGGTAGACAATCATCAGGATCTTATTGCTGAGTGGACAAAATAATGGAAACGAAAAACAGCCTGCTTTGTTACAAAAGCAGGCTGTTTTGTAAATTAATCAAAAGGAAAGTATTCAACAAGACATGACACGGCAAGGGCTTTCTCATTTCGTTAATGATACAATGGAGGGTACGATAGAGTGTAGAAAGGGGAAATCTAGTTGTTGCATTCTATAGAACAAGCAAAGGAATCCATTGGCCAAGTTATTATCGGCCAAGATGAAGTCATTGAATTACTTTTTACTGCAATATTAGCAGATGGTCATGTGCTATTAGAAAGTGTTCCCGGGTCAGGAAAAACAAAGCTTGCCAAAAGTTTTGCCAAAATTATGAACGGGAAATTCAGCCGGGTCCAGTTTACACCTGATGTTCTGCCTAGTGATGTTACAGGAATTCAGTTCTTCAATCCCAGAACACAAGAGTTTGAGTTAAGGGAAGGACCCGTTATGACGAACGTACTCCTGGCTGATGAAATTAACCGGGCAACTCCTAAGACTCAGTCAAGCCTACTTGAAGTCATGGAGGAGAAACAAACCACTGTCGATGGGGAGACATTACATATAGCACCACCATTCTTTGTTATGGCTACACAAAATCCTATTGAGGGTAACCACGGTACATTCCCATTGCCAGAGGCTCAACTCGATCGGTTTCTTTTCAAAATAAACATGGGTTATCCATCCCTTGAAGAAGAAACAAATATTTTAAATGCGTACCGTTTGGAGGAACCGCTTCAAGAATTACAAACTTCCCTTGAAAAAGAAGAAATACTCCGGTTGCGCAAAAAAGTAAAGGAAGTCATGTTGGCAGAAGATACCCTTCAATATCTTCTCGACTTAGTCAGGTTCACGAGGAGCCATTCAGACATCGACTTGGGGGTTAGTACAAGAGGCGCTCTTGTATTTATGAGAGCTGTACAGGCAAGAGCCTTGTTAAGGGAGCGAACTTATGCTACGCCGGACGATGTTAAGAAGCTTGTTCCTTTTGTCTTTGAACATCGCATAGTACTTTCAATGGAAGGAGCGATCAGAAAAACGGTAGAACAGGTTGTTGCAGAAATAATGGAAGATGTACCTGTGCCAGTGGAAGCAGGGGACGGCAGTTGAAACAATGGAGCAAAGTAGTCGATTTAGAATCGCGTAAATTCAATGACACTTTACTGGCTTTTTTTATTGTAACGTTTATTGTCTCGGTATATGTTAACAGAACAATCCTGCTGGTTCCGTCAGGGGTGATGTTTATTTTGTTTGCGGCAAGTGCAATTTACAATAAATGGAGTGCGAGCAAGCTTCACTTAGTGAATCGGAAACAAACGGTTCGCCTGTTTCCTAACGATCAAGGCACGATTTGTTTTCGGCTGCAAAATTATTCAAGAACACCGGTGATCAATGGCAAGCTGCAATTTTTAATGGAAAAAAGTGTAGTCGTGGACAGCTGCCCCTACTCCGATGCTTCTAAAGGATACAAATATTCCTTGCCTCTTTCATTAATGAAGCAAGGGGAAACCACGATTCATCTGCCTGTCACTGCAAAGAGAAGAGGGGCAGTGAAGATGAAAGATATAAAATTCATGTTTCCTCATTTAATTAGTTTTAACTCGAGTATATTGAAGTTCCTGCCTCATTTTGAGACAGAAGTGATCGTTTATCCTGAGCTTAAGCCTATTAAAGGAATCGAAACGATTTTTGAGATTGCGCAAGGTAATCAGACGGCATTGCTTTCGCCGTATGAGGATGTTTTGACGCCGGTAGGTACAAGAAAGTATGTCTCAAGTGACCCTTTTCATCGGATTCATTGGAAAGCCTCTGCTAAAACACAACAATTAAGGACAAAAGTGTTAGAGAAACAGGTAGACATAAGCTGGTCCATTGTAGTAAATATCACCGAAGAAACGAGGCTTGGAAACGCTCATGTTTCCAAGCAGCTTGAGAATCATCTATCCTATGCTGCCTTTTTAAATCAATATGCAGTAAAGCATGGCTATCAGGTGGATATGTTTATTAATGCCCGTAAACAGCAAAGTCCGCCATATTATTACCAAGAAGAAGGAACAGGCAAAGAGCATTTGCGGAAATCGCTCGAAACGCTAGCCAGGGTAAGGAAAGACCAGCTTACAGTACCTTTCGATGAGTTGATCCATGGAATGGAGTTACACCTGTATAAAAGAAAAACAATTATTATTATTGGGGAAATCACTGACAGGTCTCGACAACAGCTGAAAATTTGGCAAAGTCGAGGGATGCGCTTGTTTCAAATCGTAGAAGATCAAGGACAGGCGCTTGCTGTCCCTCTAGATAAAAGGAGGGGGATGGATGCCTAAAAGTCAAAAGTTAATGACTCAATTTTATCAATATATTAGTGAAGGCATCCTAGTATACTTTCTCTTATTTCCTATAATTCAAATCAGCGAGCTTACCGTTAACTTCTTACTCTATGCGCTTATCATTCTATTTTCTTTTCTATGCTTTAAGGTGGCAAGCTTGGGCAATGTTACATTTGCCCCTTTTATTTTGGCAACGCCTGTCGTAGCAATTGTTGCGATTTTCTTGTTTGATTTTCCGATACCCATTGCCGTGATCATGTCAGTGATCTTAGTATGGAGGTTTTTAGCTCACGAACATGAGCCTAATAAAGAAAATCAGCCCATTATACTACTGAGCAGCATTTTGATTGTATTTGTTGAAGTTCTTCTTTCCTACGAAAACATCCTGATTTTTGTTTTGATTTTACAATGTTCCGTCATGTTATTTGGTCATCTGATGGCTCATTACTATCAAGTACCCCAAGATGAAAGAAAGAAAGGGACAAGGAATCTTATAAATGGGCTAGTTCTTTTTATTGTAGGTACAATTATGGTGATACTTGCATTAAGCCCAATCAGGTGGCTCGTGGAAAAAGCGTGGTTTCTGGCATCAGGTTTGTTCCTGCAAGGTGTAAAAGGTTTACTCTTTACATTAGAATCAGTTGGAGTAGATGTTTCGAACATTAAAGCGCTGAAAGAGAAGCCAATACTTGAACTCAATGGGCAAATGAAAGAAGAAAACAACGAAAGCTCTAAGAAGCTGATTCAGGAAGAAAATCGTGTCGATGAAGTTAGTCAAGTTATTGAATGGGGTTCGCTTTTGTTGATCGTCCTGACTATAATCATTGTCATCTTTGTAATGAGTCGTAAAAGGAGACAACCTGCAGAGGAAGATCGAACTGCTCAACATGTCTACTATTCTTCTTTATCAAGTGAAACGTTACAGAAGAAAGAAAGCAGGGCTCCAACATTTTGGAGGAGTAAACGGGCTGATCCAGTACGCAGGGAATTTCATCAATTTGAAAAGTTTTCAATCAAAAAAGGATATGGAAGAAGGGTGAATGAATCTATCGAGGAATGGTTTAAGCGTCAAAACTTTAGTGTGGCAAGGACAGACTTATATCAGCAAGTGCGCTATGGGCATGCTAAGCTGAATGAGAATGAACGCAATCGATTTTTCGAAGAGATGAGAGAATTACGTACAGATATTGAAAACAGGTCAAAGGGAAGATGATTCATAGTGGATTCAAGTTTAATCGATCTTCAAAACGGAAATAGTTTTGTAGAAAAGATTCTATAATTAAAGGAGTCGATGAACTGTATGAATCTGGACGATAAAATTAAAAAGTTAGAAAATGTACATTTGGAGAAGCCTCATCGTGTTTTCACTATGTATTTAAATACAGACCCTTCAGACCCGGATCAGCAAGGTGGAGAATGGCGCATTCATTTGAAAAATGGGTTGAATAATTTTGAAGCGTATCTTCAGGAAGAAGGGGACTCCGAGGAAAAACGAAATTTTGAAGCTGTGAAAGAGAAAGTGAATCACTATATTCAAGAAAATGAACAACATTTTGCTAAAAGTGTAGTGCTTTTTGCAACAGCTGATGATTCGGTATGGTTTGCAGAAAGATTACAGATGCCAGTCACTAGTGAATTTTATTGGGAAGAATCTCCCGTACTTGATCAGTTAAAAGAAATGCAGGAGACTTTTCCGAAGACCGGTGTTGTCTTAACTCAAAAAAATCAAATTAAATTGATTGATGCAGAGCTTGGGTCATTGAATGATACCCAGTTATTCGAACTGGACTTAAATACAGAAGATTGGCGTCAGCATCAAGGCCCCCATCATGCAGATGCCTCAATGGGATCCGGCGGTGCAAAAAGCTCAAAACAAGATGAATTTCAAGAACGGTTTGAAGCTAATCGATACCGCTGGTATAAGAGTGTTGCCCCCATAATTGATAAGCAAGCTAAACAATATGGATGGGAGCACATTTATTTAGTAGGTGACAAGAAAGAAACGGAAGATCTGCAGGAAAATATGAATAAGCAAATTCGCAAAGTGATTAACAAGAACCTTCTGGATCATGAAGAAATGCATGTGCTGGAAGAAGTCGTCAGTTAATTTGGATCGGCCCCACAGGACGTGGGGCTTTTTCTAATTAAAGTAACAAGGCGGCCCCCAATATTGTTAATATAGTAGACCCCACACCATAGATAAAGGCAGTCATATAAGCTCTTTTTTTCATCAATGTCATTACTTCGTAACTAAACGTGGAAAATGTTGTGTATCCACCGCAAAATCCGACTGTTACGAGCAACCAGATCCATTCTGGAATATTGAGAGAACGCTGTGCACCAATCAAATAACCAAGCAACATCCCTCCAGATAAATTTGCGAGTGCTGTTCCCCACGGAATCGTTCTATTCTTATTAAGCCATCGACTTAGTTCATAGCGGAGAAGCGCTCCTAGCATTCCGCCGAAAAATACGAAAACGGATGAGATCATACACGCTCACCTAACTTAATACCAGCCCATGTCATGATAGTTCCTCCAATAAGCGAAAGTGCAAGATAATAGCTACCTACATAAAAGCTTTCCTGTAGTAGTTCTATACTTTCTATTGAAAACGTAGAAAAGGTAGTTAACGACCCTGCAAATCCAGTAGTGACTCCTTTTTTGACAGACTCAGGCAAAGCAGAAGTAATAAAGTAATGAAAGAAAAAACTAAGCAGAAAGCAGCCAGCTAAGTTGACGAGTAAAGTGCCATAGGGCAGTAATGCGGTTTGATTATAAGCTTTAGAAAGCCAATAACGTACAGTAGCTCCTGCTCCGCCACCGAGAGCAACGCCTATGTAAATATATTTTCTCAAAGTATCATCTCCTTGCACCTATGTCATTATATCACGCGTTAAAAAAAGAGGTTAGGAATCGGGTTATATGTGGAATACACTTCATATAGCTTTTAGATTTATTCTCTATAAACAAGAAAAGCGCAAGGAAAGGGAGGAGCCAACGATGCAACTAACATTAGAAGTGAATGGTATGACATGCAGTCATTGCGAGAAAGCTGTTAAGGATGTGTTAACGAAACTAGAAGGGGTACATGCTGTTGAAGTGGATGTGGATAGCGGAAAGACCACCATTGCATACGATGAATCTTATGTCAGTAAAGAGTTGATGAAAGAAGCAATTGAGGCCCAGGGCTATAAGCCAGTGGGTTAACGTAAGCATGATAAAGCCTGGCGCCCAACTTTGTGGGGGCCAGGCTTTTTTGGGCCTGCAGGAAGCGGGTCAGTTCGAGGTTGGCACAGGACGTGTCGTTCTTAGTCGAACTTCCTCTGTATCCGGTACTCCCTGAATCCTACCTTGTTGTATCTATCAAGGCGCTTTTCGCTATTGCTACTAGTTATTGAACGCTATAAGGAAACTGTGTTTTGTAGCCGTTAAACTGTTGATAGGATTGTTGGACTTTTGTTTGCTCGGCCTGCTCGACAGCATACCAGCCGTTTTTGAACATAAGATTGTACAAGTTTCGCTGACAATCCTGGGTTTCTTTAAAGATAGTAGATAAATCCTGATACAATGTTTCATTGCTGGCTTCATTAAGGGCGACTGAATAAGATCCTGTCATATACTTTTCGGTTGTCAACTGGTCATTAATAAAGTCACGTTCATTCATTTGAGGCGTTTTAGGAACAGATGTTTCAGGATTTTGAATTTTATTAGATGGTTGGTTTTGATTCATGAAAGCTCCTCCTTAATTCGGTTTGTTCTGCTGATTATTTAAGTGGTTAAGCAGACGGTCGTAATGGCGTTGGTGCATTTGACCAGCTTCTTCTAAAGCTTGTTGTAATTCAGGTGTCTGGCAATTTTGTGCAAAAAAGTGTGCCTTTTTGCATGCGTTCAAATTCCAGGACAGCATATCTGAAAGATATAGCTGGTCCTTGGTGCTCACTATTGGAGGCACTTGAGCCATCGGTTGCGAACTTTTAAATTGTCCAAATTGGTTTTGCTGCATCATCGTTCACTCTCCTTATGATCATTCATTTTAGTATGATCTATAAGGCAAATTAATATGAGATAAGATTATAAACACTTGCTGTCGACATTTCAGACGAAACAATACCCATTTTCTAAAAATAGTGATAAGATATGAGTATGATAGCGTTTACAAAATATAGGCATAATACTTAAATCTTACGGTTTAACTAAAGACAAAATTCTTTGTTTGAACCATGGTTACAGGGGGTTTTTAAGTTGGAACAACTTCTTCGTAATTTCTTTTTGTTTTTGTCTAAAAATCGTTTTTTCACAAAATTGGCTAAGCAATATGGCCTGCGTTTTGGAGCTGGGCGGTTCGTTGCCGGGGAAACTATCCCTAATGCTGTAACCACCATTCAACAGTTGAACGGTAAGGGTTTGGCTGTAACCATTGATCACTTAGGAGAGTTTATAGACACTGAAAAAGAAGCTAAAGAAGCGGCGGACGGCTGTATAGAAGCGATCAAAGCGATTGCTGCCAATGGCTTGGACTCCCAGCTTTCTTTAAAGCTGACTTCAATGGGTCTAGATATTTCTGAAGACATTGTGATGGAAAACATGAGACGGATTCTCAGAGTCGCGGAAGAAAAAGACGTGTTTGTTACCATTGATATGGAAGATCATGAACGATGCGAACAGACCCTCGACATTTTCAAACAATTACGGTCTGAATTCAAACATATAGGTACAGTTTTGCAAGCTTATCTTTATCGTACAGCAGAGGATATAGAGGAGCTGGACCAGTATAATCCTAACCTCCGCCTCGTTAAAGGAGCATATAAAGAATCACCTAAAGTGGCTTTTCCTGATAAGAAAGACGTTGATGAAAATTATAAGAAAATTATCAAAATGCATTTATTAAATGGGAACTATACAGCAATAGCTACCCATGATGATGCAATGATTGAATACACAAAACAAATTGTTGAGAAGCATAATATCCCGAAAGATCAATTTGAATTTCAGATGCTATATGGAATTCGAGTGGAGAGACAGGAAGAACTGGAGAGTGAAGGATATAAAATGCGTGTATATGTACCATTTGGGAATGATTGGTATGGGTACTTTATGCGTCGATTAGCTGAGCGTCCAGCAAACGTAGCTTTTGTTCTAAAAGGTGTTATGGGGAAATAGCTCAGATGGAAAAGCATCAACCATGAGGCGTGCTTTTCTTTCTTTTTATAATGGCGGGTGACATTGAATGCTGTTCATGAAAGTTAGTCTTATTATTTATCAAAATTATCACTAAAAAGATTGCGAAATGTCAGAATATATTTTATAGTGAAAGTAGCTACTTAAAAGATAAGGCTATTTTTTTACCCATAAAATGAATGAGTATTCATTCAAAAATGGATAGGGGGAGACAAATGAGTCACAAGATTAAACGAGCGGCGGTTTTAGGATCCGGGGTTATGGGCGCTGGGATTGCTGCCCATCTGGCAAATGTGGGTATTCCAACGCTATTGTTAGATATTGTACCTCGTGAATTAAATGAGGCTGAAAAGAAACAAGGTTTGTCCTTAAATGATCAGTCTGTGCGAAACCGGCTTGCTGCAGCAAGCAAAAAAGCATTAAAGAAGCAGAAGCCATCCCCGATCACAAGCGAAGCCAGTCTCGATCTTATTGAGGTCGGCAATATGACGGATGACATGCAGAAACTTCAAGAGACTGATTGGGTGATTGAGGTTGTGGTAGAGAACCTTGATATTAAGAAGAAAGTGCTTGCGGATATCGATAAGCACCGAAAACAAGGCAGTATTGTTAGTTCAAATACTTCTGGAATATCGATTGAAGCAATGTCTGAAGAGTGTAGTGAAGATTTCCAAAAACACTTTTTGGGTACTCACTTTTTCAATCCTCCACGTTATTTGAAACTGTTAGAAGTGATCCCTACTAAGACTACAGATCCAGCTATTCTTTCTTTTATGAAGGAATTTGGCGAGGATGTCCTAGGGAAAGGTGTCGTGGTGGCAAAGGATACTCCTAACTTTATCGCTAACCGAATCGGGACTTATGGGCTGCTGGTAACTGTTCAGGAAATGATAAAGGGAAACTATAGCATAGGAGAAGTGGATTCGATCACAGGTCCGCTGATTGGCAGACCAAAGAGTGCTACATTCAGAACCCTGGATGTAGTTGGATTAGATACATTTATTCATGTGGCACATAATGTCCACGAACAGGTAGATGGAAAAGAAAAAGAAATGTTTACAATTCCTGATTTCATGAAGTCCATGTATAAAAATGGCTGGCTTGGGGCTAAAAGTGGTCAAGGCTTCTTCCTCAAGAGACGCGGGGAAAAGGGCAGCGACATACTTCAATTAAATCATGAAACACTTGAATATGAACCAAGACAGAAATTAAAAACAAAAGCTACTGAAATGGCAAAGCAGGAAAAAGGGACAAAAAGGAAGATTAAAGCACTTGTATCTGCTAAAGATGACCGTGCAGGAGATCTCATATGGTCAATCATGAAACCGGTATTACTTTATTCTGCAGAGTTATATGGAAAGATTGCTGACGATGTGCCTTCTATTGATGAAGCGATGCGCTGGGGTTTTGGCTGGGAGTTAGGACCATTTGAATTATGGGATGGGATTGGTGTTAAAGAATCAGTTGAAAGAATGAAAGCTGAAGGAGAAACGGTCCCTAGCTGGATTGACCAAATGATCAAAGATGGTCATGAACATTTCTATAAACAGAAAAGTGGAAACGTTTATTACTATGACCAAGATTCGTATCAGCAACAGTACTTCAATGCGAAACATATAAATCTTAAGCGGCTTAAAGAAACAAAAGAAGTGATTAAGAAAAATGCAGGTGCTAGTTTAATTGATCTAGGTGATGAAGTATTGGGGCTGGAATTTCATTCGCAAAGTAATTCGATAGGTATGGATATTATTCAAATGATTAATTATGCGATTGATGAAGTAGATGATACAAATTATAAAGGTCTGATTATCGGCAACCAGGGTAAGAATTTTTGTGTCGGGGCGAATCTTGGCATGATGTTAATGGAAGCGCAAGATTTCAATTTCTTTGAAATCGAATTAGTTGTGAAACAATTCCAAGATGCCATGATGAGAATAAAATATTCAAATAACCCGGTAGTTTCTGCTCCGTTTGGTATGGCGCTGGGCGGGGGTGCAGAGGTTTGTCTACCAGCTGCTGCTATTCAAGCTTCAAGTGAAACTTACATGGGATTGGTTGAAGCCGGAGTGGGCCTTATCCCTGGTGGAGGAGGAAATAAAGAGCTTTACCTCAAACATTTACGCAATATTCCTCAAGGTGTAGATATTGATTTGCAAAAGGTTGCCAATACAGTTTTTGAAAAAATAGCCATGGCTAAAGTATCCTCTTCAGCAGAAGGTGCAAAAGAAAATGGCTTTTTAGATCAGAGTGATGCCATTAGTGTAAATGGGGACCATTTACTTCATGACGCAAAACAGAAGGTAATTGGGTTAGCTGATTCTGGTTATCAGGCACCAAAACGAACAAAAGTTCCAGTTGTGGGAGAACAAGGTTTTGCCACGATGCTTCTTGGAGCTAAGTCGCTTGCACTTAGCGGCTACGCAAGTAACCATGATCTGAAAATTGCAGAAAAATTAGCTTATGTGCTAGCAGGAGGGCGTGTAAAAGAAGGAACATTAGTTGACGAACAATACTTGCTTGATTTAGAGAAAGAGGCATTTTTAAGTTTAATTGGGGAGGCAAAAACTCAGGCCAGAATGCAGCACATGTTATTGAAAGGAAAGCCGCTGCGTAATTAGAGAGGGGGAAGGAATGTGAAGGAAGCAGTAATAGTATCAGGGGCGAGAACACCTGTAGGGCGTGCGAAGAAAGGGACACTTGCACATACACGTCCTGATGACCTTGCCGCCTTAACGATAAAAGAAACTTTGAAGAGAGCAGGAGGTTATGACGGGGCGATTGATGATCTTATTATAGGATGTGCTATGCCAGAAGCTGAACAAGGTATGAATATGGCACGGAATATAGCAGGTCTTGCAGGATTACCTCATCAAGTTCCTGCTATCACCATTAACCGTTATTGTTCCTCTGGTTTGCAAAGTATTGCTTACGCAGCTGAAAAAATTATGCTTGGTCATAGCGAAACAACTCTCGCTGGAGGGGCAGAGTCCATGAGTTTAATTCCAATGGGCGGTCACGTTATTAAACCGAATGTCAAGCTTGTCGAGCAGGCCCCGGAGTATTACATGTCCATGGGGCAGACTGCTGAGGAAGTAGCCAATCGATTTTCCATTTCACGGGAAGAACAGGATGCGTTTGCTGTTCGGAGCCACGAGAGAGCTGCCAGGGCAATTCGTGAAGGAAAGTTCAAGGATGAAATTGTTCCTGTTGAAGTAACGAATCGTACACTAGACCATAAAAACCGCTTGAAAGAGGAGGAAATCACCTTTTCCATGGATGAAGGAGTACGGGAAGGCACCACGACAGAGGTGCTGGCAAAATTAAAACCAGCTTTCTCCGTTACTGGATCAGTGACGGCTGGAAACTCATCGCAAATGAGTGATGGTGCGGCATCAGTGCTCGTAATGGATCGGGAAAAAGCTGCATCTGAAGGAATGAGCCCACTGGTGAAATTTCGGTCATTTGCCGTAGCGGGGGTAGAGCCAGACATAATGGGAGTAGGCCCCGTTGAAGCAGTTCCAAAGGCATTGAAGCTCGCAGGCCTGGAACTTAAGGATATTGGTCTTTTTGAATTAAATGAAGCTTTTGCTTCTCAATCCCTGCAAGTGATTCGGAAGCTTGGTCTGGACATTGATAAGGTAAATGTAAATGGCGGAGCTATTGCATTGGGGCATCCACTTGGCTGCACGGGAACGAAGCTGACATTAAGTTTAATCCATGAAATGAAGCGCAGAAATGAACAGTTTGGCGTGGTTACTATGTGCATTGGCGGTGGAATGGGAGCTGCTGGTGTATTTGAGTTAATCTAAGAGGAGGAACAGGGATGAGCGAAACGAAAGAAATGATCAAAGGCGGCGGTTTTTTAGTAGAAGATTTAACGGCAGAAGATGTTATTACACCAGAGGACTTTACAGATGAACATCATATGATTGCTAAAACAACGGAAGATTTTGTTTTAGGTGAAGTGGTACCGAAAATTGATAACCTGGAAAACCATGAATTTGAACATTCCGTGGCTCTACTTAAAAAGGCTGGAGAACTAGGATTGTTAGGTGCTGATGTGCCAGAGGAATACGGCGGACTTCAACTTGACAAGATTAGTTCATCACTAATCACTGAAAAATTCTCGCGGGCAGGCGGCTTTTCTGTTACTCACGGAGCTCATGTTGGGATTGGTTCGCTCCCTATTGTCTTTTTTGGAAATGAGAAGCAGAAACAAAAGTATTTACCTCAGTTAGCTACAGGAGAAAAATTAGCAGCTTATGCACTTACAGAACCAGGTTCAGGGTCAGATGCTCTAGGTGCAAAGACAGCGGCTAAGCTTAATGAGGCCGGTACCCATTATATTCTTAATGGAGAGAAACAATGGATCACAAACTCGGCTTTCGCTGATTTGTTTATCGTTTATGCAAAAATAGATGGGGAGAAATTTACTGCTTTTATCGTCGAACGTGACTCTTCAGGTGTATCTACGGGTCCCGAAGAAAAGAAAATGGGAATTAAAAGTTCATCTACAAGAACCTTAGTGCTTGAAGATGTTGAAGTGCCTGTTGAGAATGTACTTGGAGAGATTGGAAAAGGACATATTATAGCATTTAACATTCTTAATGTCGGTCGTTATAAGCTGGCAATTGGCGGTGTAGGAGGTGCAAAACGCGGAATTGAATTGGCGGTTAAATATGCGAATGAACGGAAGCAGTTTAAAACGCCTATCTCAGGATTCCCTCTAATCCAGGAAAAGATTGCATCTGTTGCAGCTAATACGTATGCAAATGAAAGTTCTGTCTATCGTACGGTCGGCCTTTTTGAGCAGAGTATGGGTAAACTAAGCGATGAACAACTAAAAGATGGAGCAGCGGTGGCTAAAGTAATCGCGGAATATGCAATTGAGTGCTCTCTCAATAAAGTGTTTGCAACCGAACTGCTGGATTTTGCGGCAGACGAGGCTGTACAAATTCACGGCGGTTATGGATTTATGCAGGAATATGAAGTAGAACGTATGTATCGAGATTCAAGAATTAATCGAATTTTCGAAGGCACAAATGAAATAAACCGCATGATTGTACCAGGGACTCTACTTAAAAAAGCAATGAAAGGTGAACTGCCTCTTCTGCAAAAAGCTCAAGCACTTCAAGAAGAGATCATGACAATGATGCCTGAAGAACCAGGTGATGATGCATTAGAACAAGAAAAATATCTTTTGAAGAATGCTAAGAAAATAGCTCTCTTAGCTGCTGGTCTTGCCGCTCAGAAATACGGTGAGAAATTAGAGAATGAGCAGGAAATTCTTGTGAACATTGCTGATATCACAGGAGAAATCTACAATATGGAATCAGCAATTTTACGGACAGATAAGGCAATCCAAAAGCAAGGGGAAGAGAAAAACACTCAAAAACTCCTTTATACTCAAGTATATGTGCAGGAAGCTTTCAATCGTATCGAAGCTCATGCGAAAGAAACATTGTTAGCAGCAGAAGCTGGTGACTCGCTCAGGATGATGCTGGGAGCTTTACGAAAGCTTACACGCCATACACCTTCAAATGTAATTGCAAAAAAGCGGGAGGTTGCCCAGACGTTAATTAAAGAACAAAAATACACTGTTTAAATTAAAGGAGCCCTGTCCATGATTTTTCTTCTCAGGGCTCCTTTTGAATGTGTATCGAAATGGATTTCTTATTGCCAATCTGAACTAACGAATGATATTTTTCTTGTCAGTATGGTAAAATAAGAATCAACCATCAGTAAGGGAGGGAAGCGAATGTCATTAACCTTCTACTGGTACCCTAATTGTGGTACTTGCAAAAAAGCTAAAAAGTGGTTAGACGATAATGGCTTAGATTACGAATCAATACATATCGTTGAGCAGACACCTAATGAAGACGAACTCCGACAGCTGATCCATCATAGCGATCTTCCCGCTCGCAAATTTTTCAATACGAGTGGAAAGGTGTATCGTGAACATAATATGAAAGAAAAGTTGAAGGATGCAACAGAAAAAGAGATGATCACGTATCTGGCTTCTGATGGAATGTTAATTAAACGTCCAATCGTAACAGATGGTACAAAGGTCACGGTCGGCTTTAAAGAGGAACAGTTCACTGGGACTTGGATCTAGTGAGCAGAAGGCTGGAAATAAAAGCTCAAAGCTTTTATGGTTATATTTGTTGTTTATACTATTTATAATTTGGAGGGATAGGTATGAGTTTACCTAAAGATTTACGTTATTCTGAAGAGCATGAATGGGTAAAAGAAGAAGAAGGAAGTAAAGTACGAATTGGAATAACTGATTTTGCACAATCCGAACTTGGAGATATTGTATTTGTTGAGCTTCCAGAAGTTGGGGAAGAAATCGAAGCGGACGAGCCATTTGGTAGTGTGGAATCTGTTAAAACGGTTTCGGAATTATATGCTCCACTTAGTGGAAAAGTAGTAGAAATTAATGAGGAGCTGGAAGACAGTCCTGAATTCGTTAATGAGTCTCCATATGATAAGGCATGGATGATCATCATTGAGCCAAGTGAGTCTTCTGAAATGGAACAATTAATGTCTGCTGAGCAGTATGAAGAAATGATTGACGAAGATTAATATTCGTTTCTAATAAGAGTACAGGCAAGGTTATAAAATGGTCTTTGCCTGCATGAACACAGGCTGTTTTAAATCATGTGCAGACCATGCTTACACGGCATGGTCTGTTTCTATATAGTGGGTGATAGGGTTGAATGAAGACAGAATTGTGATTGTCGAAGGGATTACAGATAAAAAGAAGCTGAATAAAGTTTTGAAAGAGACCGTGGAGATTATATGTACGCATGGTACACTGGGAATTGAAAGAATGGAGGAGTTAATTCTTGATAACAACCTTGATCATAGACCAGTCTTTATTTTGGTAGATGAAGATGATTCCGGTTACAAACTTCGAAAGCAACTCACTGAAGAACTCCCTCATGCCGTTCATATTTATATTGATAAAGCATTTAGAGAAGTAGCAGCTACCCCAGAGCCTGAACTTGCTCGTGCACTGCTGAGCAGACATTTTCAAGTTAAGCCAATGTATTTAATCTAGGAGGAGCAATTTGCTTACATTAGACGAGTCAAAAGCAGCTAATCACCTTAATGAGAAGCATACAGCGCTCACTTTTATTCACAGTCCCTTTTGTGGAACATGTCACATTGCCAGAAAAATGTTAGTCACTATAGAAGAAGTTTATCAATCGGGCTTATTTTATGAGTTAAATGCTTCACTACACCCGAAACTAATGCAAGATTATAGAATAGAAAGTGTTCCGTGTATGCTGATTACAAAGGAGGGCGGGGTGGTTGAGAAGATCTATGCATTCCACTCTGTCCCACATATGTTAGAGAGAATAGCGCAATATGTAAAAAAGTAGCTTGATTTCCCGGGAAATGGCGAACGATTCCAAGGGAATAAGGCAGGGATCTCCCCTCTAAATCACGAAAATTTTATTGTGAAGTTATAAGGGGGGATTAGTTTGGTTGAGTTGGTGGAAGAGTGGATCAATCGAGTTAATGGCAGGTCAGATCTACTTCCAAGGTGGAAAAAGAGAAAAATGCTTTTAACCATTCAAGCAAATAATGATGATATTAAAATTTATATTTCACAAGATGGAATGAAGCTCACGCGTGAAAAGGACCTCACGGATCGTTTACAGATTTCCTCCACTTATAAAGTATTTCACCAGTTGTTAGGAGGAAACCTTAAACTTACTGCGCTCCCGAAGTCTATCGTAAGAATAGAAGGAGAGTATCGTGATGTACTTTTAATAGAATCGTTACTAATGCTGTCTCATTAGATTAGAGTACCAACAGCTTCTACAATGGTGAGAAATGAGGTTTGATCACCAAATTTATGCGTTACATCCCCATCTTTGTTAATGAGAATGGTAGTAGGTACTCCTTCGCATTTATACTGGTTATACACTTTCACTCCGTTGTCCTCCAAAGTTGGCTGGGTGAGAAATTTCTCCGTGAATATTCTCCCGTCATTGTTATTTCTCTCCCGCCCCTTAACGTTTATTGTAATCATCTTTACTTTTTCTTCGTCCAAGGATTTGAAGAGCTGCTCTTTCTTTGGTAAATCCACTCCACAATCAGGGCACCAGGAAGCCCAAAAAGTGATCATAATTACTTTTCCAAGATCCTCTGTTAATCGGTATGTTTCCTGAGAATGAATAAAGGGTAATTCGAAGTCAATTTCCTCGTTCATTTTAGCTCCTCCTAACTTTTTCATTGACGAGAATGCAACCCCATGCTAACATATTCTTATTATAAATATCGACATCTTCACTTACCAAGAGAGGCAGAGGGACTGGCCCTTTGACGCCCGGCAACCGGTTTTCTTACAATACGGTGCTAATTCCAGCAAAGCAGAGAGCTTTGAAAGATGAGAAGAGAATGGAAAGACCATCTCTTCTAAAAGGAAGAGATTTCTTTATGTCGATTTTTGTTGACAGGTTAAAGAAGTGGTGCTAAAATCCTGTTTGTATCATTCAGAAAACTACATTTGAAAATATGAATATACGTATCTCTTATCAAGAGAGGCGGAGGGACTGGCCCGTTGATGCCCGGCAACCGTCAAGTTTAATAACTTGAAAAGGTGCCAATTCCTGCAAAGCTTTATGCTTTGGCAGATGAGAGAACAGAAGATATCAAGACGTGTATACGCCTTTCTGTTCTCAACAGAAAGGCGTTTTTTAATTTATTTTATGGCTATAGCGCTTTTCCCTTTAGAAGGTGGTTCATTTTAATCAGTGTAGTTTTCGAACACAGGGAATTGCAGCTTGTTTTTAGGAGGCGCAGTGTTGATTTCGATTAAGGAATTATCAAAAGTTTTTTATACGAAAGATCAGAATGTCCGTGCAGTTGATAAGCTGGACTTGGATATTGATAAAGGTGAAATATACGGGGTTATTGGTTACAGTGGTGCTGGTAAAAGTACGTTTATTAGGCTTTTGAATCGTCTTGAGGAGCCAAGTAGCGGACGTGTAACCATTGATAACGAAAATGTTACTGAACTAAAGAAAGGTAAACTGAGAGTGGCCAGACAGGAAATAGGTATGATCTTTCAACATTTTAATCTGCTTTGGTCAAGAACAGTTTTCGATAATATATCCTTTCCGTTAGAAATAGCCGGGATAAAAAAAGAAGAGCGTAAAAAACGTGTAAATGAACTGATCGATTTGGTGGGGTTGTCGGGCAGAGGTGGTTCCTACCCTTCACAATTAAGCGGTGGTCAGAAGCAAAGAGTGGGAATTGCCAGAGCATTGGCTAACAATCCCAAAGTACTCTTGTGTGATGAAGCAACTTCAGCACTTGATCCTGAAACCACAGACTCTATATTGGAGTTGTTAGTCGATATTAACCGAAAGCTCGGATTAACGATCGTCTTGATCACTCATGAAATGCATGTGATTCGGAAAATTTGTCATCGGGTCGCCGTAATGGAAGAAGGGAAAATTGTCGAGTCAGGGGATGTGCTGGATGTATTTCTGTATCCTAAACAAAAAGTTACGAAACGGTTTGTGGACCAAGTAATGGGTGACCCTGATCGAGAACATTCTTTAGGACTTATCAATGAAACATACAAAACCGGTGAGATCGTAAAACTTCACTTTATTGGTGAAAGCACGAACCAGGCTCTTATTAGTGAACTTTCCAGGGAGTTTACGGTTGATGTAAATATTCTTCATGGGAAAATTACGCAAACTCAAAAAGGAGCTTATGGCACCTTGTTTGTCCAGTTTGTTGGAGATAAAGAAGAAATAGACAGGGCAATCGCTTATATTCAAACCACTTCTGTCCAAGTGGAGGTGAACCCAGATGAATAATGGATTGTTCGCAAATGTTGAAATGCAAGATATGATTACTGCAACGAATGAAACACTATTTATGACAAGTATTTCAGTAGCAGGGACGTTTATACTCGGATTGTTACTTGGATTGCTTTTATACCTGTCAGGACCGGGAGGATTATGGCAGAACAAACCATTAAACTGGGTCACGGCATCATTAGTTAACGTATTTCGAGCCATTCCTTTTATTATTTTAATCCTGTTATTATTCCCATTTACTGATTTTCTGATGGGAACGATTCGCGGACCTAGAGCGGCTCTTCCGGCCCTTATTATTGGGGGCGCACCTTTCTATGCCAGATTGGTGGAAATTGCCTTGAAGGAAGTGGATAAAGGCGTTATTGAAGCTGCAAAATCAATGGGAGCAAAATATTCCACCATTATTTTCAAAGTATTACTGCCAGAGTCAATGCCTGCGTTGATATCAGGAATTACGGTAACAGCCATTGCGCTGATTGGTTACACGGCGGTAGCAGGTGTGATTGGTGCAGGGGGACTTGGTGACTTTGCATACTTTTACGGATTTCAACGCAGTGATTTTGGTGTTGTACTTGTGTGTACGTTCTTAATTGTAGTAATCGTATTTATATTCCAATTCATTGGAGACGTAATTTCCCACAAATTGGATAAAAGATAAACTTTATATAAAAGGGGATGGAAAGTATGAAAAAATTATGGACTGGTGTTACTGCTTTATTATTGATCTTAGTCCTCTCTGCATGTGGTTCTTCTGATGAAAGTTCTTCTTCTGGTAAAACGGAAATCAAGGTGGGAGCAACCAGTATTCCACACGCTGAAATTCTTCAGCAAGCAAAACCGATTCTTAAAGAAAAAGGAATTTCACTAAAAATCGAAGAATATCAGGACTATATTTTGCCTAACAAGGATTTAGCTGAAGGCAGAATTGATGCGAATTACTTTCAGCATATCCCTTACTTAAAGGCACAGAAAGAAGAACACGGATATGATTTTGCAAACCTTGGTGGAATTCATATCGAACCAATGGGGATTTACTCAAAGAATATTTCCAGTATTGATGAAATCAAAGAGGGCACAACGGTGATTATGAGCCGGTCAGTAGCTGACCACGGACGTATTTTATCGCTTCTTGAAAAAGAAGGCTTGATTAAACTGGATGAAAGCATTGATGCGGTGAATGCAACCGTTGAAGATATTGTAGAAAATCCTAAAAATCTAAAATTTGATACAGGTATCGACGCTGCTCTTCTCCCTAAAACATACAAGCGAGAAGAAGGCGCATTAGTAGCCATTAACACCAATTACGCTATTCAGGCCGGTTTGAACCCTAGTGAAGACGCGTTAATTCTAGAAGATTCTGAATCACCATATGTGAACGTTGTAGCTGCAAAAAGTGAGGATAAAGATTCCAAAGCTCTTCAAACACTAGTTGAAGTTCTTCACTCAGAAGAGATCCAAACTTATATCAAGGAAGAATATGATGGAGCGGTTGTTCCAGTTGATGGAAAGTAAAATAAAGTAACGCATACGATACGTGACTTCGTTCATACTAAACGGAGTCACGTATTTCTATTATAGGAGGCATTTCATATGGAAGAACAGGATGTCAACTGGACAACGGCATTTTTACAAGAGTATAAACATGGTATAGGTGTCTTTTCAGAAAAAATGCCTGAGGCTGCACGTCATTTTAATGCTTTTTCAGAAGCATGTTTCAATGATGGAGAACTCTCTAAAAAAGATAAGCAGCTTATGGCTCTTAGTATAAGCATTGTTGCTCAGGATGAGTATTGCATGATTTATCATACAAAAGGCTGCGTGGATCAAGCTGCAAGTGAGCAGGAAATCATGGAGGCTTGCGGAGTGGCTGCTGCATTCGGAGGCGGGGCTGCACTAAGTCAGGCAGTGACACTCGTACAGGACGCTTACTCTGATTTATCTACAACTAAACATTAGACGTTATTTATTCAAGAGTTTTTTGAAAAGTGAAGTAAATCAGACTTATTATAAACAAATAGATGTATAAGGTTGTATTATTATTCAAATTCGCTTCAAAAATCCGTTTTTAGGTTTATTTCAACTTTGGCGCGGGTAATGTTCTGTGATAAGCTAAATTGTGTAAAAAATCTGAAAGGGTTGATTTATTATTAGTGACTATCTGAGTTTGAATTACACTGCTGAAATGGAAAAAGCGATGCAACAAGCCCATAACATTAGTTATGCGGAATACAGCAGTAAGTTGGATGAAAGATTAAAAATTGAAGAAAAACGCCAACGTGAATTCGAACGGAGTCAGAAAATGGTCGCACAAGTGGATCGTCAACTCCACAAATAAGGTGATAAAGAATCAGGTGATCTTAGGACACCTGATTTTTTTGTTGCGTAAAAATTTGTTATTATAATAAGGAAGGAACTTGTTAACTCGTTGATTTAGAACCTTTCAAATTAACGGATGGAACTACGTGCTTACAATGGAAATCAGTTGATATCAGATTCTAAATGATATAAGATTGTAATGAGAATAAATTGAGAATGGTTTTTTAATCTACATTAACCAGCACATTCAATAACTATAGATACTGGAGGTATTATTTATGGCAGGGTCAACGCTTGAAATCAAGGATCTTCATGTAGAAATTGAAGGTCAGCAAATCTTAAAAGGTGTAAATCTTACAATTACTGGCGGGGAATTTCACGCTGTTATGGGTCCTAATGGAACTGGTAAATCAACACTTGCATCAGCAGTAATGGGACACCCTAAATATGAAGTAACTCAAGGTGAAATCCTTCTTGACGGTAAAGACGTTCTTGAAATGGAAGTTGATGAGCGTGCACAAGCCGGGTTGTTCTTAGCAATGCAGTATCCAAGTGAAATTAGTGGGGTAACAAACTCTGACTTTTTACGTTCAGCGATTAATGCACAGCGTGAAGAAGGCGATGAAATTTCTCTAATGAAATTCATTAAAGAGATGGATGCTACTATGGACACTCTTGATATGGATAAGAATATGGCGCAGCGTTACCTTAACGAAGGCTTCTCTGGCGGTGAGAAAAAGCGCAATGAAATCCTACAACTTATGATGGTTCAACCAGCTATCGCTATTCTCGATGAGATTGACTCTGGTTTAGATATCGATGCATTGAAAGTAGTTGCGAAAGGGATTAACCAAATGCGCAATGATTCATTTGGGTGCTTGATGATTACCCACTATCAGCGTCTGCTTAATTACATTACACCGGACAAAGTACACGTCATGATGCAAGGACGCGTTGTGAAATCCGGCGGTCCAGAGCTAGCACAGCGTCTTGAAGAAGAAGGTTATGACTGGATCAAGCAGGAGCTTGGCATCGAAGACGAAACGATCGGTCAACAGGCGTAATAGACAGGAGGGATAATATGACTGTAAAAGTCTCACTACCATACGACAAAGAATATGTAACACAATTCTCTCAAGGTTTACAAGAACCAGAGTGGATGCAGGCTTTTCGTTTACATGCCCTAGAGAAATCAGCTTCTTTGGACATGCCAAAGCCTGACAAAACCAATGTTAGTAATTGGAATTTCTCGGATTTCAAGCATGATGTAAGTGGAGAAACGATTGCATCATTGACAGATCTTCCTGAAGAAATACAGAACTTTCTTGATCATGAAAAAGAACAGCAAAATCTTGTGATTCAGCGTAACCATACGGTTGCTTACGGGGAACTTGATCCAAAACTGAAAGAGCAGGGTGTGGTGTTCACAGATATGAAAACGGCTGTACGTGAACATAGTAATTTGATCAAGGAGTATTATATGACGGATGCTGTTCATGTTGATGAGCACCGTTTGACGGCGCTGCATGCAGCTTTAATGAATGGCGGGGTATTCTTATATGTTCCTAAGAATGTAGAAGTAGAAGAACCCCTGCAAGCTATCTTCTGGCAGGAGGACCCGGAAGCTTCTCTGATTAATCACGTATTAGTGGTGGCTGAAGAAAACAGTTCTGTCACGTATGTAGAGAATTATATTTCTCATAATAAAGAAGAAAAAACTTCGGCTAATAACATTACAGAAGTTTTTGCTAAAGCTGGGTCAAAAGTATCTTTTGGAGCAGTTGATAACTTTGAAGCAGGTACAACTGTATATACTAATCGACGCGGCGTAGCAGATCGCGATGCTGTGATTGAGTGGGCCCTTGGGCAAATGAACGAAGGTGACACAATTTCTGAAAACATCACCCATTTAATTGGTGATAACTCACATTCTGATGCTAAAACGGTAGCAATTGGCCGCGGTTCACAAAAACAAAACTTCACAGCAAACATTACACACTTTGGAAAAGCTTCCGAGGGGTATATCCTCCAGCATGGTGTAATGAAGGATAAATCATCAGCGATCTTTAATGGCATCGGAAAAATTGAACATGGTGCTACAAAGTCTAATGCCGAACAGGAATCCCGAGTTCTTATGTTGAGTAAGGATGCTAGAGGCGATGCCAATCCAATTTTGCTAATTGATGAAGATGATGTTACGGCGGGTCACGCAGCTTCTGTTGGCCGTGTAGACCCTGTTCAGATGTACTATTTGATGAGTCGGGGGATTTCTCAATTAGAAGCAGAGCGTCTGATTATACACGGGTTTTTAGCACCGGTGGTAAAACAGCTGCCTGTAGAAGCTGTTAAACAGCAGTTGACGAGAGTGATTGAAAGGAAAGTCTATTAATGGATATTAAAGCGGTTCGTGACGCCTTTCCGATTTTGCATCAGGAAGTAAATGGACATCCGCTCGTTTATCTGGATTCTTCCGCAACATCTCAAAAACCTGTTCAGGTCATTGACAAGATTTCTGAATATTACCGTGGGTATAATTCAAATGTGCACCGTGGCGTTCACACTCTTGGAACACATGCGACTGATGAATATGAAGGAGCCCGTGAAAAGGTTCGAAAGTTTATTCATGCAAACAGTACGCAAGAAGTTATTTTTACAAGAGGGACAACTACAGCCATAAACACTGTTGCTGTAAGCTATGGGCGCGAAAATGTAGGGGAGGGTGATGAAATCGTCATTACCCCGATGGAGCACCATAGTAATATCATTCCGTGGCAGCAATTAGCAAAAGCGACTGGAGCTACATTGAAATATGTGCCGCTTCAGGCTGATGGCACAATTCTTTTAGATGATGTTGAGAAGACGGTCACAGAGAATACTAAGATTGTTGCTCTAGCACATGTATCAAATGTGCTGGGAACCATTAACCCTATTAAAGAAGTAGCTGCCATAGCTCATAAGAATGGTGCCGTTATTCTTGTAGATGGAGCTCAAGGGGCTCCGCACATGAATGTGGATGTCCAGGATCTTGACTGCGACTTTTATGCCTTCTCTGGACATAAAATGTGCGGACCAACTGGCATCGGTGTTCTTTATGGGAAGAAGAGCTTGCTCAATGAAATGGAACCCGTAGAGTTTGGCGGAGAGATGATTGACTTTGTTAACCTTTATGATTCAACATGGAAAGAACTTCCGTGGAAATTCGAGGGAGGCACTCCAGTAATAGCCGGCGCTATAGGCCTTGGAGCTGCGATCGATTTTCTTACTGAAGTCGGCTTAGATCAGATAGTTGAACATGAGCATAAGTTGATCGAGTACGCACGGAAACAAATGGAACAGGTAGAAGGGTTAACGATTTATGGACCTGAAAAAAGGGCTGGACTGATTACTTTTAATTTATCAGACGTTCATCCGCATGATTTAGCAACTGTCTTAGATGCGGAAGGAATTGCAGTTCGCGCCGGACATCACTGTGCTCAGCCCCTAATGAAGTGGCTTGAGGTGTCTGCTACCGCCCGGGCAAGTTTTTACCTATATAATACGGAAGAAGATATTGATCGATTTGTTCAAGGATTACAAACGACAAAGGAGTATTTTGGTGATGTCTTTTAATAACCTAGATACACTTTATCGCCAAGTTATTATGGACCATTACAAAAACCCTCGTAATCGTGGTACAGTAGAGGGAGATCATCTTACTGTTGATATGAATAATCCAACATGTGGTGATCGAATTCAGCTTCAGCTTCAAGTGAATGATGATATAGTTGAAGATGCTAAGTTTGATGGCGAAGGCTGTTCGATTAGCATGTCCTCAGCATCCATGATGACACAGGCGATCAAAGGTAAAAAAGTTGAAGAAGCCTTAAAGATGTCCCATATGTTTTCTGACTTAATGCTTGGCAATGAAGTTGAAGATAGTGACATGGACCTTGGGGACATTGAAGCTTTGCAAGGTGTTGCTAAGTTTCCAGCACGTATTAAATGTGCAACGCTGGCATGGAAGGCAATGGAAAAAGGTGTGGACGATGAACAAGAAGCTTAATTGTTTTTATATACCAAAAGGAGGTATTTAATCATGGCTAAAAAAGCGCCAGAAGTTGGGGAATACCAATACGGATTTCATGAAAGAGACGTATCTATTTTCCGAACTGAAAAAGGTTTGACAGCAGAAGTTGTTAAGCAAATCTCCGATTATAAAGAAGAACCAGAGTGGATGCTTGATTTCCGTCTTAAATCTCTTGAACAGTTCTATAAAAAGCCAATGCCTCAATGGGGCGGCGACTTGTCGGAACTGGACTTTGATGATATTACGTACTATGTAAAACCATCTGAAGGTTCAGAACGTTCATGGGATGAAGTTCCGGAAGAAATTAAAAACACTTTCGATCGTCTGGGAATTCCTGAAGCAGAGCAGAAGTATCTTGCAGGGGTTTCTGCTCAGTACGAATCTGAAGTAGTTTATCACAACATGGAGAAAGATCTTGAAGAGCTAGGTGTAGTCTTTAAAGATACTGACACGGCCCTGAAAGAAAATGAAGAGCTGTTTAGAGAGTACTTTGCCAAATCTATTCCAGCTTCAGATAACAAATTCTCTGCCCTGAATTCGGCTGTTTGGTCTGGTGGTTCTTTCATTTATGTTCCAAAAGGACAGAAAGTTGAGACACCATTACAGGCTTATTTCAGAATTAACTCTGAGAACATGGGACAATTTGAGCGTACCCTAATCATTGTTGATGAAGGAGCTTCTGTACATTATGTTGAAGGTTGTACAGCACCGACTTACTCATCAAGCTCATTACACAGTGCAGTAGTTGAGATTTTTGTTAAAAAGAATGCATACTGTCGTTATACAACGATCCAAAACTGGGCTAACAATGTGTATAACCTTGTTACGAAACGCGCTGTTGCGGAAGAGAATGCCACAATGGAATGGGTAGACGGTAACTTAGGCTCTAAGCTTACAATGAAATACCCATCTGTGATTCTTAAGGGTGAAGGTGCTCGCGGAATGACGTTGTCTATCGCACTTGCTGGTAAAGGACAACATCAGGATGCAGGGGCAAAAATGCACCACCTGGCACCGAATACTTCTTCTACAATCGTATCAAAATCAATTTCTAAACACGGTGGTAAAGTAACATACCGAGGAATTGTACAATTTGGACGTAAAGCAGAAGGTGCCCGCTCTAACGTTGAGTGTGATACGCTGATTATGGATAATAAGTCTACCTCAGATACGATACCTTACAATGAAATAATGAATGAAAATATTTCTTTGGAACACGAAGCTAAGGTTTCGAAAGTGTCTGAGGAGCAATTGTTCTATCTGATGAGCCGCGGTATTTCCGAAGAGGAAGCAACTGAAATGATTGTAATGGGCTTTATTGAACCATTTACAAAAGAACTTCCTATGGAATACGCTGTAGAAATGAACCGTCTCATTAAATTCGAGATGGAAGGTTCTATTGGTTAATAACTATAAACCCTTATCACAACAAGTGTGATAAGGGTTTATTTTTGTGTTTGTTTTATGCCGAAGATCCGTACAATACAATGGTATAAATAGTCACAAAAGTTTGCCAATAATTGATGCTGGTTTAGTAAATTTCGTTAAGTTGTGATACACTATACAGATAAGAAACAATAGAATGAATATTAACTATAGGGATCTTTAATGGATAGTACAAGCAAAGAATACTTACAACTCTTTAAAAATGTAAAGTTTCACTAATAATGACCCATTTTGATCAATCTTTTCAAAATGGGTTTTTTAATCCTGAACAACAAGGGTACGAGGTAACATTGAAAACCGTAGCTCCAGCAATTGTGTTCCAATCAATAGCTGGCTCGGATGCGGATGCAACGGTAGCTCCATGGCTTCCTACAACACACAGCTCTTTCTATGAGAAATACAAAAAAGACTTTGTTGATTTAGGTGAGAACTTAACAGGAACAAAGAATGGATTCGTTGTTCCTGAATACATGGACATTGATTCAATTAAGGATTTACAATCAAAAGAATAACAACATAAATAAAGAGTCTGGGAAGTTTAGTTAAGTCCAAGCCTCTTCTATTGGACAAAGAAGAATTGATACTACGCCGTACAGATGGTTTCTATCTGTACGGCTTTTTACTTCACGACCCAAGGTAAACACTAGGAGGGTTGTCTTCAGACTCATGTTTTCGTCATAGAAAACGTGATACTATAATATTATCTCTAATACAGATAGAAGGTTTTGTATGTTTATAATCATTGCATTATTTATTGGATTTGTAACAGCATTGGCTGGAAGTGTTGCAGGGCTGGGCGGCGGAGTCATATTAGTACCTGCGCTTCTATTTCTTAGCGATCATTATCAATCATTTACTTGGGTCACTCCGCAGAAAATTGTGGGAATATCTTTAGTTGTGATGATTTTTACGGGGTTGTCATCAACTCTATCCTATTTTAAACATAAACGAGTGGACCTTAAGGCAGGGTTTCTTCTACTGATTGGAAGCGTCCCTGGGGGGATATTAGGCTCATGGTTAATTCAGTTTTTCGAAACAAATCACTTTGCCTTATTGTTTGGAAGTGTCATGATTATTGTATCCTTATTATTTTTTCTTCCAAGAAAACCACCTAGTAAGATCGTATTAAAGGGGAAGAAAAGGATTGTAGACCTTAATGGAGAAAAGTATTCTTATACGTTTCCCTTTGGCTATGGATTCCTTTTATCTTTTACAATAGGTATATTATCTGGACTGCTTGGGATAGGTGGAGGGTCGCTTATCGTTCCAGCTTTGATTCTGTTGTTTCGATTTCCGCCCCATATTGCGACCGCAACCTCGATGTTCATTATTTTCATTTCAAGTATAACCAGTGCGACAACTCATATCTATTTAGGGCATGTTGATTGGGCTCGAGCCCTTTATTTTATCCCTGGTGCCTATTTGGGAGGCATGTGCGGAGCATTCATTAATCGAAAAGTTGATGGACAGGCGGTGGAATGGTTTCTCCGCATATTACTTATTATGGCTGGCATACGATTAATCTGGCAAGGTATTGGATAAGGAGACTGATTATGAAGGAAAAAATCTTTTTATATTATACCAGCGATTTGCATAGTCACTTTGAGAATTGGCCTCAAATTGTAGGGTATTTTAATCAACGAAAAAAACTGCACCATATAAATGAGGAGAGCTTTTGGCTGTTGGATAATGGGGATCATGTTGATCGGTTCCACCCATTAACAGAAGGCTTGATGGGAAAAGGAAATGTTGAACTTCTTAATGAAGCAGGCTATAGTTTTGCAAACTTAGGAAACAATGAAGGAATCACCTTATCCTATGATGACCTGTATTCCTTATACGATAAAGCTGATTTCGAAATTGTTTGTGCTAATTTACACTCTCAAAAAACTGCTCAGCCTCATTGGTTGAAACCCTACAAAGTAGTTCAATCCAAACACGGGGTTAAGATCGGGGTGATAGGGCTTACGGCTCCTTTTGAGACTTTTTACAGGCTGCTTGGCTGGTCAATTGATTCGCCTTTTGATGTATTAGATCAGCTCTTGGAAGAGGTTCAGGGACAAGCTGATATTATCGTCCTTCTCTCCCACTTAGGCATGTATGATGATGAAGAGATTGCTAAACGTTATCGGGGTATTGATGTAATTATCGGGGGTCACACGCACCACCTCTTTCAAAATGGTGAAATAACAAATGAATCTATATTAACAGCCGTCGGCAAACACGGTACCCATTTAGGTGAAGTGCTAATTGAGTGGGATCATGGTACACAGTCGATAACTAACAAAGAAGCTTACGCCGTGCCTACAGAAAATATGAAAAAAGATAACATAGTTATAAAGCAGGTAGAAGATAAGAGGCGCCATGCGGTTGAACATCTTCAGACCCCTCTAGCCAGCATTGAGCAGCCGTTAAAGATTGCCTGGTTTAAGGAAACACCGCTTATGAAACAGTTTACCGAAGAAATGCAAAACTGGACTGATGCAGATCTTGCTATGCTGAATTCCGGTGTGTTATTGGATCATATTCATTCTGGGGAGATCACGCTGGAGGACATTCATAGAATTTGCCCCCATCCAATGAATCCATGCAAAGTTGAACTTTTCGGTGATGAACTGCTGGAAGTGATTCGAGTCGCTCATACAAAAAAATTCACGGAAATTCGACTAAAGGGCTTAGGATTTAGAGGAGAAGTGATTGGAAAAATGGTGTTTTCGGGAGTAGAGATCGAAACGGAAGAAGGATCTGATGGTGAAATTCATGTCCGTGACGTTCGTATGAATGGAAAGGCCATTGATAAGAAAAGGGCTTATTCATTGGGCACTGCTGACACCTTTACGTTTGGCAGACTTTTTCCTGAAATTGCCTATGCTAAAAATAAAAAATATTACATGCCAGAGCTGCTGCGCGATGTTCTTGCCCAGTCTCTCCGTTCATCATGTAAAGAGGAACGGAGTACTCACTTTTAACTTGAATGATGGTAAAATGTGAAACAACTTTATAACTGGATGCTTAAACCCCTCCTCACCGACATATAGATAGTGCAGGAGGGGTTGTTCTATGAAAAAAAAGAAAGCAAATCCACCCTCAATTGGGAAGAGGATTCTTATTACTTTTATTTGTTTCCTGATTATTACCGGTTCGTGCCTATGGTTAATTGACAGAGGAATTACACCAGCAATCCAGGATATCGCAAATACGAAAGCTCATCAATTGGCGAGGGTTGCTATTAACGAAGCAGTGAGCAGGCAAATTTCTGAGGGTATAGATTACGATGACCTGGTGGAGATTGAAAAAGATAATGAAGGAAACATAGTTTCTATGGGATGGAATTCTCTCGTTGTAAATAAGGCTTTAAGGGACACCACTATGAGAATACAGCATTTTCTTAGACGAATGGAACAAAATGATTTGCCCATGGATGTAACATTAAAGGCGGATCTTGAACCATCGGAAGAAGGCAAAGGCGTAGAACCAGTTACCTTAATTAAGGTTCCAATCGGACTAGCAACAAACAACACACTTCTATCAAACTTGGGACCTAAGGTGCCAGTTCAATTACAGGTGATTGGAGATGTTCAAACACAATTTAAAAATGAAATTACTGAATATGGAATTAACTCTGCACATTTTCAACTGTGGATTCATTATAAAGTTAGCTTGAGAGTGGTCATCCCTTTTTCTTCAAAACCTACAGTAGTAACCAATAAAATTCCGATAGATACTCGCACGATTATGGGTGAAGTACCTGAATTTTATAATGAAGATGGTAACAATGAGTCACCGACGTTCTCCATCCCAATGGACCCCTTGCAATAAAGGAAGGTTCCTGATAAACTGTGTAGGAACTGAATATGCGTGACCTTATCAGATCGGTGAGGTAGAGGCGCAGGCTTTATTAGTATTCTGTGGGAGAATGACAACGAAGATCACACGAAGAAAGGGGAGTCCTGCCGAAGTTTAATACAGCTGTCAATCTGTTTTAATCTGGTGTATATCTAAATAAGAAATACACTCTCATGCATGCTTTTATTGGTGTATGGGGCGCTACTGATCGAAATGGAGGATAATCAAGTTGCTAACAAGGCAATGATAGATTATTTTCTATCATTGTCTTTTTTGTGTTTTAATTGCTCTTTTACATTCCTCAATTTTTATCTCCAGTAGAATCCCGCAGTCACCGAATAACCATCTTAAGTTAAACGGAGGGGACGATCTTGGAAGGAACGATTTACTCACTAATTCCACCATTACTTATGCTTGTGCTTGTAATTGCAACGAGAAAGGTTATATTGTCATTAGCTGCAGGCATCATTGTTGGGGCGTTTATGCTGACACAGTTAAATATAATGGAAGGAATTCAAATGATTTGGAGTGTTTTCGCTTCGATTTTTTATAGCGAAGGAGCTCTTAATACAGGCAATATTTATTTGTTGGCCTTTTTACTTTTACTCGGAATTGCTACAGCTTTTATGACAGCCTCGGGCAGTAGCAGAGCTTTTGGTAAATGGGCTGTAAACCGTATTAAAACACGAAGAGGGGCAAAGCTTGTTCCTGTTCTGCTAGGAATAATTATTTTTATCGATGACTATTTTAACGCACTTGCGGTTGGACAGGTAGCCAGGCCTGTTACAGACCGTCACAAGATTTCCAGGGCCAAGCTTGCTTATTATATAGACTCAACTTCGGCACCGGTAACTGTTATTTCCCCTATTTCAAGCTGGGGCGCTTATATTATCGGTACAATAGGAAGCATCCTAGCTGCAAATGAAATTACTGATTATCAAGCGTTCGAAGCTTTTGTCAGAATGATTCCTTATAACTTTTATGTGTTTGCGGCATTACTTCTTGTTTTCCTAACCGTATTTATGAAAGTAGACATTGGACCGATGCGTACTCATGAAAAAAGAGCGGTCCAAACAGGTGAACTCATTGATCCTGATAAAAAAAATGATGTTCCTGGAGACTTAAATGAGGAGTTTCAAGAGCATAATCATGGCAAGATATCTCACCTCGTCTGGCCGATTACTGTGTTAATTGTGGGTACAGTTCTGTCTATGGTCATAACTGGGATAAGAAATTCATCTGAGTCAGTGAACTTATTAAGCATATTTGCTAATACAAATGTAAACATTTCGTTGTTTATTGGTGGATTATTATCGGTACTTTTAGCAGGGGCTCTTTACTTTAAACAGCCTGAACCTAAGTCAAGTATGAACCACGTATTTGTGGAAGGGATAAAGGCGATGCTGCCAGCAGTATATATTCTTCTTTTTGCCTGGATGATCGGGGACATCATCAACCAGCTTGGAACAGGCGAGTATTTGGTCAGTTTTGTGAACCAGGCATCGATTAACATAGCTTTACTGCCGTTTCTAATCTTTATAGTAGCAGGATTCATGGCGTTAGCAACAGGGACGTCGTGGGGAACCTTTGGTATTATGCTCCCTATAGCAGGCCAGGTTGCTGCGGGGATTGATGTAAGTCTAGTCCTGCCTGCTTTATCAGCGGTGCTGGCGGGCTCTGTATTTGGAGACCATTGCTCACCAATTTCGGACACAACCATTCTGTCTTCAACCGGTGCGGGCTCCAATCATATTGATCATGTACTAACACAATTACCTTATGCTTTTATGGCAGCCTTCGCTGCAGGAATTGGTTATTTATTGTTAGGTTTCACAGGACAATTGGTATGGGCATTCATAATTACGATCATCATCACCGCTGTAATAGCTGCTATTGTCCATTTCTATTTATCAAAAGACTATAGTACTGGGTAAAATATACTCGTTAGAGAGGCGCTTTAAAGCGCCTCTCTTTTTATTTCATTCACAATTAAAGGCGCTTTTAGGAAAATTGAATACCAAAATATTGCTTTGACATCTAATGAGCAGTATGGTTATAATCTAAGTATAAATAATCAGAAAAAAAGAAAAATTATAAAGATTCTCTTTTCCTTGCTTGTCACATAAAGTATAGAGAAAGGATTCTGATTATGAAAGGGAGGTCTTTTCACATGGAAAATCGATCACAATGGGGGTCACGGGCAGGATTTTTATTTGCTGCCATGGGTTCGGCAATTGGTTTAGGGAACATCTGGCGTTTTCCCGCCACAGCTTATGAAAGTGGAGGCGGCGCATTTATTATTCCTTATCTGTTTGCATTATTAACAGCAGGGATACCGTTACTAATTTTGGAATACACGGTAGGTCATAAGTACCGTGGTTCAGCTCCTAAATCTCTAGGCAGGGTTAGAAAAGGGTTCGAGTGGATAGGCTGGTGGCAAGTAACGATTGCTTTCGTTATTTCTACTTATTACGCCGTGATTATTGCCTGGGCAATTATGTATGCATATTATTCTTTTGGTTTAACATGGGGCGATGATCCTACCAGCTTTTTCGTAGGAGACTTTTTAACACTCACAGATCCAGGGACTTTCGGTGGTCTAGTTCCTAAAATTTTACTTCCACTGTTAATTGTCTGGGTTATTACATTGGGTGTTCTTTCTAAAGGTGTTAAGAAAGGTATTGAAAGAGCAAACAAATTCTTTATTCCTACCTTAATTATCCTGTTTACGATTATGGTCATTAGAGCTGTTACTTTGGAAGGGGCTGCAGCAGGGCTGTCAGCATTCTTTACACCTGATTGGTCTAGTATTGCCGATCCACAGGTTTGGGTAGCAGCATATGGACAGATATTCTTCAGTTTATCAATTGCTTTTGCTATTATGGTGACTTATGCTTCCTATCTTCCTAAGAAATCTGATATAACGAACAATGCCTTTATTACTGGATTTGCTAACTCTTCCTTTGAAATCCTGGCGGGGATTGGTGTTTTTGCCGCAATCGGTTTTATGGCATTTACCTATGATACAACCGTCAGTCAGCTAGCGGCTGAGAAGGGTGTAGGGGGAGTAGGACTTGCTTTTATGGTATTTCCGGAAATTGTCAGCCAAATTCCTGGGATTCCAAGAATTTTTGGCTTTCTATTCTTTGCATCTTTAGTATTGGCAGGGTTGTCTTCACTTATTTCGATTACGGAGACATACGTTGCAGCTGTATCTGAAAAGTTCAATATTTCACGCGGCAAATCAATAGCGTTTGGTGGAGGGCTTTCTGCTCTTATTTCTTTACTTTACGCTACGCGAGGAGGACTGAACCTTTTGGACACTGTAGACCATTTCATCAACTCCTACGGGGTAGCAATGGCCGGGCTGTTCGAAGTTGTGGCCTTAGCCTGGTTCGCTAAGGGACTCAAGGGTTTTCAATCACATGCTAACGAAATTTCTGATATTAGATTAGGTACCTGGTGGCGAATTTGCCTTGGGATAATTACACCTGTAGTGCTTGGGTACATGCTTCTACAAAACTTACGTGCGGAATTATCAGCGGCATACGGAGGTTATCCAATTGATTTCTTATTTAACTTTGGATGGATTGTTGCCATTGGAGCCATTTTCGTTGGGGCATTAATGTCCATTAAAAAGTGGCCGAACAATGAATTGGAACAGCAGTCAAATGAAGAGAAAAAGGAGGTTGCTCGCTAATGGCTATCGTCATGTTTATTGTCACTATAGTTATAATTTGGGGCGGCCTGGCACTTAGTATAACGAATGCAGTGAAAAAATCTAAATCTCAAGGTTAGAAGAAAAAGCCTGGTGCTTCCTGAATGAGAAGCACCAGGCCTTCTTTTTATAAAGTTTTATTTTGAATTTCGATCCATCTTTTCCCACTTCTTTAAATAAGGATAAGGGTCAAATGACCATTCATTTTTTCCATTATCTTTGTACATGCCGTAATGAAGGTGAGGAGGAAATTTCCCTGAGGTACCTGGAGGTCCATAACCAGTAGCACCGACACTACCAATTACATCTCCGGGCTTTACTACGTCTCCCACCTCGACACCATCTTTAAACCCATTTAAATGGGCATAATAATGGTAAATATTATAAATATCTCTTATTCCAATTCTCCAACCTCCATATTTGTTCCAGCCTTTCATTTCAACCACACCGTAAGTGGTGGATTTTACAGGTACTCCATTGTTAGCAAAGATGTCCGTTCCCTCATGGATTCGTCTTCCGCCAAATCCACGTGCATCACCCCATGTGTTGTTATAACTGTAATTGGCTTCAAGAGGCAATGGGAAGTCCCGGTCTGTCAATGCTACGGTCTGGAACTTTTTAAATACTTCGGCCGTATTCATAATGGTTTGAACTGTTAAATCACGTTTATAATAATTCCATAAAGCTATTCTGATATCGTCTTTAGTTGTACCATAGGACTTTATATAATTTCCTATGGACCAAAGAATGTCTTCATCATTTGTTATGTCAGCTTTTTTATCAGCGTTTCCGCTGGCTCCCCATCCATCTGGAAAAAAGAGCGAAGGTCCTTTGACTCCTTTCCAAAATAACGGATCAGGTTTAATTGCTGTTACTCTTTCCTCGGGAATTTCTTCGTTTATTTGCCGCTCATACTGATCAATAGCAGCAAAGTAATACCAAGGGATGTTGGTGACAGCAGAAGTTTTTTTGTAAAGGGACATGCGTTCAGACTCTTCGCTTGCTGAAACATTATATATAGAGAACAACTGACAGATAGCTGTAATCACAATGGTTAAAAGTACTGTAGAACGAATGTTCATTTTTATTCACCTTCAAATTAATTGGTACAGTTAGCCTTTCTTTCCTATCAACCTCTTATGCTTGGTAAAAGTTAGGGAAAGAATTAGGATGGATCTGTATTTTCAGCCTGGTCCTCTTTACCTTGAGGAGCTTCCTTTAATTTTTGAATAATGTTATCGATCACTTCATTATATTGATCATCATAAACTGTGGAGTTGCTTAAGCTTTGAATATCGCCAAATGCAGAAGGGTTATCGGAAACATATACATGGTAAAAGCTTGGAACTAATGAATAGGCTGTCTTTTTCACTATATCAGCTGATAGCTCCCGATCTTGACCTTCCGGTGCTTGATAAGCAACAAGAACTTCTTCATCAGTAACAAGAGTTGCTACGTCTTCAAATTCATCGTATTTAAGAATCATGCGTGAAATCATGTCAGCCACTTTTTCTTTATTAACTTTAAAGTTCTGATTTTGTTCCGCGTCCTGGTCAAGCTGATCTTTTTCATAACGAACGTAACCTACCTGTCCTTCCATGGGACGGTCGTTATAGTCATCCATTTCATTTCGATGGAGTGCTTCATCCGTACCCTGGTCTCTTGCTTCTTCTTTCTGAGCTTCCGTACAACCGGCTAATAACAGGAAAGTCAGTCCCATTATAAGTGTAATTAATCTATAATTTTTCATGTTAAATCCTCCTGTTCATATGACAACTTACTTTTTAGGTTGGACTTTTTTTAAGGAATGATACAAAATTTTTATGGATGTATTATCACCACTGTTTTTAAATATGGTACACTAATGACAAGGTATGAGGTGATCCGAGTGATTGAACTGTTTGGGAAAACATATGAAGTCGTCGAGAATTATCGGGATGGCTTTAATGAGGAAGAATTAGAAGGCCGTTTTAGTGATATTTTAAGTAAATATGATTTTATAGTTGGGGATTGGGGCTACGGTCAGCTTCGTCTTAAAGGTTTTTACGATGATCAAAATGCTAAAGCCACTTTTGAAACGAAAATAAGTACGCTTGAGGATTATTTATACGAATATTGTAACTTTGGCTGTGCTTACTTTGTGTTGAAAAAAGTAGTCAAGTAAATCAAAAACCGGCAAGGTGTAGAAACCATGCCGGTTTTTTGATGTGGAGCCTGCCAAGAGAGGAAGGCTTTAGTTAAATGAGTTCGTGTAACCTTGCTCTAAGTTCTTCTGCATCAATTTCATTAATTTGAAATGTATGTTCAAGATAGTTTGGTTTATCCAACGTTTCGTGATCTAAAAGACCGAATCTATTTTTGTTTAGGTCTAAAACCATGGTTTGATCAGGAAAGTGCTCTGTTTGTAGGAAGGCTAATTCATATCGGTGACCTCCGACGGAAAATACAACAAAGCGGGTTGTTGTATTTTCCGTAACATCTTTCATGAGTTGATAATCACTCATAACGTCAGCTCCTATTTTTCAAACTTAAGATGTGGTTTATGGTCCAGGTGATGGTTGGCTTTAATAAAGCGGACTGTTCGTGTTTTGGCACGCATGACAATCGAGTCTGTTTCAACCAGATCGCCTCCGAGAAACTTCACGCCATTTAACAGTTCACCTTCTGTCACACCTGTAGCGGCGAAGATCGCATCATCACCCCTGACAAGATCATTTAAGGTAAGGTGCTGAAGAGGATCTTCAAGTCCCATAGTCTGGCAGCGTTGTGCTTCTTCATCGTTTTGAGGGACAAGTCTAGCCTGCATATCACCGCCTAGGCTTTTGATGGCAGCGGCGGATATGACTCCTTCAGGTGCACCGCCAGTCCCTACGAAAAGGTCCACACCTGTTTGGGGCAGACATGTTGCAATCGAAGCGCCAACATCTCCGTCTCCAAAAAGCTTAACACGGGCACCTTTTTTAATGATGCGATCGATGATTTCCTGATGACGCTCTCGTTCCTGAATAATAACGGTTAAATCTTCAATGCGTTTATTATTTGCTCTGGCAACGATATCAATGGTCCGTTCTATGGGATCGTCGATATGTATAAGGCCTTTAGCCCTTTTACCTGCGGCTATTTTGTCCATATACATATCTGGAGCATGAAGCAAAGTACCGCGTTCCGCTGCTGCAATAACGGCCATGGCATTATTATGACCTTTTGCAACAATATTAGTACCTTCTAAAGGATCAACAGCGATATCGACCTTAGGCCCTGTTTTATCTCCAAGCTCTTCACCAATGTAAAGCATAGGGGCTTCGTCTAATTCGCCTTCGCCAATGACAACAACACCGTCCATTGAAACTGAATCAAACATCGTTCTCATTGCGGTTGTAGCAGCATCGTCGGCATTCATTTTATCGCCGCGGCCCATCCATTGGGCAGAAGCTATGGATGCTGCTTCTGTTACACGTACTAATTCTAATGCAAGTTCTCTATCCAATAAGTTCGCCTCCGATTCCTTTAATTCCACTATATACTATAGCAGAATTCGTATAAAAACGTAAATATACATCCTAATATCCCATGAAAAGACAATTGTGTTATTCTATTTAAGTGAAAGAGTGTTAGAAGGAGGAGACATCATGTATTTTGTTGATCGAAAAAAAATTGAAGAGTTATTGTTATATATGGAGACATTACTAGCTGAACAAAAGAAGCATTCATTCCAAACGTTTGCCGACTATTTAGGTTTAGAAAGACTGACACATCTATGTGTGGAAATTATCATTGATGTAGGCAATCAAATGATTGATGGTTTTATCATGCGTGATCCTGGAAGTTATGAGGATATCATTGATATTTTAACGGATGAAAAAGTTCTTCCTGAAGAGGAACTAGGCAACTATAAAGAAATAATCAAACTCCGTAAAATCGTTGTACAGCAGTATTTAATGGTTGATCATGAAGCGATTTTGCAAACTTGGGATCAAAACAGTGGGTCGCTTAGTCAGTTTCCAGGTCGGATTCGTAAGTATTTGAACGACGAGCTAGGTCCTGTAAGTGCTTTCTCAAAGGAATAGAACGAGAAAAATATCAGCAAATTGAGAGAGCAGGTGTGAAATCAATGAAAAAGTACAAGGCTTATTTTATCGACCTAGATGGAACCATGTACAGAGGCAAAGATCCAATACCCGGAGCTGCAGAGTTTGTTAATTTTCTACAGGGTCAATCGATTCCTTTTATGTATTTGACAAACAATTCGTCGGCAAAACCAGAGCAGGTAGTGGAGAAGTTGACTAATATGGGCATCCCTGCTGCAGATGATCAAGTGTTTACTTCAAGTCTTGCGACAGCAAAGTATGTCACCTCCTTGAAGTCCCAGGCTAAAGTATATGTGATTGGAGAGGAAGGACTGTATGATGCTCTCGAGAAAGAGGGGCACGAGATTACTAATGATGGAGCGGATTATGTAATTATAGGGATTGATCGTCACATTTCTTATGAAAAACTTGCTGAGGCCTGTCTAAATGTTCGAAACGGTGCGAAGTTAATAAGTACGAACAAGGATGCTGCCATCCCCACAGAGAGAGGAATGCTTCCTGGAAATGGAGCGATCACTTCTGTAGTATCGGTCAGCACGGGGGTGGAGCCAATTTTCGTTGGAAAACCGGAGGCTATTGCCATGGAGCAGGCTTTGAATAAAGTTGGCTTAAAAAAGCAGGAGGTACTGATGGTCGGTGACAATTATGAGACAGATATTCTGGCTGGGATAAATGCTGGTCTGGATACATTAATGGTGGAAACTGGAGTTTCATCCTTTAAAGATATTCAACACTGCTTAAAACAGCCGACCTATAAAATGAAAGACTTATATGAATGGTTGAAATCATAAATACTAAGATTAGTGGGTAAGTCATCGACGGATGATTTTACCCACTAATCTTAGTATGTTTTTAAATAAGGTAAGGTCCGAAAAATATAGTGACAAATAGAATGTGAACACCAACAAAATAACTAAGGCGTACTGTGATTGACCAATCCCTTCTGCTTATGTGCATAATCACATAGGTGATCAAAGCAAATACAAGGGTATAGACAATGGAACTGCCTGTAAAGCTTAAATACTCAGGAGTACGTGATAATAAAGAAGGCGTATAAATACTATCTTTAAATACGATAGCGGCTCCCAAGTATATACCGGCCCCTAAGAAAAATATCCATTCCCGATCTCTATCATAGGCTTTATTTGAGCTAAACATCATGACCGTAATGAAGAGTAAGGGCCAAATATACCAAATGATTCCCACGATAATTGCGAAAAAGCTATAAGAAAGCATCCCTAATGTTTTCCCTAATGCACCGAGAAGATAATCCCCGGAAATCTGCTGAGATTGCTCAATAATTTCAGGATGGGAAGAGGCAAGCAGCAGGCGTTTTGTATCCCCCTGTTCATCCACCCAAACTATGGCATCTTCATTGATTCGTTCTGGATTGGCGGAAGAATTAGGCGTATTACTCAACCTTGTGGTGATTGGTTCACCTTGTTGATTAATTCTGGCTTCATAAATGTTGAACTGTCCTTCTTCACGGTAACCTGTTTTCGTAAATCCATACCCTTTAAAAAGGAGGGTCGTTTGCCCATTTCCGGATTTCATTTCGAAGTCTGAGACCTCCGTTAATGGTTGATGGGCTGCCGGGTCAGAAAAGGTAACTGCCTCTAACCGTGGCTTCTCATTAAGGGGTTGTTTAGAATAGTAATAGTGTGAAACTGGTTTGCCTGACATACTTTGTTTCTGGAATGTTTGCAGAAACAGCGAATACTCCTGGTCTTCTATTGTGAACTGAATAGCTTCTGCTACCTCAGATGGCTTTGTCTTGAATTGGGTTTCTGCTATTTTAGCAACCGTAGTATCTTTTACTTGATAAAAAGTAAGATCAATCCCTGAAGTGTCTGTTTGCTGTGTCATCAAATAGATCTGTGAATTAGATTCATACACACTGAATTCAACTTTATCGCTTGCTAAGGTCAATAATGAAGATGAAGCTTTTGTTGCTGGATTCATTATGAAAATATCCGGCCCCTGCTGGTAGATTATATTATTTTTGAGTGGGATAAAACGAGATGCGTCGGTAACTTTTTCTTTTGTCTTGCCATCATAGATTGTATAGTAATCAAAATAAAGTATGTGATCATTCTTTACATAGGTTTCTGTCCATTTATTATACGGAATATCATATGTATGTTCCGCAATGACTTGATGAGTGTCGTTAAGTATTTTCTGGCGTACTCCTTCTCTCGTTGCATATGAAATGGAAAGCTTTTCATTATCTGTTTTTGTAATGTGTGGTTCAATGTTTGAAGAGGCGATTCCGAGTTCAATTTCCCGACTCCACTCTTCATTCGGAGGTACGGTTACTTCTTGGTAATTTTCGATAAACAGGATGAAAACACCGACCAGGACGATCAATAACGGGCCAATCCATATCCAACTTTCCTTAAAACGTGCCATAACCCCATTCCTTTCAAAGTCATTATAACTACTATATGCTATATAACGAATAAAAAGGTTTAAGGTTTCAGAAAATTATTAAAAAAAGCCACGCGTTGAGCGTGACTTTCACTTTTCTTATTCTTCTTCAGCCTCGCCAACTGCACTGTGAGCAAGTCTGCTTGAAGCAGCCGCTGCAATGGCTCCGACAATGTCGTCTAAGAATGTATGACATGCCCCGGAAGATTTATCATTCAGTGCCTTAAGGATGCCAGGTTTCTGTTTATCTATATATCCGTAATTTGTGAAACCAATGGATCCATAAACATTTACAATAGAAAAGGCGATGATTTCATCTACTCCATATAATCCTTCATCAACTTCAATGGTGGACTGAAGCGGTTCCTCAAGCTTTTTTTCTTCAGCGAGCACGTCAAGCTGGATCCCGGTGACGATCGCATTTTGTACTTCACGTTTTTTAAGTACTTGATTTACGTTAAACCGACACTCCTCCATGGTTAGCTTTGGATGGTATTTCGATTGAAGGTAATGGACGAGTTCGGCCATATCGTCTACGGTTACTCCTCTTTCAATCAGCCATTCTCTTGCTTTTTTCTCTAATACAGACATTGTTCGATTTTCTCCACTCATGATTATCGACCTCCTTGCATGTAGTTACCGTACCATAATGTTTCTGTTTTATGGAAAAATGATCAAGCCATAACTGCATTATATCAAAAATTTCTGTCAGGCATTCCATCATATGTTTTCCTGTTTATTTTCGTTTATAATATATTCTATAAGGATGTATGAAAGGGAGGGGATAAAGTGAATAAACCGTACGTGTATATCACGAGGAAACTGCCGGAAGATGTGGTGGCTCCTTTTAGGGAAAAGTTAAACATTGACATGTGGGACAGTGCTGAAGAATCTGTTGAGTATAATAAGCTGCTGGAAGAATCCAAGAAGGCGGATGGACTAGTGACGATGCTAAGTGACCCCATCGATGAGGCGCTGCTGAACCAAACAGAAACCTTGCAGGTTGTCGCTAATTTAGCGGTGGGTTTTGACAATATCGATATCGATGCCGCTAAAAAGAATGGCATCACGGTGACGAATACACCAGATGTGTTAACAGATACAACAGCTGATTTAACTTTTGCTCTGTTAATGGCAGCTGCAAGGAGACTCCTCGAAGCAGCGGATGTGATTAAACAGGGAAAGTGGGAGCATTGGTCACCACTGTTACTTGCAGGTACAGATATTCATCATAAGACAATAGGTATAGTTGGAATGGGACGAATAGGCGAAATTGTGGCGAAACGGGCTAATGGTTTCGATATGAATGTGCTCTATCATAATAGAACCCGAAAGCAAAAAGCTGAGGAGGAATTGGGACTTAACTATGTCAGTTTCGACCAGCTTATCAGCACGGCTGACTTTATCGTTTCCTTAGTTCCGTTGACAGATGAGACATACCATTTGTTTAATGCCGATGTTTTTAGAAGTATGAAATCTGAAGCCATTTTTATTAATGCATCCAGAGGAAAAGTGATGGATGAAATGGCTCTTTATGAGGCAGTAAAGTCTGGTGAAATTAAGGGAGCAGGACTTGATGTATTTGAAGAAGAACCGATTTCAGAGGATCATCCGCTTCTAACGCTTGAAGAAGTGATTTGTTTGCCGCATATTGGATCTGCGAGTCTCGAAACCAGATACAGAATGATGGAGTTGAGTCTTAAGAACACCCTCCACGTGTTAGAAGGGAAAAGTCCGCTGACAGCAGTTGACTAGAAAATAATGAAGACCGCCCATGCCTCCTGCATGGGCGGTCTTCATTAAAATGAGGTGTTCTATTTCGAAAGGGTATTACCCTCGTTAGTTGACACCATTCAACTTTTTTAAAATACCTGCTCAACTTCATGAATTCCAGGGATTTCCTGAGAAAGTGCACGCTCAATTCCTGCTTTTAAAGTAATGGTAGAGCTTGGGCAATTGCCGCATGCTCCCATTAAACGAAGACGGACAATGCCATCTTCAACGTCAACTAATTCTACATCTCCTCCATCACGCAGTAAAAATGGGCGAAGTTTATTTAGTACTTCTTGGACTTGTGTTTCCATGTTTGATCGTCCCCTTTCGATATGATCATTATAAAACGGATTGAACTAAAAATCTATGGATGGCTCTTCAAAATATGATTTAATTGAGAACTACTTTCATTTTATCTTTTTTATCATCTTTTGTAAAATGGTTGTATATGACTAACATCGAGATGGAGGGGCTTAGATGAGTAATCAAAAGATTTACTTAACAGTTTATGGTGCAGAAGAAAGGTGTGCCAGCTGTGTCAACGCACCAGGATCAAAAGAAACGTTTGAATGGCTGGAAGCAGCTATTACACGGAAGTATGGACAAGGGCATGTAGACTTTGACTATGTGGATATTCATTCAGAGCATCATAATGGGACAGACTATGAATATGTGCAGCAAATCTTAAATGACGAGCTTTTCTATCCATTGATCATCGTAAACGGAGAAGTGGCCGGTGAGGGGATCCCGCGCTTGAAATCAGTTTATGCCGTGCTTGAGCAACATGGTTTGCAAGAATTATCTTAAGGCTGTTATGAGTAAGTATGATGGTGTCTTTTTAATGAATAATGTGATAGGATTATATTCTAGTGGGGTTTCATCCAGGGTAAAGAGGTGAAGCGGATGAATCCAATTATTGAATTTTGTGTAAATAATTTAATCAGCGGGGCTGATGAAGCTATGGAAGAGCTTGAAAAAGACCCGGACCTTGATGTTATAGAATACGGTTGCCTTAGCCAGTGCGGCATTTGTTCTCAAGGATTGTATGCATTGGTAAATGGTGATCGCGTAATGGCGGACACACCTGAAGAGTTAGTGCAAAATATTTATCAGCACCTGGAAGAAAATCCCCTGTTTTAAAGGTGTCATGCTGACTGTGAAAATCCTTTTATGATCTTTTTTCATAAAGGGGTTTTTTGATAAAGTAGCGGATATTTGCTCAGGGTTGAGTTAATTTAGTATACTAATTATAAGGATATGAAAGGAGAGGCTCCAGATGATTCTTAATATCACGGAAGCAGCTAACCATCGAATCACAGAAATGATGAAGGAAGAAGAATCGAGCGATGTACACCTTCGTTTTGGAATAAAGGGTGGAGGCTGTAGTGGATTGTCTTATGCGATGGGCTTCGAAGAGGAAATTAATGAAGAGTTAGACAAGACTATGGTATTGGACGGCATCCCTGTCGTCATTCATAATCAAGATATTCCGATCATTGAAGGCACAACAATTGACTTCAAACAAAACATGATGGGCGGCGGTTTTACGATCGATAATCCGAACGCCATTGTTTCGTGCGGCTGTGGATCTTCTTTTAAAACAGCAACAAACGCAGGGACACCGGATCCTAATTGCTAAAAGCTGATGATCCTCCTTACGTTCTAACGAATGTAAAGGAGGATTTTTTATGCAACAAAGGCTAGGCTCAATAACTGAGCCTAGCCTTTAATAGTTAGGAAAACATGCTTGTAGAATGTTTCGGCTGTACCCGTGCATTTGGGTCTAAGTAAGCTTTAGCATTGTTCACCGCAGTTGGTCCTTCACCAAAACCAGAAGCGATCAGCTTCACTTTTCCTGGATAGGTGCAAATATCTCCCGCTGCATAAATTCCTTCAATATTTGTTTCCATTTTAGAATTTACAACAATACTATTTTTTTCGATTTCCAGTTCCCAGTTTTTAATGGGACCTAAAGATGAGATAAAACCATAATTCACGACTACTTCATCCACATCGATGGTTTCCACGCGGTCACCTTTAACTTCATGCAGCTCTACCTGGTTTATGCGATCTTCACCGATCATTTTTTCGGGGGTAAAGGGAGTCATCAATTTGACACTAGAGTTCATAAGCTGCTCGACACTGTGTTCGTGGGCTCGGAATTTATCACGACGATGGACTAATGAAACTTGTTTAGCTACAGGTTCAAGCATTAATGCCCAGTCAACGGCTGAATCTCCGCCGCCGCAAATCATAACATTTTTATCAGCGAAATGATTCATATCATTAACGTGATAGTGTAAGTTGGTCTGTTCGAATCGTTCTGTGTCGTCTATTTTAAGTCTTCTAGGCTGGAAAGCCCCATTGCCGGCAGTTACGATCAGTGTACGTGTATAATGTACTTCGGAATTTGTTGTCAGCTTGAAAGAGCCATCTTCAAGACGTTCTACCGTTTCAACTGCCTGATCCAGAGCAATCGCAGGATCAAATGCCAATGCTTGTTCTTCTAGATTATCAACAAGTTCCTGGGCCCGAACACGTGGGAACCCAGCCACATCAAATATATATTTTTCAGGGTATAGTGCAGTAAGCTGCCCGCCCAAATGAGGTAAACTCTCTATTATCTTAACGCTTGCTTGACGCATGCCGCCATAGAATGCAGTAAATAAACCGACGGGGCCTCCGCCAATGATTGTTATATCATATACTTTATCATCCATTAAGTTTGCCTCCTTCAGATAAAATTACACTTTTTCTATTCTATCATAAACTAAATTTTATTGGCAGTTCTATTGATTTGTATGGAATATTATAAAGTCATAATAGTTAGGAAATTTCGGAAAATTACTCAAGGGTTGAAAATAGAAAAGAAAAGGTCTAAGATAAAAATTAGAAAACATTTTACGATTTTATGACAAAATTAAATAAGAATCGACGGTCTTTTTTTTATGTTGGATTGTGTGAAACGAGTCACAAAGGAACAATATTTAATAAGCCAGTATGAGGTTAAAAATTTCGAGATGGAAGTGATATCATGAATAATCCTAATATCGTGATCATTGGAGCCGGGTACGGTGGAATTATGACAGCAGTTAAGCTGCAAAAAAGCTTAAACGTAAATGATGCGAACATTACGTTAGTGAACAAACATAGCTATCATTATCAAACGACTTGGCTTCATGAAAATGCAGCTGGAACATTGCACCATGACCGGACCAGGATCCAAATTAACGATCTTATTGACACAAGCAAAATTAATTTTGTTCAGGACACTGTAACGAAAGTAAGACCAGATGAAAAGAAAGTCACACTGGAAAACGGTGAACTTTCTTATGACTATTTAGTAGTTGGGCTTGGCTTTGAAGCTGCAACATTCGGAATTTCCGGTCTAAAGGAAAACGCCTTTACAATTAGCAGTATTAATAGTGCCCGACTTATTCGTCAGCATATTGAATACAACTTTGCTAAGTATAATAATGAAGCAGACAAAAAAGAAGAGCGGTTAAATCTGGTTGTCGGAGGCGCAGGATTTACAGGAATTGAGTTCGTTGGTGAACTCGCAAACCGGGTTCCTGAACTTTGTAAGGAATACGATATTCCACGTGAAAATGTGCGTATTATCAACGTTGAAGCAGCACCTACTGCACTTCCAGGTTTTGATCCTGAATTAGTGGAGTATGCAATGAATTCCCTTGAAGCACGCGGTGTAGAATTTAAAATTGGTGCGATGATCAAGGAAGTCACTGAAGATAAGCTGATATTTGAAAAAGATGAAAAGCGCGAAGAGATTGCTACCAACACGGTTGTATGGGCAGCTGGTGTTCAAGGTAACTCCTTAATTGTTGACGCTGGTTTTGAAACAAACCGTGGTCGTATTCCAGTACGTGACGATTTACGTGCTCCTAATTACGATGATGTTTTCATCGTTGGCGACTGTGCGTTAATTATGAATGAGGAAACTGAGCGTCCATATCCTCCAACAGCACAAATAGCTATTCAAATGGCTGAACATACAGCAGCGAGCCTTACGAAATTAGTGCAAGGGGATAACCACCTAGAGTCATTTACACCTAAAATTCAAGGTACGGTTGCCTCACTTGGTCATAGTGACGCAATTGGAGTTGTGTTCGACGATAAGAAGTTATTTGGCTGGTCTGCCTCAGCAATGAAGAAAGTGATTGATAATCGCTATCTTCTCAAACTGGGTGGAATCGGACTTCTCCTTAAAAAAGGAAAACTTAATCTCTTTAAATAAGTTTGATAAATACAAGCAAAGGCAGGCTAGCTGTCTTTGCTTTTTTAAGGCCGAGAATATATAATTTTTATGCATGATCGTTCTTGCGCTTTTAATTAGGGGGATTTATTTTGAATATTGTTCAGTTTGTTGTGTCAATGCTATTGTTTTTTGTGTTGTTCTTTGGGATTTCTTTTTTGATTAACATGATTTTACGATCTTCCTGGATTATGGCGATTGTATATCCTGCCATTGTTTTACTCATCGTAGATAATTTTGAGATGAGTCGATATTTTACTGAAACTTCCGCAGCCTTTGGAACTGTTTTCGATCAAATCGTTCATCTTCAAGCTGTTGATATTACTATTCTTCTTTGTGGTTTTGCTGGAACCATTGGAGCAGGTATAGTTATCAAATTACTTAGAAAACACGGATATCAAATGTTTTAATCCACACACCACGGCGTTTTTGATGAACGTCGTGGTGTTGTATATTTCAGGTAAATGTTGGACATGATGACATCGTGAGGTGATAATCATGAGAAAATATTTACGGACTCTTTTTTTCGTAGCATTATTTGCGACTGCTGTTTATTTTACCTGGGTGAACATTACTAATATTACACTTAAAGATGTCGATAACTGGTTATCTAGTAGTAATGACAAGGTCTCTGCATTGACTATTAATGCATTTGAGGGTAGAGAAACAGGACTTGAAACAAAATCTCTTAATGTAAAAAAAGCACAACAACGCTATGTTTCAACTTCTACTGTGGAAGCACCTGCTTCTCTTAAGGAAACGATAGATCTATCTCAGTATCCAAGTCATACAGTGGTTGCGACAGGCTATACAGCTGGGTATGAATCAACGGGGAAAACACCAAATCATCCTCAGTTCGGAATTACTTTTTCCGGCGTTACCGTAAAAAGAGACTTATATTCTACCATTGCTGCAGATTTATCCGTATATCCAATAGGGACGATTTTATTTATCCCTGATTACGGCTATGGAGTTGTAGCAGATAAAGGTTCTGCGATTAACGGAAACGAGATTGATTTATATTACCCGACAGTGGATGATGTATATGAGCATTGGGGTAAGAAAAAGGTCGATGTATATGTCATTAAACAAGGCGATGGCACTCTTACTGAAAGGGATTTAACTCAACTTAATAAAAATGAAGCCCTGCAAGTATTTAGAACACAGATTCTTGAAGAATAAAATAATACCGGATCCGATCTAATCGGATCCGGTATTATTACATTAATAGACTAATACATTCAGCACTAAGGTTAAACCAATTCCAGTGAGTGCCCCAAAAAAGACCTCAATCGGCCTGTGGCCTAGCAATTCCTTCAGCTCTTCTCGTTTTTGAAACTCTTCTTTATTTCCCCATTCTTTCGCTTCCCCAACGAAGCGATGAAAATCATTTAATAAAATATTTAACATAATAGCTTGTTCCCCTGTTTGCCTTCGAACTCCTGTAGAATCAAACATGACGATAATTGAAAACACACAAGCAACAGCAAAGATCGAGGAATCAAAACCTTGGTCGAGCCCGACACCTGTTGCTAAAGCCGTGACAGCAGCTGAGTGACTGCTTGGCATTCCGCCAGTGCTGAACGCAAGGCCTCCGTCAAATTTACGAGAGGCGATAAATTGAATGGGAACTTTAATGATTTGTGCAAAAATTATCGCGGCGAGTGCCGCCCAAAGAGGGAAATTTTGTAGTAAATTCATACGGCCGAAAGACATCCTTTCCTTCATTATGCCTGTAAAGGAATATAGGTTTCTAAAGATCTTAAGTGTATTGTATCATATGAATCTTCCCTGAGTCCTTCTAAAAGTTGTGGGAAGCAGTCTGATAGTTTTTTTAGTATACTGACAATGGAGGTGTTAACCATGTTCAACATTGAAAAAGATTTATTTGGCCAAAATCACACACTTGTTGTCGGTTTATTTAAGGGAGATATTGATCATCAAATAACCTATCAAACATTAAATGATCACTCCTCCGGCCAAATTGCTTTGTACACTAAGGAAGGTGATCTCTCCTCAGAGTATAAAGAAGTTTCCAAATATCTGCCTTCTGATCAACTTCCTCTAAAGCGGATTTATTTTTTGGGATTAGGTGACAGTAAACAACTTACAAGAAAACAGCTTAAGAGTGCGTTTGGGAAGTTATTTAAAGAGCTGCAATCTGACAACGTCAACGAAGTTTCCATAGCTCTTGATAGTTTCCAATCAGACAACCTTAGTAGCAATGATTGCGCTCAACTTATTGCTGAATCAATGGGCACAGCGACTTATCAACTCGTTCATTTTAAACATGAGCAATCTAAAATACCATCAATGATTGACTCACTCACTTTAATTTCAAATGATCAGGAAGAAGACCTTCTCCGTTCGTTAAAAAAAGGATATTCCTTCAGTCACGGTGTGAACACAGCCAGGCATTTAGTGCATCTCCCTGCTAACATGCTGACATCCACCAATATGGCAAATCATGCTGTGAGTATGGCTGACAGTTATGATTTTGAAGTGGAAATCCTGGAAAAGAATCAAATGGAAGAGCTGGGCATGGGGGCCTTGCTCGCTGTCAATCAGGGTTCCGTAGAGCCTCCGAAGATGATTATATTGAAATATCAGGGGCTGGAGGAATGGACAGATGTTACTGCCCTAGTCGGTAAAGGGATTACATATGACACTGGAGGTTACTCAATCAAGACGAAGACAGGCATGCCTGGCATGAAAGGGGATATGGGTGGAGCAGCAGCTGTACTTGGGGCAATGGATATTATTGGCCGTTTAAAGCCCGAGCAAAATGTATTAGCTGTTATCCCTTCCTCTGACAACATGATTTCCGGTACAGCGTTTAAACCTGATGACGTTATTACATCTTTGAGTGGACGTACAATTGAAGTGCTAAATACTGATGCAGAAGGTAGATTGGCCCTTGCCGATGGAGTAACCTATGCCAAACAACTGGGTGCTGAACGTATTATCAACGTAGCTACCTTAACAGGTGGGGTTGTTACAGCATTAGGTTCATGGATGACAGGTGCTATGACGAATAACAAAGACTTTTACGAAGCAGTGCAGAAAAGCAGTGAAGCTGTAGATGAGCCAATTTGGCAGCTTCCTTATAACGATGATTATCGGGAACAAGTTAGAAAAAGCTCGATTGCTGACTTAAATAATTCTCCTACACGCAAAGCCCATCCCATTATGGGAGGAGCTTTTGTCGGGGAGTTTGCAGAAGAAACCCCGTGGGTGCACTTAGATATTGCTGGAACGTCAATCGCGGAAGCATCTCACGATTTAGGCCCTAAAGGTCCAACAGGTGTGATGGCTCGAACTTTATCTCATTACATTCTAACAAGATCTTGAGAGCTTTTCTGATTCTTTAAGAAGCAATCTAAGGATCATAATTCAGGTTGTTTTTTTACTGAGTGCAAAAATGATCGATTAATTATAGGCATTGGCACTGAGCAAAATCAGGCAAGTGTATAGAATAGAGGATAAGGTTAAGGGGTAGCTTTAATACACAGAATGGAGATCAATTTTGTATCAAATAAAAAAGCCCGCACAGTAGCGAGGCCACTGAAGAACTGCGCGATTTCAAATGATGTGTAAAAATATAGGCGGGTTGAACGAAGAATTCATTCAACCCGCCTATTTCTTTTAATTTTAAGAGGGTCTTTTTCCTCTTATTCCTCCATGAGCTTCATAATTCGCTTTAGATTAACGGTGAATATTGCCATCGCCCCTTGTATACGCATGCCTCGGAGACCCGAAGATGAGGCAATCTCATATCCGTGTCTATGCTTCAATTCACTATTCTTCGCTTCGATCTTATATCGTTCTTTTGCCCTTTCCTTAAAGTGTTCGCTGTTTTGAAACGCTAGTTGGTTCTGGTGTTCCTCCGATTTTATGGAAACGGAATAGGACTTGGTTTTAGCTCCTGGCTTATAACACCCTTCTTGAAGGGGACACCTCTTACACTTTTCCACATCAAAGTAGTACGAGTCCACTTGATTGGTGGCGTCACCCTTTTTTCCTTGACGGGCTTTTCGAACAGCCATATGACCGGCGGGGCATACATACATCCCGGCATCCTTATTGAACTCAAATTCATCTTCTTTCTTTCGGTAACCATGGGATACTGAAGGGTTTAACTTGGAAACGAGGCTCATGTCGTTTTCTCTGGCATAAGCGATATTTCCTTTTTCTGAATACCCAGCGTCTCCAATGATTTCTTCAACTTCCATTCCAGCTTCCTGGCTCTTTCCCACTAACGTCTGAAGGTGTTTTCCATCTGTCTTTTCGCCTGTCGTCACGGTTGCCGCGGTGATGATGCGATCCTGAGACAGCGCGAGGTGAGTCTTATATCCAAAGAAGGAAGAGTCTGCGGATTTGTGACCAAGACGGGCATCCGGGTCTTCTGACTCCCTAAGTTCCAGTTGGTCGTCTTCGATGGTTTCCTTCAATAAATTTAATGGTTCTTTGATCTTGGGAAGCGAAACGAGGGCAGGTTCTTTTTCGATCACTTCGACCAAACGTTGGGAATAGTCCAATTCAGCATCCAGGGTGTCTTCCGTGGGCTTACCAGGGAACTTATGCTTCATATCTTCATCTTCAGTGTAAATTAATTTACGTACGGACTTTGAACGGTTGCGCAGCACTTCTTCTGGAGACGTCTGATTATAGCGGGACCTGGTGTGCGTTGCGTCCAGGATGACAGACTTGGATTGAATAACATCTTTTTCAATCGCAATCTCGACGCTCTTCTGAATTAAGAGATCCATCAGATCATCGTCATCCAAGCGCTTACGTCGAAAGTAAGCTAGTAAACTTGGGTCGATGACCTCCTCTTCGGGGGCCATCTCTAAGAAGTATTTGAAGGACATGTCCACTTGAGTACGTTCCACTAAGTCGACGTCCGAAATCTTATAAATGGTCTTTAATAATAGGTATTTAAACATACGAATAGGGTGAATAGCATGTCGACCGTTCGTGTGACAGTATTTACTTTCAAGCTCCTCGTACACGAAAGAAAAATCAACAAGGTCATTAATTTTTCGAAGCAGGTGGTCTTTCGGAACCACCATATCGTATAGCCCCTCAAATTGACTGAAGTTCATTGATAATTGTCGGTCTAACATCCAATCCCTCACTTTTATGTAGTCTTTTCATTATACAAGAAAACACAGTGCCTTTCTTCGATAAATCGAAGAAAGGCACCGTGTTTAGTTTTATCGTGGACTTTTTCAGTGGCCTCACAGTAGCGGGCTTTTAAATTCAAGTGGTATGAGTTAGTCTTCAATGGCTGCGTCTAATGCTACCTCAATCATGTCATTAAAAGTGGTCTGACGTTCCTCTGAAGACGTTTCTTCGCCAGTTAAAATGTGATCACTAACGGTAAGTACAGAAAGCGCCTGGCGGTTGTATTTGGCTGCAAGTGTGTATAATGCGGTTGTTTCCATTTCCACTGCTAATACATTGTATTTAGCTAATAAGTTGAAAAGGTCCATGGCATTATCACGGTAAAAACTGTCGCTTGTGAAAACATTCCCGACACGTAGTTTTAGGCCTTTATCAATACCGGCATCATAAGCGTTTTTCAGTAGACCGAAGTCAGCTGTCGGCGCGAAATCTATGTGGTTAAATACCATTCGATTCATTTGTGAGTCAGTAGTTGATGTTGAGGCTAAAATAACATCACGTACTTTAACATCTTTTTGCAGGGCTCCACACGTACCCACACGGATGAGCTTCTGAACATCGTAGCTTTCCATCAATTCATTAATATAGATTGAAATGGATGGAACACCCATCCCAGTTCCTTGAACAGAAATACGTTCACCTTTATATGTTCCTGTGTAGCCATACATGCCGCGGACTTCATTGTAGCATGTGGCATCATCCAGGAAATTCTCAGCAATATATTTTGCTCTTAAGGGATCTCCAGGTAATAGAATTTTATCGGCAATTTCTCCAGGTTTGGCACCAATATGTACACTCATTGGTATAACCTCCTCTTAGACATTTAACACTATTTAAAATTACCATAGACGAAACTAGAAAACAAATTCGGGTGTAGATTGGCAGCTCAACTCCTGATAGTATAACAATGTAACCGATTAAAGCTAATTTGGTTTTTATTACTAATGAAGCCGTCATAATGTGTGATACTAATGAGACTAAGTCAAAGAAGAAAAAGGAGTGGTTCGAAAATGAATATATCTGTTTCGCAGTTACCAGGCATTGGTCAAAAAATTACCTTAAAGACAGCTGAGGACAGTATGCTTGTATTGATCGTACATCATACAGGCAAGCGGGAGCTGTATTTTTTTGAAGAGGCTGACAGTGAAGAAGCAGACTTTGCTATGGATTTGACATCGGATGAAACGAGGGAGCTTGGCGCCCAGCTGCTTGGTGCAACATACCAGCCTGTCGATGCCAATAAATTAAAGATGTTCAAGAATCAGATTGTGATCGATTGGATTGAATTAAAAGAGGCTTCTCCTATTACTGAACAAACAATTGAGGAATCTGAAATCAGAAATCGGACAGGAGTTACAATTATTGGTATCATTAAAGGAGACGAAACCATTGCTATCCCAGAGGCAGATACAAAACTGTTACCAGGGGATGTCATTATGACGATTGGTAAGCAGGAGCAGATTGACAGCTTCTCTGAATTGTGCAGTGGAAAGGGCTGATGATTAGTGCATAGTGAATTTCCTGCCCTGTTGGGTGCAGGGCTAATTCTAATTGCTATTTTTTATTTAGGTTTTTTAAGTCTTAAAATTAAGGTCCCTGGAGTTATTCTTTACATTCTATTGGGGATCGTCTTAGCTGGAGAACTAGGCGGAAACGAACTTCTACACTTTGCAAGTGAAATAGGAATTGTTCTGTTATTTTTCTTATTAGGTTTAGAGTTCAACGTGAAACGACTTGGTGGGATTGCTAAAAAGATCTGGCCATCAGGTTTGTTGGACTTGCTCTTAAGCTTAGGGATTACTACAGGTATTGCCCTTTTATTTAATCTTGATCTGTTTTCTAGTTTTTTAATAGGCGGGATTGCCTATGCCACGAGTTCATCGATTACAGCTAAGCTGTTGGATGACCGGGGCAGGATGGCTAACATAGAAACAGAATATATATTAGGTATACTTATTTTTGAAGACCTCGCTGCGCCGATTGTGGTAGCTATTTTATTTGGTGTCAGTTCTGGTGAGACTTTCACAACAGTTTCTTTTCTAGCTATTACCGGAAAAATTATCGGATTAACGTTAGCTGCGATCATCCTTGGTAAAACAGTATTTAAAAAAGTTGAGACGCTGCTTGATCGTATAGCAGACGAAGATTTTAAGATTGCGTTGCTGACAGGGATAGCTTTATCTTACGGTGGTTTAGCTTTATACCTTGGTTTATCAGAGGTACTGGGAGCATTTTTAGCAGGTATGATGTTGGCTGAGATTGGAAAAATAGAAAAAGTAGAACAAACCGTTTTTCCAATTCGAGATCTTATGCTTCCAACTTTCTTTGTTTACTTTGGGACAACCATTGACTTAGGCAATGGTGTACCGATGGCAGGTCTGCTCGTCACTGTTCTAGTATGGTCCGTGATTGCAAAACTGCTAGTCGGCATACTTGGCGGACCACTTTATGGATTGCCAAAACGAGCTTCCTTACGAGCAGGTTTGTCGATTTGTTCAAGAGGTGAATTTTCTGTGGTTATTGCCGGTGTCGCTACTGGGGTGTTTAAAGCCTTTAGTGGGTTGTATATTCTCATCGCGGCTTTCATAGGAATGGTTTTGTTTGAGCAGGCACCGAAAATCGTTACAAAAGTTTATGGAAAGCCTCAAAAAAAGAAGAAAAATTTAAAAGTGCCTGGAACCTGAAAAAATCAGGCTGTCGAGAAAGTCTCGGCAGCCTGATTTTTTCTGATTTCTTTCATTTTTCCCCGCGCTCATTTGTTATTCTATTGATAAGATTCTGTTTCGACGGTGTTTTTTAGCTAAAGTATTGATTTTCAAGGTCTTTTAACTGATCTAAGGCATGTTGGTTAAAATTTGTTTCTCTTCGTGTCAATTTTTGTTTCAACTTTTCAACTGATTGTTTCAATGACACGTCGTAATCAGGAACTTGTTTACTTTCATAAAGGTGGACTGCCTGTTTGTGGATATTTGCCTTTTCTTGAAAACTTAGTGCCTTTCGTTGATGAAAAAACACATCGTCTGTTTTACCAGGATTATGAAGGTCGCCTTGCATCGGATGCTTGTCTACGGCGAGTATTTTGACTAAATAATTTTGCTTGCGATCTTCTATTACTTCACCTATGTAGATCCCTGATTTATAATGGGCCTTAACAATTGTTCCGTTCTGAAAGTCTGACACGTAAACCCCTCCTTGTTGACTATTGTACCAGAGTTTAAAAATGTGAAAAAATAGAGAAGCATTACTTATGGAGAAGTGAATTTGTTATAATGGTGATGTATTAGGAAAGGTGTGTTGCCCTATGATGGAATTTCTCTATTTCCCCGAAGATAAATCTGAATATATTCCAGCTCTTCTGACCTTATTAGTATTTATCATAGCTGCTGCAATTACGATGTACTTTATCATTAAAGTTTCTCGTAAGGAGGAGGAGCGGACAGATTACTCTCCCGTCCAGGAGGAACAAGATAACTATCAACATGATCAATGAACGGCAACACTTGGGTACTATCTCAGGTGTTGTTTTTTTATGTATCGCTTCACTCTCATTGCTTCTGCCGATTATAAATACACCGTTTCTTGGAAAAGCTAAAGGTATGATTATAATAGGAAAGGGCGTACAATATGAGAGTTGTTTGGATCGTCGCATTTGTTAGTTTATTAATGATGACTGGCTGTGGGGAAAAACGTTCTCCTTTAGAATCGGCACTTTATAATCAGGAAGGGGACCGTGTAGGGACTGTCACCTTAACAGAACAGCCAGATGGAGTAGAGGTGAAAGTACAAGCAGAAGGTCTTGAGCCTGGTCCTCATGGCATCCATATTCATGAGTTTCCTAAATGTGAAGGGCCAGATTTTAAAAGTGCGGGAAATCATTTTAACCCCACCAAAAAGAAGCATGGCTTGTTAAACCAGAAAGGCGCTCATGCAGGCGATCTTCCTAATCTTGATGCAGAATCAAGCGGATCAGCTAAAGCAAAACTGATGCTTTCCGGAGCTACACTGAAAGACGGTCAAACTTCTTTATTAAGAAGTGAAGGGACGTCATTAGTTATTCATAGCGAACCTGATGACGGCATGTCACAGCCTGCAGGTGAATCAGGAGATCGGGTAGCTTGTGCAGAGATCACGTTAAATAGTGATAAGGATAAAACAAGTGACCCTACTGATTTAAATGAGAAACAAAAAGAATAGCAACATCCCCTCCCGTAAGGATCGGTGAGGGGATGTTTTTTTATATATGATTAACTGCTTGTATGATTCGTGAGACTCCCTCTTCGATGAGCTTTTTAGGGGCAGCGATATTCATTCGCATAAAGCCTGCTCCTTCTTCACCAAACGAAGCTCCTTCATTTAGGCCTACCTTTGCTTTCTTTTTCATAAAGGAAATCAGTTCTGGCTGGGATAGGTTAAGTTTACGACAATCGATCCATAATAAATAGGTGCCTTCAGCGGGAATAACCTGTAATGTCTCAGTTTCTTCATGAAGGCGTTTTGTGACATAGTTTCGGTTTATCTCAAGTGTTTCGATCAATTGCTCAAGCCATTCTTCTCCGTGAAGGTAGGCAGCTTCCATAGCAGTAATGCCCAGTGTGTTAAGCATGAACATTCCTTGTTTATTGAAGTAATCTGTTACTAGTCCTCTAACTTCTTCGTTTTCTATAATTAAGTAGGAGGCCTGTAATCCTGCCAGATTAAATGTTTTTGTTGGAGAGAGACAGGTTATCGTATTGTTACTAGCTTCTTTAGATAGACCAGCTAACGGAATATGTGTGTGCCCTGGATAGATTAAGTCAGCGTGTATCTCATCCGAAATTACCTTAACACCATGTTTTAGACAAATATCATTAATTTGTTTGAGTTCTTTACGATTCCAGACTCTTCCGACGGGATTGTGTGGATTGCAAAGAATAAATAACTTAACCTGATAGTCCCGGATTTTAGATTCAAAGTCCGTGAAATCAATGGAATAAATTCCATCGTTAAGGACTAAGGGATTCTCAACAAGTGTACGGTTATGATCGTTGACTACACTTGAAAAAGGTGGATAGACAGGCGTCTGAATCATAATAGCATCATTTTTTCCAGTTAATGATTGCACAGCCATATGCAAACTTGGGATAACTCCAGGGCTGTATGTAATCCAGTCCTTCTTCACATTCCAATCATGACGTCGGTCAAGCCAGTTGATTATGGCAGTCTTAAGTGGCTCGTCAGCCAGTGTATATCCGAAAATTCCGTGTTCAACTCTTTGGGTTAGAGCCTGGACAACTGCTTCAGGAGCCTTGAAATCCATGTCGGCTACCCACATCGGGAGCACATCTGGGTCCTGATAAAGTTCTTCAGCTAAATCCCATTTAACAGATCTTGTGCCTTTTCTTTCTGTTATTTCAGAGAAACGGTTCATTGTATCACTGCTCCTTCAAGTGGATCTTATACTTATACTAACGAATAATTGCAAAAGATAGAAATAGAAAGCTTACAACCATAAAATAAAAAAAAGCAAAGCGAATGATCGCTTTGCTTCACAGGGGGAATACGAGAAAGTCTTACGGTATTATTAATATCCTTATAGATCGTGTTTTAAACCTGTTTCTTAATATTTCTTGTGAAAAATAATAGATTAAGAGGTTAAGGATCATCAGAAGCTTTTGCTAATTATGAAATGTTATGATAAAATCAGTAATTGCGTTAAAAGAAACGAATAATCTATATCAGGAGTTGTATAGCATGTCAGATAAGTTTCAAGAAGGTCAAGTTTTAGAGGGTAAAGTTACAGGGATACAGCCATACGGTGCTTTCGTTGCACTTGACGAGCAAGTACAGGGTCTTGTGCATATTTCTGAAGTAACTCATGGCTATGTGAAGGATATTAACGAACATCTTTCTGAAGGTGATGAAGTCCAAGTTAAGATTCTAAACATTGATGAGAAAAATAATAAATACTCTCTCTCTATTCGTGCCACACAAGAAGCACCTAAAAAGGAACGTCGTCCTCGTAAGCAAGCGACTCCTCAGCAAGAAGATGCTTCAGCAGGATTTAACACACTTAAGGATAAGTTAGAAGACTGGATTAAACAGTCCGATGACCGTGAGAAATTCCGCAAATAATTCTTAGAAAAGCTTTAACTGTACGATTACTGCTTTTCAAACTGAAAACCCGGCTTCCGCAGCCGGGTTTTTTGCATTCTTCTGTATAATTCCTTACTCAGTTGAATCTGCTGTTCTTGCTTCATGATGTTCTGCAGCACGAGAGAAATAAAGGGAAATGGTAATAAGTCCGCTAATTCCTACAAGCGTATAGATAATTCGCGCAAACGCTCCACTTTGTTCTCCGCCTCCAAATAAACCAGCGACAAGATCGTATTGGAACAAACCAATTAGACCCCAGTTTATAGCTCCAATAACTGTCAGTAGTAAAGCGATTCGTTGGATTGTATTCATATTTTCACTCCTTCTGTTAGTAAAATGAACATTTATAGTTTTAGGAATAAAAAACAATTTATACATATTGCGTTTCTTTTGAGAAATTCTCATGGATCAGGGATAATGGGACACTGAGAAATAAAGAGAGGGGAAGAAGTAATGGACGCATTTACATTTCATAATCCGACGAAGCTTATTTTTGGTAAAAACCAAGTTGAACAATTAACTGAACAGCTTCCTACAAATATAGAAAATATATTAATTGTTTACGGTGGAGGCAGTATTAAGAAAAACGGAGTTTACGATCGTGTCATGAAAGAATTAAATAAAACAACTGTTCATGTTCATGAATTGGCAGGTGTCGAACCTAATCCTAAGCTGAGTACGGTTCGAAAAGGCGTTGAGCTTTGTAAAAGAGAGGGTATCGATTTTCTGCTTGCCGTCGGCGGTGGCAGTGTCATTGACTGTACAAAAACCATTGCCGCGGGTGCAAAATACGAAGGTGATGCCTGGGATTTAGTTACTCGTAAAAATACACCAGATGGGGTCCTTCCTTTTGGTACTGTGCTTACTTTGGCGGCAACAGGGTCTGAAATGAATGGAGGAGCAGTGATTACGAATTGGGAGACAAACGAAAAATATGGCTGGGGTTATGCCCCTTATACATATCCAACGTTCTCTATTCTGGATCCGCAGAACACCATCACAGTGCCGCGTGAACAGACGATTTATGGCATCGTCGATATGATGTCACATTTACTAGAGCAGTATTTTCACAACCCAACCCAGTCACCTGTACAGGATGAAATGGTCGAAGGTGTCTTACGGACAGTTATAGATACGGCGCCTAAACTTCTGGATGACCTTGAGTCATATGAACATCGTGAGACAATTTTATATGCTGGGACTATTGCTTTAAATGGGATGCTGCAGATGGGATACCGAGGAGATTGGGCGAGTCATAATATTGAACACGCTGTCTCGGCTGTGTATGACATTCCTCATGCTGGAGGACTTGCAATTCTTTTTCCTAATTGGATGAAGCATAATCTTGATGTCGATGAAGGGCGATTCGTACGATTGGCTACAAACGTGTTCTCAGTCGATTCTGAAGGCAAATCAAATCGTCAAATAGCTGAGGAAGGGATTGACTCTTTACAGGAGTTCTGGACGTCTATAGGGGCTCCTAAAGCACTGGCAGATTACGAAATAGATGATCAGAAGTTTGATTTGATCGTTAATCGTGCTATGAAACGAGGAGCTTTCGGTAACTTTAGCAAGCTTGAAGCCAATGATGTAGAAGCTATATTGGAAATGTCAAAGTAACCTTGTGAACATAAGCAAAGCAACGGTATCAGAAACGAAGAGATACTTAGCGTAGTCAAAAATTTGCAGACTCATGTGGGAACAGCACGAGTCGAAGATCCTCCAGGAAAGCAAAGTATTTTGTCGGAGCGATGTCAGTAACCATTTCTTAGCACACAATAACCCGAACTGTTACATTACGTTCGGGTTATTTGTGTGTTTGAATTCAGTTTTGTCCCAGTTTCTTCTTTTTTGTATTGGATGCGTTTACATGTAAAGGCCTACTTGATTTGCTCAGAACGTTTCGGTAAAGTGAAATTGGCTTAGTTTTTTAATGATGATCTTGGAGGGATGGAAATGACACACGTGCGTTTTGATTATGAAAAAGCTTTACCATTTTTTAATAAACACGAACTTGAATATATGGAAGGAACTGTATCATTAGCACATAAAGCATTACATGAAAAAACGGGTGCAGGACATGACTTTTTAGGTTGGCTTGATTTACCAGTAGATTATGATAAAGAGGAATTTTCACGGATTAAGCAAGCTGCAGAAAAGATCAAGAAAGATTCAGATGTTCTCCTTGTTATAGGAATAGGCGGCTCATACTTAGGTGCTCGTGCTGCGATAGAAATGCTTAATCACAGTTTCTACAATGAACTGTCAGCTGATCAGCGCTCTGCCCCGCAAGTATTCTTTGTGGGAAACAGTATTAGTGCTCCTTATATTAATGAATTATTTGATGTGCTGAAGGATAAAGATGTTTCCATCAATGTGATTTCAAAAAGCGGCACGACGACTGAACCGGCGATTGCATTTCGCATCTTCCGTAAGTTTTTGGAGGAAAAGTACGGTCGTGAACAAGCCCAAAAACGAATTTACGCCACTACAGATAAGGAAAAAGGTGCATTGAAAACATTAGCAGAGGAACAGGGGTATGAATCCTTTGTAGTTCCAGATAATGTTGGCGGGCGTTATTCAGTGCTTACAGCTGTAGGGTTGCTTCCAATTGCAGCCAGCGGCATCGATATTGATGATATGATGCAGGGAGCACAGGCAAGTCGAGAAGAATTAAGTACAGATCGTTTGTCTGAGAACCCAGCCTATCAATATGCTGCGGTCAGAAATGTGCTGTACAACAAAGGAAAAACAATTGAGATGATGGTCAATTATGAGCCTTCTTTACAGTATTTCTCAGAATGGTGGAAACAGTTGTTTGGCGAAAGTGAAGGTAAGGACCAGAAGGGGATTTTTCCAAGTTCCGCAAACTTCTCAACAGATCTTCATTCACTAGGGCAATATGTTCAAGATGGCCGTCGTGATTTATTTGAAACGATTTTGCATGTGGAAGAGCCGACCTCAGATTATACGATAGAAGAAGATGAGCAAAATTTAGATGGGCTGAATTATCTGGCTGGAAAGACTGTTGATGAAGTGAATGAGAAGGCTTATCAGGGCACAATGCTTGCTCATACAGATGGTCAAGTGCCGAATTTGATTGTGCATATACCGAAGCGAGATGCATTTACATTTGGCTATCTCGCCTATTTCTTTGAAAAAGCGTGTGCGATCAGCGGATATATTCTTGGTGTAAATCCGTTTGATCAGCCAGGAGTTGAAGCATATAAGAAAAATATGTTCGCGCTCCTTGGAAAGCCTGGATTCGAACAACAAAAACAAGACCTGGAAAAACGCTTATAATAAACCATTAATTACCACCTCAGGTCATCCAGAAAATGGATGACCTGAGGTGGTTTTATTTGGGCAGGATAAGATGAAAAGGAGGGATTGTGTATGATTAATTTGGAATCTCAACTAACGGATGAGCTATTTGACTTACATGAACTTGAGCAAAAGCTTCAGTCTATTGGCTTCACTTTCTCGGATAATTGGGATTATGAGCATGGTTACTTTGATTATAAAATTGCGGAACAAGGCGGTTATCAATTTCTTAGGATTCCTTTCTCTGTTGTGGAAGGAACACTAGATTCGCCAACAGCTCCTGCGACGGTCAAAGTAAACAAACCTTATTTGCTTTCTCATGCTTATCAGGATGGTATTGATGATCATGTGCAGGAAGGAAATTTCCGAGCAGCATTTGATCAGTTTCAAACTCCTCGTGATAAGGATGCTGACTTTCCTGAAGAATTTATCCAAACAGGCAAGGAATTAATTCAACAGTGTGAGCAAGCATTACTCGTTGAACGGCGTAAATAAAACTAAGTAATCCTCCTCTGTTAACGTAGTATTCGAATCAAAATCAAAGTAAAAATTCTTTCCATTCCTTATCCCAATCACTTGAGAGCTTTGGTTCAAATAATGTTCGAGTATCTGAATCATCGGTTTCCCTGCTAAGGAAGAAGATACTTTCTCCTCATGGAACTGACGATTGGTCAATAAGTTTAAAAAAAGTTGAAAGGGCTGAAGGGGGTCTTTTCGGTAAAGCTCATGATAAAATAAACTGCTCATGAAATCATTTGACCGAATTACCGTATTGGCTCCGGCTCTTTCAGCATTAATTTTTTGACGTTCTGTAAGGACTTCAGCAATGATAAATAAATTTGGGTGATGTCCTTTTAAGGAAACAAGCTGGTGTATGACGGCTTGATCGGATTGATGCTCTTTTTTTGAAGGGTTCGCTGTAACGACGGCCATTCTTGCTTTACATACGTTCGCCTTTTCAAGTGTTTCTTCGTTTGTGGCATCGCCCTTGATGAAGTGGATGTTCGCCAAGTTTTGATACAAATGATTGATTGTCTTATCAATTAAAACGATATTATCTTTAATATCATCTTCCCTCATCATATCAATCAATTGCCTTGTTCGTTCATTCCAGCCGATGACAATAATATGCGACTCACCTTTATATCGCACTTGCCCTTTCGAAAGGGCCCGCTCATGTTCAACGGTGGTCGATGCTAAGGTCACCATATAAAAGGTGAGAAGTCCTCCGCCTGAAAAGATTAATAACATGGCTATAATTTTTCCGGGCACTGTCAGTGGCACGTAATCTCCATATCCGACTGTAGCCCCTGTTATAAATGCCCACCAGATCCCGTCAAAAATTGATGGGAAACTGTTTGGTTCTATGAGATGAATCGAAGTGCCGAAAATGATCATTGTAATAAATATGCCGGATAATAGCCTGATAAATAGAGGAAGTTGAAAATAATCGCGAATCCATTGCTGCATACCAATAAAGCCCCTTTTTATATACTAGTATGGCTAGCAGGAGGAAGATTCAAACATAAAGAAAGCATGCCTATGCCGGCATGCTTAACTCTTATTTAGCAAAAGTTTTTTTAAGGTCTTGATACACGAATGAGTGAAATTCTTTGTTGTCACGATAAGCCTTTGTTACAAACTTCAGCATTTCTTGTTGCTTTTCTTTAAAATCATCTGCCTCCTTTGGAGGGAGAGCGGCTATCGAGTTGTCGATAAATGCCTGTAATTCCGGGGCACGAGGCCCCCAATTGAATAGTTCCCTTCCGTTTTCTTCTATGACAATAATCTTTGGAATGGAGCGGGACTTTCCATTGGTCAGGTATTGGTCCATCAATTCAAGGTTTTCATCGCGCTTTAGAAAACGGGTCTCGATCCCTGCGACTTCGGCTATACGCAAAAATATCGGTACATTCAACATGGCATCTCCACACCAGTCTTCCGTAATGACAATAGATAGAAGCTGTTTGGCCTTTAGTTTATTGAAAAACGGCATGTCTTCCTCAGGAACCGTGAACTGATCATAGATTTTGATAAGGTTTTTCTGATTCTGTTCCATCGATTCGATATAAGGGTCTGGAGTTATCCCTTTTTGAAACCATTCATGTAAATTCATTTCATGCTCTCTCCTTTACTATGCATACAGCTCTTCATTTTCCCTAAATGTTGAAAAAGTATGCTTTTTTTTAATAAATCATGAGAAATGGTATAATTTTCAACAGTGTGAACTATTTGAGGAGGTTTATTTTCTTGGAAAAAAAACAAATTGATCTATTATTACAAATGCTAAAGACCCCATCACCATCCAGCATGGAGATGGAGATTCAAAAATCATGGATGAAAGAAATGAAAGCTTATGCCGATGAAATAAAGACAGATAACGCCGGAAATGTCATTGCTGTGTTAAATCCTGACGCGGAATTCAAGGTGCTGCTTGCCGGACACTGCGATGAGATTGCGCTTGTGATTAACCGTATCGATGAACAAGGGTATCTCCACTTTGATAAAATGGGCGGAATTAATCCTAAGGCTGCAGTGGGGATGAAGGTGAATGTATTAGGCTATAGCCATTCTATTACAGGTGTAATTGGTGTCAACGCCCAGCATCACGGAGGCTTAAAAGACGACTTCGGGTTAGAAGACCTCTTTATTGATTGTGGAGCGAAATCAAAACAGGAGATGGAGAAGTTTGTTCAAATCGGTGACTTAGCCGTATATAAACGTGATCCAGAAGTTATGATGGATCGTTATATTTCTGGAAGAGGGCTTGATAATCGCACAGGACAATTTATCGTTGGGGAAGTGTTAAGAAAACTAGCGCAACGCAGCGTTAACGTAGGAGTTTATGCTGCTAGTACAGTTAACGAAGAAACCAACATGGGAGGCGCGTATTTTGCGGCAGCAGGCATTCAACCGACGATGGCTATCGCTTGTGACGTGACCTTCGCCACTGATTATCCTGGTGTAAATAAAAATAAATATGGGGATGTTCGCCTCGAGGGCGGTCCTGTCTTAGCTAAAGGGGCTCCTATAAATCGGAAAATCAATCAGCTGCTTGAGAGGAGCGCGTCCTCATTAAACCTTGGACTGCAATATGAATTAACGCCACGAATGACTGGTACTGATGCGGACCGAATGCGTCTGACTGGACAAGGTGTTCCCGTTAGTCTAGTATCTCTTCCGTTACGCTACATGCACTCACCTGTGGAGACAGTCAGTATCAAAGATATGGAGGAAGAAATCGACCTATTAGTTGATATGATTGCGAATTTGACTGGTAAGGAAAGCTTAAATCCTTTAGAAGATTAACTACCAAACTCTGGCTTATAGCCAGGGTTTTTCTTATGCTGAAAAAATGATTGAGAGCAAGGAAAAAGTGGTATATGAAACTAGGAACGATTGAATGATTTACATGCGAAGGAGTGATTTTGTGGAAGCAGCAGCTCTGCTATTGATAGGGATTTTAACTGTTTTTATTGCCTTCATTATAGCTATAGCTTTATTTATAATCAGAGTCATGTTTAGAGACAAAAAGCAGGAAGGGCACTCTATCTTAAGGAATTATCCTATTCTTGGAAAGATGAGATATATCACTGAAAAAATGGGCCCCGAATTACGGCAATATCTGTTCAACGATGATAATGAAGGGAAACCATTTACCCGTAATCAGATGGAGGGTACATATATTTCAGCTAAATATAATAAGAGGTTAATCGGATTTGGATCTGAACGCGATTTTGAAGCACCTGGTTATTATCTCAAAAATGCTATGTATCCGACACATCGTGAGGAGATGCTTGTCGATAACGAAAAAAAGGTTCGCACCAAAGTGTATCAAATAGATAAAGATAAACTTTTCCAACGCAAGGAGCATTCTTCATATAAAGAAGCAAATCCATTTTATTTACCAGATGAGGAAGCTGTCGTAATTGGACAGGATACATGTAAATATCCCTTTATGGTGAAGGGACTGATTGGTCAATCTGCAATGAGTTACGGGTCACTTGGTGAAAAAGCGATTACCGCCCTGTCTACCGGGCTTGGGTTAGCAGGCGGAGCTTGGATGAATACAGGAGAAGGCGGATTGTCCCATCACCATCTTAAAGGCGGAGTGGATATTATATACCAAATCGGACCAGGATTATTTGGTGTCCGGACGAAGGATGGCGAATTTTCATGGGAGGAATTTAAACGGAAAAGTGAAATAGACGAAGTAAAGGCGTTTGAACTAAAGCTTGCACAGGGTGCAAAAACAAGAGGCGGACATGTTGACGGAGCGAAGGTGACACCTGAAATAGCCGAAATACGCAACGTTGAACCATGGGAGTCCATAGACAGCCCCAATCGCTTTTACCAATTTGGGAATAATGAAGAAATGTCTGAATTTATGAAGCAGTTACGTGAAGTAAGTGGCAAGCCTATTGGAATGAAGATCGTGGTTGGGAACATTGAACAATTAGAAGAAATGGTCTCACATATGGCAGATAGTCAAGAAGGTCCCGATTTTATTACAGTTGATGGAGGAGAAGGAGGTACTGGAGCGTCCTATCAGGAACTTGCAGATGCCACTGGACTACCCATTAAATCAGCCTTGCCTGTCGTAGATGATATGTTGAAGAAGTATAATGTACGAGACCGTGTAAAGGTGTTTGCATCTGGTCAATTAATATCTCCTGACAAGGTAGCAATGGCTCTAGCAATGGGGGCCGATTTAGTGAATATCGCCAGAGGTATGATGTTTTCTGTAGGTTGCATTCAGGCTGAGATTTGTCATACAAACAATTGTCCAGTTGGAGTGGCTACGACAAATCCCAATCTTCAAAAAGCTTTAATTGTAGAAGAAAAGTCGTTCCGTACTTGTAACTATGTACTTTCATTAAGGGACGGTCTATACAATCTTGCGGCAGCTGTCGGAATTGACTGTCCAACTAAATTTGAACGCAAACATATTGTTTATCGTGATGAACATGGGCGTCTTCAATCATTAGAGGATATCTTTCCATCAGCAGAAGTAGTAGAATCATAATTGCTATAGAGGGGGAGTTAGTGTGAATAAGAAAATAGTTAGGGTTAGTAGTCCTTTCTCCGGTAAATTGATGCAGCTTGCCGATATTCCCAAACAAAAATTTTCTAACAAAATGATGGGAGAAGGTATAGCAATTGAACCGACTGATGGAGAAATGGTTGCTCCTGTATCCGGTGAAGTCACTCAAATATTTCCAACCAAACATGCTGTAAACCTATTAACGGATACGGGTGTTGAACTGTTAATTCAAGTTGGAATTGATACTGAAGACCTCGAAGGTGAAGGGTTCGAAACCAAAATAAAAGAGAAAGGTCATGTCTCCACGGGTGAATCCCTGATCACTTTCGATTTAGCAAAAGTAAGTCGAGAACTTACTAGTCTTGCTTCTCCTATCGTGATTATGAATCGTAATAAGGTTGCTCAGTTCTTCTATACCTCAAAATCTCATGTTATAAAAGGCGAAACGATTATAATAGAACTTGAACTTAGTGATTAGAAAGTCATATAAGCAAATATTGTTGCAATTCTCCGCATTCTTTTGTAAAATTAATAAAAATATAATATCGATTCAAATCTTCGGGGCAGGGTGCAATTCCCGACCGACGGTAAGGAATACGTGAGAAGTATTCTAAGTCCGTGACCCGTTAAGTATTAAACTTAACGGTGGACCTGGTGTAACTCCGGGACCGACAGTTAAAGTCTGGATGGGAGAAGATGTCAAGCGAAAACGGCAGGTATTGAACTCCGCCTTAACTTTCCTATGGACAAACCTCTATCCTTAAGTCTCGAGAGCTTAAGGGTTTTTATATGGGTGTATGTCTTTCGCTAACCTTCATCTGGGATTTTGAATCGATGCAAAAGATGGAGGAGGTTGTTGATGAACCAGTACACAGGTCAATCATCAAAGTTGTTAAAGTTAATTATATTATCGCTGTTTGGAAGCATTTCGATGGTTTTGATGTTGCTAAATTTTCCGTTACCCATGCTTCCTCAATACTTGAAAGTTGATTTTAGTGAAGTTCCTGCACTTGTTGCTGCCATTTTGTTCACACCGGCAGCTGGGATAATTGTTGAAGGATTAAAAAATACACTTTATCTTATTTATACAGGGGCTGCTGACCCTGTCGGTGTTGTCGCTAACTTCCTGGCTGGTGTTTTATTCATCGTGCCCGTTGCGTTGTTCTATCATAAATTCAAGAACGTTAAAAGTCTTGTCTCAGGGTTAGTAACAGGTTCTGTCATCATGGCAATAGGGATGAGTGTCCTCAATTATTTTCTGTTCTTACCTGCTTATAGCTGGTTTATGGGGTGGGAAACAATGTCTGCTCAAGTAAAATGGGTGACGGTTGTTGGAGCGGTTCTTCCCTTCAATGCTCTTAAAGGGGTAATTGTTGGAGTATTATTTATCCCGCTGTTTATTAAGCTTAAGCCGTGGATTGAGCAGAAGCGGGTTAAGACCTCTTCTGCTGCTTAATGGGAAACGGATAGTTTCTCCATAATAAATACGGAGATTATCAATATATGAAGGAGAGCGTATGGAACGCTCTCCTTTTTCATCTTTCTTCTGCTTCAGCTACGGTCATTCTTGCTGTAGGCATGGCTTTGAGGCGTTCGATTGGGATAGGCTCTCCAGACTTTTCACTTTTTCCATAACGCCCATCTTTAATTCGGTCAAGAGCAGCATTAATTTCTTTTAGCTTCTCTCGAGTTTGTTCATAAAGTGTATAGTCTTTCTCTTTTTCAAATTGTGAAGTTCCAAGATCTCCAGGATGGTCAGCCACACTGGAGAGTTCACCTTCCATATCGTTAGGATCTTCACTATTTTTCTGTTGGTTTTGAAATGCAGTCAACTCTTCTTCTGCTTCTTCTTTCATAGCTTCGAGCTGCTGTTTGAATTTATTCAACTGTTTATCAGTTAACATACTTTCACTCCTAATTTAGTGGGAAGCAGCTAGGAATTCTGACGGAGAACGACCCCGACTGTACACCTTGAAATAGAGATCAATTGTTGGTCTTCATCTTCTATCCGGATTTCCCAAACCATAGTTGTTCTTCCCCGATGATGAGGGATAGCAGTGCCATAAACAATGCCGGAACGTACACTTTTTATATGGTTAGCATTGATTTCAATTCCAAAAATCTGCTGATGTTCGGGGTCAATATTTAAAAAGGACCCAATGCTTGCAGCAGATTCAGCCAGTGCTACGCTTGCTCCCCCATGAAGAAAACCCATCGGTTGATGTGTTCGATGGTCGACAGGCATTTTAAGGGTAACTTTCTCTGGTGTCGCTTCGATGACTTCCATTCCTAGCGCTTCCATTAATGTGTTTTGTATAGATATATCCATTTTTATCATCCTTTACTTTTCATTCCCTGATTTCATAATATCAAACATACATAAATATGAGGTGATTTCAGCTTATCCTAAAATCAAAAAACCCGGACTCAAGAAGCTGTCCGGGTTGTCTTAAAGTTGCCTTCCATTTTTAAAAAGAAAAAGGGATTAACAGTTGTAAAAGAAGCGAAATTCCAAGTAACATACCGTAAAAGGTATTGGTCTGTGCAGTCGCCTTCATGGCTGGCATCATTTCTAGTGGGGATTTCTCACCAGCGAATCCTTGTATAGATTGGGTACCTTTTCTTATGCTAAGCAATGTAAGGAGTGACCAGATCGGAAGCATCCCTAATGCGATGAGCATTAAAGTCAGCCCATACGCGACCACATAAAGACTGAGCAAGAAACGGACAGCCCCATGATGGCCGAATAATATAGCTAATGTCTTACGGCCGTTTTCAGCATCTCCGACACGATCACGAATATTATTTGAGAGATTGATCGCTCCAATAAAAATCGCTATCGGAACTGAGATTACGATGACTTCCCATGATATACTTAATGATTGGATATAATAACTTATGGCAACAATGATTGTCCCCATGAACAATCCTGCTGCTAGTTCACCTAATGGAGTATAAGCGATTGGGTAAGGGCCGCCTGAGTAAAGATAACCTAACAGCATGGATACGAGACCGATCACGGCCACCCACCAGCTGGAAGAAGCACAGATATAAACGCCAAGCAATGTCGCCACTGCAAGGAAGCTTATGGCTAAGGTTAATACAGTTCGCGGTTGGATTCCATCTCGTACAATGGTACCGCCTATTCCAACAGACTTCTCGTTGTCTAATCCCCTGACGAAATCGTAGTATTCGTTAAACATATTAGTGGCCGCCTGAATTAAAATCGAGGCGAAAAGCATAGCGGCAAATAATCCAAGATGAATCCCATGATCAAGAGCAGCAAGCATCGTCCCTACGAATACAGGAACGAAAGCAGCGGTTAACGTATGGGGACGTAATAACCTCCACCAAACTTGAAATCCGTCACGTTCATTCAAGGAAGTTCTCATATTTTGATTTGAAACAGAACTCATGGGTGTCATCTCCCTTGTATTTAAACTAGTAATATAATATCAACTTAAGTTTAGGCAAACAGTCCTCTGGTGTCAATCCTTGTAAGAATATGCAAGAACCGATGAAGATTTCTTGAGTCAAGAGAAAAAAGAGAATAAAATAGAAGAGGGTATTCATCGTTTATTAAAAATGATTGAGTTATTATCTTAATATAATGCAACGTCCCAAACTGGGGTGGGAGGAATTTTAATGCTTCATATAAAAGTACCTCAAATAGATGAAATTGTTGAGGGAGCGATTAATAAGGCGACTGATGAAAGCAAACCGCAACTTATCAGTTTTGTGAATGAAATAGAATATACAAATGCTTTTTCTTTCTTAGATCGAGCGCAGAAGGTCGATCGTCATCGTTTATTTTGGAAAAGTGCAGATGAGGATTTTACGATGGCAGGGGTAGGTGCGGCCCATAAGATGATTGCAGCGCATCCGAATCGATTTAGGAAGATAGAATCAACGTGGAATGAACTACTGGACGAGGCACAAGTGTACGATCCTCACTATGAAAAAGGAACTGGTCTTGTCGCTTTGGGAGGATTTAGCTTTGATGCCAATCAAAACAATTCAACCCCATGGGAGGGCTTTCCTGACAGTCAAATGACAGTCCCAGCCTATTTGTTAACGAATAAAGGTTCGAAATCGTATTTGACTACGAATTTGCTTGTTTTTGAGGAAGATCATAAACAGCAGATTATACGCCAAATAGATGAGCATCAACAGCAGCTTTTACATGGTGATCGTCAAGAACATAAACTTCCTAAGCAAACGGGTTTAACGGAGATGGAAGCGGAAAAGTGGAAGCAAAGCGTCAAGCAAGCTACTGATGACATTAAGCAAGGAAAATTGGGGAAAGTTGTGCTTGCCAGGGAACTGCGTGTGAAATTTGACTCCTCAGCTGAGTTGGCCGCAATTGTGGAGGAATTATGCGAAACACAAGAAAATAGTTACATCTTCGTTTTCGAAAATGGCGGAGATTACTTTATCGGCGCAACGCCAGAAAGGCTGGCTAAATTGGAGAACCAGGAATTGGTCTCTACATGTTTAGCAGGAACAATTCCACGCGGCAAGGATGAAAAAGAGGATTACCTCTTTAGTCAGCAGCTTCTGAATGATCCAAAAAACCGGCAGGAGCACGATTTTGTGGTTCAGATGATTCGGGAAGCCGTTGAAGCATGCTGTTACAATGTCGAAATTCCTAGTGCACCAGTCGTTTATCCGCTTCGTAACTTACAGCATTTATATACCCCTGTCACAGCTACTCTTGAACAGGGATATACACTGCTTGATGTTGTAGAGAAGCTGCATCCGACTCCAGCACTCGGCGGCATGCCTCAGAAGCAATCAGTAGACTATATCAGGAAACATGAAGTGTTAAACCGCGGCTGGTATGCAGGCCCGATTGGCTGGTTTGACGGGCATAATAACGGGGAGTTTGCGGTAGCAATTCGTTCCGCACTTCTTCAGCAGGATGAAGCTTCTTTATTTGCTGGGTGCGGGGTCGTGGAAGATTCCAACCCTGATGCGGAATACGAGGAAACAGCTGTCAAGCTCAGGCCCATGTTATCCGTATTAGGAGGATCAGTATGAACTACACAGAAACTTTATCAAGATACATGACCCATTTTGTTGCCCAACTCGCTCATTCGGGGATAGAGGATGTGGTAATTTCACCTGGATCACGATCCACCCCCCTTGCTATGACATTTAGTGAATATGATCGGGTGAAGCATTGGGTTCATGTTGACGAGAGATCTGCTGCCTTTTTCGCATTAGGCCTAGCCAAAGCAAAACAAAAGGCTGTAGCGCTTGTCTGTACGTCCGGCACCGCTGCAGCCAACTATTATCCGGCAATCGTCGAAGCTTACTATAGCAGGATTCCGCTTGTTGTTTTAACGGCGGACCGTCCACATGAGCTTAGAGATGTAGGAGCTCCTCAATCTATTGACCAAATTGATATGTATGGTCATTACGTCAAATGGTTTCATGATTTAGCCTTACCTGAGGATGGGTTGCTCTCATATGTAAGAAAACAGGCGGCTCGTGCGGTTGAAGAAAGTGAGTCAAGCCACCCTGGACCAGTACATGTAAACCTTCCTCTGAGGGAGCCATTAGTTCCGGATTTTAATGTAAATGGGCTCTGGAATGAAGGAACAAAACCAATTCCAAAGAGTATTTATGGTTTGCCGCAGATTTCAGAAGAACAGGCAGTACATTTTGTGGAATTACTAGCCAGCGATAAAAAGGGTTTGATCGTATGCGGACCGCAAACGGATCCTAGTCTAGCATCCCATCTTACCATTTTGGCTGCACGCTCAGAAGTGCCGATTTTGGCAGACCCGTTATCCCAATTAAGAGCAGGCGAGCATGATAAGCGAAATATTATCGAAAACTATGATGCCATTTTAAAATCAGATAAAAGAAAAGAGTCACTCGAACCGGAATACATTATTCGGTTCGGGGCGATGCCGGTGTCTAAGCCTTACTTGCAGTGGATACAAAAGCACGGTTCGGCCATCGATCATTATGTGGTAGACACATATGCAAGCTATCGGGAACCTTCAGGTGTAGCCACACAATTTGTTTGGTCTGAACCTGGTGTTTTTTGCCAAATGATTTATTCCAATTTGCAAGCAGATCATATTGAAAGTGAGTGGTTACAGCATTGGCAGAAGATGAACACGCTTGCTAAAAGCCATATGCTTGCTGAACAGGGTGACGAATTAAATGAGGGACATGCGGTGGTCCGCTTGTCGAATTCGATGTTAGATCGTTCTGTTCTATTCGTCGGAAATAGTATGCCGATTCGAGATGTCGATAGCTTTTTTATGGCTACACCAAAGCATATTACAGTGATGGCTAATCGCGGTGCGAATGGGATTGATGGTGTAGTTTCAACAGCCCTTGGAGCAGCGGCAACTGGTCAGTCGACCACACTGCTGCTAGGTGACTTATCATTTTTCCATGATATGAATGGCTTGCTGCTTGCGAAGCAGCATCACTTGCCTATTACAATTGTTGTGATCAATAACGATGGGGGCGGAATCTTTTCTTATCTTTCACAAGCGACACAGCCTGCTTACTTTGAAGAGTTGTTTGGAACACCAATTGGGCTAGATTTTAGAAAAGTTGTAGAAATGTTTGGCGGAACACATAGACGTGTTGATAATTGGGAAGCCTACACACGTTCGTTAGAGGATAGTTATCAGGAAAATGGTTTGAGTGTTGTAGAAGTAATCACGAACAGGGAGGATCATGTGGATTTTCACAAAGAAAAATGGCAGGGGATCGCAGAGGCCCTGGATTCACTGGATGAGGTCTAGATTATGTATATTAAACTGACCCATCGTACTTACTGGGTAGAAGATGAAGGCGAAGGTTTGCCTGTTTTGATGCTCCATGGGTTTACAGGCAGCAGTCGCACATTTGCTAAAGTAAGGGAGTTCTTGCCATGTTCCATTCGGACTATTTGTATTGACATGCCAGGGCACGGATACACAGGAGTCGTCGGCACTTTGACGATGGAGCAATTTGCTGCAGATGTAGTGGAAATTCTGGAACATTTAAAACTCTCTGTTGTGGATGTTCTTGGTTATTCCATGGGCGGTCGGGCAGCTCTGTCTTTTGCTATGCTCTACCCTGAGTGGACAAATAAACTAATTCTTGAAAGTGCTTCGCCGGGTCTTGCCGATCCTGATGAGCAAATGGCTAGACGGACTAAGGATCAAGGGTTAATTGATAAAATTACTAACGAAGGCTTGCAAAGATTCGTCCATTATTGGGAGGATATTCCGCTCTTTGAAAGTCAAAAGCAGTTGTCTGCTGAAGACATTGCTCATTTGAAAGAAGAACGATTAAGACAGAATCCACATGGCTTAATTCAGTCTCTTCAAGGAATGGGAACAGGGCGGCAGCCCTCTTGGTGGGAGAGACTTTCAGACTTACCAGCAGAGGTGCTTCTGGTTGCAGGCGAGTGGGATGACAAATTTATCTCGATTAATAAGGAGATGGATTATCGACTGTCGGAATCCACTTTTGTCATCGTTGAAAATTCTGGACATACAGTCCATCTCGAAAAACCGAAGTTTTTTGCTAAAACTGTCGAAGACTTCGTGATACAATAGTAATTGTATGGAAGCGGATAAGCATGTCCGCAAATTGTTTAAAATGGAGGGTTATGTATGACCTATAACTGGGTTACTGAAAGAGAATACGAAGAAATTCTCTACGAAACTTTTGAAGGAATTGCTAAAATTACGATCAATCGTCCAGAAGTTCGTAATGCTTTTACTCCTAGAACTGTGCAAGAATTAATTGATGCTTTCGCATATGCACGTGATGATTCTAAAATCGGAGTCATTGTATTAGCTGGTGCTGGCGATGACGCATTTTGCTCAGGTGGAGACCAAAGCGTTAGAGGACACGGAGGTTATGTCGGTGACGACCAAATCCCTCGCTTGAATGTGTTAGACTTACAACGACTAATCCGGGTTATTCCTAAGCCTGTCGTTTCCATGGTTTCCGGATATGCAGTAGGTGGCGGTCATGTCCTACATATCGTTTGTGACCTGACTATTGCTGCTGATAATGCAATCTTTGGTCAAACAGGTCCAAAAGTTGGAAGTTTCGACGCGGGATATGGTGCTGGCTTGCTTTCCCGTATCGTCGGTCAAAAGAAAGCTCGAGAAATTTGGTATCTTTGCCGTCAATATAGTGCAAAAGAAGCGAAGGATATGGGACTCGTTAATACGGTTGTGCCTCTGGAGCAACTTGAAGATGAAACGGTTCAATGGTGTAGAGAAATGCTTGAGAAGTCACCAACAGCTCTTCGTTTCCTAAAAGCCTCTTTCAATGCTGATACAGATGGGCTGGCAGGCTTGCAGCAAATGGGCGGCGATGCAACCTTGCTTTATTACACCACAGAGGAAGCAAAAGAAGGGCGCGATGCGTTTAAAGAAAAACGCAAACCTGACTTCGGTCAGTTCCCGCGTTTCCCATGATCGAAAATAAAATGGTTCAAAAAAGGGCTTCCTATAGCTTAGGCAGCCCTTTTTATATGAGAAAAGGGAGGATAAAGAGCATGAGTGAAATTCCTCATTGGCTGGAGAAGCAGTATGAACTGCAGCCAGAAGCCACAGCAATTGAATATGGTGAACAGAAATCTTTGAGTTATTCTGCTCTAAGAGAAAAAAGTCGAGAACTGGCCAAAGGGTTAATGAAAGAGGGTATAAAGGCGGGAGATCATGTTGCCCTATTATCAGCTAATCGAATAGAGTTTCCCGTTTGTGTTCACGCACTAAGCTATATTGGAGCAGTTGTAGTCTGTTTAAATATAAGATTGACGCCGGAAGAACTTGCTTATCAAATGAACGACGCGGAAATTTCGGCATTGATTGTTGACTCTGACTTTGAAGACAAGGCTCTGCGTTCTATTGAAAAGGCCAAGTTAAAACATATAGAACTTATCAATATGCGTTGTCTGCCAAAATCTGATGAACCATTTGTTTTAAAAGAACAGCTGTGTTTAGAAGATGTTTTTACCATGATGTACACATCGGGCACCACAGGAAAACCTAAAGCTGTTATGCATACTTATGGAAATCACTGGTTCAGCGCTATCGGTTCCGCTCTTAATTTAGGTTTGTCGCAATCGGACAAGTGGCTGATTTGCCTGCCTATGTTTCATGTTGGTGGTTTTTCTTTACTCATGAAAAATGTTATTTACGGAATGCCAATTCGTCTGTTGTCACATTTTAATGCCCGAGTGATCAATAATGAGATTCTTCATCATGGTGTAACGATGGTTTCCGTGGTAACGGTTATGCTTCAAAGATTGATACGAGACTTACAACAAGAGAACTATCCTTCGTCTTTTAGGTGTTTTTTATTAGGCGGTGGACCAGTCCCTAAACCGTTATTAAAGAAGGCGAGTGAAAAGGGGATTCCTGTCTTTCAAACGTATGGTATGACGGAAACCAGTTCTCAAATTGCTACATTAAGCCCTGTGGATGCCTTTAATAAACTTGGCTCAGCAGGAAAAGCCCTGGCTCCAGCCATGCTAAAAGTTATGGTGGATGGGAGACCCGCTAACGCATATGAAACAGGAGAAATCCACGTTAAAGGACCGATGGTGTCAGCTGGATATTATAAAAAAGCGAGAAACAACTCAGAATATTTGGCAACGGGTGATGCAGGGTATTTGGATGAGGAAGGGTTTCTATACGTTGTTGACCGTGTTAAAGATATGATTATTTCAGGAGGGGAAAATATTTATCCTGCTGAAGTTGAGAGCGTTATAATGGGACTTGAAGGTGTCGAAGAAGTAGGGGTGGCTGCTGCAGTAGATGAAGAATGGGGAGAGGTGCCCGTGGCTTTTGTGGTCCTCCAGGCGGGAGCAGAACTTTCATTGGAGAAGCTGACCACCTATTGTCATCAACATTTGGCTTCCTATAAGATTCCGAAGCAGTTGTTTATCATTTCAGAGCTGCCAAGAAATGCCTCAAATAAGGTTGTCAGACGCAAATTATTTGAGTATGCGCAAGGGAACGATAATTAATGGATATCCAACGTATCGTTTTACGTAGAATTTCACTTCCGCTGCGAAGCCCGTTTCAAACCCATCAAGGTGAACTTCACGAGCGTTCCGTGATTATTGTTGAAGTTAGTGATCATCAGGGGTTGAAAGGGTACGGAGAAGTATCGGCTTTTTCCACCCCTTTTTATACAGCCGAAACAATCGAAACAGCCTGGCATATGCTGAGAGATATTATCCTTCCTCATCTAAACACCAGAGATATTCAGCATCCAGCTGACTTTGTGCGCATGACTTCCTTTATTCAAGGTAATCAAATGGTAAAAGCAGGTTTGGAAGGGGCTATATGGGATTTATATGCGAAACAGAACAAAGTGAGTTTAGCTGAATTGATTGGAGGTACGCGTGCTTACGTTAAAGCAGGTGCCGTTTTGAGTCTATCTGATTGTACTAAAAATGATATAAACAGATTAAAACAGTCTGGCTATGAACGATATAAATTAAAAGTTGAAAAAGGCAAAGAAAGAGACAAAATCAATCAGGTTCAGACCATCGACCCTGACCTGGCTATTATGATTGATGCAAATGGCATGTACAGAGAAGAAGATATAGATCACTTAACTGCCCTGGATGATTTAGGGCTGCTAATGATTGAGCAGCCTTTTGAACCTGGTGACTTCTATTTGCATAGACAGGCACAGCAACAAATGAGTACGCCGATTTGTTTGGATGAATCCATTATGTCATTACACGATGCAAGGCAAGCGATTGAACTCGGAAGCTGCCAAATCGTTAATATAAAAATCAGCCGTGTAGGAGGCATGACGGCAGCATTAAACATTCATGATTACTGTCAAAATAATGGAGTGCCTGTATGGTGTGGCGGCATGGTGGAAACAGGTATCGCCAAGGCCCACAATCTGGCTCTTGCTTCTTTACCTAACTTCACAATACCGGGTGATTTATCGAGTTCAGACAGATATTTTTATAAGGATGTTCTTAAAGAACCGATTGAAGTAATAGACGGTAAAATTAGGGTGCCAACGGAAAATGGAATAGGGGTAAATGTTGATGATTCTTATTTGGAAAAGGCTACCTCTCAAAGCTATGTCTGGCAGCCAGGTTAGATTAGTTTGGTAAAATATGCTTCTTGTTTTTTATTGTAATAAAGCCCTTCTAAATAGCTAAGGCTATGTGTAAGGAGGTTTTTATTATGGATGGGAAAAATCAGTACTTTGTAAATATCGGCACCCGTGAAATATCAATTAATCGCAACGGGAACAATGATGAGTTCATCATTAACGCAGATCGAGAAGAACTTCTATTATTAAGGGAAGTGTTTAATGAAATGTATAACTCGGACACAAGAGCTTTCTTTCGATCACACGTTCCGTTTGTAGAGTATCATAAAGATAGTTCGAATGACGAGTATGATGAGGGCATGACGAGAGCCTTGCAGATGATCTATGACTTAGGGGATGACACGACCAGGCACCATATCAGCGGGATGGGTATTTTAAAAGACAAATAACCGCCTCTGTTGTAGAAGCGGTTGTTTGTATTATTGTGTAGAATTTAAACTAGGCATCTCCTGTGCGTTTTTAATGATTTCCTGGGGAATGACAATCTCGCCAACTTCATTAAAATTGCTGTATTCACCACTCATTTTTTGACTAATAAATGCCTGCTTGCCATCCACTACTATAGAAAAGTCCATGGTTGATTCGATGGATTCAGGATAGTAGGTGTCTTTATTAATGGTTAAAGTATAGCTAGCCTTTTCAACATTTAACTCCTTCAGCAGGTTGTCAGGAAGCATTCCTTTGGGCATTGATTGAGCCATGGTTTTATCGATCAACTTTTGGACATTGTCTCCTTTAGAACTAAAAGACAAAACATAAGTATTATTTTTTTCTTCCATGTTAAATTCGTCTACATAGTCTTGCAGTATATCAAGTTGCTTTCCTGGAGTTTGCTGGGCGATGCTGGTTTGAGCCAATTGCTCCCAAAGTTCCTTAGGAGCTTTGACCCAGCCTTGTGTTCCTGGCTGAGACATATACAAGCCTTTTTTTGTATGATATTGTTCCACAGTCTTTCCCATAATATCAATCGTTTGATGTAATGCTAACGGCTGAAGTTGAATATCTGAATCAATCGAAGTTTTGATTGGTTCAGGGGGTACCTTGGTTTCAGATGATTCTGCACTATAGTTTTGAGTGACATCCAGATTCATGGAAAAGCTGTTTAATTCCTTTGAAGCTTCAGAAGACTTCATAAATACTTCTTTCGCCTTTTCAGCTTCATTACTCGAGCAAGCTGTTACAAACAGCATAGTGATAAACAATAAACTGAGTACAATCCATCTTATTTTCTTCATTTTAAATTCCTCCTTTTCCCTACATACTTTTACATACGAACGATGTCGAGATTAGTTTCATAATTATGGTAAAACATTCAGCGTTTACAAAGTGTACACGAGGGTATCTATAATCATAGTGATAATACGAACGGTACTGTTTGTAATCTGGCTTGCTTATGATACGATTTAAATAGCAATACATGACAGAGTGTATCGCTAAAGTTCTTATTCATTACATAATTAACGGATTAAAGGCAGATGATCTTACATGAAAACATTTAGCGATTACTATCGAAATCAAGTGAAGTTATCCTTTGATAATCATCCATTTTCTAAGACACCAAAGCATGTTTGGGTTATTTGTCAATTCGATAATAAATGGCTGTTGACCAACCATAAAGACAGGGGCCTCGAATTTCCTGGTGGCAAAGTAGAAAAAGGAGAAACAGCAAAAGATGCTGCGATCAGAGAAGTACTTGAAGAAACAGGCGGACGTGTCAAACAGATTGATTATGTGGGGCAATATCATGTAGCAGGGAAAGGCGGGACCATTGTTAAAAATGTGTATTTCGCTTCCATATCCCAATTGCAATCGCAAGACCATTATTTTGAAACGAATGGTCCTGTTTTGCTTGAGAAGCTTCCAGAGGGAATTGTCAGTGATGAGCAGTACAGTTTTATGATGAAAGATGATGTGCTGCCAAATTGTATGAAACAGATTAAAGAGAAATTTCTAGGAGAGCCTACTGAATAAGCTATAGTAATCAAAACGAGCGCGCAGTTTTTAACTGCGCGCTCGTTTGTTTTATCTATTTTGAGGTGATGAGGAAACATATTTATTTTCTGCCAAAAGCAGGGCCGGCATTTTTAACAGCTGAACTGGCATGGGTGAATTTCTTAAAGTTGTCGTGGAATTTTTCTGCTAGTTCCTGAGCTTTTTTATCATAAGCATCAGGATTATCCCATGTCTTTCTTGGTAATAATACATCATCTGGAACTCCTGGACAATGAAGCGGGATTTGAAGTCCGAATACTGGGTCATTGTACGTTTCTACTGAATTTAGCTCACCTTCAAGCGCTGCGTGAACCATTGACCGGGTATGGGAAAGTTTCATTCTTTCTCCTTCTCCATAGGCTCCTCCCGTCCATCCTGTATTGACCAGGTATACCTTTGTATCAAATTGATCGATTTTTTCGCCTAGCATCTCTGCATATACGGAAGGTGCTAATGGCAGGAATGGAGACCCGAAACAAGCAGAAAAGGTAGCTTGTGGAGAAGTAACTCCACGTTCTGTACCTGCTAATTTACTTGTGTATCCGCTTAAGAAATGATACATTGCCTGTTCTTTTGTCAGTTTACTAATTGGCGGGAGAACGCCCGTAGCATCAGCAGTTAAAAACACAATTGCATTTGGATGCCCCGCAATGCTTGGTTGTACGGTGTTATCAATGTGATGTAAAGGATATGCCGCCCTAGTGTTTTCAGTCAGGCTGGTATTGTCATAATCAGGAATCTGAGTTTCTTCATTCATTACTACGTTTTCTAACACTGAGCCAAATTGAATGGCATTAAAAATTTGCGGCTCTTTCTCCGCTGATAAGTTAATGCACTTGGCGTAACAGCCACCTTCGATATTAGCAACTCCATGGTTTGACCAGGCATGCTCGTCGTCTCCGATCAGACGGCGTTCCGGATCAGCAGACAACGTTGTTTTCCCTGTTCCTGATAAACCAAAGAATAACGCTACATCGCCTTCCTTTCCTACGTTAGCCGAACAGTGCATAGGCATAATATTTTGTTTAGGGAGCAGGTAGTTCATGACAGAGAATATAGACTTTTTAATTTCCCCTGCATATTCTGTTCCGCCAATGAGAACAATTCTATGTTTAAATGAAATCATAATGAAAGCTTCTGAGTTTGTTCCATCTACTTTTGGATTAGCTTTAAATGTTGGGGCAGATATGACTGTGAACTCAGCTTCGTGATCAGAAAGCTCTTGCTCAGTTGGACGGATAAACATTTGATGGGCAAATAAATTATGCCATGCGAATTCATTGATGACCTGAATAGGCAGTTGGCTTTTCTTGTCTGCTCCTGCGTACCCTTTAAAAACAAATACTTCATCACGTTCCTTTAAATGATCCAACACTTTGTGGTATAAATGGACGAATGTGCTCTCATCTATAGGCTGATTGGTGCTTCCCCAGTTGACGTTGGGTTCTGACTCATGATCTTTTACGATAAATTTATCCTTTGGAGATCGGCCAGTATAGGTGCCTGTAGTAGCTAGAACAGCCCCACGATCCGTTAACGATCCTTCTTTTTTGGAAAGTATTTTTTCTACAAGTTGTGGTACAGACAAATGATGGAGGACATGCTCTTGCGCTAAAAGTTGGTTTAAATCTGATAGTTGGTTAATGGCACTCATATGTGTCAACCCGCCTTTACTTTAGAATTAATAAAAAGCACAATTTGCTTTAAGTTGATTAATAGTATAACACATTCATTTTAATAATCCATACTAATAATGAAAATGCTTTCATTTTATTTTACTATAAAATTTTGTATCACGCATGCGATAACTTTGAACGAGTCAAACTGTTATTTGTGGGGGATATACCCTGTTTATTCGTTCCCTATTCCATATTGAAATAATGACAAAACTAGTTCTTAGTTATTTGTAAATCGGAGAATCAGTTTATCGTCTTTTTACTGGAAATGTAAATTGTTTTTTACTCCAGATATAAATGAGCTACCCTTATAATAGCGATATTTACGTAAAAATGCAGACCGTTTCTTAAAGCATAGTAAACGGATTGACATTAAATGAGGTTTTCGGTACGATTATCTCGAACGGATACTCTCTTATCCAGAGTTGGTGGAGGGACAGGCCCTGAGAAACCCGGCAACCGTCAGATAGCTGCTGACATGGTGCTAACCTGAAGCAAGGCAATTGTTATGCCTTGGACGATAAGAGCGAAAGGAAACGATGCCTTTCCTCTGAACGAAGGAAGGGTTTTTTCTTTTATTGGGAAAAGGTTCAGCACAATTTCTGATGATGTTCATATTCATATGTACATATAACGTGAAATGTGCAATAGCCATAAAAACGATTGTAAGGAAACCATGGGAATCTAGAGAGGTTTCTAATGATACTGGTAAAGAGTTCCGTCTAATCTATGTATTTAACAGAAGGAGGAGTTTAGCAGAATGCCAGCCAATCGCCGGTTATTCACATCTGAATCTGTAACAGAAGGTCATCCTGATAAAATCTGTGACCAGATTTCTGATGCGATTCTAGACGAAATTTTAAAAAATGATCCGAACGCACGTGTTGCGTGTGAAACAACTGTTACGACAGGACTTGTCCTCGTTTCAGGTGAGATCAGTACGAATACGTATGTAGATATCCCTGCTATTGTACGTCAAACGATTAAAGATATCGGCTATACAAGAGCGAAATATGGATTTGACGCTGATACATGTGCTGTATTAACGGCTATAGATGAACAATCTCCAGACATTGCAGGCGGAGTAGATGTAGCGCTGGAGTCAAGAGAGGGTCAAATGAGCGATCAAGAAATCGAGTCTATTGGTGCAGGAGACCAAGGTCTAATGTTCGGTTATGCAAATAACGAAACGGCTGAACTAATGCCCTTGCCGATATCTCTTGCTCATAAGTTATCGAAGCGTCTTTCTGATATGCGCAATGATGGTACTCTCGGTTATTTACGTCCAGATGGGAAGACTCAGGTAACGATTGAATATGATGAACATGATCAGCCTGTTCGAGTCGATACGATTGTTATCTCTACACAGCATGCCGAAGAGATAACACTTGAACAAATTCAAAGAGATTTGAAAGATAAAGTTATTCAGCCTGTTGTCCCGTCAGAACTTATTGATGAGGAGACCAAGTATTTTATTAATCCTACTGGAAGGTTTGTTATTGGGGGCCCACAAGGTGATGCCGGGTTAACAGGTAGAAAGATTATTGTTGACACATATGGCGGATATGCTCGCCATGGGGGAGGAGCCTTTAGCGGTAAAGACGCTACTAAAGTAGACCGATCTGGAGCCTATGCTGCCCGCTATGTTGCGAAAAACATTGTAGCTGCAGGCTTAGCTGATTCCTGTGAAGTTCAATTGGCATATGCCATTGGTGTAGCGCAGCCAGTTTCGATCTCCATTGATACACATGGGTCAGGAAAAGTAACGGAAGAGAAGCTTGTGACAGCAGTTAGGGAATTGTTTGATCTACGTCCTGCTGGCATTATTAAAATGCTTGATCTACGTCGTCCTATCTATCGTCAAACAGCTGCTTATGGTCACTTTGGCCGTACAGATGTTGAATTCCCATGGGAAAAAGTGGATCGGGCTGAAGACTTGAAAAAACGTCTGCAATAAATAGAGAAGAAAACCGTTCTTCATTTTAAGTTGAACGGTTTTCTTTATTTTTTGTTATCATTCTTTTCTAAGCTGCTTATACACTTGACCCTTCTCTACATAAGTTGTTCGGATTCGTTCTAGTTCTTTGTAATCTTCCTCGTTCAGTTCCCGAATCACTTTTGCTGGACGGCCGAAAGCTAGTGTCCGAGGAGGTATGACTTTACCCGGTGGAACAAGACTGCCTGCTCCAATAAACGACTGCTCACCTATTTCGGCACCATCGAGAATGAGAGACCCCATACCAATAAGTGCATCCTTTTTAATATGAGCCGAATGAAGGGTGACTTGGTGTCCTACAGTTACACCGTCTTCAATGATCAACGGTTGGTTGGGACTTTGATGCAGCATGCTTAAGTCCTGGATATTTACTTCTTTCCCAATTTTAACAGGAGCAACGTCCCCGCGTATAACAGTTTTAAACCAAACGCTTGCATACGGACCGATGACGACATCGCCCGTAATGGTTGCATCTTCAGCTATGTAGGCTGTCGAGTCAATTTGCGGGTACTTTCCTTTATATTCGCAAATCACGCTAATCCCCCTTATAATATGGATATAATCTAGTATAGCAAAAGTAAGGTGTTGCGTGGGAGGGATTCATATGAGTGCGGTGCAAGCGACTATTGTGATCGTTCATGGAGCTTTTGAACACATTGGAAGATATGAACATTTAATCAAACAGTTGCGTGCTGATGGTTATAAAGTTATTTGCAGGGATCTCCCTGGTCAAGGAAAATCAGAAGGTATGAAAGGTCATATTAGATCTTTTAATCAATACATACATACGATTGAGGAATGGTTGAAAGAGGTGGGAAAAGGTCCTGTCTTCCTTTTAGGGCACAGCATGGGTGGTTTAGCCGTTATTCGCGCGATGCAAAAGATCAAACTGAAGGTTGATGGTGTGGTCTTGTCCTCTCCGGCACTTGGAATTCTTGAAGGTGCTTCTAAACCGATGGAAGCGGCATCTCGAATTTTAAATCATATATGGCCAAAGCTGCAGGTTGGCAATCAGCTTAATCCTGAAAAGGTTACGAGAAATGAGGCTGTTCGCAAACGTGATGGTGGAGATGCTCTGATTTTAAAGAAAGTATCTGTACGTTGGTATAGAGAATTTCAGCGAAATATACAGCAAGCCTTCGTAGATAGTGATGAATTTCCAGACGTTCCTTTGCTGGTTATGCAAGCGGGGGAGGACTTAATGGTGGATGCGGAGAAGACAAAAGAATGGTTTCATAACGTCAAGCTTTCAGAGAAAACTTATAAAGAGTGGCCGGGTTTTTATCATGAGATTTTTAATGAACCGGAATGGAAAAGAGTTTACTCATATACCAGTCACTTTATTCACCAACAATTATCTAACCTACATCATAAGGAGGGATGACTTGTGGCACCTCAAGTTCCTGCGAATGCTTTACATCTAATGGCTAGAGTGTACAAGGATATTTTTCCGAGAGTGCACGTTGAACTTAATCAATGGTTTAGTAAAGCGAAAGATATACCAAATAGGGAGTTAAGAAATCAGGCATTAGCAAGTATTGAGTCAAAAACTTTTCACTGTGAGGGTGGAGGGATTTATGCCCTGTTAGCCAGGGACAGTTGGAAGGAATCGATTCGATTTATTGTGGCATATCAAACGATTAGTGACTATCTCGATAATTTATGTGATCGAAGCACTTCGATGGATCCGAAAGATTTCAGAATGCTGCATCAGGCAATGATTGATGCGCTTACGCCAAACAATGAAATTAAGGATTATTATTACTATCGTGAGGAGAAGGATGATGGCGGATATTTGGCAGATCTCGTCAAAACTTGTCAGTCAGTGCTGCGCGAAGCAAAAGATTACCCCGGGGTCTATGTACATACTTTGAAGCTTGGGGGACTGTATAGCGATCTTCAAGTACATAAGCATGTGATTGAAGAAGAACGTATTCCAAGGTTGAAGAATTGGTTCAAAAACCATCAAAAAAACTGGCCGAATCTAGAGTGGTTTGAGTTCTCTGCCTGTACAGGTTCTACGTTAGGGATATTCTGCTTAATTTCATATACACTGAGCGGGAAGATGACTGATGATTTAGCTAAACAAATTGAGAAAAGCTACTTCCCATTTATGCAGGGCCTTCATATTCTACTTGATTATTATATTGATCAACAGGAAGATGAAGAAGAAGGCGACTTGAATTTCTGTTCTTATTATGATCATGAAGAGCAAATGAAACAAAGGTTTGTATTTTTCGTAAAGCAAACGAACCAGGAAGTTCAAAAGCTCCCTGATGCTGCTTTTCACCAAATGATCCATGAAGGACTTGTGGGGATGTACCTTGCCGATCGGAAGGTAAGCAACATCCAACATGCGAGAGGATTTGTGAAGGAGTTATTAAAAGTAAGTGGAGCCAAGGCAACTTTCTTTTATTTTAATACAAAAATGTATCACAAAATAAAGCCTGGTAAGCCATTATAGGGTTACCAGGTTATTTCTTTTCGATGGCAAGAATAAACGGCGGCTGATTTCGCTGGTTGATAAACCCATGCTGCAGTACGTTGTAGTGACGTTGGTCTAAACGACTTACATAGTTAAGTAATGCTGTCTTTTCCTCTTCGCCCCCTGGATGGCCATAGTAGACAACCAATACTACCAGTCCCCCTTTTTGGATATAGGAGAGAATGCTTTGAATTGATGAAAGGGTATGATCAGCCTCGGTAATAACAGACTTATCACTGCCAGGTAAATAACCCAGGTTAAAGATGGCAGCTTTAAGACGTCTGAGATGATCGTCCGGAATATGTTGTTCAATAGCTGCGTGGCTATCATGAATCAGTGTGGTTTGTTCGATTAACTGATGATCGATGAGCCGTTGTTTGGTATTGGTGATGGCTTCTTCCTGAACATCAAACCCATATATGTAGCCGCTTTGACCAACGAGCTGGCTGATGAATTGGGTATCATGACCATTACCGCACGTCCCATCTATGGCGACATCCCCTGTTGTCAGCACATCCGCCATTAACTCATGGGCGTAATGCAGGGCTCTTTTCAGAATCATGTTTATATACCTTCTTTCTTATCGTATTCTTGTATAAGTTTGACAGCAAAGGTATTGTAGCATGTTTTTGGTGAATTTTGAATTTTGATAAGTAAACATATGGATATGATGATAAAGAAAGAACAGGTAAGCCCATTTTGAAAATGGGCTTACCTGTTTTGTTTTTTAGGTGGTTGATTAGAAGCTGATTTCCGCTTGTTTTTGATCGTATCAAAAGCTTTTTTAGCGTAACGTTTAGTTTGTTCGGGATTTTGTTTTGCGTAATCGGCTGCTTTTTTAATAAACTTTCGTACCATTACGACCCTCCGTTAAGAATAGTTTGATGTAAGTCACTATATACCCTGCACGAGCATGGCGTAAACATTATACGAAAAGTGAACTTGACAAAGCAATCACCTTTCATTACTATACGAATATAAATAATAAACGTAGAAGAGGACTAGTAGTAAAGTTTCAAGTATAAGAGAGGCAGCGGGTGGTGCGAGCTGTTCTTGACCTTTATGAACTCGCCTTGGATGTTGTAGGAACGAACAAATGAGTAGTTCCTTCCGGCTCTATCACCGTTATCGATATCAAGCGAGCGTATTTTTAACGTTAATTTGGGTGGTACCGCGGAAGATAAGTCTTTCGTCCCTTTGGATAACAAGGGACGAGAGACTTTTTTATATAGCAAAAGTATCAAGGAGGAACAGTATGGCTTTTAATCACAGGGAAATTGAAAAGAAATGGCAGAAATACTGGTTAGAAAATAAAATTTTTAAAACGAATAGCGACTCGGAAAAGGAAAAGTTTTATGCACTAGATATGTTTCCTTATCCATCAGGGGCTGGTCTCCATGTGGGTCACCCTGAAGGGTACACAGCGACAGACATTTTATCAAGAATGAAGCGTATGCAGGGGTATGAAGTACTGCATCCAATTGGCTGGGATGCATTTGGACTTCCTGCTGAACAATATGCTCTGGATACTGGAAATGACCCTCGGGAATTCACAAAACATAATATTGATACCTTTCGCAGACAAATACAAGAGTTAGGTTTCTCTTATGACTGGGACAGGGAAGTGAACACGACTGATCCCGACTACTATAAATGGACACAGTGGATTTTTCTGAAACTTTATGAAAAAGGACTTGCATACATTGACGAGGTAGCCGTGAACTGGTGCCCGGCGCTAGGTACAGTTCTTGCCAATGAGGAAGTAATTGATGGGAAAAGTGAACGTGGAGGTCACCCTGTAGAGCGCAGGCCTATGAAGCAATGGATGCTTAAAATTACTGCTTATGCAGACCGACTCCTGGAAGATCTTGAAGAATTAGATTGGCCGGAAAGCATTAAGGATATGCAGCGAAATTGGATCGGCAAATCGGAAGGTGCGGAAGTAAGCTTTGATATTGCTGGTCACGGTACTTCTTTCGATGTATTTACTACGAGACCGGATACACTTTTCGGTGCCACCTATGCTGTACTGGCCCCAGAGCACCCACTAGTTGATGCGATTGTAAGTGATGACCAACAAGAAGCAGTGAAGGAGTACATTGATCAAGCTCAGAAGAAAAGTGATCTTGAGCGAACTGATTTAGCTAAAAGTAAATCCGGCGTATTTACCGGAGCTTACGCGATTAACCCTATCGATGGTAATAAACTGCCAATATGGGTCGCTGATTATGTGCTTATGAGCTATGGAAGCGGTGCGATTATGGCTGTACCTGCTCACGATGAACGTGACTATGAATTTGCGACAAAGTATGACCTTCCAATTATCGAAGTAGTTGATGGCGGGGAAATTGAAGGTGAACCTTACACTGGGGACGGAGAACATGTAAACTCAGACTTCTTAAATGGATTAGGTAAAGACGAGGCGATTGCTAAAGCAATTAACTGGCTTGAAAAAAACGAGAAAGGTTCCAGGAAGACCACTTACCGGCTGCGTGACTGGTTGTTCAGTCGTCAGAGATATTGGGGAGAACCGATCCCAATTATTCACTGGGAAGACGGAACTACTTCACCTGTGCCGGAAGATCAACTACCTGTAACGCTTCCGGTAACTACGGAAATCAAACCTTCGGGAACCGGAGAGTCACCCTTAGCCAACATTAGTGAATGGGTAAATGTAGTGGATCCTGAAACAGGCATGAAGGGACGCCGTGAAACGAATACAATGCCACAATGGGCGGGGAGCTGCTGGTATTACCTGCGATACATTGATGCCCGTAATGGCGAGGCGTTTGCCGATTTTGAAAAATTAAAGAAATGGCTGCCTGTCGATGTCTATATTGGAGGAGCAGAGCATGCAGTTCTCCACTTGCTGTACGCACGTTTCTGGCATAAGGTTCTTTATGACATCGGTGCCGTCCCTACGAAAGAACCTTTTCAAAAGCTGTTTAACCAAGGAATGATCCTTGGTGAAGGTAATGAGAAAATGAGTAAATCTAAAGGGAATGTTGTGAATCCAGACGATATTGTTTACAGTCACGGCGCGGATACACTCAGATTATATGAAATGTTTATGGGACCACTCGATGCTTCGGTTGCATGGTCTACAAATGGGCTTGATGGAGCAAGACGGTTTTTGGATCGCGTGTGGAGATTGTTTGTAGTTGATGGGCAACTTTCGGAAGCTATTAAGGAAAACAGTGATGATGTGACGTTAGAGAAAACGTATCATGAAACGGTCCAAAGAGTAAGTGAAAACTTCCAGGAACTACGATTTAATACGGGGATTTCACAGATGATGGTTTTCATTAACGAAGGGTATAAGGCAAATGAGATTCCTAAACCATTTGCTGAAGGATTCGTTAAGTTGTTATCACCTGTAGCTCCTCATTTAGCCGAAGAACTATGGGAGAAGCTAGGTCATGGCGGAACCATCAGCTATCAGGAGTGGCCGACTTTCGATGAGTCTAAACTCGTTGAAAACGAAGTGGAGATTGTAATCCAGGTCACGGGGAAAGTAAGGGCCAAAATGATGGTGAACGTAGATGCTTCAAAAGAAGACTTAGAAAAAGCAGCATTAGAGAATGAACAGGTTCAAGACTGGCTGAAAGGGAAAACAGTTCGTAAGGTAATTGCAGTTCCAGGTAAACTGGTAAACATTGTAGCGAACTAATTATCTATAAAGAAGGACGTCACCCTTTCGAAGGCGTCCTTCTTTTTTAATGAGATGAGCTTAAATTCTTGACTTCAAGATGCAGACTAATACAATATGAAACACAGATAACATTAAGGAGGAGATCTCTAGTGAGTAATATTCCTGAAATCAATGCAGATGAACTGCAAGATGCCCTTGATAGTAACAAGGAGATTACGATTATAGATGTAAGGGAAGATGAAGAAGTAAAACAAGGTGTTATTCCGACTGCCGAACACATCCCGCTGGGTAATATACCGGAAGCCGTAAGCAGCCTTGATCAAAATAAAGAATATGTAATGGTTTGCCGTTCCGGAAAAAGAAGCATGAATGCCTCAGAATTTTTGAAGGAAAATGGATTTCAACAGGTCCAGAACCTTAAAGGCGGTATGCTTGCCTGGAATGGTGAGCTCGTTTTTTAAGGTGGAAAAGGAAAACATTATATGGAACTCATTTTATTTTTATTGATAATAATGATCTTAGTAGTCTTCCTGAAAGATGCGGCTGATCGTAAGTCGCTTACTCATATAGGGAAGGAACAGATTTCTATAGAAGAGTATTGTGTGATAGATATTCGAGATTATATATCGGCTTCGCATTCTCCATACCCGGGGGCTGAGAATATCCCTCTTAGCTATTTGTCTCGTGAATTCAAAGAGCGTATGGAATGTGAAAAGAATATTTTGCTGATCACCGATGATAAACGCGGTGCAAAAATGGCAGCCAAAATAATTAGAAAGAAAAGGAAAAGCTCTATTTATTATATAAAGTCAGCCTGATTAAACCACACCGCTCATAGGTGTGGTTTTTAAGATGCCATTGACAATTCAGTTCATTTCACATAAAGTGTTCAGTGTTGTTTTTAAATACAAATTACTGCAATTTGATTGTTGATTCGAAAAATCTATTGAACTATTGACAATCTTTTAGGCTTTGTGCTAGTATTTACTTACATCGCATTAGTTCATTGCGACTGCGATTTATAGTTAGTTTATATATCATAAAGAAAGTTGTTGACTTAACTTTCTAACCGTGATATATTAGTTAGGTCGCTGTTTTGAAGCGGCACTCAACATTTTGATCTTTGAAAACTGAACGAACCAACCAGTACGTCAACATATTCTTTCTATTCTATAGAGGGAATTCAAACAAGCACATTCGGTGTGCAAAGAGTTAAGGAACTTCAACTAAGTTCGCAACATCCTGTTGCAACGTTGAAGTCAGTGCATCCATGCACAAGCAAACTTTACTTTTATGGAGAGTTTGATCCTGGCTCAGGACGAACGCTGGCGGCGTGCCTAATACATGCAAGTCGA